>CAUVYH020000001.1:0-75176 GCA_963556065.3 Bacteroidales bacterium
AGGTGTTCCGTATGCATCTGACAGTCGATAAACATAAAATCGCGCTCGTGTAACCAAGCTGCTAAGGCTGCAAAAGCAACTTTAGAGGCATCGGTTTCCGTATGAAACATCGATTCCCCGAAAAAGGCTTTTCCAATCGATACACCGTATAATCCGCCAACCAAGTGATTATTATGAAAAGTCTCCGTCGAGTGCGCCACCCCCAGAACATACAGTTGCTTATAGGCCACTTTCATATCCGAAGTAATCCAAGTACCGTTCTCTCCTTTACGGGGAATACGTCCGCACATATCGATTACCCGGCTGAAAGCCGTATCCATGCGAACCTCAAATTTTCCGGAACGAATCACCCGCTTAAGCGACTTGGAAATTTTAAATTCGTTAGGGTTCAATATCGTCCGAGGATCGGGGGACCACCAGAGAATGGGTTTCCGTTCATACCAAGGAAAAACACCTGTAGCATAAGCACTTATTAATCGCTGTACAGACAAATCGCCACCGATAGCCAATAAACCGTCTTCCTCTGAATCCATCGGATTGGGAAAGCGGATATCATCATCAAAAAGCTGGTAAATAGGCATTAATCCTTATTCAGATTCATGTGAATCATGGAGTAAAGGATGTGTATTGCCGTATGATTTTCTCCTCCCTGCGGGACAATAATGTCTGCATACCGTTTCGTGGGTTCAATAAAAGTAAGGTGCATCGGCTTTACAAATTTCTCATAATGATCCAGTACTTGTTCCACACTTCTGCCTCGTTCCACAAGATCGCGCTTTGTAACACGCATTAACCGGTCGTCGGAATCTGCATCCACAAATATTTTTAATCTGCATTCGGTCGCGAAGCTGAGCATTCGTGAAAATTAAAATACCTTCCACAATAACCACCTTTTTCGGTTCTACATGAATTGTTTCTTTCGCGCGAGCACAAGTGATATAGGAATATATGGGCATTTCAATCGATTTTCCGGCCTTTAACTCATCCAATTGTTTAATCAGCAAATCAAATTCAATGGATGAGGGATGATCGAAATTAATTTTTCGTTTCTCTTCCGGACTTAAATTCCCATTATCAAAATAATATGAGTCTTGGGGAATAACGCAAACCGAATCCTTGGGAAGTTTCTTTACAATTTCGCGAACGACGGTAGATTTTCCAGAACCTGAACCGCCTGCAATTCCAATAATCAGCATACTGAATAGATTTTCAACAAAAATACATGATTTTTTTTAATAACAAATAATTCTATTACTATTTGCAAAAATTAGTAATTGAAGTCAACATCCAAAACACTCAATTATGTTGAAAATACGATTGGGGCTTTGCCCGAAAGCATCGAACAATATAATAATGTTATTTTTAACTTCTCTGCGTTATGTTCAGAATAACAGACTTTTTCAAATCTAAAAAAGGAGGCTTCCTGGCGGCAAAGCCGCCAGGAAGCCTCCTTTTTATACCAAGCTAAACCACTGTAAATATGAACGATTGTGAATGGTTTTAGCTTTTATCGGACAACCATAATTTAAAAAACGAATTCGTCATCGATTACTCTTAATTTGGGTGTTTTTTCCATTAATATATCCCGTAACTTTAAATTCCGTTCTACGATTCAGCTGATGTGCTTCTTCGCTACATTCCATGCCATTCGAGCATTTATTTAAAAGTTGTGTTTCTCCATACCCTTTGGCTGTAATTCGTTTTTTATCGATTCCTTTTGAGATAATATACTGCACTGCAGCATCTGCTCTTCTTTGTGATAGTTTTAGGTTGTAATTATCCGAACCTCGTGAGTCGGTGTGTGAGCCAAGTTCGACAATAATTTCAGGATTATCTGTCATTATCTGAACAACTTTATCTAAGTCGGGCATTGCATCGGGACGAATAAACGATTTATCAAAATCGTAGTAAATGTTTTTCAAGACAATGGGTTGATTTATTTTCAATTTCTCTAAAACGATTTCTACAAAAAGAGTATCATTTCGAGTTTTGCATTCCGTTTCTATAGTTTTACTTTTTGTAAAATAGCCTTCTTTACTTCCGACAATATAGTATCTGTTGTTACATTTTCCGGTAATTGTAAATATTCCATTACCGGATTTTAGTTCCTCTGTTTTTTTATTTTCCGTAATATTTTCAATTTTTAAAGACATTCCATCAAGAGGCACAATGTTATTGTTTTCGTCTATCTGTTTTGGAACTACAGCAATAATTAATTCTGATGGAGGATCGTATTTGAAACGGTAAATATCATCACTCCCTTTTCCGCCGTATCTATTTGATGAAAGATAGCCGGATTTACCACTTTCAATAAAATAGATCGAAAAATCATCTTTAGAACTATTGATTGGCGATTTCAAATTTTCAACAGTGCTCCAATGATTATTTGTGAGCGTTGATTTAAAAATATCCAACCCACCCATTCCTTCATGTCCATCGCTGGAAAAATATAGCGTTCCGCCTTTATCAACAAACGGGAACATTTCCTTGCCACTTGTATTAATTGTTTTTCCTAAATTTTCGGGTTGTTTCCAAGAGCCATTTTTATTTCGTTGACATGAATAAATATCCGTTTCTCCAAAACCATCAGGCATGTCGGAAACAAAATACAAGGTGTTTCCATCTGCAGAAATAGTCGGATGTCCTACAGAATATTTCTCCGGTTTGTTATACTGAAAAGATTCAATAGATGTCCATTTTCCTCCTATGTTTTTGGCAATATATATTTCCAGCCTGTTTTCATAATCAGCGGATTCTATTTTTTCTATCCAACTTGTAGGATCATTATTCGTGTTTTTTTTGGTAACTCGTACCATTTTTGTTCGCGTAAAGAAAAACTCTTGATGAACTGAATCAAATTGTCCGGGACCATTATGAAACTTGTCGTTTAACGCTGTAATCGCCTCTATAGATGTACCTGATTTCGTGGTTTTTGCTTCATAGAGTTTAAGATAGGCGTTTCCTGTCCATCCGTAAGTATCGTTATGACTAAGAAGTTTTGTCTGTTTTCTATCTGAAGTAAAAATATATGTGTCTTTGTATGGGATTAAGCCAAAATCAGCATATTCCGTATTGAGTTCAGCCACATTGGCGACTTCAAAATAAGTTGGATTTTGAATCCAAGATATAGCGCTTTTGCATGAACGAATCAACGTATCAACTTTTTTGTCATTCGGAACGAGTGTTTTATATCTCGTATATTCAACAATAGCCTGGTTGTATTCCGATTCGCTTTTTAAAAGATTTGCATACAAAAGTAGCTCTGGGGGCTTTGGATTATCCTTATCGACAAGCTTTGAAATCCACTCTTTAGCAAGCTTGGTTTCGTTCGTCATCAAATAGCAATAAGTGATATTTCGAATATCATCGGGGGAAGGAGCCTTTGTCTTAAAATAATTGGTATAAATGGCAATGGCCTTGACGTAATCGTAATTATTCATTCGTTCGATTGCCAATTCAGGAGTAGGATTTTGGGCTTTAACACGATTCGGCGACAGAAATACTATTGCCACAATCAGCCATATTGTTAGGTGTATATTTGTTTTCATCGGTATCATTTTTAAGTGTTAGAAATATCTTGGTGTTCTCATTCGCGTATCTGTTTTTTTCGGAAACGTATAGGTTACTTCTATCTCGTGGCCCGAATAGCCCTTTAAAGCTGTAGTTGATAAAGTATATGCATATCCGAAAACCAATGATTTATTAATATTCCACTCCGTCATAAATACCATTGCATCTCTCATCTTTAAAGAATTATCTAACGAAGCGTTTGTGAATGGTCTAGAACCGAAACGATAGGTCATCCCAACCCAAAAGATGTCATTAAATAACAAAAAAGTACTTATATCATAATTCGTTTGTGATTTAAAATCTTCCCGAATTAAAAAGCTGGGTTTAAGTTTAAATTTGTCTCCAATATCAAAGACATAACCGGACGTTAAATAATAATGCTGTGTCTGTTTCACCGTCATTAAATCATTACTTTGAATAACATCACCCAATAAGTCGCTAATTGAAAATCCGGCATAAAAGCGTTTGGAATATAAAAATACACCTGTTTTCGGATCAAAACGCAATGAACTGACCCGTGTTTTTGGAATTGACGGATCTGCTTCATCTCCACTATTTAATTTGGTGCCGTCAAGTGTAAAATAGGAAGCTCCCGCAGAAATTCCCATGGATAGTTTTAAGTCCTCGGTCAACTTTAGGATGTGAGAAAAACTACCATAAATGGATTGTTGATATTGTGCCCCAATTTTATCGTTGACAATATGAACCCCCAATCCATTGGATTCGGAAATAGGCCCCTCTAAACTCAACACTTGAGTAAATGGAGCACCATCAAGGCCAGTCCATTGCGAACCTGTGGTGAAATTCATACTCGTCCATTGTTTTGTTCCCACATACGCAGGATTTATCGTCATCTGGTTAAAAATGTAATGATTCAGTTGTGAGTTTTGCTGTGCAACACCAACACCGGATAACATTACGAGTGCGATTATATATATTTTTTTCATTGCTTTCAAATTTAAAATAATGATCATTTTTTAATTCTATAAATAAAAGTGGGAGCGTTGGATTTCAATACTCCCACTTTATTTTACTATCGAACAATGGTAATGTACCCCGAAAACTTCTTTGTTTCACTACACATTTGAACATTGAGTACGTAGAAATAGGTTCCTTCCGTCAGTTGAGTACCATCCCAATCATTTTTATAACTTTTCTTTGTATATACTTCATTTCCCCATCTATTAATAATTACCAGTTCATTTTCGGGAAAATATTCCAGATTTTTTATGACCCAATAATCATTTATTCCATCATTGTTTGGAGAAAAAACATTTTGAAATTCCAACTCATTACTTGGTTGGCTCAATGATATCATCACCTGATAAGTTGATACACAATTGTTTGCATCAGTAATCGTTACTGTATTTATTCCATAAGTAAGATTGGTTGAAGTTGCTTCATTATTACCATTCGACCATTGGTAAGAATATGGGGCTTCTCCCCCGCTTACAGATAATTGAGCGCTTCCTCCATTTGATCCGCTACAATCAATATCGCTTTTTGATAGCAAATCAACAGCTATCGGATCTTTTGCTTTTATATCAAAGGTTGCAAGTGCCGGACATGTATTTGAATCTCGTACCAAAACTTGATATTCGCCTGGAGCTAAATTTGTAAAATACTGATTATTTGATGGCTGTCCCATGTTTATAGATATCGTGTATGGCGCAAATCCACCTGTAATAATTACTTCTGCACTTGCATCATTTACACCAGAACATAGATTATTTGAAATTACATTTACACTTGCACTCAGTGTGTTCAAACTTTTAACTTCTACTTCCTTCGCTTCACTAATACATCCTTTCACATCTTTTACAACAAGGTAAATATGAGTACCGATAATAGTGGTATCAAATTTATTATCAAGGGAATAGGTTGCGCCACCATCAATTGAATATTGGTAAGGGGAAATTCCACCCACTGCCGTGATGATAACACCTGGTACTCCACCACGACAATAAGCGCTATAGGTTAATGTTAATGGCACTGGTTGGTCAATCTTTACTTCTAAATTGACAAAACATCCCATTGCATCAATTACCTTTATTTGATAATTCCCTGCTGAAACATTAGTGAAAACATTCGACGATTGTGGTTCTCCACCATTCAAAGAATAGCTGTATGTTCCGGTGCCACCCGTTGCGGTTACCGTGATGGAACCGTCGTTCCCATTGAAACAACTTACTTGTGATGAACCCGTTGCAGAAGCCACAAGCGGATCCGGATTTGAAATCACCACTGTTGATGTGGTTACGGAACAATTATTTGCATCCAAAACTGCAACCGAATAGGAGCCGGAGGTTAATCCGGTGAAAACATTAGAGCTTTGAGAAGCTCCACCATTCAAAGAATAGCTGTATGTTCCGGTGCCACCCGTTGCGGTTACCGTGATGGAACCGTCGTTCCCATTGAAACAACTTACTTGCGATGAACCCGTTGCAGAAGCCATAAGTTGAAGTGGATTTGAAATCACCACTGTTGATGTGGTTACGGAACAATTATTTGCATCCAAAACTGCAACTGAATAGGAGCCGGAAGTTAATCCGGTGAAAACATTAGACGATTGAGAAGTGCCACCATTCAATGAGTAACTATAGGTTCCGGTGCCGCCCGTCGCAGTTACCGTGATTGAACCATCGTTCCCATTGAAACAACTTACTTGTGATGAACCCGTTGCGGAAGCTACAAGCTGACTTGGATTCGAAATCACCACTGTTGAAGTGGTTGCGGAACAGTTATTTGCATCCAAAACTGCAACCGAATAGGAGCCGGAAGTTAATCCGGTGAAAACATTCGACGATTGAGAAGTGCCACCATTCAACGAATAGCTGTATGTTCCGGTGCCGCCTGTTGCGGTTACCGTGATGGAACCGTCGTTCCCATTGAAACAACTTACTTGCGATGAACCCGTTGCAGAAGCCATAAGTTGAAGTGGATTTGAAATCACCACAGTTGATGTGGTTGCGGAACAGTTATTTGCATCCAAAACTGCAACCGAATAGGAGCCGGAAGATAGGCCTGTAAAAATATTCGAACTTTGAGATGCACCACCATTCAATGAATAGCTGTATCGTTCCAGTGCCGCCTGTTGCGGTTACCGTGATGGAACCGTCGTTCCCATTGAAACAAACTTACTTGCGATGAACCCGTTGCAGAAGCCACAAGTTGAAGTGGATTTGAAATCACCACTGTTGAAGTGGTTGCGGAACAATTATTGGCATCCAAAACTGCAACTGAATAGGAGCCGGAAGTTAATCCGGTGAAAACATTAGACGATTGAGAAGTGCCACCATTCAATGAGTAACTATAGGTTCCGGTGCCGCCCGTCGCAGTTACCGTGATTGAACCATCGTTCCCATTGAAACAACTTACTTGTGATGAACCTATTGCTGAAGCTACAAGTTGAAGTGGATTCGAAATCACCACTGTTGAAGTGGTTGCGGAACAGTTATTTGCATCCAAAACTGCAACCGAATAGGAGCCGGAAGTTAATCCGGTGAAAACATTCGACGATTGAGAAGTGCCCACCATTCAACGAATAGCTGTATGTTCCGGTGCCGCCTGTTGCGGTTACCGTGATGGAACCGTCGTTCCCATTGAAACAACTTACTTGCGATGAACCCGTTGCAGAAGCCACAAGTTGACTTGGATTCGAAATCACCACTGTTGAAGTGGTTGCGGAGCAGTTATTTGCATCCAAAACTACAACTGAATAGGAGCCGGAAGTTAATCCGGTGAAAAACATTTGACGATTGTGGTTCTCCACCATTCAATGAATAACTGTATGTTCCGGTGCCGCCCGTTGCGGTTGCCGTGATGGAACCGTCGTTCCCATTGAAACAACTTACTTGCGATGAACCTATTGCTGAAGCTACAAGTTGAAGTGGATTCGAAATCACCACTGTTGCAGTGGTTACGGAACAATTGTTGGCATCCAAAACTGCAACTGAATAGGAGCCGGAAGTTAATCCGGTGAAAACATTCGACGATTGAGAAGTGCCACCATTCAACGAATAGCTGTATGTTCCGGTGCCGCCTGTTGCGGTTACCGTGATGGAACCGTCGTTCCCATTGTTGCAACTAACTTGTGATGAACCCGTTGCAGAAGCCATAAGCTGTGGAGAAACGGCAATCGTTACCTGAGCACAACTGGAAGTTCCACAGCCACTAGACCAAGAAGCATAATAAGTAGTCGTTGTCGTAGGTGCTGAGATTGAAAGATTATTTCCTGTTCCAACGAATGTTCCACCGCAACTACCGGAGTACCAATTTAATGTTGATCCAGCCCCCCCATTCGCTGTTAGAATAATGTTTTCACTACTTCCAAAACACAATGTGCTTTGATTTGCACTTGCCGAAATAGGTGCTACCGGTAATGGGTTTACAGTGACCGTAATTGGAACTTTATTTGGACTGATACAAGATCCCGAAATACCTTCGGCTACATAATAAGTTGTTGTTCCAACTATTGATGTTGAAGGAGTAATGGAAACTTGAGGCAAACCCGTTAAAGAAGAATAATAATACAATGTAAAAGAAGGATTGCTTGGTGTTGCTGTTAGCGGATTAGCCGTGAATCCAATACAATAATTTACCGGGGATGCATTTACGCTTGGTGTTGAGGAAATATTGAGAACCTCAATTGTAAATACAAAATAGCAAGAAGTTGCGCCAACGGGAATAGCATAATATGTTGTTGTTCCAATTGTTGCTGGAAAAGGATTTGACGTAGTGTACTCCGTTGTTGAAGGAGTTATCGGATATTGATTATAAAATCTACAACCGGCAGGAAAATTTCCGGAAACTTGCGAGATTGGTATATTTGAAGAGAGATTACAAAAAGTCAAATTTATCAAAGCAGGAGCTGCTCCGCAATGACTTTGTACGTAATTTGTGGCATTGATATTTATGCTGATGGGAGCCGTTATCGCTTCACCCACACAAGATCCCGTTTGAACAAACCCTTGAATGGAGGCATGATTCGAAACCGGAATGTGACTAATTTGACCGATACCATTCATGGATCCATAAATATTAATTTGGCTGGCACAATTTGAATTTGCCAAAATTGCACAATCTTCTGTAACCTTAATTCTGTAAGTGAGTATTCCTAATAAATCATTTGGATTTGAGGGGAGAGGAAGTGTTCCTATTTTCCAGACAATTGAACCATTTGCGCCCAAAGTCGGATCAAAGTATTGGTTATTTGGAGTAGGAGCAGGAGTATAAAACACTTGTCTGCTACTGCTAACATACGATGTTGCAAAAGGAATTGGGATTATTAATACCGCACTATCAATTGGCTCTGTCCCTTTATTCCGTATGTCCATTTTTAATTCAATTTCATTTCCAGGCAATGCAACTAAAGGGTTTCCGGAAACGTAAGTGGTGTTGTTAATACTTTGAACTATATTTTGTGATTCGGGCGTTGGGATGTAAGCATCAACGGCCATTGCCATCATAAAAATAATATATGTATCTTGCGTTGATCCATATCTAAAGGTTGCCGATGTTTGATTGTTTTTAACGACAGAATTACCTGCATTGGGTATTGAAAACATGCTGATGTCAAGTCCCGTATTGTTGACCAAATTGGGATTTCTGGAATTTCCACCGGTATATATTGAACTGTTGAAGAAATTATTCGTGCTATTTCCGGTATGATTCAATGCCACCCAATTTGTATTAGAATGATCCCGAATCTGAAAATAATCTCCGGAAATTCCACGATCGCCTTCCCCGGCAATAAGACCAAGTTTCATATTAACATTCCCGTTTTGTATGGTATTAAACCCCGAAACAGGCAAGGTGTAATCAATCGTAGTGCTTCCAGCAACATAAGCATGTCCATCAAAAATTGTCACATCACGCCAATTCATTTTTGAATTTTCATACACAACAATCATTGCCCATCCTCCATAGTAACCGGTTCCGCCGCCATTTCCCTCTTTAAGAGCTAGATTCGCCACAAAATATTCACCCAAGCCATGTTGACGAACATAATCGGTTACTTCTGCATAAGCAGAATACATTTGACCGTCGGTAGAATTTGGATAATAAATATTACTTGGGGGATGCCGTAATAGAGATATATGAAGAAGCACTCGGGCCCTTTTAATAAAACTTTTTGCTTGTTTAACATCACAGAAGTACCGTTTTTCGTGACCAGAAATGTATCCGGACTTGTTCCGCCGTCTTGCGCTCTTCCGGTCCAATACAATCCTGCAAAAATGATATTTGAACAACTTGGAATAGCTCCATTCTCCGTGGAAAGCTGCAAAGTAGATGAAGACGAATTAACGGTACTGTTATTTCCATCAATATCCACATAAGCCATAGAATTATTATTGCTGGTATTATCTCCGTAGTTTACAAGCGTTAAATTCGTATTTCCCATTAAAGCAAAATCACCTTTTATGTTATATACAGTTTTGGTCGGGGTGTAAACAGACGTTCTCTGCGAAAAAGGAACGATCACTTGTGCACTCAAAAAAACGGGGAGTGAAAATAACAAAATAAACCCGAGTAAAAGGGTCGTTAAAATGCTATTTCTTTTATGATTCTGATATCTATTTTTCATACTATTTCTTTTTTAATATTATTAATTTCTCATTTACATTATTCCGGTATCTCTATTGAATAAAGTACTGCAACCCTTGAATCGGGAACATATAAAGCATCAATGCTATCTGGCGAAATGCTATATGAAAACACAAATTGAATGTATTGCAACGATTTAAAATGAGCCAATAAAGGAATGTTTAATATCGTTTTAGCTTGTGTTGAACTGAGAACCCTGATTTTTAAAAATTCTACTTTTTCAAAAATTGAATTTTTAAAATAAAGTATGGAAATATCTGAAATCTCCAATTCTCCAACCAATGGTTTCCCTTCACCAATGGTTTTTACTTCGCGATTAATAATATAAATGGCGGGCTGAATCTCATAAACCAATTTTCTTAAATTTTCCGCTTTTATTTGGTCTAATGAAGTAGTTGATCTTTGTAATAGTTGAATCGTTTGATGTAACTCTTTCGTGTTTTGCGAAAAAACCGTTACACTTGCTAAAGTAATTATTATTAAAACTGACAAAAAAAACACGACCGGTTTTTGTACACGATTCAATGTCCTCTTACAAACTTGTAATAGTGACGTTTTCATACATTATTTGTTTTTGGTTAAATACTATTTCCCTTAATTCAGCTAAGCTTTTTTTAAATTGAATGTAGCTCCCTGCAACTTCCAAAATCTATTTTTCCCTTAACTTATCTTGCTATAACAGAAAATACTTATTCTTGTTTAGACTAATTACACATAATAAACAATGCAAGTCTTAATTATTGAAACTACCTAAGTATATATATTTGATATACATCCACTTACACAAATATGTTAAATATATTGATTCACAATTATTTAACAAACGAAAGAGATAAATTCGTAAAACAATCTAATATCTGAGTCATTATTCTACGGTCAAAAAAGATGATTTTCATGGAATAATTCCGGACATCGAAATTCTTTCGGAAAAGGCATTGGATTATACTCTGGGTAAAGTTATCAGAGAACGATAACAGTTTTTATAAATTTTAACAAGTTTCTTTCTCTGTTTTTTCTAAATTTGTTTGCTCTAACTAAATTATCAAGCATGCATAGTCTTTCTAAACTCCTATTAAGTTCGCTTATTCTTTGTGCGACATTTTCAACGAAAGCCCAAATTAACAACCAAGAAGATGCTATTTCCGTGGAGCAGCAGCTTGCAAAAAGCCCATTTTCGGAGCAAAAACAAAGCTATCCGCAGCTCATTTCTTATTATTCCAGAAACTCACTCGAAAAAGCACTTAATTTATCCAAACGCTTTGTTGCCGAAGCAAAAAAACAAAATGATAAACGTGCAGTTGCCGATGGACTCAACTTATTGGGAAGAACCAACATTCGAATGGGAAATTTCGCAGAAGCCAAGCAAATTCATGTAGAGGCATTATTCACTTATAAAGCACTTGAGAATGACACCGGCGTAGCTGCCCAATATGGAAATCTTGGTGTAATTTACGAGATGAGTGGCGACTTTCCAAAAGCATTATTCTTTTATCAACGTGCATTAAAAACCTACGAAAAAATTAAGGACATAAAAAGCATTGCTTTCGCCGAAAATAACATTGGTATTGTATATCAGCAAATGAATCTTTTCGACCAATCTTTTTTATACCAGCAAAAAGCGTTCGCACACAAACGTGAACAGAACGATACTTCCGGAATGGCTTCTACCCTGAATAACATCGGAGTGATTTATGAGTCTTTAAAAACGGACTACGAAAAAGCGCTGTTTTACTACAGCCAGGCACTCCTTCTCTACGAAAAAACAAATAACAACCTTCAAATCGGAACAATCCTCAACAACATCGGACTGGTGTATTTGAAGCAAAACAAACTTGCCGAAGCAGATCAGAACTTGATAAACGCCTTAAAAATAAGGGAATCAATAAATGACAAAAACGGCATTGCTTCTACTTTATTGAATCTGGCTCAACTCTCGATAAAGCAAAATCAACCGAAAACAGCGATTGAAAGAGCTTCAAAAAGTGTTAACTTATACCTAGCCATTGGAGCTAAAACAAAGCTTGCCGAAGCTTATCAAACCCTAGCCGACGGATACGAAAAAACCCGGAATTATAGCTTAGCCCTAGCAAGTTATAAAAGTCATATTGCTTATCGTGATTCTGTTTTTAATGAAAGCAATCAAAAATCAATTCACGAAATGCAAGCCAAATACGACTACGAGGTCAATCAAAAGCAGATGAAGATCTTGGAAAAAGAAAACGAGCTGAAATCGAAACAATTATCGCAAAATCGTTGGATTCTCATTAACATTCTTATTCTGTTTTCATTAGTATCGGCATTTGTTGTTTTTTATATTCGTCAAAGTCGCCTTAAACAGCGTAATCGCCAGCTTAACATAGAACATAAACTATTCAGGGCACAAATGAATCCGCATTTTATCTTTAATGCGCTGGCATCGGTACAAAAGTTTATACTCGACAACAGCAAAGAACAGGGAAGTTCATACATTACCCGCTTTGGCCGTTTGATGAGAAAAACACTGGAAAACTCAACCCGAGAGTTTGTCCCCTTAAGTGAAGAACTGGAAATACTCGAAGATTACATCGCGTTTCAACAGTTACGTTTTAATAACAAATTCTCCATTCATTTCAACATTGATTCCTCAATTGAAAGCGAAATAATCGGAGTCCCACCGATGCTTATCCAACCCTTTATCGAAAATGCCATCGAACACGGAGTTGCATCCATCGATCGTGGAATAATTGTTATCGATTTAAAGCTAAACCAAAATCACCTATCGGTAAAAATCACCGATAACGGTGTGGGAATAAATCATCGGGAAAAGCCCAAAGATCCGAATCATAAATCGCTGGCAATTCAAATCATCAAAGAGCGGTTAAAAATATTATCAAAAGCATCGAAAACCAGCTCTGAAATTAGCATTACCGATCTCTCTTTGATAAATACAGATAAAACGGGAACCGAAATTGCTTTTGAAATGCCCCTTGGACCGGTATAAAAGAATCCAGGTTAAAATAAGCGAAAATCACCGGATGCTGTTTTGTTGAAAAATGCCTCGAAAGTTAACACCTGCACTTGTAATATTTTGTTATTTTTGTAAATTAAAATGAATGCCTGTGAAAATAGCAATTATTGACGACGAAAAACATTTGATAAACCGGACAATCGAGATAATACAACAGCACTTTCCCCTTTTCGAAATTGTGGGTACTGCCGGAACCGTAGAAGAGGCAATCGTCCTAATTGCTAACACTCAACCACAGATTGTTTTACTCGATATTCACCTGAGCGACGGTACCGGATTCGATCTAATTCAACGCCTATTTCCCATAAATTTTAAAATTATATTTATTACTGCTCATGAGCAATTCGCTATTAAAGCCTTCAAATTTAGCGCATTAGATTACATTTTAAAACCATTCGACGACGACGATTTAGTAAATGCCATTAATCGTGCTTCATCTCAAGTAACAAAAGAAAACACTGATTTAACGATAGAAGCATTGTTGTCAAATATTAAAATCGGTTCGAAAGATGTAAAAAAAATCGTATTAAAAACCAATGACAGCATTTACGTTGTACGTATAAATGAAATTATTCGACTTGAATCGGATGGAGCTTATACCCAATTTTTCTTCCACGACAGGCAAAAAGTGTTGGTCTCGAAAAACCTTAAAGAATTTGAAGACATCTTGTGTGATTATGGTTTTTTCAGAATTCATCAATCACATTTAATCAACACGGAATACCTTATCCGATATCAAAAAGGAGATGGTGGCTTTGTTATTATGAAAGACGGATCGATGCCTCCCGTTTCAGTGAGAAAAAAAGAACTCCTTATTGATTACCTAAATCAAATATAAAATTTATAACCCCGCTTATAAACCCACCAACCTCTAATATAATTATTGAATAGCCCGCTCGATTTGAATGCGTTATTTTTGCAGTATATCTGTAAAAATATGAATAATATGAAAAGAGCATTTCTCTCGCTACTTTTAGGCCTATGCCTAAACTCTGTTATTGGGCAATCCGGAAACATTGATACCTCATTCCATATCGGAACCGGTTTCTCGGCAACAGTCACAGCAATAGCAAAACAACCAGATAATAAAATTATTGTTGGTGGATTATTTACTTCATACAATGGTACAAGTTATAAATCTTTGGTTCGCCTTAAACCAAATGGCACTATTGATTCTACTTTTCATGTTGGCACAAATGGAATTAATGGAACCATTAAATCAATTTATGTTCTTCCTGATACTTCTATTATCGTTGCTGGAGGTATTTCTATGGTTAACACAACAAGTGTTTATGGAATTGTGAAATTAGATAAAAATGGAAATATCGATCCCTCGTTTAACATATCAAACAGTCTAGACGGAGGGATTAATGCAATGGATGTTGATGTTCTTACTGGAAAAATATATATCGGCGGAAACTTCACCACCGTCAATGGCACACCAAGCAAACACATCGCCCGATTGTTGCCCAACGGTGATTTGGACAACTCGTTTGTCGTTGGGAGCGGATTTACGGGAATGTTTGGCAGTGCACCAGTATATTCTCTACTCGTTCAAGCAGACCAAAAACTTTTAGTGGGTGGTGATTTTATGTATTATCAAGGATTAATTGCATCAAAACTTTGTAGAATTAAACAAAATGGAGACGTGGATACTGCTTTTGTAACCAATCTAAGTTCTGGTTTTGATAATATTATACGTGCCATTGAACAAATGGCTGATGGAAAAATTCTTGTTGGAGGCGATTTTACGGTTTGTCAAGGAAGCACATACAACAAAATTGCATGCTTAAATAGTGATGGTTCTCCAAATACTTCTTTTGATGTTGCGGGAGGACCTTCTGGATCTGTATATTCACTGAAAAAAACGCCTAACAACAAAATCATGGTGGGTGGCTCTTTTAACTTCTTTAATGGGGTCATGGATCGTGCATTAGTTAGAATTAATGCCAATGGAACTCGAGATGCTAATTTTGCCACTGGTACTGGTTTCACTCAAACGGGCAATGCCCCAATAGTTTATGCTACTTATGTTTCAACCGATTCAAGTGTTTTTGCTGGTGGTTATTTCGATAAATATCAAGATAGTTCTTATCTTAACATTGTTAAAATTGTAGGTAAAGGAAATTCAACATTAACCATTCCAACGTTAACTACAAATATTCCAACTTTAATTACCAACAACAGTGCAAAATTTTGGGGTGAAGTAATCGATAACGGAAATAGTGCAATTTTAGAAAATGGTGTTTGCTGGTCAACTTCAGCCAATCCTTCAATTTCAGATAATTTTGCATCTACCTCAATAGGAAGCAATGCTTTTAATCTGTTTGTTTATAATTTACAAGATACAACTCGGTATTATGTTAGGGCATATGCTCGAAACAGTGAAGGGTATGGTTACGGCGATGAAATAACTTTTAAAACCCGCAGTAACGAAAACTACACTTGTGGAGAAGTAACTTTTACATATAATGGTATCCCTGTTACTTACGGAACAGTAAAAGGAAAATATGGCAGATGTTGGTTGGATCGCGACTTAGGATCTTCACGCGTTGCCGAATCAGCAAATGATGCTTTAGCAAAAGGAGATTATTTTCAATGGGGAAGATTAGCAGATGGACATCAATTATACGGTTCAGATACCACTTCGGAACTTTCAACAACTTCTAATCCAGGACACAGCAAGTTTATTGTTTCGCCTAATGCTCCCAATAACTGGATGACCACAGACGATAACAGCTTATGGGAGGGCTTAAATGCTCCAAACAATCCTTGTCCAAGTGGTTGGAGAATTCCTACTCAATCTGAATTTTTAGAAGAAATGAGTATTTGGGAAGACAACACAATTAATGGAGCTTTTAATTCTTCATTAAGATTACATTATACAGGAGCTCGCTCATACAATCTTGGAGGTGGATATCCTATAAATACCTTAGCTGTATATTGGACATCAAGTGCATCAAATGATAACGCTAAATTACTATCTATTGAACCAAGTGTGACAGCTGTTATTGCAAATGGTAAAAAAGCATTTGGAGCAAGTGTAAGATGTATTAAAGATTATACCGTTGGAATTGAAGAATCAAAATTACAAAACTCCACTTTATCTATTTATCCTAATCCAGCAAATAGTAGCATTACAATAAATTACTCGGGTGATTTAAGTGAAACAACAAGTTTTGCCATTAGTAATTATTTAGGACAAGAATTGTTGCGAGGCACACTTTTATCAAATACTACGACAATTAATGTGGGTAATCTTTCGAATGGTATTTATTTTGTCAAAATCCGAACAAATAAAAACCAAGAGATTCAACGTTTAGTAATTCAAAAATAATGATCAAAAGTCAACTTTATTTTAATCACTGATTGAATTAAATTGACTTTCACATTTTTAAAACTATCTTTTATGAAAAAAACAGCAATTTTACTTATCACATTATTAATTTCTGTCTTTGGTTTTTCTCAAATTACATTAGATAAAGTAGTCAAAAAAACAGAAAAAAAAGTAAACCAAAGAGTAGAAAAAAAAGTGGATAAAACCATCGACAAAGGTTTGGATAAAGCCGAAGAAGGCATTGATAATTCGACAAAAACGACCAAAAATTCAAAACCAAAAACAGAAGCAAAAAACGAAACAACGCCAAAGGAAACAAAGCCTTCAAATACAAATTCGGAAGTCAAAACCCCACCAACAAGTCAGGATAAGCCAACATTGACATGGGCAAAATACGACTTTGTTCCCGGCACAGAGATTATTTTCGAAGACAATCAAGAAGGCGAACAAAACGGTGAGTTCCCAAGCAAATGGGATTTGGTTCAAGGTAATTTTGAAAATGCAAACTTTGATGGTTCAAACGTAATTTATCATATTAAATGCAATATGAACGGTGGCGGTGGTGTTACTCCTATGATGAAAAATAATAAAGAGGATTATCTTCCCGAAGAATTCACCATTGAGTTTGACGCTTATTTTAGCGAAAATCATGGAGGACATTATATCATATACTTATTAGACTATAAAAATCAAAGAAACCTAGATAAAACCATTCCAATAACTAAAAAATGGATTCGTATTTACAAAAATAGTGTAAACGGTGAAAATATTGAACAAAATTACTATCCAGGATATAAATCTGACATGTTTGATAAAACTCCAAAATGGAGACATGTTGCCATTTCTTTCAACAAAAGGGCTTTAAAAGTTTATTTGGACGATGCTAGAGTCCTAAATATTCCAAATTTAGGATACAATCCTACCGGATTTACAATAGGGAAACAAACGGTCGATGGAAAAGACCCAGGATACACCAAAAACTTCCGCTTTGCAAAAGGGGCAGTGCCTTTATATGACAAACTTCTTACCGATGGAAAATTTGTAACCACAGGGATAAAATTTGATGTAAATAAAGCTACATTGAAGCCAGAATCAATAGGAACAATCAATTATATTTTAAAAATGATGCAAGATCATCCTGAATTAAAATTCAGTGTTGAAGGGCACACCGACAGCGATGGCGATGATTCAGCGAACCTAAAATTATCCGAAGCACGTGCAAAAGTGGTTATGGATAAATTAATAGAACTTGGGATTTCGAAAGATCGTTTGACCTACAAAGGTTTAGGCGAAAGCAAACCATTGGTTGCCAACGACACTCCCGAAAACAAAGCACAAAACCGCAGAGTTGAATTCGTAAAATTTTAAACCCATGAAAAAAATAATCTTAGTAATTTGTTTTGCACTCTCTTTAGGTTTCGCAAACGCTCAAAAATCTCCTTTTTTAATCTCTTCGGATGATTTTCAATCGAATACTAAAGCAAAAACTCCATTAGGATATGCCAATGTAAGTATCGAAATTGATGATGATTCTTACGTGGCTATGTATAAAAAAGCTTCCGATTTTCTGTTTGTAAGGCTATACAAACTTGACCATTTTAATCAACATAAAACATTTTCGAAAAACTCCACTCAACTTTCAGGCATATATCAACTCGAAAATTGCAATGCTGTCTATTTTCAAAAAGATGGAGTTTCAATTCTTTATCTTGAACTTTTAGCCATAAATGCCAGTGTTGAAGTTTCTGCAAAAAAACCGCTTTCAAAAACAGATATGGAAAAAATTATTGCAGAATTGGGTGTTATTACATGGAAAAATTCGAATAAAGCCAGTTGGCCATCCGAAATTACGATTGCTCAACAACTTGAGGGTGTTCTCATATCCATCGAAAAGCAAAATCCAAGTACCGATGGATATATCTATGAATACCATGTTAAAGTACAATACAGTCAAAAGTTGGTTCAGTCTGTGGAACGTATTTTGGCTAAATATGGTGGCAGTATTGATGCTGTTGACATGGAGAAATTTACCTTTATTTGTGCTTCTACTGATAGTATGAATGCCTTAAAAAAAGAGTTTAAAGAAGGTGAAATAATAGATTTTATTTACTATCGGAAACAATAATTGAGATAATTTTCGATTCACTTTTTAGATTTAAGTGTTTCCCAAATTTCTTTTTGTAAATACAAGATTTGTCAATTATTACACATTAATTAAACAACAAATAAATGAAAAAAATCACATTATTTTTTACGGTATTTTTTATCGTATGCCAACTAAGTATCCATGCACAAGCATGGCAATGGGCAGTTTCATCCCAAACGGATGAAGCTTTTTACTCCACCACAGATCCCTCTGGAAATGTATATCAAATTGGAAAATATGCAGGCACTGGGACTTTTCAAGGAGGCGTAACATTATCTCAAGGTGGTGACTTTTATTACAATTGGTTTATAGCCAAATACAACACTTCGGGTCAGTTGCAATGGGCTAAAGAGGCTTTTTCGCAAAAGGGCGATCGAGAAGTTATGGCATTTACAACCGATGCTGATGGAAACTTATATTATGCAGGCTATTTTGATGACACCTTACGTGTTGAAAGTTCAATTGCCGTTAGTCACGGAGCAAGAGATGCTTTTTTAGTAAAGATGAACTCTTCAGGAAACTTGCAATGGATAAAAACTGGAGGTGGAGTAAATGATGACTCTTTTAACGATATTGCTTGTGCAAACTCAAATGTATATGCAGTAGGATCTTTTGTCCCTGATGCAACTTTCGAAACGGTAACTATTACTGGCTCCACCGTAAATTTCTCTTCCGAAGCCATGTTGCTTAGCTATTCCTCGGCTGGTAACTTAAATTTTGCTAAAAGTTTTGGAGGTATTAGTCAAGAAACTGGAGATGGAATTTATGTGTATAACAATAAAATTTATTTCACAGGATTTTTCCATAGTTCAACTGCTACATTTCAGAATATATCTTTGAATTGGTTAGGATCTGGTGGCGATTTTGACATCTATTTGGCTTGCACTGATTTGAGTGGAAACATAGAATTTGCAAAAGGTTTTTATTCTAGAATACCGAATATGTTCTTTAGAAGCACAAACAAGCTGTTTGTAAACAATTCAGGGATCTATATGTCTGGACAATTTTTCGAACAAATAAATTTTGGGAATGGACCACTTAACTCACAAAGTACGACTCTAAATGGATATATAGCAAAGTTTAACTATGCAGGAGAAAATTTATGGACTAATTTGTTGGGTGGGCAGAAATATGTTACCACGAAAAAATTGGTTGGTAACAACGACCATGTTTATTTGGCAGGCAATTTTACAGATACATTGAAAGTATTAGGTCAAAATTTTATTGGCTTGTTTAGTAATTATGCGGTTGCTGAGAACAATGGTTTTATCTCTTCGTGGAACAACGATGGAACAATGGCTTGGATGAAAACGATTCTTCCATATCAAAACCCCAATTATCTCCAAGATATAGGTGTATTTAGATTAAATGGCTTCTCTATGGATAATAATTTTCTTTATATGTCGGGTGTTTTCACAATGACATTGTCGTTATATCCACACGCTGTATCAACAGATGGAGTTCTTTCGAATAATGATGCGGTAATTGCCAAAATTGATGTCACAGCAAACGGGATATCCGAAAATAACCGATCTGCACTAAACTATTACCCAAATCCAGCCACAAATAATGTAACCGTTGAAACTAACGCTGACGAAAATTATACTATTTCAATTAAAAATATGAACGGACAAGTTGTCCTAAACCGAAAATCATTCGGGCTGTCTTCTGTTGTTTTAGATGTTTGTCCGCTTAGTAAAGGGATCTATTTGCTTGAAGTACAATCTTCCAAACAAACAAATATTCAAAAGTTGGTTGTTGAATAAACTATTTTTAAGGATATATACATTTTCAGCGTTATCTTGATGATTTGAGATAACGCTGAATTTTTTCAATAATTTATTTTTGAATTTCAGATTCTTTCATCCCTAGATGTCTCTCGTAATTCTTGATTACCAAAAGTCTGAAAAATAGTAACCCGACGGCACAAACCAGCGCATTTATCCAAAAAATAGCGGAGATGGAAATATGTTGGGCAATCAATCCTGCCATGATCATTCCAAAGCCCATTCCAAGATCTACGGCCGTATATAGCGTTGAATTTGCCGCGCCTCGATGTCCGGAGTCCACCAAATTATTAATCATCGACAGAAATGTGGGGAAAATTACGCCATTTCCAAACCCGATGATGATGGCCGAAAGATAAAACAGGGTCGCACCCTTTGCCATAGCCAGCATTGGGAATCCAATCAACAATAGAAGCATACAAAATGTAAGGATTTTTCTCGGACCATGTTTATCAAATACTTTTCCAACTGTAATTCGCGATGCTGCAATACCAACGGAAAAAATCAAAAAATAGAGCGAGCTGTTATGTATTCCTATTTCCCGTCCATAAAGTGCAATAAAAGACAACAAGCCGCCATAAGCTATCATTGTGATAAGTACATTTGTAGAGGAGAGAATGGAACTTTTATCGAACATACTGCTCCAAGTCAGCTGTATTCGCTTACCCACCACAAAGCGTTTGCGCAGATGTATGGAATAGGCACAGCCGAAACTTGCCAAACTGATAATACAACCTGAAACAAACATAGCCGGAAATCCCCACTGATGGCAAATAAACAATCCCACAACCGGCCCTACTGACATTCCTAGCGTAGTGGATAATGCAAAATATCCAAGTCCTTCTCCCCTTTTAGAAGCAGGAACAATATCCGTAGCGATGGTGGATCCGGAAACGGTAGTAATTCCCCAAGTCATCCCTTGTGCAAACCGCAACAGAATAATGGAGGAGATAGAAAGAGCGACCAAATAACCGGCAAAAAAGAGCGAATAAAGCACTAATGCCAATAAGAAAATAGTACGACGACCAAACCGATCGAGGGCAAAACCGGAAAACGGACGTATTAATACCGATGCAATTGTATAAATACCAACGACCAAGCCCACCTGAGATTTTGAAGCCTGCAAATCGTTGACTAAATAAATGGGTAATGCCGAAAGTACTGCATAGTAGGTAATATACATTAAAAAATTCGACAGTATCAGGAAAATAAAATTCGTATTCCAGATCCTTTCATTCATTGCTAAAATTCCTTATAAAATCCGGTTGCAAAGTTACAGAAAAAAGAGAGGGTTCGGCTCCATTTAGCATTCTCTTAGGATTTAAAACATGTACCTTTTTTCTTAACCCGAAAAATTTTGATTAAGCCGGTCATTTTTTGGAAAAGACATATAAGTAGTTTCTGAATTGGAAATGCATTCTCAAATTTTGAGCTTATTCCTGTATCGTTAATTTCAATTTGAAAAAACAGTGCATTTAGTTTCAAATCTTTTTTCAAAAACCGATCCTTTCTGCAACTAAGATCTTGTAGCTTTCAAAATAATGAATACAACAGCAAATAGTAATTAACCAAAATATAATGTATGAAAATGTTAAAAATCAAATCTTTAATTTTAATTGTGGGATTTCTCCTCGTATCAGCATCAGCCTCAATAGCTCAAAACAGTGCATCTGTGATGGTAACGGGTAAAAAATTCCTGATTCAGTCTGCCATGAATTACGGTCGCGATAACGGCGGATATTTAGATATTCCTGGCTCTCCCACACTAATCAACAAAGGCTCAAACATTCAGGTTTGGAATTTGGATAATGGCGAAGACCGTAAATTTACATTTATTAATTCCAACGAAGCCGGATATTATGAGATCATTATTGGAAATACGCAAGATTCGAGAATTGACGTAGAAAAAGGGTCGGAAAAAAACGGAACAAACGTTCAAGTTTGGGAAAAAAACGGTGGCAATACTCAAAAATTCACTTTTGCTCATCTTGGAAACGGCCGATTTAAAATTCTTGACCGAAACGGAAAAATAATTACACTAAGCGACCGCTCCTCTTCAAATGGATCGAATGTCCATATCTGGGACAATCATGATGGCGTTTGGGCAGAATGGTATGTGGTTGATCCGGATACAAAAAAAGCATTTATCCCCACAGAAACCGTCGCATATCAAGAGACTAAGCCTATTGGCGACCCAATTCCAACCGGACAAAATTTATGGATACAATCAGCCATGGATTATGGCCGCGATAATGGCGGATACTGGGATTTACCCGGTAGTGACAATAAAATGGCTCAAGGCTCAAATATTCAGGTTTGGAACATCGATGGCGGAAAAGATCGTCTCTTCCGTATTGAGAAAAAATTTGACAGCCCTTATTATCAAATTTATGTAGGGAACACTAGTGATGGCGTAGTTGATATCAGTGGTGGAAAAAATGAAAATGGAACGAATGTTCAGTTATGGAAAAAAAACGATAAACCTGCTCAGGACTTTTATTTTAAACATTTGGGAAATGGCCGTTATAAAATTTACAATAAAAATGGCAAAATTATAAACCTCAAAAGTCGGAAAAACACGAATGGTTCTAATGTTCATTTATGGGAAGACCATGATGGCATTTACAATGAATGGTACTTTGTTAACCCAACAACAAAGAAAGCTTATATCCCAAATCTTACCAAATTAGGGGATTCTAATAACATAAACAATTCTAATAATCTATCTAAATCTGTAAGAAAATAAAAAAATGAAAAAAGCAATCATAGTATCAGGAATTTGTCTTTTGATTTCTTCCTGCATTTTGGGACAAGATCTTAAACCTCAAAAAGATAAAGAGACTAAGAAATACGGATATGTCAATAAATCGGATGAATGGGTGGTTAAAGCAATTTATGATGATGCCGACAAATTTAAAGACGGTGTGGCCAAAATTTATCTTAACAAGAAAGAAGGCTTGATCAGCGAAACAGGAACTGTACTGGTAGGACCTCAATTTGATGATATTGATAAGTTTAAAGATGGATTAGCCATTATAAAGAACAATAAAAAGTATGGTTTTATTGATAAAACAGGAAAAGTTCTTTGCGAAACTAAGTTTGATGATATAGACAAATTTTCTTCAACCGGACTTGCAATTATCAAAAATGCAAAAAAATCGGGATTAATTAAAAATGACGGAACTGTCATTACACAGCCCTTATATGATGTAATATATTCCTTTTATGACAATATTGCCAATATTCAAAACAACAAGCTATGGGGATTAATTGATATTACAGGAAAAGTAATATTTGAGCCGACGTTTGCGAAAGCCTTAGCTTTCAATAAAAATGGGCTCTCAATTACACAAAAAATTGGAGAAGATCAACTTTGGAAATTTGGCCTTGTAAAAAACGACGGCAGTGTTATTCTCGATTGTATTCAATTGTGGCTTGCCGAAGAAGGAAGCTTTTTCTATGTAAAAAATCCAAATACAAAATGGGAAATCAGAGACAATAAAGGTGTAGCAATTTCAAAAGAATTTGATGATTTAAACACATTTATGGATGGATTATCATCAAAATATATGATTAATGGACTGATTTCGGCTAAAGAAGGGAATAAATGGGGGTTTATCAACGAGAAAGGAGAAACCATTATTCCATTCATTTACGATCGAATTGGCTCAACAGATGGCTACGGTTTTAGCAATGGTTATTGCGCCGTTCAAATCGGCGAAAAATGGGGCTATATCGACAAAACCGGCAAATACTTTAAAGAACCTATTTTTCAAGAAGCCGATCGTTTCACAAATGTATTAGGGGAAGTTCTGTCAACCGTAAAAATGGAAGATAAAATATACACCTTAAATGCTAAAACCGGGGAGATGAAATTGAAACCAGGTACTGAAAACAATACCAGACCCGTAACTGCACAAAAAACTCAAGCTGCCACAACTCAAACAACGACGGCACAAACAACGACTACCAGTCAAGCACAAGTTCCAAAAACATCTGCAAACACAGAAAGCGACTGGTTAATAGGAACATGGATGGTAACCGAAGAAAAAATAGGTGGAAAAGTAAAAACCGGAAAGCAGACGACGTTTGTTAGTTATCAGTTTAAAAAAGGCGGAAGCGGCAATTACGTGGAACGATATGATATAATGGCAAACCAAACTCAAACCAAAAATATGAACTGGACATTAAACGGAACATCATTAAAAATGTCCACTTCAAACTACACCTTAACTCCATCTGATAACAAACGCACTATGACCATGAACGGTCCGCTTGGCTCAAGCTGGAAATTGACGAAACAATAACCGCTTTTTTGTTTTAAATCCAAAGATGCAATGTGGTATTTCTCATAAATAAGAGATTTGTCAATTGCATCTTTTTGGATTTAATTTTTCTAACTAGAAATTTATTGCAAAGTCTGCAAATCAAATAAAAAAGGCATGTTTAAACACAAATAACATTTACTAAAACACACATCCACATAAAAAAAGCCCCAATAGGGGCTTTTTTTATAATTCGAAATGGAATTAACTCATCACAAACTGATGCTTTTCAACTGTTTTTTCTGAATAATTATTGGTTATTTTGTCTTCGACTTATATTGAGTTGGAACAAGCGGAGCAATGGTGTTTACTCCTAATACAGAACGGTAAACAGTCCCGTTATAATCGACAAACACGATGTCGTTTTGAAAGAAAACGCCCAAATAATTTGGGTAAGCACTATAATCATCTACAAACGTCAAATTGGTGCTATAACTGCTGAAATTTGGGCGGGCAGCATATTGCAATGGATTATCATACTGCAATTGGATTTGAATCGGATATGGATCGCGAGAAGTCCACACATAAACCTGTTTGTCTTCATTCCCGGAAAAGTTATATCCACTCACGAAAAGTGTAGCGGTATGATCATACGGCCAATACGTTAATTGTAGCACATCATGGCAATCTATCGGGAAACTACCATTTATTACATTATCGCCCAACATCACTTTTATATAATCTCCTTCGGGATTTACTTTGATTATTTTTCTGCTCCCATCGGTGAAGTTTCCGGCAGATACGGTCTCGTAAAGATCTTTATATAAATATGTTACTTTGTTTTCCGAAAATTCGCGATCCGTTAAATTTGCCAACATTTTAAACCCCGTTGGGTCAGCATTGGAGCTGATCTTTAATTCAATTTGATTGTTCGGGGCAATTTTCGGGGCAATTTTACCTCTGATATCAAGCTTGTTTTGGTATAAATTCAAGGTCCAAACCCCATTATAATCGGCGGATAACTCCATTTCGGAATTACTTAGATTCTCTTCCTCTTTTTTACACGAAGCGAGCATAAGAAATGTGACAACCCAAAATAGTAATGTGTGTGCTTTCATCTTTTTACAAAAATTAGTTTACAAAAACCGAAAAATCGTTTCTTTACTTTCCGGCACTAATTAGTTGCAACAGACCTTGCTTTTTGAAAAATCAGATTTCGGATAACTGCGGTTTTGTTAATCTCTTGTTTATGTTTTTCAACACCATTTAGTGTTTGTTCACAGAATCTGTAATATTAAACATTCAGCGCATTACACACATAACGAATTGAATAAAAGAGAGAAACAAGTATATCTTTTTTATCAACTTTTGTATTCCAAAAACGGCTAATTCGCTGAATATCATCACTCCCCTTGAATATTGGAGCTAAAATACTGAATAAATATCTTACATTTTTCGGAGAGGATTCTAGCAATAAAGCCTAAGAGAGATCGTTATATTGCCATAAAAACTAAAAAAACAATACTATGAAAAAGGAAGCCTTTATTTTGACTTTATTGTTAATAACGATTGTAATTTCTTCTTGCAAAAAAGAGAACGAAGATGAACCAATTGCACCAACACCTACGACTGTTTACCCGAACTATTCCCAATTAAAAGTCGGGAACTATTGGATATATCAACAGTTTGAATTGGACAGCCTGGGTAACGAAACTCCAAAAAACATCTTCGATAGCTGTTATGTGGAAAAAGATACGATTATTAATACCTACACATATTATAAAGTATTCAGTCCATCTGAGGGTCTTGGCACAGATTATAAATACATCCGTGATTCACTACATTATATTGTAAGTGCATATAATGGCCAAATTCTATTTTCATCTCAAGATTTTACAACAACTTTTTACTCCCAATATTTCCAAATTGCAGGTTCTAATTCAGATACACTAGCTGTATTAACAGCAAAAATGGATGATAAAAACAGGTCTGTTACTACCCCTGCAGGGACTTTTATTACCTCAAATATGAAAGAAAAGATTTCGTTTAACCCAAGTTTTCAACCCTCGTATCGAATTCGGTATAGGAATAACAGATATGCCGAAAATATTGGACTTGTAGTTGAAACGCTTCCTATTTGGACTACTCAACTATTCACTGTAGAGAGACGGTTGGTGCGCTATCATATAAACTAATGTAAAAGTGGTGTTTTGTTTATGAAGCAATAAGGATTGTTTTTGAAATACGGTATCTGATTTGAGTTTCACTTTTTGTTTTGCTAAAGATTAAAGGCGAAAAACCTCAACATAGAAGTGTTTGCAAGAAAAATCAGTGTTTTTCGGTAGATTATTTAACGATGATTTTTCCAACATATAGCAAATCAAAATCTTCGTTGATCAATTTCCAATAGTATATACCCGTGCCCAATTTTGGAATTTTAACGGCGGACGTATTGGTTCCCAAACTTTTTATTTCCTGATCATTGTTGTTGAATATTTCTACCGTAAGCTTATCCTTGGTTTTGTTTATCCATTTTAAAGAGTCTATCGCAGGATATGCCACCTCTCCTTTTGTAATAATTTGAATGCTATTTGCCCGATATGATTCTTGGTGATTTCGGTAGAGTTTTTCTAGTTTTTCATTGATTTCCAATGAAGCAATTTGCTGATTTTCAAGCTCCTTTTTGTTCATCAGAACCGATGAATCCCCTTTTTTATCAATCTTGGCAGAAGTATCGGTTTGGGCAATCATGGCCTTATTCAACGGCATATTGGAGTCGGGCTGAGAAAATTTAAAAATAGTAAATATTAAAACAGCAGCAGCAGCAGCAGCAGAAATGGAAACCACATAAATCCATCTTTTTAATCGACTCGATTTCGGTTGAGCTTCTTTAATGCTGAAGTTAAATGCAATATCAGCCACCATAAGCACTTCTGATGCACATTGTTCACACTCCGACAAATGTTTCCGAAGTTTTTCCGGCAATTGATCATAAATTCCATCGTTGATAGCATCAGCGCATTGAGCTATCTCTTCTTCGGAAAAATGTGATTTATCGTTCATCCCTTTTATTTTTTAAAGTCCAAAAACTAGTCTTACGATCACTTGTATTCCCAGGAAACGGCACATTCCCCATCTCAATAAGAATTCTCAAACTCTCCCTGCAATGATTTGACTCATCATAATCATTCATCCTTTTTAGAATTAATTCTATTTGTTTGTTCATCCACATCCTTATGGCATCTCCCTTCACATCCTTGTCTTCTACCCTATTTGTAATGTGAGCAAGCGCATTGTATATATCTGCTTGCGACAGGTGTTCATCTCTATTAAAAAGCAGTCTAACGCCATCGTATTTATCCTTGCTGTATTCCCTAACTTCATTATCTTCAATCGGTATATCAAATAAAAACTTCATGAAAAGTAATATTTTATTACGTTCTTCATTAAAAAAGAGCAGAATATTCGACAACCGTTTGATTTCTTTTTTAATAATCAGAGTCTTATCCGTTTCTATTTCCCTCTTTGAATCTTTATCCAACTCCTGCACAATGTCGATATCAGAAACGGAATACCAATGCTTACTCTCATTTCTGATTACTTCGCAGCACATTCTGTTAATTACCGCTATATAATAGGTCTTAATATTCGATCTGTTCTGAAAGGAGGCATTGATTTTTTCCTGTTGTTTTAAAATTTTCTCCATTATAGCCATCTCAACATCCTCCTTCTCACGCATAGGGATACTCGATTTGGAAACGTACCTCATAACTACGTTTGATACCAATTCCATAATTGTATGTAAAGAAATCAGTTCGGTATTATAGTTGTTAGTATCGACCATTTTTGAAAATAATTTGAACAAAAATACGGATTTTAAGTCATTTTAGGCTGTTTTTTGTGATTTTGCGCAAAGTTGATTTTTGTTTTCAGCCCTAAAATCTTATCTTTGCATTATACGGAATTGTGTATAAACAGCCAAGCCCTTGTTGATTGATTTTTTACAATATTCACAAACATTAAACCATTTAGTAAATTTATAAATAATGAAAATTCGAATTCTTTCATTTGTTGCACTATTTTTCTCAATAATATTTACCACAAATGTAAATGCCCAGTATGGGCCGCTTTATTGGGACTTACGAGGTTATGATAGCATTACCAACTATCGTGAAGCAATGAATGCATACAATCAAAAAAATGTTGCTAAAGCAATTCTAATATTGGATTCCGTGAGCAATATATACGCTTCTCAAAAGAATTTTCGAAAACAGTATTTGGTTGAAAACGAAAAGGGAGCCATGATTTATCTCTCAAAAGAATATGAAAAATCGTTCCATATTTTTGAACAAAATATGAATGGTATGAGGTTAAATCAGGATACGCTTAATTATGAATTTGTGATTGCACTTCGGTTTATGGGTTATTTAGCACTTGATTACAAAACGATAGGTAAACCCAGAATGTATTATCTAAAGAAACAAATGGCTGTTTTGGAACAGATGCATGATGATTCTCCAATTTATGCGGATTGTTTGGGCGATATGGGACTAAACCTGAAAGGCGAAAATCAAGATTTAGGGCTTGAATATTTGCTTAAATCTAAAAAAATGGCGCAAAAACATGGAATGACCAGTTCCATCATGATTCTTGACAACACAATAACGAATCGATATGCACTAGAACAACCCTATTTGTCGCTCAAGGTTCAAGAGTGCTTATTAGCCACTGCAAGCAGACAAAATTACAGGGATTCTGTTGTGTTGGTGATGCTAGCGTATCATGTTGCAACAAAAAATAAAGAAATCAAAAACTACGAAAAAGCTATTTCTTGTTTTGAATATGCCGACTCATTAATGAAAGCAACCAACAATCCACATGAAAAGGTAATAACAGCATTGCCCATCGAAAAAATACAGTGTTATAGCCTGATGGGAGATAAAAATAAATTTGTTGCCCAAGCTCAACAAGCAATCGATATTTATTACAAAACAAAAGGAAACAACAAAATTGCCGAATGCGAACTTTATTCTGTCATTGGGAATAATTACATGCCGTTTTCCATCGATAGTTCTCTCTCGTATTTGAATAAGGCATGCCAAATTCTAACCAAAAAAGAAACGTTAAGTTTTGATTCTTTAGATCAAAATCAAGCAGAGTCATTGGCTAAAATATTTAATGCCCAAGCTAATGCTTTAATGCAAATCGGAAAAATAGCAGAGGCTTCCGGTAAAATTCTTGAATCTATTAAACTATATACAGGTTCAGATGATGATAATCAACCCGTTTTTACCTGTTATGAAGCGGATGACTTTATTTTAATTGAAACATATCTCATTGCCAGTGAAATATTTTCAAAATCATTGAGAACCAAATTCAGTCCTGAGATGTACGCATTGGCATTAAAGTCATTTTACTGTTGTGATACCATCATGCGGAGAATGGCGGTAAATATTTCAGACCAAAATTCTATTTTAGATTATGCAAAGGAATACAAACAAATGACGGCCAATTTACTCAGCATTCCAAACCTATCGGTAAAAAATCCGGAGATTGCATTTCATTTTGCCAGCAATTCAAAAGCATATCAACTGATGGCCGACATAAAAAAACACACCATTATTCCATCAGACGATAATGAAATTTGGGTTAAAAAGAATAATTTGGAGAATAATTTGCGCCGTTTGGCAAATCAGAAAAATGAGGCAAAACTAAAAAAGGATTCCTGTTTAATGGATAGCCTATCCGTCTTAGAAAAAGACTTATTTATAGATCTAATTGTTGTCAATTATAGATTGATGAAAACACAAAACAATGATTATCAATATTTTGATGATGATAATATGGTTGAAATCACTAAAAGTAACATTGCAAAAAATCATTTACTTGTGGATGTTTTTCAATCAGACTCTTGTGCTTATATTTTTAGTATTAACCCCTCGGGCTTATCTTGTTTTACAATCAACAATGTGGATAAACTGAATCGAATTGTCAATCAGTTTTATAAAGAGATTAAAACCGGAGGGGATTTTAAAAAATCTGCATTATCCTTGTCAAATATGCTCCTAAAGCCAATTGCAGATAAATTAAAAATATGTACCGAAATCACATTTATTCCCGATAATATTCTTTGCCAAATCCCATTCGAAGCGCTTCCAAACCCGAATACTGGAAATCTGTTATTAAATTCACACGCCATCAGTTACCACTACTCAACTTCGCTGTGGAACAAATCAATAACCAAACAAAAGCCAAAAGAACAAGCAATATTAGCCATTGCTCCAGTTTTTGAAAACGATAGAAATATTACACTAAACACAACTTTTAGAGATCAGCATGCCGAAGATGAATACCTCAACAAAATAACGTCCAATGACATTCTTCCGCTTCCTTTTACCGGTGTTGAAACCAAAGAAATTGTCAATCTGTTTCAATCAAAAGGGATTTCAAATCGCTTGCTCGTCAATAAAGAAGCGACAAAAGAACATTTTTTATCACAATCAGCCCAATACTCCATTCTACATATTGCCTCGCATGGCTATGTTTCAAAAGTATCGCCGAATAACTCGGGATTTTTTCTTTATACCAACGAAAAGAACGATTCAACAGGAAGTTCAATCGGATTTGTAAATATGAGTGAAATTTATAGTTTGAAGACTAACGCTAATTTGGTGGTTTTGAGTGCCTGCAATTCTGGCGTGGGTCCAATTTACGAAGGAGAGGGATTGATGGCGCTTCCACGCGGATTTATCTATGCCGGCGTTCCCAATGTAATGGCTTCTTTATGGAAAGTACACGATGAAAAAACTAAAGAGTTGATGTTGTCTTTCTACCAGCATTTATTAGGTGGGGATTCATACGCAGAAGCTCTTCGTAAAGCAAAACAGGATTGTATAGCCAAAGGATATCTCCCGCTTAACTGGGCTGGTTTTGTGATAATCGGACGGTGATTCCAGAGCAAGAATTGACAAGAAAGTCCGTTTTATTAACTCTTCAACTAACCGGAGGATGAAGAATTCCACCCGTGAATGGCAGATTTGAACCTCTCGAAATTTTAGCAGACCATGGTGAAAACATATTTAGCCTCTTAAAAAAATAAATTGTAATATTGTATTCTCTTTTCATCCCAAATTATATTAAATGGGCTTTGGTTTATGTATTTGAAAAATAGTTTCTTAGTATTAACCAAATAACAAAGCATGCCTCAAGTAGAGCGTTATAATAGCAACGAAACCCAAAATTGGCTAGTCAACAAGTTTGAGCGTTTTCGCTACAGCAACTTTACTTTCTTAGCGGAAAAGTTTATTCCACGTCCTGACATTTCGCTTATTTTTCATTTTAATAATACTCCTTATATTGTTGGAAAACCATTCATCAAGCTCGAGCCTTTTTTTGTCGCTCCTACTATTTCCAAAGCAATTACTGTAAAGATTGAACAAAACATGGATACATTTATTGTAAATTGTAAACCAACCGTGTTTTCAAGGATTTTTAATATTGATATGTCCCCCTTATCTAAACATAGTATCAATCTGCCCCATGACATTTTTTATCCGCTTTGGAAAAAGTTAGGGTCACTAAAAACAACGGAAGAACAAATTGTTTTTTTCACCGAATTCATAAACACACATCAACAGTCCCAATATATTCCGGACACCATTGATCTTCTTTATGATGCAATTACTGAAAAAAGCATAACGGTTCCTTTAAAAGACATCATGCAAAGTTGCGATGCCAGTACACGAACAATACAGCGAACTTTAATCAAACGTGTCGGCGTAAGTCCAAAAAAACTAGCACGAATTGTAAGAATCAACTATTTATGGGATAAAATCAAAAATGAAAATGTGGTCGATTATCAAGACTTGATCTTTGATGGAAGTTTTTTCGACCAAAGCCACTTTATAAAAGATTTTAAAGCCATTACCGGCGAAACCCCTCATTATTTCTTCAACCGAAATCTGGAAATTGTACGAATGTTTTCCGGAAAATAGAACGAGGCGCGATTGGCTGTCGTTTTTTTACTATTTTACATTTTTTTATCAATCTATCTTTGCACCTAAAATTCAATGATCGCATATTGATAAAATTGTGAAACGAACAAATCTATTTATGAAAAAAATCATTTTTGTACTCTGTCTTTTTGTACTCGCCGGTACACCGGTAGAAGCACAAACATGGCTCGAAAAAGTGGGAGAGAATGTAAAAGAAAAAACCGTCGAAAAAGTAGAAGGACGGATCGAGGAAAAAACGGATGAGGCTATTGATAAAGGATTGGATAAGACTGAGGAAGCCGTGAAGAATGGAGCCAAAAAGGGATCCTCGAATAAAAAAAATAAAAACTCGGATAAAGAGGCTCCATCAGATGAAGCAAATTCTGAAAATGAAACCAACACGGCAAAAACTACAAACAAAAACATGCCGCAAAAAGTCGATGCTTCCTATGCCAAATTCGACTTCATCCGAGGCAATGAGATTATTTTTGAAGATGATTTAATGGGGGAACAAAAAGGAGAGTTTCCTTCAAAATGGGATTTAATTACCGGAGGTGCGGAAATTGCCCAAATTAATGGGGGAAATGTAATCGCTCTAATCGGATTCACTTATATTACTCCGCTATTTAAAGACAAGAACAACGCATATTTGCCGGATGAGTTTACGTTAGAGTTTGATGTTTTAATTGATGATAGTGATGGTGAAAATGCAATAGAGTTTGTAAACAGCTCTGACGAGGTTATTGCCTCTACTCTTTTTTGGAAGGAAAGTGAACGGTTTCATTTTAGTTGGAATCTCAAAAGCGAAAATGAAAAAAGTGGGGAAGATACCTATAACAACAGTAAAGGCTGGCACCATTATTCACTTTCGTTCAACAAAAGAGCGATGAAAGTATATATGGATTCCAAGCGGGTGGCAAACATCCCAAACATCTTGGAAAAACCTGCAAAAGTTAAATTTTTTGCCCGCGGAAGTGATGATAACAGCACCCTGCATATTAAAAACATTCACATCGCAAAGGGGGCTGTCCCACTCTACGACAAATTGCTTTCTGATGGGAAGATTATCTCTTATGGTATTATTTTCGACATCGGCAAAGCTTCAATCAAGCCCGAATCAATGGGCACTATCAACGAAATTTTTAATATTCTCAAAAAATATCCCGAGTTGAAATTTTCGGTAGAAGGGCATACTGATAATACTGGAAATTCCGCTTTAAATCAAACTCTTTCGGAAGCCCCGAGCCAAAGCCGTATGCGATAAACTAAAAGAAATGGGAATTGACGCAAGTCGGCTCTCTGCAAAAGGTTTTGGAATGAGCAAACCGATTGACAATAACAATACTTCGGAAGGAAGAGCCAAAAACCGCAGGGTTGAATTCATCAGGCCTTTAAGCGCAAATCAGGACCAAATGAATTATATTAATTATACTTATCAAAATTGGAAGAAATGAAAAAATCAACTCAAATTTTATTGCTTGTAATCTGCACCATAGTTTGTTTTTCATCCTGCAAGAAAGATGATGAAAACAATGAGAACACCAGCACAAATAATACACCCGTCGTATCCTCGTCATTTCCCTTTATCCAATGCCAAAATTCATGGGTCTATGATTTAAGCATTGATAGCGATACCTCTTCGTTAATAGTTACATATACCATAAAAACAATCGATGAAGAGGGCTATTGCGCTATCGAGTATCGAACATCTGCGGGCGCAAATCACAACGAGTTTGTCTGGTATTCCAATGATGTGTTCTTTTGCGATGAAACCGGTTCCGTGGAGAGTTATTGGTTTCCTCTGTTATACAAGAGTAATAACACCATCGGTAGAAAATGGGATGCTCCAGTCAATGACGATGATTTGGGAAAAATCACCAGAGAAATCATTTCCGTTTCGGAATCCGTAACTGTTCCCGCAGGTATATTTACCAATTGCATTAAAATAAAACAAACGTATGCTTCCGACGTGCAGATTATCGACTATTATTATATTTCCCCCCTCGTTGGAATTGTAAAGAAAGAATCTACAGGGTGGGCAGACATTGACAATCAGCCCCGGATATACTTCCCTATTGTACAAGCACTTAAATCAAAAACATTTTAATCATGAAGAAAACAACTATCCTTTTTTGTTTACTATTGTTTGCCTTTTCAGCGGTTGCACAGCAAAAAAAAATGAAGATCACCGTTTCTCTGCCCTCAGGATGGGAGAAAGTACAAGGCTCTGTCCTTGAACACCAATATTTGAAAAATGGCGCTTCGTTTATGATCAAAGAAGAGTTTGCTGCGAACGGTATGACCTTGGATGAAGCCGTGAAAAAAGCAAAAGAACAAATTGGGAAATACTTTAAAAACGTTGTATTTGCCAACGACGAACAAATAAAAGTCAACGGGCATAATGCGCAAAGCATAACCTTTACTTACGCTATGAATATTGGGAAAAATGAATTGAAAATGAAGATGAATAGCATATACCTGATCATAAAAAATAAATGCTATAATATTTCTCTCGGAAGCATTGCCGATAACTTCAATGATTTATCTTCGGATGTTCCACAAATCCTTCAGGGAATAAAATTCATTTATTAACGTAGCCATTTTAAACGATTACAATGAAACAAACCAAAACGAAATTGATGTTTCTTTTTGCCAATTTCATCCTAAGCGCCGTTATCGCCCAAAGTCCGGCGCATAGATATTTGGCCCAACTGCCTCCTTTGCCCGACAATATTTGCACCATTCCAGCGGTTGAAGGAGAGAAATTACGCAATCGAATCCTCTCGGTCATTGAACTGATTGAAGCGGAAGCGGAACGCATTGAAAAGCAACAACCCACGCAAACCCAAATGACGAAAAGCATTGCTCATCAAACAGGCATTTCGGAAGATCAACTCAATGAACTTACCAATTCCGAAGATGAAAGCAAAGGGGAAAAAGTGGCCGATCAGAAAATGCAAACAGAATACGGTATATCCATGGAAGAAGCAAAGAAAATGGAGCAGATGAGCGAAAAAGAGTTGCAGCAATGGGGAGAAAACTATGCCAAAAACCAGTCAAATACTGCACCGAAAGGGGAAAAACAAAACAAGGATAAGCAATTGGTCTTGATCACCTCCGAAATTGAAAAAACAAACGCTGAACTCACTGCTTATATCACCCGCTGGAGCAATATGGAGATGGAGCTTAAAAGGCAGGATCAATTGGCAAACAAAGAACTAAACGAATGTTTGGAAAAAGTGAAAAACAGCACTCCAAAGCCAAAATATCAAGGAGAGGCGTGCACCAACCAAAATGAAATTGATGAATATGTCTCCAAAAACGAAAATCGCTGCCATCAAACTTACTGCAACCGGGTTTCACCCCTGAAAATTCATAACCATAATCAGAAAATGGCAGATCTGCAAAAAATGATTACATTGACGATTAAACTACAAACCTTGCAAAACGATATGCTTAAAATCCAAACGGGAATTGATCTTAATGCAACGGAAGCAAACATGATTGGTGCCCTGAGTCTGGTGAGAGATTATGCTAAAGAGATGTATAACCTGCTTTAACAAACCTTCAACAAACTTGTAATGCAAACGTAAAAAGAAGAATTCCGTCTGATAAAAAAACCAAAAACCACCTTTCGACAATTTTGAGTTTGAGTAAACGAAGAATTGCACCTCGCAATTTTATAAAAAGCTATTCAACCGTGATTTGTGATTCGATTATTTTTTTATTGAAGTTTTTCAAGGCTTCGTTTGGAAACTGTGATGTGCTACAACCACTTAAACAACCGCCTTTACAGGCCATGATCTCCACAAATCCCGTCGGCTTGTTAGCCGATGTGGCGTAACTTTTCAGCAAGCGAAGACTCTTTTTATCCAAACCATCCACAAGCTGTGTCTCCGCTCCGGAATCCAGCGACTTAATGGCTTCGCACACGCCCCCGGCTTTTGCGTAACCATGCGATAACCGGTTGCTCGAAGTCTCACAGTTATATTCGTCGGTATCTCCGATGGAAATTCCCCATCCATCCATCCAGCAAACCAGCTCTTCGAAGGTGATTACATAATCGATGAACTCCGAGTCCTGTCCTTCTTTCCGCTTGGCAACACACGGACCTACAAAAACAATCCCGTTTTCCGGCCGATTTTTTTTCGCCCACTGTGCCGTCAATTCCATGGGAGATGGCGTGTGAGAAACAAACGGCTTGATCTCCGGAATGGCTTTGTCAGCCGCCATCATCCAGGACGGACAACAGGAGCTGGTCATAAACGGATCCCCGTTCCCTCGTCTTTCCTGCAACTCATCGCCTTCCTTGGCCGTGGTCATATCAGCCCCTAAGGCAACATTCACCACCTGATCGAACCCCAGCGCCTTTATCGCGCCAAAGACAAGGGCATCCGAAGAGGAAAACTGTCCGGAAACAGAAGGAGCGACCAGGGCCGTATATTTTACTCCTCGTTTTATCTCGTTCATCAAGGTAAAGAGTTGGGTGGTTTCGTTGATTGAACCAAAAGGACAAGCATTGATGCATTTTCCGCACAAAATACATTTTTCCTGATCGATATACTCGATTCCTTTGTCGTCTTTTCGGATCGCATTTACCGGGCAAACCTCTTCACAAGGAATTGGCATATATACAATTGAGTGATAAGGACATAACTCCTTGCAAATTCCACAACTCACGCATTTATCCGGATTAATTTCCGCTTTCCCCTGGCTGTTTCTGGTGATTGCTTTTTTCGGGCAATTGAGCTCGCAAGGATGGGCAATACATCCTTTACAAAGATTGGTGACAATATAGTTTGACTTCACACAGGAGGTACAAGCTTCGTCCACCACGGTCAGAAAACGACTTGGCGTATGATTTCCGGATAATGCTTGCGCCATATATTCGGACAATGGGGTCAATTCATCGGTTTCCTCTTCGAGCCCGAAGCCCAAAAGCGCCATAATCTTATATTTTGCCACCGCCCGCTGTTTGTACTTACAGCATCGGTCGGTAGCATCTCCGGCGCGCTTACTGATTTCGATGGGGATTCGGTCGATTAGCTGGAAAATCTGATCTTCTTTGAACAACTTCACCATACGGGTAATCAGCTCCCTGCGTATGATCATCGTGTTGTTTACAAATGCCATGATTTTATGTTTTTTGAAACCCGGCTCCACCAAAAGTGATGGAACCCGGTTTGAATTATTAATACTATGTTTTATTGCTCTTTGCTTCCCCAAGCTTTGATATACATCTCCTTAATCTCCCCAATGGAGGGATAGCGGGGATTAGCACCCGTGCACTGGTCATCAAAAGCCAATTCGGAGATCCTATCCAACGAAGCGAAGAACTCGTCTTTATCAACCCCGGCTTCCCGGATGGATGCCGGAATATTTACCGCAGTTTTCAATTCGGAGATGGCGTGAATCAGGTTTTCAAGTTTTTCTTCGTTGCTTTTTCCGCCAAAACCAAGGTAATCGGCCATACGGGCGTACCGTTCGATGACATTCGGGAACTTGTACTGAGGGAAGGTGGCCTGTTTGCGAGGGACATCCGTAGCATTGAAACGAATGGTCTGTTCAATCAAAAGCGCATTGGCCAATCCATGGGCAACATGAAATTCAGATCCCAACTTGTGCGCCATCGAGTGATTTACACCTAAAAAGGCATTGGCAAAAGCAATTCCTGCGAGATTGGAAGCATAGTGCATCTTTTCACGAGCCATCGGATTCTTTGCCCCTTGGTGATAGGATGCCGGTAAATATTTGAAAATTAACCGGGCGGCTTCGAGCGCATACGGTGTCGTATATTCGGTGGCATACACCGAAACCAATGCTTCCAGCGCATGCGTGAGGGCATCTATTCCCGACCAGGCAGCCAGCTGTTTGGGCATCGTCATCACAAAATCTGGATCGATAATGGCCATATTCGGCGTTAGCTGATAATCGGCGATTGGATATTTGATTCCGGTTTTTTCATCGGTGACCACAGCGAAAGGAGTCACTTCGGAACCCGTTCCGGATGTCGTCGGAATGGCCACCATCATCGCTTTCTTGCCCAATGAAGGAAACTGGTAGATTCGTTTGCGGATATCCATAAACCGAAGGGCCAATCCTTCAAATTCAACATCGGGGTATTCGTACATCAGCCAGATAATTTTGGCTGCATCCATGGGTGAGCCCCCGCCTAATGCGATAATCACATCCGGTTGAAAACCATTGATGGCCAAAACCCCCTTGTTGATGTTTGCCAACGTCGGATCCGGATCAATATCTTGGAATACGGCGGTTTCGATTCCCATTTTGGCAAGATACGAAATCAATTTATCGGTGTAACCTAAAGAAAAGAGGGCTTTATCAGTCACGATGAATGCTTTTTTCTTTCCCTGAAGTTCGGTTAGTGCGATGGGCAAACAGCCCGGTTTGAAAAATATTTTTGGAGGTACCTGAAGCCACAACATGTTTTCTCTTCTTTCTGCGTTCGTTTTTATATTGATCAAATGTTTAATTCCTACGTTTTCGCTCACCGAGTTACCGCCCCATGAGCCACATCCGAGCGTAAGTGACGGATCAAGGCGGAAGTTGTAAATATCCCCGATTGCCCCTTGCGATGCCGGCATATTCACGAGCAATCTCCCGGTAGGGATCAGTCCTCCGAAAGATTCCACCCGATCGGTATTGCCGGGATTGGTGTAGAGCACCGAGGTGTGGCCAATTCCACCAAACTGCACCAGACGGATGGCTTTCAACTCCGCTTCTTTGAATTCTTTAGCCCGATACATGGCCAGCACCGGAGAGAGTTTTTCGTAAGTAAACGGTTCGTTCTCCGATATTTCGGAAGCTTCCCCAATCAACACCTTGGCTGTTTTCGGAACCGAAACCCCGGCCATTTCCGCGATCTTCCATGCCGGTTGTCCCACGATGGCCGCATTCAGATGCCCATTGTTGATGATGCAACGGCCGACTTTCTCTTTTTCCTCGTCATTGAGCACATACGCCCCATTGGCGATAAATTCGCGCTTCACCTCATCGTAAACCTCATCTACCACCACGACCGATTGTTCGGACGCACAAATCATCCCGTTGTCGAACGTTTTGCTCATCAAAACAGAGCACACCGCCATCTTAAGATTTGCCGTTTCATCGATGATGGCCGGGGTATTGCCGGCCCCCACACCAATGGCGGGAATGCCTGAAGAATAGGCGGCTTTAACCATTCCCGGGCCGCCGGTGGCTAAAATCAGGTTGATGCTTTTGTGATGCATCAGAAATTGGGAAAGTTCAACCGTCGGGTTTTCAATCCAGCCAATGATATCCGCAGGAGCTCCCGCGGCCACCGCCGCATTCAAAACAATACGAGCCGCTTCAATGGTTGATTTTTGAGCTTTGGGATGTGGGGAGAAGATAATCCCGTTCCGGGTTTTTAAGCTGATTAATGCTTTAAAAATGGTCGTTGATGTTGGGTTTGTGGTTGGAACAATCCCTGCAATAAGGCCAATGGGTTCTGCAAATTTACGAATACCGTATGTCTGATCATCTTCAATCAATCCGCAGGTTTGCTCATCTTTATATTTGTTGTAGATGTATTCCGAAGCAAAGTGGTTTTTTATCACTTTATCCTCTACAATTCCCATCCCGGTTTCTTCCACGGCCATTTTTGCTAGATGAATTCGTTGTCCGGCGGCCGCAAATGCGGCTTTGGCAAAGATCTCATCCACCTGTTTCTGCGAAAATGTACGAAATACTTTCTGGGCACGCACCACCCGTTGTATCATCTGTTCCACTTTTTCAATCTCCGGATTTGCATAGGTTACGGATTCTATCGTTTGGTTTTTTTCTTGAATTTCAGAACCTTCTATATTTTTCTTAGCACTCATTTCAGTAATTTTTTAGGATTTAAGACTATAATTTTTCCAACATGTCAATGATCTTTTGCACACTGGCTTCGCTCATCAGCGTTCCGTTGATTTCGGCATACGGCGGTTTCGGGTCTTCGCCTAGTTCGTTGCAACCCAGGCAAACGGAAGCTTCCACGGTTACTTTTTGCGCCAACTGTGGAGGAAGCTTGGTTTTGAGTTCGCGGAGTTCGTGCCCACCCATTACATAACAATAGGTTCCTACGCAGATCTTGATTTTGATTGGATTTTCGGTTTTCTTTTCCATAATCTTCTTGGTTTTTTAGATATAGGTTATTTTTACTTTTTTTAAATATTTTTCTTCCAGTAATTGGGCAATTCGTTTAACCACATTTCTCCTGATTTCGAGCTCTACCGGTAAACAGGGATCCTGATGCGCTTCGTTGATGCGGGTTCCGATCACCAAATCAATCACATCGGATGTGGAAATCAGATTATAAAGCTGAATGGCGGGATTGCTTGAGTGTATAGATTTTAAACTCTTTTTATCGAGCAATTCACTCAACGAGCCAAGGGTAAGAATCCCTTCGGTAACCAGATCCACACCAACCATCGTCCCCGACGGCGGCAATTCAAAATCGGGAGCATCCATATTGATGATGATTTCCTGATTGAGTTCGCGTGCAATGATTGAAGAGGTGGTTCCGCCACAGATGACCTTTTTCCCATTATAAGTCCTAACGATTTCAGCGAGTTCCATATCGTTGGTTTTGTTATACGGGGGTCCCGAGCAGATAAGCAAACAACGTGGCCGGCGCATGTATATCACCGCACAGGTGGTGTCGTCTTTCGCCTTATTGTTATCATTTATAAGCGATTGATCAACTATCTGTTGAGCCAATTCGTGCGCGGAGATATGGGGCTTTTTTTGCAATATTTTTTCAACAAACTCAACAATTCCGGATTCTTCCCATCCGAAGGGGTACTCTTTTTGCCCGATTCCCGACTGGTTTACGCCGTCGCTATAAAAGATCAGCCGGTCGCCTTCCTGCATTTTAAAATTGGAGAGTCGGATCTTTTTTTGAATGTGATCGGTTTCGATATCGAGGCTCTTTTTCTCTATTTGAATCGGATTGCCCTTACGGAAATAGACAAACGGAGGATTGTCATATTCCGCCATCTCGGTGTTTCCCTGTCTGTCGATATCTACAATGGTAAAGGTCGCATAGCTGATGTTCCGTTTGCTGTCCACCGGCAGTGTTTGCATGATCATGGTTGCCGAGCGCAGTACCGGCTCGAGCCGTTGGCGATAGTTGAGTGCCATGGAAGCCGTCATTGTGCTTAACACACTGGCTTTGATTCCGCTGCCGAGACCATCCGAAAGCACCGAGACAAATCGGTTTTTGCCATCCACCATTTTGGTCAGAAAAGCATCTCCGCAAACCAGATTCCCGTGTTTGTTGATTTGTGAAAATCCTATTTCCACAAAAGTGCTTTCTTTATTGATCGGGCTCATCATTTTAGTGAGAATTTAATTCATTGTCGATATTCAAGGGCTTTTTTTGATCGTGCGACTCCAAGATAGAATTCAGCATCGATTCGGTAAAGGAGGAGTTCTCTCCCAGCAGGTAAGCAATGCGCTGAACCGCTTCGAGATTTTGTTTGATCACCTCGTGAATACGGCCGGTCATGAGCTCATGCTGGACTTCCGGCTCCGACATATCCCGGACAATGGCACAGGCCAGTCGGTATTGCAAAATATTGACAATGGTAATGTGATAAAACTTTTCCCCTTCGCGCAAATCGTGTTCAATCAGCTCTGCCTCTCCCAAAAAGATGGCGTCGAAGAACTTTTCGAACGAAATGTAGGGCCGGATATCCGTTCCCTGAATCCCTTTTTCACTCTCAAAGATGGTATTAAACGGCTTCCCGGCGGCTTCGGCAAATTTTTGGTTGCAATCCACCACGTGGAATCGTTCGTCCACCATCACCACCCCGTACGGCATTTTTTGCAACAACACCGAAGCCTTATCCTGAGCCACTTTCCTCATGTACGACACACACATGATCCGGTTTGCTTTCCCATCGAGTAATGCTTGCGCAAACTCCCGGCAATTATCGTAACCGCATCCGGCACAATTCAGTTCATCCTTTTTGGAAAACTTTCCCAAGCCATGCATGATTTCAGTAATCTCATCTTCGGGATAAACACATTGAATCACCGGCAACAACGAATATTGCTCGGAAAGTTCCGCCCTCGTCATTTTTCGTTCAGCCGTTATCTCCGATGTTTTTTTGCTTTGCTGCGCATATTTTTCGATTTTCAGTTTATGAAGCAACGGGGTTTTGTTTGTTACCGCCGGACCGTTGATGCATCCACCATTACAAGCCAACAGTTCTAAAAATATTTTCTCGGAAACGTTGCTTTCGTCTAACTCTTCGATAATTGATTTCACGCTTTTCATTCCGGAAAAACTGTATGATTTTACCTTTGCATCCCCCAGTTCTTGATTGATTCCGGTTACCATTCCGCCCTCAATTGGATATAACAGCGGAGCTTCTTCCAATTCGCTTGCGGTTAAGCCGAAGTTGCGATCCGGTTCAAATGATTCAAAATCAATTCGACTCTCTTCGAACCATTCCAAGAGTTCGGTATAGGTCAAGGCCGCATCAATCGCTGATTTATGATAAATCATTTCCTGTTTTTTGGCCACGCAAGGTCCGATGAACGCGATAAAAGCATTTTCGCCATACTCCTTGCGAAGCAAACGGGCATGCGCTTCCACTGGCGAAACCACCGGTATGATGCTTGAAGCCAACTGCGGGTGATATTTGACAATTAGATTAACCACGACCGGACAGCAACTGGAAATATGGATGTTTTTCGTGGAATTTCGGACGTAATCGGCTGAAAACCGGGTAACCAGTTCCGCCCCAACGGCCGTTTCCTCAACTACAGAGAACCCCAGATTATAAAGCGCTTTAAACATCGTTGCTTTTTGAACACTTCCAAATGAGCTCACCCAAGAAGGGGCAAGCGAGGCAATCATTTTTTTGCCTTGTTTCAACGCTAATTTCACCGACGGCAAATCGGCTCTGTAATGTTTCGCCTTTGCCGGACAAGCCCCCAAGCATTTTCCACAATAAATACACAAATCTTCAATTACGGAGGCGCTGTTATCCTCTATTTTGATGGCTTTTACCGGACATTCGCGAATACAACGGTAACAATCCACACAATTGTTTTTTTCGGTGTAAATTACGGAGCGATTCATGGCTTAGGCTTTTAGGATTGAAAAATGAGAGTCCAGCAAGGATTCAATCATATCGGGATTCACGTGATAATAGGCCTTCCCGGCAATTGCAATGACGGGACCGTTAATACAGTCTCCAGCACACAGATGACCCCGAAAATCAATCTCTGCTTTCAGTTGGTGCTCCTCAATATAGGCCTTCATGATTTCAAGCACCCGGTCGTTCCCTCTTGCGAAACAAGAGCTGCCCAAACATATTCGAATTTCAATTGTCGTTTTCATCTTTTTATTGTTATTTGTTTCACAACTGATCAACCTTAAGCCAAAGAACATGCCATATAGTATATATTATTGATTTACTGTTTGTTACATCCATTTTTAGGAAACATTAAATCCATTAAGTGTCATATTTCAATACAGTTTTTAATCCGGTAATGTTCACAAATAGTACAGTGGTAGATATTAGGACATTTTGACAGATAAACAAATCATACCCGAAAGCAAAAAAGCCACCGGAATAAACCAATGGACTTTTAGGGATCAGAACTTAAACAACAATTCTTTTTGTGGGATAAACGAACGGAGAACACTTACCGGGAGAGGTGTTTGTCGAGCAACGGAACCACCTCTTCCGGCGATACTTTTTCGCAGCGAACGCCATTGATAACAATCACGGGGCCTTTCATGCAAAGGCAGGTACATAATATCCCCTTCACTTCCAAGGAGACTTCCAACGGGTTGGTCTCCGCATATTTCCGGATGATTTCCAGATTGTGATTGTTTCCTCTGGCATAACATGAGCTTCCCATGCAAACCACCACGTTGTTTGATGCAGACATGTTACACGAGTTGATTTTTGATTTGTTCCATCGACTTGATGAGATCATTCGGGTTTAAAATCGGCGTATTGATCATTGTCAGACCCTCTGGGAAATTCATAATAGGCTTGGCCAGATTCCAAACCAGTTTCACCCCATGCTCCGACATCTGCAAAACCAGTTTTTTGGCAACATCAAGGTCAACGAAAGGAGCAATTATTGCCCGTTCAATGTGTAATCTCTCTGTTAAATCCGTGATTTTAGAAATCGGATTAATAATAAAATCCGCTCCCATTTTTGGATTTTCGGAAGCACTATTGTCAAAAAAAGCGGAGATTGTCAAATCAATATTGGCCTCTATTTGGGCTTTATTCTGAATGTACCAGGCAATGTTCCCAATATATATAAACTCGTTCTCATGATTAAACCCCAATAGTTTTTCGATACTATCGATCATGAACTGCGTGTTTGTAATCCCCAATACCGGATCAATGGCTGCGGTGTATAACAAATCGTCGAGAACCATCTGCTTTGTATAGCTCAGCTCCTCGGCAATCCGTTCGGCAGAGACATAACTGCGATTTTGTAATATGGCAAATCTTAAAAAATTCAGATAAGCCCTCATTCTCCTCAAGGTTGGAAGAGGTATTGCTTCATGACTTTTTTTCGTTTTCATCGGATTTAATATTAGGTTTCTTAATATACTGATCGATTGCATCCGCTGCTTTTTTACCCGCACCCATGGCCAGAATAACGGTTGCCGCACCGGTCACCACATCCCCTCCTGCAAACACCCCGCGCCGGGAAGAGTTGCCGTCTTCATCGGCAACCAGGCATCCATGAGCATTGGTGATCATCCCTGGCGTCGTATTGCTGATCAAGGGGTTGGGTGTGGTACCGAGCGACATGATCACGGTATCCGCTTCAATTTCGAATTCGGAATCGGGCTTGATCACCGGTTTTCTTCGTCCAGATTCATCGGGCGATCCCAGTTCCATCTGAATGCAGTGAATGGATTTCACCCAGCCTTGTTCCGTCCCCTCGATGGATGTAGGATTCGACAAGAATTGAAATTTAATCCCTTCCTCTTTGGCATGATGAACCTCTTCTTTGCGAGCCGGCAATTCCTCTTCGGAACGACGATACACCACACTGGTCTCCGCCCCCAGTCGTCGGGCTGTCCGAGCCGCATCCATGGCCACGTTTCCACCACCGACCACCACCACTCTCCGTCCGGTGAAAATCGGGGTGTCATAACCATGATCATACGCCCTTCATGAGATTGTTCCGGGTCAGGAACTCATTGGCGGAAACCACGCCGTTCAGGTTTTCCCCAGGAATGTTCATAAACTTGGGCAACCCTGCGCCACTGGCCACATATACCGCTGAATACCCTTCTTCCTTTAATAGCTGGTCAATGGTGATTGTTTTACCAATAACCACATCTTTTTCGATGATCACCCCCAAATTTGTGATGTTCTTGATTTCATGCTTTACCACCGTATCTTTCGGGAGTCTGAATTCCGGAATTCCATATTGCAAGACACCACCGGCTTTATGCAAGGCTTCGAAGATCTTTACCGAATATCCTTTTTTGGCCAAATCGCCGGCACAGCTCAATCCCGAAGGCCCGCTTCCGATAACCGCGACTTTATAACCATTCGGCTGAATGGCTTCGGACAGATTCAACGGATGTTCTCGAGCCCAATCGCCAATAAACCGTTCCAGTTTTCCGATTGCGACCGGTTCCCCTTTTCGTCCCAGAATGCAGTCTCCCTCACATTGGATTTCTTGCGGACATACTCTGCCACAAATAGCAGGCAAGGCGGAGTCACGGGCAATTACCCGGGCCGCCTGTTCAAAGTTTCCGGTTTTTATGTGCGCGATAAATTCGGGAATATTAATGGAGACGGGGCATTTGGAAACACACAGCGGCTTTTTGCAGTTCAGGCAACGCGAGGCTTCAGCAATCGCTTCCTCTTGGTTGTATCCCAAGCTCACCTCGTCAAAGTTCTTCACCCTTATTTCGGGGGACTGTTCCCGGCAGGGAATCCTGTTTTTATTCATGACTAACTCCTCCTATATGGCAAATATGACCTTCCATCAGCTCTGCAAATTCAATCGCTTTTCGCCCTTCAATGGTTTTGTACATATTCTGACGCCGCATGGCTTCCTCGTAATTGATCAAATGGGCATCGAACTCCGGCCCATCAATACAGGTGAATTTGGTTTGTCCGCCAACCGTCACCCGGCAGGCTCCGCACATTCCCGTGCCGTCCACCATCAACGAATTCAAACTGGCGATGGTCGGAATATTGAACTTTTGGGTCATCATGGCCACATATTTCATCATAATCATCGGTCCAATGGTGATCACCCGAGAGTAGTTGATTTCAAGGCGAAGCAAACGTTCCAGAATGTGGGTCACCAGCCCTTTTTCACCATACGAACCGTCATCGGTACAGACAAAGACTCGATTCGCATGTTGGCTTAACTCCTTCAGCAGCACAAGATTCTGAGCCGATTTTGCGCCGATAATCAAATCCGCTTTAACCCCTTTTTCAAGATGCAGCCACTTGAGCTGCGGCAATATTGGAGCCACGCCAACCCCGCCGGCGACAAAAAGCAACTTCTCCTGTTTGAACCGATCATCGCTCCAGTGAATAAAATCAGAGGGGCATCCGAGGGGACCGGTAAAGTCCATGAAATAGTCACCAACTTCGAATTGCGCCATTTTTTGGGAAGACATGCCCACCACCTGAAAGACAATGGTCACAGATCCGGTTTCTTTATCGTAATCCACAATGGTTAGAGGGATCCGCTCCCCTTTCTCGTCGGGGATCACGATGATAAATTCTCCAGGATTGGCGCTTCGGGCGATTCTTGGCGCCTCAATTTCCATCAGGAAGATGTCTGGAGATAATACCTCTTTTTTCAATATTTTGAACATCGCTGTACTTTTTAAAAAAAAGCACCGGATTCCAAGGAGCATGGAACCCGACACTTTCGGGGATTAATTAGAAGTCAACTTTTGTACCGTAATAAATACTGGTCAGGACTTGTTTCATCTCTTCAACCGAAGTCGGCCTTGGATTTGAGCCGGTACAAGCATCAGCCACGGCATTTTCTGCAATATAATTCAGGTTTTCCTTAAAATCACTTTCGGTAATGCCATACTCTTTCAAGGATAGAGGAATATCCAACTGCAAGTTCAATTTCTTGATGCTGGCTACCAACGCCTTGGTAAGTTCCATATCGGTTTCACCTTTCAAATTGAGCATGCGGGCGATTTTCGCAAACCGGTCGGCACATACTTTTGAATTGAACTCGATGACATACGGCAGATAAATGGCATTGGCACATCCGTGAGGAATGTGGAAGATCGCCCCGGTTTTGTGAGCCAAGCTGTGAACAATTCCCAGCAACGCGTTGGAAAAAGCCATACCTGCCAAACATTGGGCAATATGCATCTGGGCACGGGCCTGGTTATCACCGGCATACGATTTTATGAGATTATCATAAATCATGTCGATGGCATGCATGGCCAAAGGATCGGAAAAATCGGAATGCAAGCCGGCCACATACGCTTCAATGGCATGGGTAAGCGCATCCATCCCGGTATGGGCGGTCAGCTGTTGGGGCATCGTTTCCGCCAGTTTGGGATCTACAATGGCGATATCCGGCGTGATGTTGAAATCGGCCAACGGATATTTTATTCTGAGCTTATAATCGGTGATCACCGAAAAGGCTGTGACTTCCGTAGCCGTGCCACTCGTGGACGGAATCGCCACAAAACGGGCTTTCTGCCTCAATTCGGGTAAGTTGAACGGGATAACGGCTTCCTGGAAGGTGAACTCCGGATATTCGTAAAAAATCCACATGGCCTTGGCGGCATCAATTGGAGAGCCTCCGCCCATGGAGACGATCCAATCGGGCTGGAACTTACGCATCGCTTCCGCTCCGCGCATCACGGTTTCTACGGATGGATCGGGTTCCACTCCTTCAAAAAGTTCAACTTCCATTCCGGCTTCCTTCAAATAATTTACGGCCTGGTCTAAAAATCCGAAACGTTTCATCGATCCGCCCCCGACAACGAGGATTGCTTTTTTTCCTTTTAGGTTTTTCAATTCTGCGAGACTTCCTTCTCCGAAGTAAATGTCTCTGGGTAATGTAAATCTTGACATATTCTTTTTTTTAATTTGTTGTTTGGGAATCCATAAAGTCAATCGCCATGCCACAGATTGTATCACACTGTATTTGTGATACTTACAAAGATTAGCAAATTTACATGTGTTATATATTAGGACACAAAACAAAAAGAACACTGTCCCGGAATAAGACAGTGTTCTTTTTTATGACAACATAAAGATGGATGTAGGAATTCCGAATCGGCTATTCTATGGGAATATCATATTTCTTCACCTTGAGATAAAGTGTATTTCGGCTGATTCCGAGACTTTTGGCCACCTTGCTCATGTTTTTTTCGCAGAGTTGTATGGCTTCGGCAATCGCTTGTTTTTCGAGATCTTCGAGGGTTACCACCCGATTTTTCGCGATACGGGGTGTATCTTCAGCAATTTCATGTTGAATCACAATGGGTTGGGCATGAATGCTCATGTCGGAAATATGCTCATCGAAACGCAGTTTTCCGTTCAGGTTCACCGCTTTCTCCACAAAGTTTTCGAGTTCTCGGATATTTCCAGGCCATTCGTACTCCTTCATGCTTTTGATCATGTCGGGAGGCAACGAAATCGGCACCCGGTTGAGTTTTTTGGCTTTATGAACGAGGAAAAACGAAATCAGATCCTCCACATCCTCAGGGCGTTCCCGCAAAGGAGGCAGGACGATCGGGATCACGCTCAGCCGGTAAAACAGGTCGAGCCGGAAATTCCCTTTTTCGATCTCCTCCTTGAGATTCTTATTGGTTGCGGCAATAATCCGGACATCCACCGGAATCACCTTGTTGCCGCCTACACGAGTGATGACGCCTTCCTGGAGCACCCGCAATATCCGCACTTGCATATCAACCGGCATCTCCCCGATTTCATCCAGGAAAAGGGTTCCCTTGTTGGCAAGTTCAAATTTCCCGGCTTTTCCCCCTTTTCTGGCTCCGGTAAACGCCCCTTCGTCGTATCCGAACAGCTCGCTCTCGATGAGCGTTGGAGGAATGGCGCCGCAGTTGATGGCCACAAATCCGTTGTTCACCCTGTTGCTGGCATTATGGATAGCTTGGGCAAGCACCTCTTTTCCCGTGCCGCTTTCGCCCGTGATCAAGATGGTGGAAGGACTGTCGGATATGCTTCGGGCGTATTCCTTCACCCACCGGATTTCCTTGCTGCGCCCGATAATATCGTCGAAAGTATAGTGGGCGTGCATCCCGGTGTATTTGTTCACCAGATTGAAAATCGCCCCAATCTCCTTAAACGTCACCAGCAACCCATACAGCTCCTGATCGTTTTTTTTGAGCGGATAGGCGTTCACGTTAAACTTCTCCGGCTTGCCGTTGACTTTGATCAGGAGTTCCACATCTCTTCCCATCTGACCGCTGATGATTTTATCGCGCATATTCTTCCAATCCGGAATCAGATCCGAGATGTCCTTTTGGATCAATAACTCCTTGGGACATTGGAGCATTTTTGACGCCGCCTCATTCATCCGCTTGATATTCCCCGTAAGATCCGTACTGATGATTCCGGAGGAAATCGTGTTCATCACCGCATACACATAATCATAGGCCTCTTCAATCCGTTGATGGATGGTTTCGGTGCGCATTTCGCTCTCAATCGCCTTCACCGCCGAAACCACCAGTCCGAGGGTATGGGGATGGACATCCTCGCTTTTTCCGGTAAGATTCAACGTCCCCAGCAGTTGCCCCCTGAAATCATGGATTGGCGCCGCCGAGCAGGTCAAGGTTTGATATGCCGAGATAAAATGCTCCGAAGCCGTGATCTGAACTGGGGCGTCTTCGCTGATGGCCGTTCCCATGGCATTGGTCCCCACGTTGTCTTCGCTCATCTGGGAGCCGATGGTGATTTTTATCTTCTTCGCCTCCGCCACCACTTCGTCGTCGCCATAAATCAGCAACAGCACTCCATCCCGATCCGTAAGGGCGATCAAGTAACCGCTTCCCTTCAAAAAGGTGTACAATTCGGAAATATGAGGCTTCACCGTTTCAATCAACGCTTTATTCCGGATCAAGATCTGCTGCAAATCAGTGCCTTCAAAATTCGTTTTTGAATAAAGCCTGTTTTGTATCACCCCAAACTGCTTGCTTCGTAGATGCGATTGTTCAATAATATCGTCATGTTCATTCACCATAACCCTCGTTGATTTTTTTGCAAAATTACACTCTTTTCACCACAATAAACACCCGATGCCGCTTTTAGTTTATTTCTTTGGGATCAACGAAAAGGATTGGACGTTTTTGTGCAAATAATTGCAGATCATTCCATAACATTTCAGACTTTTATTTATTCAAAATTATTGTTGTCCGATAAAAAAGTTTAGTTTTAAAGCTGAGCAGTGTTTTGCTTTGTTCTAAACTTTTTCTTGGTCAATGATACTTTTGTCATTGCCACAAAAGTATCCAAAAAGGCTAGGAGGAGCGAATGCGGAGCTTTTCATTGGATTTCAAAACAAAAGCAATGCAATGGCAAGGTAGTGCCTCGCTTTCAGCGAGACAAACGTAAACGCCCTTGCTGCATTGCTAATTGTTTTGAAATCTATAGATTTTCAAGGCTCGCTCGCTCCTCCACGGCTTTCGCGCGGTGATTTTAGAAGTTTTAGAGATTTTAGGGCTACGCAGTATTATGCCATTCTCTATACTTTTTCAATGATCCTTTTGTAATTACCATCGCGCTTTGCGGGATAAACTCCAATACTCAAAATCCCGATAATTATCGTGGCAAAATGAGAATCAAATATTTTACGCTATAATTTGTATCAAAATTCAATTACACCCCTACATTATTCTAAAACACAACAATTTTTTTATCGAACAATATTGAATCAAAATAAACCGTTAAAACGAATAATTAGCGGGTGTTTCGTGCAAAAAATCGTGACCGGGTTGCAGAAAATCCAACGAACAATCAATCAGTAGCATAAATTTATGATATGAAAATAGGACACATTGCCATTTGGACCGAAGATTTGGAAGCCATGAAAGATTTTTACATCCGCTATTTTAACGGAGCAAGCAATGAAAAATACACCAATTCCTTAAAAAGGTTTGAATCATATTTTATCTCCTTTGAAGGCGATGCGAAACTGGAACTTATGCGTAAAACCTCCATTGTCAAACCTTTAGAGCTTGAAGAACGGATCGGGATCGCTCATATCGCATTTGCATTGGGGTCGAAAGAAGCCGTGCTTTCGCTCACCGAAACCCTTCGCGCCGACGGATACGTTATTGCGGGAGAGCCCCGGACGAGTGGCGACGGCTATTTTGAAAGCGTGGTCCTCGACTTGGAAGGGAACAGAATCGAACTTTTGGCGTAAAAAACTTTGCTGGCAAAATTTAAATTTACTATTTTTGCCAAAAATTAATCATCATGGCAAATTTTAAAAAATTTATCTGCATTTTTCTAGTGGCATTACCCTCTTTTCTATCCGCACAAGATACCATTTTCACCAAAACAGGCGACACCATCTGTTGTATAATCACGAAAATTGACCTGTCAAATATCTATTTTAACACTACAAATTTGAATGAGACTAAAAGCATGTTACTTTCGCTCAAAAATGTGGCTGATTATCGTTCTGTGAATCCAATTGAGTTTAATATCCAGAAATATAAATATCCTAAAATAAGATTATCCTTTGATGGCGGATTAAGCTATCAAACAAAAAAGCTTGAGGAGGATACCCCTCAGGAACTCAAGGGCTTTTATAATAGACTTAAATCGGGGTATCAGTATGGCATTGGAATTCAATATTTCGCATCCAAAAATCTAGGATTTGGATTAAAATACTCGCATTTCCGCTCCAAAAAAGCGATGAATTATTTCATTAATAACTATGGAAATTGGAATGAATATATTCAGAATGAAGATGTTAATATTGATTTTATTGGCCCCACCTTTAATTTTCGGGGAATGCACAATAAAAACAGAAATAGTTTTATTGTACATGTGGGCGTCGGCTATCTTCATTATTTAGATCGGGTTTTGTCTTATGGCATAAACGCCACTGGACACACTTATGGGCTGGAATTTGGAGTTAATTACGACCTAAAAGTTGCTGATAATCTGGCGATAGGGGTCGATGTCTCATACGTTATGGGGACTTTGTCAAAATGGAAATTAAGTGATGGCGTTTATTCCGAAACCTCAGATCTTCAGCATAACAACAACCTTCATCATCTGGATATTTCCATAGGACTGCGCCTGATTAAATAACAATCTGTAATGATGATTCTGTTGAATTTTATCCTTAAATTAGCTCAAAAATTCAATCCAATGTTATGCAGATAAAACCATTCAAGCTGGAGCGTTATTTCGCCAAATACGAGTTTAGCACCAAATACCTGCTGTCGAGTTCCGATTGCGACGGCTATTCCATGGAATCGGTCCTAAATTGCGCCACGGCGGAAGAAAAAGCGCAGTGGGACTCCATCACCCTCGGATACACCGATTCTCAGGGCGGATTGCCGTTGCGAGAAGCCATTGCACGGCAATATCAAACCATTACTCCCGAAGAGGTGTTTGTGCTCTCCCCCGGCGAAGCCAACTTCATCCTGATGAACGTGATGCTCAAACGCGGCGATCACGTGGTCTGCATGGCTCCCGCGTACCAGTCGCTGTATCAGGTGTGCAAGAGCATCGGTTGCAACATCGACTGGTGGAAACCTGACCATGAAGAGGCTTGGGATTACTCCCCTGAAACGCTGAAAACGCTGATCACCGACAAGACCAAACTGCTGATTGTCAACTTTCCGCACAATCCCACCGGATTCATCCCGACGCGAAGCCAATTGGACGAGATCATTGCCATTGCTCGGGCGAAAAACATCCTGATCTTTTCAGATGAAATGTATCATCAGTTAGTGCATGAACCTTCCCTTCAAATCCCCTCCATCTGCGACCTGTACGAAAACAGCATCACCCTCTGGGGAATGGCCAAATCGTTTGGCATGGCCGGTTTGCGGCTGGGTTGGGTGGCGACCAAAAACCGGGAACTGTTGCAAAAAATGATGCAGTTTAAAGACTACCTTTCCATCTGCAACAACCCGATGTCCGAAACTTTATCCTTGATCGCACTCAATCATAAGGAGCAGTTTATCCAGCCAAACATCACAAAAATTATCCGAAATAAAGCCGTTTTTAATGACTTCGTTCGTAAATCTGGAGGATTTTTACACTATGCCCAACCCATCGCCGGTTCTACGGCTTTTGTGAAAATAAACACGCCCAAAGCCTTGGATTACAGCGAAAAACTGGTCCAAGAAACGGGCATCATGCTGGTGCCTTCGGAGATGTTTGAATACGGCAATCAACACCTTCGAATTGGCTTTGGACGGGAAAACATGCCTGAAGGACTAACGGTTTGGAAAAATTATTTAGATAAAATAGAAAAATAATCAAGGGGAATATGTTAAATATTAAAATAGTAAATTATTTTTCAATATTTTTGCTTCTGAAAATCAATAAATTTAAAACTTTGCCTATGTAATATGTTTTCAACTTAATTTCAGATTTAAAATATAGCGTTAAGCCCAATTCTGTGCCTAAAATCGACCAAATTTAATGCATCACAGAGAGTTAAGCAAAACGCCACGTCAAAGCGTGGTTGTTGCTTTACATTTGTGATGCGGGTTCTTGGTCGAACCTTAGGTACAGTGTGACAATGATCACGCTGTTTTAATTTCTCTTAAAATTGAAGATGGAACTCAATTAAAAAAACATGCCTCTCTCATTAGGGTTAGACAATGAGCGGATAATCGGAAAAACCTTACTATTCAATAATAAATAATTAAATGAAAAAACACACAACTGTAATATTTATTCTTGCATACATGATTTGCGGAGTGAATCAATTGAATGCGCAAAATCCTTCTTGGAAATGGGCATTTGGCTTTGGAGGAGCTGGTGGTGATGGCGCACATGCAATTACGACAGACAAAACCGGAAATACTATTTTTACAGGAACTTCTGCTTCTGAACAATATACTTTTGGCTCTTTCGACTTTAATCCACCAACCGGATGTGGTGGTGAAATGTTTATTGTTAAAAGTGATTCCATCGGAAATATTCTTTGGGTTAAAAACTATACCGGAATGGGAAATACAGAATGGCCACAGACAATAAATTGTGATTCCATTGGCAACATTTACATTGGTGGATATTTTGATAGTAATAAATTTATAATTGGCAATGACACCTTAATTAATATGGAACCTTTTTATTATCGAGATATCTATTTATTGAAATTAGACCCAAATGGTGACCCAATTTGGTCAAAACGATGGGGCGGATCTAAAACAGAAGAACTAAATCACATGGCTTTAGATAACTTGGGAAATATCTATATTACAGGGTTGTTTAGAAGCGATTCCATTGCCTTTGGAAACATCATTGTTGAAAAATATGACACGACAATAAACAACCCTAATGACCATGATTTTTATGTTGCTAAAATTAGTCCACAAGGCATTCCATTATGGGCACATTCGTATGGTGGAGACTATATTACCGAATGTAACGCCATTGTTGTTGACCAAAACAATAATGCATTTATTGCTGGAAACTTTCAGTGTGACAGTTTGCGGTTTGGTGATACTACTTTTTACAATGATGAATATATAGCACCATTTATGGTAAAATTTGATGCTTCTGGAAATATTATTTGGGCAAATCATAAAAAAATAACTCAATCTTTAAAATATAACAATATGACCATTGACAATAACGGGAAATTATATGTTATTGGTGATGCATATTTTAATGTTAATATTGGTGGATCATCTATAAATTCAAAGATTTTTCTAGCAGGATTTGATAATAATGGTAATGAATTATGGGGCAAAGGAATATGTAATAGAGGTACCTCCGAAGAAATTTTATCCATTGATTCACATAATGACATTATCGTCTCTTTTAGTGGGTTTTCTTCAATAGCAGATTCTTTGTCTTTGCCCGATAGCCTCGACTTATTTCTAATAAAATATAGCAATATTGGAGACAAAGTCTGGGCTACCAACTATGGAAATGCTTGGAATTTTTGCTACGGTATGGCTTTGAACAATAATTCTATATATTTAGCTGGCAAATATGGTGGCGACATGGTTTACGGTGATTCTATACTCGTTGGTGGAGCAGCTGATATTTTTGTGGCAAAACTTAATGGTGGAGGTTCTTCTGGAATTTATGAAAATACCACAAATTCTACGCTGTTTTTATATCCAAATCCTTCAAATGGTCAATTTATCATTAAAAATCCTTTAAACACAATTGAAATTTACGATTTTAAAGGCACTCTTTTACATAGGGAAACTGGTGTTTGCCAAACAGAAAAACAGATTGACCTTTCTGGGCTTTCAAAAGGGTTATACTTTGTAAAATCGTATGACCAATCTGGTTTAAAACAATCTGTTCAAAAAGTAATTATAAATTAAAATCAAAATAATGAAAAAATCAATCTTTACAATTATTGCAATTTTATTAGCCTTAAATTGCTTTTCACAAATTCCTTCAAAATGGACAAAAGAAGATCGGAATAACCTGTATGGTGAATGTATTAACAGCGTTTCCATATATACAACTGTAAATAAAGACCAAAAAGAGAGTATCTGCCTTTGTTACATTGAAGAGCTAACAAAAAAATACACGAAAGAGGAATATAACTCAAAAATTGATATTGAGCTTAAAAGAATATTAGAAGCCATATTAAGCCAATGCTCTAAAAATATTGGAGTAGATTTGGTAGTTAAGAAAGAAGAACCAAAAGTAGAAGTAGAAAAAGGTTCATTTCAAAAATCAAGTTTTATTGGGTCTTGGACAAGTGAAGATGGAGAATATACTTTTTATGACGATGGGGAATTTAAGATTAAATCTCCTAAACATGATTCTCAGGCTAGAGGGAAATGGTTTTTAAACGAGAAAAATTTATTACTAAAAGACACTGAGACCTTCTTTCAATGGGGTAGCGATGAATTTGAAATTGTAAGTATTAGTAGCAGTGAAATTGTAATGATAAAAGCCGCTTATAAAAAAACGGTTCATTTCAAAAAGAAACAATAGGAGTATTCTGAAAATCCTCAAACAGAGTAATATGTGGAAGCCGAAAAACAGAAGAGTAGGCAAAAAATAAAAAACAATATTATGAGAAAATTACGAATTTTAGTTATGGCTATTATTAGCTTTGTTACCTTTAGTGCAAGCGCACAAATTGGAATTGGCGGTACCGTTGGACTTACCCTGCCCATGGGCGATTTTGGCAACGGATTGAATACCGGTTTCGGGTTTAATGCCATTGGCAAATACAGCCTTTCCGACAATATGGCGATCGGTGCATCTGTAGGGTATTCCTCCTTTGGCACCGGTTCCGATAACTTATCTTTCGGCGTGATTCCTATCACCGGTTTGTTTGAATATTCTTTCGGGAGTGGCGCGTTCAAACCTTATCTGGGATCGGATTTGGGCTTATACATGTTCCGTACTAAAGTTACTTTTTTTGGAAATTCATCCAGTTCATCCGATACTTACTTTGGTTTTGCCCCGACAGCCGGTGTCATCTACGACTTTAAAAGCAACCTCTCCTTTTGTGGGAATTTAAAATACAATTTTGTAATGTCCGACAACTCAAATTCAACCTGGTTGGGCATTAATGCGGGGGTGATTTTTAAGTTAGGAAAATAATAATTTGGAGCTGCAGCTAAAAGCCCGTCAGAACAAATTCTGACGGGCTTTTTTATTCTTAATCAATTTCATTGTAATGCCAATACCCCATTATGGAAAATTGTTTCTGGAGTTTTAGAATGATTCCTTTTGCTGCAATTAATTCATTAAATCCGAGGATAATAATCCGCTTAAAAAGTTTTTTGTATTATCCGAAGCACGAGTCGGGATATTTTGGTTGATTTCTGGCAGGTTTAAATCACCGGCCAACGCCCCAATTTGATATTTGAGAATGGGGGCAATTTTAGTGGCAAGGTCGTTTCCGTCAACCATTTGCTGAAAGATATATTTACCTACTAGTTTATGTGTCGATAAATTAATATTTCCCGATACCACAACGGGCTTGATTTCATTCTTTAAAATAGTAACGGCTCCCGTTGATGTTTGAATTGGAGTGTTCGTTAGGTTATTCATAATTAAGTTAACAACCATTCCCTGAAACGCAGCATCAGTAGCCCCTGATTTAGTGTTGTTTGCTTTTAAATATGTTGCAAATCCAATCGTATAATTTGCCAGATTCGAATACAATGCTTCGTTCTGAGCACGAAGTTCAGCAAACGACTGTCCACTTAAAGCGCCTTCCGGCAAGCTGACATTCAAGGCAACGCTATCGTACGACAATGTAACGTCTTTTAATGCTTCTACCTTCTGTGCATCGGTAACTTCCTTTTTGCAAGATGTATTAAAAACGGCTATCAATGCCAATACCGCTATAATTAATGTGATTTTCTTCATACTTTTTGTTTTTTTATAAAATTACTAAAATATCCTTTAGGAAATTAAATCTTCGATAAATCAATTTCAAAATCCAGATGTGTCTCATCGGAGCAGTGCAATACACATTGGTCGCAGATGGTCAGTTCGCCGCTGAGGCGTTTGGAAACCATGTTGTCGAGCCGTTCTCTTAATGCCTCAATTTTTACATGATTCACTACATCCATGGCAAAAGCATAGAGAAGCAACATGCGTGCATTGCGTTCGCAGATTCCACGCGAGCGAAGATAGAATAGGGCATCGGGATCAAGTTGCCCAACCGTGGCTCCATGGCTGCATTTTACATCGTCGGCATAGATTTCCAGAAACGGTTTGGTGTTCACTTCCGCCGTGTCGGTGAGCGCGATGTTCTTATTCGACTGAAAGGCTTCCGTCTTTTGAGCATCGCGGTGCACAATTACGTGTCCATTAAACGAGCCTTTTGCCTCATCGTCGATAATTCCCTTAAAAAGTTGATTGCTTCTTCCGTGCGGCTTTAAATGATGTACCAGTACATAATTATCCACCTTTTGGTTGCCATCCACCAGGTAAAGTCCGCGAATATCGGCTTCGCAATTCACGCCGTCTAGTTTCACAATGGTGTTGGTGCGCGACACCCCGGCATTAAAGGTAATGGTATTCGAGGTAAACCGGCTGTTATCAGTCTGTTGGACATAAACATTATTGATCAGCACCGACTTGTTATCCTTATTTTCCAGTTTATAATATTCCACATCGGCGTTCTCCCCTACTGCAATCTCGGTAACCGTGTTGATGAAGGTCTGTCCGAACTTGATGGAATCGTCGCAATGCACGATTTTTAGGGAAGAGTTTTGTCCGGTTATGATTAAATTCCGGGATTGGATTAACAGGTCCTGAGTGGTATTTACCAAACTGACTACCTGCATTGGCTTTGTAAAACATACATTTTCAGGAACATAAATAAAAAATCCATCTTGCATAAACGCAGTATTCAGTGCCGACATGGGGTTATGCTCGTCCTGACTGTATTTGCCCAAGTGTGCATTTACAATTTCCGGATACTCCTCCCGAGCTTTGGCCAGACTGCCGACAATGGTTCCATCCGGAAATTCGGTCAATGGAGCCTTTTTATGCACGTACCAGCCATTGAGAAGGGTAAACATGTAAGTATCCAGATTGTTGACCTTGCAGGTAAAATAGCTCTCTACCGGGTTGTATGGCTCCGCTTCGAGCGAAATATCATATTTTTGGTTGATGATTTTCCTGAAATCGGTGTTTTTCCATTGCTCCATACTGTGATTCGGAAATCCTTGAGCCATAAACTGCTCCATACTTTTTTCGCGGATTTCCTTCAAGTCCCGATTGTCAAGGCAAGACAAGGTCTCTATATTCTTGTGATAAAACTCTATCAGATGATTTTTTAAATCAAAAGCTTGTTCCATATTGTGTTAATTTTGAGAAGTTCACCCCAATAAATTCAGAATAAACATTTTTTAAGTTGTCAGTCTGAGTTTATCGAAGACCTTTCTGTTAATTTATTTGTTCAGTTCCTCTTTAATCCAGTCATATCCCTTTTCTTCGAGTTCTAAAGCCAGTTCTTTGGTTCCGGTTTTGACAATTTTTCCTTCATAAAGAATATGGACGAAATCGGGCACGATGTAATCCAGCAAACGCTGATAGTGGGTGATTACGATGGTTGCATTGTCTTTGGAACGAAGTTTTTGCACTCCGGTAGCGACAATTCTCAGCGCATCGATATCCAACCCGGAATCCGTCTCGTCTAAAATTGCCAATTCCGGCTCCAGCATGGCCATCTGGAAGATCTCATTTCTTTTCTTCTCCCCGCCCGAAAAACCTTCGTTCACGGAACGGTTGGTAAGTTTAGCCTGAATTTCCACAATTTTTTTCTTCTCTTCCATCAGTGCGAGGAACTCTGCCGCAGTAAGCACTTCTTTGCCTTTATACTTGCGGATTTCATTAACCGCAGTCCGCATAAAGTTGGTAATGCTTACCCCAGGAATTTCCACCGGATATTGAAACCCGAGGAAAACTCCTTCACGGGCACGGTCCTCCACCGACATTTCCAACAAGTTCTTGCCATTGTAAAGTACGGTTCCCTGAGTGACCTCAAAAATATCCTTGCCGGCAATCACCGAAGCCAACGTGCTTTTCCCGGTTCCGTTGGGTCCCATAATCGCATGAACTTCTCCATGGTTCACGGTGAGGTTAATCCCTTTTAATATTTCTTTATCTTTCCCCCTAATCCCAGCATGTAAATCTTTTATTTCGAGTAACATATCTTTAATTGTTTTATTGTTTATATCTATTTTATTCTATTTTTATATTAATGAAGGTTGCTGTTGGCTTTCAACTTTATAGATCCCGTAAAACCAGAAATCTCCGATTTCATAGTTTTACGAGGATCCTCGAAAAATCACAAAAATCATAGATTTTTTATTTTTCGGGGCTTTATAGACTTTCTCCTACCCCACGCTTCCTTCCAAACTGATTGCCAAAAGTTTTTGAGCTTCCACAGCAAATTCCATGGGTAACTTATTCAGTACCTCCTTTGCATAGCCATTTACAATCAAGCCTATAGCGCTTTCAGTATCAATTCCACGTTGATTGCAATAGAAAAGCTGATCTTCGGATATTTTTGACGTTGTAGCCTCATGTTCAACAATCGATGATTTATTCTCACTCTTGATGTATGGCCAAGTATGGGCACCACATTTATCGCCCATCAGCAGGGAGTCGCATTGGGAAAAATTTCGTGAATTTTCAGCTGCCTTTCCCATTCTTACCAAACCCCGATAGCTATTATTGCTTCGTCCGGCAGAAATTCCCTTTGAGATGATGGTGCTTTTGGTGTTTCTTCCTAAATGGATCATTTTAGAACCGGTATCGGCCTGCTGATAATTATTAGTCACGGCCACCGAGTAAAACTCCCCTACCGAGTTGTCCCCGAGTAAGATGCAACTGGGATACTTCCATGTAACCGCAGATCCAGTTTCCACCTGCGTCCACGAAATTTTCGAGTTCGCTCCCTTGCAAATGCCTCGTTTGGTCACTAAATTGAAAATTCCCCCCTTGCCCGTTTTATCACCCGGGTACCAGTTTTGAACGGTTGAGTATTTTATTTCGGCATCTTTCATAGCCACCAATTCAACTACGGCAGCATGCAATTGATTTTCATCACGTTGAGGAGCGGTACATCCTTCCATATAACTTACGTATGCACCCTCGTCAGCAATCAGTAGTGTGCGCTCAAACTGTCCCGTATTAGCGGCATTAATTCTGAAATAGGTGGACAATTCAATGGGACAACGTACTCCTTTTGGAATATAACAAAACGAACCATCGGTGAATACGGCCGAATTCAGCGTGGCAAAGAAGTTATCACCGACAGGAACAACAGAGGCCATATATTTTTTCACCAATTCGGGGTGTTCTTGAATCGCCTCGCTAAGCGAACAAAAAATGATTCCTTGTTTGGCAAGAGTCTCGGTAAATGTAGTTTTCACCGAAACGCTATCAATAACTGCATCTACAGCAACTCCACTCAATATTTTCTGCTCTTCAAGCGAAATACCAAGCTTATTGAAGGTATCCAGTAATTCAGGATCGACCTCATCCAAACTTTGTTTTTCCTTCTTTTTAGGAGCAGAATAATAAATGATATCCTGATAATTAGGCGATTGAAAAGTAAGATGCGCCCAATGAGGCTCTTTCATTTCTAACCACTTCCTATATGCTTTCAGCCTAAATTCGAGCATCCATTCCGGTTCATTCTTTTTAGCAGAAATAAAGCGAATAATATCTTCATTCAATCCCTTCGGTGCCGAATCAGTTTCAATATTCGTGAAAAATCCATATTTATAATCACTTTCGGTTACATCACGCAAAATATCGTTGTTATCTTCAACCATTCTTGTTGTAATTTAGATTAATTTGAAATACTACATACAAAAGTAAAAAAAGTTCTGTTGCCCCCATAATAAATTTTATCAATTTAGCCGTTTTATGTAATAATTGTTACACAAAAGATCTTTTATATAATTTTATTTTGTTAAGAAAAAAAATTAGACACCCAAGCTTAATTAGAAACAATCTAATCTATAAAACGTTTATTACAAACTTAAGCAACACAACAATGAAAACAAAAGAAGTATATTTGTGGTTGGTTTATCTCGGAATTATGGCCATAATTATCTCGTTAAGTTATATTCTCAGATCTTTATAAGACTATAAAACGACATAAATCAAAAAAAGAGCTGAAAATTAGATTTTCAGCTCTTTTTAATTAAAACCTAAGTGATCCTACCAGGAATTCCTGCCTGACTGCTGACGCTGTCGGCAGGCAGGGAACCTGAATCTAAAGTTTAGGAAACTGATCTCGTAAAAATCGTTTTCCAGTGGTGCTTTTCAATTCCTTCTCTCGTTTTCTAGCGGATACATAATCTGGGTACTCCTCAGTATAAAATACCATCCACGGCATAAACGCCTTGGTATAGCGATTTTTTCCCTGATTGTGTTCTTTTAACCTTTGGGACAAGTTCTTCGTCATCCCTACATATATTTCATTATTAATTCCATTCTTAAGGGAATAAACGGTAATCATGGGTGTTCGGGTTTCGGTTAGTGATCCTACCAGGAATCGAACCTGGATTTAAAGTTTAGGAAACTTTCGTTCTATCCATTGAACTATAGGACCAATTTTTTGCAAAGATACAAAATCTGCTCATTAAATAAAATGGCTATCTTGGCTTTTTGACAAGAAACGTATGTAAAATAATTCCGATAATGATAAAAAAGAATCCAATAATTGAGGATAATAATATTGTTTCTTTTAAAATCAAGGCGATAATCATCAACGAAAAAAATGGGGAAAGGAATACAAATTTACTAACAACAGCAGTGTTGGAAGCTCGAATCAAAGCAAATTGCCACATAATAAACGGAATGCTCATCTCGAATAAGCCAATATAGCCCGAAGTTAGAAGTGCTTTGAAAGAAAAACCGACATGATAACCCATCGCTATGAAAAGAATTATGGATGCAGCAAAACCGACTCCAAATGAGAACCAAAGTTGAATAATCGCATCTATTTTATTCTTCATGTTAAGTATCCAGTAACTAGCCCAAACCGCTGAACTTCCTAAAGCTAAAGCAACACCAAAAAGATTAGAGAATTTTACATCAAAAATATTTCCTTTAGTTGCAATGATCACTACCCCAATAAATGAAAAAACGATCGACAAAAAATCAATTTTAGTAAATTGTTGTTTTAAAAAAAACGCCGAGAGAACAACCAAAATCACAGGCCAAGTGTAATTTAAAATCATCGCTTCATTAGCAGGCAATAAAGAATAAGCTTTGAATAATATTAAATAATATCCAAATGGATTAATCAATCCTTTAAAAATCAGATTAATATATTCATTTTGGGGAATGGTTCTAAGGCTCGAAAACCGATGAGTCTTCCACAAGACTAGTGTTAATGCTAAAAAAGAGATGCCAGTAGAATAAGTTAACAACTGAATAAAAGTCAATTCTTGCAATGCAATATTAAATGCTGTTGCTACCGTAGCCCACATCAACACTGCAATTAAGGCATATCCAATTGCTACGGAATTTCTGTTTTTTAACTGCATAAAACAATTTAGCAAGCAAAGATATTAAAAATGCATTACGACTTTATATAAATCGGTATTTAAAGATAAAATTGCGTACTTTTGTAAATATAAAAAGGTTAAAATGATAAGTTATGAAATTCAATATTAACATTTTAGGAATTATCTTGGTCTGTTTTTTAAGTGCTTGGTTAACATCATGCGACCCTAGCGGTGATGAAGAAATATTTACTCCAAAACCAAAAGCCTACCCTAGAATGGAAATTTCCAAAGCTTCCTACCAACGCTTCGACACTCTTTTTCCATTTTCGTTCGAATATTCAACACTCTCAAATATTCAACCTGATTATAGCAAAGGAGCTGAACCATACTGGATTAACATAGAATACCCAAGTCTTGGAGCTACTATTTATTTAAGTTATAAGCGAATCAATAAGAATTTGGGCAAACTAAAAGAAGATGCTTTTGATTTTGCCAACAGACATATTCAACAAGCCGATGATATTGTAGAATCAAATATCTATGATTCGATTATTCCATTAGTTGGAAAAATATATGAAATTAAAGGAGTTAATGTTGCATGCCCGTATCAGTTCTGGGTATCCGACAGCTGTTCCAAATTTGTAAGAGGAGCTTTGTACTTTAACACAAAACCGAACAATGACTCATTGGCTCCATTAATTACTTATGTAAAAAATGATATTCTTCACATAATCAACACATTTAACTGGAATAAAAAAATTAAATGATTTTTTATAATTTTCTGAGAAATGATTTAATCTGATATAAAAATTATGGTAGAAACAGCTAATTTTGGAAATATTACATGGCTTCATATAATAAATCCTTCGGATGAAAATCTAGAATACCTAAAAGAAAAATTTAATTTTCACCCCTTAGATTTAGAAGACTGCCGAAGTTATACTCAACGACCTAAAATTGATACCTACGATAATTACTTTTTTTTAATTCTCCATTTTCCTTATTTCGACAAAGTTAATAAGTTTTTAAAGACCAAAGAGGTCAAAATCTTTTGGGGAAAAGATTATATTATCACTATTGGGCAGACTCATTGGGTTGTTAAGGATCTTTTTAATTTAGCCAAACAAGAAGTTGAAATCAATAAAAATAAAAAAGAAGAATCCAGCGATGCGATTTTATATAAAATTTTGCAGCGACTAATGGATGAAACCTATTTACTGTTAAACAGATTGGGACACGAAATTGAAATCATTAACCGGCAATTATTTAATAAAAAATCGGAAGCAACAATTGAACATATTTCTATTGTCCGGAAAAATATCATTCAACTAAATACCATTTTTAAACCTCAACTCAGGCTGTTTCATAAATTTGAATCGGGAGAAATCGCTGGATTTGCAGAAAATATGGAAGAATATTGGGGAAATATTCTTGACTATTATCAAAAAATGTGGGACATGGTTGAAGACTACGAAGAGTTAATAGAAGGTCTTTCAAAAACATTTGATTCACTGCAGGCAAATAAAACCAACGAAATAATGAAAGTGCTCACTATTATTTCTACTACCTTACTCCCCTTGACTTTTATTACCGGTTTATTTGGAATGAATGTAAATCTTCCTTTTCAAAATCACCCTTTTGGTTTCTGGATTATTATGTTGCTTTCACTTATTATTATTATACTACTACTCTTCTTTTTTAAACGAAAAAAATGGATAGGCTAATTGTTTCACGTGAAACATTAACATAAATACATCATTAATAGATAGTTATATAAAATAATCAAAATAGCGTGTTTTCAACAAAAAATAACCTGCTTATCAACTGTTTTTATGTTTGATTTAATTTGTTTATCAAATACTTAACTTATTTTGAAAGACAATGGATAGCTATTTATTCAGAAGGAATTTCCGAATCTTCTAACGTTGGCTCAATTTTTACTCCTTCAAAACGAATTTCCACTCCTTTTTTATAAGTTACCACCAAATAGAGTTCACCTTGTTCGTTAAAACTTTTCCAGTTACCATTTTTTAACCCTAAAATATATTTTCCCTGTTCTTTTAATTTTCCATTTTCCCAGTAACGCGTATATCTTGCATCATAATTATCATTATTAAAAGAACATTCATAGCAAATATTTCCATTTTTATAATATCCTTTCCAGAATCCTTCTCGTTTACCATCCACATATTTTCCTTCTTCAACAAAGTCTTTATTTGAACGATACCATTTCCCATCTTCTTTATCATCCAAAAAATTTCCTTTTACAATAATATTTTTGTTTTCATCATATTCAGTGTATAGCCCCTCATGTTTTCCATCTTCATAATTTTCTTCTATAAGTGTGTTTCCATTTGGGTAATACCAAATCCACAAACCGGTTTTTTTCCCTCGTTCATCATAACTCCCTTCTATTTCAACTTTTCCGTTAGGCAAATAATATACCCACTCTCCTACCGGTTTTGAATTCTTGTATTTACCTTTAGCTCTAATTAATTTTTCATTGGCTTTTGCATAGTGATCATCATAATACTCTTCCCAATATCCCTGCTTTAATCCTCCGTCATCCATAATTCCTTCGCCAAGAATAAAGCCCGACTTTAAAATATATGACTGTATTACTTGTCCCTTAGAATTATATTCCCTTCTTATTCCTTCAGCTATTCCATTATAATAAGTGCCGATAATTTTTGGATTTCCATTAGGCCAATAATCAACCCGTACGTCCAACTTTCTAGTTTCTAAAGCATCTACTATTAGCTGATCGTTTTCATACTTTTCTATTTTCAATAAATTTCCTTCTTCATTATATTCTTTAAAAAATCCATGCTTTCTTCCGTTTACATAATTTCCTTCAGTTTTCATAAAACCATTCGCATAAAATGTTTTCCATACACCCTGTTTTTTTCCGAAACCATCTACCCTATTAATAAATTCTCTTTTTATAATGTATCCGTTTTTATATTCCGTTAATAAAATAATTATTCCATCTTCATTATACTCTTTGGCTATACCCTCTTCCAACCCATTTTCAAAAGGAATTTCCTTTATCAATTTTCCAGTACTATCAAAATGTTTTTCTATTCCTATTTTTTTATCATTTTTAAAATATTCTTCTATAGTTTCTTCTAATAAAAAAGTTATTTTTTTTCCCTCTTTCTTTCCTTTTACAAAATTAACAGACATTGTCAATTTTCCTTCGTCATTATAAAACTTCCACAAGCTGTCAAGTAAAAAGTCCTTTCTATTTCCTTCCGAAATTAAAATTCCTTTTTTATTATAAGATTTCCAATATCCATCAGGTAATCCTTTACGCATTATTCCTTCGCTCGAAATCACCCCATTATCATGTTTCAATATAGTATATCCATTACCAGAAATAGTATCTTGCGAAAAACAAAACAAAACAAGCTGACTAAAGAAAAATAATAATAATATCTTTTTCATTTAAAGTAAAATTTGTATAGTAAATTTATGACAGATCCAACATCCTTTGCAATGGAATTTTAGCTTTAAAAATTTCTTCATCCGACAAAAATAATTCATTTGACTCCTTATCTAAACAGTCAAATATATTTTCCAAGGTATTCATTTTCATATATGGACAATCATTACAATTACAATTTTCCATAGCAGGAACTATAAAAAATTCTTTACCGGGAGAAGCCATTTTCATTTGATACAATATTCCGGTTTCTGTAGCTACAATAAACTTTTTTGCATCACTTTTTTGAGTATAATTCAAAAGTTGAAGCGTTGAACCAATAAAATCTGCCAGTTGTAATACTACATCTTGACATTCGGGATGAGCAATAACTTGTGCATCAGGATTTTGTAACTTCAATTTAATAATATTTTCGCTATGTAACTGATTATGAACGTGACACGATCCGTTCCATAATACCATATTACGGCCAGTTAACTTATTAATGTAAGCTCCTAGATTTTTATCGGGCGCAAAAATTAATTTTTGATTTTTGGAAAATGACTCCACAATTTTAACCGCATTACTCGAAGTGCAGATCACATCCGACAACATTTTTACTCCTATAGAGCTGTTTATATAAGTGATGACTTTATGATCGGGATGATTTTTTATAAACAATTCAAAGTCAGAAGCTTTGCATGAATCAGAAAGTGAACACCCGGCGTTAAAATCAGGAACCAATACCTTTCTTGAAGGATTTAATATTTTTGCAGTTTCCGCCATAAAATGGACACCGGCAAAAACAATGATTTCTGCGTTGGTTTTTTGAGCTTGTTGTGCTAGTGCCAAACTGTCACCTGTAAAGTCTGCTATTTGCTGTATTTCAGGATTAGTATAGTAATGTGCAAGAATAATTGCTTTCTTTTTCTTTTTCAACAACTCTATATTCATTATTATTTTTCTTTTAATTTTAAAATTATATATGATTATAATAGATATGCGGTTAATTTGTCAATAAAATTAATTCTTTTTTCTTTCATTATTCATAACTTAATTATTATAAACATGTTTTCAACTACATTTAATTATGTAATAATCAGAAATAGAATATAATAACCTTTATTATTAACTTCATATTAATATAAATATTTATGATTTATGTTTATAATTTTAGTAGCATATTGATAATGAAAAGTTGTTGAAAAAAAATGAAAAATAGACTTGAAAAGTGATAGTAAAAAGTTATTATAGGTTATTAACATTAAGTTGATATTTTATCAACCGTTTTATGTATATTTCAGTTAATTTTGCATGATAATTAATCAAAAAAATAGAATTATGATTTATATTGGAGGTGATCACGGTGGGTATTTGATAAAGGAACACATAAAATTTTATTTATCTTCAAAAAACATGGATGTGGAAGATTGTGGTACCGATTCTGAAAAAAGCGTAGATTATCCTGATTTTTCACATAAAGTTGCAGATTTAGTAAGTAAAGATATTAAAAATAATATTGGCATTTTGGTTTGCGGAAGTGGAAATGGAGTAAATATAGCAGCCAATAAGCATCATGGTATTCGTAGTGCCTTATGTTGGAATCCTCATATTGCTGCTCTTGCAAAACAACATAACAATGCTAATGTTATTGCAATTCCAGGTAGATATGTTACTATTTTAGAAGCGGAAAAAATTGTAGATGCATTTTTAAATGCTATTTTTGAAGGAGGAAGACACCAAGGTAGAATTAATAAAATTGAGCATGAATAACAATATTGCTTATAATATAAAGAGAAAAAATTCTAATTATTTGATTGATAATCTTTTAGAATTTGACAGAAATACAAAGCATCTGAAAAATGTCGTAGAATGGCATTTTAATGATAATTCGGCTATAGACGAATATTTGAATTCTGTTGACTGGCAGGTAGAAGATCAATGTTATTATGTAAATGAATACAATCAGATCGTTCTTAAAAAGTCAGCTATTCAATATAATAAAACTGTTTTTATTCTAAAGCTTAATAATATAGTTAGCTATTTGAGTGATTTTTATAAAATTATTCCGGATAATAATAAAAATAATTATATTTTTATTTCCTTAGATCAGTTTCCAATGGAATACAAACTTGTATTTGTTGTAAACGATTCGGATATAAAATTTTATAACGACATACAATTACGAAAACTCAATTATTGCATAGAATGTAATAAATGTGAGCAAGTATGCCCAATAAATAAAGTTCATAACAATTTTTCGCCGATTAAACATATACGAAAAGAAGTAGAACAAAAAGGATATGTTGAAACACAAATGTGTGTTGGCTGTGGAAAATGTGACAGTATATGTCCGGTTGGAATTCAATTATCTTACTACTTTTTATTTTATAATAGACCTAAAAGATGGAACGAAAATATTTTAAACAAAGCATTAAATATCAAATCGTTATCTAAATATGTGTTTAAGCTTGTGAAATAATTATTTATTTGCCATTTCTATCTAATTTAATACTTTAAAAATTGAAAAAAGATTCGATACACAATTTTTTTTATATCGAACGAAAACAACGTTACGCACTAGTTCTATCGAAATTAGTGAAGTTTGTTTTAAGTTTTCTGTGTATATTTCTTGGAATAATAACTCTGGAAATGACATTCTATTTACCGGCATGGTTAAAGATTGTATTATTGAGTTTATTAATATTCGGTTCTGTTTTTTATGCTGTGTACTTTATTGTTAAAAACAAGCCTATTTACAGTTCTAAGAGTAGTTTTAAAAAGATTTTCGGTAATAGTATATCCGAGATGTTCAGAAATACTTATGAGCTGATAAAATCGCTTAAAACGGGTGATTATTCAGTTGCGTTAACCCAAAAAGCAATCGAGGAGCGTACAAATAAACTGGAAGATCATATTTCTTCCGCATCATTTAAAAAGAAAAGCGTTAAACATCGCTCTATGTTATTATTATATTTGTTGATTGGCTTTACGTTGTGTCTCATTCCTTTTGTTGTCCCAAAATATAACAATGCACTTCAGCGGGTAATTCATGCTAATGAAACGTTTGTAAAGCCATTAAAATATAAAATAGAAATTATAAATACTGATTTTTCGGTTTACCGAAATTCCAATTATACATTAAAAGTTTCGGTAACAGGGGAGGAGCTTCCTTCCGAACTCTATATTCAGAGTGAAGGTATTCGTGAAAAATTACAGAAAAAGAGTAATACACAGTTTGAATATGAATTTGTAAATGTTAAACAAAATACTGATTTTAAACTGGTTAATGATGAATATAATTCGCCGGAATATACATTAAAAGTAATTGATAAACCAAAAATTTTAAACTATACATTGTGGTTAAATTACCCTCCTTATTTAGGAAAACAGAACGAAATTCTTCAAAATCAAAATAGTATTTTAGTACCCAAAGGAACTCAGGTATTGTTAAAATTGGTAACTGAAGGAACAGATCATATAAAGAGCAATTACGGTACTGTTTCATATAATAAAAAGGTAATTGAAAATCAGGTTGATTTCTCATATTATATTATAAATCAAGATAATATAATGTTTTATGCACAGCATGATGGAATTTCTTACACGGATAGTGTTTCTATTCAGTGCAATGTTTTGGAAGATGAATATCCGCAAATCAAACTCGATATTTCTCAGGATTCTGTTTACGACAACATCCTCTATTTCAAGGGGGAGGCTTCGGATGATTATGGCATCAGCAACATGGTTTTAAATGTAAATATTGTGGATCAGGATGGGAAAACTACAGCTAAAAAAACCAAGCTCCCCTTGCCGTTAAATCTTACTCACGTGGCCATTGACGAAATTGTCAATCTGGAAAATTATTACACCGTGATGCCTCGGAAAATCGAATTGAATGTAGAAGTCATTGATAATGATGCCATTAATAGAGGTAAAAAAACGGTTTCGGTCACCAAGGTGATTGTTTTTAAATCTGAAGAGGAGAAACAAAAGGAATTAAATACAAAGAATGATGCAAATGTGTCGAACATGAACTCGATGATTACAGAGACCAATAAAATAGACAAGGAACTCGAAAATATCAAGCGCTCGATACAAGAAACCAACAAAAAAGACTGGAGCACTCAGAAACGAATGGAAGCCCTTAAAAAGCGCATGGATGAGCTGAAACAGAAGATGGATGCATTGAATCAGCAGCTCAACCAAATGAATAATTTGGAAAAGCTTTCCGAGGAGCAGAAGGAAAATAAGAAAAATCTTGAAAAACAGGTGAACGAGGAGCTTAAAAAGCAGCTCGAAGAGATGATGAAAGCCATGGAAGAGCTTTTAAAAAAGACAAATCCGAACGCCATTCAAAATAAGCTGGAAGAGATTAAAAATCAAAACGAAAATCTCAAGGAGAACTTGAATAAAAACGTGGAGCAATACAAAAACATGGAGTTCGACAAGCGCTTTGAACAGTCGCTATCCAAGCTACAGGATCTCATCGACAAGCAGGAAAAGGTCAATCAGGTAGAGATTTCTCCGGTAAACAAGGATGCTGTAAAAAAAGATCAGGAGGAAATCAACAAGCAGTTTAACGATTTTCAAAAGCAGATGGATGAGTTGAGGCAATTGAACAATTCGATGGAACAACCCAATAAGCTGGAAAACACTGAAAAACAGGAACAAACAATTGACAAGCAGCTGCAAAACAGTAGCGAACAACTCAACAACGGCAAGACCAAAAAAGCCAAGGAAAGTCAGAAAAATGCCCAGCAGGGGATGAAAGAGCTAAAAGATCAACTCGAAAAGAACAAGGAAAAAATAGACGAAGAAAACCTGGCCGAAGATATCGATCAAGTCAGGGAAATCTTAGAAAACCTCATAAAGATTAGCTTTGATCAGGAAAAGATCATGAAAAAATTCACAAACATCAAGCCTTACGATCCTGCATTGCCGGATCTTATCCGGGAGCAATCTTCGATGAAGGGCAATTTCGAAGTCATTAAGGATTCTTTAACGGCGATTGCCAAACGACAACCCGAAGTTCAATCGATGGTGTTTAAAGAGTTGAATTCTATCTTGTTGAATTTTGATAAGATTTCGGCGGCGATGTTTGATAAGAAAATAACGGATGTTGTTATATATCAGCGATATGTAATGACATCGACAAATAATTTAGCCCTCTTTTTGGCAGAATCGCTGAAGAAAATGAAGAGCAAGGAGTCGAAAATGAAGTCGAATTCAAGTTGCAAGAAAAAAGGCAACAACACTTGTAACAATCCTGGGAATTCGAAGAAGCAGAAAGATTCCAAGGCTCCAAACATGGAGAAGATCAGAAAGAAACAAGAAGGGTTGAACAAGAAGATGCCAAAACCTGGACAGAAGCTTGGACAGGGGCAGGGAATGGATAAAGTTCAGAGCGAAGCGCTGGCCCGTCTGGCGGCAGAGCAGGAAGCGATCCGGAAAATGTTGCAGCAATATCTCGATAATATGAAGCAGGAAGGTCAGGGGTACGATGGCAAATTGGAGAAGATGATGAAAGACATGGAACAATCGGAAAAAGATATTGTCAACAAAAAAATCAATCAAAACACAATCAATCGCCAAGAGGAAATCCTCACCCGAATGCTGGAATCGGAGAAAGCAGAAATGAAAAGGGAGAAGGAAGAACTCCGCGAATCGAAAGAGGGACAGCAATTGGTATCGCCTACGGCTAAATACATGGAGTTCCTTCAGAAAAACAAGAAGGGACAAAAAGAGATGTTAAAAAAAGTCCCAATTCCATTAAAATTGTATTACAAGGACAAGGTGTCGAAATATTTTATTAACTTTGGTGGTTAAGTAAAAAATCATAGCTTATGAGAATCGAATTATCAGGTAAGAAAAGCACAGCATTAAAAACTGTGGAATCTTTGGTTCAATCGCTTTTGGAAGATAAAGTGATTACTCAGGAACAATTTGGATCTGTTCTTATTTCGCTGAGCGAAGCGGTAACCAATGCTATTGAACACGGCAACCATAACGACGAAAATAAAAATGTTATTTTGGACTATTCCATCGAGAATCATTCTGTCGAATTCAGTGTCACGGATCAGGGAACGGGATACAATGTGGAATTGGAAGCGGATACCGAATTTTTTGAAAGCAAATATCCCGGTTTGGCATTGATTCATCAGTTGGCTGACCAAGTAACGTATAATGAATCGAAGAATTCGGTCCAGATGCAATTTAATGTAATTTCGGCACAGGAAAGATTAAGTGCCCAGCGTTCGAATATTCTGCAGAAAGCAAGGAGTAAAACTTTTAATCAATCTACCGCGAAATAGCCATGAGCATTTTTTTTATTGCCGAATCGATTAATTTTTCCATGCCCGGCAAAATGGGCGTTAAAAAATGGATTAAGGAAACCATCAACAATGAGCAGAAGAGGGTAGGGGACATCTCCATCGTCTTTTGTTCGGATGATTATCTGTTGAAGGTAAACAATGAATTTTTAAAACACGATTTCTATACCGACATCATCACCTTCGATTATTGTGAAGACGATTTAATTTCGGGCGATTTGATGATCAGCATCGACCGCGTGAAGGAAAATGCCGAAACCCAGAAAGGATTGTTCATCGACGAATTACATCGTGTAATTATTCATGGTGTTTTGCATTTATTGGGTTATCATGATAAATCGAAAGAAGATGTTCGAGTCATGCGTGAAAGAGAAGATTTTTATTTAAAAAAGCGGATATAAAGTTTGCAAATCAAGAAGTTATAAAAATGTTTCACGTGAAACATTTTTTTTGTTTAAACCATACAAATAATTTTTAATGATAGGATCTTTTGATGTAATTGTAGTGGGAGCGGGACATGCCGGATGCGAGGCCGCAGTGAGTGCAGCCAGGTTGGGGTCGAAAACTTTGTTGATCACCATGAATGTAAACACCATCGCCCAGATGTCGTGCAACCCCGCAATGGGAGGAATAGCCAAAGGTCAGTTGGTACGCGAAATTGATGCTTTGGGCGGAATGAGCGGGATCGTTTCCGACCATACAATGATACAGTTTAGAATGTTAAACCGCTCGAAAGGTCCCGCAATGTGGAGCCCTAGGGCTCAGATTGATAAATTTGAGTTCTCGAAATATTGGAAATCTGTGGTGGAAAACACCCCGAATTTACAATTGTGGCAGGATACGGTGATAAACCTGATGGTTGACGGCCAAAAAGTGGTCGGAGTGACAACCCAAATGGGTTTGGATATTCCTTCCAAAAGTGTGGTGTTGACAAATGGAACTTTTTTAAACGGTAAAATTCACATTGGTGAATTCAATATGAAAGGCGGTAGAATAGGGGAGCCATCGGCCGAAGGCCTTACCGAATCGCTTGTAAAACTAGGATTTCAATCGATGCGATTAAAAACGGGGACGCCCATGCGGATTGCCGGAAATTCAATTAATTTCGAGGCTCTAGAAGAGCAAAAGGGAGATGAAAATCCTTCGAAATTTTCGTTTACCAATACTCCAACTTTAAAGCAACAGCTCAGCTGCTATATTGCCTATACTTCCGAAACGGTACACAATTCTTTACGGAAAGGCTTCAGCAAATCGCCCATGTTCAATGGAAGAATCCAAGGAGTGGGCCCAAGATATTGTCCTTCCATTGAAGACAAAATTGAACGATTCTCCGACAAAAATAGGCATCAGTTGTTTCTCGAACCCGAAGGAAAAGATTCTGGGGAATATTATCTGAACGGATTCTCTTCTTCTTTACCGTTGGAGGTACAATACGAATCGTTGAAATTAATTCAGGGTTTTGAAAATGCAACCATCATTAAGCCGGGATATGCTATAGAATATGACTATTTTCCACCCATTCAGTTGACTCATTCCCTAGAAACAAAAC
>CAUVYH020000002.1:0-48611 GCA_963556065.3 Bacteroidales bacterium
TATTGTTTATTCAGAATAAAATGATTTATTTTGGAGTCTGAATTAGAAGCTTTAATTTCATTATTGTAATTAAAAATAAATAATAATTATGTCACGAAGTATTGGAAAAATTTCTCAAGTAATTGGTGCTGTGGTGGACGTTGCCTTTGATGAAGGTGAAAAACTCCCGAATATTTACGATGCACTTCATATTAGTAAGGAAAACGGCGATGTTCTTGTTTTGGAATGTCAGCAGGATATTGGCGAAAACACAGTTAGAACTATTGCGATGGATTCTACAGACGGTTTGCAACGAGGAATGACCGTAGAAGCCATGGGAGAACCTATTTCAATGCCAGTGGGGCCGGATATCAATGGCCGCTTATTTAATGTAATCGGTAAAACGATTGACGGAATGCCACAAGTGAAAGAAGTAGGCAGATATCCGATTCACAGAGAACCTCCTAAATTTGACACATTAAGTACTTCCAAAGAAGTATTATATACGGGAATAAAAGTCATCGACTTAATTGAGCCATACATGAAAGGTGGAAAGATCGGTTTGTTCGGTGGAGCCGGTGTGGGTAAAACCGTACTTATCATGGAGATGATTAACAATATTGCAAAAAGTTATGCAGGAATGTCGGTATTTGCGGTGTGGGTGAACGTACCCGTGAAGGTAACGACCTTTTGCGTGAAATGATAGAATCCGGTGTTATCCGCTATGGAGAAGCATTTGAAAAAAGCATGGAAAAGGGCGAATGGGATTTATCTTTGGTCGATAAGGATGAGTTGGCAAAATCGCAGGCAACTTTAGTTTTCGGTCAAATGAATGAACCGCCTGGCGCACGTGCCCGCGTTGCTTTATCCGGACTAACATTAGCCGAATACTATCGTGATGGTGATGAAAAATCGGGAGGTCGTGATATTTTGTTCTTTATCGATAATATTTTCCGTTTTACTCAGGCCGGTTCGGAAGTATCCGCATTGCTGGGACGTATGCCTTCTGCAGTGGGATACCAGCCTACATTAGCTTCCGAAATGGGGATCTTGCAGGAGCGCATCACTTCCACAAAACGAGGTTCCATTACCTCTGTGCAAGCAATCTATGTGCCTGCCGACGACTTAACCGATCCTGCTCCGGCAACAACATTCTCTCACTTGGATGCAACTACGGTATTGAGCCGTAAAATTTCGGAATTAGGAATTTATCCGGCAGTTGACCCATTGGATTCAACTTCGAGAATTTTATCTCCTGATGTGGTCGGAGATGTTCATTACAAAACCGCACAGCGAGTTAAAGAACTTTTGCAACGCTACAAAGAACTTCAGGATATCATTGCTATACTAGGACTTGATGAACTTTCCGACGAAGACAAATTGTCCGTTCACCGCGCTCGTCGTGTACAGCGGTTCTTGTCGCAGCCATTCCATGTGGCTACCCAATTTACCGGTATTCCGGGGGCATTTGTAAGCATTGAAGACACCATTAAAGGTTTTAACATGATTATGGATGGTGAAGTTGATCAGTACCCTGAAGCAGCGTTCAACCTTGTAGGTACCATTGAAGAAGCCATCGAAAAAGGAAAGAAAATGATGGAAGCATCCAAATAAAATAATTTAACTAATTATATCATGAACCTCGAAATTGTAACACCCGACAAAACCATTTATAGCGGAATCGCTTCGTTGGTTCAACTACCCGGCATTGATGGTCTGTTTGAAATTCTTAATATGCATGCGCCCATTATTTCGGTGTTGGCAAAAGGAAGAATAAAAGTTGTAGATGACAAAAACGAAACCCATTTTTTTGAAGTGAGTGGGGGGGTGGTAGAAGTTGTTAATAACAAACTACTTGTTTTAGCTGAGTAAATTATTCACGGATACAGAAATGAAAAGGGCTTTTAACGGCCCTTTTCTTATTGGTTTATGGAGCATTTTCGCTGTTATGTATGTCAAACTCAAAGCTAAATTACAGTTGCTGTTAAAATTTGATTAGCCTAATTTATTTCGGTATAAAATAAAATCGTCCCCCAATCTCTATCAATCTTTCTCAATCTCCCATCAAACTCTTTCAATTTTCTCTTAATCTCTCTCAACCCTTTCAATCTCTCCAATCTCCCTCAATCTCTCCAATCTCTTCAATCTCCCTCAATCTCTCCATTATATTCACTATCTTTGCAAAAAAAAAATAGTAACGATGAGATTTGATCGCTATTCATTCACTCGTGAGATTAAAGATAATTTATCGACAATCGGATATACGAAACCTACCGATATTCAATACAAAGCTATTCCCCCGATTTTAAAAGGAGAGGACGTGCTTGCCATTGCTCAGACGGGAACCGGTAAAACGGCCGCTTATGCTATTCCGATTATTGAAAAAATTTTTAGGGCAAAATTATCACATCGAATTGAAAAAATAAGCGCAGTGATCATGTGTCCGACACGAGAATTGGCTGTTCAAATTGCCGGTGTCTTTCATCAAATCGAGAAAAATACTACCGTTACCACTATTGCAATTTATGGAGGTGTGGACCAGGATAAGCAAATTCGCAAACTCGTGGAAGGTGTGGATGTAATTATTGCTACCCCCGGCCGGATGTTCGATTTAATCAGTCAGCGGTTTGTAGATCTTGACAAAGCCTCATATTTGATTCTCGATGAGGCGGATAAAATGCTTGATGATAGCTTTATTCGTGACATCAGAGATGTAAAACATCACATGCCAAAAAGTCATCAGACACTCTATTTTTCCGCTACAATTAACGAAGAAATCAAAAAACTGGCTTATTCGTTGGTGCATAATCCGATTCGTATTCAAATTTCTCCCGATGATCCCGTGTCTAAAAATATCCATCATCAGGTGGCCTTTGTGGAAATGGACGACAAGCGATTTTTTTTGGAACGCTTGATTTTTGAGCATCCCGAAAGTAAGATTCTTGTTTTTGTGCGCACAAAAGTTAGAGCCGAACGTGTATGCAAAGCATTGGAACGAATGAACGTGGTATCCGAAACTTTACATGGAGATAAAGTTCAGCTTGAACGACAAAAAAGCTTGGAAAAGTTTAGGATAGGTGAAATTAAAGTATTGGTTGCCACCGATGTAAGTGCACGCGGTATCGATATAGATGGGGTTGATTATGTGGTGAATTATGATTTACCGGAAGTGTCCGAAAATTATGTGCATCGTATTGGGCGCACGGGACGAGGAACACACAAGGGATACGCCGTATCGTTTTGCAGCAACGACGAAAAACCGTTACTTTTGGAAATTGAAAATTACATTGGCAAATCGATAGAGATCCTTTCTTTGGATAATAAAACCTATGCAGAAACAAAAGATATGGGTACCCAAGAACGATATGACTGGAAATCACTGATAGAAGAAGTTGATAAACCAAAAATCAAGCAATATCGGGTAAGCAAAGGTCCAAAAAGTAAAAGAAAGTAATGTTTTCGGCACTTATTATATATTTTTTGTTTGTTGAAAATCATGTATTTAAGGTGTTTATTGAAAAAAAAGTACATTTTAAAATATTAATAATTGTTAAAAATAGAAATATTGTTTGACACTTAAAATTATTCTGTTTACCTTTGCAATCGAAATTAGTTCATTGATTATTAAAAACGATTAGCTTATTATTAATCGGTAAAAATATTTAAGGTAAGCTACACACACTTGTGTAGTTTTTTTCATGGTGGGGTAGACCTGCTCGCAAGAGCAGGTCTTTTTTGTTTTCTTATGGTTGTTAAAATATAAGAGGAAAGAGTTTTCGGCTAAGTATAGATTGCAGCAGAAGACGAAGTAATCGCTTATTTATTTGTCGTTAAAATGGGGGCAGCCATTCTTTGTCTGTTCAGTTTATTACAATTCCATTCGGGTTTGAATTCCTCCATGGTCGTAATCCTTTAAATCAAAGAGTTTTAGTTGGTTTTTGGGTGGTTCTTTGGTGTTTACGGCTGGTGCATTCTCGTCGAGATAATCGTTGATGATTCTTCTTAAAGCAATTCGAGGGGTGGTGTCGTTGGCAACACAATAGCGCTCGAGTTGCTTTTTTCTCGACATCGGAATCCGAAAGACAATTTTTACAAATTTTGTTTTTTTTCGTTTTCCTTTTTTCCGCTCGATTTTAGATGTAATCATTATTTTTTCAAAAGTAATAATTATTTTACTTGTGTACAATGTTATTTAAAATATCCACAAATTGATCTACTTCTTCAATCGTATTACTTTTCCCGAAGGAGACTCGAATCGCTTGTTCATTTCCGTTTTCTAATGCTGTTACCACATGCGATTTGTGATTGGCTCCTGAAGAACAGGCACTACCTTGTGAGATGCAAATTCCTTGCATGTCCAGCATGATATGCAGCATGTCCATAGCTTCAAAGTCGGGAAAAGTGAAATTAATGATATTAGCCACACCCCCGGTTTCAGAAGTTCCGTTGAATTGAACAGAAGGAAAGTATTGCTTTAGTTTTTTAACCAGATGTTGTTTTAACGAGGATATATGTTTTTGGTTTTCAGAAAAATTACTTACAGCCAATTCCATTGCTTTTGCCATGGCTAAAATTAGAGCACAGTTTTCGGTTCCTGCCCGCATATTTTGCTCTTGACCGCCTCCATAAATCAGTGGTTGAATTTTGCTTTTCGAATTGATGTAAGCAATTCCAATACCTTTAGGTCCATTGAATTTATGAGCTGTAAATGAAGCAAAATCCACTCCTTCGAGCAAAAAATCGGTTTTTCCTACGGACTGTACCATGTCGGAAAAGAAAAGTGCGTTATACTTCCTGCAAAGATGCGACACTTGAGAGACCGGATTGATGTTTCCGATTTCGTTGTTTACCGCCATCATGATTACAAACGAATTTTTGTTGGCGGCTAACAGCTGTTCCATGTGGATTAAATCAATTTCTCCGGCGGTGTTATGATTCACAAAATCAACGGGAATAGGATGGTTTAGATGCTCTAAAGTATGTAACACGGCGTGGTGCTCAAGTGGGGAAACAATAATTCGATCGGCTTTTTTGCCCGAAACCACTCCTTGAATTATCATGTTAATAGCTTCTGTAGCTCCGGAAGTGAAAAAAACTTCCGTGGAATTTATATTCAGGAGTTTCCCAATTTGGTTCCGCGCTTGCTCAATTTCTACTCGTGCGATTCTACCTAGCGCGTGAGTGGAAGACGGATTTCCATAAACTTCCCCGGTTTTTTTCGAGAACAGTTTAAGCACCTCTTCATCGAGTGGCGTAGTAGCTGCATGATCGAAGTATATTTGTTGCATTACTGCTTATTATTGTTGAGAAACAATCTCTTTAATGTCGGAAATGATTTTTTTTGCCAAATGATCGGCTGTAGCCATTGAGTCACTTTCGCAATAGATGCGGATGATAGGTTCCGTATTTGATTTGCGGAGGTGTACCCATTGCTTGTCGAACTCAATTTTAACACCATCAATAGTATTAATCGGCTGATTTTTATAACGTATCTGTATTTCTTTCAGAATAGTATCTATATTCATGTCAGGAGCCAGCTCTATTTTATTTTTTGAGATAAAATAATCGGGATAAGAAGCTCTTAATGTTGAACAACTTTTACCGAATTTGGCCAAATAAGTCAAAAACAAGGCAATCCCAACCAAAGAATCACGGCCATAATGCAGCTCGGGGTATATCACTCCGCCATTCCCTTCTCCTCCGATAACAGCATTGGTCGATTTCATTAGTTCAACCACGTTTACTTCGCCTACAGCAGATGCCGAGTACGATTGTCCTTGTTTTTCGGTTATATCGCGTAAAGCACGGGTCGAAGAGAGATTCGAAACCGTATTCCCCGGGGTGTGTTTCAAAATATAATCGGCAACGGAAACCAGGGTGTATTCTTCACCAAACATTTCGCCGTCTTCACAAATTATAGCCAGCCGATCTACGTCCGGATCCACCACAAACCCGACGTGGATATCCGATTTTTTTACCAGCGAGCTGATTTCTGTCAAGTTTTCAGGGAGAGGTTCCGGATTATGTGAAAAATGCCCTGTAGGCTCGCAATTCAGCTTTTGAACTGAATTTACCCCCAATGCTTTGAGTAACATCGGAAGTGCAATTCCTCCGGTAGAATTCACGCAGTCGATGGCCACTTTGAAATTTGCTTTTTTAATAGTTTCTACATCCACCAAAGGGAGTGTTAATATTTTTGCAATATGCCGATCGATGGCTCCTTCAACGATTTGATATGATCCTAAATGAGAAACTTCACTGTAGCTGAAAGATTGGGTTTCGGCAAGTTCCAAGACTTTATTGCCTTCGTCGGAAGAAATAAATTCTCCTTTATTGTTGAGTAATTTAAGCGCATTCCACTGTGCCGGATTATGGCTTGCCGTGATGATAATTCCACAGTCCGACTGCGATTCTACTACTTCCATTTCAACGGTTGGCGTAGTACTCAGACCAAGGTCGTACACATCGCAACCCATCGACATGGCTGTGCCGCAAACAATGTGATTTACCATGTCTCCCGAAATACGTGCATCTCTTCCTACAGTGAGCTTTAGGCGTTTCTTCCCGGTTTGTTCTTTAATAAAAGAGATGAATGAAGCGGTGAATTTAACGATGTCGATGGGTGAGAGGTTATCGCCCGGTTTTCCTCCAATAGTTCCTCGAATTCCAGAAATGGATTTTATTAGTGACATAAGCTGTTATTGATGTTTTTACAGTTTGCAAAGATATGGATTTTTGAAATAAAATTAAAGAATTTCGTGTGCTTAAATTTATGCTTGTTATTGAATCATTTGTTTTTTTTATTTTGTGTAAATAAAAGTTAATTCCATTGGCTTTAAATATAATAAAATTGACTATTGATAAATAAACGTCAATTTTGTTTGCTTGTGTAAAATAATGTTTTTTACTGAGTTTGATGTTATATTAGGCGTATTTATAATTTGTTATGTTTATTTTTTTACGCTTTATGGAACAGTGGTGCTTTGAGATATAGAGATCGTGTAATTTTAATATTTGTTAACTTATATTAAATATGTTCATATCTATATTATCTTTGCTATTATGTAATGTGAAATGTTAAAAAAAAATCAACCGGTAATTTATGTCGTATTAAAAAACGAAGAACTTAAACATTAAAATAATACCAAAAAGGAAGGTGGCAGCTATGAAAATATTAAAGCAAATTATTATTGCATGCCTTATATTATCGAACCAGATAATTACCTCAGGCTATTCGCAAACGATTAGAACTGTGGGAGGGGCCGGAGCGAATTACCCAACATTAAAAAGTGCCTTTAACGCAATAAACACAGGCATAATACAGGGGGGAATTGTTCTTCAAATAACAGGTAGCACTACGGAAACCTCATCCGCTGTATTAAATGCGAGTGGGAAAGGCCATGCAAGCTATTCCTCAATTACTATTTATCCGAATGGTTCCGGATATTTAATCGGAGGAAATTTTAATGCAGTATTAATTGACTTATCCGGTGCCGATAATGTGACTATCGACGGTCGTGTAAATCAAACGGGTGCTGTTGATTTGACCCTTGTAAACTCAAATACAGGGACTGCTTCATCAACGATACGTTTTTTAAACTCGGCGGAGAATAACAATATAAAATATTGTAATATCAGAGGATCTAGTTTGGGGGGATCATCCGGAGTTATCGTATTTAGTTCCTCATCATCAGGGAGTGGAAATGATAATGATGTTGTTGAAAATTGTAATATCACGAATGCTTCCAATAACAGGCCGGTAAATCTTATCTTGTCATCAGGGACTTCAGGACGTGAAAATAGCAATGTCATGATCAGAGATAACTCATTTTTCGACTTTTTTAATGCAGGCAATAATTCAAACGGATTAAATATTTTGGCAAACTCCGTTAATTGGACTGTGTCGGGAAATAGCTTTTTTGAGACAACAACTTTTATCCCGACAGCGAGCGTTAATTATTATGTTATAAAAATATCTACACCACGCAACCACCTTATAAGTAATAATTATATAGGAGGAAGCACAACTGCATGCGGAGGAGCGGCTTGGACAGTGAACTCAAATTTTGCTCATTATTATTGCGGCATTTTTGTTTCTTCGGGAACAACAACTTCGGGTATTGTCCAAAATAACATAATTCAAAATATAAATTATACTAGTGGTGAAGACAATCCATGGGATGGTATTTATATTAACTCGGGAAATGTAAATGTAACGGGAAATACAATTGGGGCAACTACCGGAACGGGGTCTATTATTATTACAACCCCGGTTGCTTTAGCTACAACTACAATAAGTGGGGGTGCTGTAAATTCAATTACGGTGGTTAATGGAGGAACAGGATATACAGAGGCTCCGACAATTTCTTTTTCAACTGCAGGTTCAACTTCCGCGGTAGCTACTGCAAGTGTTACGGGTGGCGTTGTTACCGACATTACTTTAAATAGCGGAGGAAGTGGTTATGCCTCAGCGCCGAATGTTGTTTTTTATGGGCAAACAAACAATTATTCCACTTCTCACGGGATGATAAACAACAGTAATGGTACCGTAGTTATTTCCAGCAACAATATTGGGTCGATAACCACTGCCGGTTCTCTGTATTATTCTCATGGATTTGAATCTATTTATGTTCGTGGTGTAACCGGATCTACAACGATAAGCAGTAACTTAATTGGAAGTCTTACCACTGCAAGTAGTATTCATGTGAGTTCTGCGGCTACCTTATCGTTAATGAAAGAGGATTTATATGGGATTTATAGTTCAGCAATAGGAACTGCGATTATCACGGGAAATACTGTTGCAAATTTAACAAACGATTATGACGGAACGAATTCAGGAACAAAAATAAGAGGAATTCAAACACTTTCAGGATCGAATGTAATTCAAAATAATGTGGTCAGGAATATTACGGCAGCAAGTGGACAATACGCTTCAAAATCAGCGGCTTCGGTAATTGGAATTTCGCAAACATCTACTACGGCTGGAACTACACAGACGTTAAACGGGAATACCATTTACGGCTTATTGAACACAAACAGCAGTGCAAAGGTCGATGTCTATGGAATTTATTATGCAGGGCCTAAATCCGGAACGAATTCGGTTTCAAAAAATTTTATTCATAGTTTATCTGCATCTTCATCTAATGCGAACTCCGATATAGAGGGGATTATGCTCAATTATGGCTATACCACCTGTGCAAACAATATTGTAAACTTAGGAGTAGGGTTGACAATAGGATATACCATAAATGGGATTTGGGATGAAAGTGATGCAAATAATTATAATAAAATTTATTTTAATTCGGTTTACCTTGGCGGGACGATTTCTTCGGGAGCAACCTCTTCAACAGCTGCATTAAAGAATGCAAATAATGCGTCAACGAGGGTGTATCAAAACAATATTTTATCGAATATGCGTACCGGTGGAACGACAGGGAAGCATTATGCTGTTTTTATGTCCGGCATTGCAAATACAACTATTGATTATAATGATTATTATATTTCCGGAACGAATGGAATGCTGGGAAAAATAGGTTCGTTTGATAAAAATGATTTGGCTGTATGGAAATCGGCAACAAGTCAAGATATAAATAGTTTAAATACTGATCCTCTTTTTGATAACGCAGGAGGAACCACTCCTGCAGATTACCATATCTCTGCTGCATTGATAGGCTATTCCGGAACGGGAGTCTTAACTGATTTTAGTGGTGTAACAAGAGGCGCAAACCCGAAAATGGGGGCCTTGGAAATTAATAATTATGTTTGGCAGGGAAACACCAGCACTGATTTTGGAACAGCAAGCAATTGGTCTGGGAATATGGTGCCTCCCGACGGAGCAGATATTGAATTTGATGTAAATCCTGCTCGAAGTTGCGTTTTAGATCAAAACAGAACGTTGGGAAATATTTCAAATGCTCAGAGTACAGACAAATTGGTTGTGAACGGAAAACAACTTACAATTAATGGAGATTTAATTTTTACAAACGGAGCAAAAATTGATGCAACTGCTGCTTTGTCGTCTGTTATTTTTGCTGGTACCTCAATTCAGAGTATCCCGTTAAATTCTTTTTTCAATAATACAATTTATACACTTTCGGTTGATAATTCGTTGGGGTTGACGTTAAATGGTGATTTAACTCTGGTACAAGCATTAAATTTAATCAATGGCTCTTTTGAAATAGGAAGTCATACATTAACAATAAACGGTGATCTTTTGGTTAATTCGGGAACTTTACAGGGGGGAAGCACTTCAAATATTATTTTCGGAGGGGCCGGATCAAGCACAAATTTGCCGGGAATTACATTAAACAACCTCACGATAAACAGGGGAAGTGGCATTTTATTATCCGGTGATGTTAATGTTGGAGGGGTATTGACACTAACATCAGGGGCGCTTGTTGTTGGTGCTACTACATTAACTGTTTTGGGAAACAGTATTGCAAGAACCAATGGGACAATTGATGCGAGTGATTCATTATCAACAATTGTTTTTGCAAACAGCTCTGCCATAACACTTCCTGCTTCGATATTTTTAGGAAATATCAATAACTTAACTATAAGTGGAACAGGAGGATTAACCGCCGGAAGCAATTTGGGAGTTAATGGAGTTCTCAATTTGCAAAACACAAATCCATCGGTGGACAAAGGGGCACTTGATATGGGATCGTACATTCTGCTGATGGGGACCAATGCCACAACGATCGGCGAAGGTGATGTTGAAGGTATTATAAAACGAACTACAATACTCCCCGGAGTAATTTATACTTTTGGGCATGAACATACTTATGCTTACTTTACAAATATTGGCACTTTACCCACAGAAATAAGTGCTAAAATTAACTTTGGAACTCAACTTTCATGGAGAACTGGGGCTATAATGAGGGATGTCGAAATTATTCAATCGGGAGGAAGTGGAACGAAGGCTGTATTTTCTTGCCATTACCTGGATTCGGAACTCAATAATAATAATGAAGATAATTTAGCACTATGGGTTGGGTTAACTCCAAATGTAGAATATGGACGTTCCTCAATTAATACGACGGAGAATTGGATTTTGCTTTCAAATATTAATTTAGGCTTCTTTTCTTCTACATGGGATGGAACCAAGAAGATAACACTGGATGAATTTGATACAACAACGACGTTGACATGGAACGGTTCATTATCCAATTCATGGACGAGTGTAGAAAACTGGACCCCAAATGCCGGTCCTGCACCGAACATAAATATTATTATTCCAGATTCGTCAACGACCTTAAATGATCCGACATTGCCGCTTATTACCGAGATAAAAAGTTTGTTTATTAAATCGAACGGATTGTTAAATTCTTTTGATAGTGCACAACTTACTATAAATGGTGGAAATAGCGCTTGGGTAAATATGGGCGGAACATTTTCTCCAGGCACGAGTAATGTTATTTTTACGAACGATAATGCGACGATTGCGGGTTCGACAAATTTTTATAATGTAACAACAACTGCCGGAAAAACATTATGGATGGAAAATGGAAGCACGATGAAAATTGCCGGTACCATCTTTAATAACGGTACATGGCAGACACTTACAAGCGGAACAACTACAGTGGAGTATGATGGAGCGGATCAAACTGTTATTAGTCCGAATGGAACAATACCAGGGTATTACAATTTAATACTTAGCGGAAGTGGTGTGAAGACATTACCAATATCGTCAATGACTATTTATGGCAATTTTTCAATGAATGATTCGACTTCGGCAACAGCCGGTGCAGCACTTATCATAAATGGAAATGTGTTGATAGGATCGGGAACCGCCTTTGCATCGGGAAATTACAGCCACACGTTCAAGGGAGATTTCGAAAATGACGGCTCTTTTACAGCTACGCCAGGTAACTCGGTACACTTAGCCGGTAATTCGTCACAATCTGTTTTGGGGACATCTCTGACAATTTTTGATAATTTGGTAATTGAAAATAGCGCCGGGGTTAATTTGCATTCAAATATTATCGCAAATGGAGAACTTGATTTAACCGCTGGAAATCTTAATGTTGGGGAAATGGTTTTAGGAATTAACGGAACCATCATTAAATCATCGGGATTTTTGGATGTGAATCCTCAATCATCATTGAACTTTGGAGGATCATCTGCACTTAATATTCCGGATAATTTGTTTTTATCGATGCCTTCCATTAATAATTTGATAATTAATCGAACAGGTGGTGTGAATTTGGGCAATCAGAACTTAACGGTAAATGGGTTGCTTGATTTATCTGCGGGTGTTTTAAGCCTTGGAGCAAATACATTAACAATTTCAGGGAGCTCTCCAACCCGAATCAGTGGAACAATTGACGGAAGTAATTCCGGAGCAACTTTGGCTTTCACAAATTCAAGTGCTATTACACTTCCTGCCTCAATTTTTTCGGGAAACCTGAATAATTTAACAATTAATGGAACAGGTGGCATTACTTCACCGGATGATTTTATAGTAAACGGAGTATTAAACCTGCAAAGTGAAAATCCAAGTGCAAACAAAGGGAAGTTTGGATATGTGGGATGGTGCTGCTGTAAAAACACTGACAATGGGCGCAAATGCAACAACAATCGGAACCGGTGATGTTACTGGAATTATAAAACGCACTACGATTAGTCCGGAAATAACTTACACATTTGGAAATCAGCACATGTCGGTATTCTTTCCCAATGATGGGACTTTACCTACCGAAATAAGTGCAAAAGTTAGTATTGGAACGGCCCCTTCATGGAAAACAGGTGCGATAAACCGGGATGTTGAAATTATTCAAACGGGTGGATCAGGAACGCAGGCTCTTTTTACATACCATTACCTGGATAGTGAACTTAATGGAAACGATGAAGAACATTTGGTACTATGGTCAAAATACAACAATCTGGAATACGGACGTTCCTCATTTAGCCCGACAGAAAATTGGGTTGCTTTATCTAATGTTAACGTCGCATTTTTTCCATCATCGTGGGATGGGATGAGAGATATTACTTTGGATGAGTATAGCAATACCACAACACTCACTTGGAACGGATCTTTATCTGATTCATGGACCAGCGTTGAAAATTGGACCCCAAATGTAGGACCGTCATCAATCATGAATATTATCATTCCCGATGCCTCAACAACGGCAAACTCGCCCACGCTACCTGCGGTTACGGAAATAAAAACGTTGACAATCGATGCTGCAGGTGTCTTAAATTCTGTTCCAAATGCACAATTAACCGTTAATGGAGGAAGCAGTGCCTGGATTAATTATGGTGGAACTTTTAACGCGAATACGAGTAGTGTGATGTTTACAAACACTACTGCGACCATCACTGGGGTTACCGATTTTTATAATATTACCATTAATGACGGGGATGGTTTGTGGATGGAACGAAATAGCACAATGAGAATTTCCGGTACAATTACAAACAATGGAATCTGGCGAACAGTGATTGGCGGACCGACAACCGTTGAATACAATGGGGGCAGTCAAACCGTTGTGGTTCCAAACCCTGCAACAAACCGATATAGTACATTGATTTTAAGCGGAAGCGGAACTAAGACTTTGCCGGGAACTGATTTGAATATTTTGGGCGATTTTTCCGTTTCAGGAACTGCTGTAGCGAATGTAAATTCAAATCTGAATATCGATGGACGCTTAAATATCGACAGTAATGCTACTTTTAATGCAGGAAGTTACAATCACTCAATTGCCGGAAATTTTGAAAATAATGGAACTTTCGAAACTACATCAGGAAATAGTGTTGCTTTTGACGGAACGGAATTACAAACCGTTTCTCAAAGTTCACCTACGGTATTTCAAAAATTAGTTATAAACAATCTGGCAGGAGTCAGTCTTCTATCCGATTTTACAGTAAATGATACGCTTACTTTGGAGAATGGCAATTTAAAAGTTGGTGAATCAACACTTCAAATTAATGGAGCAATTTCAAAGGCAGCTGGTTTTATTGATGTTTTACCGACATCTTCGCTAAGTTTTGGGGGAACAAATGTACTTATATTGAACAACAATTTATTCACTGGAGCTCCAATTATAAACAATTTGGTAATTGATAAAACTGCCAGCTTAACTTTGGGAAATCAAAATATGACGGTAAACGGTCTGTTGAATTTGTTGTCGGGTACTTTAACTGTTGGTGCCAATTCTTTGGTAATAGCAGGAGATTCGATTGCCAGGACCAGTGGAACAATAAATGCAGGCGACGCATCTTCAACTTTGGTATTTGCAAACACCAACGCTTTAAATCTTCCTTCATCTGCAATTTCGGGATCAGTCAACCATCTAAAAATAGCTGGTGCCGGAGGTGTTACCGTAAACAGCGATATTACAATAGATAAAACACTTGAATTTGAATCGGGACTTGTTCATACCGGGGCAAATACTTTAATAATGGGTAATTCTGCCAATGATGTTGTTGGAGCCGCATCGGGTAAATATGTTGATGGAAACCTTCGAAAAATAGGAAATACTGCTTTTACGTTCCCGATAGGAAATAATGGGCAGTATGCGCCTATTAGTATCTCGGCAGCTGATGGTGGCGGAAACATAAATGATTATTTTACGGCAAGTTATGTGAATTCAATACCCCATGCAACTTACGACAGCACTCAACACGATGCCTCTATAGTGCGGATTAGCAGTGTGGAATATTGGATGTTGGGGAGAACCGGATCCAATAATGTTTATGTAACACTTAGTTGGGGAGCCAGAAGTGGCGGAATTTCAAACTTGAACGATTTAACGGTGGCTCATTGGAACGAATCTTCGCTGAAATGGGAAGACGTTGGAAATACTGCAACAACGGGCTCAACAATATCGGGAACAGTTACCTCAGTATTAGTCTCAAACTTTTCTCCTTTTACATTAGCATCTAAAATGAATAGCAACTTATTGTCCGTTTCGTTTGTTTCTTTTGAGTCAAGGTGTGAGAATAATCAAACAATGCTTACATGGGCCACGGCTTCGGAACTGAATAACAACTATTTTGAGGTTCAAAAAAGTATAGATGGTAAAAATTGGATACCTCTTTCGAAAATTAATGGTGCGGGGAATAGCACGCAAATTAGAAATTATAAGTATCTCGATGTTTCAGCTCAAAAATCAAGTTCTTTGTATAGGTTAAAACAAGTCGATTTTAATGGAAATTACATCTATTCAAATATTATTGCTTCAAAAAATTGCGGTGAAGATTTGCAGGAGTCGGTTATTTATCCGAACCCGACAACCGGCATGATATATATTCAAACATCAGGAGATCCTGAGGATGTTCGTTTTGTAGAAGTTTATAACTTATTAGGTGAAAAGATATTCGGTTATAAAGGATTTCTTTCGTCAATAGATTTTGGAGGATTGGAAAATGGAGTGTATTACATTCATATTTTATACGACTCAAATACGGTTGTGAAAAAAATAGTTTTAAACAAGCTATAGAAGTATGAATTTTAGTAATAGCGGTTCGTTTCTCCAAAAGTTTTATAAAAAAGTTCTTCAATACAACCAATACTACTTGAATATTGACGATGTTAGGGTATTCCGATAACAAAAAATAAACTATTCTGATTATCCGTTTTTTAAGATCAAAAGTGGATAATCAGAATAATTATTATCTTTGCATTCACACAGTTTTGGCTTTTCTATCATCAGGTATAAATTTATAAGTAATATCTTTTTACTTGCCGGGTTTGAAAACTCTCATAATCTGTTTTTGAAAACAATTAATCACAAAAAAAAGTCAACAATGAGAATTAAATTTTTATCATTCGTTTTGTTAATAGCCGCTTCTTTAGAACTTTTATCCTGTAGTTCCGGAGTGGAAAAAGGAAAAAATCAAATTGATACCATTTCAAAAGTGGATACTTTAGCCGAAATTGATTTAATGGTCGTTTCCGAAAAGATAATGGAAGCGATTAAGGAAAAAGACTACGCTACTTTTGTAAATTATATTCATCCTTCCGAAGGGGTTCGTTTTTCAGCATCTTCAGCCATTGACCTTAAAAATGATAAAGTGCTCACGAAAGAACAGATTTTGGATATGAATAAAACCAAGAAGAAATTTAAATGGGGTATTCACGAATCAATCGGAGATCCCATTGTGATGAATCTTGATAAATACTTTGATGAGTTTGTATATGATGTTGATTTTGTTAAAGTTGCAAAAAAACAGAAAGATGCAATTACAAATAATAATCCTAATTCTGTTTCCAACATAAAGAAAATTTATCCTCAATCGGAATTTGTCGAGTTCTTTTATGCAGGCGATGGTAAAAAATTCGATGGACTCGATTGGAGAGCGCTTACATTGATATTCAAGATAGAGAACAAGAATGTATATTTAATCGGAATTTCGCATAGACAGTGGGAATCCTAACGGAAAAACGTATGAAAAAAATAAATTTATTACCGCTTGGAATCCTTGCGATTTCAATGATAGTAGCATCATGCAACAATAGTGGCGAGCAAAAAACGGAACAAAAAGACAGTGTAAAAGCAGAAACTGTTCAAACGGCTCAATCCCCTAAAGCCAGTGATGCTGTCGATTATAGTGGAACATATTCCATAGCAGATAAAACGATTTGTGATCTTACGATTTTGGTTCAAAAAAAGGACTCCGGCTTTACTTATGTTTCCGGTAAAGCAAAAGGCAACGTCGAAATCATAAAACAAGACAATGAAGTTTTTCTGAATTTTGTTGCAATCAACGGAAAGAGTCCCAAAGGAGATGTGGAAGCAAAATATGAAAATGAAACTTTGTTGATTCAGAACGAGGGAAATGCGATGAATCCATACTCGATTTTTAAAAAGTGTGATGCCAAGTATTTGGAATTAAAAAAAGAGAAAAGGTAAACCTTCAATAAAAAAGTCGGTTATTTTATTCCCAACATATACAACTTGGCACAGGCTCTAGCATCGGAAAGGGCTTCGTGATGGTTGAGTTTAATATTCATTGCGCGGCAACAGTTATCGAGTTTGGCTGGCGCAAATCCTTTAGCACGATACATTTTTAAAGTGCATTCCCATTTATTGGATAATTCCAAATCAGCATAATCAAGTTGGTAATATTCCATTGATTTAGTTAGCACACTCCGGTCGAATGACTCGTTATGAGCTACGATTTTTTTCCTGTGAAGCCGTTTGCGGAGTTCCGGGTAAATTTCGTCAAAAGTAGGTGATTGGATCGTTTGTGATGGTGTGATGCCATGGGTGTTAATGTTGTGCCACCAATATTCGTTGTCGGGTGGTTGTATTAATGTGTGATATTCTTCTACAATTACCCCGTTTTCAACACTTACAATACCTACAGCGCAAGCACTATGGCGATTTCCGGTAGCGGTTTCGAAGTCGATGGCTACAAAATTCATTTGGAAACGGCTTTGGGTGATTTCTTCCAGTAATAGGTATAAGCGATAAAAATGCCGACAATAATCAAGGATATGATTCCCCCTATAGTGTATCCCAATTCAGGGGTAAGCCTAAACCCTTCGGGAGCCACTAAAATATAACAAGAGCAAACTACTGTCATGAAAATTGCAGGAATCAGTGAAATAATATACAATTTCCGTTGCTGAACGAGATAAACGGTAACGGTCCAAAGCACGACCATGGATAACGTTTGGTTGCTCCATGCCATATATCTCCAGATTATGTCGAAACCGACCTGCATTAATAATAGTGCGCCAGCAAAAATCGGGACACTGATATATAATCGTTTTCTGATGCTTTTTTGCTCTAGCTTCAGAAAATCGGCAATAATTAATCGGGCGCTACGGAATGCAGTATCTCCGGAAGTAATAGGAGCAGCAACTACACCTAGTAATGCTAAAATTCCTCCGAAAGTCCCGAGCCAGGTTTTAGAAATTTCATTGACTACGTATGCTGCATTTCCTCCATGAGTGTTCATTACTTCGTTTAATTCTTTAACTCCTCCATAAAAGGCCATTCCAGCTGCAGCCCATATTAAGGCGACGATGCCTTCGGTGATCATTGCGCCATAAAAGACTCGTCGTCCGAGTCGTTCATTTTTTATGCAGCGAGCCATAAGTGGTGATTGTGTGGAGTGAAATCCAGAAATTGCACCACATGCGATGGTTACAAACATCATTGGAAAAATAGGCATTGCATTCCCCTTGGAATGCATATTGGTGAGATTGGCAAAGGTGAGTTCGGGTACGGGGGCATGGTAGTAATACATGGCTCCGGTAATGCCTATCGCCATGAACAACAGGCAGAAACCAAAAAACGGGTATATTCGCCCGATTAGTTTGTCGATAGGGAGCATAGTGGCCAATACGTAATATACAAATACAGCAATTGCCCAAAATGTTACAGAAAAAAAATCAGGTGTGATTGATGCCAAAATCCCGGCAGGTCCATGACAAAAACGGCTCCGACTAAAATCATTAATATTACGGTGAATCCTCGCATAACCTGCTTAATACCGGTTCCTAAATATTTTCCAATAATTCAGGGATACTCCATCCCCCAAGCCGGACAGAAAGCATTCCCGAAAGATAATCGTGAACGGCACCGGCAAAAATACATCCGAACACGATCCACAAAAATGCAACGGGTCCCCACATTGCACCGGCAACAGCTCCAAAAATCGGCCCTAGTCCGGCAATGTTTAAAAATTGAATTAAGAAAATTCTACCCCATTTCATCGGGACAAAATCAACACCATCTTCTTTGCTGTAGGCAGGTGTGATTTTCTTTGAATCTGCACCGAATACACGCTCTACAAAAGCCCCGTATAAAATGTACCCAAGAATTAAGGCGACGATGGCAATAGTAAATGTAATCATTGTTTTAAATTTTTCAACAAATATATAACATTTTTATTATCGTTATACCGAAAAAAAGCATTTTTAATGGGAGAAATTAAGTGGATAATGTTTGATGTTTCTTTTTTAATAACTTGATTATCAGTTGTTTTTAATTTGATATCAATGCTGCTAATCGAGTTGTTGTGATAAATTTTACAGATAATCAATTCGTTGTAATCGTTCAAATTTATGAAATTTAAAATTTATCGGAGTGCTCATATATTCTTTTTCTTTATTTTAAAAACTTTGATTTTGAAGGAGGGAGAGGGGTAAAACAAGACAGAGTTGCTTAAAGATATTAGGTCTTTTTTCTAAAAATCAAATACAATTTTAGATTTAGATAAATTTATCTTTTTGATTGTAACACAATGCCAGCTGTTTTTTATTCTTTATTCTCTCGAAAAAAATCGATACTTTTGCAATAAAAAAAACTGATTTGTGAAAAAGCTTCATTTCTATGTTTTACGCCAATATTTTGCGCCATTTTTTGCAACTTTTTTTATTGCACTGTTTGTATTGTTGATGCAGTTTTTGTGGAAATATATTGATGATTTGGTGGGAAAAGGTCTGGAATGGCAAATTGTACTTAAGCTGTTGTTTTATGCCTCTTCAACTTTTGTTCCTTTGGCAGTTCCTTTAGCCGTGTTGTTATCTTCGTTGATGCTTTTTGGAAATTTAGGGGAACGCTATGAATTGGTTGCAATCAAATCGGCAGGCATATCCATTCGGAAAATTATGACTCCTTTGCTCGTCCTTATTTTTTGTTAAGTGTATCCACTTTTTTCTTTGCCAATAATGTGCTTCCTGTTGCCAACCTCAAATTTCAATCGTTGCTTTTCGAGGTGCGAGAGCAAAAACCGGCACTGAATATTCAGGAAGGGGTCTTTAATTCGAGTATTAATAATTATGTGATTCGGGTAGCCAAAAAAGATCGTGATAATGAAACGGTTCATGATGTGCTGATCTATGACCATTCTAAGCACATGGGAAATACAACGGTGACCAGAGCCGAATGGGGAAAAATGGTCATGACGGCGGATAAAAAATATTTGATTTTTTACACTTTATAACGGATTTATTATGGATGAGGATCCGCGAAGGGGAATATATAATTTGATTCGTCCTGTAACGCGAATAAAGTTTGATGAAAATCAGAAGAGAATGGATTTGAGTTCGTTTTCTATGAATAAAGGAAATGATAACTTCTTTAAGAAAGGTTATCAAATGCTTGATATTTCTCAGCTTGAATTTTTTATTGACTCGATGAATATATTGGTACAGCAACAAAAAGCATATTTTGCTCATTCTCTGTTTACCAGTTATTATTATCTATCAAACAATTACGACACCCTGCATCATTATTCCGCTGCCGAATTAAAAACAGTAAATCCTGATCCCTTGAGCGATTTGGAAAGTGTTGAAAAAAACAATGTTATTAATTTTGCTTTGAATGCGGCTCGAAATCAAAAGGAAAACCTTGAATTTAATAGACAGGATTACATCAATCAAGAGAAAATGAAGTGGAAGTATGAGATTGAATGGCATCGGAAATTTTCCCTTTCTTTTGCTTGCCTGGTACTGTTTTTAATAGGTGCTCCTTTAGGATCCATTATTCGTAAAGGCGGATTAGGGTTTCCGATGGTCTTCTCGGTTGTTGTATTTATCTTTTTTTGGATTATTAATATTACCGGTGAAAAATTTGCTCGTGAAGGAATCGTTCCTGCTTCTGTGGGAATGTGGATTTCTACGGCAATTCTTCTTCGGTCGGTTTGTTTTTGTTATGGAAAGCAACAACCGATTCGAAACTCCTTGATGCCGAATCATGGCAAAAGTGGGTGGTATATTTGGATAATAAAGTGAGACAATTATCAAAAAGGGGAAAAAACTAGTTTTGTAACAAATATCAACGATTGGTTTTATGAATATACTACAACTCTGTAATAAACCTCCGTATCCGCCGCTTGAAGGAGGGGCTATTGCTATGAATAATATAACACAAGGGCTTATTCGGCAGGGACATCAGGTTAAAGTTATTGCAGTAAATACTTATAAATACCATATTACACTCGATCAAATTCCCGAAGATTATAGAAAAAAGACCCAAATTGAATTGGTTGATGTTGATTTGCGAATTAAGCCGTTAAACGCATTTTTAAACCTGTTTACCGGCAAGTCGTACCATGTGGAACGCTTTATTTCTGAAGATTTTAACCGGAAATTAATCGATACTTTTCAAATTCAGGATTTTGATATTGTGCAAATCGAAACTGTTTTTTTAATGCCTTATGTTCCGCTGATCAGAAAATATTCCAAAGCAAGAATTGTTCTTCGGGCTCACAATATTGAACATCTGATTTGGCAACGATTATATCGAAATTGTAACTTGCCGTTAAAAAAAATATATCTGAAACATCTAGCCAAAACACTTAAAAAATTTGAGATCGAAGCTGTTAATTCTGCAGATGGAGTAATCACGATTTCTAGGCCCGACCTCGTTTTTTTCCAAAATAACGGATGTCAGGTGCCTATTCGTGTAATTTCTTTTGGGTTGGATAAAGACTTGATAAATTCAGTACAATCGAAATCGGGAACCGTCTGCAATTCTCTATTAAATATTGGTTACATCGGTTCTATGAACTGGATTCCAAACATCGAGGGCGTGAAATGGTTTCTTAATAAAGTGTGGAATCCTTATTTCCTTTCATCTGCAAAACTGCATTTCCATTTGGCGGGAAGAAATATTCCGGCGGAATTTAGTAACTATGCCTGCGCTAATGTTGCTATTCATGGAGAGGTGCCTGATGCCAATGCGTTTATCGAAGACATGGATATTATTGTTGTTCCATTGTTTTCGGGAAGCGGGATTCGAATTAAAATCATTGAAAGCATGTTGCACAAAAAACCTGTGATTACAACGACAATTGGAGCCGAAGGAATTAACTGCACCGATCGCCACGATGTGATTATTGCAAATACGGCTCAGGAATTTTTCGATGCAATTACGCTGTTATCGGAGAATGGAGATCTGAGAAATATTATTGGGGGCAATGCATACGAACTTATTCATCTTGAACACAATATGGATGTTATTACGCCTTTGCTAGTTGAATTTTACCAATCGTTGAGGAGTCATGAATAATTCCGTTAAACCCAAATTGGCAGTTTTGCTCTCCCGAATTCCATATCCTTTGGAAAAAGGGGATAAGCTAAGGGCATTCCATCAGATAAGGCATCTGTCGAAAGACTACGACATACACCTTTGTGCTATTAGTGATTGTAAAGAGAACGAGAAGCAAGCTCAAATTGCATTGGGAGATCATTGTAGCGAAATGCTTTTTGTTCATGTTCCGCTTATTCATAAAATCATTGGTGTTTTGCAATCTTTTTTTTCGGGGAAAACCTCTTCAAATAGGGCTTTTTTATAATTGTTTCGACCAAAGAAAAATTATCCGGTGGCTTTCCGAAATCCATCCCGATGCGGTTTATGTTCAGCTTCACCGTATGGCTCCTTACGTTGATTCGCTGAATATTCCGAAGGTGCTCGATTTTCAGGATGCATTCTCGATGGGGGTTTTTCGGCGGTTGAAAAAAGTACGACTATTGGTTCGGCCGATTTATTACTTAGAATATCGATTGCTGAAAAAGTACGAACAACAGTTGCTCAAGAAGTTTAGTTCCACTACAATTATTAGTGAAGTAGATCGAAAATGGATCGATCCGGGCAATAATTATAACATTCATTTGGTGTTGAATGGTGTCGATTTTTTATATTACAGATCAATAGGCATAGGTAAAGATATTGAAGTGTTGTTTACAGGAAACATGGGATACATGCCTAATATTGATGCTTCCGAGTTCTTAGTGAACGAAGTAATGCCGCTGGTTTGGACCCAATATCCACGGGCTAAAGTTGTATTGGCTGGAGCTACACCTCATTCAAGGGTATTGGCATTACAATCCGAGCGAGTTATTGTTACAGGATTTGTTGATGATTTAAGACCATATTATCAAAGGGCAAAAGTATTTGTGGCTCCGCTGCACATGGGGTCAGGGTTGCAAAATAAGTTGCTCGAAGCGATGGCAATGAAAGTGCCATCTATTACAAGTAATATTGCAAATAACTCATTAAAAGCATCTGGCAATAAAGAAATTATAATTTGTGATATGGCTGCTGAGTATGCCCAGTCAATCATCAATTTTCTAACCGACCCTTCATTGGCTGAAACAATTTCAAATAATGCTTTTTCTTATGTAAACGATCACTTCGATTGGAACAATCAAGTGGAGCATTTAAACCGAATTATTCTTCGTGCCATTTCGGACAATTCCAATAGCAAATCCATTTAACTTTTTATCGATGAAACGACTTTTATCCGATATAAAAACATATTCAGAACAGAATCCACTGGCTTTTGTTATGATTTTAGCCATTGTTGCAAGATTGCTGGCTGTTTTTTTTGCAAAAGGTTTCGGAATGCACGACGATCACTTTTTATATATAGAAGCACCTCAATCGTGGGTAGATGGACGCGATTATAACAATTGGCTGCCATGGAGCTCTAATAATAGCGGTCCGCAGGGACATAGTTTTGTATATCCGGGCATTAATTTTATAATATTGTGGTGTTTTAAAACGGTTGGAATTTATTCCATCGAAGTTAAGATGCTGTTGATGCGGGCGATTCATGCAGCTTTCTCATTGCTTACAGTCTCCTTGGGATATAAAATTACATTAAAACTTTCTAATGTCAAAACAGCATTTTCCGTTGGATTATTGTTGGCTATATTATGGTTGTTTCCTTGGCTAAGCGTTCGTACCATGGTTGAAACCGTTGCTATTCCTTTTTTAATGCTTTCGGTCTGGAGTTTGGTAAAAGACGATTTTAATGACGTGGAAATAGGAGCTGTTCCGTTTCTAATGAGTGGAATTTGGAGTGGAATTGCTTTTTCAGTTCGTTTTCAGGTAGCGTTTTTCATTTTGGGGTTAGGTTTGGTTATTTTGTTTAAAAAAGGTCTTTTAAAAGCAGTTTGGTTTACACTCGGCTTTTTTATAGTGTTATTGCTAACACAGGGCTTAATCGATTTTTTAATTTGGAAACGGCCCTTTGCAGAACTGATGGAGTACTTCCGGTACAATGTAGTGCACAAAGGCGACTATCCAAATGGTCCGTGGTACAACTATTTTCTTGTTATTATGGGTGTGGTAATTCCTCCACTGAGTTTTTTTATGCTTGCAGGAATTGTAAAATCGTGGAAACGTTTACTGCTGATATTCCTTCCCATGTTTTTGTTTTTCGCTTTTCATTCATATTTTCCAAATAAGCAGGAGCGCTTTATTTTGCCCATTTTGCCTTTCTTTATCATTCAGGGGATGATCGGATGGAACGAACTTCGCGATAACAATCGGTTGAAATGGTTTTCGAAAAAGGCGGAACAAAATGTTTGGAAAGTTCTTTTTGTGGCTAATTTCGTATTGTTAATAGCCGTTTCTACGATGTATTCCAAAAAATCGAGAGTGGAATCGATGCTGTACTTATCTGAATATCAATATATTCATAGTTTTTTAATTGAAAACAGTGTAGATAACATGACTTTGTGGTCGCCGCTTTTTTATACCGGACAGTATCCCAAAGAATATAATGTTACGAGTGAGAATCCGGTTGATACGTTACATGTGCCATGGGGCTATGCAGATGAGCCGCGATTTGTTCTTTTTTACACGCAGGAACGCCTCAATGAGCGCGTTGTGGCAATGAAAAGAATTATGCCCGAATTGCAGTATGAAACTACAATATATCCCGGGTTTATCGACAGGTTTTTATCAAAAATTAATCCGATAAATAAAAATTATATTGTAACTATTTATAGAAATAACAACTTCCAATTAAAAAAGAAACAGTAGGTTATGACAAATGAAGAAGCCTTTTTGAGAATTGACTTTTTGTCGCAGGAATTGAACAAGCATAACTATCAATACTATGTTCTGGATCAGCCAAGTATTTCCGATTATGATTTTGATATGCTGATGAACGAACTGATTTTGTTGGAAAAGGCTTATCCTCAGTATTGTCACAGCGATTCGCCTTCGCAACGCGTTGGGGGAGAAGTGATTAAAAAATTTGAGCAGGTGCGTCATAAATATCCGATGTTATCTTTGGGAAATACTTATTCGGAGTCGGATATTAAGGATTTTTACCAACGCATTATGCAATCGGCAATCGAAACCGAAAATGAGATAGAGTATGTATGTGAGCTTAAATTCGATGGTGCCGCAATTAGTCTTTGGTACGAAAACGGCCTGCTAACTCGCGCGCTTACCCGTGGAGATGGCATTCAGGGAGATGATGTGACCCATAACATTAAAACAATTCCGTCGGTTCCGTTGAAGCTTCGCGGTAATTATCCGAAGTCGTTCGAGATTCGCGGTGAAGTGGTTATGCCTCACAAAAGCTTCGAAATGCTTAATGCACAAAAGCTGGAAGAGGGCAGCACTCCATTTGCCAATCCGAGAAATGCGGCTTCAGGAAGCCTTAAACTCCTTGATTCTAAGGAGGTGGCCCGACGGAAACTGGATTGTATTTTATACGCTTTTTATAGCGATGACCTTCCGTTTAACACTCATTCCGAATTTCTTCATGCTGCTGCTGAGTGGGGCTTTAAAATTTCTCCGCATTATGAAGTGTATTCCTCTCTGGAAGGTATTTACAGCTTTATTCATAAATGGGATTCTGCCCGCAAAAATCTTCCTTACGATACGGATGGAGCGGTAATTAAGGTAAACGATTTTCAACTTCAAAAAATGTTGGGATTTACCGCTAAAAATCCACGATGGGCTGTGGCATACAAGTACAAAGCCGAACGAGTGCTTACGCAATTGGTGAGTGTGGATTTTCAGGTGGGACGGACGGGTGCCGTTACTCCGGTGGCAAACCTGATACCTGTACCGTTGGGTGGAACCACGGTAAAACGAGCCACACTCCACAATGCAGATGTAATGCAGAATTTGGATTTGCATCATTACGATTTTGTTTATCTTGAAAAGGGAGGCGAAATTATTCCCAAAATTGTGGGAGTGGAGCATTCAAAGCGGTTGATTGGAGCACCTGCTGTAGAATTCATTGCGAATTGTCCCGAATGTAATACTCCGCTTATTCGTATGGAGGGCGAAGCAGCATGGTATTGCCCCAATTCCGATCATTGTCCTCCGCAGATTAAAGGAAAGCTGGAGCATTTTATCAGTCGCAAAGCAATGAATATAGATAGTTTGGGCGAAGGTAAAATCGAGATGCTGTTCGATAACCAGATGATACGATCTGTGGCCGATTTATATCAACTTACATACGATCAACTGATTGGTCTCGAAAAAGTTATTTCAGTTGATTCCGAAGATCGGAAAATCAGTTTCAGGGAAAAAACGGTCGCTAATATTTTGGATGCACTTGAAAAGTCGAAGTCCGTACCCTTCGAACGGGTGCTGTTTGCCCTTGGGATTCGCTTTGTAGGTGAAACAGTCGCAAAAAAAATAGCACGGTCGCTGAAAAATATTGATGAGATTAAGCGGGCAACCGTCGAAAAGTTGTTGACTATCGATGATGTGGGATTCCAAATTGCAACCTCGGTAGTGGATTATTTCAGCAATCCCGATCATTTGGAGGTTGTCGAAAAACTTATTCAGGCGGGACTTAGGTTCGAAGTAGAAGAATCGGCAACCGTTAATGATGTTTTAGCCGGAAAATCGTTTGTGGTTAGTGGAAAGTTTACGATTCCTCGTGATGAACTTAAATCGATGGTTGAACTAAACGGTGGGAAAAATGTGAGTGCTATTTCTGCGAAAACGGATTATGTAATTGCAGGGGAGAGTATGGGGCCGGAGAAGTTCAAAAAAGCCCAATCACTACAAATACCGATTATTTCGGAGGAGGATTTCTTTCAAATGATTCAAAAAAAATAAATAAGGGTGTTATACTTTGTACTTGCGTTAAATCTTTTAGCGGCGATAAGAATAATGTGTTACATAGGCAAGTCTTGTTTTTTTGTAATTTTGCCGAATAATATAAACTTAATAGAACTCAAATATTGAAAAATCACAATACTAAAATTATACTCTTCGCTTTCTTGTCCATGATTTGCTGGGGACTCTCGTTTGTTTGGTCAAAAGTAGTTTTTAAATATTACGATCCCATTTCTACGATTACCCTTAGATTGGTTATTTCTTCCGTTATTTTGTTTGTAGTGCTTTTGATTTTTTATCGCAAGGAGATCGTTCCGTTGGGAAAAGACCTCAAAATGTTCATCTTGCTTTCTTTTTTTGAGCCATTCCTTTATTTTATGGGAGAGAGTTTCGGGTTACAAAAAGTAGATGCTACCATTACTTCCGTCATTATATCTACGATTCCTGTGTTTACGGCAATCGTAGGATTCTATTTTTTAAAGGAAAAACTTACACTGATCAATTTTATCGGAATCTTTGTCTCCTGTTCTGGAGTGGTGATTATGATGTTGAATAAAGAAATGAAGTTCAATGCTCCGTTGGATGGCATTTTGCTTATCTTTTTAGCCGTCTTTGCATCCATCAATTATGGAGTGGTAATGAAAAAAATTAGTGTTAAATACCACCCGATATATATCATTGCAGTTCAAAATCTTATCGGAATCATTTGGTTTTTACCACTTTTCTTGATTTTTGGATATCAAAAGTTTATTCAAGTTACTCCAAATTTTGAATTGTTAGCCTCATTGATTTGCTTGTCGATTTTTGCCTCTTCCCTTGCCTTTATTTTGTACACCTACGTGGTAAGAGCGCTGGGAATAGCCAAAGCAAATGTTTATACCAATTTTATCCCGATTTTTACAGCTATCGGTGCTTTCTTTATTTTGGACGAAGGGTTAACGATGATGAAAGTCTTGGGAATAATCATTACAATTTCGGGCGTTTATTTAAGTCAGCGGACGGTAAAAAGGAGAAAATTGAATAAGGGAATCGCTGAAAACGAATACACTAGCCCTAATATCGGGTAAAGATGGATAAAAAAAATCGCAAATACTTGTGAAATCAAAATAGAATTATTAATTTTGCACTCTCAAAACACAGAATGGCGGGGTAGCTCAGTTGGTTAGAGCGTCGGATTCATAACCCGGAGGTCACGAGTTCAATTCCCGTCCCCGCTACAAGTAAAAGCACTGAATTTCAGTGCTTTTCGTGTTTTAATGAGTTGTTAATTCGAATTTTATTTTTATTTCTGACTTTAGAGCGATGGATTCTCGAGTTCAATTGTACTAAAAAAAAAGCATTCTGAATTGTAAATCAAAACAAATGGAATATGTTCACTGTTTACGTCTTATATTCAAAAGAATATAATAAAATATACATCGGTTACACGTCTAATATTGACGCTCGATTATTTTCTCACAATTCTGACAAGAACACTGATATACTAAAAGATTTCAACCGTGGGAAGTAATTTATAGTGAAAAATTTGAAACGAAATTGGAAGCGATGCAACGAGAAAAAGAGTTGAAAAGCTCCAGAGGCAGAGCTTTTATTAGAAATTACATTATACAAAGTTAGAGCGTCGGATTCATATCCGCCAGACCTGTACTGAGCTTGTCGAAGTATGGAGGACACGAGTTCATCCGTCAGTTGACGGATCTCGCTACAATACAAGGCGCTGATTTCCAGTGTTTTTTTATGCATATTTTTTTACAGCAGAGCGCGCAGAGAAATCATTTTCTGCACAGAGGAAGCAGAGAATTTCGAAACGAGGGTAAAATGATTCATATCTGCCAGAACTGTGTTAATCCTGATGAAGTTTGACGGACACAAGTTCAATAGTTAATTGATGGACATCCCCGCTATAGTACAAAGCACTAATTTTGAGAGTTTTTTGCTTGTGCAATTCCCTTCGCAGGGTGTCTTTATAAATTATAAAAAACAAAATAAAATCAAAAGGAAGCGTGGATTGTAAAAAAAATGATAAAATATACGAGTAAATCAATTTTTAAACTATATTTGTTCGTTATAAATATAACTAAAACGTTGAAAAAAATGGGGAAAATTATTAGTTTAAAAGGGGGGATAAACAAAGGAAAGTTCTTTGTTATATCCATTTGCTTGCTGTTTGCAATGGAAAGTTGGGCACAGAACAGTGCAAAGACAACAGTAAAGGTATTGGAGAACAGCAGTTCAAAATTGCGAATACAAATCAAGCCAGGCGATTATGTTGCCGAAACCGTATATCGCAATAAAACAAATTTTGTAAGTGTGGCCGTAGATGGATTTGGAACAGCCAAGGTTTCAGGTTATCCCGAGTTGCCACAATATCAAACATTAATCAATATTCCGGTATGCGATGGTATGACATATAAAGTGACCAAGACCAACGAAATTACGATGCCACTTCATATTTCGGGATACCCAATGTTACCTGCACAGCCTTCGCGTTCGAAGAGCGATAAATCACCTGTGGTGTTTGTTAAAAATGCCAAGATGTATTCTCAAAACCGTTTTTGGAACCCCGGTGATGCTAAAGTTGAAAAACTTGGGGTGATGCGTAATACATCCATTGCCCGTTTGGAAATGAGCCCTTTTAGTTATAATCCGGTAACCGGACAAATTAAAAAGGCAACTTCTATGGAAATTGAAATTACTTTTAAAAATCCGAACGTACAAGCCACAAAAGGTTTATTCAACAAATACAAAGATGTTTATGCCGGCAACATTCAAAATTCAATGCTAAATCAAAACATATACGAGGCCAAAGATGCTCATGTTACCGGTCCTTTGCACTATGTAATTGTTTCCAATATTGCTTTCCAAACAGCACTACAACCATTTGTTACCTGGAAGAAGAAACAGGGCTATATTGTTACCGAAGCTTATACTAACAATTCCGCTGTAGGTACAACAACAACTTCTATTAAAGCTTATTTAAAAGGGTTATATACAAATGCGACCACGGCTTTACCGGCACCTACTTTTGTTTTATTGGTAGGGGATGTGGCTCAGATTCCTGCTTTTTCAGGAACCACAGGAACTCATCCTTCCGATTTATATTATTGTACGTGGACGACGGGGGATAATCTCCCGGATGCATATTATGGACGTTGGTCGGGGACTACAGCTCAACATATTACTAACCAGGTGGACAAAACCGTGGAATACGAAAAGTATTTAATGGCAGATCCTTCTTTTTTAAATAATTTTGTAGCAGTTGCTGGAGTTGCTGACGGTTATGACGATTTATACGGTGATGGTCAGGTAAATTATGTTAACAATTATTTTTCTGCTACTCCTTTCACAGTATATTCATATCCATCTGCTGTATCTTCTCAAAGTTCAGCTTCTGCTAGTATTATTTCCAAGGTAAATGCGGGAGTATCTATTGCTAACTATTCTGCTCATGGTGATTGGGATTGCTGGTATGACCCTAGTTTTACAACCACAAATGTAGCATCTATGACGAATGCCGGAAAATATCCGGTAATGATGGGGAATTGTTGCCTCTCGAACAAGTTTAATGCTACCGGAGGCGACTGCTTCGGAGAAGCATTGTTAAAAGCACAAAATAAAGGAGCTGTGGGGTATATAGGTGCATCAAACAGCTCATATTGGGATGAAGATTTCTATTTTGCTTGTGGTTATAAAACAGTATCATTAACCGCTGCATATAACGCATCCAATTTGGGTTCATTCGACCGTTTGTTTCATACACATGGCGAAGCATATAGTGCACAATATATCACTACCGGTCAAATGTTGAATGCAGGAGACCTTGCCGTGGTTCAATCCGGTTCTACCCGAACTTTGTATTATTTGGAAATTTATCACTTGATGGGCGATCCTTCATTGATGCCATTTTTGGGCGTTCCAACTACTTTTACTCCCACATATCCTGCAACTCTTCCATTAAATAGTACCACTATTGCTGTTAGCAATATCCCTCCTTATGCCTATGTTGGAGTTACCATGGGCTCTACTTTATTGGGTGCCACTTTTGCAGATGCAACAGGTGTTGCGAATGTTCCACTTTCGGGGGTTACCACTTCGGGAACAGCAGATATCGTGATTACGGCTCAAAATAAAGTGCCACATTTCGGAACAATTACCATTGGAGGAACAACAGTTTGTGCAACACCTACAGCATTAACGGCAACAAGTATCACTCAGACATCGGCAAATTTGGGATGGACCAGTACTGCTGCAAATTTCAAAGTGCGTTATCGTACTGTTGGAGCAACAGCATGGACGACGACAACAACGGCCTCAAATCCACTTTCAGTTACCGGTTTAACCGCTAATACCCAATATCAATTCCAAGTTCAGGCTGTTTGCTCTGCTACTGCTGGAGACACAAGTGCGTGGGCTACTGCTATCAACTTTACTACAATTGCTAATTGCAATGCACCAACGGCTCTAGTAGTGAGTTCAATTAGTGAAAGTAGTGCAACTTTAAACTGGACTGCCGGCGGAACTGAAACTGCATGGAATATTCGCTACAAAAAAACTGCAGATGCCACTTATACTAATGTTGCCAATACTTCAACCAAGCCTTATATCCTGACGGGTTTACTCTCAAATACTGCATATCTTTGGAATGTACAAGCTATTTGCAGTTCGGTAACCAGTGCCTGGTCAGTAGATAATTCATTTACTACGATTTCTGATGGAATAGAAAACAATTCTTTAAGCGGCTTATCGGTTTACAGCTATAATGATAAGGTAAATGTGATGAATAACGGAAATATTATTGTTAAAGAAGTCGTTATTTATGATGTAATTGGTCAGGAAGTGGGTAAATATCAAATTAATAGCACCGATAATATATTGATCAACGCTAATTTGAATACCGGTAATTATATCGTTAAAATAGTTACTTCGCAAAAGGTAGGGACTTATAAGTTGTTTATAAAATCGCTCAAATAATGGTATCCTTGCAAATATGTCGTTTTAAAATAGGTTGACATATTTCACCGCTTTTTATCAGAGAACCTCCAATAAATTAATATTGGAGGTTCTTTCGTTATTGATTCTTAAAATTTACAAAGTAGAACTTTTGCTAACTCAAGTTCCTGTTTTTCAAATAATGATCAACACTCAATATTCCGGAGCCCTTTGCCGAAATAAATAAAAAGATAAAGCAATAGAGAACTGCCAACTCTCCGTGATTAACGATTGGAAGAAAAGCAACGGTTCCGTGAGCCGACCAATATGCGAAAGCCATTTCTCCGGAAGCAATAAAGGCAGCCCAAGGCGTAAACAAGCCAATCATGATCAAAAGCCCTCCGAAAAATTCGATGGGGCCTGCAATCCAAAAAATATACTGCGGCATTTCCATTTCCGATGGAGGATAATTAAACAGTATTTGTGATCCGTGGCATAAAAAAAGGAATCCGGTTAGAATTCTTAATACTGCATAAATCTGTGTTTCGAACTTTGATGTAAACATATAGATTGTTTTTTAATGAATGTTTTTGAAGCTAATATTTTAAAATATAAATAATTAACAACTTATTGCCGGCAAATGTTCACTCTTTTGAGAAATCAGGATGGGAGAATTTAATCGCTGAGGTTACGAAAAATATAAATGATAAGGATTATGTTTAAAATTAGGGCGGCTAAGGGTTATCAATTAGCACATCTTGGTGCTATTATACAGGAAAAAGAAAATCAGAAGTTTAGAGCGGCAACTTGCTCTAAAATCTAGTTTAAAGCAAAAGCGCTCTCAATAGTTTTCATGGTGATAAACATTTTTCTAGAGCCGGGTAAAAATTCAAAACCATAACTTGAATAAAATTTTTGAGCTTTTTCATCAATTGGTTCAACCACTATTGCCAAAATTCCAAAATGCGCTCTACTTTGAATACATTTTTGAAAAGCTTCCATTAGAAGAAATTCTCCAATTTTTTTGCCTTGGTGTTTTTTATCTACAGCTAACCGTCCTAATAATATGGTTGGTAGTTCTTTATAAGATGGTGGTAGCTTTTTAATTAGTTCTTCGTCAAACTCGTCTCTTTTAATTGAGTTCGTTGATAAAGTATAATATCCAATGACTTCGTTATTCTCATCTGGCAAAACAAAACATGCTGACAAATCTCTTCTTTTATCTTGATTTGCTTGTCTCTTGAGATAGTTGTCTAAAATACTCTGTCCACAATTGAAATCCTCTTTTTTATGTTTTTTATCTAGTTTTTGTGTTTTTAATTCCATTTGACTGTTTCATTTTTAAGAAGTTAGAGTGAGCTTTAATAAGTTTGTCATTTGGAGCTGGTGGATTTAATATAGCATTAATGAATATTTTTTTATCCTCAATTGTTTTAAGAATAATTTCGTTTTCAATAATTACTTTTTTTGCTTCTGAATTTACACAATAAATGATGAATTCAGATAAGCTTTTAAAACCTCGCAACTCTGAAGCAAATTTAATTAACTCTTTTTGTTCTTTACTGATTCGAACATCGATTCTATCGTTAATTACTGCTGTCATTTTTTTATAATTTTCTATAATATTATTATTTATCTTCTTTGATCTTATCTTAAGTTTAGTCTCTTTTTTGTATTATCTGCTTTTGCATTGATTTTTCCTTTTGCTATTTATTGATTCTTTTCTTCTATTTATTCTTGTTTATTTAATGTTTTTTATAATCCGAATAGATGTTTGCTTTTAACATAATTTAGTTTGATGTTTGAATTAGTACTACAAATGTACATCAAATATACGTACAAAACAAATATCTGGCAAAATAAACTTATGTTTAAATGGATACGGTTAATGATCTTGGTGTATAAGTGTTTAAATATTAATGGTTTAAATATAGTGTGTTTCATGAAACATAAGCAAACGAAGCGGTTTTCGCCATCAGCTGTCAGCAAATAACGCCATTTATCGTATATGTTTATTGCTGGTTTACACAAAAAAGGGGAGAACCCTGTATTGGATTCCCCCCATAATGACTATCGCGATATACGCAAGTGAGTATTTAATTAATTACCTGAATCTTATAGACAAACGATTCATCTTTGGTCTTTAACCGAATAAAATAAAATCCCGTAGCAAAATGAGCAAGACTTAAAGAATAAGCAGTGTTACCGATCTCATTCATTTCGTAAATTGTTTTGCCTGTAATATCGGCTAAAGTGATATTTTCAATCAAATCGGAGGATGTGATGTTGACAATATTCTTTGTTGGATTGGGATAAACACTGATTCGGTTATTCGAAAAATGATTTCCAATTCCCGTAGTGGTTGTATCCATTATAAAATATGCCTGAATTGACGCATCCCCGGTGATATTAAAGCTTACGGTCGGGTTGGTGGTTTCAATTCCGTTGATATTCCACTTTTGGAAAATCGTTCCATCATTAGGTTGAGAGGACAAATTTAGTGGCATTCCATGAATCACATAATGTGTTCCGGCAGGAGGTACGGTGGTTCCTGCTCCGATAACTTCAACCGTGATGGTGTCTTGTGCAAGTGTTGTTGGTGTAAAGTATGCCAACGCTTCAATATTCCGGTTCACGGTTATGTCAACTGCCTGCAAAGTGTTTATGGTATCGTTAATTACCCATTTTTCAAAGATGAATCCTGGTGCCGGAGATGCATACAAATGTTTTATATCACCTAGCGGATAGTCTCCCGTTGATGGAGTCACCGTTCCGCTTCCTTGCGCTACAGATACATTAAGTGTGTGTGTTGGAAGAAAATAGGCGGTTGCAACGGTATTTTGCGTTAGCGTTATGGTTGTATCAAAATTAGGGAGAACAGCTCCGTTAACAACCCACTTTATAAATGCGTTGTTTGTTTGAGGTAATGCCCTGAGATGAACCGAAGTTCCTTGGTTGTAATAATAATCACCAGACGGTGGAACAGAGGTTCCGTTTCCTTCCGATAGTATTTGAAGGTTGTATTGCGTTATGCTGGTTGGAATAAAATAAGCCGTTGCCGTTAAGTTCGAATCAACAGATATTTCAACGGCTTGTGTCGTATATTCCGTGGTGCCAACTACCCATTTCTGGAAAACATATCCTTGAGTAGCAGACGCAAACAAAAGAACCGACGATCCGTCTTGATACACATGGTTTCCAACGGCAATATTTGTGTTTCCGGAACCATTCACAGCAACCGTGAGTTGGTAATTTTTATAGAAATATGCATTCAGATATACATCTTGATAAATCTGATCGTCGCAAGAAGATTTCAATGTGAATTTTAATCCGTGATAATTTTTTTCAATAGGACCTTTACCTACGGTTACGGTTGCATTTACCGCTTGTCCGGCAGGAATGGTATAAGGAAATGGGACATTCCCTACCACAGGGCTACCACCAATTGTAATTGTCGCTCCGTCGGGATTGCTCGTTTGGTCGAAAACAAGATTATATGTCATGTCCTCGTCGCTTTGACTGGTGTTTCCCAATTGCAAAGTATATACTGCTTGTTGTGTCTCTTCAACCGATTGAGAATAGGTATCTGAAAGAAGTTGCATTCCTTCGCGTGGTAAGGTGCCAGGTTCCCATGGACAACTCGACCGGCCGGCAACCAATTTGAATACCGGAACGCCATACACGTTATCATTTTTAATATCTACAGTATAGCTGTCGCCCAAATCGTCATCCGATAAAACGTAACCTACCGTGGTTGTATTGGAAACATCCGAAGTTGTTACATTTCCCCATGTTGATCGGCCATGAACGGCTGCACCGCCAAATATGCCACAACCTGCATACGATGCACCGGCATCAACGGCTACGCCGTAATCCAAATACCAGTTAAAATCGTAGGTATGAGTGGAGTCGCGTGTGGTTTCAACGGTATTTTCATACAATACACCGCCACTGAAAGTCTTATTTTCGATAAATGTGGAATTGTTGATATTTGTGTGATTAGTAGAAACCACTTGTTGCCAAACATGTAATTGATTTTGAAAATAGTTGGCGGAATCGGGTTTATTGATGCTATTGTAATGATCGACAATGCCTTGCAATTCAGGAATGATAACATTTGTAATATGATCTTCGGTGTACATAAAAGTTGTTGAAATACCATTGGGTTGCATTTCCAAAGTAGTCCTGGTCTTTAATTCACAGGTTAGAAAATCATAATCTACCACATCCGAAACTGCGTACAGCATATTTAATGCTCCACCGATATACACATCGCCCGATCCTCCTGTAATATTTACATTACCTGAAGTCTGGAATCGTTCGCTGGCAGTGGTGGTGATATTTACCGCATCGCTGGTAAGACCGCTACAGCCGGTGCCGAAAGATCCTGTAACATCAAATTGGACTCGGGCTTCGGTAGATACACCATTTCCCATAAAACCGGCATTCACTGAAAAAGTCGGACTAATTTGTACACGAACATACGTATCTACACTTCCTTCTTGTAAAAAGCTGGTTTCGAATGCGTTGGAAATACTGCTGTTTTCTTCGAGATAGCTGTAGCTTGCATCTCCTGGAGGATTGTGCAACACGTGAAATGGCATTTGAGGAGAAGTGGTGGTAAATGTTTGAGAACGGGCTCTTTGCCCTATCACGATAACCTCCCGATGAAGGTTGTCTTCCATCCCTCCACTGATAAATTTGGCATCGATGAATTTCTTATACGGAGAAATGATATTGGGAGCGCCGGGAATGAATGTGTATGTAATTGTATCCCCTTTGTGATAAACAATGGTGTCGTAATGAATGACATTGTCGTATGAAGTAATGTCTTGTGCGATATAGATTACACCATCTTCGGCAGGACATGATGAACCGTTAAATTCTTGAAGCGGCTCAAATTTTATGGTGGTATTTGCATGTTGTTGCAACAGTGGAATCGTTTCACCCGAACAGGTTACATCTGCATCCAAATTGATTATATTCAAATGGGGAGCTAACCGGTAAACGAAGCTTTTAGTAAGAGTGTCGTGATGAAATTCGGTTGAATCATAATATGTTAAATTGAGACTATCCACGGAAGAAAAGAAAGCACGTACGTTTATTGTACTTACCAATTGTTCATCTGTCGATGTAAAATCCAACAATTCAACATGTAATTTTCGTGCCGGTAATTTTATGGCGTAATATCCACTTGAATTTGTAGTTACCGTATCGCTAAAGCAATTGCCATTGTCGTCTGAAAAAAACCGTAACGTCGCTTGCCCGATGTACGAATTACAACTGGCTGTGAAATATCCATCTACGGTGTATTGCGTGGTGTCGGAAAAATTTACGCCCGTTGTATTTGCAGTTACGGTAACCTCGTTACTTGCTGGATTAAATAGGTGATCATTTAAAAGGGGTTTTATCGTGTGATTTCCACCATTTGCTACAGTAACGCTATATTCACCGTTTGCATTGGTGGAGACACCGGAGCTATCGCCGTTCAATAAAATTAAAATGCCTTCCATCGGGCAAGTCCCGTTACTAACAACTCCTGAAATAATGAAGGATGACATGTCTGTGAAGTTAGCGGTTTCGCTCGAATTGCTTAAGTTTAAAGTAACATCGGTTTGAGTGGGACTAAAGGTTCTTCCGTCCAATATTGGTGTAACACGGAATGTAGCACCGGTATAATAGTAAATATTTGGTATTTCATAATGGCCGTTAGCATCCGTAGTCGTTGAGTACGTGGTAGTGGTATCCGAAGGCAAAGTATCTCCCTGAAGAATGGCTATAATTTGTACATTTGGAACCCCTACACCCGTGGGATTACTTCCTGAAGCCGGTGTTTTTACATCCCCGGAGATCGTGCCGTTCGGCTTGGTTTTTCCAGTGGCATACCCTACAACATCGGATTCTGTGGTGGGTTTAACACGAATTCGATATTGGTATGGGTATCCGGGGATAAACTGATGCAAACTCCCGTTATCTGGTCTGTTTATATATGTGTTGTCGGTGGTTTCCCACAATTGAGCCCAGCCGGAAGAACTTTCGTCCCACCAATCAACAGTGCATCCGGCGGCATGGTATGTGTTTCTGAAATCATTCCAGTTTAAAACAATATTGTTGTTCAGATTATTGGTTGCTCTAAAGTTTAAATAAAATGTTGAACCCTGATCGTTACTGGACAATTGCTCGTAATTGTAATTACCAACGGGATTAATAATTGATTTAACCCGATAATTATTGGTAGTTCCTTCCGCAAGTCCCGTTACAACATAAGATGTCGTGTGCTCGCTAAGATAGGAGTAGTAGTCTTGATTGTTTTGCTGAATAACATAAAAATTATAAAGAAACTTTTCGTTCAAGTTCCACGACAGATTTATTTTGTGCATAAACAAGCCATCTGATGCCTGAAAATTACTAACGTTTGTGTAGCTTTGTAACGTTTGGTAAGCAACGAGCTCATCGGCCCAATACCCATAAGAATAGGCATCATGGTGATAAATTTTTGCCTTTACTTGAATTGTTTGCCCCGGTGTAAAACTACGGCAATCAAATTCTTTGTTTTGCACATTAATCGTTCTATAGCCTAGGGACATGGAACCGCTATAGTCACTGTTTATAAGTGCGCCGTTTAAGTACCAGTCAATTCTGGTCCAGCCTCCGGCAATCCAATAGCAGGCATTGTAGCTTTCACATTGTTGCACTACAATTTTGTTTTCGTAAGTTGTAGAACTCAACGTGAGCGAGTGAGCCGACAACTGAATGTTGCATAAAACTAAAAAACCAATTATTAACCATAATGGCTTGATAATCAAATTTGTACTTCGTTTTTTTTTCATATAATCTTATTTTGTGTTTATTATTATATTTATGAGGCAAAATTATGGATTAAATCAAGGGGGATTTGAGCAATTAAGTAAGCAAAAGGTTAACAAAGCGACGTATAGACTGTCTGAAAGAAGATTGCATAGTCTTTTACGAGCTAGATAAAAAAATAGACAGGATTTCAGGATTAACAGGATTGCTTATTGTATTATCCTGTAAATCATGTTCATCCTGTCTAAAAAAAGACTGCGTAGCCTTTTATAAACCCAAACCCAATCACAAGAAGAAATCGGACAGGATTTCAGGATTAACAGGATTGCTTATTGTATTATCCTGTAAATCATGTTCATCCTGTCTAAAAAAAGACTGCGTAGCCTTTTATAAACCCAAACCCAATCACAAGAAGAAATCGGACAGGATTTCAGGATTAACAGGATTGCTTATTGTATTATCCTGCAAATCATGTTCATCCTGTCTAAAAAAAGACTGCGTAGCCTTTTATAAACCCAAACCCAATCACAAGAAGAAATCGGACAGGATTTTAGAATTAACAGGATTACTATATTGTATTATCCTGTAAATCATGTTCATCCTGTCTAAAAAAAGACTGCGTAGCCTTTTATAAACTCAAACCCGATCTCAAGAAGAAACCAGACTGTATTTCATAATTAACAGAATTGCCGAATTTGAAAATGTACTTGATTGGGCTACCTTTTTAGACAGGATTCATTTGTATTTTGAATATTGGATTATCCTGTAAATCCTGTTCATCCTGTCTAAAGAAAGACTGCGTAATTGCTGTGGATTATAATTGTAATAACCTGAGTTCGATATAAGGGATTAGTAAAAGAGAGCTAATTGGCTTGATTTTTCTTCAAATTCTACTTTTATAGATGGTTTTTTTGGAAAAAAGGAATAGGCAATTAGACCACTAATCATATTGGTTATAAAATTTTCCAAGCTTCTATGGCGAGAATGCTCCACTTGGCAAATGTTTTTCAGTTCATCATTTACTGTTTCAATAACCGATCTTTTTCGCAATAATATTGCATCTGCATATGACATCAAAGCCCCTTTCATATTCTTTTTCAGTCTTGTAACCAATTGGATCCCATTAACAAATAGCATTTCAAATAGGGTTTGACCAATATAACCCTTGTCAGCGAAAAGTTTTCCAAATATTTTTTGGGTGAAATTTTTATTTTTAAGAGGGGCTCTATCGTCCACATCCCCTTGAGTAATTACAAAATTCAACAATTCTCCCTTGTCGTTAATGATCAAATGTAGTTTAAACCCATAAAACCAACCCATCGTTGATTTGCCTACTGTTGCAATTCCCTGGAATACTTTATTTCTTTTAATCCTTTTATTTTTGCAAACTGCAATTTTAGTTGAATCAATAAATGAAATTCCCGTACATTCAGCCATACAACAGGTTTTTAGAAACATAGCCATCGGAAGCATTGCTTTCTTTTGTAATTCGACAAACCGGTTGTAGGAAACTTGAGCTGGAAATTCTTTGGTCATATGTTTACTCACATAAAACAAGTAAAAATGCTTTAAATTACGGTAACCACCTGTATGAAATAAAACCAGAATAGTGATGACTTCGCTGGGGGACAACTTTGATTTTTTATTCCGTGTTTTTTTGTTTGCATCTGCGCTCAATGAATGTTTTTTTATAGTTTGATCAAAACTTTTACAAAATTCATCAATTATATAAAATATTTCCATTAAATTTGCCTGTTGTGTATTCATGTTTGACTTTGTTATATTATTGATTGTCAGTCACAAAGATAACAAAAAAGAACTAAATACACAACTTTTTTATTGATTTTTTTGCCTTTTTCTTATATCGAACTCAGGTTAATAATGTTGTCGTTACTTAAAATTGTTTAAGATAAACGACCAAGTTGTCATCGTCGTTGAGGTTTAGTTTTTTCCTTAGCCTGCTTCGAGAGACCTTTACCGAGCCTTCTTCCCGGAATGTCAAATTTGCAATTTCCTTTGTGCTCATGCCGGACTTTAACATGAAACTAAGTTGAATTTCCAACGGGGTAATATTCTTGTGTTTACGAATCAGGTTTTGAATAAAGGCGTTATCCGGAGCTTTATTTGTTCCGTCGATAGTCGAAAATTGCCTTTTCAGGTGTGCAATATTTCCTGTAATGTGTGTTAAATCGTCTTTGCTTATCACTTCGTTATTGCTTACAAGCTCTATTTGTCTAGCCAATTGAGTAAGGAAATTATCGTAAAATTGTAGATCGGATTTGGTTTCATCTATTCGGGTATTCAGGGTATCTATGATATTGGCAAACATTGCATTTTCAGTCTCTGCAATTTGGCGCGATTGATTTTTAATTTCCGAAATATAGTCGGACATTTTTAAATGAGAATTTATTCGTGCAATAAACTCAGTTTTCTCAATCGGTTTTCTTATATAGTCTGATGCACCTGCTTCTAGGGCTTGTTTTAAGTCGAGCGGAGTGAGCCGAAATCCGGTAGAAATAATTACAGGGATATCCATGGTTTCAGCTTTTTGTTTCAGTTTTTTAGTGGTTTCGATGCCATTCATCTCTGGCATTTCCCAATCCATAATAATCAAATCGGGTATTTCGTCCGTTGCAATTTTTAAAGCTGATTTCCCATTTGTAGCGGCAAGTATCTCGTATGGAGAATTTTCTTCAATGATATAATTCATTGCCGTTTGAAGATACTCTATCGTATCGTCAACAATCAATATTTTTCTTTCTTTTGTCATGGTTCCGAAGAGATAATTTTTGAAATTAAATGCTGATAATAGTCCTGATCTCCTGAATATATGGCATTTGTCAATTGAGCAGCCCATAGTCTGATGTTCTCGCTTGATTCATTTTCGAATGGCTTAACCAAGGGGATTATTTCTCCGATTTTATAGATGGGCACCCTTTTGATTTTGTCGCAGAGTAGAGCTAATTGCTGTTTTTCGGCAACAGTAAATTCTATTTTAAACCCAATAACCATACTCTTTTGCGTTTTTTGACTATTGTGGACCGTAAATTTGGGGAGTTCAACAATAAATTCGGAACCTTTATTTACTTCGGAAACGACTTTTATATTACCTCCATGTGCTTCAACCGCTAACTTACAAAAGGTTAGTCCAAGACCGTTTGAGGAATTATCTCCAGATAATTGTGAGCTAACAATATAATACTTGTCGAAAATTTTATTAAGATGCTTGTGGTCAATGCCGATACCTTCGTCTTTTACTGTTATTTTACAACTGTTTTCAGCGTTATTTACGTTTATGGTAATTGTTTTATTATTAGGAGAATATTTTATAGCATTGGAAAGCAAATTGATAAAAACTCGTTCAATCAGGTTCCGGTCACAGGTCAAAGACCCATTGGACTGGAAATTTGTTACAATCTTTACACATTTAAGAGATGCCAAAACTTCAATGGAGAGAATGGCTCGATTTATCATATCGCTAACCGGCTCATTTTTAGTCTCTAATTTAAGTTCAGGTTCCTCAAGCCGTTCTATATCAAGCACATTTTCGAGTTGTTTCTTTATGTTTTCTGCATAGAATACGGTCTTAACGGAATTGTCGTTGTTTACATTTTTATTCAAATTTATGATCGAGCTTACCGGTACTTTTAAATCATGAAATATAAGCCGTATTGTATTGTGTTTGAATTCGCTTAAGCGTTCCACTTCTTTTTTTGCATCAATGGTCATTTTTACCGTGGTTTCAATCAGATTTGCCAGTAAACTGTAAATGAAACAACCTATGATGATAAAAAAGATGATATAGGGTAAGAATTCTGTAAAAATATTGATTTGAAACAGTGGAAGCAGTCCAAATGCAACGATTAAACCTAAACTAAAAAAGAGGGCGTATTTGCGCCCGGCCATAAAAGCATTTATTAATATCAAAATGTTGATTATAGCCAAATCCCTAGCAACAAACAAATTGTTATTGATGCTGTTTATGCCTGAATAGTAGTAATAAAAAATGCTTATAGCGTTGGTATATATTAAGATAAGAGTAGCGGTTTTTATTTTCTGCTTGTTGAAAAGGAGAAAAACGAAGTTTAGTATGATAATTCCTTCTCCCATTAAGTTTGCAAACAGCAGGGGGTACTCTTTTTGGCTATAATCTAAGTATATAACAATTGCAAAACGAATGGCAAAGACCACTGTAACGGCATAAAACATTTTTACCTTTAACCGGTCGTACACCAGTAAAAAATCCCGACTCATTTTATTTGTTATTAGAGGATAAATGCATAAAGTAATCCCCATTCCTCATGCAGATATTTTACAAAGTTAAGATTTTTTTTTACACGGCTAAAAGTAGTAAATAATTTTAATGTCAATGCAATGGTGTTCAAAAGCAATTATGACTCACAAAGCTCTATAAATCTATTTTTTATTGCAACAGAAGGTGCAAAAGAAACGGGATAGTTGAAGCAGGAGAGAAGCTGTTTTAAACGTAACGAAGGGATATGCAAGCAATATACCGGAAATTGTTAAGGCGCCGGATGTAGATTCTTTAGCATACAGAGGATATTTGCAAATAGGTATTCTATGTATAGCTGCTCTTTTCTTGGTTTAGACTGAATGCTAAACGATTCGATATAATTTGTGCTATATTTTTATAGGTTCCGGTGTATCCGTTTTCTTTGAGCGACGAAACAAAATCGATATGTTTTCTTCCATTTCTGTAATCGGGCTCTTTAACCGGATACTTTAAATAATTTTCGAATGTTGAAGCAGGTTCACCCAGATTAAGAACAGCATGATATAATAGCACGTCTTTGTTTCGATATATTGCCGAACCTAAAATCTTTTTCCCCGATATGGCAACATCGGAAATTCCGGTCAATGAAAGTCCTTTGATTCCGGTTTCTTCTAATGCTTCAACGATAATGGAGTTAGTACTATGGAAAATGTCTTTCGGGTGCAACATCTCTTTGCCGTCAAAGATAACAGATATAATCAGGTTATTTGGTGTTAACAAAACGGTTTGCCCGCCCGAAGGTCTTTTCATTACCGTAATATTGCCCTGTTTCACTTTTTCGACAAACAAAGACTCTTCGGGATGATTTGATGCACCAAGTATAATGTATGTTTTATCCGGTATCCAGATTGAAAATTGCTTGTTATTGCTTTCGAGCAGTTTAATATCCGGTAAGCAGTATTCGGAAATATTTACCATCAGTGCTTATTTATGTATTGCCTTGTCTATAGCATCAAAACCGGCTTCCATAAATATCTCCGAAACCGTAGGATGTGCATGAATGGTTTGGGCAACATCGTAAATAGTACCTTCAATTCCCATATAAGCACCTGCTTCTGCAATCATGTCTGTAGCGTTGGCAGCTATGATCTGAACACCGAGAACTTGCCCGTATTTTTTATCGGAAAGCAAGCGGATAAGTCCTTCGGTATTGCCTTCGATCATTGCTTTCCCATTTGCCGACAACGGAAATTCACTGATTTTAATTTCCATGCCTTCTTCCTTTAACTGTTTTTCGGTCATGCCGATCTGCGCAATTTCGGGAGCAGTGTACATATTAATAGGATATGTTCGGGCATTAAAATCGGCTTTAATTCCTTTAATGGTATTTATTACATGAATTCCTTGTGCCGACGCAACATGAGCAACAAAACTTTTCCCGCTTACATCGCCGATTGCGTAAACATTTTTGAGGCTTGTTTCAAAATCATTAGATGTCTTTATATATCCTCGATTGGTGAGTTCCAGCGGAATTTCACACTCGGGAATAATAGCCTTGCGTGAATTGCAGTTGACAAGCAGATCGCATTTTACTTTGTTGTCGCCAATGGTAAGTTCACCGTTCTCAAATTTTTCAGGGTAAGCATCTAATAAAAGTTCTATGTTTTCCGATTTTAGCTTTCTAGCGATAAAAGAAATCAGAAAATTATCCATGCCATCCATAAAACTATTGCTGTTTGCAACCAGCGTTACTTTTTTCCCTATAAGTTTAAAGAACTGTGCTATTTCTACTGCCGGAACATGATTGCCTGTAACGATAACGTTATCGGGAACCGTTTCAAGTGTGAACAGTTTTTCCATTTCAATAATGGGTGCATTTGCAATCTTGTTGTCCGTTTCTTTGGGCTTCGATCCTGTTGCAATAATGATGTTTGCAGCACTGATCTTTTTGCCATCGACAAATACCGAGTTGTCGGCACCAATTTTGGCAGTGCCGGTAATTACATCTATTCCATTTTTTTTCAGAAGATAATTTATACCGGCCGTAAGCTTTTTGGTGATACCCATTGAGCGGGATTTTGCTTTGTTCCAATTAAACGATAGTTTTTCCACATCAATACCATCAATGCCAAACTCGGAAGCATGTTTTGTTTTCTCGAACACCTTTGCACTTTCCAATAATGATTTTGTAGGGATGCAACCATAGTTGAGGCACATTCCTCCGATATATGTTTTTTCAACAATAGCAGTTTTTAAACCAACTTGTCCCGCTCTAATGGCGGCGACATATCCGGCAGGTCCTGCTCCGATAATCAATACATCATATTCCATTTTTATTCTCTCCTTTATATTAGGGTATTTTTTTAATCAATTAGTCCATCATAAGCGAAAAAGGGTCTTTCAAAGAGTTCATGATATGAATTAAGAATCTGGATGCTTCGCCACCATCAACAATTCTATGATCTACGGTGAGCGATAGGGGCAGTATATTTCCAACAACAATCTGATCGTCTTTAACAATAGGTTTTTTTAAGATTCTCCCGATTCCAAGTATTCCCGCTTGGGGATAGTTGATAACCGGCGTACCGAAAATACCTCCGATAGATCCATAGTTTGTGATTGTAAAAGTACCGTCCTTTATCTCTTCCAGTGTGAGTTTTCTCTCTTTTGCTTTTTCCGATAACTCGGCTATTTTTTGCGCAATTTGAAAAATTGTAAGTTTATCGGCATTTTTAATCACAGGAACCACAAGCCCATCTGTTGTATCAACGGCAATACCTATGTTATAATAGTTTTTATAGATCATTCTGTTGTTTTCCAAATCCATTTGTGAGTTAAGCTGACGATACTCCATAAGTGCGTTTTACGGTTGCTTTTAGAATAAATGGGAGATAGGTGAGTTTGACATTCCTTTCCAAAAACGCTTTTTTGTATTTTTCTCTGAGCCAAATGAGGTCGGAAATTTCCAATTCTTCAAAAACCGTCATGTGAGCCGCATTTTGCTTGGAATAAATCATGTTTTTGGCAATCGTCTTTCGTATCTGTGAAAGAGGTTCATAAACTAATGCTTCCGTTGAAGTTATTATGTTATTAGGTATAAGTTGCTTATTCTCAATGTTTTTTGTTTTAAAACTTTGAATGTCTGCTTTTATTACTCTACCCCCAGGGCCTGTACCTGATACTGCATTTATATCAATAATCAAGTTCTTTTGCCAATGCTCTTGCAACAGGAGTCGCAAGAACTTTGCCGAGTGGTTTCAATTCTGCTGTTGGAGGAGTTGCAAATCCTTCATCGCTGGCTGGCAGATAAGCATTGTTTCCGGCTACTTCAATGGTGCCGACAACACCTGCCGCACCTTCTTCAATCGCTTCCGTCTTAACGGGGGCATTCGCTTCGGCAACAGCTTCTTCACCATGTATTCCTTCAATCTCAATTTCCAGCAACGGTGTTCCCACGTGAACGATTTCTCCTTCGTTGCCATATCTGGATACCACGGTTCCTGATTTTGGAGACGGAATATCAGCAACTACCTTATCGGTTTCCATCTTAACAACAGACTCTCCTGATTTTATTTCCTGGCCTTTTGCAACGTACCATTCCAAAATGGTACCTTCTTCGAGTCCTTCGCCAATATCGGGGAAATTAAAAATATATCTCATTACCTGTTTATTTTAAAATTTTACGGTTCGTTGAATTTCATAAAAGATTTTTTCGGGTGTTTGCATAAAGAAATGTTCTCCTTTTGCAAACGGGACTATCGTATCGAAGCCCATCACTCTTTTAGGCGGTGCTTCAAGATGTAGAAATGCTTCTTCGTTGGCAATGGCCATAAGCTCGGCACCGACACTGAAACTTGACGGAGCTTCGGCAACAATAACAATTCGGCCTGTTTTTTTTATCGATGCGGCGATTGTTTCTTTATCTATGGGATAAATTGTGCGCAAATCAATAAGCTCTGCGGAAATTCCGGATTCTTTTGCCATTGCGATAGCTTTCTGGCATTCACGTACCATGGCTCCGAAAGCAACAACCGTGACATCGGTTCTTCGGTAAGCACTTTTGCTTTCCCTATAGGAATTGAGAATTCTTCATCTGCAACCTCTTGCTTTATAGCCCGGTAAATACGCTTGGGTTCCATAAATATAACCGGATCATCACTTTCAATTGCAGCAATCATTAATCCTTTCGCATCATGAGGCGTTGATGGAACAACGACCTTAAGCCCCGGAATATGTGCATAAAAAGCTTCGGGACTTTCCGAATGATGTTCAAGTGCATTATCCCACCGCCATACGGAAACCGTATCACCACGGGCATTTTGTATTTTCCTCTTGTCCTGTTGTGCATGCGTGAGATGTGAGACACAATCTGATTGAATGCAGGATATGTAAAGCCGTCGAACTGTAACTCAACAACAGGTCTTAAACCTGTTACGCCCATTCCAACAGCTGTTCCTACAATACCGGACTCGGCTAGTGGTGTGTCGAAAACTCTTTCAACTCCATGCTTTTTTTGTAGTCCTTCGGTTACTCTGAAAACACCACCTTCAAAGCCGGTATCTTCACCGTAAACCACTACGTTTTTATCTTTAGCAAGTTCAATGTCCAACGCATTATTTATTGCTTGAACTATATTCATTACACTCATTTTTGAAGCTCCTTCCATTTTAGAAATTTTTCATATTCAGCTTTTTGTTTTTTCAGATCATCAGGCATATCAACGTACATATAACGAAAAACATCATCGAGCTGATACGCTTGGTAGTTTTCCGCCTCCGTAAATTGCTGATCAATTTCATTTTTGAATTTTTCTGTAAGTTTTTCTTCATCCTCTTTCCAGATGCCTTTTGTATCCATATATTTTTTTATTCGCATGAGAGGATCGGTTTTATCCCATTTAAGCTCTTCCTCTTTTGACCGATATTTTGTGGGATCGTCCGATGTAGTATGAGCACCTTTCCGGTAAGTAAAAGCTTCAATAAGCACAGGCCCGTTTCCTGCTTTGGCGTGTTTGTAGGCTTGTTCGTAAGCAGCATACATTGCAAAAAAGTCATTGCCGTCAACTTTTATTCCCGGGATTCCGTATGCTAGAGATTTGATTGCAATGTTAACGGAATGGGTTTGGTTTCGAACCGGAACGGATATGGCGTACTGGTTATTCTGTACGGTAAAAATTACCGGGGCTTTCCATACTGCAGCAAAGTTTAGTGCTTCGGCAAAATCGCCTTCGGAAGTGCCGCCATCGCCGATAAAGGTAAACACAGCTTCATCTTTTTTTTGATTACTTTATTGAATACCCGATACCGGCAGCGTGGAGCAACTGAGTTCCAATCGGAACTGCAAATGGAAGCATGTGATTGGCTTTTTTAAAATTGTTGCCTTCTTCATTTCCCATATAGTAAAGGAAAATTTCTTTCATGCTTACCCCTTTGCCAGCCATGCGCCCATTTCACGAAAAGCGGGAACCAACCAGTCATTATCTTTCATAACCATTCCTGCGGCAACAGAAATGGCTTCCTGCCCAATGTTGGGAGATAGGTGTACATTCGCCCTTGACGTTGGTATGATACAGCCATATTATCGGCTGTTCTTGCAAAAAGCATGTCTTTGTATGCTTTAACAACATCATCATCACTCATGTCGGGCATGAATTCGGCATTAATTATAACTCCTTCATTATCTATTATGCCGAACATCTTATCTTCTTTTGGATTAAAATCATCAAATATCATTTCAACTTTTTTTTAGTGTTTTTGATAAATTTATAAACAAGGTGATTTTTTTTCGCATCTTTTGCAGTTGCCTTGAATTACCTCGAATATTTTATGAAAACAACAACTTAATGTCGGTAATGTTTACTCTTTTGAGAAAAACATCTTCCA
>CAUVYH020000003.1:0-95247 GCA_963556065.3 Bacteroidales bacterium
ATTGGTGCTCAGTTTTGCAGGGCTGTTAAATAAATCGGTGGTGTCAATTTCAAAGGCGAACGAAGTGGATGGTAGGAATGCGGAGCCTGTTGATGCTGCCAAGGTTACATGGTTGCTGTCAATTACCGCATATTTGGGCGGATAAATAGGAATAATGTCACTTGAAACGATGGATAGAGATAGGGTCGTGCTATTATTGTTTTCCGAAATTTCATCCACCTCATTGTTGTCATCCAAGTGGATGAAAAATTGATTTGTTCCAACGCCTTTTATCCGATTAACAGGCATTTTTATAGATAGTGTGTCCGCATATAGGGGCGCATGGGTGTAAACATAAAAATTTTCGGTGCTGTTTTCGGGGAAGGTTCGTTTAACGCGGACAATGATACTGTCGTTAATTGCTTTTCCAATATTTCGGAGCTGAATATTTAAGGTTAAACTGTCGTACTCGGTTGTAACGACCGAGGGGTTGAACCAAGCATCGGACGGTTGTATTGTATAGTCGGGTTTTTCAAAAGCATTTATAACGATGGCGGGATCACCATGGTAGGTCATATCCATACAGGTTTCTTTGAGTGTAGGGTTGGAAGAAAGGTCGTTAATGGTCTGCTGGATGTTATATCCAATACTTTTTCCATAGTGAATTTGTCCGAAATTTCTGTAAAATCGAATGGAGTATTGGTACAAATAGCTTTCGATAGCAGTGCTTACTGATGCGAGATAGGCGATGGTGCCTTTATTTGCAACAAGCACAAATTGTTCGCTACTGCTTCCCCGGTCGTAATTCTCTCCCGTTGTAAAAATATCGCCCGCGTAACATGATAATCCGATAAGAAGCGGGTATTTGCCAACGTTGTTGTACTCTTCGGGATTATCAATGCTGATATCGAATCCGATACCGGCGGCATGTCCGTAAAAGGTCATCACCGAAACACCGCTATTGATGATGCTTTTTAGTGAATCCGATTGGTTTATTTGGATCGGCTCGGTTGTGGTTTTTTCGAAAGTGCGTACATATCCCCCAAAAAGAGTGTCTTCGATGGTGTTTTTGAACTGACTCAGGTATCCTAGTATTTCGGAATGAAGGGAACCGGTGCCTCCTGCAAAATGCAATACGTTTTTCATCCAAGGTTGAGGTGTGCGGCATTGCGTTTTCGTATTCTCGTACCTTGTTGAGGTAAAGAGTAACATGCTCGGGAATTTTTGCACTCAAACGTCCGGTAGGAATAGCAATTGAAAAATCGTTCGGATTAATTAATCCGGATGTAAACATATTGTCGGAAGGAGGTACCCCAAAAGTAGGGACAAGAGTTCCTCTATAGTATATATTTTCTAAATTATCCCTCATTTTTCGATAGTTGGGCATTGTAGTTGAATTTTCGCCCGCTCGATATGATTTGCCGATTATAAATAGATTTTTGGGGATCTGGTGAAAGTTGACCATGACCATGCAAACGAACAAAATTACGAATGGCTAACGGATCTTTGCGAATGCCATACGAAAATTGATCGTAAAGTTCATCGATATCGGCAATCATGGGAGTATATAACACGGGGTAGCCGGACTGCTGGCGATAGGTCTTATATTGTTCGGCTTCGGCTCGAAGGCTATTGTGGGTTACAATTAAGTAATCGGAACTTACATAAGGTTCGGTGCCGAAATTAGTGAAGGCGGCTGTTCCGTTTACCGGTGTAATGGTGGTAATAGCGGCAACTCTTTGTTGTGAAGTTAAATACAACTCTTTAGTTGCGGATAGGTTATTTACCAAACAGGTAAACTGTGTTCCGGATCTAACGGGTGTAATGCGTACGTTGTTGGTTAAATCGTAAAAAGTCGGATTGTCGCCGCTGTTGGCAGCGATGGTGGATGAGTTTATTTTTAATACGGCTTTTGGCAGTACTCCAAACATTGGAAGAAAAAGCGTATAAGACGGTGCATTTTCCAGTGTAAGCGAGTGAGGATAGACAAGCTTAAGAAACGATACCGACTGATAACTGGGGTTTGAAGAGCCATCACTTACAAATTCGATGGTGATGGGTGTGGTTGTGCTTCCGAGCAACGAGGTGGGAACTGTTGCACGAGTGCGAATATTTGAATATCCTGTGAATGATGAATCTATTGTTTGTCCGGGAAAATGAATACGAAGCATGTGCTGAGGGGCGGATCTCCCTTGGGTGCAAACCTCAATTTCCGTATTTGGCCCTGTGCCGAATGCATTCGAAGTGGTTAACTGGTAAGCATTGCTGAACCCTTTATCAAAAGCTTGACTCGTCCATCCTTCGCTTTCGGAATATTCTGATTTTCCAATGTCATTTCCATCTAAGTGCCCTAGATAATAATTTGAGTTAAAATTTATCTCGGAAGTTTTTAAAAAATATGGAACTTCGGAATAAGAGGAAAAGTTAGTTCCGCTTTCAACCGACATTCGCTTATTATTTGTGAGGCTATTAAAAGTTAGGTAATACGAAGCGGTATCGTTGAAAAGACTGTAGTAGGGGTTGGGTTGATGCAAAGAGTCGCTGTAAAGGCGAGTGTCGAACCATCCGTTATTCTTACGGCCGTAAAACTCAATATAATCACCGGGGTCAAAACTATTGTCGGCATCACCCTCAATGTAAATGGCAATTTCTTCCCCTCGCCCGAAGAGTTGGAAGCGTTTAGGGTTAACATCTGCAATCGATAAGCCCACGCGCGAAAAAGCTTGTGAAAGAGTGTTGTAGTCAATTTTATACATACTATCCCGCCATACGTCAATTCTAAAATATTTTTGAGTGTAATTAATCCATTCATTACCGATGGATTGGCTAAATGACTTTGTGGACAAGCATAGCAGTAAGATAAAAAATAACCGGTATTTTATCTTCATGAAATCATATTTTAGTGAGAAACAACTGACTGAGCAGATTGTTTTTTATTAATATTTAACCGAAGTGAGAAAATGTTGGAATACAGAGCAATGGAGTTGTCTCCAATATCACTGAGTGCATAATCGACAGAGAGCACTTTTTTTATGACTACGCCTATTCCGAGGTTAAATTGCCCGGTATAAGCTTTCTTGTTCAGAAAATCGGTCTCTTGCTGAATATTTCCATATCCTCCCCGAATAAAAATAGTGTTTTTATAACCCAACTCTAAGCCTGCATGAGGATCAATGCTGAACGGATCACTTTTAATAAGGGTATTTCGTTTTCCATCGGTAGTAATATCAAGGTCAAGGGCTGTCATGGCTGTAAAGTCGTGAAAAATGGTAAAGGTACGGGAAACCCCTAGGATTAATCGGGGGAGCGTAATTTCGAGAGAATTGGAAGGAATTTCATTGTTGGTTTGTAAAAACACCTCCTTGGTGGCATCATCCAATGTGGTGCTCCATGCATTGAATGTGGTCGTGATATCGCGGGCAAAAGCCCCAAACTTCCATTTGTGGTAGTCATATTGTGCGCCGATATCGATACCAAATCCCCATGAATTTGAAAAATCCCCAATGATTCTGCGGATTATCTTTGCATTTGCTCCGAGTTTTAGCCCGGTAAGTTTCGGAAATTTACGGGCGTATGAGAACAAAATGCCATAATCGGCAGCCGAAAATTGAGTAATTTTATTATAATCTACATTTCCTTGATTATCAATAAGCTGAGTGGTGTTTGGAATGTTGTCAACCCCAAATCGAATAACAGATAATGCTCCTGCCGAGTTATCATCAAACTTTAGTGCAAATGAACCGTAATCGTATTTGGCAATGCCCGCAAAATATTCGGAGTGCATCAGTGAGACCTGACGGTCGCTATTCATCGACAACAAACCGGCCGGGTTCCAGTATCCCGAAGTGCCATCGTCAACAAAAGAAACCTGAGTATTTGATAGCGCTAAACCACGTGCTCCAACGCCAATATTCATAAATTCATTGCTATACTTCGACTGTCCGTTAGTACTTAAATAAAATCCGATCAGCATGATTAAAAAAGCTGTACTAGATCTCAATTGCCGGTTGATATTCATTATGATAATTTTTTATTCTTGTTGTAACGAAAGAATGAACGTTTTTAGTGTATATTCAAAATATTAAACAAAGGTACATAATTTTTTTGAAGGTTCCGGTTAACTGGATTATGAAATTTTTGAGGAAATTTTTTTATTGGCTTTTTTGTCTTTGAAAAAAATTATTGAATATTTTAGAAAAATATCCTTTTAGTTTTGTTATTATAAAAATAGATTATTTGGCAAAAAGGGTTTACCTGATAAAATTGATTTATGATAATGTTGATAGTAGGTCGGTTTTAATTGAAGTTGCGGACTAAATAGGGGGCTGTTGCTAAGGACTTTGATGGTGAGTATTTAGATTAATCTTTCAAACAACGTACGCTTAGTCCATACTCTTTGTATGGTTTGTTGATAATGGCAGTGGAGTCGTCGTTGTATATGCTGAAATATTTCACCTCAATACTATCTTTGTTCGGAGCAACCCAAAAAGAAGTATTTATGCGTTCTAAAAAAAAAGTGCCCATTTTTATGTCATAATATCCGGATGGAAGGGCTGAAAACCCAGAACTGTTTGTTGCTCCAATATTCGGATTTTTCCATTTTATTTCGGATTTTAGTTTGCCTCCGGCAGAATTTTTTCCACCTAAAGTATTTATCAGAATCAGCCAGTCCGATTCAGTTGGGATGTGCCAGCCCGAAGGACATGCTTTTTTAGCTTGCTCAAAGGTGTAAAAACGTTTGTAAATTCCGTATTTGATTGAATCATTATTGTAAAACCACGAACTGTCGCTTGCAAAATTCAAATTCTCTGCAAACCAGGTTTGTTCATTAATCTTTACCGTTTTGTATGTGTTATTGTCCCGTGGGTCTATAAATTTGCCAAATTCAATGGAAAGCGGAACTATATTCTTATTTTTTGAAATATTATCACAAGCCGAAAAAAATATCGAAATTACAAATGTAATTATAATAGAGAAAATAATGTTTTTGTACATCTTAAATATTTATGTTTGGGAAATTACTTTTTATCGTTTATAATATTTTGAAATTTCGATACCGTTACCCCTTTTTTCTTCAGTTCGTTTAATATCTGATTCCGTTGTGATTCATTGCCGGAATATGATGAAGATATAACATCTTCAAGTACTGTAACCTGATATCCGTTAGACAATAAGCCCTGAATAGCCAAAAGCGTGCATAGTTCAAATGCGTCACCGAAAACAACCCATTTTTTCACCCCCATCATATTGAGTAATATCTTGAGATTTTTGTTGTCTTTAAACATGTCGGAAGCTTTTTTGTCGTAATTCATTTTAGGATTCCCGAAAGCCTTTTTTGCAATGTAGAATGATTGTGTCCGGAATACTTTTTCTTTCCAGTCTCTTTCGTTCGAGTCCAGTGGTACATAAAGCATTCCGATGCTATTCATGTCGTTTTTATCTGGCATATTTGCCGAACAGCAGGTGGTAAATAACATTGGAATTTCTTGCTTTACGGCATATTCATGCAAAGCATAAATTTTATCTGAAAAAGGTTCAACTCGTCCGCCTTTACAGGTTAAAGACTTTGAATTATCGTCCCAAAACAGACAATCAACATCGAAAAAAGCAATTTTAGAATTATACTTTGGGAGGTCGGATTTGTTGGTTGTGTATGATATTGATTTCAGGTTGGAATTTTGTGAATTCTTGGTAATGATGAAATATGCAAACAAAATGATACTGGCAATTAAACTTATCCAATAAATCATTTTTGTGATGAGTTCTGATTTTTTTGATCGATAAGGATGTATTTTGCAAGTTTCCGATTTGCAATGGTCAAACTTTGGTTTTTTGTATATTGAATAAAATGCAATCGTAAATAGTATAGCACTAAAAGCGATTAAGACAGGTTGAATTATATCGAAAATCTCAACTGAGATAAATCCTGAGAGGGAGATTCCGAAAACCGACATCGCTGATGTTGCGCAAGCACCACCGCAACTGGCACAGGCAGCTCCGGGACACGAACCTAAAAACGGGATTAAACTTGCGATGCCCGCAAAAAAGGATATAATATTAGTTTTTATTTTTTTCATAAACATAAAATAGTTATAATTCAAATTTTGCCGACAATGTGAATAATCTTGGAGTTCCCAATCGTAAACCCGTAGAAGTATAAGATGCGTAATACTTCTTGTTTTCTAAGTTTGAAACATAAACGTTAAATGTAATGGTGCGGGTATTAATGTTGGTTTGGCAACGTACACCCGCATCAAGTTGATAGTGAGATGGAATAAATGCACTGTTTACAGCATTTATAGGTCGTTTGTCGCAATAAAATCCACCAAAACTAAATGCAAGATTTTTCATGAAAGGCAATTTATACTCAATTAAAGCCCCCGCATTACTAAGAGGTACATTCTGAGGAATTTTTCCTTCAATTGCCGGATTATTGGTTGCTTTGCTCACACTTACATCCATCAACGTGAAACTACCTCTAAAACTTAAGGTTTTGAATACAACGAAATCGGTACTGAACTCTATACCCTGATGAATTTCACGTCCGTCCTGCTTGTAAATTGAATCGCTGGGATCGATATATTCATTTTTTGAATTAATCATAAAACCAGCCAATGCAAAATTAAATGTTTTTATGCCCGTTTTAATCCCGATTTCGACTTGTTCATTAACACTGGGAGTAAGCATTTCGCCGGCATTCTTTGCTGCATCAGGGGCAATACCACCGATGCCAAGTCCCTGAACATACGAAGCATATACCGAAATTTGCTCAATCGGTTTTACAACCAACGATGCACAAGGTACCAGTTTATTCTGTGTGTAATCAGCCGACCCCGTTTGTGTCATGTTTCCTGTAGTTCTTTTTGTAGAGTAAATAGCTTGACTTAAACCGATTACGGCTGAAACATATTTATTGATTTTAATCCGGTCGCCAATTAAAAAGTTATGGTAATAATAACGGTTATAACTTGTTCTGGAATCGCTTAATGAAGGAATAGTATCAGGCATTGTAACGTATTCAGGCGAAGACACGTTGAAAGTTCCCAATAAAATGGATGAGCTTGGGTTTCCTCCGAAATGGATTAATGTATTACTGCCTGAATATCCAAAGGTAACATCATGTTGAATTTTAAACGTTTTAAAACTAGCGTCAACTAAGGCATATCCAGCGTTGTAATACCTTTGGTTGGAACCGAAATCTTTGTTGAAAGTTTTATAATTTCCGTTATTATCGGTAAAAGAGCTTACATTATAATTATATTTCCACCACGCATCCCCATATTTAAATGATGAACGGAATGTGAAAACAGAACTTAATTTTGATTCAAGATTAATCCCTATTTGAGTAAAACGTAATTTGCTATAAGTCCACGGTTGTCCATATAACACTGTTGGATCGAATAATTCTACCGACGGGAGATTGATGTTGCTTGCCGGATTTACCGTAAACACGTTTTGTTGCCCTTGAATCAGATTGTTTTGATGGCTTACGTCTAATCGTAGATTTGTGTTTTTAAACAAGTTGTAGTTTAGAGATCCGTAAATGGAAATATTTTTTTGATGCTGATCTTTAATATAGGTATCACCGTCTTCAATATAACTTACGAAGCGAAACGATAGCTTTTTGCTCTTATCGATAGCACCGCCCAAATCGATGCTGTTAAAATAAACACTTCCGCTATGAACGCCTGCCGAAATTGATGCAATTTGTTTTGTTGTCGGTTTTTTGGTTACAAAATTTATAGTACCTCCAAAAGAAGAAAAACCGTAAAAAAAGCTGTTTAATCCATTCAACGTTTCTACACGCTCTACATTTTCAACCAATGGCATGTGGTATGAATTTATGGTTAAACCATCCAGCAGATAATTTGGAGAATACCCGCGGATACTTACATTTGTCAATCCTCTTTCGTCATTATTTGGATCGAGGGTGGGAATAATTGAGGCATCTGTTTTTAAAGCATTCAGTAAATTATGAGCTCCGGTGCTTTCAATCAATTTCTCGGGAATTATTTGAACAGAATAAGGAATGTCCTTTAAATGGACTTTTCCTAAGTATCCAAAAGAACTGGTATCGTTTTTTATACTTTTTTCGATAATTATGACTTCTTGTAATTTTATGGTGTCCGAATTGTTTTGTGATTTAAGCGTGAAAGCATAAAAGCATAACAAAATGATTGTAAACGTTTTTTTCATTGTTTTTTTCGGCAAAAATATAGACTACAAAGGACAAAATTTTAGGTGCGAAGGCGATTTAATAAAAACTTAATGCATCAAATAAATAAAAAGGATTCTGTTTTAGGGATTTGAATAATAATTAACATGAATTTTACAAAATTCGGTTCACACTAATATAATTCTAAGATAACTCTAAAGATAAAATATAGTGTTCTCTTTGCAAAAACAAAAAAATAAACAAAAAATATATGAAGAAAACTTTATCCTTTTTAATGCTATTGTTTTGTTTGAGTGCATACTCACAAGAATACAGTTATCACAAGGCACAGCTTCATTGCCATTCAACCAACAGCGATGGAAATATGAGTCCGCAAACGGTGGCTCAGGAATATTTGTCGAGAGGCTATGAAATATTGTTTCTTACCGATCACAACTACATGACTCCTTCTTCCGATTATTCTCAGGAAGGGTTGTTAACTTTTAATGCGGAAGAATATACGTTTGATAAACACATGAATGGTTTTTTCCTGAACCACACGGTTGATGCAACAGGTTTTACCGTACAGCAGGCAATCGACTCAATTCGGGCACAAGGTGGATTATGTCAGTTTAATCACCCTGTTGTTGCTGCGACGAATGACTGGAGTTATACCTATTCGCAATTTATGGAACTTAGCAATGGCCCTGATTTGATTGAGATACACAATGCCGGAACCGATATGATTCCATTGGCAACATTTAATAGGGCAATTTGGGATTCTATCTTGTCAAGCAATAAAATTATTTGGGGAACATCAACCGACGATATGCACAAACTAACGGAAGGATTAATTATTCCAACCATCGATATTGGCTGGGTCATGATTCGATGCAATACGTTAAGCCGAGATTCTGTTTATGCGGCATTGTCAAGAGGCGATTTTTATGGAACTAATGGTGTTGAGATTTCGCATTACTCCGTGCAGGGAAATACAATAAACATTTCTTCGACAAATGCAACAAAAATAAAATTTATTGGCGATAACGGACAGTTGTACTTCGAAGTTAACGGTTCGTCGGCTACATATAAGCGAACCAATCAAAAATACATCCGAATTGAACTCGAAAACGAAGGTACATACGGTATTGGAGCAAAATATGCTTTTACTCAGCCTGTATTTTTTAATTCAACGACTGATGTTGAAAATAATATTGGATTTCAACCTAATCTGTCAATTTATCCAAACCCTTGCACCAACAAATTAAATGTATGTTTCAATACCGAAAAGGAATCGAACGTTCTGTTTGAGATATACGATTTAACAGGTAAAATCTTGATGTCGGAAAAACATAATATTCCAAATGCCGGATTCAACGACCTACCTTTTGATGTTTCAATACTTAAGCCCGGAGTTTATTTGAGTGAAATTACGATTAACGGGGTTCGCATTGTTAAAAAGATCACTAAAGTGTAATTATAAATCATAAAATTAAAAATCAAATGAAAAGAATACTATTTGTTTTATTCGTAACAATTTCGATTGCTGGATTTTCGCAAAATTCAGTTGACGTTCGTGTAATTTCAGCAACAGATGATGCCGAAGAGTGCATCGAAGACAATGTTTTTGTGAATATCGGCGATGTGAAAACCGATAATACCGAACTTGAAATGATTTACGACGATAATGTGCTTCGTTTAACTCATCTTAAAATCGGATTGCTTTTTAGAAATATCAACATTCCCCAGGGTGCAATAATTACAAATGCGTTTATAAAATTTACGTGTAAGCAATCGTCAACAGATGTTGTGAATTTGTTAATTCAAGGACAAAACAGCGATAGTCCTGAAACATTCATGGAAAACAGCTGGGATATTTCTTCACGTTCACTGACAACTTCAGGTGTAAATTGGGCTCCACAAGGCTGGTATGTTGTTGATCAATCCGGGGCAACCCAGAGTACTCCTGATTTAAGCAGTATCATTCAGGAAATAACAAATCGCAATGGATGGGTTAGTGGAAATTCGATGGCTTTTGTCATCAGCGGTACAGGCAAATCCAGAACCGCATATTCTTACGACGGGGAATCGTCGAAAGCTCCGCTTTTACATATCGAATACTCTTGCGTTGGTATAGATAACTTTAATCAGGACTTTGAAACTTCTTTCAGCCCAAATCCAGCAAGTACGTTTTTGACTTTAAAAATCAAACAAAGAAATGATGAAAATATTGTTTTTCAATTCTTTAATCAATTGGGTGAAGAAGTAAATGATTTTTCTTACGTTAATAATGGAAATGGAACGTATCAATTTGATACACATAATTTTACAAACGGAATATATTATTTGAGTATTCGGACCAAAGAAAGTAAAAAAGCACTAAAAGTCATTATTCAGAACAACTAGAACTTTTAGGAGATAAAGGAACCATTTTTCAAATTGAAATCATAACTGAAATGAAAAAAACATATCTACAATTTTTTTTAGTGTTATTCTGTTTTTCGTTGCATGCACAGGAAAATGTATTTCCCGACAGAATTGTTGTTGATCCGATGTATAAGCCATTTTATCACGGAGTAGCTTCGGGAGATCCATTGAACGACAGAGTGATTATTTGGACCAGGGTAACTCCCGATTACGGACAAGCCGGTAATATTCCTGTTGTTTGGAAAGTAGCGACCGACACTTTATTTCAAAATATCGTGGCTACCGGAACTTTTGTTACCGACCAATCGCGTGATTATACGGTTAAAGTTGATGTGTCGGGACTTCAACCGAATAAATGGTACTATTATGTTTTTTATGCACTAAACAAATATTCCATTATTGGTCGTACTAGAACTTTTCCAGAAGGATACGCCGATAGTATAAGATTTGCGACCGTTTCGGGATCTAATTACAATGCCGGATATTTTAATGCTTACCGAACTTTAGCCAATCGAAACGATATTGATGCAATTTTTCATCTAGGTGATTATATTTATGAGTATGCCAATAATGAGTATGGTAATAATCCAAACCGAACGCTGGATCCATTAACGGAATGTATTAGTTTAGACAGTTATGAACTAAGATATTCGCACTACAAACTCGATGAAGATTTGAAATTTGCGCACCAGCAATATCCTTGGTTTGTTATTTGGGACGATCACGAAACAGCCAATAACAGTTATAAAGACGGAGCGGAAAATCATCAGTCGGGGGAAGGTAATTGGCACGATAGAATGATGTCAGGAGTGAGGGCATACTTAAATTGGATGCCAATTAGGGAACAATATCCTAATAAACCGTTGAAAATAAATAGAAAAGTAGCAATCGGCGATTTAACGGAAATAATTTTTCTGGAATCTAGATATACGGCACGTGATAATCAAAGTATAAACATTGATGATCCCGAAAAAACAATGCTTGGAGCAGAACAACGAAGCTGGCTGTTAAATTCACTAGACTCTTCAAATACCATCTGGAAAACTATTGCTCAACAAGTTATGTTTGCTCCGCTTGAAGTTCCGGTTTACGGACCGGTAAATAATGATCAATGGGATGGATATCGTTTTGAACGAAATTTAATTCAACAACATATTCACGATTACAACAACAATGTTGTTGTTTTAACTGGAGATATTCATACTTCATGGGCGAATGATTTGCCATTAAATAAAACAACATATAATTCTACAACCGGTGCAGGTTCAATTGGAGTGGAGTTTGTTACTCCGAGCATTACATCAAAATCCTTCCCGTTTAATGTAGGTGTAAGTGTAATCAAAACTGCGAACCCATGGATAAAATATGCCGATTTGACAAATAAAGGCTATAATATTATTGATGTTAACCGCAACAGAATTCAGGCAGATTGGTACTTTGTCAATACCATCGACAACCGCGAGCAAGTGGAAAGTTATGGCGACGGATGGGTCGATTATTTGAACCAGAATCATTTGGAACATGCCAGTAATAGGGCTATTAGGACTCAAGCTCCGCCTGTCTTTGCTCCTGCGCTCCCATTTACCGATCATACTTCGATAGATGACAACTATGACGAACTTATCGTTTTTGGAATATATCCAAATCCTGTAATCAACACGTTTACCATTCAATATTACTTAACCGAAGCTCGAAAGATAAGTCTAAAAATAGTCAATACAAGTGGGGTTGAGGTTTATAGTAAAGAGCTTGGAATGGTCAATTCGGGCATACAATATTCTAATTTCGATATTTCGAACCTGAAAAGTGGGACATATATCGTGTCCATTTATTCTGGCAATAAAAAATTGCATTTCGATAAAATTATAAAATCATAAAAAAAACAAACTAAGCAATGAGAATAAAGTGTTTAATAGTAGTTGTTTTAGTGATGGTTACAAACATTGCTTTTTCACAAAAAAATGCTCAAACTGCTAATTCGGTTAATAGTGATGAAAAAACAGAGCTGAAAGATACCACTGACAGAGTAAAAATATCGGGGTATATTCAAACGGAATATCAACATTTTTTTATTTCGAAAGAAATCGGTGGTGCAACACCTTATTTTGCAACTTTTGCAGGAGGTAATTTTGTGGGCAGATGGTCCGATAATCGTTTTATGACTAGAAGAGGACGGTTGAAAATTTCGCACCATACGAGTTATACCGAAGGGGTGTTCTCCATAGATGCAACCGAACGTGGGTTTGGTGTAAAGGATATGTATATTAAAGGAACCGAACCAATTTTGGGTGCATTAAGCGCTACTGCCGGGATACAAAATCGTCCGTTTGGATTTGAAATCGGTTATTCTTCATCGCAACGCGAAACTCCTGAAAGGTCAAGAGTTATTCAGACAATTTTTCCTTACGAAAGAGATTTGGGGGCAATACTTACGTTTAGGATGCCGGAAAAGTCGCCACTTTATTTTTTAAAAATAGACTTCGGAATATTGAACGGAAATGCTGTTAATTATGAAACGGATGCATCAAAGGATATAATTGGGCGAATTAATATATCAAATCCAATTAAATCGAAGTTTGTAAATTACAGTTTCGGCTTTTCTGTTTATTCAGGATCTGTTAATCACATCAGTAATGTTGACGGAACAGGAATTACAAAAAAATCGCTTTTCCGAATGGGAACGGTATCCGATACCGCAGCCGATATTACCACCAAAGTTTTCGTAATAGATACTGCATTTGGAACCGATAAAAATGATTCTGTAAAAAATTATACTCTTCAAACACTCGGGGCTAAAGTCGATCGGAAATATTATGGTGTAGATGCACAGCTTGCTTTTGATTTTCCATGGGGAAAAACTATATTCCGAAGTGAATATATATGGGGAACTCAACCTTCATTTTTGTTCAATTCGATTACCGACAATTACATGTATAACTCAATGAATTCATTCAGTCCAACTGGACCGGTAAACGGATTGTCATTTCCAAACTTTTCACCACCTCAGGCAAACTATGCCGTTGCTGTTAAAGCCACCGAAAATTATCACCACACTTTTGTCAGAAATTTCAAAGGGTATTATTTCTATATCGTTCAAGATATTTTAAAAACAGGTCATCAAATTGTTCTGAAATACGACTTTTATGATCCGAATACTGATGTTAGCGGTAAAGAAATTGATTTATATTACTACAAAAAAGGAACAACAACTCCACTTGGTTTAACCGTTCTTTCTCCGGCAGATGTTGCTTTTTGGACACTGGGAGTGGGATATAACTATTACTTTAATGAGCATGTTTCGGCAATGATTTATTATGAAATGGTTCATAATGAAATAACGGCACTGCCTACTTATGAAGGTGATTTAATTCAAGGGAAAAACCCTTCGGCGGGATACGATACCGATATCAAAGACAATAATTTGACCATACGATTACAATATAAATTTTAAAATTACTAACACTAAATCCATTTTATTTATGAAAAACAAAACACTTACTTTTTTAGCAATTATTTTTATGTTTCTGGTTTTTAGCGAAACCCTTTTTGGAAATGTGAAATATATTCGATTGTCATATCGCGACGATCCGTCAACGACAGTTGTTGTTGGATGGTCGAACGATGGTTCATCCTCAAACGCGAAAGTTTATTTCGGAACAACCGATTTGGGAACAGATTGGGCTTCTTATCCGTTAAATCATGGTATTGATGCAACAAATTCGTATCGTGGCTTGACAAATAATTTTGCCCGTTTAACCGGTTTAACACCAAACACGGTTTATTATTTTGTAATAAAAGACGATCAGGGTGTGAGTACAAGATACTCATTTAAAACAATTCCGGATAATGATAACGACAGTATAAAGTTTGTCTCAGGTGGAGATACTCGCACGGGAGCACCATTGATTGAAGCTTCCGATTGTAGGCAAAGAAGACAAAATGGAAATAAATTGGTAGCGAAAATTCGTCCTGATTTTGTTGCTTTTACCGGCGATTTTATTTTTAGCGAGAACATTATTCAGGTTAATCAGTTTTGGGGCGATTGGCTTCAGGATTGGACTTTAACTTTTAGCCCTGATGGTCGTATCGCTCCGTGTTGTGGTGCTTTCGGCAACCATGAAGTCAATGAAGATTTAGTCAATATTTTTGATATTTCCAGTACAGATAATTATTACGCCATCAATTTTGGCGGTAACTTACTCCGTTTATATACTTTGAAATCGGATGAAAGTGTGAGCGCTTGCGATAATACCGCTCAACTTAACTGGTTTTTGAATGATTTGCAAACACATACGGGAAATGCAAATGAACCTCACTGGAAGTTTGTACAATATCACATTCCTATGGTTCCTCATGGTCAGTATAGCCCTAATCAACCGCAAATCGACTGTTGGGCAGATAAATTTAAACAATATAAAGTGCGTTTATCAATGGATGGACATACTCATGTTGTTAAATACACCTGGCCTATTGTTCCATCGAATGCAGGTAATTCCGAAAAAGGATTTATTAAAGATACTGTAAACGGAACTGTTTATATTGGTGAAGGAACATGGGGTGCACCACTTCGTTCGCTATATTCACCAAATTCATGGACAAGAGATCAGGGAACTTTTGATGCGTTTCAGGTTGTTTTGGTTTCAAAATATGAAACTAATGTTAAAACAGTAAAGTTTGAAAATATTGTTTCGGTTGGACAAATTACCGATGCCGATTCTAAATGGAGCCTGCCTTCAGGAATATCAATTTGGTCTCCAGCCAATGGTTCGACAATTGTACTCAGAAATGTGAACTCTACCGCTATCGATAAAATGCATGATGCTGCTGTAAAAAGTAATGTATATCCGAATCCGACCTCAGGTTCTATAAATATTGAATTCGACAATTCTTTAAAACATAAAAAAGTTTCTGTTTCAGTATATAATGGAATGGCAAAACTTATGAAATCGTTCGAAATTAATAATTTACCCGAAACTACCAATGTTGATCTATCTGGTTTACAAAACGGAACTTATTTTCTGTATTTAAAATACAACGACAACACGATCGAACGACATAAAATAATTATTACACATTAATCATTATTTATTTTATAGTTATGAAAATCAGAATATTGATTATTTTGTTTTTGCTGATTGCCCAAAGTGTGGCGTGGTCGCAAACATACAACTCCGGTTGTACACCGCAATCTCATCCCGATCCGGAAAATAATGGTGAAATGGAACCGGACAATATTGCTGCATCTACTTTTGGTTCGGCATATTATCAAAAAATAGACATTCTTCCTCCTCCCAGCGCTTCTGGTTATGAGGTACAATGGATAAAGTTAAGACAAATAAATAATTTACCCAGTGGATTATCGTGGGCTACTAATACCGAGCAATTGAATTCGGGAACGTGGTATTGCTGCGAAGTTACAGGAACGCCGAATGGTCAGGTTGGTCTTTTCCATTGCGAAATTATTGTCGATGCTCGCGTAAAGGTATTATTTGTTTGGACTACTCAAACAAACCAAAGTGGTGGTTTTATGATTGCGGAGGTTTTGCCCACAAAATATGAAGTTACAGGAGGTGGTTCACTTTGCAGCACACCGGCTGGATTTCCAATTCAATTATCGGGTTCCAATACTGGAGCGACTTATGAATTATACCGAAATGGAACTCCTACAGGTACAACTATGAGTGGAACAGGATCGGCATTGACTTTTCCATCTCAAAATATTGCAGGTACATATACTGTTATCGCCAAAGCAGACTATGATTTTGATGCCACGGATACAAACTATGTTACACCTCAGGCAATGACAGGTTCAGCTGTAATCACAGCAAATTATCCGGATGTAAATTTAGGAAACGATCAAACAATTTATTTATCCGAGAGTCATACTTTCGATGCTGGTGCCGGATTTGAATCGTATTCGTGGAATTTAAATAATGCTACCACTCAGGAGTTAACCGTTTCAGGAGCATCTCTTGGAATAGGAAGTCACGAAATAATTGTAACTGTTTCGAACAATCAGCAATGTTTTAACTCCGACACTGTAATTCTGACCGTTAATGCCGATTTGTCGGTTGAAGCCGAAATACTTAATTTTGAAATCACAAATCAAATCGGAAATTCAATAATCAATCCAGCCAATGGAACAATCGATATATTAATGCCGAATGCGGTTGCCCTGAATAGTTTAATCCCTCAAATAACAATTTCGGAGGGAGCTTCCATAAACTATAACCAAGGAACACCACAATCGTTTGTAAATCCTGTCACTTATGTTGTTACTGCCGAAAATGGTCAGACAACTAAAACATGGATTGCTTCTGTGAGCACTGATGCTTCAATTAATCTTAATTCAAACGATATAAACTTGTTTTATGATAATGTTAAAAAGCAAATCATAGTTAAATGCTCAAATATTCAGTTCAAGGCTCAGCTATTCAATATTAACGGCACTTTGATAGATGATTTTGAAATTGAGTGTAATCAGGAAAAACATATCGATAATATTTCAAAGGGTGTTTATTTCGTGAAATTGCAAAATGATAAAACATCCAAAACCCTAAAATTTGTGCTCTAAATATTTTGTTTTGTTGTTATTAAAGGGCTACTTAGGTAGCCCTTTTTTATTTAAAGGAGTTCTGAAAATCCAAAAAAGATTCTGATTCGTCCGTTGACGGAATGGAATTAAACATGCTGATAATAGGTGCTTCTCTGTCAACGGACGGATATGCATAAGAATCCTTTATTGAAAATCTGTCGAACCCATAATAGAATAAACTTTTTATCGTTATGTTGAGTGTCAAAATAAACTTGAAAAATGCCTTGTTGGTCATTGATTAGAATCTGTTTGAATAATTTTGAATAGCAAATCGAAAGAATATTTAATAAATACGTACCTTTGAACAAAAAATTAGACAAACTATGAAGATTATTAAATTATCATCACTGATTGTACTCTTTTTGAGTCTTTTCTTATCGCTTAATGCACAAACAAGTACCGAGGATTATCGTAAATACAACGAAAAAATGTCCACCGTTTTGCAGCTCATTAAGTTTGGATATGTAGATACGGTTTCACTAAACAAATTTGTAGAAAAAGGAGTGGTGGAAATGCTTAAAGAGCTCGATCCGCATACGGCCTACATCAGCAAAGAAGAGGTGGAACGCACCAACGAACCGCTGGTTGGCAACTTTGAAGGGGTGGGAATTCAGTTTCAAATCATTAAAGATACTATTGTTGCTGCAAGTGTAATTAACGGAGGTCCTTCCGAAAAAGTGGGGGTGCTGGCCGGTGACAAAATTCTTAAAATCGACACACTGCTTGCCGTAGGAAAACAGATTAACAATAAATGGGTGTTCGATCATTTAAGAGGTAAAAAAGGAACTACCGTAATGATTTCCGTCGCCCGCAGGGGGAGCAATAAGCCACTTGAATTTTCTATTGTACGTGATAAAATACCGATCAACAGTATCGATGCTTATTATATGGCTGCACCGGAAGTGGGCTACATCAAACTCGATCGTTTTGCACAATCTACGATGGATGAATTCAGAAAGGCTCTCGTTGAGCTAAAGCTTAAAGGTATGAAACACCTGATATTTGATTTGCGTGGAAACGGAGGCGGTTATTTAGGAACGGCAATTGATCTTGCCGATGAATTTTTAGGAGCGGAAAAGCAAATTGTCTATACCGAAGGAGCAGCCTCCCCCATACAGCGTTATTATGCCACGGCAAAAGGAGGTTTTGAAACGGGTCGGCTTGTTGTTCTGGTTGATGAAAGTTCCGCATCAGCTAGTGAAATCGTTTCGGGTGCAGTTCAAGATTGGGATAGGGGAATTATCATCGGTCGCCGCTCGTTCGGGAAAGGCTTAGTGCAAAAACCGTTCACGCTCAACGATGGAAGTGTCATTCGCCTAACTACGGCACGCTATCACACCCCCACCGGCAGGTGTATTCAAAAACCTTATGAAGATGGGTTGGATGATTACTATATGGATTTTTCGAAACGACTTAAACATGGAGAATTTGTAAGTGCCGATAGTATTAAATTCCCTGATTCCCTCAAGTATTACACTCCTGCAAAACGTGTGGTTTATGGCGGTGGCGGAATTATGCCGGATATATTTATTCCGATGGATACCAATCGGTTATCCGAATTTTATACCAATTTATACCGTAAAGGAGTGCTTAACAATTTTGTGATGCAATACCTTGATGTCAACAGGACCCGTTTAAAACAACAATACCCAACAGCAGAAGCTTTTATCGGTAATTTTAAAGTGGATCAGCCGTTGCTTGATGAGTTTTATGCATTTGCAGCCAAAGAGGGAGTCACTGATGCTTTAACTTTTAACTTTAGTCAGATGATGACCGATTATCTAGCGGCCAATAAGGATACGGTAAACCAGCTGGTTTCCAAACCGGAATATATTAACAATGCTAAAAAATCGGAACAATTTCTCGTCGATTTTAATACTTATGTATCCAAAGAATTGGCGAAGAAAAACAATCCTGAAGTAGCCAAAGAAACACAAAAATATATTAATTTGCAGCTTCGCTTTTTGCTTGCCCGAAACTTATTTGACTTATCTGCCGGACTTCAGGTCTGGGCAGAGGTGGACGATGCTTACAATAGTGCTTTGCAGGTTATTCAAGATGAAAAAAGATTTAAAAAGATGAAAATTAGTCGATAGATGATAAGCCATAAAAAGGTGATGATAAACAGTCGCCTTTTTTATGCAGTGAGTTTTATCGAATTTAAAGGAAAAAGTGAGGACAACTGATTTATTGCTATTTTTGCGACTTCCCATTGATCAATGCGTATCTTTACATTAATTAATGAGCATAGTTTGTCTTGTGTTGAGAATATGGTATCTAAAAAGCATTGAATTCCTTCGTTTTCCAAATGGGATAATACCAAGTAGGCGATGCTTGATTGATGAGTTGTAGCAATAGATACTAGCGTGGTTTCCATCTTTTTTATGTTGCAAAAAGTAACTCTTAGATCGTTTAATAACTAATTGTTTTGCAAAAATATAACTTTATTATTATAAACCAAATAATTTTTTTGATTTTTTTTCACAAAAAACAATTAATTTTACCATGAAAAAATGTTGATTTTATTAATATCAAAAAAAATTACAAACAAAAAGTCAAACAATGAAAAAAGGAACATTTGCACTATTTGCATTCGCACTGATTATTATGGCATCGGGATGCGGGAAAAAAACCAAAACAAACATGATGGATGAGTTTAAAAAATTGATTGCCAAACACGATTCTGTGGCAATCCCTCTGTACAAAGAAGCTAGCTTAGCTTATTTCAATGCTTCCATTAGCGGAAAAGAAGAGGATTTTAAAAAAGTTCTCGATTTACAGAACAAACTGAATGCGATTTACTCCAGTAAAGAAGATTTTGCTCTTTTGAAAAAAATTAAGGAATCGAAAGAAATTAAAGATGAGGTGTTGGCTCGTCAGCTTGATGTGATGTATAATATGTATCTGGGAAATCAGGTAGATACGGCTATGCTTAATCAGATCAACACCATGCAAAACAATATTGAGCAGAAATACTCCAATTTTAGAGCCGAAGTAAATGGTAAAAAGATTACCGACAATGATGTGGAAAATATTTTGCGAACTTCTACCAACTCTAAGGAATTGGAAGCTGCATGGTTAGGACATAAGGCCGTGGGTAAAGTGGTGGAAAAAGATATCATTGCATTGGTTAAGAAACGTAACGAAATGGCTAAAAAGTTAGGATTCAACAATTATCATGAAATGAGCCTGAAACTTTCGGAGCAAGATCCTGCCGAAATTGAAAAATTATTCGATGAATTGGATAATCTAACCCGAGATGCTTTTGTTTCATTGAAATCCGAAATGGACGACTATTTTGCAAAGCGCTACAAAGTGAAAAAAGAAGATCTCAAGCCTTGGCATTATCAAAATCGCTTCTTTCAGGAAGCTCCGAAAATTTATACCGTTGATTTCGACAAATATTATAAGAACCAGGATATTGTAAAAGTAACAGAAAACTTCTATAAGGGAATCGGCTTACCGATTGATGATGTGATTAAACATTCCGATTTATTCGAGAAACCTGGAAAAAATCAACATGCATATTGTATTGATATCGATAATAACGGCGATGTTAGAGTGTTGTGCAATGTGCGCAACAACGAAAATTGGATGGGAACCATGTTGCACGAGTTTGGCCATGCTGCTTACGACAAATATATTGATAATAAGGCTCTTCCTTTTGTGCTTCGCAATCCGGCTCATACTTTTACTACCGAAGCTATTGCCATGTTTTTCGGACGTTTGTCAACCAATGCACAATGGATGAAAGACAATGTTGGTTTGTCTGAAAAAGATGCAAAGGAAATTGCCGAAATCGGATTCAAACAAATGCGCTTGCAGCAAATCGTATTCAGCCGCTGGTCGCAGGTAATGTATCGCTTTGAAAAAGGCTTATACGAAAACCCGGATCAGGATTTGAACAAACTTTGGTGGAGTTTGGTCGAAAAATACCAATTGTTGAAAAAACCGGAGGGTAGAAACGAACCGGATTGGGCTTCAAAAATTCACATTGCAACTTCCCCTTGTTACTATCATAACTATCATTTGGGCGAACTTTTAGCATCTCAATTCACGTTCTATGTGGCTAAAAACATTATTAAATCAGACGATATCAAGAACCTGAAATTCTCGAATAATCCCGAAATCGGTAAGTATTTTATCGATAAAGTGTTCAAGCCGGGTGCAAAATATCCTTGGAACGACATGATCGAAAAAGCTACCGGCGAAAAATTGACTCCGAAATATTACGCAAAACAATTTGTGGATATGAAATAATTCGCTAATCCACGTTGAAATAAACAGAAAGAGGGTTCCCAAACAGGTACCCTCTTTTTTTGCATAGGGGTTGAGAAATTATTAAGCACTAATAAATTGAAATACTAAGTAATTAGAATAATATAATGTCGTATTATGTTGTCTATATGGGTTTTTATTCGTATATTTGCTTCATAATGAGATATATAACACTAAAAACAGAGGAGATTGAGGAACTAGAGCATATTCACAAGAGTAGTGCTAATAACACAATCAGAAAACGTAGTCAATGTCTTCTTTTAAGCCATAATAGACGAACGATAACTGATTTATCTATTATTTTCAACGTGAATCGGAGAACCATAGAACGTTGGTTCGAATCATGGGAGAAAAGAGGACTGGATTCACTTCCAATTATTGCAGGTAGAGGTGTTAAAACTCGACTTAAAGGGTACAATCAGGAAATATCTGAACAGCTAGAACTTCATAGTAGAAATTTAAAAAATGTACTGCTCTATTTTGAAAAGCAACATAATATTAAAATCTGCAAAAAGACTTTGCAGAATTTTTTAAAAGAAACTGGGCTATAGATGGAAAAGAGCTCGATTGTCATTAAAACACAAACGCAACAAGGAAGAATTTGAACTGAAACAACAACAAATAGAAAGCCTTAAGGAATTAGAAGAGAGTGGATATATTGATTTGTATTTTGGCGATGAAAGTCATTTTGGACTGACTCCTAATGTTCCATATGCATGGCAAACAAATGGAAACCAAATACTATTACCCGCTGCTAAAGGGAAGTTTCTAAATGTTGTAGGATTCATGAATCGAAAAAACAGCTTGTTCTTTGAAGTACTTGAAACAACATTCAATTCGGAAAAACTAATTGACTTTGTGGATCGTTTTGTTGAACAAACTACTAAGAAAACGGTGGTGATACTTGATAATTCGCCAATTCATAAATCAAAAAAGTTTCTTCTTAAAATAAAAGAGTGGGAGAAAAAAGATTTGTTGATCTTTTTCTTGCCACCATATTCTCCAGAGCTAAACTTAATCGAAATTCTATGGAAAAGAATCAAATATTATTGGATGCCATTTGATGCTTACCTCTGTTTTCAAAATCTAGAAGAAAGACTATTTGCAGTATTGAATGATTTTGGCACCAAATACGACATTAAATTTGGGTAATTACTTATGCAAAATGTTTTGGAGGTGATTATTATCTTTTTAATGAATTGATCAGCTTCGTAGGATTGACAATTTTCCCGAACTTAAGCTTTTTGCCATCTTTTTGAAGATCAATGATATCTCCCGTTTCCAATGCCTTGTTCCAAAACTCATGAGGTGTTATGTCCGGTTTTACTTGGCATGCCAAAGCATAAAGTCCGGCAATGTACGGTATGCTCCAGCTCCAACCCCCATCTGAATAAAAAACATAATTGCTATCGCCACTTTGGCTGGCGGTGCATCTGGAATCCATCGGAACCAACAATGTTGAATCGATTTTGAATCTATCGGGATTCTTGTAATAATTCTTCGACCACCATAAACCCGGAAAATAGGAATTCGGATCATCTGGATTTGTCAGATAGTCTTTGCCAAGCCCATTAAACCTTAAATTATGGGTGTGACTGATGGAACTTGAAACTACAAATACACCTTCCTTTTCAGCTTGTTCGATTGCCTTGATAAAACTTTTATCCTCACCTCCAAAAGAAATGGAGATCACCCTGATTTTTTTATCCTCAGGCAAGGTCCTGTTAATCTCTAATATCCGGTATATTGCTTTCACGTAATATTTGAGATTGATATCAAATTTTCTAAACAGTACGTATTTAACATAACTACATATTGGTGATCCATAAGGAGTAGTGGCAATATAATACAAATCGGCTTCGGGAGCGACGCCCGTGGTTTTGCCTACAGCCAGGGATGTAACAGCCAATCCATGCATTTGCGCCTGGAGTTTTTTGGGAACATGTATTTCCTCATACATTTTCAATCGGCCCTTATATTCGCAGTGGTTGATCAAAATGGGTTGATCGATTATGGCAATGGCCACTCCGTTTCCGGTTATTCCCGATTGGTGTAGCTTTCGGATGTTCAATCCGGGGTTTTTCCCGATTTCCATGATAGAATCAGGTATAAATCCAGCCGGTAGTGATGTCGGCCAAACTGTTTTGCTGTCAAAATCCGAATGTAACAGCTCCGTCAAATTATTTTTCAAATCCAGATTGGAAAGGTTGCGACATCTGAAATCATAAGCCCAGATATTTGCAGCATTTTCATTGTATGTTTGCAATGAATCCATTTTGGCGGAATCATAAATTTCCGGATCGGGATTTCTTACAATCGCAAGCTTATTGTCTTTTGAAATAGTTGTCTCGAAAAAAAGCGAGTTGCAACCCGAAAGCAGAATAGCGATACTGCTTAATAATATTAATCGTTTCATTTCTATTTGGTTTTAATGGTTTTTAGAATCTCGTTTTCCGATAGTCTGATTTTGGTTTTAACATCTTCCAAATTCGTGATCACAGCGATCAGATATCGATTTCTGAAAAGGCGATTTTCCCAAGAAACGGTTTCTCCGTCTTCGCCCATCCCGACTTGATCGGAAGTGCTCAAAAGCCTGTTTATTCGTTCCGATTGCTCCTTGCTTATCCATGGCAGGCTTTGGATAAATTTGCAATAATCACGAAGGTCTTTTTTCAATTCGGCGATCATATTTGGATGATCTTTTGTCCCGAAAATGAGGGAACCAGCCACGATCTGCATTTTATTCCACGAGCAGCCCATGATCTCTTTAGCTGAAGCGACTTGGTTATCCCCATGCTCATTGATTGCCGTTATCTGAATCCGATTGACCGTATTGCAAATATCATCCGAACGTTTGGTAATATCGGCAACGGTGACGTTTTCAATTGAATCCCTGGTGTGCGTGCCGTTTTCCAGCAAAGCCCCGGTTTTCAGTGCTTCAATTTCACCGGATTTGAATGCACTTTCCAAATCATTGGTATAGCCCAAAACGATATCTCCATGGACTCTTAATGTCAGTAAACTGTTTACCACCGCGATAAAAATCATCAAAAACATGATTTTGGCGAAGTTCATCCCCGATTTGTTTTTCTCTTTACGCTGATAATAGAGGTACATTGGCAGGAATAGAATAAAAGGTAATGGAATTCCAATCAACAAGAGCAGATTGGCTCCCGGCAGATGCATGATTTTGCATAATGCACCCAGAATACACGTGGCCGTACAGATAAATCCCACAATATATAGTGGTTTTTTTGTTTTATCCGAACTCTTATAGCTGTTAATGAATGCTGCAGGTAAAAACCACAGTGTAAATAAAACCATTCCTACAAGTATCATTAAGTTGGCTCCGGATAAATGGAATACTTTTAAAAATGCCCCGACAACAAAGATGTTGAGACAGATGATGCCGGAAATTAAAATTGTCTTTTTCATGTCTTTGTATATTAATGATTTACAATGTTGTTTTTTGAAATGTCGGCAACTAAACCGCGATCCTTAAGCTTCAATAAATCTTCTGAAACGGCTGACTCTGATGTCTGCACCCAAATTCCCAGTTGAGTTAAATAGTTTAAAACCTCAATTGCTGGAATTTGGCAAAAATGCCTTGAATCCCAAGATTCACGAGGTTCATTGCCGTTCAAGAGTGATGCGTTTTCGATTTCAAGCGCTTTGTTTATGATGTTTTTTGAGGTCTCGGAAACAAAGCTATACGATAGCAGCAGTTTTCTATAGGCATTCATTTTTTTTCTTAATTCTGAGGTCGTTTTATAATTGTGGCCTGGAAAAAATAATTCCAAAGATGCTTCTCGATTTCCTTTATCTTTTAGTAACTGTGGATTACTAATTACCTTTTCAGCTTCCTTTTTTGAAATCTTATCACACATCATAATTAAATCAACTTTTAATTGTTGGAGATAGGTCTTTAACTCTGAGGAACTTTGACGAAAGGATTGGATTATTGTCTTATCTGTCGAATCGCAGCTGTTTTCGATTGTAGTCAGGTGCTTCACCAGCTCTTGATTTTGACTTTTAATGAATGTGTTCGTGCTGTTAATTCCGGTATTTATGGATACAAAATCGGCTATTTCATCTTTTGAGGCATTAATTGCAAGCAATATGGTAAAAAGGCTGAAAAAGAACAATCCGATACTCAGAAAAATAAAATTCGGTTTGATATAGGTGTCTGTTTTGTACTTGTGCATTACATACATTGGAAAGAAGACGGTGGTGAGGCAGAAAAATCCGAGGAGTAGCAAAACTAATGCACCCGGAAAGTGAAAAAACTTGCAGAAATCGCCACTGATGCAGAGCATAAATGCAAAGGTGCCGATAAAATAGATTAAACGTTGCCTTTTTTCAGCGGTCTTTTTCAGTAAACTGGCCAGCATAAGCGGTGGAAATATTATTCCGAGCAGAAGGTATCCGGCAATCAAAAGAAATTCGGTAAAGGGCATTTGTAATATTTTGCAGAATATTCCAAAAACAACCGCCATACTGCCAATTCCGGCCGTAATGTAAAGAAGAGACATTTCCTTGAGCTTCGACTCTTTTTTCATCACCCAGATTAATGATGGAATAAAGATTCCACCAAGGAGAGGAAAGCCTAATATGAAAAAATAATTTCCCAAAGGCCAATGCATGAGTTTAAGGATTGTCCCCATGGCAACCAATGCCAAGGATGCAATTCCAAATATTTTCATTGTCGTTTTCATGATTCTGTATTTTTTATCGATTAATAAAATGGTGTTTTCTTGAACTTTCTTCAGCTCCTTTACACCGGTTACTTTTAAAACAGAATTGCGGGCTTCTTCGAAATCCATCCCTCGATCCATCAGTTCTTCAACCTGGCAGCAGAGATGGTCGATCATTTCCTCCTGTAAATGGGGGAGGGTCAACCCCGCTTTATATACCGCGGAAGCAATGATCTCAATTTGTGCAATCGAAAGGCCTAACATATCCGAGTGTTCAAGTTGGGGTTTATCAGCAATCCGAGTGTGTCGATAAACTCCTTTAATTCGTTGATTTTTTCCTGTGCGGTGCTTTCGCCCGTTTGGGTTAGCTTATAGTAAATCCGTACCCGGTTATTGATGATTTCGGATTCGGTAATTACCACGCCGTCATTCTCCAGTTTGTGCAGAATAGGATATAAAGCACCCACGGTGAATTTAATTTTTCCTTCAGAAAGTTCCTCCATTTTCTGAGTGAGTTCGTAACCGTACATTTTTCCATTATCGGATAACAACTTAAGTATGATCGATTTCAGCGATCCTTTGAGCAATTCTTTTGATACCATTTTAAATATTGTTTTAATGTTTGTGTATATAATAGTAACTATTATATTGCAAATATAGTATATAAATTTTCAAGTTGATTCATTTTTTTAAATTTTTTTCAGAAAAATAGTGTATTGTATTGATATTCAATGAGAATAATTTTTATCGCAAAGAGTGCGAAAGAATTGTAACACAGAAAGCAACGTAAAATCATAATCATTAAGTTGTCAATTTATGTGCTCGTAACTTTGTCCATTCATAACTTGGTTGTTTTTTCTTCCTTCAGACTCGCATTGCGAAACTCATATCTCATATCTCATCGTTCATATCTCATCTCTACAAGTCATACGTGCCAGAATCTCGTAACTTTCGCTCTCTGTCAACTTCTCGCAATTCTCCTTGCGCTGAAAATTTCTCTACGTATTTTGCGAGCAAATCTTTTCATGCGATCAAAATCATTTTCATCTCTTCTCTGTGTTCCTCAGCGTTTTCTTGTTTTCAAATTTTTTAGCATCCTTTGCGGTTAAATCAGTTTAAATGATCAAAAACATTTACTACATTTGCATTGGCTTATAAATTAAAAACGAATCATTATGATCAACAGATTTTTAACAGCCAAGCACTGGCAACTTTTTATTTTTACATTTGGCATCCCCATGATTTTGGAAATAGGGTTTGTTTTTGCCATGGTTCTAAGTGTAATAACCCATCGGGGATCGGATGTTTTTTCTTTTTTTTCATACATGAAATTTTTCCCATTTATTGTATTCCTTTTTATGGGTACACTGCTTGGGTGGTTTTGGTCTGTTGGGGTTGGGCTCCAACCATTGATTCCGGAAAATCTCAGGTTAAATGTTTCCGGTTTTAAGTTTTTTGTACTATTTCCGTTAATTTATTTTGTGTTGTTTACTGGCCAGATGTCCCTTTTAATGTCAGAAACAAGAGTAAATCCTTTGATTTTTATTGCAATTGTTCCACTTCATTTGTTTGCTATGTTTTGCATGCTCTACAATCTCTATTTTGTTGCTAGAACTTTTAAAACCATTGAGTTGCAAAGAAAAGTGGAGCTAGGGGACTATATTGGCGAATTTTTTCTGCTTTGGTTTTACCCCGTTGGTATCTGGTTTATTCAGCCCAAAATCAATAAGATGGCGGAAAATATAATAATCCAAGATTTATAAATACGGAGATTAAACGAATAATTTCCGATGTGTGTCTATTCGCAAGGGCACAGTGCAATGCGTTGTGTTATGCTGAGGTAGAAGCAAGTTTGCCGAAACGAGTGCCAGACTGGATCTAATTATCTCATCCTTAAACCCTAACTCCGCAGAATTATAGGTAGTCTATTCCAATTTTTTTAAAGAGCTGTTTTGAGCGGGCTGTTATTTCCGATCGATTCCATTGTCCTCGTATTTTTATTTGATAAATTGATTTTGCCAGTTCGATTATGTCTTTTGGCGAATGTTTAGATATGAGTTTCGCCTGTTTCAACCGGCTATAGAGTTTGTAATAAGCCATCATCGCTATGAAATTAGCCATCAGCCATCCTTCTAACACGTGTCTGTCTTGCATGTACATCCTGTCGGCTTGAAGGAAATTCTTGTAACTGTCAAACATTACTTCAACATCATTCCTTTGCTTATAGGCTTCGTAAAGTTCTTGTGGTGTCTGGGTCTCTTCATCTTCAAGCTTTGACACAAGTGTAAGAGTCCCAAAACCTTCCATCTTGTCATAAAACTTTTCTTCAGAATATTTTTCAGGATGCGATTTTATGCGCATCAGATAATCCACTTCTTCTTCCACCTTCAGTTTTTCATCCAAGAATGTTACAAGTTTTTTGCCTTCCCTCTCGTATTGGTAATGCCAGATTATTCTATCCTGAAAAATGAAATGGTTTTTGATCTCTTTTTTATAATTGGCTTGCTGAATCGGCGAAAAGTCGATAAGCTGATTGTTCCTCCGAAGTGGTATGATGTATTGCAATTTGTTGTCGTTCAACTCCTTGATGTTTTTTTCGCTATAAAATCCCCTGTCGGCAATAAAGACCACGTCTCTGACATTCATCTCTTTGATGCAAAGCGACATGGAGCTGATGTCTGTTATGTTTCCATTTATAAGACGGTAATATACGGGGCATTTCATCTGGGCCGAGAATAAATACATGAGGCGGATTTGCTCGTCAAAATCGTGAGACGGATTATAGCCTTTAGCATTGATTCCCAACTGTTCAGACACGGTTGAAACATGCGTTGAATCCATCATCACAAACTTGTTGCTTCCTTGTCCCGATATGTTTAGCCTCTGCTTCATCCAATCCACCAATGCCTCTCGATTTTGTCCCACGAATTTTAGTGCCTCCGAAATCTGTTTGCCAGAGATGCTTTCTTTGCTCCACACTTCAGAACAGAAATCGTGCGCATGATAGTTGGGTGCTCTTTTTATGGGCGATTGATAAGCCCATCGCATCATCGAAAACGATAGTAGCTTTTCAGCAGCATCACCCTTGAAGACAGACTTCAATTCACCAATTTCTTCGGACAACAGATGGGAATACAGGTTGTAAACACCAAAATTCTTTATGTCAACTTTTGGTAATTGAGCTGCCTTTTGACGAATCAAATCTTTGTCAGATGGCGTAAAGCCTTCTTCCTCGGTGATTTTACCCATCAATCGAACCGTTATCTTGTCGGTCCTCTTTTTTTCTTTATTATATTCATATCGTACTTCATACTTGTAGTATATCCCATTGATACATCTAATTTCTGTACGAGGTTCTTTAAAGGACTGTGCCCATTCCGGTAAATACATAAACAATCTAATTAGGTTGTTCAAAGGTACAACAAAAATTCTAACAATGCAAGTTATTGTTAGAATTTTTTCAACTTTTTTTATTAGACGGGGTAAAATCTTGCGGAGTTAGGGCTTAAATCTTGGTAGCCGTAACCCGTAATTTTGCCCATTCGTAACTTGATTGTTTCATTTCTCTCTTCATACGACACCGTTCATGTAAATGTGGTGCCGGTTCCCGTTTTTAATCTTGGAAACAATGCTTCTTTTTGCGACGGTTCGCAATTTGTGCTAGATGCCGGAAATTTCGGTGATAACTACTTGTGGAGTACCGGAGACACTATTCATTCAATCGTAGTAAATGCTGCCGGCAATTATTGGCTAAGGGTTACCAACCAAAACCTATGTTCATATTCCGATACCGTAACGGTAAGCATCAATCCGTTGCCGGTTGTAACAATTGATGGTTTGGATACTGCATACTGCAACACAGTGGGGTCTGTTCAATTAACGGGAAACCCAACCGGGGGCATATTTAACGGCGTAGGAATCAGTGGGGCCAGTTTTAATCCGTCCGCAACGTCAATCGGGTATCATACGATTACTTATACTTATACGGATGGTATGGGGTGTACGGACTCTGCTGCTGTTGTTACGAATGTGATTGTTTGTGATAATATTTGCGAATTTAAAAGTATTGGCATCTTCAATGTATATCCGAACCCGTTTAATTTTGTATTAAATATTGGATTTTCAATTAAAAAGGATAGTCACGTAAAAATTAAACTGATGGATATTGCCAATCGTGAACTGGAAACAATTCTTGATGAAAGCAAGCAAGAGGGAGAGTACAGGCTTTATTATGACGGAAGCCATTTGCCTAACGGTATATATTATCTTTATATGATCATCGATAATGAATATGCAATTAAACGAATAGTTCGGGTGAATTAGAATTTTCTCTCGGTTTTCTTATTAATTGAAATTTTTAATGGGTTAAACTGAGTGACTTATTTTACGATTTTTTTTGCTTTTGGGGGCGCTTTGGTTTGTGTGGAATCACTTTTTGCGTTCACTGCTTCTTCTACTTTTCTAAACTCGGGAAATATTACCGGGGCAATAGATGATACCGGTTTATAAAGCATTGATCCGGCTTTTATATCTTTTTTCAAGAAGATCTCATATCTATCCATTGAAGTGATAAAATAGAGCAAGATACTAGATATAATTGCGACTTTTAGAGCACCTAAAACAAGTCCTCCAATATTGTTTAAAAATTCGGGGACAACAAATGTAACGATCTTTTCGATGAATTTGGCAAACATGTAAACAAGAAAAATCACTCCGCTAAAAGTAATTACAAAAGCAATAATATCGACATATTTACCGCTTAATCCGATAATTTCCGCTACTTTGTTCGAAAAGTTGATTGCAATCCATGTGCCTGCGATAAGAGCTATAATACCGGCAATTTCAAATACTAGCCCCTTTTTAAAGCCTTTAAACCCATACCAGATCATTGGGACAATTATTAAAATATCGAGAAAATTCATATTAATTTTTATGGATTTGAACGTAATTTTCGGGTTAATTCCGTGGCATATACAAAATCGTCTAATTCTTTATTGCCCGAGTGTAAAATATTATCTTTATTTCCTTCCCACCAAAGCTTTCCTTTGTTTATATAAGCTACTTTGTCTCCGATTTCAAGTACGGAGTTCATGTCGTGAGTGTTTACCACTGTAGTGATATTAAACTCTTTTGTGATTTCTGCAATCAGATTGTCGATAACGATAGAAGTTTTCGGATCTAAACCTGAATTTGGCTCGTCGCAGAATAAATATTTGGGTTGAAGCACAATAGCTCTTGCAATTGCAACCCTTTTCTTCATTCCGCCACTTATTTCCGAGGGGAACAGTTTATTGCTGTTGGTCATATTTACCCGGTTGAGGCAAAAGTTTACACGTTCAACTTTTTCTTCTAATGACATATCGGTAAAAATATCGAGCGGAAACATTACATTCTCTTCAACGGACTGTGAGTCGAAGAGAGCTGCACCTTGAAAGAGCATCCCTATTTCTTGTCGAATTATTTTTTTATCTTCAAGTTTTATGTTTTGGAAGTTTCGGCCGTTAAACAGAATCTCTCCTTCGTCAATATCCAATAACCCAACTAAACATTTCATCAGCACGGTTTTTCCCGATCCGCTTAACCCGATAATTAAATTTGTCTTCCCCGATTCAAAAGAAATACTAATGTTTTCGAGTACGGTCTTTTCTTGAAAACGTTTGTAAACGTGTTTTGCTTCAATCATGTGAGTAGTATTTGAGTTAGGAGCAGATTGAAAAACAGCATCACAATACTGCTATAAACTACGGCGTTGGTGCTCGAACGTCCCACCTCTAAAGAACCACCCTCGGTGGTGTAACCGTAAAATCCGGAAACGGAAGTGATAATAAATGCAAAAGTAATGCATTTAATCATCGCGTAAGTTACGTCGTATGGCTTAAAGTATATTATTAGTCCTTCGATATAATTGCTTGCAGAAACCATACCCGTGGGTACTACGGCAATCCATCCTCCAACCATTGAGGCAAACATGCTTAAAATAACTAAAATCGGAAACACAAGCATGGAAGCAACAATTTTGGGAAGTATTAAAAAGTTTGCTGAATTTATGCCCATGACTTCCAGTGCATCAATCTGCTCGGTTACTCGCATGGTGCCAATTTCGGAAGCGATTCTTGATCCGATTTTACCTGCTAAAAACATGCTGATAATGGTAGGTGCAAACTCAAGAATTACAGATGTCCTAACTGTAAATCCTACAGTCCATTTAGGAACAAGCGGGTTTTCAATTTGAAATGAAGTTTGAATGGCCAGCACGGCCCCCATAAAAATAGAGATCAACACCACAAAACCGATCGAGTTGATTCCCAAAGTGTCAATTTCAACCCAAAGTTGCCTCCTGAAAATTGACGGTTTCTCAGGTTTAACCAATACTCGCTTCATCAACAATAGATACTGTCCGATTTGATTGATTATTTTCATCTAAATATTTTATGCGAAATTAAGCAATAATTTTGAGGTATAAGCTATACGCCCGGCTTTGATATCAAAAAAGGCTAATATTTAAGTATTAGCCTTTTTTGGTTTATTGTTTATTCTCTTTATTTTAATGTAATTTTCCTAACTGTTCTTGAATTATCTGATTTTAATTCAAGCAGGTAGATGCCTTTGGGTAAATTCGTTAAATCAAGTGTTGAGCTTGAATTGTTTATGTTTTTCATGTGTGTTTTTTGACCCAATGAGTTGAAGAGAGTTGCCGTATATTTTTCGTTTGAAGCAAACGATACATTTACAATGCCGTTAGATGGGTTAGGATAGATGTAACAATCGGATTTGTCGTTGGTGGTAATTCCTTGGGGATAGTCAAATGAAATGTCGTCCACAAGCAGCTTTGAGTTAGGCGTAGCCGATAAACCCGAAGATAATATTATAATATTCATCGTATCAGGCGTTAAACTTTGACTTTGGTAAGTAATATCAATTGAAAATTGTGCATAGGTAGTTTGCGCGGAGTTGTGAATGAAACTTCCGTCTGCGACGGTATCCCGAGTGTTGTTTACTGCATTCCATTTGGTTAAAATAACATAGATAATAGCTGAGTCCGAGCCTTGTTGGTCGTATTGGTACCAGCCTTTTAATTTTGATGGTTTTCCGGTAAATGCAACGCCTCCTTGGGCTTTTGCACTCATTGTTGCCAAATCAGGAACTATTTTTCCTAATGTTGCAATTCCTGGAATATTATAAGTAGCACCTAAACTAATTGATTGAGAGGTGGCTTCTAAAGCATATTGGCCTTCATAGTAGGTGGTTGATTTGTTAGCAAGGATGATGGGCGATAATAATGTAAATTGCGTAGTCCAACTCGATAAGGAATCTCCCCAGGACACGGTCGTCCAATTTTCAAAAGATGCATTTGGAATTTGGGGCTGTTGAGCTTTTGCTGCAAAGATGCCAAAACTTAGAACTGCAATAAATAGGGTTAGCTTTTTCATGTCTTTAAATTTTATTAGCGTTTTGTTTCGCAAATATATGAAAAAAATAATTGGGGAATTAATTTTTATTAATAATTTTTTTGAATAAACATTGCTTTTATGATTTATGTAATAAGCTAGACTTCAGTAGTTTGTTTTTTAGAGCAATGGCTGGAGCCGAATGCTGTGAGTTGTCTAGCGGAAAACATTGTTGATAACCAATTAATTATTGGGCAGAAAGAGTGTTGCGGTTGCTATTTTTGAGCGTTATTTTTTTTGTATTTTTGTAAAATGATAGATAATTTGAAAGATCTTAGGGAGTGGCTCGATTATGGTCTTACGCAATATAACCGAATTGAATTTATTCAGAACGATCCGATATTAATTCCCCATTTGTTCACACAGAAGGAAGATATTGAAATTAGTGCATTTTTTGTATCCCTTATTGCTTGGGGTAAAAGGACATCAATTATTCGCAGCGGAAAAAAACTAATGTTGCTCATGGATCATGCTCCGGCCGATTTTATTCGAAATCATCGACCTCAGGATTTGAAACGCTTCGAAAGTTTTGTTTATCGCACGTTAAACGGTTCCGATATCCAGTTTTTTATTTCTGCATTACAAAAAATATATTTAGAGGCGGGTGGGCTTGAAACGGCTTTTTCTATTCAGGGAGAAAATGAAAGTGCCTATCATGCTATAGATCGGTTTAGGCAGCTCCTCTTTTCCTTGGAGCACGAAATGCGAACGGAAAAACATATTGGCAACCCTTCAAAAAATTCAGCCTGTAAACGCCTCAATATGTACCTTCGTTGGATGGTGCGTTACGACGAACAAGGGGTTGATTTTGGAATTTGGAAAACAATTCTACCTGCTCAGCTTATCTGCCCTTTGGATGTTCACACTGCTCGAGTCGCTCGAAAATTAAATTTACTATCGCGTAAGCAAAACGATCGAAAGGCGGCTGAAGAATTAACTCGAAATTTATCGTATATTTGTGCTCTCGATCCGGTAAAATATGATTTTGCACTTTTTGGTGCCGGTATAAACGGGTTGCTTTAACTTTAATTTTCTTATGGATGTTCAATTGATGTTGCATTTCTTCACTTCCGACTCTTGTAGCGTTTGTGATTCTCTTCAACCAAAAATTGAAGAGTTGATATCTCGTAAATTTCCGCAAATACTATTGAATGTCTATCATGTACAGGAACAACCTAAATTGGCAGCAGACTTCGGTGTTTTTACCATACCGGTGCTAATACTTACGATTGACGGCAAAGAATCTCAGCGTTGGGTGCGAAATTTTGGTTTGGTAGAAGTTGACCAAAAATCATCACGGCTAATAACACTAATTTTATAAAAATGGATCAGTTACGCTTGGATGTCGCTTTAATTCGGCAACAATTATTTGCAACTCGCGAAAAAGCACGCTTTGCAATACTTAAAGGCGCTGTAAGTGTAAACGGAAAAAAGGTGCTAAAACCGGGTCTTTTTATTAACTTGGCGGATAAAATAGAGGTGATTCCCGATGAGCTAAATCCTTATGTGAGTAAAGCCGGTTTGAAATTGAAAAAAGCAATCGATGATTTTAAACTTGATTTTTCGGGGAAAATAATTTTGGACATCGGTGCCTCTGTAGGCGGATTCACCGATTGTGCATTGCAGCATGGTGCAAAAAAAGTATTTGCAGTGGAGGTGGAAAACAGTCAGCTCAATGATCAGATAGCCTTAAGCCCAGAGGTAGTTTCGCTCGAAGATTTCGGCTTTTGTAGCCTCTCAATGGAACATTTTGCGGGACAGATCCCGGATATTATCATTTCTGATTGGAACTCAACCTCGTTGGCACTAGAAATGTCTCATTTTGTAAAATTAATGAATGAGTTTACGCAAATGATACTCCTAATAAAGCCTCAACTTGAAGCGGGAAAAGAACAGTTGGGGAACGACGGTATTGTGAAAAATCCGAAGACTCACGAAAAAATTATCAGGAATATTGAAAAAGCAGCCAACAAAAACGGATTGGCAATGGTTAAGCTCACTAATGCGCCCGTTTTTGAACGGAAAAAAAATATTGAATATTTGGCGCTATTTATGAGAAAGCAGCAAACTCAACCGATTTATTCACTTCATGTAATTGAGGAATCTTTTAAATACCAGAAAAGTTTGAAAAAATAGTAAAGACCTTTTGCTTCGTCTTTTCCTGTTTTGTCTCGGAAATATTTGCTTCTTTGAATTAAATGCAAAAAGAATAAAATCATTTATTTTACAAAAAAAATGCATACATTTGAAAAGTATAAATTTGGATTAATCGATTTTAGATTATGGATAATTCTTTGGTTAGCAAAATCCGAAAAGTTCCATTAATATACATTTGGGCCACAATCATAGGCCTATTTGTGTTGGCTACAGGGCTATTGTCTTCTCGCTTTTTTTCAAATATTGCTAGAGAAGATGAAATTGACAGGATTACCGAACAAAGCAAGCTTATTGCTTCTGTAGTAGATCCCGAAGAGGTTGCACAATACCATGCCGATTATTCGGATACGCTGAATCCCGGATACAACAAGTTAAGAGATTATTTTCTCGGATTTTGTTCTCAAATGCAAGATGTCCGATACATATATCTGTTTGGACAAAAGCAGAATAAAATATTCTTTTATCTTGATACGGAGGTTGATCGTCATAAATTAGGAGCTAAAAGAAATACGGCAGCTCCCGGTGAAATTTATACGGATGCACCGGCTGAGTTTTATACTGTTTTTAAAAACAGACAAGCTCTTGCCGTCAAGCCTTATTCCGATCAATGGGGTAGTTTTGTGACGGTTTTAGTCCCTGTTATTGATAAAAAAAATCAAGTGGTAGCAGCTATTGGAGTAGATGTTGAAATTTCAACATGGAATAAAACGTTGCAATCAAAGCGAATGTTTCCGATAGTGGTGTCGCTTGTCTTTATTTCGTTGATAATATTGATTAGTGTTTTTCTTCGGATTAGAATTGACATACAAACGGAAACGCTTGAAATGTATGGGCGGTTTGAATCTTTGCTCAGCAATTCGAAACAAGCGATGGTATTGTTTTCTCTTGATTTTCGGGTGCTCTATTTTAATAGAAAAGCATCCCGGATTGCAGAAGTTTTTTTAAACGGATCGTTGAAAACCGGCAAAAGAATCACCGATTTAATTAAGAATGAGGAATTTAAAACAAGATTTATTTATAGCACGCAATCATTGCTAACGGATAATCATATTCAGGAAGAGATTGCAAGTCAGAACAAGTTTTATTCCTTTATATACAATTACATTCAGCAAACAGAAACAGAAGAACCTTTTGTTTTTCTTACGATCGAAGACATAACTAAGAAAAGGGATCAAAATGATGAAATGGCTGTTCTTTTGGCAGAACAAAGTTTTTTGTCGGAACAATACAAATATGCGGTTTTCCTTGTTAATCATGAGCTGAAAATTCTTCAGTCTAATTCTTGGGTCCAAGAACGTACAGGCTTTTCCGCATCGGCGTTGAATGGAAAGTATTTAGATATATTAATGGAGTCGGATTCGCTTGAACAATTGATAAAAGAAATCGAAAAGTCTCAAAGCGGAACAGTTTACTCCATTGAAATGGTTATTCATTATAAATCGAATTACCTTTCGGAAGGGGTGAGCCGTTTAACAAAAATAATTCCTGTAAAATCATCCTCAAACAAAGCCAGATACCTTTTCTTTTGTACCGATTCTGCAATGATTAACGAGCCTCTGATAAAAGCAGAAGCCGAACTTGATTCTGCACTTACCATTATCGATGATTTGCCTGGATTTGTTTATCGATGCAAAAACGATAGTTTTTGGACTATGCTTTATCTCAGCCGAGGATTTGAGCATATTACAGGATATGCGATTGAAGATGTGCTGAACAATAATCGCTTCTCGTTTAACGACATAATTGTCCCTGAATATCAGGAGTCGTTGGTCTTTAAATGGCAGCAAAGCATTCTTAATCGCTCTGTTTTTGAAGAAAAATATGAAATTATTACTGCAACTGGTGAATGTAAATGGGTGTGGGAGCGAGGCTATGCATTATTTGACGATGATGCAAATGTTACCGAATTGCATGGATTTATTACGGATGTCAATGATTTGCAAAAATCTTATCGGCTTGTCGAGGATGAATCTGCAACATTGAAGTCGTATATCGATTATGCTCCACAAGGCATGATGCAAATAGATGCCGATATGAATATTATTCGGGCTAATTTTTCAGCCCTTGCTTTGGTGGGCTATGATTTGGATTTTGTTCGATCTCGAAAAAATGTCATTTTTTATTCATCCCGACTCCTTTAATAATTATACTGTTTTTTGTTAAAAAGCTTATCGATTTTGGAACTTCCTCGGAAGAACTAATGTTGCTAACGAAATCGAAAACAACTAGATATGTAAAACTTGACGCACTAAGGTTCAATAACAACGATTATATATTTTATATTGTTGATAATACTCAGAAATATGAGTCGCAAAACCGGTTGCTCGCTCAAGATCGATTTATGCAGTCCATATTAGATACGATTTCGATTCCGTTGGCTGTCGTAAATACCTCAACCAATGCCACGACTTACTCAAACTTAATTTTTAACGGCTTACTTGATTTTCAACTCGAGAAAATTATTGGCTTAAACTCGTCTCAAGACAATCCGAGCGAAAAAAAACTGATAAATCGAGTCTCTTCTTCGCTTGCCGTTTGAAACGGCTGAATATGAAAACAACGAACAATCCGAAAATCGATATTACTTGGTTTAATGCACTTCCAATGACTGTAACTGGAGACAACGTTGAAGAGATATTAATCTTTTTAATAGATATATCCATATTTAAAAAGAGCGATCGGGATTTACATGCAATGCTTCAAAAGTCGGAATCGATTATATTGGCCAAGAACGATTTCTTTGCAAACCTTTCTCATGAAATAAGAAATCCGATTAATGGAATTATTGGGATATCGGAATTGCTCATTAATTCTACGGTAAATGATTTTCAGCTTCAATATCTTAATATTATTAAAGAGTCATCTCTCAATTTAATTTATTTGATTAATAGCATTCTCGATTACTCAAAAATTGAAGCAGGTAAAATCGAATTGGTCTTTGAGCCTTTTTATCCCGAGAATTTGTTGAATTCGCTATCAATGCTTTTTACTCAGATGTGCGAGAAAAAAGGAATCGGATTCTATCTCTCCATCGATAGTTCGGCATACCTTCAATTGGTGAGCGACGAAATTCGAATTCGGCAGCTGTTGATTAACATTGTTGGAAATGCAATCCGGCTTACGGAAACCGGACATGTTGCAGTTTTTTATATCAACTAAAACAATTAAGAACAACGTCTGGTTGGAAATGTCTGTCTCCGATACGGGCATTGGAATTCCTCCAGACAAAGTAGATGCCGTTTTTGATAGCTTTGTACAACTTAATTCGGGATCGGCTAATAATCAGTTGGAAACAGGCTTGGGCTTGTCGGTATGTAAAAATATAGTGGAGATTCTTAAAGGATCAATTACGGTAAAAAGCCAAGTGGGAGTCGGGAGCGTATTTAGTGTCGAGATTCCTGTTGAATTGGCGGAATCTAAAAATAGTGAGATCTCATATCCGAAATACGGTTCGCTGAATATCTTGCTTGTTGTTTTAAATGAAATAGAACGCGACCTGATTAAAAAAATGTTGTTAGGTCTTGAGGTCTCAGTCAGAGATTGTGAAAACGGAATAGAAGCGTTGCAAATTATTACAGACATGTACGAACAGAAAAAGACATTTGATTATGTTTTTGTAGATTATCTGATTGATGGAATTACTTGCTTGGATGTGATAAAAACAATAGAGGTTAAACAGAAGCAAACACCAGTAGTTCTATTCTCCAATCCGTTAGATTTTGAAAATGCACAAAAAATGAAATCATTGCCGTCGGTACGTCAAGTGATCGCAAAACCTGTTTTGCCGTCGGCATTGGTAAAAGTATTGCAGCTTAATAAGGGAGCACAGAATCTAAAACCTCGAGCATTAGATTTTGTCTCTTTATCATCTTCTACTATTCTTATTGTTGAAGATAATGCGATAAATATGCTTGTTCTAAAGGAAATTCTGGTTTATTCCGGTGCCACAATTGTTGAAGCTTCTGATGGTCAAGATGCATACATTAAGTTTTTATCTCATCGTCCTCAGATTATTTTTATGGATATTCACATGCCAATTATGGATGGTTTTGAGGTGACTAAATTAATCAGAAATTATTGTGGTGAAAACCCTGAATTCGTTAAGCCTTTTATTGTTGCGCTTACCGCTGAAGTGTTTTAAAAACAAAAAAGAAATCTATCTTGCAGCCGGGATGGATGACTATAATTCCAAACCGTTTAGAATGAATGAAGATATTAAGAACTGTTTGCAACAATACCTAAAGAATGAAGTGTTGTAGTCTTTTATGCCACTTTTTCTCCTTTGCGGCGTAATCTTCAGATTTCCATGCTGCATACGGCAACAGAATGCTCGTGTTTTTGGAAAAATGTGCAGGTGCTGGAAATATTTTGCAGGAATAGTTTCTAAATAGAAAGTAATGATGCTGACAACATGTTTTTTCAGACACTAATTTATAAACTTCGCTAATATTTTATTATAACTTTCGTTACTTCGTTGTACTTTAGCTTTCGAAAAGTAGAGAATATGATGTGTGAAAAATGAATGGAATAAAACAATTTTTTTTCTTGTTTCTATTAATTATTGGGTTTGGAGGTTATACTCAAACCTCTTTTCGCACCAAACAAATCGTTGTTGATTCTTCTGTTGTATGTTTCGATACACTTTCTGTAATTCCGAATTCCACAATGGTGGTATATAAACAACAACCGCTATTAAGTAGTTTGTTTACGATTGATTTCTTTAAAGCTTCACTTACATTTCTCGATTCTACATTGTTACATGATACGATAACGGTCCATTATCAGGTCTTTAATGTTAATCTTACACAGCCTTATTGGCATAAAAATAAGCGATTGATAGAGCAAAAACAACTGGTCTCCATCAATGAATTTTCATCTGTGGACAAGGCATATACTAATTCATGGCTCGAAAATTCCTCCGATTTAAACAAGTCGGGGAGCATTACTCGTGGAATTTCAATTGGAAACAAACAGGATGTCGTTGTAAACTCCGATTTAAACCTTCAACTTGACGGGATTCTATTTGACGATTTTATGATTAAAGCTGTAATTAGTGATAAAAATATTCCATTACAGCCCGAAGGAAATACTCAGCAACTTCAGGAATTCGACAAGGTCTTTATCCAATTATATAATAAGTCGGTTAAAATAACAGCAGGCGATTTTGATGTAGAAGCACCGAAATCGGCATTTTTAAAAGCAAATAAAAAAGTATTGGGAGCCATGGTCGATTATCGTTATCAATTTGCCGACAGCTCTTCATTTTCCACCAACTCCGCTTTTGCCGTAAACGAAGGGCAAGTTTACGCGAATTAATTTAACTTCGATCGATGGAAACCAAGGTCCTTATCGGTTAACACCCGAAAATGGAGATGCCAATATTGTTGTAATAGGAGGATCCGAAAGAGTCTTTGTTGATGGGGTACAACTTAAACGAGGGCTCGACAACGATTACTCGATCGATTATAATTTAGGCGAAATTATATTTACTGCAAAAATGATTGTAGCCGTTGAGTCAAAAATTGTTGTAGAATTTGAATATACGGACAGACATTATTCGCGATCACTTTTTACGACATTTAATCAATGGAATTTCTAAAAAAGTGAGCATTGATTTTAATGGTCTATTCCGAGCAGGATATGAAAAATCAGTCAATTCAACCAGAGCTTACAACCGAACAGAAAATGATTCTTCGTAATGCAGGCAATGAGACTTCGCAAATGGTTTCCCCTTCGTTTGATAGTGTCGCATTTAATTCGAACCAGGTGCTTTATAAAATGATGGATACTATTGTTAATACAATTCATTACGATTCTGTTTTTGTATATTCTTCAAATCAGGATAGTGCGTTTTATGCGTTGTCTTTCACGTACATGGGGGCTAACGGTGGCGATTATGTGATTTTAAATAATACCGTAAATGGCCGTGTTTTTGCTTGGGTTGCTCCCGAAAGCGGTTTGCATAAAGGTTCTTACAGTCCCATTTATATATTGGTGCCTCCGCAAAAGAAGCAGATGGTTACAGGAAGAATAAACTATCAAATTACCACTAATTCCGAGCTCAATATGGAGCTGGCTTTTTCAAGCTTCGACGAAAACAGTTTCTCTTCTAAGGACAAAGGCGGTAGATATGGTGGAGCGGTTACCACATCATACCAGAATCGTTTTTTTCTTTTACCGAAAAGATTCTCTTTCAAGGCCACAACTCAGTACTAAAATTTCGTATCAGTATATTTCTGCAACGTTCTCCGAAATTGAACCTGCAAAGAATTCGGAATTTTAATCGTCGATTTAATATTCAAAACACAAGCTTGCCTGATGCAGATATGAACTTGCTTACGGCTGATGTTATTTTTAAAGGTGTAAAATCAGGTGTTGCAAACTACACATTTAATTATTTGAATTTTAAATCGTTGTTTGAAGGTTATCAACATGTAGTGAATTATAGTTGGAACCCTAAGCATATAAACATCGAAACGCAGGGCTTTAATACTTCAGGAAGCGGAGCCGATTCAAAAAGCAATTACTTAAAGTTATCCCAGTTGGTCCGTTTAAAAAGTAATATCGGGAATATTGGTGCAAAGTATGATGTTGAGGACAATCGACTGAATTATCCTCTGGCAGATTCCATTGCTGTTTCTTCTGTGGAACTTAATAAATACGAAATTTTTGTCGAGAATCCGGATTCAATCAATCTAAAATATCGATTGTGGCATAATGTAAAGCATTTGTCGATTCCAATTCAAAATAGGATGACAGCCTATTCAATTACAACGGAAGACGGTGCTTCGCTAAAACTTAATCGGAAAATACATTCTCTAAATCTAAGTTTCTATTTATAGAGAGGCCAAATATTTGTCACTGGACACCATGGATAATGAGTATGCTTTTATCGGAAATCTTACATATCAGGGAACTTTTTTAAAGGGGGCGATCGTTGCTAACACGTATTATCAAACGTCAACAGGTAGAGAACAACGGAAAGAGTACCAATACCTTAAAGTAGCTAAAGGACAAGGACAATATATTTGGACGGATTTTAATAATAATAATGTAGAAGACCTTGATGAGTTTTCCATAGCACCTTTTTCCGATCAGGGAGAATATGTACGGCTTTGGGTGCTTACCAATGATTATGTAAAAACAATAATGAATGAGTTCAATCAGACGCTATTGCTTAATCCAGCATTAATTATTCCTAAAAAAAATAAGTTGACTTTTTTGATCTCGTTGCTAAAAAATCAGACTTCTGTTTTTATCAGCAATAAAACTACAGATGGACCCGAAATTGGAGCGAATCCGTTCTCGTTTACAAATCACGATGAAAATATTGTGGCTTCAAGCAGAATCAATACGGAATAATTTTATGGTAAATCAGTCAAACCCGCTATGGAATGCTGAGTATATATACAATAATCAATTCAATAAAATATTTCTTACTTCTGGGTTTGAAACAAAAGATGTAATTTCTAATGCAATAATTCTTAGAAGTAATGCTTTGAAAAAGGTGTCAATAAAATCGGAATTCGGAGTTGCAAATAAAAAATCAGGATCGGAGCAATTGTTAAACAGAAACTATTTAATATTTAGTCAATATATAGAAAACACGATCTCTTATCTTCAATCTTCCAACTTTCGAACATCGCTGTCTTATAAATACATGGAAAAAACGTCAACGCTTAATTCTCAATTATCTACTTCTTTTTTTAATCAGGCAAACATCGAGGTGCAGTATAATTTTCCAAATAAAGGAGTGTTATTATCAAAACTTTCTTTTATTGACATCTTGTTTAATCAAAGTGAAAATTCTCCTTTAGCGGTTGAAATATTGGAGGGTTTATCAAACGGAAAAAATGTGATATATACATTATCATTTCAAACGGTCATCTCGAAAAATATTCAGCTCAACACTTCGTATGAATTTCGGTTATCAGCAACCAATTCAATTGTTCAGGTCGGAAATATTTCAATTAGAGCATATTTTTGATATAATTTATAATCATTCTATATAAAAATGCAAAAATCAGAAAATCATTAGTATATAGTTTTATTTTATGATATTTTTGTTTTTTTTTTTTAGGGACTCAGTGTTTTGTAAATAAGTATAAAGTGGATAACAAACAGAAAAAGTTATTAAATTTGGAACTTGGAATGAAACAAAACGGAGAGAATAGACGTAAAAATTTTAATTAACAGGGTGTGGTAGTAATATTTTGAGTTTGTGTGATATAGCTTAATTCAACCAAAATTTATCAACAAATGTTTGTTGATTTAAAAATAAAATATTACTTTAGCAAACAAATAGGAGCAAAATTAAAGCAGTAGCTTATGAATAAAATATACGTTTTGGTATTCTTAGTCATGTCTGTATTAGGGCTAAAGGCACAACAAGAAACGCAATTTACACAGCACAATTATGCGATGTTGCCCTTTAACCCAGGCTATGCGGGAAGTGGAGATGGAATATGTGCAACTACATTATTTCGTCAGCAGTGGACCGGTTTTAAGGATCCTAATGGAGATATGACTTCTCCTCAAGATTTATTATTCACTTTAGATGCACCGGTTAGTTTACTAAGAGGTGGTTTGGGAGTTACTGTTTTAAAAGATAAAATCGGTTATGAAAATAATACCGAAGTAAAATTAGGATATGCATATCGTTTGCCAATCGGAAGAAACGGTGGCGTTTTGGGAATCGGAGCACAAATGGGCTTCCTTAATAAAACTATTGACTTTACTAAGTTTATAGCGATAGATCCCTCTGATTATCGATTGTTAGGAAGAGCAGAAGAATCTGATATGTTCACGGATGTTTCTTTTGGGCTTTATTATAAAGTGCCTAATTTGTATTATGTAGGTATTGCGGCTACGCAAATGTTAGAACCGCAGGCTTCTTTAGGTGTAACAAGTGGTACCGGTGTTAAGCTCGAACGACATTATTTTATTAATGGGGGATACGAATGGGTATATCCTAATGAGCCAAGCTTGGTTTTCGAACCTTCTGTCCTTATTAAAACCGACTTTGTTTCTGCACAGTATGATGTATCGTTAATTGCTCATTGGAATAATCAATTTTGGGGTGGTTTGAATTACAGATTACAGGATGCTATTGGGTTAGTGCTTGGTGTTAGCCCATTTCAAACGGGGCCTATGAGAGGTTTGAAAATCGGATATTCTTATGATTTTACTACTTCGGATTTAGGAAGAAACGGAAGAAGTAGTGGTAGTCATGAAATTATGTTGAAATATTGTTTCAAAATTGTACGTACCCCTGTATTATCAGGATATAAAAATACGCTGCTTTTAGGTAACTAATTCCAAGAGTGGGTCGTATAACAATAAAATATGAATGACATGCGTTTTAAAAATATAAAATCAGGAGCAAGCATGAAAAAAATAGGAATGTTATTAATCGTATTAGCTTTCTTTACAAGTTGTAAAAATAGTGGTAACGGAGAGCTAACAGGTGTTTTGGATCGCCCTGTATATTACTCCGAAACACCGTATGGTATGCTTTATATTCCAATGGGCGGTTACACGATGGGCACGGGAGATCAAGATGTACCTTATGCTCTTGTTCACGGATCTAAAACAGTAACGGTTCGTCCTTTTTACATGGACGAAACGGAAATCACAAACAACGAATATCGTCAGTTTGTAGAGTGGGTTCGCGATTCTATTGCTCATTGTTTATTAGGCAAAGCTTTGGACGAAGCAGAAAATGAACATTTTCTTAAGTATGAAAATGGAGAAAATCAGGGCGAAGTGATTCAACCTAATTTCATCAATTGGTCCGAAGAAATTGATTGGAATTCAGATAATGAAGATTATCGAAATGCTTTAGCGCCATTGTTTACCCGTATTACAGACGACCGTTTTTATCACTATCGTCTTACCGAATGGAATACTAAAATCTTTGATTATGAGTATTGGTGGATTGATTTAGCAAATCATAAAGGTAAAATTGAAGATTATGATGGAGAACGTGATGGATTAGGGGGGGCTTATAAGGAATTTGAAGTAAACGACAAAAACACTCGTTACAAAGGTCTTTTCTCAAATCGTCCTACAGGATACAACAAAGGTAAAAAAGCATTTATACGCCACGAAATTGTAAATATTTACCCGGATACATTAGCATGGATCCATGATTTTACATACTCATACAACGACCCCAACACCCATAACTATTTCTGGCATCCGGCTTATGATAATTATCCAGTAGTGGGTGTTAGCTGGAGACAAGCAAAAGCATTTTGTAACTGGAGAACTCAACTACAAAATAATTATCTTATATCTCGAGATGAAACGATGTTTGAAAACGATTTCAGATTACCGAATGAATCAGAGTGGGAATGGGCAGCACGTGGAAGTTTTTCATTAAGCCCTTATCCTTGGGGTGGTCCATATATTCGTAACGCAAATGGTTGTTTCTTAGGAAACTACAAGCCTATGCGTGGTCGTTATTTAGATGATGGTGGAATCGACCCGATTATTGTAGGCCACTACTCTCCAAACGATTTTGGTCTTTATGACATGGCAGGAAATGTTGCGGAATGGTGTGAAGATGCATTTGAAGAGTCGGCATATAGTTTAGCTCACGATTTGAATATGCAATATTCATATAGTGCTAATCTTAATGATGCTGTAGTAAACAAACGTAAAGTGATCAGAGGTGGATCGTGGAAAGATGTAGGCTATTATTTACAAGTCAGCGCACGATCATATGAATATCAGGGACACTGGAAAATCGTATGTTGGATTTCGTTGTATTCAATCATTCTTAGGGCGCCAAAAAGGAGATAATATGAATAGTGCATCCAACGTCTATTAAACATTAAATTTGAATAATATAAAAATGTAAATAAAAAAATAAAATTAATACTTAAATTATTCACTTAAAAAACAACAGCATTATGGGATTAAATGAACTTGTTAGAAGTAAAGGGTACAAAAATTTTATGGCCAAATTATATGGCATTGGAGCAGCAGTCGTAATTCTTGGCGCATTATTCAAAATTTTACACTTGCCGGGTGCTAATATTATGCTTATGGCAGGTATGGGTACCGAGGCAGTTATCTTTACTTTTTCCGCTTTCGAACCACTCCACGTAGAGTATAATTGGGCATTGGTGTATCCTGAGTTAGCAATGGGCGAAGATGCTCATGATATGGCAATTGAAAAAACAAAAAAACAGCAAAATCTTTCCGTTACTCAACAATTAGATAATATGCTTGAAGAGGCAAAGATTGGACCGGATTTGATCGAAAGCTTGGCTAAGGGCATGAAAAATCTTGGAGATAATGCCAATAAATTGTCGGGTGTTGCTGATGCAGCTTCTGCAACCGATAGTTATGTCACCAACTTATCTAAAGCAGGAGAATCCGTTCGGAACCTAGTTGCTTCTTATGACAAAACGGCGGATGCTCTTTCAAAAGACATGAATATTTCTGAAGAATACTTAAATAATGTAACAAAAGCGGCAAACGCTGTTAAAACATTAGCTACTGTTTACGAAGAAACAATCAACTCTATTCAAACAGATACGGGTTCTTATAATGCCCAATTAAAAACATTATCGAATAATTTATCATCAATCAATTCAATTTACGAATTGCAGTTACAAAATTCTACTGAATACAATAAATTAACGGCCTCTGTTCAGGAACAAATTTCAGCTGTGGCTACAAGCCTAAACGAAACCGTTCAGGGTACAGTTAAATATAAAGATCAGATAGAAGCTTTAACTAAAAATGTAGCTATGCTAAATACCGTTTATGGTAATATGCTGACTGCAATGAATGTTAATCGTTAATTTTGTGAGAATAAATTATTCATTTGAAAAAATAAATTAATATGGGAGCAACAAATTGTCCGGAAACCCCGAGGCAGCGAATGATTGGTATGATGTATCTGGTGCTTACCGCTATGTTGGCACTCAACATCTCCAAAGATATTCTCGATGCCTTTGTTGTGGTGGATGAAACTATGGTGAAAACTAATGCAAATTTTGAAGAAAAAGTAAATTTAACTTATGCTCAATTTGCTGCAATTAATGACAAAACACCGGAAAAAACAGGTCCATTTTATAAAAAAGCATTAGAAGTTCAAAAGAAATCGAAAGAACTAATAGATTATATTACTAACCTCAAATATGAAATGATTGTTCATACTGACGGAAAGCCATTAGAAATGGTTAAAACAATGACTCTTCGTCAGGTTGACGCAAAAGATAATTTTGATATTCCAACCCATTTTATGTTGGGAACAGGAGAAGGTCGTGGTAATGGAAAGGCAAAAGAACTTCGCGATAAAATTGAAACTTATAAAGCTTTTCTTTTAAGCTTAATTGATGATGCCAAAGTAAAAGAAAGTTATGATAAAAAATTAGGACTTGACACAAAAACCAAAGCTAAAAATGCAGAAGGAGCCTCTGAAGAATGGGAAGTTCATAATTTCTTCCATGTTGTTTTAGCTGCAGATGTTGTGATCCTAAATAAGATGATTGGTGAAGTGAAAAATGCTGAGTTTGATATGCTGTCTTATTTAATGCAGTCAATTGATGCAGGTACAATGAAGTTTGATAAAGTTGATGCCAAGGTAATTCCTGAAAGTAAACTTGTTTTTGCCGGATCGGAATATTTAGCAGACATCATTGTAGCGGCAACCGATACCAGACAAAGTATAGAAGTATATTATAAAATGGGATTAGACACTTGTAATGAGTCGATGATTGGTGGAATGACCAAACTTGAAGGTCCTGCCGGTGTTGTTCAGTTAAAACTTCCAGCAGGTGGCATTGGCGAACAAAGGTTTGCAGGAATGGTTAAACTTAAAGCAGCGGATGGAGATAAATATTATCCGTTTAAAAGTAAGTTTATTGTTACTAAACCTATGGCTAATATTTCTGCAGATAGTTTGCGTATCCTTTATGATGGAATTGATAATTTAATTTCAATTGCTGCGCCTGTCGCTCCTGAGAAACTAAGACCAAACTTTGGCGGTTGTCAGGTTAAACCTGTTGGTGCTGGTCGTTATAATGTAAAACCACCAAAAGGAGTGAAAATGGTTACTATTTCTGTATCTGCAGATATGGATGGAAGAATGCAAAATATGGGAGGAACTCCATTTAGAGTGAAACGCGTTCCGGATCCTTTGGCTAGTTCAGGCGGACGTTATGGTGGTAGAATCTCAAAAAGTGAATTGGCAGGACTAGGTAGGGTTGCTGCTGGAATGAGCCCTGACTTTCCTTATCCTCTTCGTTGGGTTGTTAACTCTTTTGTAGTCACGGTTAAAAGTGCTTCAGGTTCTGGAGAAAAGAGTGAATATACCAATAATGGACCAATGTTCGATTCAAGAACAATTAGTTTGATAAACTCTGCTACACCGGGTGCACGTGTGATGTTTTCCGAAATTCAATGTTCAAATCCCATTTTAGGATCCAGACAAACACTTAATAGTTTAAGTTTTAAAATTAGATAAAAAAAGGGGTGACTTTTGTTGCCCCATTTTAAAGGAGATTAAATATGCATAATTTAAAAAGTTTAAGAGTATATTTACTATCGGTATTTTTAATGGGTTCTTTTTCTCAAATGATGGGACAAGAAATTGTAGAACCTCAAAAAACCGATACTGTAAAAATACCGGAACCGCAAAAGGCGATTAGGCCACCCGTTGAAGGTGTATTTAATGCCCCTGGTGGCAAAAAAATGCATGTTTACAAAAAAAGTCCCATCCCACTAACCCCTATTCGCGAAGCTGATGGAATGTGGACAAAAACCGTATATCAATTTATTGATGTCCGTGAACGGATTAATCAAGTGTTGTATTATCCGACAACACCAAAAGGTGATCGTATTTCGTTGCTTAAAGTAATGCAATACGCTACAAATTATGACACAATGTTGGTGAAAGCAAGAAATACATCATTGTCAAATCTTTATGGGGAAGAAATATCGTTAAAAAAACCATTAATGGTTTATACTGACGAGTATGTTAATGTACCTAAAACGTATGAAGAACTGCTCTTTTCTTTCGGCTATTCTAAAACTGAACGGAAGCCGATTTTAGACCAAGACGGTCAACCAACCGGGGATTATGAACCTCCTGTAAAGGTTGCTGTTGAGTTTCAGGGGACAGAACTGATTGGATTTGAAATTAAAGAATGTTGGGTTTTTGATAAACAACGTTCGGTTATTGATAATTCACACATTTTAGCTATTCGTCCTATATTTTCTTACGAAAAGGAAATTCAGCAAACTGGTGTTCCTGGTCTTGTTCCAACAGGAGATCAAGAAGATGAAGAAGGAGACTTTGAAACTGGTTATGGCCCATGGTTCTTATTTCCTGAATTACGTTTCTATACATGTAATGCAGACATCTTTAATGAAAAAAACAGTGCAGAATGCCGTTCGTTTGACGATGTATTCCTGAAAAGACGTTTCAGTAGCGTAATTAAAGGCGTTCAGAATGAAAAAGATGATCGTAAAATTCAAGATTATATTGTTTATGGTTTAGATCAGGTTTTAGCTTCTGAAAAAATTAAAGATGATATCAGGACATTAGAACATGACCTTTGGGAATTCTAATTGCAATTAATATTTTTTAAAAAAAGCATGGTTAACGTTAATCATGCTTTTTTTCTTTGCTATCTTTGTAGATAAATATAGATAAATGTCTTTAGATCTTTTAAAAACACCAATTGAATATCTTAAAAGTGTCGGCCCTATTCGTGCTGATATACTTAAGAAAGAATTGGGTATTTATACTTATCAAGATTTACTTTATTACTTTCCTTATCGTTACCTTGATCGTACAAAAGAATATACAATTCGGGAAATATCTAGTGACCAAACGTTTATTCAATTAAAAGGAATTATTATTCAAAAACAAGTTTTGGGAGAAGGCCGGGGCAAACGAATAGTAGCATCATTTCGTGATAAAAATGGCGATATTGTAGATTTAGTTTGGTTTAACGCCGTTAAATGGGCATCCAGTTACCTTGAGTTGAATACGGAATATATAGTATTTGGTCATCCGACTTTATTTAATGGAAAATTCTCATTTAACCATCCCGATATTGAACCGGTGGAGATAAATCAGCCTCAAGTTGTTTCGAAATCATTTATGCCGTTGTATAATACTACGGAAAAAGCAAGATCAAAAGGCTTTGACAATAAGAGTATCGGAAAGTTGGTTATGATTCTTTTATCTCAATTAAAAGGAACTATCTCCGAATTGTTCCCAACTGAAATTCTGATATCGAAGAAATTAATGAACAGAGAAGATGCATTCTTAAATATTCATTTCCCCGATAGTCCTGAAATGATTGCCAAAGCTCAGTATCGGCTTAAATATGAAGAGCTTTTTTTTAATCAGTTACGACTTTTATTCTTGAAACTGATACGTATAAAAAAAGAGTAGGGGATTTGTTTTTTCAAAAGTCGGAGAAACATTTTTGGAATTTTACAATCATCATCTTCCGTTTGAACTCACCGGTGCCCAAAAAAGAGTAGTGAAAGAAATTCGTGCCGATTTAAATTCAGGCAAACAGATGAATAGGTTGCTTCAGGGAGATGTAGGAAGCGGAAAAACATTGGTGGCTTTAATGTCTATGTTGATAGCTATCGATAACGGTTATCAAGCTTGTATTATGGCTCCAACAGAAATTCTAGCCCAACAGCACTTTAAAAGCATATCTAAATTTTTAAAAGATCAGAAAGTCCGTGTTGAATTATTAACAGGTTCTATTAAAACATCTGCACGCCACCCAATACATGCGGGAATACAGGATGGATCAATCCATATTTTAATTGGAACTCATGCATTGCTCGAAGATACTGTAAAATTTAAAAATTTGGGTCTTGTAGTGATAGATGAGCAGCATCGGTTTGGAGTTGCCCAAAGAGCAAAACTATGGAATAAAAGTTCATTATTGCCACATGTGTTGGTGATGACTGCAACACCGATTCCCCGAACGTTGTCGATGACACTATATGGCGATTTGGACATATCGGTTATAAATGAGCTTCCTCCGGGGCGAAAACCTATTAAAACAGCTCATTATTTTGATTCGCAACGATTGAGAATATTGGGCTTTATGAGGCAACAGATCGAATTGGGACGGCAGATTTACGTGGTTTATCCATTGATTACGGAATCGGAGAAGCTTGATTTAAAGCATTTGGAAGATGGATATGAATCATTATCACGAGAATTTCCATTGCCAAAATATGCGATTAGTGTGGTGCATGGAAAAATGAAATCGAATGTGAAAGAACACGAAATGCAACGATTCGCACGGGGTGAAACACAAATTATGGTTGCCACAACTGTTATAGAGGTGGGAGTTGATGTGCCTAACGCTTCCGTAATGATTATAGAAGATGCACATCGCTTTGGATTATCGCAGATGCATCAGCTGCGGGGTAGAGTCGGACGTGGTGCCGACCAGTCTTTTTGTATTTTGGTGACCGGTTATAAACTTTCTTCGTATGCGAAGCAGCGATTAGAGGCAATGGTTTCCACTTCCGACGGTTTTGAAATTGCCAATTTAGATCTTAAACTTCGCGGTCCGGGGGAAATAGAAGGTACTCGGCAGAGCGGTATTGTCGATTTTAAAATTGCAGATATTGTAAAAGATGAAAAAATACTCATAGATGCTCGAAACTTAGCCGCCTCCATAATAGATAGTGATCCGCAACTCCTAGCTCCCGGACATAAACATATTGCTCGCTACTTATCCGAAATGCTTAAAGTAAAAGGAAATTGGAGTCAGATTAGTTAATTCAAAAGTTCTTCCGAATGATCTAAAACAAAGACTTTAATTGATGTATATGATTTGTCTAATATGTTGGCAACATCGGAGAGAGGCACCCATTTTGCTTCTTCAATAGCTTCGGATAGCTGCGGAATAAGCGGTGCATTGCTTGAAGTAAACATTTTATAATAATGAGTTTCTTTCACACACCATCGGTTAAATAAAAAATAAACGTGAAATGTGCTCCCTAAATATTTCCCCATAGTTAACCCTTTAACTGCAGTTTCTTCTATAACTTCGCGAACAGCAGCTTTTTCGATAGATTCGTTTCTTTCAACATGCCCTTTGGGAAGATCCCATTTGTTGAACCGATGGATGAATAAAAGCTCATTTTTTGAATTCACCACAATTCCTCCTGCTGCAGATACATATTCATACATTGATTTTATAACTTCGAGGACTTCGCCGATTTTATTTTTTGCCTGAACATACAATGTTTGAATAGACATATCCTTTTCAAAAGTTCTGATTGTGATAATTAAATCCGCCGGATTTGAGTAAATATGCAATTTTTCATTCTTACATAAGTTCATGTTTTCAGTATCATCGATTAACTGCAACATCCGATTATTGTAAAATAGTTTGTATATTTGCGACATAATCAATAATTTAATAAAATGAAAGTTGCTCAAGATTGTGCTAAATTCCTTTTGCAAATTAACGCAATTAAATTGAATCCGTCAAATCCTTTTACATGGGCATCAGGATTAAAATCTCCAATTTATTGTGATAATAGAAAATCATTATCGTATCACGAGATTCGAACATTTATTAAAAATGAGCTTGCCAATATCGTTGTGAATACTTTCGGAAAGCCCGATGTGATTGCAGGCGTGGCTACCGGAGCTATTGCTCAGGGGGCATTAGTGGCTGACTTGTTAGGGCTCCCATTTGTTTATATTCGGAGCGAAGAAAAAAAACATGGGTTGGCTAATCTCATTGAAGGGGTTCTTGAATCGGGGCAAACGGTGGTCGTTATCGAAGATTTAATCTCTACTGGACAAAGTAGTCTTAAAGCTGTTGAAGCGCTTCGTGAAGCAGGATGTATAGTAAAAGGAATGGCTGCAATTTTTACATACGAGCTCCCGGTTGCCAATCAACGGTTTATCGATGCAAATGTGGCGCTTAAAACAATCACCTCGTACAGCGTGATGATTGAAGAGGCGGCTAAAGAGGGTTATGTTCGCGAAGAAGATCTGGCAACGCTCGGACAATGGAAAGTTTCTCCTCAGGATTGGAGTAAATTACACGAATAATTGCACCGCTTGGCTAAAAACTGTTTCTTGAATATTAATAAATAATCAATGTATGATTTGTTTGCGTTGACTTTTGTTGATATTTAATACTTTTGAAATAAAATTTGCGTTTTGGCATTATTTTGTCATAAACCCAAAATTGTTTTTTGAAATTAATAATATGTGATCAGATGAAGATTGAAAGTAAACGTGTGGAAATAAAAGCATCAGCCGAAAAGACGTATGGGCTGGTTTCAAACTTTAATAATTTTGGTGGCTCTTTACCTCAAGAAGTGAAAAATTGGCAATCGACCGAAAATAACTGCTCTTTTGAAATCAGTGGTATGGCAAAAATAAATATCGATATTGTTGATAAAAAACCTTTTCGAAGTGTTACTTACAAAGCTACTGCCAACCAGCCGATAGGGATGGTATTGGTAGGGAATATTGAAGAGTGCGGTACTTCTTGTTTTGCAACGATAGTCCTCGAAGCGGATGTGCCGATGGCTTTATCGATGATGATGAAAAAAACTCTCGAAAAATTTGTCGATGTGCTTGTAAATAAAGTGAAAGAGGTTGCGGAAAGAGAAGTTTAATACGGCTTTCCTGTTGCTTAACATTTATTCGCTTACTTTTAAAAACAATTCAGTAAATTTGCACTGTAAATTGATGTTTATGCGAAAGCGTAGCTTCAATGATTATTAATCCGTTTAATTTGTTCTAAAATGAAGATTTCGCACAAATGGTTAAATAGCTATCTGAAAACAAAATCAGATCCAAATAAAATTTCCGAAATATTAACCGATATCGGCCTTGAAGTAGAATCTGCCGAGGAAATAGAAACGATTAAAGGCGGACTTAAAGGGGTCGTGGTTGGGCGAGTGTTAACTTGTGAAAAACATCCGGATGCTGATAAATTAAGCATCACAACCGTTGATGTAGGAGGTGAACAGCCTTTGCAAATTGTTTGCGGAGCACCGAATGTAGCAGCTGGGCAATTGGTTCCGGTAGCAACGATTGGTGCTGTGCTGTATAGTGGCGACGAATCGTTTCAGATTAAAAAGTCGAAAATTCGGGGCGTGGTTTCCGAGGGGATGATTTGTGCAGAGGATGAACTTGGCTTGGGTGTTTCGCACGATGGAATTATGGTGCTTAAAGATACCGCTAAGATTGGAATGGCTGCCAAGGATTATTTTGGGGTTGAGGATGATGTGGTTTATGAAATCGGACTTACTCCAAATCGTAGCGATGCCATGTCTCACTTTGGTGTTGCTCGTGATTTGGCCGCAGCATTGGTGTGTCGTAATATAGAGAAAGTGAATAATGTTACATTACCTGCTGTAGATACGTTTTCGGCCCCTAATATAAATTCCAAAATTTCGGTAAAGATTGAAGATGAAATCGCTTGCCCTCGTTATTCGGGCTTGCATATTACAAATATTTCCGTGGGAGAATCCCCAAAGTGGTTGCAAAATAGGCTGCTGTCTATTGGCATTCGCCCCATTAACAATGTGGTTGATGTAACGAACTTTGTGCTTTTTGAGCTGGGACAGCCTTTGCATGCATTTGATGCCGGTAAAATTAAAGGAAATAAAATCGTGGTGCGTAAGTCGAAGCCGAATACCAAATTTACAACGCTAGATGGTATCGAGCGCACACTTAACGGTTCCGAGCTGATGATTTGCAATGAAACGGAAGAGATGTGCATTGCCGGAGTTTACGGTGGTCTAGATGCCGGAGTGAGCCAGAATACTACTGAGATATTTATTGAAAGTGCCTATTTTAACCCGGTTTCAGTTCGAAAAACATCCAAGTTGCACGGTCTCAAAACAGATTCATCGTTCCGCTTCGAACGTGGTTGCGATCCGGATGTCACCATTTATGCATTGAAACGTGCGGCATTGTTGATTGCTGAAGTTGCCGGGGGAAAAGTGGCATCGAACATCGTGGATGTTTATTCTTCAAAAATGGATCCTTATCATGTTGAAATTTCATACCATCAGATTAACTCATTGATTGGAAAAGATATTGAAATTTCAATAGTTAAACAAATAGTGGAAATGCTTGGAATAGCAATTATTGGTGAATCCAAAGATGGACTTACGCTGAATGTGCCTTTGTTTAAATCGGATGTTACCCGAGCGGTAGATGTAATTGAAGAAGTTCTCCGTATTTATGGCTATAATGCTATCGAGAACCCAAGCATGATCCAATATCGATATGCACACCAGCCCAAACAGCCGGTATTAGACTTAAAAGACCGGATTTCCGATTTCTTATCTGATAATGGTCTGCTTGAAGCAATGAACAACTCCTTGACAAAGCTGGAATACTTCGAGAAATTATCATTTCTTGAGGCCAATGAAATGGTGAAACTTTTAAACCCATTAAGTCGCGATTTGGGAGCTATGCGCCAATCGCTTTTACCCGGGTTGCTCGAGAATCTCGCATACAACATCAATCATAAAAACGCAAATGTGCGATTGTTTGAATTTGGTAATGTTTATCGTTTAAAAGCAAGTGCCGGTAGCGATGTTCTTGAAAAGTATCCCGAAGAGATGATGCTTGATTTGGTGATTACCGGACGATTGGATCCTGAAAACTGGAATGAACCCGAAAAACAGGCAGATTTCTATGCACTTAAGAAGTTGATTTATGCGATGCTCAAAAAAGTCGGAATCCACCAGGAGGCGGTGACGTTCAATCCGATAAAAAATGACATCGTGGATGGTTTGGAAATCGTATTCCGCAATCAAGTACTGGGATTTTTCGGAGAAGTTGTTTCTGCATTGCTGAAATCTTTTTCGATAAAACAACCCGTATTTTACGGAGCCATTCATTGGCTTAAATTCGTTCAGGCGTCCGTTTCAAATAAATTGCAGTATCACGAAATAAATCATCTTCCGGAAGTTCGCCGCGATTTGGCATTGTTGATAGACAAAAGCATCTCTTTCGAACAGATTAAATTGCTGGCTTTTAAAACCGAAAAAAAACTCTTGAAACAAGTGGGGCTTTTCGATGTTTTCGAAGGCGAAAAGATTGGTGCGGACAAAAAATCGTATGCGGTTAGCTTTATCTTGCAGCATCCCGAAAAAACACTGTCGGAATTTGAAATCAATAAAGTGATGGAACGGCTGACCAAGGCTTTTGCCGAAATTGGAGCCATAGTCCGATAACGAAGAATACTTGAATAGAAACAAAAAAAGAGAAAGTATTTACTGCCTTCTCTTTTTTAATAATTAAATTTCTACAAGTATCGGGTGACTTGTGCTCCTCTAATTTTTTGGATAATTTTAAGTCGATACTTATCGGCTTCTTCAAAGTTGGAAAATCCCACAACCACTACTTGGTAGAACTTTCTTTTTTGATATTGTTTATCAACCACTATTGTTTGCTGATGATGATACCGGGAAAATCTTTTCGCCTTTTTGTAGGAGGACGCTTTGTTAGAGAAACTCCCGATTAACACCCCGAATTTTTTTATAGAGTCCTCGGTTGTAAGAAGCTTATTTCGGGCGGAAAGTTCCAGAGAATCCAACGAGTTTCCGTTTGAAGTAATATGGTATTGTTTGTTGAGCAGTTCTTGATCTTTTACTAGAAGTACACTGTCGAGGATCTCGAGAATAATTTTTGTTCTTCCCTTGCTTAAAAAATCAAGTTGTTTGGCGGCTCCATACGATAAATCCACAAAATGAAACGGTTTTTTTTCGGGAAACAGCGGTCGATAATTCGTACAATAATTGACCGGTTGTTGTTTTTATTAGTTACTTTCTACGCGGGTGCCGAATGGCAAACTGCGATGAGCCGCCACAAAATCGTTCATGTTAATTCGTTCGCCGCTAGCGGTTCTTTTACCGTGTGCTTGCCGTCCATAGTAGGTGGCATATCCATGATAAACTTTTTGGCCACTGACGGCAAATGAAATACTGAAAAAAAATAAAGAATAAAAATAAAAATAAAATTCGTTTGTTCATACCTTAATTTTGGGTGACTAATTTTTGGCAACAATAATCTTTTTAGAATGTAGAATTTTGCCAATTTTGTTTGTTGCCTGCACAACGTAAACACCTGTTCGTAGTTGATTTGTGTTAACGGTTGTAGAAGGGCTTATGCTATTAATTGTTAGGACAACCTTTCCTGAAGTATCTATAAATTGATAATAAGCTTATGTTTGGGTTGTTAGAGGTAATTTGAATTATTCCTTTACTTGGATTTGGGTTTATTTCAAAAGTGATTTTTTCGTGTTCATGATTTATAATTCCGATTTGATTTTTGTCTCCAATAGCTAAAGCATATTCCCCAAAAAGAAGAGTGTCTATTCTAATTACGCCGGAAGAAGTTCCTGCTTTTGTAAAAGGAATTAATGCCCAGTCGTCGGCTGCATTACTTCGGTATAATATGATAATGGAATCGGCGCTGGTGTTAATCAGATTCCCATCCATGTCGAGAGAATTGCTGTAGGTGAAGTTAACGTGGGCATGGAAGGGATACGTGGGGACGATCCCGTCAATTTTCCAATACCTGTTGGGCGACAGGCCTGCTGATTGCGGAAGAAGAGCTTTTTAAGGGGTCCGGTGCAGACCAATGGTGTTCTACTCGAATAAAAGCAGAATCGGTAAGTGTAACCACATTTACACCGGCAAAGGCATTAGCACATGAGTTATTGCCGGTAGTTTTGATTCTCAGGTTGTAATCGACGATAGCATCAGCCATTTTTTCGTTGTAATCAACAGCTGTGAGTACTGGAATAAATGGTAAAACTACTGATTTTGAGCTTGTTTCTCCTGAAAAATGAATGGTGTCGGTAAAGCAATTCCAATTTTGGTCGAAAAAAGTGACTTCAACTCGGTTCGAATTTCCAAGATTAAGTCCTAAAGAATGTTTCTGGTGAATGTAATAGGTGTATTCGCCGTTGTGATTCGAATTTTCCACAAGTGAGTCTATTGAGAAGTGCAAATACCCGGGTTGATATATCCAAGCATTAAAAAAGTCATGCAAGTCAATCCCGGAATAATAGGAGAGTCGTTCGCAAAATTGAGCACTGTTGATGGCCTTAAAAGAAAATTCCTGTAATACTTGTCTAACTGAACTGAAGAATTTATCATCCCCCAGATAATTGCGTAAAGTGTGAACGATTAATGCCCCTTTATCATAAGTAGTCGTCCCATAGGTGATGTTTTGAGGCATAGGGTAGAGTGCAAAGTTGCCTCCATCACCGGAATAAGCTTTTCGGAAAGTTTTATATTGCAAATCTCTGATTTGTGCTTTGTATCCATCCAGTAACGCGTTACTATTTGGATATAAAACGCCCATGTAAAGTGCTTCGCTATATTTGGCCCAGCCTTCATTGATCCACATGTCTTCGGCCGTGGCACATGTCATTAAATTGCCAAACCAGGAGTGAGCTAACTCATGCCCGTATAAATTTTCATTGTCTAAGTTTCCGTTAATCGCAGCTTCCGGATAGGTAATATTGGTAGCGTGTTCCATGGCTCCATCATTAAACGCTACTCCCACGTATCCGACTCGTTCCCATTTATAGGATCCCCAATGGTCAATATATGCGTTGAAAATTTGATTCAGATGGATAAATGAGTTACGAGCTCTGGTGGTATCGGCAGGAGAAACATAGATGTATGCTTGCGTGGTGTCGGTGTTATGAATTAATGGGATATTTACCCCACGATAGTCACCGACAGCTACAGAAGCAAGATACGTCGGAATGGTCCCGGATAATTTCCAGTGCCAAGTTTTGGTGCTGTTGAGGTTCGTAATTGAATCCATCAATGTTCCGTTACATACCGCCAAATGATTGCTGAGGGTTGTGATATAGAAATCATAATACGCTTTGTCTCTAAATTCATCAATGCAAGGGAACCATACCCTGCCAAAATTGTGAGGAATCGACTCAAATCCACAACCAAGATTGTAGGCGGTGTTTGCGGTGTAATAAAAGCCGCCCCAATTGGAGGGGTCAGTAACCGGAGCCCCGTGGTAAAAAATGGAAAAATCCAGTGTGTCAACCGGATTCGCAGTTGAGGCCAATTGAATGGAGATCAGGCTGTCGTTGTAAGTGTAATCCGTGTGCTTGGCGCTGCCGATATAGATTGAATCTACATCTAATGCCAGTAAATCGAAGTTTACCTGGGTAATGTTAGATTGCTTAAACGTGGTTTTAATCGTGGTATAACCCTGAATGGTCTTGTTTGTAAAATCATGGATATCCAAATGAATATCATAATGGATTACATCCAACGTATCAGACCTACCGGGTTCCTGAGCTTTTAGTGCGATAAATGAAAAAAGCGAAAAAAAGGTTAAAAAAAATACTGAAAAATGTCTCATTTTATGCTGATGTGTTTGAATATCAACACAAAGATACATTTTTTGAATTAAAACATTTGTCTGCTTTTTGTATTTTTATGACTTCTTAACGCTTTTACAGACGACAAATAGATATAAAATGGGCAAAATTCCGACGCTGTTAATTATTGCCAAAGCCACATACCAAGCGGTGCTACCGTTTTTAGCAGCGTGCCACATGGCGATTAGTTTCCATACAATATCCCAAATCCCAATAATAATCATTACCGGAATAAACCAAGAATAAGATAAAAGGTCCATCGCAATTCCTTTCTGTTGATTAATTACGGCTGTAAATATAGTAAATTTTTGAACAAATGGATTAAAACAATCTTTTGTTTATGCAACACCATCTCCTATTGAATTTGCTTCGCCAACATTACGTTGCTTTTTAAAGTTGTTCAATTTAAACGACACAGAAATATAATAAGAAGGGTTCATCACTTGCCTTGAGTTTAAGGTAAACAAATCTCCTTTGACTTCATATTTTGTCACTCTATCCATAAATGGATTGTTTGCGACCAACGTAACGGTACATTTTTGCTTTGGAAAATCTTTCCGGATGGATACAGAGGTATTGTAACGTTCGTGGAAATATCCTTGCACATAGTTTACGGGTGAATCGTACGAAAAGGCGAGTTGCATTTTTATGGTTTTTGTGAACAAAAAGTTTGAGCTTACACGAAAATCTCCGACCATGGATGCCGTGTTGGTATGGTTGTTTTCGTAATTTATTTTTAGTAAATAATGATAAAAGCTTCCGCTGATATTCGTGCTCAACCATTTGCAAATGTCGGCATTTGCCGAGACTTCAATTCCAGATGTGATTTCATTCCCGAAGTTTACCGTTTTTTGATACAGCTTGCCGTTTTCATCCGAAATTAACCGTTGAGTAAAACTGCCATCCGCATTTCGATGAAAGAGCTCTGAAGATAAGCTCCATTTATCGAACTGATGGATATAGTTAAATTCATAGGAGTTGGTGTATTCCGGCTTTAAGTCTGGATTTCCGGCAGAGGTGATAAAATTGTCCGTAAAATCGGGGACGGGATACATGATCCAGGCGGTTGGCCGGTTTACCCGACGGCTGTAACTCGCCTGAAACTGATTTTTTTTGCTCTGGTTGTACGAAAGGTGAAGGGTTGGGAAGAAATCGAGTTGCTTATAATCATATTTTTCAGGGGTGTTCACATATTCAAAGTTTCGGGCATAGTATTCGGCTCTTAATCCGGCTTTATATTCAAATTTTTTCAATGCACCCGATAATGAAATATAACCGGCATTTAGGGCGGTGTTAAAAGTGATATCATTCGAGTAGGTTGGATCTTTGGCCCAATTCGGATTTTGTTCTTTGAATACCAAATAATTCATGGTTGCGGAATAGGGTTTCAGTTGGGTTTGAAATCCTGTTTCAAAGGTGATTTTATCTTTTAAAAGCAAGCGACGGTAATCAATCTTAAATCGCAGGTCGCTTGATTGGCTGTTTTCATCTGCATCAACCATGAAAAAAGGAGCCCCTGATCCCCATTCCGAGGTGGAATAGGCATGGCTGCCATTAACATACCGGTACCCGTTAATGGTTGAATAGAAGAGGTTAAAGGTGAGGTCATGATCTTTTCCGAAGAGATGTTTGTAGTTGATGTTCCCCGTAAAATAACTGTTGCCGATTTTGAAGTCGTTTGCGCTGGTGGTGTATTCATCCATGAGGTGGCTCTCATTTGTAAGAGAATATTTGGAATCGAAATTATGCACATGCAACCACGTGCCTCCATTCATCGAAAAAGAGAATAGATTGTTTTTGTTGAGATCATAATCGATTCCCAGTGAAATGTTTCTGGAAGAGGTAATATGGTATTGGGTAGAGTTGTCATTCAGATAGTTGGCGCTGTCAGTGCCTTTAAAATCCCGGGTTTCAGTAATATAAACAGGAACACGGTAGTCCATGATTTTGGCTCCCATGGTAAAATTCCACCTCCCTTTCTGGTAGTTCATGTTTAAGTCTTCAATGGCTCTGTCGGTGCCCAAACTCAGCGTGAAATAACCTCCAAATCCCAGGTCGTTTGATTTTTTGAGGATTATATTGATAATTCCGGCAGTCCCTTCTGCATCGTGGTTGGCAGAAGGGTTGGTGACTACTTCAATGTGGTCGATATTTGATGCTGGGATTTGTTTAAGCGCATCGGCCCCCTGAATGGTACTTGGGCGACCATTGATTAACACCTGATAATTCATGTTCCCTCTTAATGATACATTTTCTTCTACATCCACCGTGACCGAAGGCGTATTGCGCAGCAAATCAACCGCAGTTCCTCCCGCTGAGGCAATTTGATTGCTGGCATTGATGATCTTTTTATCAATTTTATACTCTACCATTCGTTGTTCCGCTGCAACTGCTATTTCTTGTAATAAGTTGGTTTTTGATACCAATGAAATCCTCCCGATATTAATAGTTTTCTGATTTTCGTCGATTGTAAATACTTTGGTTATTGTAGTTTTAAAACCCATAAACTGAATTTTGGCAAAGTAACTTCCTTGGGCAACTTTGCTGATTTCAAATTCCCCTTGTTGATTGGTCACCGCTCCATTTATCATGGTGCTGTCAGATGATCTGAATAAAGCAATGGTTGCATATTCGATTTTTTTGCCGGAAGTGCTGTCAACGACGACTCCCTTGATAAACCCATTGACTGGAGCGGGATCAATTGCAGTCTTGAACGACGATAGACTGATGGTAAGGGCAATCATCAGCATAGGAATGATTGAAGGTCGAATTTTGTTTTTCATATTTTTCCGGTTTAAATTATTGTAAAAATAAGTTGATAGACCAAGGATAAAAAACGAATTCGATTATCAGTGATTTTCGCCCGATAAAAACTTAAAAATGAAAATGTCGGATTATTTTTTCTCGATGAAATATTGATTTTTTTCGACAAAAAAAGCTCCGGATTTCACTCCGGAGCCTATTTTAATTGTTGAATTACATGATTCCTCTGGAGGTCTTTTCCTCCTTTATTTCCACTTCTTTTGCCTTTTTCGTTACTGATTTCCCTTTGTTGAATCGATAATTTATTTCAAGTATCACAATATTTTTAAGGATGTTGATGTCGCTTGTTCGGGTTTCGGTGTATCGATCCGTTTTGAAATAAGAACCTTGCGTAAAATTCGCTCCATAAGTAATAGGTGTAATATAAGCGAGCATTACACTTAACCGTTGTTTTAAAAATGGTTTTTGAACAAAAACCAGCCAGTAATCATTGTTCCAACGATTGAATCCTTGAGCTGTCAGGTATTTTCGATTCTCTTTCTGGTATTTTCCTCCGCATACAAATCCTGTTTTTTCAACCACATAAACTAATTGGCTGCTCATTGAATAATCATTTACGCTGTTTTGCTGGTTATTATATTCAATGCGTGTGTTGAAGAAATTGAAATCATTTTGCCAGAATAATCTTTTGCCAAAAGGAATTGTGAAGTTTACCAAAACCCCTTGATTAGTGTATTTTCCAACATTGTCGTATGAGAATTGCATCATTGAGTCGTTTATCATAGTGCCGATATCTGCAATGTAGTTGTTCGAAAAGTGGTAGTAAGGCTCTATTTTTGCCAATCCCTTCAAAAATATTGGTTTCTATCGATAGGCGATGCGTTACTTCGGGCTTTAACAATGGATTGCCGATTCTTACACTTTGATTGTCGATTCTGGATTCGAACGGGTTTATTTGTGCAAGACTCGGGTATTCGCTGTTTGATCGGTATTTTAGTTTAAAATCAAATACTTTGGATAACTTGTATTTTATATCGGCATAAGGCAAATAAATCATGTAGCTAAATGATCCGATGCTTGTTTTTGGATTGCTGGTCTCTATCGCACAACCCGCTTTAATTCCCAATTTTTTATTGATTTGATATCCGTAATAGGAATAAAACTTATTTTGGAAATCGGTTAGATTTGAATTCCGAACTCACCTTTTCAATCTCAAATGAATTTTTCACATCATCGAACGAATTGCCGTACCCAAATTGAATGTTATGTTTGCCGTTGAAAATGTGTGTGTATTCGAGGTAGAATTTTACCTTGTTTTTAAGGTTTGTCCCCCACTTCATTGCGTAGTAAAATATCGTTGATAAAACTATTGTTATCGTAATGTTCATGGTAATTCGAAAAGGTGATATTGGATGATTGAATGTGTTATTCTCATCTGTTTTTCCGTCGTAGAACAGTGAATAATAAGTGGATACCGTATTCGACTGTGCTTGATTGAAAATGCTGTAATTATTAAAAACAATGCCGTCTTGTTTCTCAATAACATTGGAATGTTCGCTGGATGCATTGTTTGCAGTCGGTTGAAACGATACGTTTCCTTCAAAACTGAACGAATGTTTGGGATTTAATGTATAATCGACACCATAAACAACATTGTTATACATTTGTTTCACTTTCGTGCTCATGTCGCCTCCAATCGGGTTTTGTTCAATGGTAATTCGATCTGCCAAAAATTCTTTCATGCTCGAACTGTTCAGGTTAAAACTGTTGTAATTGGTGTTGACTTTTGTATAAACATTAAACTTGTTGTAAGTATAGTTGACTGTGGCTGATGCGGCTTCTTGAACAAAAATGTATTTTGACTTTGAGGCATCCAAATCGAGTAGGTTCATGTTCTGAACAAACACTTCGGTGCCTCTGTAATCCTTTTTTAAGATGATATTAATTACCGCGGTGTAACCTTCAAGGGCATATCTTCCGCTTGGATCCCGAATGACTTCTATTTTTTTCAACCGATCGGGTGAAATGTTTTTAATATATTCCTGATCCTTTTCCATACCATCCACTAAAATAATAACCTTGCTGCTATTATCTACTTTTATCGTGTTCGTATAGCGGTCGTAATCCACACCTTTAAGTTTGTCCAACACATCTTTTGTTGACGAGGTTCCTGCTTTCATCTTATCCGTTACAATTTGAACTTCCCGATCGATCTGGTTTTCATTTGAAGAGGAGTTTATGGATACTTCTTTTAGAAAGTTGACATCGGGGGTTAGTTTTATCAAACCCAGAAACTTGCTTTCCGAAACAGGAACGTTTTTCAAAGTATCCGTTTGATAACCGATAAAGCTGAAATTAAAACGGTATAATCCGCGGGGAATTTGTAGGGCAAAAAAACCATTTTCATCCGATACGGCTCCGGTGATCATGCTGTCGGCTTTGTTGAAAACAGTGATGGTGCAAAATTCCAGGGACTTTTTAGTCTCTTTGTCCTTAATTTGTCCGGTTACCTCAATGTTTGGTTGCGAATAGCTTGTTAGGTATGATAATAGCAATAATGCGAGTAAAAAGTAAAATTTTGCTTTCATAGATTTGTTTTGAAGTGAATATTCTTTGAAAAAAAACTTAGTGATTAATAGGAAAACGTTAAATTTGATACTTTCGCAGCAACGGATTTTGGGCGTTTACTGGTGTAAATAGCCAAAATTTGTTGCAAGAGTAACGAAAAAATTGGCGTTTTCTTGCAGCCACTATACATCAGCAAAAGTAAATGGTGTTGGGATAAAAACGTTTAATATTTCGATATAACTAGGAATTTTCTCTTTACTAATCGGCTTTTAGCCGATATTACCCATGGGTATGATAAAATCAATGTTGTCGAAGAATAACCTCAGTGTATCTTGTGAATTAGTCTTTTCAAGGTTTGGATAATAAAAAAGCCCCGGTTTTCACCGGAGCCTTTTTATGATATTTCAAAATTAATTATTTTTCGATATTTGGTAATTCCAAACCGTAACCTTTTCTTCTATCCATACCCTTAAGCCAAATTCCCAAGAAAAATGCGATGACTCCTAAACTGGCAAAAATTAACATTGGAACAGTGTAGTTATATTGCAATGGATCATCTATTCCTGGGTTTACTGCAGATAAAACTTTTCCGATTAAATTCGGAAAAGCAAATAAACCAATATTCTGAATCCAGAAAATCAAAGCATAAGCTGAACCCAATAATCTCTCGTCAATTAATTTGGGAACACTTGGCCACAATGATGCAGGAACCAATGAAAACGAAATACCTAAAAGAACAATTGCAGTAAAGGCAACGATAGGGCCGACTATACTTCCCTTTAAAGCGGGAAGGGCCAATGCAAACACTAAATGACAAGCAACCATTAATATTGCTCCGAAAATCAACATGGTTGCTCCTTTACCTTTTCTGTCGAGATAATTACCGAGGAAAGGAGTGATGGCAGCAGCTCCTAATGGGAAAACGGAGAATATAAAGCCTGCGTTTTCTGCTGAAAAGTTAAGGTTGCATTGCAACATGTTGATTGCATATTTTTGGAATGGGAATATTGCCGAGTAATACAGTACACACAATAAAGCAATAACCCAAAATCCTTTGTTTGATAAAATTTTTCCCATGTCTTTAATTTGGAAAGGCTCATCTGGCTCTTCACCACTTTCACCCATTTGTTTTTCTAGTTTGCTATCCATAAAGAAATAGACGATGAAACAAATTAAACCTATGAGCAAGAGAATAACACAAAGCAAAACGGATCTCGAAACGTTGGGAACTCCACCGAGGTTGGCCATAAGCGGAGAAACTAATACTGCAGCTGCAACACCGATACGTGCGATAGCCATTTCAATCCCCATCGCCATAGCCAATTCCTTACCCTTAAACCACTTTACGATACCTTTTGACACCGTAATACCGGCCATTTCAACGCCGCAACCAAAAATCATAAACCCAATTGCCGCCATTTTTGCCGAAGACGGCATCCCGTCGTAAAATGGGAAAAAATTCCAGAAATCCACCAGAAATTTATCTGCTGAACTGCCTGCAAACGCATCTGAAACGGCATAGTACTTCAAACAAGCACCGATGACCATGATGCTTCCTGATAAAAGAGCCGTATAACGAACTCCGATTTTATCCAAGATAATGCCGGCAAAAATTAGGAAAAACACAAATACGTTCAAAAATGTTTCGCTTCCTTGATATGCCCCGTAAGCTTCAGGTGTCCAGTTTTTTGTTGTTTGCAACATGGCTTGCAACGGAGAAAGAATATCAACGAACATGTAGGCAAAGAACATCATCGATGCCAATAGAACGAGCGCAGTCCATCTTACTGCAGGTACATCCTTCATTAATTTAGCTAGTTTTTCTGTCATAATTATTCTTTTATTTATTTTTTGAATTGTTTTAGCGAACAAACCTACTTCATTTTTTAGAATTTACCAAATTTATTTTTTAAGCTAATTTAATCGGTAAAAAGTAAGTGCTCGTTTAATTGGGCTAAGTATTCGAATATGTGATTGAAGAGCGCTTTATAATTCAGTGATTACAGTGTTAAAAGATGTTACTACGTAAGTGATCCTTTTGTTTTTTTCTGTTTTTCTTTCTTTTTATTGCAGTTAACATACACCACTTTTTTTTCTTGGTAGAAATCTTCACTATACCAGTCGGAAATAGGGTATTGGGTAATTGATTTATTAATTGAAGAGAGCTCTTCGGTTAAATCTCCACCTTTTAAGTATAAAATGCCGTTATTTAGTTTGTTACAGTTAATTGGCGAAAACTTGTTTTTTATCCATTCATAAAATTCAGGAAGACGTGTGACGGCTCTGCTCACTACAAAATCGAATTCATCTTTGACCTCTTCGGCACGAGAATGTTGCCAGCTGACATTTTTCAACCCGATGGCCGTGGACACCTCTTCCACAACCTTAATTTTCTTCCCGATCGAATCTACCAGATGAAACTTGGCCATGGGAAACATAATTGCCAGCGGTATTCCTGGAAATCCTCCACCCGTACCTACATCAAGTATTTTTGTGCCGGGTGTGAACTCAATTACCTTGGCAATTGCCAACGAATGAATGATATGGTTTTGATATAGATTTTCGATATCTTTACGGGAAATTACATTTATTTTTGCATTCCATTCGGAGTACAACTCTTGTAACATGCCAAATTGCTTGATTTGCTCTTCGGTTAGTCCGGGAAAATAATGCAGCAACTGTTCCATCTTCTTTTGATTAGTCTTTGTTGTTGCAAATTTAGCAACTTTTTATGGTCTATTTCCATGATTAGTAATATTCTAGGTTATATTCCGACATTTTTTGTTAGAAACCGTCTTAAAATTATAAATAAAATCACTATTTTTACAATCATAAATTATCCATTACCTAAAAGTTGAGAAAATGCATTATCCCTTCCGTTGGCTATTCCTTTTGCTGAACCTTACAATTACCGGAATGTTTTTTTCGGTAACGGGACAAAGCATTCGCTATGATTTGCCGGATGTGTATCAGGGACGGATATTGTCGTGGAACACGCAGAGTGGAATGTCGCAAAGTGTAGTAAACTGCATTGCTCAGGATTCGTTGGGATGCATTTGGATCGGGACTCAGGATGGCCTTAACCGATTTGATGGCACCCACTTTACAATATATAAATATCAGGCTGAAAACAGCTACTCCTTGAGTTCAAATTCAATTAATTGCTTGGCTGTTGATCCATACGGAGGTGTGATTGTAGGAACCGAAAATGGTATTTGCAGATATGACATTTGGTCGAAGTTGTTTCTGCGGCTTTTTTTCCAGCGGCAACCTTCAAAAAGAATAAATGTGACCGCATTAATGCTCGAAAAAAATGGAACACTTTGGTTTGGTACATCCGAAGGAATCGTGTATAAATATCAGGTAAGTTCAAATTCCTATCGAAAATATGTTCTTCCTTCAGCCAATGTTATCGCAAAAAATACAGCCGTTACAAGAATTTTTGGAGATAATAAAGGTAAAATATGGGTTACTGCAAAAAGCGGGTTATTCCTTATCGAAAATCAACGCTTGATGAATCTAGTTAATAAAATAGACAGACAGCAGCCCGCTTACTCAAATCTCTTTGTCTCTTCTGCATTTACGAAAGCAGGAGTTTTGTTGTTGGGTACTTTTGGAGATGGAATTCTTGCTTTCGATACGACAAATAAGATTTTTGCCAAAGTTCTGGATTTACCCAAATACATTAATATTGAATTTGGAAAAGGAGTAGTAAATTCAATTTTAGCAGATAGAGACCAAAATGTTTGGCTGGGAACGGATAACGGATTGGTAGTTATGAGAAAAAATGTGGCGACACCCCAAGTAATACTTCCCGATTCAAAACAGGGGCTTTCCAGCAAAAACATTCGAAGCCTTTTTCAGGATAGGGAGGGAAATCTTTGGATTGGAACTTGGAATGGATTAAATATGTTTCCTAAACGAAATCTGCCGTTTTATACCATACCCGTTTTCGAAAATGATAAGAACAAATTTATTAATAATAGCGTATTGGCAATTCTTGTGGATTCCAAAAATCGAATTTGGATTGGAACTGACAATCAAGGAGTGGCTTGTTTTGATCAAAATACCGGCAAAGTTTCACATTTCACAACATCAAACAGTAAAATTTCCAGCAACAATATCATGACTATTTCCGAAGATTGTTTCGGAGATATTTGGGTTGGAACATGGGGCGCAGGTTTTGTAATATTCGGAGCACAAGGCAACAAACTCGATTTTTTGTTTAATTCCCCTAAAAACCCTAATTGCCTTTCGGATAATATTATTTATAGTGTAAAATCATCAAAAAGCGGACTTTTATATGTAGCTACGGAACATGGCGTTGACGTAATAAATCCCAAAAGTAGAGAGACACTTACAAGCCATACAGCGCTTAAAACAATTTCCGACAAGTCCAAAGTTATTTATATTGATGAATTAGAAAATGTATGGATCGGAGGAGACTTTGGAATAAAAAAATTCAGACCTTCAAAAAACGAACTTTCCGATTTATACACAGATCTTTCGATTTCAAATATTCAAACACTTTTCTTTGTTCATCATTCACTTTGGGCAGGTACAATTGGTGATGGACTTTATAAAATTGATGTAGAATCGGGGCTTACTACTAATTTTAGTGAAAAAGAAGGACTGTCGAGTACGGCTGTTCATGCGATAATCGGAGACGACAATAACTGTTTATGGTTAAGTACCAATAATGGGCTGTGTTCTTTTAATATAAAAAACAACACGTTCACTAACTATTATCATGCAGATGGACTTCAGGGAAATGAGTTTAATACGGGCGCTGTTTTTAAAGATCAGAATGGGCAGATGTTTTTTGGCGGTATTTCCGGGATAACGTTTTTTTATCCGTCCGACTTTTCAAAGGTAAAGAAAATGTCTCCTTCTATATTTATTCGCTCTGTTTTCTTTGATGGCAAAGACGAATCGGAAAATAAAGAGATGCACTTTGCTAAAATGCTTAAAACAAATCATGATACAAAAACCATTGCTGTCGATTTTGAAGTGGCAAACAACTATAAAAACAAACCTTTTCTGTTTTCGTGGAAATTACATGGTTTTAGTGACCAGTGGTCGGTTCCTTCTAAAACAGGGAACATCACTTTTACAAATCTTTCCCCGGGATCTTATTTGTTGGAAGTTCAGGCGGTGAGTGCTGAAAATCCGAATATTTCAGGTTCTTATTCTTTGGTGATTTTTATTGAAGCCCCATTTTGGATGAAGTGGTCGTTTTGGATTGTGGTAATTGTGGCCGCTATCGCTGCATTTTTTATCGTTCAGAAACGAAATATTTATCGTGTTGAGCAAAAAAATAAAGCGTTGGAAGAAAAAATTACACGGCGAACGGAAAAGTTGAAAATTGCTACAGAGATTGCCGAGTCGAAATCACGCGAGTTGGAGGAGGAGAATAAAATGAAAACACGTTTCTTCTCTATTATTGCCCATGACATAAAAAACCCGATATGGGGAATTAATCAAATTAGTGAAACGTTGATAAACAATTTGAATAATCAGATGCCCGAAGAATATCTGAATAAAATGACACAAATTAATAACGCTTCGAAAAATCTAGGATCGTTACTCGAAAATTTGCTCACATGGGCATCGGCACAAAGTGGTAGGATTATCTATATGCCTCAAGCCGTAAATATATATTCACTGGTTGATGATGTGGTTGATTTTTATGAGGGGTTTTCAACGGCAAAGAAGATAGAAATTCAAAATCAAATTGATGCCGAACTCTTTGTGCTGGTTGATAAGCACAGCATGCAGGTGGTCTTCCAAAATCTGATTTCCAACGCTATCAAGTTCTCTTTTCCATCTTCAACAGTGGTTGTCTCTTCAAAAGCAAACGATACTTCCGTAGAAATTTCCATTTCGGACAGTGGGGTGGGAATTGATGCTGCAAAACTGAATACATTGTTTGATATTACAGCTCTTTACAAAACGTCGGGCACTCAAAATGAGCAGGGGACAGGCCTCGGACTTCTGCTTTGCAAAGAATTTGTGCAAAAAAACGCCGGATCAATCCATGTTTCGAGTATGCCTAAGCAGGGAACTACGTTTACGGTTACTTTGCCCAAAACAGTAGTTGGATGAAAAAACATTATCTTATAGAAAAAAAATAAGGAAACAAGCTTAGAAGGTTTGAGATATCAGCAACTTTGCACGTCACGAATCGGAATGGATTCCCTTAAAGAATCAATTTCAATTAAATTAATTTCTACTTTTGTGCTTAGCAATAAAATAAACCAATGAAACAAATTTATATTAATAAATTTCCTGCTTGGATCCATCCATTTTTATTCATTATTAAACTTTATTTGTTTGGTATTATTTTCTTTACGTTTTTCAGGTTGCTCTTTTTGGGAATCTATTTTCAGCAAATCAATCAGATCGAAAACAATCAATGGACGACCATCTTGTCTGCATTCTTTATGGGGTGGCGTTTCGATACGGTTATTTCCATGTACTTGCTTGCACTTCCAACCATTACTGTGTTTTTCGGCTTCCCTTTTCTTAAAGTTAGAAAGGCTGTTATTCAATTTGCCATCTGGTTTTCGATAATTGCTTATGCGCTCGCATTTTTGGTTTGCGTCGCCGATATCCCGTTTTACGGCCAGTTTGGAAGCCGGTTTAATACCATGGCTTTTGCGTGGATGGATAACCCTTCTTTTGTTCTCGGGATGATTTTCGGAGAAATACGCTATTGGCTTTACATTGTTCCGCTCATTTTAGTCCTGTTTGCTTGGGCGAAACTTCTTTTGAAAATCAAAAAGAGGAGCCTAGCGTTGATTTTGGCAAAGACTTCGATATCATACTCCATTCGCACTGCTTCGCTGTATTCGGTTTTCGTATTGGTAACTTTGGCTGTCATGTTTCTTGGAATGCGCGGACGGATAGAGAAAAAATCTCCAATTAGAATAGGAACCGCTTACATCAGCAACTACAATTTCCCCAACCAACTGGGATTGAATCCAAACTTCACGCTACTTAGGAGCTGGCTCGATGATCGGAATGCCGAAAATAAGCCATTATCACTGATTGATGACCGGCAAGCGCTAGAAGCCATGCAGAAGGAGTTGGATGTGGAAAAAACCATCTCTAACGAATCACCTATTGCACGAGCTGTTGTTGATTCTGTGCAATATAGCAAACCCAATGTGGTTTTGGTTATTATGGAATCGATGTCGGCAGAGAAAATGAAAAAATATGGCAATACTGCCGATTTAGCTCCAAACTTGGAACGTTTGGCTCCTCATGCGTATTTTTTTAATCATATCTATACTGCCGGTATTCATACGAACAATGGAATTTATTCCACTTTGTACTCCTTTCCTGCACTGCTCAAAAAGCATCCCATGAATCAGTTTCCCACACCGATTTACACCGGATTGCCGGGGATTTTGAAACAAATCGGTTATCGCAATACTTTTTTTCTGACCCACGACGAGCAATTCGATAATATGAGCGGTTTTCTCAAGGCAAATCATTTCGATAAAATCGTAAGTCAAAAGGATTATCCTTCGAAAGAGGTGCTCAGTACATTGGGAGTTCCAGATCATTTTATGTTCCAGTATGCCGTTGCAAATGAACTGTCGGTTAATGGAAAAACGCCCTTCTTTGCTGCTTTTATGACCGGTAGCGATCATGGTCCATACATTATTCCTAAAAACATCTCCTTTAAGCCGAAAACTTCCGATATTCACACCTCTATCGTAGAATACGCCGATTGGGCCATTGGCTATTTTATAGATTTGGCTAAGAAAGAACCTTGGTTCGATAATACCGTTTTTGTGTTTGTTGCCGATCATGGTTATTCAGGCAATTCACCCTACGAAGTCTCTCTCGATTACCATCACACACCGTTTATCATCTATTCTCCCAAATATATTCCGGTAGGGAAGGAGTTTAATCAGGTGGGATTGCAGGTTGATGTTGCCCCCACAGTGTTGGGGTTTATTCATGCAAACTACATTAATTCAACGTTGGGTATTGATTTGTTGAAACGATCCCGCAAATATGCGGTATTCAGCACCGATGAAAAAATCGGTTGCCTTAACGATTCCTTGTTTTCCATCATTCAGCCCGATGGCACACAAAAGATGTTTTTGTATAAAAACAGGTCGATGGAAGATGTCTCTCAAAAATACAAGCCGATTGCCGATGATATGAAAAAGTATGCCTGTTCTTACATTCAGGCTTCGCAGTGGCTCATACAGAATCACTTTACAAGTTCTGGAATAAAGAAGTGAAATTTGTTGATGCTTTGATTATAGCTTGTTATTCACGAAAAAACATAATAATTAGTGAACATGTTCTCCTCGTATTATGAAATCGGACTTGATTTTTAAAGTCTCATTTTTCTGCTTCAAAATATAACCAAATAAGATTTTGGAAGAACAAAAAAATTGCTAAGACAATATATTATAAAAAATCAAAGAAAATATCGTGATAAACACTGTCGAAAATGAATAGATTATAAAATATTTGCTGTCTGTTATTGAATATCTTTTAATAATTTTTTCATGCCTGTTTTTGTAAAAAATCAAAAAATAGTTCATAACACCAAATGGGGATGCAAATACGACAATAAATGTAAATAAATTATTGAGTGATTCTACAGGAAATAAGTGAATATTTAGTAGATTAAAACTTAATATTTTAAAATATTTCAACCAAAGAAGAATAGCCCATAGGTTTAACCCATTGAGAAAGGTATTCATATTAAAGACGGATATTTTCCAACCTTTGTCCTTAGGGTTGAATTCTTTATACCGGTTAATGGAATCAGCCCAAATAAGATAATATATGTTTTTCATCAGTGTCCGGATTATTTTGCGATAGTTATGAGGTCAATAAAAAAGATCGCTTCTGTTAATGGAAGCGATCTTTTTTGAGTTGAAGAGCAATAATTTATCTTCTGATATTCAATCCTTTAATTTCCCATGTAGCTCCACTGGAAGTTGTGCTGGTATATTTAAAGGCGATGCGAACATTTGCCTGATTGAGATAAGCGCTTAAATTGATATCACCTGAGTTAATGAATGTCCAGTCTGCGCCGGAAGGCCAATTTGGGACTGTAAGCTCTGTCCAAGTAGCTGTTGCAAAGTTTGCACCGTTGTAATCCGTAGAAATCATTACATGAAGTTCTGTGGAAGGTGAACCGTATTTTGCAGCATGGTCAAATGATAAGATAGCACTGGGAATATTTAGGGTGCTGTAAGATGGGGAGATCAGCCAGTCTTCATTTGCATAATTTCCACCTGCATATCCTGATACCTTCATCATTTTGTAGCTTGCATCAAAAGCCCATACCTGAGCACCGGTTACATTTTGTGTGGTCCAGGTATTTGGTGCCGCCCAAGTTAAGGGATTGGTTGTAAACGAAGCATCCGCGATAGGAGGAATGAAACCATAGACATCATCAATGTGGCGAATCACTAATTGATATGTTCCATTGTATAGACCTAATAATCCGATTACAGTTCCTTTGCCGGCAGGGATGATACTGTTTTTAAATGCAGCATAGTTACTAGTGCGAACGGTAATGATGGTGCCGTCTTTAACTTTTAAACTACGATCGGTAGTTAGGTTATCGGACACGAAAGGCAACCCTGCTTCTGAGAAGGAGCAGGAATCTAAAATTACCAATTTTGATACATTATCGGGAATTAAATCCGAAGCTGTTCGTATGTGCATTGGTGCCGGAACAGCTTTTGGCATTCCATTTTTGAACAGATGGTTCGGAACGGCAATTTCAGGTAACTGGCCGGTGCCGCCATTATAGATACTTCCTAGCTGCAGGGTGCCGCCATAGGAGCCTAAGATTAAGTTTTTACATTTTACGTAAATTTGTTGCCCTTGTTTATATTCATTGTACAAACTGGTTTTATTTAGCGATAAAACGATTCCACAAGTTGAATCCTGAATATATAGTGTTTTGTATATATTTCCGAATTGATCGTTTCCCGTAACGATACCTTGGATATAAACGTCATCGGTAATGCTGTCTAAAGAATTGGCAGATGTATGACGGGCTTTTAACTGCTGAATAGTAATTAAAGAGGCTCCGGCAGGCATCGTAAACGAGGGCGTAACGGCATCGGGTTCAGCAAAATCCTGCTTTACACAGGAGCTTAAAACAGCAGAAACTCCAATCATCCCGATAAGGATTAATGATTTTATGTTGATTGATTTTTTCATAATTAATATTTTTTCGATTATTTTCACTCGTTTACACTTATTTGCTTGAAGTAAATCCATATACATCATCCAGATTTCTAATGGTAAGCTGATATGCACCATACCAACCTAAAATCGCAATGACATTGCCTCTTCCGGCTGGCATTAGTGAATCTTTAAAGTTCGCATAGTTGCTAGTTCTTACAATGATTGAAGACCCATCTTTTAATGTTAGGTTGTGGTTGGTGGATGCCGTTGATGTTGAATAAGGCTGCCCGGCATCAGCAAAAGCTACGGAATCTAATCTTACTAGAGTGTAAATATCACCAGTGGTTAAATCGGTAGCACCGCTAATAATCTTTGGAGTTGGCAACGTTCCCGGTAGTCCGTTTTTAAACAAATGATTTGGAATGGCAGCTTCGGCTAGTTGTCCCGTGCTGGTTCCATAAATAGCTCCCAATTGGCCTACTGAATTGTAGGGGTATCCGAAAACAAGATTTTTAAGTTTAACGTAAATTTGCTGTCCAACTTTATAAGTTGTGTATAGTGTCTTGGAATTTAAGGATAATAAAATTCCTCCGGTTGAATCCTGGATATAAAGAGCTTTGTATATATTACCGGATTCATCATTGCCGATAACGATTCCCTGAATCCAGTAATTGTTTTTAATGCTGTCTAAGGAAGCTGTATTCGTGTGCATTGCTTTAAGTTGTGCAATGGTTAACAAGGTGTCGCCGGCAGGAACGGTAAATGAAGGGATAATGGTTGGAGGTACGTCGAAATCTCCTTTTACACAACTGGTAAAAAACATTGATAACCCCATTAATGCTATCAAAAAGAAGTTTATTTTGAATTTATTTTTCATATTATTTTTTCTTTTGGGTTAATTAAAAACGGATGCCTAAGGAAATAAAATAAGTTCTGCCAAATCCATAGTAATATTTTACAGGGAATTTATTTACATTTTTTTCTTCAAAATCAAAACGTAATTGCTCATAAGCAGAGGTTACTAATTCTTTGTTGTCTAATATGTTATTTACACTCGCATTTAATAGGATTGTGTATTGTTTTACTTTCCACGATTTGCTGATGGAGGCATCTAATGTAAATTGACCCGGAACTTTTCGTTGTTCGGTAATGGCTTTTATTAAAGCGTCATTATTGTATATTCCATCAATTGCACCAATGGTTCTGGCTTCAGGCGCAAAATCTACCCAGATATCGTCAAACCAATTGGCATTGATGTTAACCCACCAATATTTTGGTCCTTGCCATTTAATCCCGAATGTACCTGCCGTTTGAGGTGTGCCGTTTACATAGAAGTTTTTGCAATAAATGGTTTGAGAGGTGTCTGCTACCGATCCGTTTTCAACGGAAGTAGTCGCCGTTGGACGTGAAGTGTATCTGAAATTTCCTTTCGACAAAACAGCAATCAATGAGAGGGAACTGGTTACTTTGCCTTCTACGCCTAATTCCAGTCCTTGATGTACTTTGTCCACACCGGTCATGGTTGTGTTAACATAAGTGCGCAAAACATCATGATAATAACTGTTCATCTCTACGTCGTCGTTAATATTAGTTTGGTATAACGTTATTCTTCCTTTAATTCTAGGATGCCGAATAATGTAGCTAATATCTCCGCTTAATACTTTTCGACTGTCCATATTCGCAATTAATTTGTCGCTTACACGGGGCGAAATATATGAATTTTTAAAAGTAGGGGCAGAAGTCATATACATGGCATTTCCAGTAATAAAATGACGACCGGTAATTTTATAAGTGGCACCCAGTTTTGCGGCATAGTTAAAGAATGATTGCGTCTCGCTTTTGCCATAAGAGTTGTCCGGATAGCGACCGTTTTTCATATTCCCAACTCTCCAGTATTGTGTGGTTGTAGCATTCAATGCAGCGTAAAAATCAACTTTTGAATAAGTGAATTCAGCTAAACCCCAAATGTTTTGAGTGTTTACATGACTTTCATAGTCGTAGCCGTAAGTGTCACCTTCTTTAACTACTCTGTCGGGATTGTTTAAGTCGTTTTGGCTGATAATGCTGTCGCCAGAGAAATCTCTTTCGGCAAATTGATCTACGTCAACCCAATATTCACCACCGAGCATATCGCTGATCACTTTGTAATTTCTGCCGGTATATGACCGAACGTCCAAGCCACCACTTAAAAAGGTGTTTTTATTCAAATCATGATTAATGTAAGAAGCAAATCCATATTGTTTCATATCTATGCGACGCTCTTCAATAATATATTTGGCTTGTTCGCCTGTGTAATTTGAAAGGTAGTTGATCTGATAAAGGTTATTCCAGTTTATTTGACTAAAGCCTTCGTCGTTTTGCCAAAGATTTGTATAGTCACTTATTGAAACTTCACCCGTTTGAGCACTTGGTAACTTTTTATAATAATCGGGACGGGGATCCGCAGCGTTGTACCAGTTTAGCGCGGTGCTTCCGGTACGTCCAAAAGTGAATCCGGCGGTTGAAGTCAGTTTGGTTTTTGAGTTGATGTCAAAGACATGGGTTAATAAGGTAGTCGGCTCAAATGAGCTTTTTACCTTCGAATTGCGCACTTTTCCATCTTGATATCCCCACGCGGGGTTATAGTAGTTGTTGTCTAATAAATCGTAAGCTTCCTGAGTCGATGCCGATTGCATTCCTTTTTTTACAGGAGCTCCAAATGTGGTCAGAGAGATGCTGTGTTTAGCGTTGATCTTCTTCTCTGCGGAAAGAAAATAGGAGTTGGCATCGTAAAAAGTTCCTTTTACATAACCTTCATTGCCCCATCTGCGCGAAGCAGACACGGTAAAAGCCCAGCCGTTTTCCATTAATCCGGTGGAATGAGTGATCATCACACGGTTGGTGTAAGTTTTATTTGAGTATGCATAAGAGATTTTAGTCTGTTTGCGTTGCGAAGATGCACGCAAATCGTAATTTGTGGTTCCAACTAATCCGCCGAATGAAAAATGAGCCGGGTTTAATCCGGTAACCGATTCTTTTACTTTTGTCACATCATTTAATCCACCCCAGTTCGAGTACATCGATCGTCCGTTTTCGGAATTGCTCATCGATAATCCGTTTAGCATCACTTCCGAGAATTCTCCGTCGTAACCACGCATACGAAAATAGGCAGCACTAAAAACGAAACCGGCCGTATTTACAAACACATCACTGGATGAGTGCAAAAGACCTGCTGATTGTTGCTGAGAATCTTCTTCCATGTCTAATGTGGCAATAGTACCTTCATTTATAGTTGAATTGTTGCCGGAAGTCGCTAATTTTATTTCGCCAAGATTATTGGATGTTTTGGTGATATCGAATGAAACTACCAGTGGTTCGAATCCTTCGGCGCTAATCGAAATTTCTCCTTTTTCGAAGGATGCACCATTAATATTGAATGTCCCTGTAGCATCAGTAGTGAATTGCAATGTGCCTAAAGTTATTACAGCCCCTGGTATGGGTTTGCTGTTTTCGTCGGTAACTTTGCCCGACAGATTGCCTGTTTGCGCTTTCCCCGATAAGATAAATCCTATCACCAAGACAACCATCATGAGTAATTTCTTCATCATTTCTTAAAATTGGTTATTAATATTTTTTTCTAATTTTTGCATTTATATTTGAACTATAAAAACACGCAAAGATAATCATATTTTTAATATAAATTTTTGTCCTTTTTTATTTCATGTAAATTATCAATGTATATTTGCATAAAAATACTAAAAATATCATTATGTTCAAAATTTATATCAAAAAAATCTCACTTGGTTTACTGACGCTCTTGTTTGTTATTCATTTATCCGCACAGGAAAAAAAGAAATATCAAATTGCAATCGTCGGATTTTACAATCTCGAAAATTTGTACGATACGGTAAATGATCCGAATAAGAACGATGAGGAGTTTTTGCCGGATGGTAAAAATGTTTGGACAGGAGATCGCTATAAGTTAAAACTTCAGAACATGGCGAATGCAATTTCTCGTATTGGAGAATCCACGCTGAAAGGTGGTCCTGCATTTTTAGGCGTGTCGGAAGTCGAAAATGCTACCGTAATTCAGGATCTATTAAATACAGAACCTTTAAAAAGTTTGAACTATGGATATGTTCATTACGATTGCCGTGATCGTCGTGGGGTTGATGTGGGGTTTTTATACAAAAAGGATCGTTTTAAAGTCCTTGGAAGCAAACCGTTCCCGCTTATTACTTCAGATACTTCTTTTTATACCAGAGATCAATTATTGGTAAATGGACTTCTCGATGGAGAAGAAGTTTATGTGTTGGTGAATCACTGGCCATCTCGCAGTGGTGGAGAAAAGCGTAGCGCCCCTAAACGTGTGGCGGCTGCTGATCTAGCACGTCATATTGCAGATTCATTGATTGAAAACGTTCCCAATGTAAAAATGCTTATCATGGGCGACTTAAATGATGATCCAACAGATGCCAGTCTGGTAAAACATCTTAAAGCTAAAAAGGACATTAAGGAGGTTGCAAAAACCGATTTATATAATCCGATGTATAAATTATTTTCGGATGGAATCGGATCTTTAGCATATCAAGATTCGTGGAATTTATTTGATCAAATTATTATTTCTTACAGCCTTACAGGAAAAGACTTCTCATCGTATAAGCTCTATGGGGCACGAATCTTTAATGAAGATTTTTTGAAACAAAAAACCGGAGCTTATGCCGGTTACCCGTTTCGTACTTATGTTGGCGGTCAATTTGTCGGTGGTTATAGCGATCACTTTCCAAGTTATCTGATATTGGCCCGCGAATTAAAATAAAGGTTTAAAATTAATTTTTCTTGTTATGGTAGATAGTGTTGTAATTATTCCAACATATAATGAAAAAGAGAATATTGAAAAGATTATTCGAAAAGTATTCTCTCTCCCTAAGGAATTTGATGTGCTTATTGTTGAGGATAACTCCCCGGATGGTACTGCTCAAATTGTAAAATCGTTAATGCAGGAATTTCCTGACCGTTTGTTTATTGAAGAACGAAAAGGTAAGCTGGGTTTGGGAACAGCATACATGCATGGATTTAAATGGGCATTAGAGAAAAATTATGACTTTGTTTTTGAAATGGATGCCGATTTTTCCCACAATCCGGAAGATTTATTACGATTATATAATGCATGTGTCGTTGAGGGTGCCGATTTGGCGATCGGTTCACGCTATTCAAACGGTGTGAATGTAGTTAACTGGCCGATGAACCGAGTGCTTATTTCATATTTTGGGTCGATGTATGTGCGTAAAATTACTGGAATACCTGTTAGGGATACCACTGCCGGGTTTAAATGCTATCGCCGTATTGTGCTTGAAAACATAGATTATGATCAAATTAAGCACATTGGATACGGCTTTCAGATAGAAATGAAATTTACCGTATGGAAATTAGGGTTTAAAATTATGGAAGTGCCCATTATTTTTACAGATCGTACCGAAGGTACTTCCAAAATGTCGAAGGGGATATTCAGAGAAGCTATTTTTGGTGTGCTTAATCTTAAAATCCGCAGTTGGTTTACAACGTATCGTCGCATTAAAAAATAAGTTTGTTAAACTGTATTTATTGTGATTTCTAAGGTTAAACAGATGAAAAAAATATGTTTTCTGTTACTTTCCATTTACTTTGCCGGATGTAGCCAAAAGCAAACGGAAATTGTTAATTTTAACGATAAAATAATTTCAGAACAAGAAGCTGTTATCAATGCTGAAAATACACTGGTTAATTCCGTTAATGAAAAAAAATTACTGGAAGTTGATTCTAATTACCAGCAGTTGCTTTCTCAAATTATTACTTCCGAGAATAAAGTGAAAGGAATGGTAGATCCGGATCCGGAAATCGGTTTTAAAAAGGCAACGCTTTTGCTGTTTGCAGCATATAAAAAACAAACTCAAAATGGATATAAAACATTAGTAGAGCTTTCTAAAATTCCAGACAGTTTGTTTACTCCAAGACAAGCCAAACAGTTTGAGGAAATCAGCTCCGCTGTTTTTATTACGCTAAATGCAGAAGTTGACGCGTTTATTACCGTTCAAAACAAACTGGCCGAAAAATACAAATTTTCTTATAAAAAATAAATCATAACTTATGAGCACTTTTATCAATAACAACTATTATATTCATAATGCACACATCGTTAATGAAGGGAAAATTATTAAAGCCGATGTCGTGATTCAAAACGGGATGATAAAATTGGTGCTTACCGATAATTTTGCCATCGAGGATATTTTGCTTGATGATAATACGGTTTTTATTGATGCCGAAGGCCTTTATTTGCTTCCAGGAGTCATTGATGATCAGGTTCATTTCAGGGAGCCGGGTCTTACTCATAAAGCCGATATCTATACCGAGTCAAAAGCGGCTGTAGCGGGTGGTGTGACCTCTTATATGGATATGCCGAATACGGTTCCGAATACTCTTACACAAGAACTTTTAGAGGAAAAATATCAGTTAGCGGCAAGTAAATCGTTGGCTAATTACTCTTTTTACATGGGAGCCTCAAACGATAATATTGCAGAAGTGCTTAAAACCGATCCTGCCACTGTTTGCGGTGTAAAAGTTTTTATGGGTGCTTCTACCGGGAACATGTTGGTGGATAGGCCGCAGGTGTTGGAACAGCTTTTTGCTTGTTCTAAAGTGCTGGTTGCCATACATGCCGAAGATGAAAAAATTATTCAGCAAAATATTAAAACATATCGTGAACAGTATGGCGAAAATGTGCCGTTTGATCGTCATGCCGCTATCCGAAGTGCAGAGGCTTGTTACGCATCCAGTTCGTATGCGGTTTCGTTAGCAAAGAAATACAACACACGTCTTCATGTGCTCCATCTTTCTACAGCTAAAGAGTTGGAACTTTTCGATCATAAAACGCCACTCGATAAAAAACGAATCACAGCGGAGGTTTGTGTACATCATCTTTGGTTTAATTACTTAGACTATGCGGAACAAGGAGCTTTAATTAAATGTAATCCTTCCATAAAAAGTCCGGATGACCAGATGAGTTTATTGATAGGATTATTGGGTAATAAAATTGATGTGATCGCTACGGATCATGCTCCGCATACGCTCGAAGAAAAAGATCACACCTATTTTAAATCTCCTTCCGGTATCCCATTAGTTCAACATGGTTTACTAATGATGCTTGAACTATACCATCAGGGAAAAATTACGCTCGATAAAATTGTAGAAAAGATGTCTCATGCTCCTGCCAAGTGTTTTAAAATTGAAAAACGGGGCTTTATTCGTCCTGGAAATTATGCCGATTTGGTATTGGTTAATCTGAATTGTGAGCAGGAAATAAACGAAGATAACATTCTATATAAATGTGGTTGGTCGCCACTAGAAGGATTGACTTTTCATTCGAGGATTGTTAAAACTTTTGTGAATGGGCAACTTGTATATAACAATGGAGTTTTTGATGAGTCTGTTAGAGGAGAGCGATTAATGTTTAATGTGGAGTAAAAATATGAAAAATTCCAATTTATTAAAAGTTTTTTTTATTATTGGATTATTGGCTTTTGTTGCAGTGGGGTGTGGTAGAAAAAATCAAATTACACTTCAAAAGCCTACAAATTTGATTGATAAGTCAACACTTTCAGAGTTACTGATCGGCTCATATATCATTGAGTCTGCAGTTTATTATAAAAGCCAAAAGGGAATTAATATCGGTTTATATACCACTGCATACTATAATGCTTTATTTGATAAACATAAAGTTACCAAAAAACAGTTTTATGAGTCAATGAATTACTATATTGGAACAGATAAAGATATTTCTAAACTGTTTTTGAATGTGATTAATAAGTTGATGACGATGCAGAATACACCGGTTAATCAGCAACAACCTACAGGAGAAAATGCCCCTTCCGAAAAAGATAATACTAAAGAGAAGTAGTGCTTATTTTTGATAAGTGGCCTGAATCGTGTCTTGTTGGGCACCATCATTAATATAGTATTCAAAATCAATTTTTGTAGTTCCGGTCATTAATCCGGATCCACCTGTGTTTAAATGAGTAGTGCTCAATGCTTGTGGAGCGATTGTGATATTTTTGTCGGAAACATAAGCAAATGCAGTGTCTGTAGTTCCATGGAAGTTGATTAACCAAATCTTCTCACTATAGCTTTCATCTTTGTATATTCGGACCTGATAATTTGCTTTTGTAATCTGATGATCGCTTACGTTCCATGTGCCAACAAATACATCACGGCTGTCAATCACCTCTTCTGTATCATCTTTTTTGCAAGAAGCAACCACTATTATTAAAGATAAAATAATCAAAAGCTTTGTTCCCTTATGTATTTTCATGTTTTTTATTTTTTGTGAATAGATAATCATGACAAAAATTATACCGTGAAAATTATCTTTTTTCGCTGCTTTTATACTCATTCCAAAAATATTCCATTTCTGCTAGCGATAGTTCATTTACTCTCTTATCGTTGATTTTTGCTTGCTCTTCAATATACGAGAATCGTTTGATAAACTTTAAATTTGTTCTTTCTAAAGCATCCTCTGGATTAATATTAATGAACCGGGAGAAATTAACCAGTGAAAACAACAAGTCCCCGAATTCTGCTTCGATGTTTTTTGTTTTTCCCGTAAATAGTTCGTGTTTGAATTCCATTAATTCCTCTTCAACTTTTTCAAATACCTGATCGCTATTTTCCCAGTCGAACCCAACACCTCTTGCTTTCTCTTGAATGCGGCAGGCTTTCACCATTGCGGGTAACGATTTTGGAACTCCGGACAAAACCGATTTATTCCCTCCTTTTTCAGTTAGCTTTATTTTCTCCCAGTTAGCTTTTACGTCCTCATCATCAGTTACAACAGTAGAAGCATATATGTGCGGATGTCGGTGTATCAGCTTTTCACAAATTGCATTCAGCACATCTGTAATATCGAAGCAACCTTTTTCCGAGCCAATTTTTGAGTAAAAAACCAGATGAAGCATTAAATCTCCCAATTCCTTTTTGATTTCTGTGTCATCGCCTTTCAAAATTGCATCCGAAAGTTCGTAAGTTTCTTCTATGGTTAAATAGCGTAAACTTTCGAATGTCTGCTTTTTGTCCCATGGGCAACCATTTCGCAACTCGTCCATGATGGTTAGTAATCGCTCAAATGCAATAAGCCTGGGATCTGTTGAATTGGTCATAATTAATAGTTTCTTGCAAAATAGACGCGTTGTATCGAAGGTTTTCCGCTATAGATGCAAACGCCGTCTTCAAGCTTGTTGTTCAATGGGATACAACGAATTGTAGCCTTGGTTTCCTGTTTGATTTTTTCTTCTGTTTCAGGAGTGCCATCCCAATGAGCAACTACAAACCCGCCCTTGGTATCAAGAACTTCCTTGAATTCTTCGTACGAGTTTACAATTGTGGTCATGGCCTCTCTGCGGGCTAATGCCTGATTGAATAAATTTGACTGGATATCGGTAAGCAATGTTTTTATGTGTTCAACAATAGAATCAAGGTTGATCTGTTCCTTAGTTAGTGTGTCTCTACGAGCAACTTCAATTGAATTATTTTCAATATCCCGTAATCCTATTGCTAATCGGATGGGCACGCCTTTGAACTCATATTCATTAAATTTCCAACCTGGTTTTTGAGTATCCCGATTGTCAAATTTTACACGGATTTCCTGACTACGCATTTGTGCAATAATGGGGTTTATTCGTTCAGATATTTTTTTTAGATCATCTTCATTTTTAAAAATAGGGATAATTACTACTTGGATAGGAGCTAGTTTCGGAGGTAATACCAGCCCGTTGTCATCGGAGTGTGACATGATTAACGCACCGATTAGCCGGGTGGATACCCCCCAAGAAGTAGCCCAAACATATTCCAGTTGATTTTCTTTGTTTAGAAACCTTACATCAAATGCTTTTGCAAAGTTTTGTCCCAAAAAGTGGGATGTCCCTGCTTGAAGTGCTTTTCCATCTTGCATCATGGCTTCAATGCAGAAAGTTTCAATAGCTCCTGCAAAACGTTCATTGGCACTTTTTACACCTCGGAGAACAGGCATAGCCATGAAGTTTTCGGCAAAATCGGTATATACATCCAGCATTCTCATGGCTTCTTCCAGCGCCTCTTTTTCGTTGGCGTGTGCTGTGTGCCCTTCTTGCCATAAAAATTCAGCAGTGCGCAAAAACAAGCGAGTGCGCATTTCCCATCGAACGACATTTGCCCATTGGTTGATAAGCAATGGCAGGTCTCGATATGATTGAATCCAATTCCGATAAGTGTCCCAAATAATTGTCTCGGATGTGGGTCTTATAATGAGCTCTTCTTCAAGTTTGGCATCAGGGTCAACGATAATCCCTTTGCCATTTTCATCGTTTTTTAACCGATAGTGGGTTACTACGGCGCATTCTTTTGCAAAGCCTTCTACATGGCTAGCCTCTTTGCTGAAAAACGATTTTGGGATAAATAATGGGAAATAGGCATTTTCGTGTCCTGTTTCTTTAAACATTTGGTCTAATCTTTGTTGCATCTTTTCCCAAATCGAATAACCGTATGGTTTAATAACCATACAACCTCTAACTGCTGAATTTTCTGCCAAATCGGCTTTTAAAACCAATTCATTATACCATTGGGAGTAATTCTCCGATTTACTAGTGAAATTTTTTGCCATAATGCTTTACGTGGTATGATATTTGATAAAATTCAAATCATATTTATGATTAAAGTTTTCAGCAAAATTAGCAAAAAGAATCGAGTTAAAAGTACAATATAAATTTATCGGAGGATAAAAAATGAAAAAGTTAATGTTATTAGCAGTTGGGTTAACGGGATTGGCAACCTCCTGCACAGTATTAAATTCCGGGACGTCGGGTTACGACGATGTTTACTCCTCATCTGCAAACTCACCTGCAGAAACACAACAATACACTCAAAAAGAACCGGCTCAGAAAAGAACTATTCAGTCTGCAGATATTAATCAAAATCAAACAAGCTCGGACAACCAACAAAATACATATAATTCCGAAAATCAAGGAAGCTCTTCTTATAGTCAGCCAGATCAACCGGCAACTACCGAATCTACCTCTGATAATAACGGAAATACGTATGTTACCAATAATTACTTCGATGATGAATACGATTATTACTATTCATCACGCATCCGCCGTTTTCATAATTATGATTATGGTTGGAGTTATTATGACCCATGGTACACCAATGAATATTGGTATTCATATAATCCTTATACATGGGGCGTAAGTATTTATATGGGATATGGTTGGATGTGGAACGACCCGTTCTATCGTCCGTATTATTCATGGGCTCCAGGATACTGGGGATATCCTGGATATTATGGTTGGGGGTACAACTATGGTCATCACGGCTATTGGGGCGATGGATACTATGGCTATGCCGATAATTATTATAATAGTTATGATAACAATACTACTCATTATTATGGACATCGTGATGCTATTGGCGGTGGCGGATATACTGGTGGTGGCGGACATAGAGCTTCCACAGGGGGAAGCGCGGGAACATCCGGTTCTACCGGTAAAAATAACAAGCTAACCCTAGGGGAACGGTTCGAAAGTATAGCGGTTAATACGGGTAGGAATTTAGGCAAGACGAATAATAATAATTCGAGCATAAGTTCAGAAAGAAATTCAGATAAAAATTCAATAACGAATGATAATTTGAAAACCCGTCCTAATTCGGATTCAAGAACGGTACCCGTGGCAGGTCAAATAAAGGATAAAGGAGTTGTTGATGCTTCCAGAACGAATGCCAATACGATTAGCAGAGAAGGCCAAAATAATGGTTCTACAGTAAAACCGACAACAGAACCTTCAAATAAATTTTCAAGACCGAATAATGGAACAGTTCAACCTGCAAATAACAATAATAGGTCGAACAACTATCAAAAACCGGTAGAATTAAAAACCGGTGAAACTAAAGATTATAATACAAACAGAAATAATGGAAACAATCCATCCTACTATAACTATAAACGTAATGATTCAAAAGAGCAATCGGGCTCAAACAGAGTAAACAGCAACAACGGCTCGAGTTATTCTAAACCAACATTTACCAATACTAAAACATACAACAATAACAACAATCAACGTTCAAGCGAGGGGTATTCGACTCCATCAAGTAGAGGATCAAATTATACACAACCGTCAAATAATAACTCAAATTATTCTGCCCCCTCGAACAATAACTATTCTCGTCCATCGAATAACAACTCTTATTCTACTCCTTCAAGAAGTTCTTCTTCGGGTAGTAATTATTCTACTCCTTCGAGAAGCTCTTCGAGCAGTAGCTACTCTTCTCCTTCTAGTTCGTCGTCACGATCGTCGTCGAGTGGCTCAAGTAGTAGCGGGCGCTCAAGTAGTGGTAGTTCAAGCAGCAGTGGGGGAGGCCATCGTAGGTAACCAAACATAATTCATAATATAACCATTAATAACTCAAAGGATATGAAAACAAAAATAATCATCATCACTGCAATATCATCACTGCTTTTTACAGGTAGCTTGATGGCTCAAAATGAAAACGAAGCGTTACGGTATTCACAAATGTATTGGGGCGGAACTGCAAGAAGTACATCTGTAGGTGGTGCTTTTGGAGCTGTAGGTGCCGATTTTTCTTCACTCTCAATTAATCCGGCAGGAATGGGGGTTTATAAAAAATCCGAAATCTCATTTTCACCTACGATATATTACAGTAAAAATGTTAATACATATCGTGGTGTAGAAAGTGAAGATTTCAAATATAATTTTAATGTGGGAAATTTTGGGATTGTTCTTGCTGCTCCATTAAATTCGGTTGCATCCGATAAACCGCAATGGAAAAGTGTTCAATTTGGTTTTGGGATGAATAGGCTGGCAAATTATAATAATAATATAGCAATTGAAGGAAATAATAGTGAATCTTCAATTATTGATGCATTTGTTAGTAAAGCGAATGGAATTCCATCACAAAATTTAAGTGCATTTGACACCCAGTTGGCTTGGGATGGCTATTTAATGAATCCATTGGATACAAATAATAATTATGTAAGAGCATTTCAAGGCGATATTGTTCAACGAAAAACGATTAGTACTAAAGGTGGTATGAATGAATGGACCTTTTCGCTTTCCGGAAATTATAACGACGTACTTTACTTAGGTGCTACGATTGGGTTGGTAGGAATTAATTATACAGAGGATTCTCAATATGACGAGGTAGATCGATTGGATACCATTTCTAATTTTAAAAGCATGTCCATTAAAGATCATTTATCAACGGATGGTTCGGGCGTAAACTTTAAATTTGGATTTTTAGCACAACCCGTAAAATTCCTTCGTATTGGTGCGGCCATTCACACTCCAACGTTTTTCTACCGTATAGAAGATAACTATACCCGAAACTTTTCATCTAACATAGATACGGCTGTATATACTTTTGATCCCCTTGAATCCACATTTAAATATGAAATAAACACACCGCTTAGACTTCTAGGGAATATTGCTTTCTTGATTAATAAATCGGGATTTGTTTCACTTGATTATGAATATACTGATTATTCAACAAGCAGAATGCGCTCTTCCGATTATAATTTTGTGGATGAAAATAAAACGATTAAAGATGTTTACAAGGCTACTCATAATATTAGAGGTGGCGTTGAGTATAATTTAAATCCAATTGTACTTCGAGCAGGTTATGCTTATTACATGAGCCCCTTCAAATCGGACACATTGAATACTTACGAAAGAAACATTATTAGTGCCGGTATTGGGTTCAGAAGTGCTCAGTATTTTATCGATTTCACCTATTCGCATTCCGATAGCAATGGAAAATATTACCTTTATGAAGGAGCCGTCACAGAACAGAAAATATCCTCAAGTAGTTTTATCCTTTCGATGGGATTTAAATTCTAGTAATATTATGCAAATCTAATATATATAATCCTCAAAACCAAACGGCTATCGATTTTCGTTAGCCGTTTTTTTTGAGAATTATAGTTTCAATAATTTGAAAAAGATTTGCTTTAATTTTATTCGGTTTATCGAATTCTTTCAAGTCCGATTTTAGCTTTTTGATGAATACTTTCCTTGTATTGGGTAGGTGATAGCGAAAGGCATTTTTTATAATAGAGTTGAGCTTGTTTTTTGTTGTTTAGCTGTTCGCAAACATTTCCCGCATTTAAGGCTGCATTGGCCGCATAATAGTTTGCAACAGTACTTCCATCAATGATCACTTTGTTGAATAGAAACATTGCTTTGGTAAAACTTCCCTGTTTCTCGTAATTTCGGGCAAGTCGATAATAATATTCCAATTGGCAAAGTGGATGGTGTAGATTTTCGGTTTTTATCGAGGAAAGTTCTTCCATCGATTGACTATAGTATCCTCCGTCGAAAAGCAAGCGAGCTTTTAAAAGTTGAATAAATGGCCTTTGCTTGCTTTGTTGCTCGAATAAAGCAGCCTGATCCTGCTCGGTATTTATAATACTTCGGTTTATTTGTTGGATATATTTGTCATATTCTTGTGGAGATCCGTTCAATAAAGATTGCCACGCTAAACGCTGAAAACAGGCATTAATGTAATTTCCTTTCCGGACACCTTGAATGTATGATAAAAAGTGGGACACACAACTCTTATCGAGTTTGTTCTGTAGAGCGACCCCTTGAATAAACTCAATGGGCCAGAACGGAATATATCCAGGATCTTTTTGTTGTGAGCAGATGACTTTGATAGCCATATCATTTTGCCCATTTTTCATTAAATAATCGCTCCATGCATAGAGAAGAATGTAGTTTTGGGGAAGTTCCCGTTTAACGGTGAGTGTCGAAAAATAAGTGTTCAATTGCTTGTTTTCATTTGCGCTTGCGGATGATTGTTGGGTTGTGATAATTTTGTATGTTAGAATTTCCGGGAAAAAGCAGTTGTAATCTCCCTTGACATAAGAAAGATTGAGCATTCTGTTGAGTTCTATAATTCCTGTTTTGTAATCTCCTTTCAGTGAGATTAATCCTGAGGCCCATTTAAAGGAAGGGGGAATTGATCCTAATAGAATGTTGAGAAGGGATTTTGTTTTATAGTTAAGCTCAAATTGAGGATATTCCTCCTCGTTGTTTTTTGAATATGAACGTGCCTTTTTTAAATCAAAAACGGCCTTAAACTTTTCACTAAAAAGGACCCTGCAAATTGCACGATGTAGATAAAATTCGGAAAGGCTGAATTTTACGTATGGTGATTTAAGTGATGCGTTTTCAAAAACATCAATTCGCTCGGAGTTTTTTGTTTTATAATATTCAAATGCATCTTTTGACGAAATAGCAATTACGGCCAAAAAGTCGGAGAAGTCCTCGATGAATAGGTTCGCTAAATTAGATGGTGCAATGGTTTTTTGATTAAAAAGTTTCTTCTTTACCGATATGATTTTTAGCTGGCCGGCTTCTTTATACATTGCTTGCTGAATAGAGTCAAACGCAAAATAGTACGCTTGGGAAGAGGCAGGAAAGCAGGTGCTTATAAGTGTGGAGAAGACAAAAATAAAACGAATTTTTTTTCTAATCTTTTTATTAGAAAAAAAATTCGTTAAAATCATCAATTTCACCGATTAAATATTGTCGGCAAATTCTTCGTCGATAAGAACTCGACCGCAATATTCACAAACAATGATTTTTTTGTGCATTTTAATGTCGAGGATGCGCTGAGGCGGAATTTTGTTAAAACATCCACCACAAGCATCACGCTCAACCTTAACAACCGCTAAGCCGTTACGGGCTCCTTTGCGAATGCGTTTATAAGCGGTTAAAAGACGTTCTTCTATGTTTTGTTGTTGTTCGGATGATTTTAATTCAAGTTCTTGTTCCTCTTTTTTCCGTTTCAGAAATAATATCGTTAAGCTCACTCTTTTTTAGTTCCAATTCGTTGCGGGAATCAGCAAGATCTTTAGTGATTCTATCGGTTTCCGCTTTTTTTGACTCCAGTTCTGCAGTGTATTCTCTGATTCGTTTTTTCGAATAGCTGAATTTCTAAATTTTTAAATTCAATTTCTTTTGAAAGAGCTTCATATTCACGGTTGTTACGAACGTTATTTTGTTGTTCCTCGTATTTTTTTATTAATGTTTTTGCCTCTTTTATCGCGGTGTTTTTTTCTTGAATTTGCTTTTCAAGTTCGTTAATTTCTTCAATGAATTTGTTAGAGCGGGTTTCCAAACCAATGCATTGATCTTCTAAGTCTTGAACTTCTAAGGGTAATTCCCCTCGGATAATTCTTATTTTATCGATCTTTGAGTCGATTAGTTGCAGTTTGTACAACGAAACTAACTTTTTTTCGATGGTGATTTCTTCTTGTGTTTTGGGTTCAGCAACAGGCGAAACAGAGGTTGTTTGCTCTTCTTTTTCTGAATTTTTTTCGATGTTTTTGCCATTGATTATCTGTATTTTGCTGTTATCGCTATGTATAATATTCTATAGGGTTTGTGTTTACTTTTGTTTTTAAGATTGCAAAGTTAGGAAATTTTTTCATCAAAACATCATTGATAATATCAATTGTGTGTTGTTCACTCTCGAAATGTCCGATATCCGCCAAAATAATTTTATTATTCGCTTCAAAATAATCGTGATATTTCAAATCTCCGGTGATAAATATATCTGCTTGATGATAAATGGCATCGGAAATAAGAAAACTGCCGCTACCCCCACAGAAAGCTATCGTTTTTATATTGTCTTTGATGAGTTTGCTGTGTCGAATTACCTGTAAATTAAATTGATGCTTAAGCTGGGATAAAAAATCGTTTATATTTATGGGATTGGTCAATTCCCCGATAATACCAGAGCCGGCTTGGAGATTCATATTCATTAAAGGATAGATATCATAGGCAACCTCTTCGTATGGGTGAACGGATTTTACCTTTTTTAAGGCTTCGGATACTTTGTATATGGGAAGAATTGTTTCTATTTTGGTTTCAGGTTCAAAATGAAGCTTGTCAATTTCCCCCACAAAAGGAGAACAAGTGCTATTTGCTTTAAATGTACCTTCACCGGATGTATTAAAGCTACAATCGGAGTACGAGCCAATGCTTCCGGCTCCGCTTTGGAATAACGCGTCGCGGACAACTCCTTCAAATTCGTGAGGGACATAAGTAGTAAACTTGACAAGCTGATCCTTTGATGGACGCAATATTTTTATCTGCTGTAAATTAAACTGCAACGCAATATGTCCATTTACCCCTTCGATTGAATTATCGATATTGGTATGCAATGCGATGATGGAAATATTATTTTGAATGGCTTTTATGATAATGTTATCGGAAGTTTTTTGAACGGATAACTTCTTTAATCCGCTAAAAATAACAGGATGGTGAGAAATGATGAGATTTGCATTATTGCTGATGGCTTCTTCTATTGTGTCTAATGTAATATCAAAAGCGAGTAAAATGGCAGACACTTCATCTCTGAAATCAATAATGACACCTGAATTATCATAGCTTTCCTGAAGTGCAAGGGGGTATTTTGTGTTTAAAAATTGAATTATTTCTGTGGTTTTCATTAAAAAAATCTTAAATACTTGCTATTGATGTTCAAAAGTGTTAATTTGCTCGGATTTCTTACAAAGTTATACATTTTTCTTTTATGTTTCGATTTTTATTTTTTCCGATTAGTGTAATATATGGAGTCTGTGTTTTTATAAGGAGACGTTTTTTTTATGGTTTTGGAATTATAAAGAGAACATCTTTCGATATTCCGTAATTTGTGTCGGGAATCTAGTTATGGGTGGAACCGGAAAAACTCCTCACACTGAATATCTTGTTCGATGGTTGAAGCAAAATTATCGGGTAGCTACGCTCAGTCGTGGGTATAAACGTAAAACGACAGGTTTTTTAAGTGCTAAAGATCAGCATTCTGTGTCGGATATAGGAGATGAACCCATGCAGTATTTCCGTGAATTTGGGAACGAAGTTGCTATTGCAGTGGACGAAAATAGAGTTCATGGGGTTAAGCAATTGCTTAATGATTCTCCCGATTTACAAGTCATTGTCCTCGACGATGCATTTCAACACTTACCGATAAAGGCCGGCTTTAGTATCGTGCTTACGGATTATTTCACCCCTTACTTTAAAGATTTTTTAATTCCAATGGGAAGTTTGCGTGAGCATCGGAGTGCTGCCAAATATGCGGATATGATTATTGTGACTAAATGCCCAAGTGTATTATCCCCAATAACTCGCAATTATTTTTTGTCTAAAATTAAGCCGCTGCCTCATCAAAAGGTCTTGTTTTCGTACTTTACTTATGGCGATTTTGTCCCTGTTACAGCTATGGCAGAGCATAAAAGCAGACTGATTTTTCTCAAATACTGTTGCTTACAGGCATTGTAAATCCATACCCATTAAAAGAGTATCTGATGAAGCGTTTTGTTGAAATTCACTCGTTTACATTTCCCGATCACCACGCTTTTTCATTAAAAGATGTAGCTAAAATAAAAAACGAATTTGATGAAATTATTACTTCAAAAAAAGCGATAATTACTACGCAAAAGGATGCTATGCGATTGCTCGATTCTCAAATAAAGCCACTTGTAGATGATTTGCCGATTTACTATGTACCACTTACCGTTAAATTTCATTTGCCATACGATGAAGTGTTTGCAAAAGAGATTAACGCTTTTATAAAACGGTTTTAATGAATAATAATATGCCTTTTAAGTTGTTACGATGGTTTTTGGTCGGATCCGTCATCTTTTTTATTTTTGGTTGCGGATCAAAGCATTCAAATCAAGAAAAAAAGAATACGCATTTAATTATTTTTCATGCCGGCAGTCTATCCAACCCGATGAAAGAGATTATCGCGGATTATAAAAAAGTACACCCGGATGTGGAGATTTTTACCGAAATAGGAGGGAGTGTGGAGTGTGCCCGAAAAATCACGGAGTTGAATAAACCTTGTGATGTGTTTGTATCGGCAGATTATAAGGTGATCGAAAATCTGTTAATTCCAAAGTATGCTTCGTGGAATATTTCGTTTGCTTCAAATGAGATGGTAATCGCTTATCGGGATAACTCCGCGCATAGTGTGCAAATAAATTCAGACAATTGGATGTCTATTTTGTGTGATAAAGAGGTTCGAATAGGACGATCTGATCCGAATAGTGATCCCTGCGGATATCGAACGGTTTTGCTAACTCAGTTGGCTGAACGGTATTATCATGTGCCGGGGCTCTCGAAACGGCTTTTACAAAATTCTCACGAGATATTCGCCCTAAAGAAGTTGATTTGCTGGCGATGCTCGAAACAGGAAATGTTGATTATTTATATATTTACAAATCTATAGCCATTCAACATCGGCTTAAATACATTTCATTACCTCCCGAAATTAATTTAAGCGATCCTAATTTTAATAACTTGTATGCGACTGCATCGATAGCGATAAACGGTTCTGCTCCGGGGGAAACGAGAGTTCAAAAAGGGGAGGCGATGCAGTATTCCATAACGATGCCGTTAAATGGCAAAAACAAATTATTGGCAGAAGATTTTGTTGGCTATTTTCTGTCGAAAGATTTAGGACTCAGTGTTATTCGTAAACATGGACAACAAATACTTGCTCCACTCAAAGTTCATGG
>CAUVYH020000004.1:0-133798 GCA_963556065.3 Bacteroidales bacterium
GCCATCGCTCAATACAACTATTTTCAGAACAATGAAGTCACCCTTGATAAGCAAACTACGGTTTGGATCAGCAAAAAAGTGTGGACCAACTTAAAAAAACACAAAAAAAGCAATATTTCCACCAATTCCGGAGAAATGAACTTAAAATTGCTTGAATTGGTTAATAATCAGGACTACCCAATACTCATGAATGGAGAGGAATTTGCCTTAAAATCGATGTATTGCATGACCAAAGACTCCAATTCATACAAATACTGGATATTGGATGATGCAAACAATCCTTTGATTTTGAAAATGGAATTGAATTTTTCAATTGAACTTAAGGAAGTTAAATATAAAAATTAATCTTCTATTACAGATACCCCCCCTTATTGGCTTCTGTTTATTCTTCAACGGAGATTAAACAGAAGTTTTTTTTATCTTTGTCAAAAAAAAGATGAAAGTGATTTTTTCAACATTAATCATTTAATATTAAACGCCCCCGCTTTGAACATCGGGAGACCACAACGTGTTAAATATAAAATTTCGAAAAGAACAAAAACTTTATGAAAAGAATAAATCAAAAGCCATTATTATTGTTGTTATTGATCACCTTTGCAGGATCAGCCTTATTTGCACAAAATAAAATCGACTCCAACGACCGGGTGAATAAGTATTTCAGTCTCGAACTCGGCCCAAAAATCAATATCGGGACCACTCCGGATACGCTTGCCGGAAGCGGCGGTGGAGCCATGATTGAATACGGCTGGCAAGTGAGCGGGTTTCATGGCAAAAAATGCCGTTCATTCATTTCAATTCCATTAGGTTACAGCTGGAGCGTCGACAATAAGAACCGCGAAAATAGTTTTATTCTGAATTACGGGGTTGCCATCACCCACGAACTGACCAAAGACACCAACAATGTCCCGTTTATCGGGTATGGCCTTCTCCTGAATCAATACCGGTTCGATGGAATCAAAGGAAGTATTTTCGGCCATCAGTCACGGTTTGAATTTGGCATCAACCATTATGTTTCCCGTAAATTCGTGTTGTATGGAAAACTGGACTACAGCTACTGCCGTTTCCCTTCCCTCTATGAATCGAAAAGCAGAGCGTTGCAACAGATAGAAATCAAATTCGGAGCAAAAATATTATTCTAACATCAATCTCAAAAATGAGCAACAAAGGAAGAGATCACAAACCTCATATCGGGATTTTCGGTCGCCGAAACATTGGGAAAAGTTCACTGATAAATGCCCTATCGGGACAAGAAACCGCAATCGTTTCGGATGTTGCCGGAACCACCACGGACATGGTTAAAAAATCAATGGAAATTGAAGGCATCGGTGCCGTTGTGCTGATTGATACGGCCGGAATCGATGATGTGGGTGAATTGGGGGAAAAGCGCGTTGCCAAAACCGAAGAAGCCCTAAAAATCATTGACTTGGCCATTCTTGTCATTTCAAATAACATCATTGAAGAACCCGAATTGGATCTGATTCGAAAATTCGAAGAATACAACACCCCATGGTTTGCCGTTCACAATAAAGAAGATCTTGTTACAATAAACAGCCAAACTACGGATTTTTTCACCTCCAGGACGAAAGACCTCATCCCGTTTAGTACCGTGGCAAAAACCGACCTGAAAGAGATCATTCAAAAAATCCAAAAGCATATTCCCGAATCCGCCTATAAAATTCCTTCCCTGATCGGCGATATCATTCAATACGGCGATACCGTTTTGCTCATCACCCCAATCGATATTGAAGCTCCTGAGGGTCGCCTGATCTTACCGCAGGTGCAGGTAATCCGTGATATATTGGATAACGAAGGAATCGCGGTCGTGATAAAAGAACGGGAAATCGATACGTATCTAGCAAAGATGAGCCCCAAGCCTGCCCTGGTAATCACAGACAGCCAAGTGTTTTTGAAGGCGGATGCCTCCATTCCCAAAGATATTCCATTAACCAGTTTCAGTATTATTCTTGCCCGTCAGAAAGGGGATTTCAACAACTATATTAAAGGAACGCCGCATATTGACGAGCTCAAAGACGGCGATAAAGTCCTGATTCTGGAATCGTGCTCACATCATGTTTCCTGTGATGACATTGGCAGAGTGAAGATTCCAAGATGGTTGACCAATTTTACAGGAAAAAAACTTGAATTTTCCTTTGTCACCGGGTTGGATAAGTTGCCTAACATCCTCGATTACAGCATGGTGATTCAATGTGGTGGTTGCATGGTGACCCGAAAGCAACTTCTCAACAGACTAAAACCGGCCATTGATGCCGGAATTCCTATCAGCAACTATGGAATGACCATTGCATATTGCCATGGAATTTATAACAGAGCGGTTGCACCATTTATCAAATCCAAAGAATCATCTGTTGATTATTTATAAATTGTATTAATAAAACAAGATGCAAAGAGCCGAACACGATTTTATCGGAACAAAGATGATTCCCGAAGATGCCCTTTATGGGATCCATGCAGTAAGAGCACACGAAAACTTTCCGTATCTCGATCCGTTTGATATCGATTGGTATGCATGTGTTGGCACCGTTAAACTGGCGTGTTACAAAACCTACCTTCAGCTTCATGATGCAATTACGGCCAAATACAGCGATAAACCGCCCATTCCGTTAATTGATAAAACTGTTTTAAATGCTCTGATTCTAAGCCGCCGAGGAAGTTTCACAACAAACTCATTTTGGATGGTTTATCACCCCGTCAACCCAAGGTGGAGCAGGCACGAGCATCAATATGAACATCAACGAGATTATTGCCAATCGTGCCTTGCAAATCATAGGCAGCCAGCCCCGGAAATTATTCGGAAATTGATCCGATTGAACATGCAAACATCTACCAGTCAACGAACGACGTAATTCCAACAGCACTGAAAATTTGCACGATGCAACTTCTCAAAAAATTGGAAGTTTCCATCAATGAATTACGCCATAACGTTGAGATCAAAGAGCAGGAAGGTCGAGACTGCATCCGTATTGGCTACACTCAAATGCAGGCAGCCGTGCCGACTTCTTATGGGAAACTCTTTGCCTCTTATAGCGAAGCGCTTTCCCGAGACTGGTGGAGAGTTTCCAAATGTTTCGAACGAATTAAAGTAGTAAATATTGGCGGAAGTGCCATTGGAACCGGAATCTCCATTCCACGTTTTTTTATCATGGAAGTGATCGGGCAATTGCAGTCCATCACAAAACTTCCGGTTACCCGCAGTGAAAACATGGCGGATGCCACATCCAATCTGGATTCATTCGTTGAAGTTCATGCTATTTTAAAGTCATTGGCGGTAAACCTGGAAAAGATCACTTCCGACATCCGCCTTTTGGCTTCCGATGTGGTTGGAGAAAAGGAACTGACGATTCCGGCACGTCAGGTTGGAAGTTCAATCATGCCCGGCAAAGTCAATCCCGTGATTGCGGAATATTGCATCACCGTAGCGCACAAAGTTTATGCAAACGACCAGTTGATCAGTGGGTTATCCGCCCTTGGATGTCTGGAACTCAACGCCTACTTGCCCGAAATAGGAAATGCCGTGTTATCATCCATAAAAATGCTCTCCAAAGCCTGCGAAAGCCTTTCGGAGTTTTTAATCAAGGGAATTGTGTTCAACAGCGCCGTTGCGATGCAGAAGTTGTATCGGAGTCCGGCAATTACAACGGTGTTACTTCCTCATATTGGCTATCATAAGGCAACACTCTTATCTAAAGAGATGCAGGTAAATGGAATAACCATCTTTGAAGCCAACGAAAAGCTACAGATTATCGACACAAAGACTCTCGAACGTCTCACTCAGGCCGATTACCTGTTGCAACTCGGCTTTTCGCTGAATGACTTGAACCCGTAATATCTGAAATTAAATACGGTTCAGACAAATCAACAAACACTATATAAAAGACTATGAATTAGTGATTTGCTTTTTATTTGCCTTAATATAATGATAATACAAAACGAGATCAGTCGTAACTAAGAGCATATTCAACAAATACAGATAAGTCACGATATCGTAGTGATATAAAACTTTATGAACAATCCCCATCGCATACCCAAAAATCAATAATATCATAAAAACAGGACTTTTCCCGATGACTACTTTTGTGCGAAGAGCCTTGATGATTGAAATCGGCCAACTGCAGGCAAAGCAAACTAACATAAGTACTTCAAAAATACTAAAATTGACATTCGCTAACATAACTATTTTTTTTTACAAACCTTATTATTAATGTATTACCAAGCAAAAAAGATACGAATATACCCTCTCATATTCCAACGCTTTTCAGGCATCAAAGGTATGATTATTTTTTGTGCAAATAAAACGAAATCATTCAATCTTAAGAATTGAAAGGAATATTCTTCGAACATTTTTTCATCTTCCATTATGCTTTTTGTCAAAAAATCATTTGAATTCAACCCAAATTTATTAAGTTTGTGCTTTCTTGAATTATAAATTAAACAAATAACAACATGAATCGAAGAATTATCCTTGCCCTTGTGCTGTTTTTAAGTACCTCGGCGCTATTTGCGCAGAAAAAGTACACTTATCAGACCGTCCCGAACGATCCGCTGAAAACCCGAATTTATACGCTAGATAACGGTTTGACCGTATTTATCTCCGAAAACAAGGAGGCCCCCAGAGTCCAGACCTATGTCGGCGTAAGAGCCGGAAGCAAGAATGATCCGGCAGAAACCACCGGATTGGCGCACTATTTCGAGCACATGATGTTCAAAGGAACTTCCCATTTCGGTACTACCGACTGGATTAAGGAAAAACCTATGATTCAAGGCATTGAAGATTTGTTTGAAATTTATCGCAACGAAAAGGATGATGCCAAACGTGCAGAAATATATAAAAAAATTGACAGCCTTTCGTATGAAGCTTCTAAACTTGCCATTCCCAACGAATACGACAAGTTGATGAAAGCCATCGGTTCGCAGGGAACGAACGCCGGAACTTCAAACGACTACACCATGTATATCGAAAACGTGCCTTCGAATCAGGTGAGGAATTGGGCCACAATTCAGGCAGACCGCTTTAATGAGAACGTTTTGAGACTGTTCCATACCGAACTCGAAACCGTGTATGAAGAAAAGAATATGTCGTTGACCAAAGACAGTCGCAAGATGAACGAAACCATGTTCAAATTGCTCTATCCCAACCATCCCTACGGAAAACAAACCACCTTGGGAGAAGCCGAACATTTGAAAAACCCTTCGATGAAAAACATCCGTGCATTTTTTGCAAAATACTATGTTCCCAACAACATGGCCGTAGTCCTTGTGGGAGATGTAAATGCTGATGAAACCATTAAAATCATTGACGAAACTTTTGGAAAACTGAAATCTTCTCCGGTTCCTGAACTCACCTTTACCAAAGAAAAACCGATTGATGCACCCATCGAACAGGATGTCATCGGGTTGGATGCTGAAAACATGCTTATTGCTTACCGTTTCGACGGAGTAAATAGTCCTGATGCCATGATGATTACGCTGATTGATGAAATCCTATCCAATGGAAAAGCAGGTTTGATCGACTTGGATATCAACCAGAAACAGAAAGCGCTGGATGCAGGTTCATCGGCTTATATTCTGAATGACTACTCTTCCCTGATTTTATCGGCTTCCCCCAAAGAAAACCAGACTCTGGCAGACTTAAAAATACTTTTGCTCGATGAAATCGCCAAACTTAAAAAAGGAGATTTTCCCGATTGGCTGGTTGATGCCGCCATCAACAATCTGAAATTAAGAGAAATCAAACGATATGAAACGATCCAAGGACAGGCTTCTGCCCTTGTTAACTCATTCTTAAACAGAACTCCTTGGCAAAAGAAAATTCAATATCTTGATGAATTAAAGAAAATCACCAAACAAAACATCATTGATTTTGCCAACAAAAGCCTCAACAATAATTATGTAGTGGTAAACAAACGTCAGGGAAAACCAGCGGATATCGCCAAAGTATCGAAACCTAAAATCACGCCGATCGTAATCAACAGAAATGCTGAATCCGTTTTGATGAAACAGATTAAAGGGGCGAAAGTCATTGAAATTGAACCTGTTTTTGTCGATTACAACAAAGAACTGGTGAAACTGAATTCAAAAAGCAATGTTGAAATTCTATACACCCAAAATAAGGATAACAATACCTTTTCGCTATACTACTACTTTAAAATGGGAACTTTACAGGATAAAAACCTGAAACTTGCAGCTTCGTATCTCCCCTATCTGGGCACTTCAAAAATGTCTGCGGAGGATATTCAAAACAATTTTTACAAGTTAGCCTGTAACTTCTCCGTTTCATCAAACGATAAAGAAACCTACATCTCGATATCCGGATTAAGCGAAAATATGGTGAAGGCCATCGTACTGACTGAATCAATTCTTGCCGATATGCAGCCCAACAAAGAGGCGCTTGCAAATATGATCACCGATATCACCAAAGAACGTAAAAACGCCAAACTCAATCAACAGCAGAATTTCAACAAACTGGTTAGTTATGCTACGTATGGGCCAAATTCTCCAGAAAAATACATCCATTCCGAAGCAGAACTTAATGCGTTAACTCCCGAAATGCTGATCAACACGATTAAAAACCTGATGACCTATCAGCACTCTATTTTGTATTACGGCACCGAAAAACCGGCGGATATCACCAACATTATCAATACGCACCACAAGGTGATGAGAACTTTGAAAAAACCGGAAATCCTTTCCCGATTCGTGGCTCAAAACACCGACAAAAGCAAGGTTTATTTTGTGAATTACGACGCCAAACAATCGTATATCCAACAGATTATCAAAAGCGTTCCCTTCGACATGAGCTTAACTTCTGCCATTTCATTGTTCAACAGCTACTTCGGAGGCAGCATGAACGCCATCGTATTCCAGGAACTGAGAGAAAAACGCTCGTTGGCCTATACCGCCAGAGCCACCTTCCAAACACCGAACGAACCCAATGAAAACTATATCAACAATGCATTTATCGCCACTCAAAACGACAAAGTGATTGATGCCTTTGATGCATACAACGAACTCTACAACAATGTTCCTCAAAGCGAACTTTCGTTTAATCTGGCCAAAGAGGGCATCCTCAACAAAATCAGGACCGAACGGATTGCCAAAATGAACATTATCTGGAACTACCTCAACAACCAAAAAATGGGATACACCACCGATTACCGCAAAGATATTTTCATTAAAGTCCCGGGAATGAAAATGCAGGACGTGGTTGATTTTGCCAACAAATACCTGAAAGACAAACCCAAAACTTATCTGATCTTAGGAAACGAAAAAGATTTCGATTTCAAGGCCCTCAGCAAATACGGCGAAGTGATCAGACTGACCCAAGAGGATATTTTTGGATATTAAAGAGTCGAAAGGCCTTAAAGGCTAAAGGCCATAAAGGCTATAACGAATAGAGAAAAGGCACTGCAACTTTAGATTGTGGTGCTTTTTTTCATATCAAATTTCCGGATTCTTTCCTTTTGAAAGTTCCTGCTATATTCAATGAGCGAAAGGAATTCTGATAAAAAAACGAGGATGTCGGGCTTTCCGTTTCAATTTTTTAGCTCATTGCTCACTAAAACAAAATACACTATTCATCATGCTGCTAAAAATAACGAACAGCACGTACGGATATTTGCCATTGCTTAACCATGGTGCTAGGATCATAATTGTCCTTAAATATTTGAGCCCAAGCAGACATCGCTTGGTACTCACTGGAACTCCAATAAATAAAATCGGAAAAATTACCAATTGCCACTCGATTGATATATAATTTATTCAAATCACATTTTGATGGCAAACACCAATCACTATAACCATCGATAACCAAATCGGCACACACTTTTGCTGCGTAATACCCAGAACCTTGACGAGCAATGATTAAATCTGTGTTTTGGGCTCCCTTTCCTATTGCTGTAGCCGTTACATTAGTGGTGGTATTGCTTCCATTATTCCATTGTATTTCTTTAACTTGATCGTATGGGGCAGCAATTATTCCATGAAATTCTCCCTCAATATAACCAGGGTCACCTAGCTGCAAAACATAAGCAATCTTGCCACCTTGATAATTTGTTCCAATTAGCGATGTTGTTGGTAAAGCATTTGCCTTATCCTCTTTTTTACAACCAATCGAAAAAATTATCAATATGCCAATTAACTCAAGTAGGATTTTTTTTATAGTAAATTTCATATTATTCAAGTATTATTAGGTAAGTGCAACGAAAACGTCAAACTTAGAACTTGCAAAGTAAAAAAAGAATCAGCGTTTTACCAACAAACCATTAAAATTATTTTGAATTCCTATGGGTTTATAACATTTTTAAGGATGTTGTTTACTCTATCATAAACATAAAGGCCTGCGGTTATAAAAACAATAGTCGAAAAAATCTGACCATCTCAACATAAAGTCACAACTGATAATATTGTTATAATATTCAATACTTATTTTGCAACATTTTTTTAACCTCTTCGGAGCCCAATTCTGTGGCTCTTCTTAATTACAAAGAAAAAGCCACGTTTTAATCGGCATATTCTTCTCATTCCAGCCTATTCTTTCACTATTTTACCGGAATACACCCGATCTTTATCAACAACTTTTATAACATAAAACCCTGCCGGTAAAGTACTGACATCCAATTGGGTTTTGGTTCCGGACCGTTTAATTTCCATCACCTGCTGACCGTTCACATTATAGATTGCAACATTAGCTCCTTCCGATAGGTGCGATACTTCTATGGTTATTCGTTCTGTAGCAGGATTTGGAGAGACTAAAAAGTCACCGCTCGAAGTGTATCTGGAAATACCTTCAGGAATATTCCCCTGAACAGAAATTCCAATACTGGGATTGAGGAACATACCGCAACCTGATTCCTGGATTTTTACAGCTTTTACCATATACCAATTTCCAAAGTGATAATTTGAAAGAATATAACCGGTGTTTAAAACCGGCGATCCGGTTATTCTCGCGAACACACCAAATTCAGAATTGCTTTCATATACATGATAGCCCACGACCTCGGGATTAGGAGAAGCAGTCCATCGCATTGCGGCATAACCGTTACTGTCGGCCAGGCTAAGACCACTCGGAGGCGCAACCTGAAACAGCCGCACTGTGGGATCGCCATAAAACGCAAAATGAGTTCTATTCCACCAGTCTTCAGTGTCATAATTTTGGGGAGCTTTTTCAAGTAACTGATTGGTTGAGTTATGATTCATTATTTCTTTTACAGCAATTCCGAAAGCCTCTCCAGTACCAGCCTGGTGAAAAATATTGAGGCCTGTTGTGGTCCAAAGTGTGATTAAACATTTAGAATCTGCAGCCAGCAACGATCGTATTCTACTATAAATATAATTTTGCGGAACATCTCCGTATCCCCAATAACTCTGGTCGCTGGTGAATACCGTTGCATTCATTCCCAAAGTGTCCCATTCGGTTGTCAGAGGCACGGTTAAGTTTTGCATATATATCTTAAACGGTCCATTGTCCTTAACCCACTGTGGATGTGGTGCTCCAACGGTATTTTCAAATACATTGATCGATTTGGAGATACTAGGCAACGAACGGTAACTTCCATCATTGGAGTTTGTAAATCCATAAAAGAACGCGCTCTTTTCTCCCATGTTAAAACCGGGATTTACATTTTTATAATTACTGAGTCGATCAAGATAGTTTTCCGTCATTTTTATCTCAGTTAAACTATAATCCGTAAGATCGGCAAAGTCTATCCGACCAAAAGCCATCTCAATATCCGAAGGAAAAAAATCCTGATCCCACTTAAAGTCTCCTGGCAAATTAATCGCCAAGTCGGAAGAAAGCCCGCCGGGATTAAAAGTAGCAGTATCTGTATATATGCCATCCATATCGGCATAATAGGCATCGCAGCCTCTGGCTCCTTTATTCTGATCATGGGCATCAGGAGCCGTTACCGTAGTAGATCCGCTACGAGGCAAAGGGACGTGTCCTAAAATAAAAATACATTTGGGTTTATCGTTGGCGGGTGCGTTATTATAAATTGTTTTTATTTGGCTTTTTATGGAGACCACCGTATCCCCGCTATCCCATGACCCAGCTCTATTCACCACCAATTCATTCACAAACCAGCCTTCCGCGGTAAGCTCTTTTTTAAGCCGAGTATATTTCTCCGGTAAACTGTCGATAATATTTCTCGCCACCAACAAAATCATTTGTCCCTGACCAACCGAATTATCGAATAACACAGAACCGATAGTGTATCCCGTGGCATCGTATGTATTACTGTTAAAAGTCCATGTGCCCAGTCTCTTTATCTGGTATTCCCACTGCTCGCCGATATTTACATTATGATCGACCCAGCTTGCAGTACCGGACGGTAAATTTGTGGCAACCGAAGTCCATGAAGTTCCATGGAAAGGCCTCCTGAAAATAGACACGGGCACAGATGTATTTGATGCGGCATCCAATAATTGAATGGTAACGGAAGGCGCTGCTGTGTCAACCGAACTTTGCACCAAACACACTCGTTTACCCGACGAATTAAAATCAAAGCTATAATTTTGTGAATAGCCAATACCAAATAAGAACAGGAATGTAAAAAGTAATAATCCGAATTTCATAATTTTTGCCTTTAGTTATCAATTATATCCATTAATGAGCTGTAGAAACGATATATTCGTCTTTAAGCATGCTATACACTTCTATATCAGCAAATTTACCATCCGATAATAGTTCTCCGGCTCGCTCTATCCCTTCAAATCTATAACCCAACTTTATAGGGATATTCTTACTAGGGATATTTCCAATCGCACATTTTATCTGGATTCGATTGATATTCAACTGATCATAAGCAAATCGCATTAATGCTTTTACAGATGCGGTTATGATTCCCTGCTTTTGAAAAGGTTCGGAAAGCCAATATCCGATTTCTGCTTTTTTATTTTGATTATCAATGCTTTTAAGTCCAACAAGACCGGCAAAAGTGCCGTGACAATGAATTACAAAAATATGCCCACGATTTTCCGATGGTCCCTCCAATACCGATTGAATGTATTTTTCAGAATCTTCAATATTTCTGGTAAAATCAACAAATGGCAACCATTTTCCCAGGTATGTTCTTTGACCGTCTATTGTTTTAAAAATATCAGTAGCGTCCGAAAGTTCAATCTGTTTCAGTAAAATACTTTCTGTTACAATTATCTTTAAATGACCTATCGTATTTGCCACAATTACCTCCTATTTTTTTCTTAAAATGATGAACAAATTGTTAATTACATAATATTTCCAGAAATATTGTAATCATGTCAATCTTTCGATTGAATAAATCAGTTCATCCAGCAGTATTCCATTTTTATATGCTATTTTTTCAGATATTGCTTCAAGCTTAAACCCTGCTTTTTCAAGAACTCGGTGAGAAGCATAATTTGTTTCAAACGGTGTTGCATAAATTCGGGTGATATCGAAGGCATCAAAAGCAAGTTTTACCATTTCGGTTATTGCCTTTGTCATAATTCCCTGCCCCCAATAGTTTTCACTCAGCCAATACCCAAGTTCAGCACTTTTTCTCATAATGTCTTTCTGAGGGCTAACGCCTATGCCACCGACGGCTTCTCCATTTACCTCGATTGCCAAATAAAGGACATCCTTATTCCCGATTGCAAAATCAATAAAAGAGTTCCATTTTTCAGGTGTATCAGGAAAACCATCCGACATAAATCGGGTTATGTTAATATTATCGGAGTTTTTAATCAATGAGTCCAAATCGGCAGTTGTCCACGCCCTAAGTTTAAAATCCATATAATTATCTATACATTAAATTACTAAAAATAAAATATTTATGTTCTTATTTTCAAAAACTCATCCTCTTTTAAACATCAAAAAGCGCACAATAAATTATGATGCGGAATTGCTATTTACTCTTCAACTCTAGCTGCTTTAATATGTCATTCATCATATCTATCTGAACTTTTTGCAGTTCCAAAAGTTCCTGCTGCTGATCCATAATAAAATGATCGATTTTCTCGTGCAGGGTTCTGATTTCAATTTCCGATTTAAGATTGATCATATAGTCTTTTTTGGACCGCTCACGGTCTTTTTCCTCTTGCCTGTTCTGGCTCATCATAATTACCGGAGCCTGCAATGCTGCCAAGCACGACAAAATCAAATTTAAAAGGATAAACGGATAAGGATCGAATCCTTTATTTACGAGCCAGTAAACATTAACTATAACCCAAATAAGGATAAAGAATCCAAATGAAATAATAAACGTCCAACTCCCGCCAAATGAGGCAACTTTATCCGCAATTTTTTGTCCAAAAGTGATTTGTGTGGGTTCGACTCCATCCAACTTATCCGTTAACGTGTTTCTTTTAGCCACGGAAGTCAATACGGTTTTATCGAGTTCGGTTAGCTCACCTACTTCTTTGGCCAGGTATTCCGAAACAGCTTTTTCTCTATAACTGTCGAATTCGCTTAGCGAAAGATTACTCTCATGGGAAATATGAGGATAATCTTTTTGAATTAAATCTAAAATCGAATGTCGGATTGTTTTAGCCGAAACTTTTTCGGAAACCGGAAATTCCTTATTTGAAATGTCACTACGAAAAGTTTTCATCCTTTTGATTTTTTGTTCTAAAAATGGTTTTAAGTGCACACCCATCTGTCCAAATGATGAAATACTGTTCAAAACAGACATATTCACACATAGATTAACAGCGATTACAAATGTATTATTTTTTTTATTACAAACGCTTTTATATTTTTTTTGTACTTCAGCAGGTTAAAATGGCCGTTTCATAACACTTCACAATCCCTTTCGTATGTAAGAGTAGCGTTTTTCTCAAAAGTTTACCTGAACCAGTTTGGTGGTTTTTGTAAGATATCCTGTGGTGACATGCTCCGTGGTCATACTATTAAAAATCAATGATTCTTGCATTGTCTCTTGCACCAAACCCTTCGTAGAAAAGTACTGGTAAACAAACGGAAAATTGTCATCCGGTTGACCATTATGGTCACCATCATGAAAGAGTTGCAGTTTTACACATTGAAAAGAACCTGCCGGTGTAGTAACAAGTTCAAATCCAATCCATTTTCTATAATAATCAGAATTACCGTATTCGTACGAGCACCATAAATTCCCAATACAAACAGGAAATTTCATCAAGTGCAGTGAAGTATCGGGAATATAAAGCGAATCTCCTCCTTTGACGCCATTACCGAATGAACCGAATAGTGCAGACCTTATTTTAAACTTCAACCCTATATTTTTTAGATTAAAGGAGGAGGAATTGCCAGCATAGGCCACTCCGTAAAAGCCATCCGCTTTATTTGCGTAGTATGTGTACCCGAAAGTTTTGGTACCACTATAATTACTATCGAGTTGCGCAACTTTTGATACATGAACCGAATTAATGAGAGTGTCGGAAATTACATTCCAGTAACTGTCAATTCTTATATCTAAATAATGAACCCCTTCGGTGTCAACATCTACCTCTGTATGATATTTCCAACTATTTCCGACCGCCAGCGGAAAGGAATCGAGCTGAAACGTCCTCCCCTGATTATTATCCCCGGTATTCGGATCCTTGTCTTTGCTGCAGGCAAAGAACATCAAAGAAATAGTTGCGAGCAAACAAACTTGTTTTTTCATAATGATTTTATTTTTGACAGAGTTTATTACAATACTTCGGTAATATTTTGTAATACATTAATTATCAGTGCTTTGTCATTCCGAGCCATGGCGAGGAATCTCACTGATAATCAATGTATTACAATTTTTCAAATACATGAAATGAAAAATTTACCGAAGTAATGTTATTAATGATCTATGCTATTAGACGTTCAATTCGCTTTGGATATTGGGCTGAGGATGGAACTTATTTTTCCCAAAAACACATAATCTGCTTTTAATCAATCAAATACACTAGTAGTGATAATTGTATCGTTCAAGATTGTAGCTCTTCATACTGTTGAGAAATCCACCATAAACAAAAGCAATGGTCACGGTGTGTCCAGACAAATCGGTACCTCCAACATTTTTATAATTCACAAAGTTATACTTCCCTCTGATTCCTAAATAAGCGCTATTTTTAAAAATATAACGATAACCTAATCCCACATTAAGATTTAGCGAATTAATTGATTTTCCTTTGTCATTATCAGTTCGGTCATCGTTTGTATTTGTTTCTATTGTATCAAACCCATCCCAAGCAATTCCGGCAAGAATATTAAATTCATTTCTTCTGATTTTCAGTATTTCCCTTTCACAATCAAGCTCAATGTATCCCCCAAAAAAATGATTTGTAACACGGGCCGAATCCGCTAACAGAAATGTATAATTATTTGTAGCATTTGCAAATTTTAAATACATGGACACATTAAAATACGTTTTGCGGTATTTGCTTCCAAATTCAAAACCGAGCAATGGATGGTTCCCCAATAAAGAGGCCTGACCAAATGGAGCCCAAACCCCTGAAAATACCGCCCAATGAAAATCCGCTTGATTTACGTATATATTCACCTGATTATAGTAATATTCTTTCAGCTTGGTTCCTTTGTATTTTTCGGGATTTTGAATTTCATCGTACAAATAAGCCGGATTCCCGGAATAAAATTTACAAAACAGATATTCTAAGGTATTTTCTTTTTGACTTTTAAGTAACTAAGCCGAAACTAATTGAAAGCCAAATGATTGCGCTTGTCTTTTTAATCGGTTTATTTTTTCTGTTTTCAAGTCGAGACTGTTCTTTTGGAATATCATTGGGTTGAATTCTAATTTCTTTTTTATTAAGTTGTAAAAAACTACTGCGATTTTCCGCGCAGTTGCAGTGATTGCTTTTTTAACTCCTTTTTTTGCTTTTATCCTGTGATAAAACACTGAAAAGCAATTTTGACTTCTTTGTGTAGCATAAGCTGCCATTTTAAAAACTTGCCCTGCTTTATTTTTCTTTTTAGCAATCTTACTGCTCAAAATCTTGCCTCCTGATATTTTATTATTGGGAGCTAAATTTAACCAAGAAGTAAAGTGCTTCACTGTAGGCCATTTACTCATATCAAGGCCTATTTCGCTTATGATTTCTATTGCGGACGTTTCCGTTATGCCAAATATTTTTGACAAATCAGTTCCAGTTAAATTCACGAGAATATCTTTAGCTTCAAAATTCAAATTATTCTTGTTAGTCTTTGGTTTTATTTTTTTATTTGGCTCTTTTGGTTTATTGATTTCCTCAAGAAGAAGTTGTTCTATTTGTGAATCACATTCATCGATTTTTGCTTTATAGAAATTATAAATTGAATAGCTTTGTTCTAACTCAAAAACATGTTCTTCCTTCCAAATGCCATGAAGGGGACTTTATTATAGAATCTTTTTTCTCCGCTTTCATTCTGCCATCACAGATGGATGCAAGTTTTATTGGATCACGTTCTCCGCTAATTATCGATTTTATGATTTCCTGCCCAGATTTGCCTGTAATATCAGCAATTACATGTTGTAATTTTATATTCATCTGCTCAAATGCTTTTTGCATCATTCTGATATGAGTCGCTGACATTTCTATCAAATTCTTTCGGTGTCTCATATATGTTCTTAATTTACGAGTGAATAAGTCCGGCTGAAAGCTTGCGGAAAGCAAACCACAACTATGAAGTTGCCGAATCCACTCCGCATCACTAGCATCTGTTTTCTTTCCTCTTACATTTTTTACATGTTTTGCATTTACTAATATAACATCAAATTTTGCCTCTTCCAACACCAAAAATAGACTAATCCAATAAACCCCTGTTGCTTCCATTGCAACAGTGTCAACATTGTGCTCCTTTAGCCATTTGGCTATCGAATATAAATCTTCGGTAAATCCTCCAAAAGAACGTATTGGTTCTTTATGTATATCGGGATTTACCGCAATAAAATGCTCTTTACTTGAAATATCAATTCCAGCAGCATTTGGATACATTGTAGGAAGAACATTTGATCCTTTTTTTTCTTTCATAGTATTTTTTTTAAAAGCGTTTTGAGTTCTTTAAAGGAAATTGTATATGCTTTTAAACGGGATTGTCTTAAAATATAAAACATCACCAACTGGAATATCATTTAAAGAACATTACCAAACTTGACGTCGAACTTTTTTTTGTATCAATCAAAAAGACGGTTTACCAAAACGCTAAATTATTAATATGTTACTTTTACGGAATAAGATGTGAAATGTTAATAACTTTTGATTAATTCATTGGCAAGTGCCATCGTAAACTTGTCAAAGGAATCCATATAGCTTTTATCATAATAACTTCTATCATCGAAATAGTAGTTATAAATATTTGATGGTTCTTGAGATTTAATTAGATACCTGAAATTATTTAAATATTTATAGACGGTGTAATCGTATAACGATTCCGAAAAACTTTTATCCAAGATGCATGTAAGTATCTTCATTCTAAAAATCGGCTCCGACATTCCGCACTTGTTTTCCCAATAATCCAAAATCACTTTCATGGAATCAAGCTGATTTGCACCATGGTACTTTTTAATTAATCGAGTACAGTTGTAAGCGATATCATTACAATTGGGAGCTCTCTCTGTCATTAATTTGTCTATTTCCGTTTGCGGGTATATGAACTTTCCACAAACAAACAGCATCATAAAAAGGAAAATCTTCTTCATATTATTAACTTTAATTCTTGATTTTGAAAAAACAGAGTTTGGATTTGCACACTTCATGCCAAAAAACAAAGCAAAAACAAGTGATTGTATTGCAAACCCGTTTTCATGGCGAGTGAACTTATCTCAGTCGCAAATATATTACTTTTTTTTAATGCAAACGCTTTTATAGTTTTTTGTAACTTTGCCAAAACTCAAAAAAGATGAAAAAACGTATTTGGAAACCCGGCACCCTGATATATCCATTGCCTGCGATAATGGTGAGTTGCGGGGACATCAAGGGCGAAATGAACATCCTTACCGTTTCGTGGACCGGCACAATTTGCACCAATCCGCCCATGTGCTACATCTCTGTTCGCCCCGAACGCCACTCGTACAATATGATTAAGAAACACGGGGAATTTGTAATTAACCTTACCACCGAACAACTGGCTCAGGTCACTGATTTCTGCGGTGTAAAATCGGGAAAAGACATCAACAAGTTTGAAACATGCAATCTCACTCCCGTTGCCGCATCGCAGGTAAAAGCACCGCTGATCGGCGAATCGCCCCTCAATATCGAGTGTAAGGTAACGGAAATCAAACCGCTGGGGAGCCACGATATGTTTATTGCCGAAGTGGTGGCGATACATGCCAACGAAAACCTGTTTAATCCCGAAACCGATGCCTTCGACCTAAATGCTGCACAAATACTGGCCTATTCGCATGGTCATTATTTTGGTCTGGGAAAGAAAATCGGTCGGTTCGGCTACTCTGTGATGAAAGAGAAAACGAAAAAGAAAATTAGAAATACAGAAGGAAGAAATAAGAAGTAAGAGTTCTAAGTCCCGAAAAATAAAAAATCTTCGATTTTCGTAGTTTTGCGGGATTATGAGTTAATAGTTAAGGAGAACGTAGTCTGAGCGGAGCCGAAGACTAAGTATAGAAGAGAAAAAAGCAAGAAGGTTTTTCGGAAAAAGTAAATACAAAATTGAAAAGTATAAACTAAATAATATCTTAATGATTCAGTTCGACAGGCTCACTGCAACGCTTAATGCCTTAATGGTTAAACTTGAAATGGAAATACAGAAATATGAGTTATGAGTTATAAATTATAAATTAAGGAGAATGCAGTCTGAGCGTAGTCGAAGACTGAGAAGAAGAAAGTAAGAGTTTTGAAGTAAGAAGTCTGAGTTACACATTGGTGAGATAAACTATAACCGAAGACGAAAAGGTAAAGGGTGAAAGGTCTAAAGAGTTATCTGTGAAATGAAATAAAAAATCGAAATCCGTGTTAAGGAAACGTAATCAAGAAATACTGAATTAAAAACCAAATAAAAAGCAAAGCTAAGAGCCAATAGCTAAACATCAAAATAAATGAGACATAATATTCTCTGTATTTCAAGTTGGTATCCAACACGACTTAAACCCACTTTGGGCAATTTCGTGTTCAAGCATCTCGAATGTGCCTGTATCAACAATAATGTCAGAGTATTGCATGTTTGCATCGATCCTCAGATTAAATCAGGAGTTGAACGGATAATCACTGAAAAACCCTTTCATTCTATTGTAATATATATTCCACAAAACAATATCCCAATCTTTGGAAAGGCAATCAACTACCTCAAGGTCATCCGATTATATCTGTCGGAATACAAAAAGATGGTCAACGAAGGATTTACCCCCGATCTGGTTCATGCCAATGTCGTTTATCCGATTGGAATGATTGCTTGGCTATATAAACGAAAATTCGGGGTCAATTACGTCATCAGTGAGCACTGGACCGGCTATCACGACTATGCCCATCTGAAGATATCGGCCTTAAAACGTTGTTTGATCCGGTTTTCGGCTAACCGAGCCGAATGCATCTTGCCTGTTTCCGAAGATTTACAAAAAGCAATGCAGAATTTCGGTGTCAAAAACAGGTTCGAAATCGTCGGAAATGTGGTAGATACTGAACTTTTTCGTTCCTTTTGCCAATCACAACACCTCTTCCGAAATAAACATCATCCACATTTCACACCTCAACAATGACCAAAAAAACATTTCACTGCTATTAAAAACATTTGCAACAGTAGTTCAAAATCACACCCAATGCAAGCTCCATATTATCCATGATGGCGATTTAAATGCATACAGTCCCGAAATCAAAAAATTAGGAATTGCAAATAAAATTATTAGCTATGGAACACTCGACACCACCGAAGTTGCTCATGTATTGCAAAAAGCTGATTTCTTTGTATTGTCGAGTAATTATGAAAATCTGCCTTGTGTTCTTATAGAATCACTATCGTGCGGGGTACCCATAGTTTCAACCGATGTCGGTGGAATTTCGGAGATCGTCAACGAAACCAACGGCATATTAGTAAAACCTAACCAACCGAACGAGCTGCTCAAAGCTATTGATAAAATGATCACAAAATACCATACGTACAATAAAGAACAAATGCATCAGTCTGTAGTAAAAAAATTCAGCTATCAGGCTATCGGAAGGCAATTCATACTCCTGTATAACAAGTGCATCAACGAATCCCCAAGCAAGCAATGATTAAAAAAATATTCAGTACGTTTACCGTTCGGTTTGGCTCGGCAATTCTCAATTTCCTAATAGCCGTTATTGTTTCCCAATACTTAGGAGCATCGGGAAAAGGTGAGCAAGGAATTCTTGTCGCCACCATCGCCATAATCATGCTTTTCGATAATTTGATAGGTGGTGCCACTGTAGTTTACCTCACGCCACGACTTAAAATAAAAAGCATCATATTGGTCTCCTATTTTTGGGCACTATTCGTCTCCCTTATCACTTTCGGATTACTATGGCTAACTCATTTAGTAGAACCTAAATATCAACTTTGGATCGCGGTACTAAGCGGATTATGCTCATTTACATCGGTAAATACATCCATCCTCATAGGAAAAGAGAAAATAAACCGAAGTAACATTCTGGTATTTCTAATTCCGCTAATTACCGTTATAAGTGTATTGATCCTATTTAATATTAAACATTCGGCATCAATAGATTCCTATCTGGTATCAATGCTTATTTCGTACATCGTTAATATTTCACTAAGCTTCTATTGGCTGATTCCATGGCTGAGCAAAGAAACGGCTTTTAGATTCAATGAGTTTTTTCCTACACTAAAAACAATGCTTCATTATGGTTATCAAAACCAAATGGCACATGTATTTCAACTTATCAGCAACCGAATAAGTTTTTTTGTTTTAGAATATTACTGGAGTAAATCACAGGTGGGTATCTATTCCAATGGGGTATCAATTATTGAATCTGTATGGATGATTTCAAGTAGTATCACGTTGCTCCAATATTCGAGAATAGTGAATTCATCGAATAAAAAGTATGCGATTCAGCTCACCGAATTACTTACAAAATACGGGTTGCTAGTAGCCTTTATCGCATTAATTCCTATAGTATTGCTCCCTTCCTCGGTTTATGGCACTATCTTCGGTTCCGATTTTAGTGAACTGAATCGGTTAATATGGGTGTTAGCTCCCGGAATCTGGGTATTTAATTACACGTTGATTCTCGGACATTACTTTTCTGGTACAGGCAAATACTATATCAACGCAATAGCTTCAGGTGTCGGATTTTTAGTTACAATACCGGCCGTGTTTATTCTGATCCCAAAATTCCAGATATACGGAGCTGCAATATCGGCAACAATTTCCTATTTTTGCAGTTCCTTAGTCGTGATTTACTATTTTAAGAAGTCGGGAGGAAAATTTGTTTTATTCCCTGATAAACGAGAATTAGTGAATTTTTTTGTTCATACCAAAGCAATAGTAAATAATAAAATCAAATCAAAATTGAGTTAAAACATCAACATACCAATGAATAAACTATCAAAAGCACTATACGCATTTATTCAAATAGTCAGAAAACCATACTTGTTAAACCATATTCTTAATGATGAACAAGTAAAAAAAGAGGAATTTCGGACTACTTTTCCCCAACCCCTTCGGCAAATTCCATTAACTCGGTTTATCCATCCGGATGAAAATGTAACAGTTGAGCCTTATGCTTTTCTTGGGGGTTCTTGCCTGGCAACAGATATGGCTTTATTGCAGCAACTTTGCAAAATGAACAAAGTGGAAGATTATTTGGAAATTGGAACGTGGCGAGGCGAAAGTGTGGCAAACGTAGCTCCTTACGTTAAAAATTGCTTCACACTGAATCTTCCTGACGAAATGATGAAATCTATGGGTCTCGATCCCGATTACATTAACATGCACCGCTATTTTTCGAATGGAATTTCAAACATCACACATCTTTTTGGACATTCCCAATCCTTTGATTTTGGCAAACTCAACAAAAAATTCGATCTCATTTTTATCGATGGAGACCACCATACAGAGGCTGTAAGAAAAGATACAATAACTGCATTAGCATTAATGAAAAACGAGAACTCTATATTAGTCTGGCACGATGCTTCCATCGACCCGGAAACGCCACGATTCGAAGTGCTTCTGGGAATTTATAGTGCAATACCTAAAGCAAATCATAAACATATATACATGGTTTCCAACTCATTATGCGCTATTTATCACCCATTTGAAATCGAAAACGTAATTCCAAGGGCAAATCAAACGCCTCCTCATTATTTTTCATTAGATATTTCGGTAAAACAGAAATAGCAAGATATGAAATTGTTTTGATCTTTGCTACGGCACAAACCGACGAACACACATTAACAATCCAATAAATTGCAGTGTGTTGATTTTCAATAATTTAAAAAATACACCGCAGCAACCATATTTGAGAATTAATTCCAACTAAACCGAGTAATTCACTTTTTGCAAAACTTCCATTGGACAATTTGAAGTAAATTTATTTGCACAATAAAAATTAAATTCTTAATTTTGTATTCGAATTTACATGGTGGTCGTAGTTCAGCTGGTTAGAGCATCAGATTGTGGTTCTGAATGTCGTGGGTTCGAATCCCATCGACCACCCAAAAGCTTCGAGAAATCGGAGCTTTTTATTTACAACCAGTTTTATATCGCGATTTACTATGCTTTTTAAAAGATTAAGATTTTTTAAAACCATATTGTTGACTGCAAATGGATTTTTAAGGTACCTTTGCTTTATAATACTATAAGCAAGAGTAAGCACAATTGCTGTTATGTAAAAACCTTAGAATCTAAAAGCCAGCTTATGCCCGTTCAAAAAAAACATTTATTTCAGTGCGTTTTTGCTACACTCATTTTATTCATGACTATTCCATCGGCAACTTCGGCACAAAGTAAACAGAAAAACAAAAGACATAAATCCACACACATTAAGAGCAAACATGTTGAGGACATGTCCCATAAAACAAAGCTCATTCAATGGAACACCCTTGAGCAAGGTCTATACTTCACTCAACTTCAAGCTCCCCGAAAAACAAAAATCGGAAATTACAAAGTAGATGTTCTAAAAGTAGATCCAAAGATGTTCGATTTCGAGCTCAACAGCTATATTTTACACGATACTATTGAGCTTACAGCTCCTGAATGGGGGAAAAGAAACAATTACCTAGCTGTAATTAACGCCGGAATGTACACTTACAGCCATCCATTAAAACCTGTTGGATTTATGAAATCCAAAGGACAATTAGTAAATCCCCAAATTAAAAACAATTACAAAGCCGCATTTGTATTCGGCAACAAAAATGCGAACAATAGCCCTGCGATGATTGCCGACCTGGAGTCTTACAACGGATCAAGCTTATATAGCGAATACACCTCAGCACTACAATCCATTCGGATGATTGACGGCAACGGCCAACCCGTGATGTGGAAATCAAGATCATATATGCGTTGCAGTATGGGAATCATTGGGCAGGATAAAGATGGATTCATCTATCTCATTTTCATGCGATCGCCCCTGAAACCGAATGAAATGTCCGTCTTTTTAAGCAAGCAACCCCTAAACCTGATTGGATTAATGTATTTGGAAGGTGGTCCCGAAACCTCTTATGTAATCAATCATCCGAAGCTGAAAATAGAAGAAATGGGATGTTACGTATCCCGTTCTTGGCAACGCGACAACTGCTCGGAGTTCCGAAAAATTCCACAAGTAATTGGGGTGAAGAGGAAAATTTAAGTCCAAACCAGTACTCTCTGCATACTTAATCGGCAGAAATCTCAATTCTTACGACCTATTTCCGTTGCAAAACACCAAACGCTTCGTTAACATATACTCATTTACAAAAGCAAGCTCCGTTTTAATTATTATACAAAGAAACCTTAATTTGGGGCTTTTTACAATAATCTCAAATTATAGTGAGGATATACTATTGAACAAAACAGGCTGGACTTATAACCACAATTAGCATAACAGCCCTTTGCTTTTTGTTAATACTTGAATATAAACTTTAGGCGTAAATTAAAGCCCCTTATAACCTTTTAAAATCCACCGACTAAAGGGAATCGAAAATACAATAAATTTTTTAACCTAAAAATTTATCCGTAAATTTGCAATGTAAAAACTGATTTAAGTGATTATTTTAATTAAAAAAACCGAGAAATAATAATAGCTGTAATTTTCAAACACAAACAATCCTTGAGCATATCAAAACGAATTAATCGGTCGGAGTTTTTCAAAAATGTATTAACATTAGCCACCGGTAATGTTGTAGGGCAAGCAATTGGGCTATTAATGACGCTTGTTTTAGCAAGGATATACACTTCTGAAGATTTCGGCTCATTTGGTTTGGTTATGGCCATTTCTTCCGGAATCGCCATTGTTATTTCATTTCGATACGAATTAGCGATAATGCGACCAAAAGAAGATGCGGATGCTTATAAAGTCCTTATTTTAGCTCTTTTCATTTGCACCGTCATTTCGCTAGTTTCCTTAATTGTTATTAGCTTTATTGTAATTATAAACTCAAATATCCCCAAGTGGTATCTGCTGGTTCCATTTATGTCGTTAGCTATCGGAATTTTTCAGATATTCAACAATTGGGCTAACCGACAAAAGAAGTATAAGCGAATTGCAACCAGCAGGATTATTGCTTCTTCGGTCAACTCTACAACAGCTGTAGGCTTTGGCCTTTTGAATTTTGGAGGATTTGGATTGTTTTTAGGAAATTTTGTAGGCCAAGTCATTTCAAGTTTAAACCTAATAAGCATTTCTAATTTAATCAAAAATATTAAAACAATTAAGCGGTCGGAATTATATTTTTGGGCAAAACAATATAAAGACATGCCGCAAACAAATCTGTTCCAAGCGATTGTCGATTTATATTTAACCAATGGTTTAATATATATGATTCCCATATTTTTCAGCAACAGCATCCTCGGATTTTACGCTTTCAGTATGAGAATACTTCAAGCTCCTGTTTCATTTATCGGATCTGCAATTGCACAAGTATTTTATCAAAAAGCTACAGCATCATTTCATGCGAAAGAGAACCTACAGCCCATTGTAAAACAAACCATTATAAAATCAAGTTTAATTGCACTCCCCCTTCCAATCATTCTCATGTTTTTCGGTCCCGACCTGTTTGCTTTTGTATTTAGTAAAAGTTGGCGAATTGCAGGAGTGTATTCTCAAATATTGGCACCATGGATTTACTTTGATTTTATCCGCATGACCGTTTCACAACTTCCCATAATCTTATACAAGCAAAAACATTTGCTCATCTCCTCAATAATCGGAGGAATAGCATTAACAGCCTCTATTTTAGTGGCCGGCATTGTATATAATGACATTTTGATCGGTCTTTACTGCTCCTCTGCATTCCTTTCGATAATCGCCGTATATAACACATTTTGGATCTATAAAATTTCAGATAATAAAAACCTATGAAAATTCCTCCACACATTTACAGCAAAAAAAATATTGAAAATTACATTCTTTATTATTTCATTTTTTTATTAGCATTTATAAGCCTTCGGATTCTTTTGATATCAGGAAATAGTTTCTCGAACTTTGGGGAACTAATGTTCTCGGTGCTCCCCGAAGTATTTATCGGGTTCATCGGAACAATGGTTATTATCAATGTTGTAAAAAATCCGATTAAACCCAAACTTACACTATACGACAAATTGATAATTGGTTATATCGGGACCAATATTGTATTGGGAATATTGTTATCCATGCAATTTAATGTGATCATGTATGGGATTCGGCTTACGTATATTCCAATGATGCTCTATTTTATTGCCCGATTTGGAATCACTCAAGACAAATACACTTATGAACAAATTTTGGACAAATTAAACATTGTCTTCTTCATTGCTGCAATTATTGGATTATTTATCTATTTTTTCGCCATAAGCATCGATGATTTTATGGTTCAGCGCTCAAATGGAGTCGTTGGATTTTATTTTATCCGGAGAATGAATTCAATTATATGGACTCCTGTTGTATGGGGATCTTTAATGGGAATCTCTTCGATCTATAATTTTTACAAATTGAATAATAAATTTTCAATTAAGCAGCTATTGATTTTTTTAGTCGTTTGGACATCTTTATTTTTAAGTGTTTCACGCGGTGCTTTTATCGCATTTTCAACATGCTTCATTATATCAGTTTTCATTCAGAAAAAATTAAAAACATTGCTAGTCACTTTATTAAGCATTTCGCTAGTAATTACGTTATTAAGTATCCGCGACAACAACATAATCAATGCGTTCAATTACATCTCTTCATCCTCTGTATCAACGATTACAAAACTTTTTAACCTAAATTCAAATTCAAATTTGGATGAAGTAAAAAAAGACACTAACACACGGGTCAGCTATTGGAAGATGGCATTCAACGATTTTACAAACAAGCCTATGGGACATGGTTTAGGAAAAGCAGGCCACGTAGCTCGACGGTTTTTTAAAGAGGGAGACAAAAGTGCTTCTATATACTCCACTGATGGCTGGTACGTGAAGATTGCTTGTGAAACCGGGGTCTGGGGATTTTTGTCGTTCGTTGTTATCTCCTTGATTTATTTTATTCAAAGCATTAAATACCTTAAAAAAAACAAAGGAACAATCTACCTCTTTTTCTTCCTTACCTTTATTTTTGTAGGAGTGCAAAACATTGGAAGTAATGTACTCGATTTTTATATCTTTGCAAATCTGTATTGGATGATAATTGGATTTTCACAAAATATGATAAACGACTTAAAAAATGACAAAACCAGATGTTAGTATTGTAATCGTTAATTACAATGTTAAAGAACTGATATTAAAATGCCTTCAATCTATTGAAAAATATACTTCCAAAAATGTAAAACTGGAAATTATTGTTGTTGACAATAGTTCAAGCGACGACAGTGTTTCAGCGATAAAAAAAACATTTCCTGAAGTAATCGTAGTTGAGAACAATGTTAATATAGGGTTCCCAATCGCTAATAATCAAGCATTTAAAATTGCAACCGGAAAATATATTTTCATGCTCAATCCCGATACCGAATTACTTGATGATGCGATTAGCCAATTAATAAATTTTATGGAGGAAAACGAATCTGTTGCATTAGCTGCTCCAAGATTATTAAACACCGACGGTTCTCTACAACATTCTTTTTGGCGATTTCCAAAAATTAGATATGTAATTGCCGACAACTTTTATCTGAAAAAACTAATTAAAAGCAAATATTACAAGGACAAAAACATTAATGAAACCTTAGATGTAGAATCAGTTTCCGGAGCTGCAATGTTTTTCCGGAAATCCTTATTTGATTCTATCGGATTTCTCGATGAAACTCTTTTTTGGATAGAAGATATTGATTTTTGCTATAGAATAGTCAAAAGCAATATGAAAATCTTTTATGTCCCATCAATTAAAATTGTACACCATATTGGTCAAAGTGCAAAGAAAAACTATAACATTTCCATTTCCAATCAGATTTACAACAAAATTAAATTTTTCAATAAGCATCATTCAAAAACTGAAACAATGATACTTAAACTTCATAATTTTAATTTAGTGATATTGAAAATCATAGCATTTGGAGTGTTATCGCCATTTAAAAAGATGTATTATTTGAAAGCAAAAGCATATATTTATACCCTACGCCGTGTTTTTAATCCACCAATAGGAATTAAATAAAATTCTGTTATGGCTAACTATTCATTTTGGCAACTAAAAGCAATGAAATTTATTATCTTTACACAACAAAAAATAAATAACTAAATGGTTGGCTTTTTGAAATTAAAATTGATAATTCGAAAATAATTATTGAATGACGAAAATATGTTTTCTTGCCGATGGCACGAGTATTCACACCGTTAGATGGTGTAAATATTTTGCAAATATTGGATATGAAGTCCATCTAATCTCTATGCAAAAAGCTGAAATTGAAAACATACAGGTTCATTTTATCAACTGTGGCGATATAAGCAGAAGTGGCGGTAATTGGAGAGTACTGACAAAAATTTGGAAGGTTAAAAAAATCATTAATACGATACAACCTGACCTATTGCATTCACTTTATGCAACCAGTTACGGGATATTAGGTGCATTTTCCGGATTTCATCCATTTGTGGTCACGGCATTGGGATCTGATGTACTAATTAGCCCAAACAACAGCAAAATTTATCGACTTCTCCTCAAATTTGTTTTTTCCAAAGCCCAGTGGATTACAGCGATGTCCGACCCCATGAAAGAGATTATGATTAAACTTGGTGCAAAAGATGAACTTACAAGTACACTCATTTTTGGGATTGACACGTCGATATTCAATGATTTGAGTAAATCTTTATCGAGTAATGAGTTTATCATCACGAGTACCCGTAATTTTGAACCGGTTTATAATATTGATATTCTGATTGATGCGTTAAGTATTTGCCAATCTAAAATTCCAAATTTACGGGTTAATATAATCGGTTCAGGGAGAATGGAACTCCAACTTAAAGAGAAAATTCAGACATTGGGACTAGCCAAAAACATAAATTTCGTTGGGAAATTAACACAACCAGAAATAGCAAGCTATTTAAACCATTCACATTTATTTGTTTCCGTCTCCAGTTCCGATGGCAACAATATTTCACTGAATGAAGCCATGGCCTGTGGTTGTGTAAGCGTAGTTTCCGATATTTCTGCAAACAGGCAGTGGATTACCGAAGGAGAAAATGGGTTTTACAGTCCTGAAATCGCCCCAGAATCAATTGCGAACACCCTTTTTACAGCCTTTAAAGAATTTAATAACACATTTGAAAAAGCCAATTTATTAAACAAAAAATTGATTTCAGAACAAGCCGATTGGAATGTGAATATGAAAAAAGTGGAACAAAAATACAATCAATTAATTCAATCATAAAAATGAAAAAGTTACTGATTATTGGAGCGGGCGGACATGCAAAAGTAGTTGCCGATGCGGTTTTATCAAAAAACGAATTTGAAATTATTGGATTTGCAGATGATAATATCAAATTTGGGACTCCTGTGTTTGGCAATTACTCCATTGTTTCAACCCTTGAAAACATTTCAGCATTATCGTTTGATGAATTTATTGTTGCCATTGGAAATAACGATATTCGAAAAGGGATCTTCAATTCATTATCTGTTAATTACAAACCAGCAATTATCATTCATCAAAATGCAGTTGTTTCCTCATTCTCCAAAATTTCGGACGGAACCGTAGTTTTAGCAGGTTCCGTGATCTCTTTTGGAGTCGAAATTGGGCACAATTGCATTATAAATGCTTGTACGTTGATTGATCATGAATCTATAATTGCAGCAAACTGCCATATTTGCTCAAGGGGTAATAATTGGGAGCAATTGTAGGATAAAAGAATTAACCAATCTCGAGCTTGGAGAAAAAATCAATTCACACTCAAAATTATAGCGCATTATCTCAGACCAAACTTACTAAATATTCTTTTTCGATAAAGAGTTTATGAAAAAGGACATCGAATGAAACGACAAATAAAGACACAATGTTTCCCTCTCGAAGTCGGGTTACAATAAAATTGGGGTCGAGCAACATATTTGAAAATAAAATACTAGATGAATCAAGAATCAGAAAATATTAATGTATCGATTGTAATTCCTTGCAGAAATGAAGAAAAATATATTGGAAAATGTATTGAATCAATTGTAAAATGTGATTATCCTAAAAACAGTCTTCATGTTTTTGTTGTGGATGGGTTAAGTGATGATAACACAATCGATTTTGTGAATGCATACTGTAATCAACATTCATGGATTCATTTAATTACAAATAACAAAAAAACAACACCATTTGCCCTAAATTTGGGCATTAATGCTTCCACAAACTGCGATATAACAATAATACTCGGTGCACATGCTGAAATTTTTCCTGATTATGTCACAAATTGTGTAAACATTTTACAGTCACATCCAGAAGTTGCTTGTGTTGGTGGAATATTGAATAGTATATCTGAAAACGAAACCACCCAAGCAATTAGTTTTGCAATGTCTTCCTTATTTGGAGTAGGAAACGCTCATTTTAGGACCGGTACAAAAGAAGGATATGTAGACACTGTTGCTTTTGGAGCTTATCGGTCATCAATTTTTAAAGAAATAGGTCTTTTTGATGAAAAATTGATTCGTAATCAAGATGACGAGTTTTAATTATCGATTGCTTAAAAATGGATTTAAAATCTTTCTTAGTAAAAGCATAATTTCAAATTATTATGTAAGATCTAGTTTTGATAAGTTGTTCAAACAATACTACCAGTATGGTTTCTGGAAAGTTTATGTAAATATGAAACATAAATCAATTACGACTTTGAGACAAACAATTCCATTTCTATTTGTTGCTTTTCTTGCAATTGGGGCTGTCTTATCCTTTATTAACTTGATATTTGCAATAACTTTTTTCGCAATTATTTTATTTTATTTTTTATTGGGTTTGTCTTTTTCGATAAAAACTCTACCAATATCACCTTCAATTTAAAAACACTAGCGTCCTTTTTACTATTGCACCTAGGATATGGATTGGGATATTGGTATGGAATTATTTACTTTATCCTTTTGTCTAAAAAGAATAACAAATCAGACGTCTCGCTTACACGATAGTTTAAATTTCAAATAATATGAAACGAGCCTTTAAAAGACTTTTCACTCATGAGAATAATTATAGGCGACTTCCATACGATCGCTAAATTATAAAAAAATAAACGTATGAAAACAACAAGCACAATAAGACTCAATGCCGAATTATTTCTTGGGATCCTGAGCATTGTGTTAATCCCAATTAATAAACATTTAGTCGTTGTGGTGATGTCGTTTTGGTTTTTGATTGCTTTAATCAACTTTTTCATTAATTTCAGTAAACAAAAACAATCATTCGCTTTCAACAAAAGACAACTCTGCTTTTTTGTTTTCCCAATCTTTTATGCCATTCATTTAATCGGATTGATCTACACAACCAATTTTGATTACGCTTTTTTTGATTTGGAAATTAAGCTTTCAATGCTTCTCATCCCATTGACGCTTTGGCTTCGTTCAGATTTTTATTCCGACAAACAAAATCATTTGATACGGGCATTGGTTTATGGTTCATTGATTTCATTTGTGATCAATATTATTCATGCAGTTATCAATTATCATATAAAGCCCGATATTATTTACTTTTTTTATGGAGAACTGTCTCCCATTCATCCTTCATATATGTCTCTATATATAAGTTTAGCACTTATTAGCATCATATATTTAGGGGTTAAAACGATTACTTTTAATGCAAAACGGGCTCAACTTATGGGAATTATCCTATTTATCACGCTGTTGATATACTTGTTCCTACTCTCATCAAAAGCCGGAATCATCACATTTATATTGACGATATTAATATTTATAACGGCTCAATATATACATAGAATCAGAGCAAAATACTTGATTACTTTAGTTTTAGTGATTATAATTGTCCCTATTTTTTTGATTAATTCAGTCCCAAAAGTGAAATACCGATTCCAAGGGATGATCACTGCTGTTGAACACGCAGATGAAGCAAATATTGATTCGCAGGAGAGTAGCATGGAACGAGTCGCAATTTTCATCACTTCATCGAAACTTGCTTACCATAAACTGCCTTGGGGTATGGGTACCGGCGACACAAAAGATGAAATCATCGAAAACTATAAAAGACTGGGATCCCAAACCATCAACGAAAGATACCTAAATGCACACAATCAATATCTCCAAACCACAATAGCTTTAGGAATTCCCGGACTTATTGCTTTACTAACCATTATTGCTTTCGGATTTAAAATTGCAATTAAAAAGAAAAATATATTATTTTTATCTTTTATGATTTTAATAAGTATCAACATGTTCTTCGAATCTATGCTTGAACAACAAGCTGGGGTTATTTTCATCACCCTGTTTTTTACACTTTTTTGTATCTGGGAAAAACCGAAATTGAACAATCAAGAAAAATCGGTGTACGGTAAATGGTAAATGATACAAGGTGATGGGTGGATGGTTCTGTATTTAAAATTATTATTTCTAAATATTGTTCTATTAATATATTCGTTCTTTATTACGTGAAACGTGAAAAGACATCTCGTGAAAAGAAGTTCGCAATGCGGGTCTTGTAGTGAAGCGTAAAAAGCAGTTCGTAAAAAGAGTGTAAATAAAAAACACTCGCTTCGCGCTCTTTTCACGTTTCACGTCCGCCTTCTGGCGGATCACCTTCTTCTTTTCACTTTTCACGGATTATCTTTTCACGTTCTTCTTTTCACTTTTCACGAATTATCTTTTCACGAATATGCACAACAAACATCAATTAATAGCAAACAGTTATAGCGACACTTCGTACGAAGAGCTCATGCGTAAGAGAATACACAAAGTATTGTTACTCTGTAGCCGCTACGATGCTTTTTATCTGGAAGATGACGGACGCATTGAAGAAAAAATTTTCGACGAATACACTTCGCTTAACTTGTCACAACCTCCTGAATTCTTAATACTTACCAATCCAGAGGAAGCATACCAGCGGTTAATTGACGAAACTATTGATTTGATTATCATCATGTATGACATGGGTGATATTGATCCGTTTAATTTGGCCACCATTATCAAAGAAAATCACCCGAAATCACCTATCGTGGTTCTCACTCCATTCTCCCGTGAAGTTAACCTGTTTATTCATCAAAGCCACAAGGCTATTGTCGATTACATTTTCAGTTGGTTGGGCAATGCGGATTTATTGCTGGCAATCATCAAACTAATTGAAGATAAGATGAATGCCGAAAATGACATTTTAAAAATCGGGGTACAGGGAATTCTCCTTGTAGAAGATTCCATAAGGTTTTATTCCAGCTACTTACCAAACCTGTATAAAATCATCTTCCAACAGTCCACGGAATTCATGAAAGAAGGGCTAAATATCCATCAGCAAATGCTAAAGATGCGTGGCCGCCCCAAAATATTACTTGCTACTTCGTTTGAAGAAGCCATGGAAATCTACGAGAAGTATAAATCAAATCTTTTAGGGGTAATCACCGACATCACTTACGAAATCGGCGAAGAAAAAGACAGGACAGCAGGATTTAAACTCTGCAAAAAAATAAAAAAGGACGATCCATATATGCCGGTAGTAATGCAATCATCGGAAAGCGAAAACAGAACTCGTGCAGAAAAAATGGGAGCCGGTTTTATTGATAAAAGCTCGGACACTCTTTTGCAGGAGCTTCGTTATTATGTCCGCAAATACTTTGCATTTGGCGATTTCATTTTTGTCGATCCCGATAATGGACATGAAATTGCGCGTGCCGCCAACTTAAAGGAATTGCGGGATTTAGTTTTAACCATTCCCGATAAAACCCTCAATTATCATATATCCGGTAACAACTTTTCAAAATGGTTGTATGCAAGAGCCATTTTTTCCGTTGCACGTATGTTTAAATCCATCCACCCCGAAGATTTTAATAACATTGATGAAGTCCGGAGATTCATATACGATAGCATCACCTATTATCGCATGCACAAAACCAGAGGAATTATTGCCAGCTTTAACAGCGACCATTTTGATGATTTTTTTCAACTTCGCACGTATTGGCGATGCCTCCATCGGAGGAAAAGGGCGTGGGCTTGCATTTATAGATTCTTTGATTAAGCGAAACCGTCTTTACGAAAAATGGGATGAGATTGCAGTAGCTATTCCCCGAACCGTAGTGCTGGGCATTGATATTTTTGATGAGTTTATAGATTCCAACAATTTATTAAAATATGCTATTCATGAAAAAAACGATCATAATATTCTGAAAATGTTCGTAAAAGCGCCTCTATCGGAAAAAATCCGAAAAGATCTATGGGCTTTTATTGAAGTTATCAACAAACCCATTGCCATCCGCTCTTCAAGCATGCTAGAAGACTCTCATTACCAGCCTTTTGCAGGGGTATATTCCACTTATATGATTGCCTATACCGATAAAAAAAAAGAAGATGCTGACAGAACTCGAAATTGCAATTAAAAGTGTTTATGCATCCGTCTATTTTAAAAACAGCAAACAATATATGCAAGCCACATCAAACGTAATAGATGAGGAAAAAAATGGCGGTAGTACTTCAAGAATTATGCGGGTCTCAATATGGCACGAGATTTTACCCGACCCTTTCCGGAGTTGCCCGATCTATTAACTACTACCCTATTGCTCCCGAAAAGCCTTCGGACGGAATTGTAAATCTTGCCTTTGGATTGGGTAAATACGTTGCGGAAGGAGGACAAACATTACGCTTTTCGCCTGCATATCCTGAAAAGATATTACAACTATCGACCCCGGAGATGGCATTAAAAGAGACTCAAAAAGACTTCTTTTCTCTCAATATGGATGCCAACGCTTTCTTTGCTGACACCAACGACAGCATGAACATTCTTCACAATTCGATCGAAGATGCATTGGAAGATAATACACTAACATGGCTGACATCCGTTTACGATTACCAGACGCAATCAATTATGGAAGGCACCATGTATAAGGGAAAAAATGTTGTTGACATTCTCGGGGATTCTCAAATATAATAAATTACCGCTTGCTTCTGTTTTGAAAGAGGTACTCGAAATTAGTCAAAAGGAGATGAATAAGCCGGTAGAAATAGAGTTTGCCGTGAACATTTCACATAACCCCAGCGAGCGATCCGTGCTAAATCTACTACAAATCAGGCCAATTGTTGAAAACCATGAAGAAATTACTCAAGATATTTCACTGATTCCCGATAACGAACTTTTGATTTCAAGCAATATGTCCTTAGGCAACGGGTTGATTGAAGATGTTTATGATATTATTTATGTAAACCATGAGCAATTCGACTCATCAAAAAACGAAATTGTCGCTTCCATGATTGATGAAATTAACGAGCGAATGACAGCTCTGAAAAAAAATTATATATTAATCGGTCCTGGAAGGTGGGGATCGAGTGATCCATGGCTAGGAATACCTGTAAAATGGGCCCAAATTTCTGCAGCACGATTAATTATTGAAACTGCATTGGAAAATTACATGGTAGATCCAAGTCAGGGAACTCATTTTTTTCAAAATCTGACCTCATTCAAAGTTGGATATCTTACAATAAATGAACCTCATAATCAAGGATTTATCGATTGGAAAAGTATTTCAAAGTTACCAGTCATCTTCCAAAATCAGTATATAAACCCATGTTGCTTGTCAAAAACCGTTTTACCATATTATTGGATGCAAAACAAGGAATCGGTAGAGTAAAATATCATTAAAATCAAATATTTAAGAATCTATATCACTAAATATCTGCACGTTATCATTAATGTCAAAAAATTATCCGAAAATATGTTTTTTGTAATTAAAATAGCTCTATATTTGCCTAAAATTTTGAATAATTTTCATCAAAAAAAAGTTTGTATAAATACATATTTTATCAAGATAAAAAAAGTTAAAAAAACTATTGCCAATTAAAAATATAGTTCTACATTTGCATTGTGAATTAAATAACAATAAATAATTAACTGAATAAATAACGTAAAAAAACTACAGTTATGAACGTAGAAAAAATGATGAAAGAACTGGAACGCAAAAATCCAGGCGAAAAAGAATTCTTACAAGCAGCTCACGAAGTTTTAGAATCAATTAAAGACGTTGTAGATGCAAATCCACAATTCGAAAAAGCAGGCATCGTTGAACGTTTAACAGAACCTGATCGTACATTTATTTTCCGTGTTACCTGGGTCGATGATAAAGGTGTTGTTAATGTAAACAGAGGATACCGTGTACAATTCAATAATGCAATTGGACCTTACAAAGGCGGTTTACGTTTCCATCCAAGTGTTAACCTTTCAATTTTGAAATTCCTCGGATTCGAACAAATTTTTAAAAACAGCCTGACTTCATTACCAATGGGTGGCGGAAAAGGTGGTTCCGACTTCGATCCTAAAGGTAAATCAGATAATGAAGTAATGCGTTTTTGCCAAGCTTTCATGAGCGAATTACAAAAACACATAGGACCCGATACAGATGTACCTGCTGGTGACATAGGCGTTGGTGGTCGCGAAATCGGTTACATGTTTGGAACATATAAAAAATATCGTGATGAATTTTCAGGTGTATTAACCGGAAAGGGTTTATCCTTTGGAGGTTCATTAATTCGTCCGGAAGCTACAGGATACGGATTGGTATATTTCACTCAAGAAATGTTAAAAACTAAAAAAAACTGATTTCAATGGTAAACGTGTTGCCTTATCAGGTTTTGGTAATGTAGCTTGGGGTGCTGCTTTAAAAGTTAATGAATTAGGTGGCAAAGTAGTTACCATTTCAGGTCCTGACGGATACATCTTAGACGAAGAAGGTATCAGCGGAGAAAAGATTGAATATATGTTGGAACTTCGTGCTTCAGGTAATGATGTAGTAGCTCCTTATGCTAAAAAATTCAAAGGTTCAAAATTTGTTGCCGGTAAAAAACCTTGGGAAGTTAAAGTTGACGTAGCATTAACTTGTGCATTCCAAAACGAATTGAACGCTGATGATGCAAAAGCACTTCTTGCAAATAAAGTTATCGCTGTTGCTGAAGGTTCAAATATGGGTTGTACTCCTGATGCTATTAAAGCTTTCCATGATGCAAAAATATTATTTGCTCCTGGTAAAGCTTCTAACGCCGGTGGTGTTGCAACTTCTGGTCTTGAAATGTCACAAAACAGCTTACGTTTAGGCTGGACAGCAAAAGAAGTTGATGAAAAATTACACATGATTATGGTTAACATCCACAAAGCTTGTGTTGAACATGGAACTTCAAAAGGATACACCGATTATGTAAAAGGCGCTAATGTTGCCGGTTTCATGAAAGTAGCCGATGCTATGATGGCTCAGGGAATTTACTAATCATATTCTAAATATCAGAAAAGTCCGTTGGGAAATTCCAACGGACTTTTTTTGTGTCCATTTCTTACGCTTTGTGAAAATTCTTTACTTGTTCAATATCAAATCATAATAAAATCATTTCACGTTTATTAACAACTCATTATTAAAAAAATCAGCGAAGTGTTTGCATTTTTTATCTAAAATATAGTACCTTTGTAAAAAACCGACAAATTAGGAATCATAATTCATGGCAGAAGAGATTAAAACGATTGTTGAAGAAATCGATTATAAAATCCGCAAATTGAAGCATGATTACGAACAAGCAGTGAATAAAATTGAAATACAAGAAGAACAAATAACAACTTTAGAAAAAAAAATCCAGCAACAAAAAGAAGAAATAGAACAAATAAATCAAAAAATAAAACTAATCAAACTCTCGAAAACAATTGAAAACAAACGGGATTTAACTCAAACGAAACTAAAAATAAACGAACTAGTGCGGGAAATCGACAACTGTATCAGTCTCTTAAACAAGTAACAATACAATTAGATGGATCAACTAACAATCACGGTAAGGATAGCAGAACGGGAATACAAACTGACTGTGGCCAGAGATGAAGAAGAAACTGTTAGAAAAGCCGTCAAGCTCATTGAAAAACGTTTTACTGAATATGCAAAAAGTTATGCATTCAAAGATCGGCAAGATTTGCTTTCAATGATTGTTTTGCATTACACTATTGAAGCAATAAAAATGGAGGATAAAGAAGCATTTTATCAGACGGATTTGCTTCCAAAAGCTCAATGAAATAAACAGACTAATTGACTAAGAAAGGATTCGATACTAAAAAATCGTTCTTATACATCAGAAAAACCATTGCCCGCAATTTCCAAGGACACGTTTGGTAAACTCAACATTAAAAAAATAGAAGAAAGCTCAGGAGTTTCAATAGCAGGCCTTAATTCACGAAAGTGAAGCTTCACAGCCATAGGACGTTAAAAAAGCTCGGCCCTTCTAATCATGTCTTTATAAAGGAGTTTACGAAAACCCTTGACTTGGATATTGTGGGTTTTTTATTTTAGAAAACATTCATTAACTATATAAACATCATAAATTATGAACATTATTCTTATTATTATCGCTGCACTTGTTGGAATAGCCGCAGGTATCGGCTTATCATATTCGCTCATTCGAAAATCGATTGAAAAAGGAAGCGAAAAACTAAAAAAAGAAGCTATCGAAGAAGCTGAACTCATTAAAAAAGAACGAATTTTACAAGCTAAAGAAAAACTTCCTTCAACTTAAAACCGAACACGAAAAGCTCGTTAACGAGCGCAACCAACAAATTTTAGTAGTAGAAAACAGAACAAAACAAAAAGAATCTCAAATCGACCAAAAAATTCAGGAACTCGAACGCAAACAGGAAGAAGCTAAGGCTACGAAAGAAAAATACGAGGCTCAAATTGAAACAATTAATGTAAAGAAACAAGAACTTGAAAAAGCGATTAAGCAAGAACTCGAAAAACTTGAAAGAATAGCGGGATTAAGTTCAGAACAAGCAAAAGACCAGATCATCGAGTTGATGAAAGATGAAGCAAAAACAGATGCTGCGATGCTTATCAATGATATCATGGATGAAGCTAGAATGACCGCTAATGTTGAATCGAAGAAAATCGTAATTGAAAGTATCCAACGCACTGCCGTTGAAAATGCACTTGAAAACAGTGTTTCTGTTTTTAATATTGATAACGACGAAATAAAAGGTCGTATCATCGGGCGTGAAGGTCGTAACATTCGTGCATTAGAATCGCTGACTGGGGTGGATATCATCATTGACGATTCTCCTGATGCAATCCTTCTTTCCAGTTTCGACCCAGTTCGCCGTGAAGTTGCCCGCTTATCTTTGCATAAGCTGGTTACCGACGGTCGCATTCATCCTGCCCGCATTGAAGAAGTAGTAGCAAAAACGAAAAAGCAGATTGAGCAGGAAATTATAGAAATAGGTAAACGTACCACCATCGACTTGGGAATTCATGGAATGCATGGTGAATTGGTACGAATGATCGGCAAAATGAGATACCGTTCATCCTACGGGCAAAACCTGCTTCAACACTCTAGAGAGGTCGCTAATCTGTGCGCTACTATGGCCGCTGAACTTGGCTTAAATCCAAAAATCGCCAAGCGCGCCGGGTTACTTCATGATATTGGAAAAGTTCCCGATAATGAACCTGAACTACCACACGCAATATTAGGCATGCAGTTAGCTGAAAAATTCAAGGAAAAACCAGAAGTTTTTAATGCCATTGGTGCCCATCACGACGAAGTGGAAATGGAATCGTTATACGCTCCTATCGTTCAGGTTTGCGATGCCATCTCCGGTGCTCGCCCGGGTGCTCGTCGTGAAGTAGTAGAGGCCTATATCAAACGTTTGAATACACTCGAAGAAATGGCACTATCTTATCCTGGTGTAATAAAAACTTATGCCATTCAAGCAGGTCGCGAACTTCGTGTAATTGTCGGTGCTGAAAAAGTAACTGATGCTCAGGCAAATCAAATTTCGATGGATCTTTCCAGAAAGATTCAAAACGAAATGACTTATCCCGGACAAATCAAGATTACTGTAATTCGGGAGATGCGTTCGGTAGCTTTCGCTAAGTAAAGTTCATCAAAACAGACTTTAAAAATCAGCTTACCCCAATATTAAGGAGAGGCTGATTTTTTTTTTTGACATTCATTTGATGTTTTAATTTTACAAAGAATAGAGGTTGATCATATTCGACCTCTTTTTTGTAATTTTGTTCGAAACAAAAGCAATTCATGACACAAATTCAAATCATAGCTCTTGTAATCTTTACCATCACATATATCGGCATTATTTTTACCCGTTTGCCCTGGATAAATATCGACCGGCCTTCTGCCGCATTTTTTGGTGCTGTGGCAATGATTCTTTTTGGTGTACTTTCATTTGATGAAGCCATAGCTGCCATCGATTTCAACACCATTGCGCTGTTGCTGGGGATGATGATTGTGATTACGACACTTCAGCTCGACGGCTTCTTCGAGTTTATTGCCCGAAAAACCATTAAATATGCAAAAACTGAAAACGCGCTTCTCTTCCATATAATTTTGATTTCGGGACTGGGAAGCGCATTCATGGTTAATGATGTGGTAGTCTTGCTTTTTACGCCCATCATCATTTCATTATGTAAAAAATTCAAAATCAATCCCATTCCCTACTTGATTGCCGAAATTTTAGCCTCGAATATCGGTAGTGCCATGACTATTACCGGAAATCCTCAAAATATGCTGATCGGTATTCATTCCGGAATTTCTTACAGCTCTTTTTTGCTTCATCTTCTCCCCATTTCTTTGATTGGAATGGGAATTATCTATTTTGTAATTAAAAAAATATACAGAAAAGAGTTTAATCACCCGTTACAAATTACAGAAAACGGCACTCACAAGCCCTATAACTTCAAATCCATGTACGTTTCCGTCCCCATTTTCGGAATGATTGTCATCCTTTTCTTTTTCAGCAATTCGCTGGGAGTATCCATTCCTTTAATTGCATTGGTCGGGGCATCAGTTATTCTACTTTTCGGAAGAATTCGTCCTTCCGCTATCATTAAAGATATTGACTGGGTGCTGCTCTTATTTTTTGCATCGCTTTTTATCGTGGTTAAGGGAATTGAGCACGTGGAACTTATGGATGATATTAAATCGATGACATTTATCTCCAATGATCTTCATGGAATAGGAATGATTCACGGCATTGGGCTTGTATTCTCGCAAATTGTGAGCAATGTTCCGTTAGTTGTGGCCATGCTCCCAATGATGCATCCCGCTCAGGGCAATATTTTATGGCTTGCACTGGCATCCGCCTCCACGCTTGCCGGGAATGCAACAATCATTGGAGCAATGGCAAACCTGATTGTAATTGAATCGGCAAAAAAAGAGGGAATTCAAATCAAGTTTATGGAGTTTTTTAAATCCGGAATGATTGTCACCCTGCTAAGCTTTGTGATTTCCATCGGAGTGCTCTGGCTGGAATTGATTTGCTGATTTGATAATTCGAAAATTTTAAAATGAGATAACCCCGCCAAGTCGAGACAAATTGTGCTAATCATACAATACGAGTATTGACCGAAAACAAAGATATGTGAGTCAATAAATATGTCAAATCCAAATCAATTAAATAGTCCTCACTCCATAAAAAATGTGTATTTTTATCAAAAATTGACAGAATAAATATTGATTCTACACGTTTTGGTTAATCATTGAATTCAAAAAGATAAAAACATTGAAAAAAATATTTCTTTTAATCCTATTCACTATTCTCTTGAGCTCTTTTGTAAATGCACAATGGAAAATGTCGGAGAGTGGAACTCAAAACGCCCTCAACGGCATTCATTTTGCCGATTCTAAGATTGGTTATACCTGCGGAAGAGATGGACTCATTTTGAAAACCATCGATGGCGGAAACCATTGGATTAAAAAAAACAGCGGAACCGTTGAAGACTTAACAGCTATTTTTTTCACAGATCCAAAAATCGGCTACATTGCCGGACGCAATGGAATTATTTTAAAGACCACGAATGGTGGCGAAAGTTGGGAAAAACTAAATAGCGGAACCTCTTTTGAACTTAATTCCGTGTTTTTTGTCAACGCAAATATTGGATATATAGCCTGTTCGTATGGAACCATTCTCAAAACTACTGATGCGGGATTAACATGGGCACTCATAAAAACGAATACGATTCCTTCCATTAGTTCCGTATTCTTTTTGAATATCGATACAGGATACGCTGTAAACACTTATGGGCAAATTTTAAAAACCACTGATGGTGGAAAAAATTGGATTACTAAACAAACCGAAACCACCCGATGGCTTCACGCTATCCATTTTCCTACTGCCGATACCGGTTATGCCGTAGGATCGGGTGGCATTATCCTGAGAACCATTGATGGGGGAAAAAATTGGACCTTTCAAACGAGCGGAATTTATTACGAACTCTATTCCGTTTATTTTACCAGTGCAACTAAAGGTTATGCGGTAAGTCATTTTGCCGATATTGTTAAAACAGAAGACGGCGGTGAAACCTGGGAAGTGGACGACTCTTTTTTAACCGGATTTCTAAATTCAAAAATCAGCCTTAAAGGAGATTATACCAGCGATGAATATCTCGAAGCATCCACTTTTTCGATCCGGAATGAATGTCATGGACTCTATTCAATGTGTTTCCCCAATGCCAACACCGGATTCGCCTGCGGTCACAACGGCACCATCCTAAAATTGAAAACCGCAAACACAGCCATTGAAAATGCAAGCGAAAATACAGTGGTTGACTCATTGTCTATTTATCCAAATCCGGCAAAAGAGGCGATCAACATCACCACAAACCATCCGGTCAACGAACATTGTATGATCACCATTTACAACATGTTGGGAGACGTAATCTTCTCCGAAAAACTTAATCGGGCAAAAATGCAAATCGACATCCGAAACTACAGCACCGGTATTTATTTGGTTGAAATCAAAGGAGACAACTGGGTTGAAAAACAGAAGCTGATTATTCAGAGATAAATCAAGATGACTTCGAGGGCATTTGACTCCCATGAGTTTTGTAAGGCAAAAACAACTATCAACTCAGTATATTTCCTATCTCGCCAAAAATTACTACCTTTGATTTTCATAAAACAAAAGTTAGTAGTTTCCGCATGCTTAAAAATGTGATGATTATCGGACTAGGTGGGTTTTTAGGAACCGTTTCGCGCTATTTGAGCACCTTTTATGTCCATAAGTGGGTTCCCGTTTCTTTTCCTTTAGGTACTTTTGCTGTGAACATTTTAGGATGTCTGCTTATCGGAATATTTTACGGTATTTCAGCAAAATCGGAGCTGATGACCAATCAATGGCGGCTTTTTCTTACCGTTGGTTTTTGCGGAGGATTTACCACCTTTTCCACTTTTGCCAACGATAATTTAATGATGATTAAAGATCAGCAATTTTTATATATGGCTCTTTACACTCTGGGAAGTGTCTCTATCGGCTTATTTATGGTTTACTTGGGACAATTATTGATAAAATCGATTTAACATGAAAGAATCAAAAGCCTCAGTATTGCGAATTTATGTCGGAAATACCGATAAAATCAATGGTGCTCCACTATACGAAACCATCGTATATGCGGCAAAACGCAAAGGAATGGCCGGTGCTACGGTACTTAAAGGGATTATGGGATTTGGAGCCAATAGCGTTGTCCACTCATCCAAGGTATTTGCCATTTCAGAGGATCTTCCAGTGGTTGTGGAAATTGTAGATTCCGACGAACGAATCAACGTTTTTCTGGAAATCATTAAACCATATCTCAGCAATCCCAAATTCGGTATGCTTATTACTAGGCAAACCGTGGACGTAATTCATTATTCGCATACAAACACAAACGACTAAAACACGAACAGTATAGTTATACAAAGACCTATTTCTAAGTGCATAAATAATGTATTTTAAGTGCTTTAGTGGTGAAAATCAACATAGAAATGCAACTATTTTTTGGAGAAAAGATATCAGATAAAGAATTATTCCTCTCTCCTGAGGATTCTAAACATGCCTGCAAATCGTTGCGTAAAAGAGCCGGTGATTCTATTTTTGTCACCGACGGAAACGGGGAGATTTATCAATGCACCATTCTCGACGACAATATGAATCGGGTAATTGTAAATATCGATCATGTGGTAGACAATCCATTTCCAAGAAACTATAACCTGCATATTGCCATTTCTCCCTTAAAAAACCCCGACCGCTTCGAATGGTTTGTAGAAAAAGCCACAGAAATCGGCATTGATGAAATCACTTCGATTATTTGCTCCCGCACCGAAAAAGGAAAAGTCAACACAGACCGGTTGAACCGCATTGCGCTTTCCGCTGCCAAACAGTCCGTAAAAGCAAAGTTGCCACGGATAAATGAGCCCATAACCTTTGAAAAATTTATTCAAAGCACAGCAAATAGTGCACAACAGAAGTTTATCGCTTGGTGCGAAACCGAACATGAAAAGTTACTGTTTGAAGCCTGTAAAGCCAAAGAGTCCGCTTTAATTCTGATTGGTCCTGAAGGAGATTTCACCAAAGAGGAAGTTGAAAAATCATTGCAACAGGGCTTCACTCCCATCAGCTTGGGTCGCTCCCGCTTTAGAACCGAAACAGCCGGAATAGTGGCATGCCATGATGTATTTTTGAGAAACCAGTAAACCGAGTAAACCAAGTAAACTAAGTAAAACGGTCCACAAGTAAAAGGAGTTCTAAAGCCTCTAAGTTACCTTATCACTATATAAATATTAAACTTTGAAATCTAAACAATAAAACATGCAAACACATAAAGATTTAGACGTTTGGAAAAATTCAATTTCATTTGTAACTGATATTTATTCAATAACCAAAAATTTCCCTAAAGAAGAAGTCTATGGAATTACAAGTCAAATTAGAAGATCTGCCGTTTCAATACCATCAAATATAGCCGAAGGCGCTGGAAGAAATCATGTTAAAGAGAATATCCAATTCTTGTATATCAGCCTAGGAAGTTTATCTGAACTGGAAACTCAACTGATTATTTCACACAATTTGGGATTTATAGATAATGAAATATTGGACGATATTTGCACAAAAATGAAACTTATCACAAGCCAAATAAGTGGTTTAATAAATTACATGAAGTCCAAAATCAATTAATCAAAATTCCCATAGAAGAACAACAAGTCTCAACACTTAACTCCGTCTTCCTATTTTATTAAGTTCATCAGGTTTACTTGTTCTACTGAGTATATCTCTATTTCTTGTTTTACCTGTTCTACTTGTTCTACCTGTTCTACTTGTTCTAAATTATCTACCCAGTTTACGCGATCGTCTGTTCTACCTATTCATCTTGTACTACATAGTTCCCCTTTGAAAAAAAATTCCCTTCACACTAAAGAAAAATTGCTTATTTTTGAAAATTATTGCAGATTTATGAAAAAAACAATACTCTACATTTTCTTATTGACAACGATTACTTCCTTTGCCCAGACCAACCTTTCGATTGGGCTGCTAAAATACCGCGGTGGTGGCGATTGGTATGCAAACCCGACGTCACTTCCAAATCTAATCGCATTTTGCAATAAGAACGTCAACACAAACATTAGTGCGCAACCAGCCACCGTAGAAGTGGGAAGTACTGACCTTTTCAACTACCCGTTTATTCACATGACTGGTCACGGAAATGTGTTGTTTTCCGATCAGGAGGCAAAAAACCTGCGAACTTATCTCGAAGCCGGCGGATTTCTGCATATCGACGATAATTACGGATTGGACAAATTCATCCGTCCGCAAATGAAAAAAGTTTTTCCCGAACTCGATTTTGTGGAAGTTCCTTTCAATCACCCGATTTATCATCAAAAATTCAATTTCCCAAACGGGTTGCCCAAAATTCATGAGCATGATGGAAAGCCGCCTCAAGGATTTGGATTGTTTTACAAAGGACGCTTGGTTTGTTTTTACACTTACGAATGCGACTTGGGAGATGGCTGGGAAGACAAGGAGGTGCATCACGATTCCGATGAACTACGATTAAAAGCCCTACAAATGGGAGCAAACATAATAAAATACGTATTTAGCTACTAATCAAATAATTACTATAATGAAACGAATCAGTTTACTCCTCGCCTTCTTGGTTCTTGGAAAATTTTCCCTGCTTGCGGATGAGGGAATGTGGCTGCCTATGCTGTTGCAGGCCATGAACGAAAAAGAGATGCAAACCATGGGCATGCGAATTAGTGCCGAAGATATTTACAGCGTGAATAAATCAAGCCTCAAAGATGCCATTGTTTTATTTGGCGGAGGTTGTACTGCAGAAATTGTTTCCAATCAAGGACTTATTCTAACTAATCATCATTGTGGCTTCAGCAATATCCAACAACACAGTTCACTTGAGCATGACTACCTTACACAGGGATTTTGGGCTGCATCAAAAACAGAAGAACTGCCCAACAAAGGGCTCACCGTCACTTTGCTTATCCGTATGGAAGATATTACAAATCAGGTATTGACGGGAGTTTCCAGAAGCATGAATGAAGTTGACAGAGCGGCTCAAATCGATAAAAACATAGAAAAAATCACAAAAACAGCAATTAAAGGAACTCATTACAATGCAGTGATAAAACCGTTTTACTATGGCAATAAATATTATATGTTCGTGAATGAAACCTTTAAAGATATTCGGTTGGTGGGAGCTCCTCCTTCAAACATTGGGAAATTTGGTGGTGATACCGATAACTGGATGTGGCCAAGACATACCGGCGACTTTTCCATGTTCCGCATTTATACTGCACCCGATGGAAGTCCTGCAGAATATTCCAAAGAAAACATTCCTTATGTCCCAAAGCGCAGTTTGGAAATCTCGTTAAACGGATACCAAAAGGGCGATTTCACGTTTGTTTTCGGCTATCCGGGCAGAACCCAACAATTCACGACCTCGCAAGGGATCAAACTGGAAACAGAATATGTAAATCCCATTGCAATCAGCATGCGCGACAAACGATTGGAAATCATCAAGCAATATATGAATTCCGATCCCGCAATTCGCATTCAATATGCAGCAAAAGCTGCCACCATAGCCAATGCCTGGAAAAAGTGGATTGGTGAAGACCGAGGAATCAAGCGATTGAACGCAGTCGAAAAAAAGAGAACATTCGAAAGTCAATTTAATGTTTGGGCAAATGAAACACCTGAGCGTAAAGAGAAATATGGCTCATTACTAGCTTCTTTTGACGAAGTTTATACTCAAATGAAGCCTTATCAGCTCTCCTATACATATTTTACCGAGGCTGCTTATATCATTGACATGCTACGCTTTACACTAAATTTCAGGACATTGGTGGATGCATCCCAAAAGAAAGAGATCACCCAAGAAAAAATCGATAATATCACCAAAAAGCTGATTGAAACCTCAGAAGAGTGGCATAAAAACTATCGGCCCGAAATTGACAAAAAAATCATGGTTTATCTGTTATCCCAATATTATAGCAAGCATGATCGGAATTTCCAACCCGAAATACTCCTTCAAACGGGAGATAAATACAAAGGCGATTTTGACAAGGCAATTACTGAGTTCTACAAGTCTTCGATTTTTGCCAATAAAGACAAATTGTTGAGTTTTCTCAAAGGATATTCAAAGGGCAAATTCAAGAAAATTATTGCGGATCCCTTTTACCAAATGGCCGTTGGAACGGTTGATTATTATGGTAAAACAATCCAATCCCCACTCATTGCGTTCGATAATAAACTCGACAGCCTCTATCGGATATACACAGCGGCGATTTTCGAGATGAATCCCTCCAAACGGTTCTATCCCGATGCAAATCTCACCCTCCGGGTTGCTTACGGCAAAGTAAACGATTACCAACCCATGGATGGCGTTACCTATAAATATTTTACTACGTTGGACGGCATCATGCAAAAAGAAAATCCGGACATTTACGATTATGTGGTTGAAAAGAAGCTCAAAGCGTTATACAACAACAAAGACTATGGCCGTTATGGCGATAAAGATGGGTCGATGCATGTGGCCTTTATCGCTTCCAACCACACGACCGGGGGCAACTCCGGAAGTCCGGTGCTGAATGCCGACGGTCAGCTGATCGGGATTAATTTCGACCGGAATTGGGAAGGCACGATGAGCGATTTAATGTACGACCCCAATCAATGCCGAAATATTTCGCTGGACATTCGCTATTGTTTGTTTATTATTGATAAATTTGCGGAAGCGAAATGGCTGATTGATGAAATGAATATTGTAAAGAAATAAAAAGTGGATCAGTTGATGGGTTTATAGGTTGATCAGTTGGGGTTTCCCTATAAACTTATAAACCAATAAACTTATAAACTTAAAATAACAGAAATGAAGTCGATTATATCAACAATATTTTTTATAATAGCGACAAATATCGCTTTTGCACAAACTAAAATTGTGACTCACGACAGTCTGTCGATAGAGAATAAGATCTATTACCTTAAAAGCAACCATACCCTCTTCACAGGCACTGCCATAAGTTACAACAACGGCGTTAAAGTCATTGAAACCCAATATGTCAATGGAAAAGTAGATGGCGTAGAAATTCTTTATTTTGCAAATGGAAAAATTGAAACCGAGAGTCAATACAAAGACGGAAAATTCAACGGAGTAATGAAAAATTACTACTCCGACGGAAGCCTTAAAAGTGAAGAGTTGTACGTAAACGACTACAAAAATGGCAAATCAACATATTATTTTCCTTTTGAACGGAAAGAAAAAGAGGGATATTATGAAAATTGCATGGAAATAGGCACTTGGACTTTTTGGGATGAAAACGGAAAAAAGATTGCCGAAAAAGAGTATAAAAACGGGGAAATTGTCAACGAAAAAAAATTCTGAAACAAATCAGTAAAAACACAATAAATTTGATATTAATTTAAATACCAATTAGTTATGTCAGGTCACAATAAATGGTCAACCATTAAAAGAAAAAAAGGAGCTCTTGATTCCAAACGATCAAAGATTTTCTCAAGAATAATTAAAGAAATTGCAGTAGCTGTAAAGGAAAGCGGACCCGATCCGGATAACAACCCCAAATTACGGTTATGCATTCAGAATGCCAAAGGGGCAAATATGCCTAAAGACAATATCCAGCGAGCCATCAGCAAAGCAGGAGATAAAGATGCCGCCACCTTTCAGGAAGTTACTTACGAAGGCTACGCCCAAGGAGGCACCGCAATTTTTGTGGAATGCCTAACCGATAACCTGCAACGTACAATTTCCAATGTACGAATGATTTTCAACAAACTAGGTGGCACCCTAGGAACAAACGGTTCGTTAAGCTTTATTTTTACCCGAAAAGGAGTTTTCACTTTTCCTTCTGCCGGTATTAATATGGATGATATCGAAATGGAATTAATCGATGGCGGTGCCGAAGATATTGAAGTCGGTGAAGATACGATCACCGTATATACAGCAATGGAAGATTTCGGAGCCATGCAGAAAAAAATGGAACAACTCAATATCGAATGTGAATCTGCAGAGCTTCAACGAATTCCTAATGAAACCAAAAAGTTGGAAATCGATGTTGTGAGAAAAGTGATGAAACTGATCGATATGCTGGAAGAAAATGATGATGTTCAAACGGTATTCCACAATATCGAACTCACGGATGAGATTATGGAAGAATTGGAGAAATAAAGAGTTCCATTTTATTCTAAAAAAGGAGCCGAAATCGACTCCTTTTTTTCTTTATTTTTATTCAGATTCACTGTACGACGATTTTTCAAACCGTTTAAGCATTAGCTTTATCCCTTGGTAACTCACAATAATAAGCGCAGGCCAAGCCAACAGCCATAATATTTGCACTAAATATTCATTCATATAAACTCCTTTCAATTAATAAAGATGAGATTCCTGACTGATTTCGTCGTTGTCTATTTTTTTACTACTGATTGATTTCCATGCATACCAGATGTAAGCCAAAACAAACGGCACAAGTAACGACACGTAACTCATTACCGTTAACGTATATTGGCTCGAAGAACTGTTGGTAATCGTTAGCGAGCTTTGCAAATCGTAAGTAGAAGGATAATAAGATGTGTTGTTAAAACCAACGCTTATTAACAGCGACCAAACGGTAAACACAGTTCCTATTCCGGCAAACCAAATTCCTCTGGATGTGGTTTTGAAAACTGAAATTCCAATTCCCCAAAGTACCCCGACGACACCTAATAAAAACATAACCAACAAGACGGGCATCGCTAAAAAGTTATTGAAGTACTTAAATGGTTCTAAAAACACCTCTTTCGTTACCGGATTTACAGCAAAACCATCGCTTAGCAAAGTCCAGCCTAAAAATGTCAGGAAAAACACTAAAAATGGAATCGCATTCAAAACAAGTTGTTTTTTTGCTCTCTTGAGCAAATCAATACTATCGATGGAATTCATCATATAAAGTAATCCCAATACACGGGCAAGAAACATAATTGCTAGTCCGAGAAGTACATTTTGAAAATTTAACACCGCTTCCAAGCCATGAGCCGGATGTTGCCATGAAGAGATGGTTAAATTTCCGGATATCTGAGCAATGTTGGCCTTGTCAACGGAAAAAGCCGATCCTGTAAAAAATGTTCCTACGGCAGTTCCAAGCAAAAGGGGACCCAACAAACCATTGATTAAAAGAAAGGTATCGAAAGTTTTCTTTCCCAAAAAATTATTCGGTTTTGATCGAAATTCGTAGGACACTGCCTGTATAACGAAACTGAAAAGTATAGCAATCCAAACCCAGTATGCACCACCGAAACTAGTGGAATAAAACAATGGAAACGAAGCAAAGAATGCCCCGCCAAACGTTACCAAAGTAGTAAAAGTAAATTCCCATTTACGTCCCATGGAGTTTACAATCATGGACTTTTCCGTTTCGTTTTTTCCAAGAATAGCAATAAAAGTTTGTCCTCCCTGAACGAAGAAGAGGAAAACCATCAACGCACCCAATAAAGTTACAATTATCCACCAATATTGTTGCAAGGTGAAATATGAAAAAGTTTCAAACATTAGTTGTTTCCTCCATCATTAGTTTTCGGACCAATTTTAATTTGTTTAAGCATGATTTTCAGCTCGGCAATCAACAAAGTCGTAAATATAACAGCAAACAGCACAAATGTTGTTTGTACAGCCCCTACCTCTATGCGTGATACAGCAGCAGTTACAGGTAATAAGTCCTGAACGACCCATGGTTGACGCCCCATTTCGGCAACAATCCAACCGGCCTGCCCGGCCAAATACGTTAACGGAATTGCCAACACCGACAATCTCAAGAACCATTTATACTTTTCGATTGGTTTTCTTAGTACTAACCACAATGAAACCACAAAAATAAAAAGAAATAACAGTCCCAATCCAACCATAATTCTAAAGCTATAAAAAGTCATAGGGACATTAGGAATCGTTTGCTCGGGTGAAGCAAAATAACCGTAACCAAAGTACTTCCAATTTGCTTGAAGCGTATCTAATGCACCTTTAGCAGTAAGAGAATCACCTGTTTTTTTTGCATTTTTGTATCTACCCAATGCATTGATCGCTATTTTTCCCTTGTCGATTTTTTCCTGCATTGGAATAATTCCATACTTTTGATTTCCGTTGATTAAATCATCTATTCCGGGAACGAATGATTTAAAATCGCGGAAACTCAGATATGACAAAGCATATGGAATTTCATGCTTAAAGACGAAAGCCTCTTTTCCATCATTAACTTTTTTACCGGGAGTTGTTATCCCGATGGTAGTCAATCCTGCATTTTCAGTACCTTTGTATAGGCTCTCCATGGCCGCTAACTTCATGGGCTGTTTCTGGGCCACTTGATTTCCTGAGCCGTCTCCTGTAAATATGGTGAACAGGGTTGCTATAATTCCAAACACGGAGCCCAAAACGATACTGCGCTTGGCAAAAACCACATGTCTGTTTTTCAGCAGGAACCACGCGCTAATACCGACCACAAACATGGCCCCGGTGATAAATCCGGAAGAGATGGTATGTAAGAACTTTTGAACAGAATAGGGATTTAAAAAGACATCCCAAAAATTAAGCATCTCATTACGAGCTGTGTCCGGATTAAAAACCGTTCCCGTAGGTGAACTCATCCAGCCATTAGCAACTAAAATCCATAAAGCCGACAAGTTGGCTCCAAAAGCCACCATCCACGTGGAAATCAAATGAAACCGTTTGCTTACTTTATTCCAGCCAAAAAACATGACTGCAATAAAAGTAGATTCGATAAAAAAGGCCATAATTCCCTCAATAGCAAGAGGTGCCCCAAAAATATCGCCGACAAACCATGAGTAATTGGACCAGTTGGTGCCAAACTCAAATTCAAGAATAATTCCTGTAGCTACGCCAATGGCAAAATTGATTCCGAAAAGAGTCATCCAGAATTTCGTAATACGCTTCCATTCCGGATCTCCCGTTTTAACGTAGATCGTTTCGGCAAAAGCAATAATAAAAGAAAGTCCAAGAGTAAGCGGCACAAACAGCCAATGGTACATAGCCGTAAGTGCAAATTGACCTCTTGACCAATCCACTAAGCTAGGGTCGATGTTTAACAGCATAAGTTTTCAATATTAGTGATACATTAATTTAATTATTCTAACGACTACTTGTCAATTCTTCTAAAACATGATCTCCTTTATCTTTATCGTTACTGTAGCGCTCATTTAAAAAGTTAGGAAAAAACAACAATTTCAAGATTATAAACATTACAAAAAGTTTAATCAGGATAATTGCCCACAACGTTTTTCCAAGCTTCATATTTTTGAAACCCTCCCAAATAAAAATTTAATACAGAAACCATAGGTTTAAAAAATCCACCCATTATATTCAAGTTTAAATTCATCCTCTTTTTTCTCTGCCAATCAATATACAATAAAAAAAGGCACTTTGTTTAATCCAAAGCACCTTTTTACAATATTTTTAAAGAAAATTTGAAATCACCAGCTTCCACTGGCTCCACCTCCGCCAAAGTCGCCTCCGCCAAAGCCGCCAAAACCGCCGTCGGATGAACCGCCTCCGCCAAAGCCGCCTCCGCCACCTCGTCCGCCGCCCATCATGAGCATGGTGAGAATCCAAAACAATCCATTATCCGATCCTCTGCTACTAATACTTGAACCTTTTTTTCTGGAAGAAATTCTCATCAAAAAATAGATAAAAAATATCGCTAAAACAGGAAACAAAATTAATCCAAACCCGAAAGATTTTTCATGGTGCATTTTCTTATATGAAGCCTCGGTGTATTCGCCGGATGCAAATTTTGTTATCGTGTTTACAGCACTATCTATACCGGCATAATAATTTTCATTTTTAAACTGGGGGATCATATCATAATCCACTATTTGACCGGCTGTAGCATCGGGAATTACGCCTTCGAGTCCATAACCGACAGAAATTCGGGCTTCTCCATGAGTATCTATGGTTTTTGGTTTTACAACGATGACTACTCCATTATCCTTTCCTTTGCTCCCCACTCCCCATTTTGCACCCAATTCATCAGCAAACTGGTCAATGCCATATTCGCCAAATGAATTTGTAATAACCACACATATCTGATTTGAAGTTTTATTATCAATTTCCACCAGTCTTTGCTCAAGCAAATCACGCTGTGTTTGAGATAATTTATTCGCATAATCGTTTACCAATCTGGGTGGAGAAGGGCGAACCGGTATTTGTGAAAAGCCCCAAACAGATACGAATATGAACAAAAGGAGTATCGCTGTTTTATTAATCTTTAATTTCATCAACTGTATATTTATTGTTCAACCGTCTCATTTTCAGGATTCGTTGTTACCGATTGTGCAAGTTCGGCTTCGTCGAAAGAGATATCATCATTCAACTCGTTGGCATCATTGCGTTGGTGAGGAAAGTGTGTTTTTAATTTTTTACCCACCATTTTCACAGAAGTAATAATTCCTTTTGAAAACTCTTCCTTTCTGAAATTAATAAGCATATTCGTTTTAACTTCTTCCCAGAAATCATCGGGAACAATGCTGTTTATCCCCTCGTCACCAATTATGGCAAACTTACGAGAACTTACCGCTAAGTAAATAAGCACCCCGTTGTGATACTCCGTTTGGTTCATTTTGAGGCGCTTGAAAACATATAAAGCCCGTTCAATAGGATCGCCCTCGCAATTAAGTTCTATATGTACCCTGATTTCGCCGGAAGTATCAAGCTCTGCGTCCTTAATAGCAAATTTGATATCTTCTTTTTGTTCCTTAGTAAAGAAATTTGAAGCATTCATTGTCATTTCTTAAAATTTCACCTCGGGAGCATTTTCCGTTCCCGGTTTTGATTCAAAGTAAGGCCTCTGATCAAATCCGAACATGGATGCTAAAATATTACGTGGAAATCTCCGAACATTAACATTGTAGGTTTTCACTGCATCATTATATTTTCTGCGCTCTACATTTATTCTATTTTCGGTACCGGCCAATTCGCGCTGTAAGTCTATAAAACTCTGGTTTGCTTTTTAAATCAGGGTACTTTTCTACCACAACCAAAAGTTTACTTAAGGAACTGCTAACCTGATTTTGGGCGGCTTCAAATTTTTTGAAAGATGTCGGATCCGAAGGATCAACTTTTACCTGGGTTGCTGATGCTCTTGCATTAGTTACCTCAACTAAAGTCGATTTTTCAAAATCCGCATACCCTTTTAACCGTGCTTACCAAATTGGGAATTAAATCTGCCCTCCGCTGATAAGAACTTTCAACATTCCCCCAACTTTTGTTCAGGTCTTCATCCGATTTAACCAAGCCATTGTATCCGCCAACAGCCCACATTATAATTATTAATACTACAGCGCCGATTACGCCAAGAACAATCCATTTATTATTCATGTTTCTTATTTTTTAAATTAATACTTTACAAAGATATATCTGAACTCATTATCCAATTATTATTTTCGGCAAATGATGATAAAAATTCGGCAAAAAGCACCTTTAGACCGTACTTTTTGCCGAAACAAAACAATGATCACTTTCCTATCAACGAAACACTACGTTTGATAAAATTATCCAAAGCTTCGCCTTCAAGAATATTCTGAGATAGCAATGCCAAATCGAGCAACTGCTTTACAATTACTATTTTTTGTTCCTCTTCTGCTTCATGAATAACTTTATCCATAATCGGATGATTTGAATTCAGTACAATATTATACGAATCTAAACCAGGCATAAAACTTTTAGAGTTTCCACCATTAAGCGCCTGCATATCGCTCCAACGACGCATAAACTCAGAGCGGGTAATCATTACCGGTAAATCCGTTTCGCTCAAGCTTTCAGTAATAACCGAAAATTTTTCTTTTTGAACTTGACTTTCAAAGAGTTCCTTCAACCCTTTTTGCTCTTCGTCAGTTAACTTTGAAGGCATCAGTTCCTCTTTTTCAATCAGTTTATCAATAACATCAGCATCTACACGGTTAAAGCGACTCTTTTCAAATTTAGATTCAATGGTATTGATAAAATGTGCATCCAACATTCCATCCATAATCAACACATCGTACCCTTTGTCTTTTGCCGACTGAATATATGTAAACTGTGCTTTTTCATTTGTGCTGTACAGATAGATTAACGATTCATGCTTATCTTTCTGTAATGTTTCTATATGATTTTTGTATTCTTCAAAAGTAAAATATTTTCCTTCAATATTTTTAAATAAGAAAAACTTGGAAGCTCTTTCATAGAATTTTTCATCGGTAATCATACCGTATTGGATAAATATCTTGATATCGTCCCATTTCTTTTCAAAATCTTCACGATTCTGTTTAAACATCTCTTCTAATTTATCTGCCACCTTTTTGGATATGTGCGTAGATATTTTTTTTACACTGGCATCGCTTTGCAAATAACTACGCGATACGTTTAACGGGATATCGGGAGAGTCTATAACCCCGTGCAATAACATCAGGAAATCGGGAACAATACCTTCTAACTGATCGGTAATAAACACCTGATTGCAATAGAGATGTATCTTTTCCTTTTGTACTTCCATCGTAGTACGAGCCTTAGGGAAATAGAGGATGCCTGTTAAATTAAAAGGATAATCCACATTTAGATGAATACTGAACAACGGCTCTTCAAACGTATGAGGATAAAGCTCGTGATAGAACGATTTGTATTCCTCCTCGGTAATATCCGAAGGTGATTTTTTCCACAAAGGGTTCGTGTTGTTGATAATCCGAGGATATTCAACTTCAATACGTTTAGGTTCCTTCTTTTCTTCGCCTTCTGCAACTTCTACATTCCCTTCTTCTTCTGTTTCCCAGCGTTTTTCGTTTCCAAAACGAATGGGAACAGGCAAAAATTTACAATACTTATTCAGCAATTCCAATATTTTATTTTCTTCTAAAAAGTCGAGCGCATCGTCTGCAATATGAAGAATGATATCCGTACCGCGGGTGGTCTTGTCAATTTCGTTGATGGTGTATTCGGTGCTGCCATCACACTCCCATATTACCGCAGGCACATCCGGTTTATACGACTTCGTAATAATCTGAACCTTACTGGCAACCATAAACGAGGAATAAAATCCCAATCCGAAGTGGCCGATAATCGACGCAGAATCCACTCCTTTAAACTTTTCCAAAAATTCTTCTGCGCTCGAAAATGCAATCTGATTAATATATTTATCAACCTCTTCGGCTGACATGCCAATACCCTTATCTCGAATAGTAAGTGTTCTGTTCTCTTTATCCGCTTCTATTTCGATCGTAATGTCTCCCATTTCCCCTTCAGCCTGTCCGATAGAGGAAAGCGCTTTCAGCTTTTGAGTTGCGTCCACAGCATTCGATACCAGCTCCCGTAAAAAGATGTCATGGTCGGAGTATAAAAATTTCTTGATAATTGGAAAAATGTTCTCAGTTTGTACGTTTATTGTTCCTTTTTGCATAGTTATAATAATTTTAGAGTTTTTAATTTTTTGAAACTCAATCGGTCAAAACATATACCAATCCTAATGTTCTGTCATATTGACATGAAAAGATGACAAAAAAGGGAATCCCCAAAACGGCATTCCCTAATATTTTATAATTTGCATTCTGTTATTCAACAGTCACAGACTTAGCCAAGTTTCTGGGCATGTCCACATTACAACCTCTAAGCACAGCAATATGGTAGGCCAACAATTGCAAAGGAATCGTAGCCAAAAGCGGGACTAAAAGTTCATCCGTTTCGGGAATTTCGATAAAATAGTCCGCGAGATGTTTTACGCTGGTATCTCCTTTGGTAACTATGGCTATAATCTTTCCTTTTCGGGCTTTTACTTCTTGAATATTGCTGATTACTTTATCATAAGTACCTTTATTCGTGGCAATAACAACCACCGGCATTTCATTGTCAATTAATGCAATAGGGCCATGTTTCATCTCAGCAGCAGCATATCCTTCCGCATGGATATATGAAATTTCTTTAAGTTTAAGTGCACCTTCAAGAGCAACCGGAAAATTAACGCCACGCCCCAAATAGAGAAAATTGGAAACATGCTGGAATATTTTAGCAATATCTAACGTTAATGGGTCCGATTTAAGCGTTTCTTCTACTTTCACAGGAATCGCTTCCAAATCAGTTATAATTTGCTGATAACGGGACTTGGAAAGTGTGCCTTTTTTGCGTGCAAGAGACAATGCCATTAATGTAAGAACTGCAACCTGAGCTGTAAATGCCTTGGTTGAAGCAACTCCAATTTCAGGGCCGGCATGTGTATATGATCCTGCATGCGTAGCACGAAGCAATTGATGAACCGACCACGTTACAAATACCAATTACAGTAGCACCTTTCGATTTTGCAAGCTCAATAGCGGCAAGCGTGTCTGCTGTTTCTCCCGATTGTGAAATAGCAATAACCACATCATCCTCGTTAATAATCGGGTTTCGATATCTAAACTCGGAAGCATATTCCACCTCTACAGGAATCCTAACTAGTTCTTCAAAAATATACTCAGCCACCAAACCGGCATGCCACGAAGTACCGCATGCAACAATAATAAAGCGGCGAGCATGTAGCATTTTATCTTCGTATTCGATAATTCCACCAAGACTCACCACCTCTTTTTCGATATTCAAACGACCTCTCATGCTGTCGCCAATAGAGCGCGATTGTTCATATATTTCTTTCAACATAAAATGCTCGAATCCACCTTTTTCAAGTTGATTTAAACTCATCTCAAGTTGCTGAATATATGGCGTTGAAGTTATGTTATGGGTGGTAAAAATGTCTAATTTTTTAGACGGTTCAATAACTGCTATTTCTTCATCGTTAAGATAAACTACATCTCTGGTATATTCCACCAATGGTGCCCCATCAGATGCAATAAAATATTCATCTTTTCCAATGCCGATAACAAGAGGGCTTCCTTTACGAGCACAGATAAGAGTGTTGGGATTAGTTTTGGAAACTACCACAATTGCATAGGTTCCCACCACTTGATTGAGTGCAATTCTAATGGCCTCAGGTAGAGAAACAGTCTCATTTATATTAATCTCCTCAATAAGATGCACCAAAACTTCAGTATCGGTATTGCTTTGAAAAACGTATCCACGATTAATCAGCTCCTTTTTTAAAATAATATAGTTTTCGATGATTCCATTATGAATAAGCGCAAAATCTTTATTTTGAGAATAATGAGGATGTGCATTTTCATCATTGGGCTCTCCATGTGTCGCCCAACGTGTATGACCGATCCCCGTGTTTCCCGAAACATCTTTCCCGACAACATGCTTTTCCAAATCACTTACTTTTCCATGGCACTTATATAATGCAATATCATTTTCACTGTTTAACAGAGCAATTCCTGCACTATCGTATCCACGATACTCTAAACGGTGTAATCCTTTTATTAAAATAGGGTAAGCTTCACGATAGCCTGTATAAGCAACAATTCCACACATAGTTATTGTATTTTAATCTAAATAAGTATATGAAAGTTCCAAACGAAGCGGTTTGGTTTTAGAAAGACCAATATTCGGGTGATAACCGGCAAAAACAAGTCTGTTTGCATATATTGCGCGCCCAGTTACAAGCATTGTTAAACCATAATCGGTATCTGAAGAGTTTATCAATTGCTGAACATAACGAGTAATTCTAAATCGATATTCATTTGTTGATGAGTTATAAATTCCTCCAAAGTAGTCAGAACCTTCCGTAACTGCATCATCCGGCAAAAACAAATATGTTCTAGATGCTGAATTTTTAACAATAGAAATTTGCTGTGGAACATAAAAGCCCTTCATGTTCGGTATTAGATTCGTAATCACCAATTCTGCCCGATTAATAATAACCCGTCTATTTTTAAATTGATCTCTAAGCGTGGGAAACTTAATATAAGTGTTAATCCCCCCTCCTGGTTGTAAATAGAGCTGATTAGCACCCAACAAAGTATCTTTATTTATGACTTGATTTCGAACTTGAGCAGAAGCATTACTATAATTCCGATGATTGAATTGGTTTACTCTTGCACAATCATCTTCTACCAATAAACGAAATGTTTGCGCAGTATCGGTATCGTTATGGTAATAAAAGTACACGCCTGAAGTTGTGGACTTATTAATTCCCAAATACACCAAATGACCTAAACCTCTGGCGTCATCAGCAGTAATAAATAATCCTTTAAAATATGCTTTAAAAGCATCATTTCCTGCAATTTCCGGTTGCCCCGATTTATCAAAAATCTTTGCTTGCCCCCACCGATTGCTTAAACGAATACGAAATTGTGCACCTGTAGTATCTGTAGCCGAGATAACAGGAGTAGATATCTGAGTAGTATAATACAGCGATGAATTATAGTTAATCGGTTTCCCGTAAGTGGGATAAGAAGAAAACTGATAGTATGTGGAATCGTCAAACAGATTATTGGAAAGTTCATAAACTTTAAAGTTAACTCCAGCAGTAGTGTCGCCGTAAAAACCACGATAAGAAATCACCAAAACCACTGAATCAAGAACCGGGTTATGTTCAAAATGAACGTCTCTGGATGGAAGATTAAACTGGGTTGCAAATCCGGCACTCATCGTTCCAAAGTAGGGATCATTAATCCAACCTACAACATTTTGGCTCAGAGCCGAAGTCACAATACTATCTTCACGAATAGAGTATGCAATAATGTGTGTCGTGTCCGTAAAATTCGTTCCTAAGCGGTCTGATGGCGGTTGAACATCCAATCCAATAGAATCAGGCTCTTTTGTGCAACTTATTAAAGTTAAAGAAATTAATACCACGATAAGCCGGGTACAAGATTTGAAAATATTCGTTTTATTCAATGGAAAACTTATTAGTTGTTATGAGTTTTATTTAATTAACACGTTAGATGACACCATTAGCTCGTCGTAAAAATCGTTGACCAAGTTTACAAAATTTTCCTCCGTGTTGTATGCCAACATTGGCTTTGATAACTGTGAAAGATAAGTGCGCACTTCGGGATGAAGATTTTCGCTACCCACAATAAGTGCATCCGAAAAATCAGCAGCAGATTTCATAGTGGAAATATAGGTCGGTGTTTTAAAATGTTTCTGATCCGCCTGAGAAATCCCATCGAATACTAAATTATCAACAAAAGTAGGGCTTAAAGGTTCTGAAAACTCATCGTTATAAAACGAAAAAACCACCTTTGATTCCGCAAAAAGCGGATTATCCTTAAACATTCTTTTCACATACAATGGAATGAGATGAGACATCCACCCGTGACAATGAATAATATCCGGAGCCCATCCTAGATTTTTAATGGTTTCTATTACGCCACGAGCAAAAAAGAGCGCACGTTCGTCATTGTTTGGGTAAAAAACTTCATTTTTATCGCGAAGAACTAATTTTTTATGGAAATATTCCTCATTGTCTATAAAATACACTTGAATACGAGCTGAAGGAAGCGATGCCACTTTGATAATCAACGGATGGTCCGTATCATTAATGATAATATTCATTCCCGAAAGACGAATAACTTCGTGAAGCTGATTGCGACGTTCGTTGATACAACCGAAATTAGGCATAAAAAGCCGAATCTCTTTGCCTTTTTCAGAAATACCATAAGGAATTGATTTACAATTTTTTGCGATTTCACTTTCGCAGATGTAAGGGGAAATTTCTTGTGAAATGAACAACACTTTTGGTTTTGACATAGCCTTATATTGCTTTATTCTATTGTTTTTTGCAAAGGTACTCATTTTTTTTCAATTATTCATCATTTTATTTTAGATAAATTCATCATTTCAGGCATTGAAACTGAGTTTTATACCCCCTTTTTCTTGTATGAATCATAATTGAATTGATAGCATAACGAAAAAGAGATAAACGTATTGTCTTCGCATCAAAAATTTCTTTTAGGTTTGATGCCGGATCTATTCAATGAATCATTTAATTTTCTTTGCAAAAGCTAAAAAACTCATCCCGAAACAATCCCGGCTTAACGAAGAGAAACATCTGACAAAAGCAACACCTTTTGCAACAATTTAGAAAAATAATAAAAAGCACAAAACAAAAGTTGCAAATTTCATCCAATATCCTAAAAAAATATACAAAAAAATCATTGGATAACCCAAAAAAAAATCTAATTTTGCGGTAATTTGATTCGTAGCAATAATGAAAAAATTAAATAGTAAAAGGTATGTATAAAATAACTAAACATCCTATTTTGGATATCCCTCAAAACGAGGAAATTAGTTTCCAATTTAACGGACAAAAAATCATTGGACAAAAAGGATATACTATTGCCGCTGCACTTCATCAGGCAGGACATCCTGTTCACAGCCACAGCATTGATCATCGCGAGCGTAGTTTGGAATGCGGTATTGGTAAGTGCGGAGCGTGTGAAATGCTTGTTGACGGTCAAATTAAAAGAATTTGCATCACACTCGTGGATGGAGTTAAAGAAGTTGCGGAAATTCCGGCAGAATATGCACCAAAAGTCTCTAAATACCCTGCTGAAAAAGCTCTAAAAATTTACAAAACCCAAGTGGTGATTATCGGTGCCGGCCCTGCAGGTTTAGCTTGCCGGGAAATATTAAACCAACATCAAATTAAAAACATTGTTATCGACAACAATGCCACTATTGGGGGACAATTCAATATGCAAACGCACCAGTTTTTCTTTTTCGAAAAAGAAAAAAAATATGGTGGAATGCGTGGATTTGACATCGCAAAAACGCTTGCCGGAGATAATCACGAAGGAATTCTTTTGAACTCCACCGTATGGGATATTCTCGAAGGTAAGCGCATCGCCGTAAAAAACATCTTAACCGATGAAATTTATTATATTGATGCCGATTATATTGTAACGGCAACCGGTGCCGTTCCTTTTGTTCCTGCATTCGAAAACGATGATATACCCGGAGTATATACCGCTGCTGTTTTTCAAAAAATGATGAATGTTGAACATACATTATTGGGTAAAAACGTACTGACTGTTGGTGCTGGAAATATCGGCTATCTTACATCCTACCAAGGTTATCAGGCCGGAGCAAACATTAAGGCAATTATCGAAGCACAACCTAATGAAGGCGGATTTCCGGTTCAAGCAAACAGAGTCCGCCGCTTAGGAATTCCGGTGTTAACCTCTCATATTTTATTAAAAGCCATTCCTAACGAAAAGCATGATGGCATTATCGGTGCCGTAGTTGCCAAGTGTGAAAACTTTAACCCAATCCCAGGCACCGAACAGATTATTGATGGCATCGACATTATTAATATTTGCACGGGGCTCGTTCCCGACGACCAAATTCTAATCAAGAGCAAGCAGGTATTCGGCATGCAATCGTACGGAGTTGGAGATGCTATCCGAATCGGTGAAGGGACTAGTGCAGTACTTCGCGGCAAACAAGCCGCTTTGGAAATTGCATTGGCAATAGGCGCACGGGTTAATTACGATAATTATTTGGAATTATCCAAGGAATACATTGATTCTCAACAACATCCGATCCGTGTAATCGAAAAACCTTTTTTGCCCACAAAAGAACGCATGAACCAAAAAGGATTTGTTCAAATTGACTGTCTGTATGGATTTGCATGCAATCCTTGTCAGTTTGCCTGCCCACACGGAGCGATTACCAAATCGTCAACAAGCACTGTTCCTCACATTGATTTTGATAAATGTATCGGATGTATGGAATGTGTTTATCAATGTCCCGGACTAGCCATTTTTGGATACAACCTTCAAAAAGACTGGTTATTTCTGCCTATCGAATATGAAGCAAACGAAGGTGCAGAAGTCTTTTTGATCGATAATAATGGGAAAAAACTGGGTGAAGGAATAATTGAAAAGATCCTTAAAAAACCAAACAAGACAAATATTGCCAGAGTAAAATCAACTTCGTTGCATGGAGAAGACTTAGTCTCAGTCAGAGGCTTTATTGTTAAAGAAAACTATCCTGAGCCTTTCAAAACAAAATCATTATCTGATGATATTAATTCTGAAATGTATGTTTGCCATTGCGATGATGTAAAAATCGACGAAATTTTAGCCGTTATCGGTGATCGTAAGTTTCTTTCGGTTGACGAGCTAAAGCACACCACCCGCTTAGGCATGGGACCTTGCAGAGGAAAACGCTGTATTCCCAGAGTTAAACAGATGCTACGTCCACTTGGAATTTCAATTATTGGAGATGCAACTCCTCGCGGTCCTTTATCGAATCAAATTAACATGGGATCAACCTATCCAAACGATAAAAACGAGCAAATTATCACAAACATTCAAGGAAAACCGACCAAGCGCATAGAAGTTCCCGTACTCATTGCCGGTGGTGGCATCACCGGAAGCGGATTACTCCGTTATTTTGCTGAAGCGGGATTAAAGCCGGTATTAGTAAATCAGGATCGCGGTGCTTCATGGAGAAATATTGCCGGTGGCCGTCCTGCATTCTCGGTTCCCGAAATTTCAGATATTGCACGCCACAATCTCGAACTATTTAAAGACATTCAATCCAAACATAACATTGATTTTAAACCGACCAGATATGTCAGTTTTGCACATGACGAAGCCACATATAAAGCATTGGATGCTTCAAAAGCATGGTCGGATGCCTATATGATTGATCCAACGGATTTCAAAAAAGAGATTTCTCCTTTATTTAATCCGAACCTTAAAACATATATCGCTGCGCAGATTACTAATGATTGCTGGCAAGCTACTCCGGGAAGAACAATCGACTATATTAGAAGTGCCGGAATTAAAGCAGGCGGTACAATGCTGGAAGACAGTGAGTTGATCAATGTTTGCAAAGAAGGAAATAAATTCGTCGCACTGGTATATAACCACGATAAAGAATATGTGGAGTATGTTTGCGATCATTTTGTAAATGCTTTGGGATGGAATGCTGAAAAATTCGCAAGCAAACTCGGAATTGAAACAGGATTGTTCCCTGTAAAACATCAAGCATTCATCACTCGTCGATTGCCGTTAATGGGTAAAAATGGAGATTCTTTAGATATGCTCATCGACCGTCGCCACTACAAAGGTTTTTCGGCGGTATATGGACAGCAATTACACGATACAGGCCAGATTATTGGTTGTGCATCGCCAGGCTTTGATGCGATTGAAACCGGAAAGAATCTTAAAGTTAACAGTAAAGAATTCCTCGAAATTGTTTCGGAAGTCTTTGTCGATTGGATTCCAGATTTATCTTCTGTTGGCTTCCAAGCCGTGTGGTCCGGATATTACACAGAGCCACGCTACATTATTGATCCCGAATTAGGATTAATGACCGGACTTCGTGGCCATGGGTTTATGCTGGGACAATATTTAGCCAAACTATATGTAGATAAATATCTTGGCAAAGAAGTTCCAACCTATATGGATCGGCTGAAATTATCGGGAGACGGTTTAAGCGAAAATGCGTTTAAATAGACCATTCTTTATAACCACAAAAAAAACTCCGAAGATTACTTTGGAGTTTTTTTTTATATTAATGTATAATAACTATCTCTGGATCACTCTCAAAAGCAGGCAAAAAATTCTCCTAAAAAAGTCATGTAAGTAATTAAAGAGTTGGAAAAAAATTATTTTCAATTTTATAAAAGGTTCTACTCCCCTGAAAAATTAAAACTGATGACTATTTCATCTGTTCATTCAGCTGAGCCTGCTCGCGACAACCGATAGGTAAGTTGATTAATATATGACAAATCAGACTTAACATTATAATTGGTGTAAGCTTTCTTCGCCCAATCAATGGCCACCTGAAGTTCCCCCTCCATTTCCGCAGCAAGTGCCATATTGTGACCAAGCTCTGCCTGCAATTTTCGGATCAAGGGAGGTCGTGTATTTCGACCAGACTTTGGCAGCACCTTTCCAATCATTAAGTTTAACATACTTTTTTGCTTCTTTAAATTGGTCATTGCCTTTTAACATAATAATATCGGGACACCCATACCCAATTGGGAGAAATCCTAACGGGCAAACATCTCCTCCTGCATATCTTCCCGCATTATTTATACACGACCGTTTTTGAAGGCAAATTACTGCGCGCTGCAGATTCCGTAGGACCTCGGTTCGCATGCCATCCCTGCTCATCCGTAAATACATTTTGATCTATTATTTTCTTATTTTTATAGTCATAAATTCGCCAACCAGCATTTACTCGGATCCTTCAAATCGCCTCCAAAATTCAACTACACTAACGGTCTTTCCATCTTTGGTTTGATTTCTAACACCGGAGCCTCCAGTAATGCGATCAAATCGGAATCAAATGTTTCGAGTGCAACAATTGCATCTACATTATATTTTTTACACAACATTTCCACCTGCGGCCATTCAAGCGGAAGCGGAAATTGCTTGGTTCCCGTTCCTCTAAAATCTTCGGAAGTAAGCACCATAGATTTTAAAGCGAGGAGAGTTGTTTAATTTATTAGAACACGCCATCCAAGGTGGCATACGAAGCTTCTTTATCTGCAAAAATTGACTCCTCCGGAAATAAAAACCCTCCAAAAAATTTCCGAGTCTGTTCTCTTTTGAAGGTAAGGAATAATTGAGTAAACCGATTGTTGAAATTTCCTGAGGAACATTAATCTGGGCAGGAACAAGCACCTGAACTCTTAAAGAAGGAGGTTTTGCAAGAAGTTAAAACCGATACTCGTTAACAAGGTTAAAAGCAGGATTGAGCTAAAATTGGTAATTCTTTTTCATACTCATATTTTTTTTGTGATTGAGAAAATAAATCAAAAATTAAGCCATTGACAAATACTCAATATACATTAGTAAAACAACAAAAGTAGATATAATTTTATATCTTTGCTTAATAAAAATCGATTTTACAATATTTTTGTCAAATGCTGTAAGAAAAAGACAAACTTAAATATAAAACCTATGAAACGCATACTTATCACGCTTCTATTTATTACCCAACTACTTTCGTCGCAAGCTCAAGATTCAAAACCGGCCGAAAACATCAATCCACATTTTGTTGCAATTCACTTTGCTCCTGTCCTTCGAAAGTATTAAACAATTAGAAACAGGATATGGAACATCTTTTAGAAGGTGCCTATTTCTTGAATGAATGGTTTGGCATTGGGGGAATTCTCAGATATAGCATGCATCCGTATTCATATACTAATTTTAAGTCGTCGGGAGATGCCCAACAACTTGGTTTTTCCGCAAATATCTTTATCCATAAGATTTTTCTCAACGACAAAATATCTATTACTCCTAGCATCGGGGGTCGGTCTTTCGTCAACTTCGTTCCCAACAGGTACGCTCACGAAGACTCAACGCAAAGAAACCGCTCCCCGGAGTTTACTCGAATATCGATACTTTAATTTCTATTGATGCCATGAACACAGCCGGTTTTATGTATAACATTTTAAGCCTTGATGTAAATTATCAATTCAAACAGAACATGTCGGTGGGACTAAAACTTGATTATCAAATTTCCGTGTCGGATAAATGGCCAGACGAAACCTTGGGCGATTTTTTTCAGCATCGGAGTCGGATACACCTATTTTTTCGGACTAAAATAACCCGATTAGTTATATAGCCCTCTCTTTCCAATCAGAAATTTGTAAAAACCTGTCATTTTGAACGAAACGTAGTGGGGGATAAAATTTCAACCGCCTATGGAGGCCTCACTATTGAAAATTATTTTTTATCGGGCAATGATGATTTTATTATTTAATCCTAAGCTCACGTTAACTTATTAATTCCATGTCGTTTTGTAACATGCTACTGCTTATCGTTAAATAAACATTTATGAGTAAGAGTAAGCGCTAAAATCACAAAATTTAATCCGAGAGGCTAAATAGCCATGCTTCCTTTTCCATTTAAAAGCAGCATTATTCAAAAAAAGCAGGATTTCTCCTGCTTTTTTAATTAGCTTATATGAAAAAAATACATGAAAAAATTACTTTTGAAGATATTTTACAATTTGAATTTCACCGGTAGCCGTATTCTTAAACTGAAGAATATATAACCCTGCAGTTAAGTCAGGAAGAGATATTGTTGCATCTGATAGTTGCTGGTTGAAAACCGTGTTTCCAGATGCTGCAACAACGGTTAACTCATATAATTCAGGAGAAGTTGCAGTAAATGTAATTATCGAAGTAGAGTTTGGATTTGGATATACTTCCGCTTTTGAACTATTTCTAACAACAGAAGCTATAGATATTGGCTTAGAGCATACTGAAGTTCCGTCGAAATCAGTTTGTCTAAGTCTGTAGTATTTTACATCATTCGACACATATTGATCGACAAATGAATAATCGAGCTTCTGATTGCTGTTTCCTGCACCTTTTACCTTGGCAACAAATTCATAATCAATCCCATTTGAAGAACGTTCAATGGTAAAATAATCATTATTGGTTTCCGAAGCCGTGCTCCAGAATAAATCCATTGAATTACCATTTCTTTTTCCTTCAAAACTTATCAGTTCTATTGGTAGTGAACTTACTAAAATTGTCACATATTGATGAGGAATTCCAGGACCTTCGATTTCAATAACTACTTTTTAAAATTTATTGTTTCTAAAGTAACCGTTTTACAATCATTACTTGATGTCCAAGCATGAACATCTGTTTGACTTGAACCACTGGATTGCTTGTTCGGAATATCAAAAAACATTGATTGACTTCCCGTTACAATAGTTCCCTGTAATGTGTATAATGATTTGGGGAGTGTTTCTACCGGTAAATTCTACCGCATAATCAAAGGAGATATCATAATTATACCCCCATTTACAATTATTTCCATAAGGCAAAACAGATTTTGGTGCTACGGTAATTTTTACACTATAACCGTTTGTCGATTCTACTACAGCTTGTTGACTGCTAGCAGTCCAAATAAATCCGATGCTTAATAAGATGATTAAATTTATTTTTCTGATCATATTTTTCATTTCAATGTTTTTTTTTGATTTTCGGGAGCGCATTGACAAATCACATACCAAATTTCAATCTTATCATTAATTGAAATAATCATAAAATTACAAAATTGAGAAAAATCAATTCAAAATGAAAAACACTAACACGTTTTAGGTAATTAAATAGATAAATAAAGCATCTATTTTAAATATAAATAGCATGACGCAAAAAAACAGCATCAAAATATCTTTTATAAATAACAAAAAAATACAATAATTCTAAGAAACACAGTGTAAGAATTCTGATCGCATATCAAAAATTATTTTACACAGCTCCCATTATTTACATCCTTTGTCGGCGACACAAAGCATAATTCTCCATTAGCATTTTCAGCCATTAGGATCATTCCCTGGGATACAATTCCTTTAATCTCGCGCGGATCCAAATTGACGATCAAACTTACCTTTTGTCCAATGATATTTTCAGGCTCATAATATTCTGCAATTCCGGAAACCACAATGCGCTTATCCAAACCGGTATCAAGAGTTAACTTGAGTAGCTTTTTAGTTTTAGCAACTTTTTCCGCTTCAATAATAGTAGCCGTACGAATATCTAAAGCGGCAAAGTCATCAAAAACAACATTCGGCTTTTGTTCCACTACCGGTGCATGTTCCAGCAGATTGTTTTTCTTGGTTTCCAAAAGCTTGTTTATCTGAGCATCAATTGCCTCATCCTCAATCTTGTCGAATAAAAACTCCGCAGGATTTACTTTTTTCCCGGATTTCAGTATATTCAGATTTCCGGCTTCTTTCCAAGTCAATGAAGGCATATTAAGCAACTCGCGTAACTTTTTAGAAGTAAACGGCATAAACGGTTCGCTAAGCACTGCCAAATTTGCACATATTTGCAACGCCACGTACATATTCGTCTTTACAATCTCGGGATTAACCTTAAACTGTTTCCAGGGTTCGGTTTCCGTTAAATATTTATTTCCTAATCGAGCTAAATCCATAAAATGGTTCAGCGCTTCACGAAACCGATATTGCTCGATGCTGCGACCGATCAACTCAGGATATTTAGCCAATTCTGAAGCTACATTTTTTTCCAGATCACCAAATTCACCCGGAGCTGGAATTACTCCTTCGTAATACTTTTGAGTAAGCACCACTGCCCTATTCACGAAATTCCCAAAGATGGCCAATAATTCATTATTATTTTTTGCCTGAAAATCTTTCCATGTAAAATCGTTATCCTTGCTTTCCGGAGCATTGGTACAAAGTGTATATCTCAACACATCCTGTTTATCCGGAAAATCGACGAGATATTCGTGCAACCAAACAGCCCAGTTGCGGGAAGTGGATATTTTATCGCTTTCAAGATTTAGAAATTCATTTGCAGGAACATTGTCGGGCAAAATATAGCTACCGTCTGCATGAAGCATAGCCGGAAAGATGATGCAGTGAAAAACGATATTATCCTTACCTATAAAGTGAACCAGTTTACTTTCTTTGTCTTTCCACCATTTTTCCCAGTTGGTATTTTTCTCCAAAGCCCACTCTTTAGTGGCTGAAATGTAACCGATTGGTGCATCAAACCAAACATAAAGCACTTTTCCTTCGGCACCTTCCACCGGAACTTTCACACCCCCAATCGAGGTCCCGGGTAACGGCACGAGGTTGTAATCCCTGATCTATCCAGGATTTGCACTGTCCATAGACATTGGGTTTCCAATCGTTTTTATGACCTTGCCAATATCCATTTTTTAAGCCATGGTTCATAGTCTTCGAGAGGCAAAAACCAGTGTTTGGTTTCTTTTCGTATGGGATCACTCCCACTCAAGGTTGATTTCGGATTGATTAAATCGGTAGCATTCAATGTGGTTCCGCAAGCTTCGCACTGATCTCCATAAGCCCTCTCATTGCCACAATGAGGACAAGTTCCCGTAATATATCTATCGGCTAAAAACTGCTTTACCTCATCATCATAATATTGCTCGGTAGTCTTTTCAATAAAAGCATTTTTCTTATATAAAATCTCGAAGAACTCGGATGCTGTTTGATGATGCATTGGATTAGAAGTTCGGGAATAGATATCGAAAGATATCCCAAATTTTTCGAATGATTTTTTTATAATTCCATGATATTTATCCACCACCTGCTGCGGTGTAATCCCCTCTTTGCGAGCTTTTATAGTAATAGGCACACCGTGTTCGTCGGAACCACCGATAAACAGCACATCTTCACCCATCATACGGAGATAACGGGCATAAATATCGGCAGGAACATAAACTCCTGCTAAATGTCCGATATGAATTGGTCCGTTGGCATAAGGTAATGCCGATGTAATGGTGTAGCGCGTGCGTTTTTCAGTGTAAGCCATGTTGTAATTTTTTAGCGTTTATGAATTAATTGGCAAAATTACAACTTTTTTTATTTAAAATATTTATGGATCTAATCGGATTCCGGATTTAATCTTGAAAATGTCATATTCACAATTTCATCATGCCCTGCTTGGCTAACATGAATTCCATTTTCAAAAAACATAGACTGATTATTTGTCGTCTTTTTAAGTTACAAAAACGCACTCAAAAGTGACTATTAATGGGGAAATTACATTTTCCACAAAACCATGGACAGATATAATCAAACTTTACGATTTGAAAGAGTCAAGATTATCGTCTATAAATAGGACTTAAACCGAAATATTACTTCAGATGCTTTTTTATGGGAACAATATAGAGAGGCACATGGGTATTTTTCAGAACTTTTTCGGTAACACTCCCTAAAAGCATTTCTTCTACCCATCCTCGGCTATGAGACCCCATGACAATGATATCTGCATGTAATTCACTAGCAGTTTCCAAAATTTTTCCGGCAAATTTCCCTTCCTTCACCATGACCTCAATACGGTCGTCTCCCAGGTAATATTTCATTTTTTCCAAAAAATGAGTGGTCGCTTTTTTCAACCCGCCCTCTGTTGTCATTTTCAACACGTCCTCATTATCGAAGCCCAAAAATCCGACAATTGGCGAATATTCAATAGCTGAATAATAGGTTTCGTCAGCAATAACATGCAATAATGTAACTTCAGCTTTCATCATCTTTGCTAACAAGAACCCTTGTTCAGCCACTTCTTTTGACGTTGGATCGTAATCCAATGCAATCAATATTTTATTTAAGCTTTTTGTTTCATTTTTCTTTAATATTTTAATTATAACCGATTAAACTCATCCCGAAACATCTACAGTCAGCCTTCATTTTTTACTAATTTTCTCTTTTCTTTCCCTCGCGTTTTGCTTCTTTGGCGAGTCGCTTTTCTTTTAAAGTTTTAGCGGGTGCTTTTTTCACAGCCTTTTCAACTACTTTTTCTTTTGACATAATTCCTTGTTTTTAGTTGTTTATACATTTATTCTTTTTCTGTAAAAGATTGAATTCTTAAACAATGATACAACTTTTTTCATTTTTTTACAAATTTCATTTGTTAAATATGGCATTTACACGAATATAATCAAATGGTATTAACCGATTTTTAGGCACCTTTTAACCTTAAAAATTCAAACAACCTAAAAAACTATTTCTTATAAGAGACAATATTTATGAAAAAAACTCGTATTTGAAAAGAAGATGTCAAATCAGAAGTTCTAAAAACGATGAAGAAGTGAATGTTACCACACAAATATAAGTATTATAATAATGACTATCAATTACTTACACCCGAATCAATTGATTACATAAAACATATTTTTAATATTTTATTATTTTTACGAATTGAATTATTTTTCATGTCGAAATAAATTATACATTTGCACTAAAATCAAAAAATAAATACTTATGAATAATTCAATTTTCAATTTTTCATTACCGGTTAATGAGCCGATTAAATCATATGCCAAGGGTTCTTCCGAACGAGAGGCATTAACCAAAGAAACTAACCCGGATGAGTCAGGAGATTATTGATATCCGTTAATTATCGGAGGCAAGGAGATAAGAACAGGAAAGGTTGATAAGATCGTCATGCCCCACAACCACAAACATGTAATTGCACATTGCCACCAAGCTACCGAAAAAGAGGTAAATATGGCTATTGAAGCATCACTTGAAGCTCACAAAATTTGGGGAAGTTTTTCATGGGTAGAACGCTTATCCGTAACTCTAAAAATTGCAGAATTAATCTCCACAAAGTATCGTTACGTGTTAAATGCAGCCACCATGTTAGGGCAAAGCAAAAATTGCCATCAAGCAGAAATCGATTCGGCATGTGAAGTCATCGACTTTTTGCGTTTTAATGCCAGCTATGCCACCGCAATATACAACCAACAACCAATATCCGAAAAAGGAATTATCAACCGAATCGAGTACCGGCCGTTAGAAGGATTTATCTTGTCGGTAACCCCGTTTAATTTTACCGCTATTGCCTCAAATCTAAATTTAGCACCGGTCCTCATGGGAAACGTAACCGTTTGGAAGCCTGCTCACACTTCGGTTTATTCCAATTACATTTTAATGCAAATTTTTCATGAAGCAGGGTTGCCCGATGGTGTTATCAATTTTGTCCCCGGAAAAGGTTCCGTAGTTGGAAACACAGCTTTAGCACACCCGATGCTGGCAGGAATCCATTTTACAGGATCAACAAATACGTTTAATCACCTTTGGAAATCGGTGGGTGACAATTTGAATAACTATCGTTCGTACCCCAAACTGATTGGTGAAACCGGCGGTAAAGATTTTATCTTCGTTCTTCCTACGGCAAGTTCACAAGAAGTAGCAACGGCTATGGTCAGAGGTTCATTTGAATACCAAGGCCAAAAATGCTCAGCTGCTTCCAGAGCATATATTCCTCAATCGCTATGGAAAAGTATTCATTCCTTGCTTATCCCTATGATGGCAGAAATAAAAGTAGGCGATGTAGCAACTTATAGTAATTATGTAAATGCCGTTATTGACGAAAAATCGTTTGATAACTGCATGCGATATATCGGTGAAGCAAAAAAATCGGAGGAAGCGGAAATTATTTTTGGAGGAAACGGTGACAAGTCTGTGGGTTATTTTGTGGAACCAACAATAATTTTAACCACCAACCCTCATTTTATTTCTATGAAAGAGGAAATTTTCGGACCGATCTTGACCATTTATGTTTACGAAGATCAAAAGCTCGAAGAAACTCTAAATATTTGCGACACAACTTCTCCTTATGCACTTACAGGAGCTATCTTTTCAAAGGATCGTGTATCTTTACTGCATGCATCTGAAATTCTTAAATATGCCGCCGGAAATATTTATTACAACGACAAGCCGACCGGTGCCGTAGTAGGGCAACAACCCTTTGGGGGTGCTCGAGCTTCGGGCACCAACGACAAAGCAGGAAGCCATCTTAATCTGCTCCGCTGGACCAGCCCAAGAACGATTAAAGAGACTTTGACGCCTGCCACCGACTTCAAATATCCGTTTATGGAAGATTAAAATTCAAAATAACATACATACAAACCCCGTCGAAGTGTAACACTTAACGGGGTTTGTTATTATAATTTCTCTTTTATTATAAGCACAAGCATTTTCCCCTTATCAAATTATTTTCTATCTTTGAATAGAAAAATAAATGGGATATGATGATTACACCTCCAATTTTAAAGCCCGGCGATACTATCGGGTTGGTTTCTACTGCCAGAAAAATCACTCCGGAAGAGCTTCAACCGGCAATAGATTGTTTGTCCGATCAAGGGTATAACATAGTGCTGGCACCGAATCTGTGCAACCGTTTGAATCAGTTTGCCGGCACCGATTCGCAACGATCGGCCGACTTACAATGGATGATTAACCAACCTGAAGTTAAAGCCATTTTGTGCACCCGAGGTGGATATGGCACTGTTCGAATCGTTGATTCCGTTGACTTTTCTCCGCTTCTACAGCATCCTAAATGGATATGCGGCTACAGTGATGTCACCGTGCTTCATGCCCATCTAAATCAATTTGGAATAAAATCGTTGCACTGCACCATGCCGATTAATTTTCCTACGGACGGATCGGTGAATGAATCGGTGAAAACAATGCTCGGTTTTTTGCAGGGAACGCCCCAATCTTATAATATTCCGGCTCAACTGCTCAACCGTCAGGGTAAGGCCAATGGCGAACTGGTTGGGGGAAATCTGTCTATTCTTTACAGTATTCAAGGTTCTATCTCTGCTCTGAATACCGAAGGCAAGATCCTTTTTATTGAAGACCTTGATGAATATATCTACCACATCGACCGCATGATGATAAATCTGAAACGCAGCGGAAAACTATCGAAACTGACCGGACTTATCGTAGGCGGAATGTCGGACATGCACGACAACACGGTTCCATTCGGCAAAACGCGCATGAAGAAATTATTCACGACGCTGTTTCCGAGTTTGACTATCCGGTATGCTTTGGCTTCCCAGCCGGACATATCGATCCAAATCTGGCCCTGCTCATGGGAGGGAACGTTTCTCTCAATATTTCGGGAAAGGAAAGCACAATTACCTTTAAATAATCATCGATGGCAGAACACAATGATTTAGGACAAGCGGGAGAAGCCCTAGCCGTAGCCGAACTCCGCAGACTGGGGTATGATATTCTACATACCAATTGGCGATTTGGAAAAGACGAGGTCGATATTATCGCCAAAGAAAAACGACATGATTGTGTTTGCCGAGGTAAAGACCCGGCAGACTAACTACTTCGGCGAACCGGAGACATTCGTGACTCGAAAAAAACGAACAATTTCTTTATTCGGGCAGCCAACAACTTCGCAGTCAAGTTCGATATCAATAATGAATTTCGGTTTGATATTATTTCGGTACTTTATAATTCGAAACAGCAGGAGGTGAAAGTTATCGCGGACGCTTTTTCAACCGGGAATGTGAAATGAGGGAAAAGTCGAAAGGGGAAAAGTTGAAAGGAATAAAGTTGATGAATTGATAGGTTTATCGCATAGCGCAAAGGATCTCCTTATCAACTTATACCCCACTACAATTGAGCATAAATTACATAATGGTTGATTGGTTGATGAGTTGAGAAGTTTATCGCGTCCCGAATTTTAAATCCGCCTATTGACGGATTGCAAAAATTCGTGGATCCACGAAAAACAACGGAATCGGAGATTCCTGTTTTTCGGGAAAGCAAAACGGGTCTCCTTATCAGCTTATAAACTAATAAACATAAAAAACAGCCATTTCCTAATTCATCATCGGATTGGTAGGAAAATTAAGCCATACATGATGCTCTTCATCCAAAGAGTCAACCATTTCCGCCCATAGCGATTGGTAATCTTCCCGAAAGACTCGTGTGCTATTTATTTCCGTGACCACCCAATCACCTTCAGAGATTTCTTTTTCGAGTTGGCCTGGTGTCCAGCTGGAATATCCTAAAAACGGACGAATTTTAGATTCATCAAAATCAGTTTTTTTTAAAAACATAGAAATATCCTCTTCCTTTCCTCCCCAAAACACATTCTTTATAATTTCCTCACTATCAGAGATCACATTATTTAATTGGTGCAAAAAAAAGACCCTATCAATAGCCACAGGCCCACCGGAATACAATGGAAGCGGCTTACTGGAGACGGATTTTAAAACATCATTGATATCTACAAAAATCGGTTTATTCAATACCAACCCCAAAGTTCCTTCTTCCTCGCTGTAATCAATGAGTAAAATCACCGATCTTCGAAAAAAATAATCCTGAATCAGGGGATCTGAAACCAATACCGCCCCAACCGCTAATTTTTTATTCTTATATTTTATATTAAAGATTTTTCCACTCTCTTTTTTCATAAACCCTCCATATTAAAAAAACAAACCATTTTTTCCTTAATTTTGAACTTTAAACGTTACTTCAGGTTAAAATTGTATTCTAATACGCAAACTCACAATTTTTATGATAAACAATTCCAATCAAGAAAAGTTTGATAAATTCAGAGATAAGTTCAATTGCCTAACATTCGAAAAATTCACTTCAACCCTCACGCCCGATAAGACTCTTGAAGTTATTTTTGAATTTAATATCGACGAAACGATTTTTTTTAAGCCCACTTTAAAAATTCCATACCGAAAGTTTTATGACTCTTTTTATTATTCAAATGACATCAGCGCCCTCGACTCGATTATTTTTCATATCGGTATGGTTGAGCTAGTCAGCTATTGGAAGGCTATCTGTCCAAAAAACATAGTCATAAAACCTTTTGCGCTCAATGCATCTCAAATTGATTTTTGGAGAAAAATATACTTTAACGGTCTTGGGGAATTTTTTTACACCAACTCCATTAAGACCGATATCGACAAATTTGTTGATATTAATTCCTGCGGATCCAATCAGCTTACCATACTCCCGTTATCAAACAGCAATAAGGCTATCATTCCCGTTGGTGGGGGAAAAGATTCCGCTGTAACCCTGTCGTTTGCCCACAAGTTATACGAAGAGAGCATTCCATTGATTCTCAATCCCCGCGGTGCCACGCTTAGTACCATCGAAGTCGCCGGTTACCACTGTAATGATATCATCGAAATACAACGAACTATTGACCCCACATTATTAAAACTTAATAGCGAGGGGTATCTGAACGGGCACACTCCGTTTTCGGCATTACTGGCATTTACTACTTTGCTGACCTCAACTTTGGCGAACATTCCCAATGTATTACTATCCAACGAATCGAGTGCTAATGAAGCCACTGTAATCGGCTCCGAAATAAATCACCAATATTCCAAATCGTTTGAATTCGAGTCCGATTTCAGAAAATACGTTCACCAGAACCTGTCGCCAAACTTCAACTATTTCAGCTTTTTACGCCCTCTAAGCGAGTTACAGATTGCCGCACTTTTTTCTAAACTCAAGCCCTATCATCCCATTTTTAAGAGCTGTAATGCCGGAAGTAAAACAGATAGTTGGTGTTGCAACTGTCCAAAATGTCTCTTTACGTTCACCATTCTTTCGCCATTTATCTCCATGCCCGAATTAGTTTCAATATATGGAGAAAACCTGTTTGAAAAGGAATCATTACTCAAAGATTTAGATGAACTTGCAGGGTTATCCCCGGTTAAGCCTTTTGAATGCGTGGGAACAACAGAAGAGGTGAATCTGGCTCTCTGGAAAACCATCCAACAACATGATCCCAATCAGCCGCTACCTTTTTTGCTCGAATATTTCAAGACATCCTCAAAATACAAATCCATTCAAGCCAAGGATTTTAATGCTTTCATCCATAAATACGACAATCAGCACTTTTTGACCGAACCGGCATTTAATACTTTAAAAGAGGAAATTCTATGCATATTCTCGAAGAAATAGCTCAAAAAAGATGTCTGATCCTCGGATTTGGACGTGAAGGAAAATCCACTTACCAATTTCTCCGCAGCAAATTCCCCGATAAAGAACTTACGGTTGCCGACGGAAATCAAAACCTAGATTATTCTGAATATCAAAATGATCGTAAGTGCAAGTTCATTCTTGGTGTGGAATATCAGAATGCAATTCCACAGTTTGAAGTGATTATTAAAACTCCCGGTATTTCACTTAAAGACATCTCCATTAATGAACCGATCAAGATTACTTCGCAAACAGATATTTTTTTACAAATATATGGTAATCAAACCATTGGTATTACTGGAACTAAAGGAAAAAGTACTACAACTACATTAATTTATCATATTTTAAGTCAATCATTGCCGAGTGTTTTACTTGCAGGAAATATGGGAATTCCCCTTTTCGACATTATTCCAAAAATAACGTCCGATTCCATTCTTGTTTGTGAATTCTCTTCACATCAACTGGAATATCTAGCTAAATCGCCACATATTTCAATTTTACTGAACCTATTCGAAGAACATCTCGATCACTATAAAAGCTACCTGCATTATCAAATGGCTAAACTGAATATTGCTTTGCATCAGACCGAAAACGATTATTTCATCTACAACTCCGATGATCCTACCATTGCTCAACTTTTAAAAGGCAAACAGATTAAAAGCAACCGTGTTCCATTTTCAACCGAACGTGTTATTGAAAGCGGTTTTTACCTGAGTGATAAGAGAGAACTTATTGACAATTACTTGAAAGTCAATCATCATATTTTAAACTTCGATCATCCATTTCCATTAAAAGGGGCTCACAATCAGAAAAATATGATTGTATCAACCCTTGTTTCGCTTTTGTGTAAAGTATCGCCTCATGAAATAGAAAGAGCATTATTGAATTACACTCCATTGCCTCACCGGCTCGAATTTATCGGAACTAAAAATGGCATTGACTTTTATAACGACTCCATTTCCACAATTCCACAAGCTACAATTGAAGCACTCAACACGTTGCCGAATACTCAAACATTAATTCTCGGAGGCTTCGACCGGGGTATTGATTATTCGATATTAATCGATTATTTAAGAGTCCATCCTGTTCGCAACTTAATATTCACCGGTGCTGCAGGCACATGCATGATAGACCTTTGGAATCAGAAGCCGGCAGAAAATACGGTTACATTTTTCGAAACCGAATACGATGCCATTGTCCGCATCGCTTTTGAAGTGACCCAACCGGGAGAAGTCTGCTTATTGAGTCCCGCTGCTTCGAGCTACGATAAATTTAAGAATTTTGAATACAGGGGAAACTACTTTAAAGAATTAATCAGGAAGCATAAGAGTTAAGAGTCCCGAAAAATAAAAAATCTTCGATTTTTGTCATTTTTCGTGGATCCTCGAAAAACAAGGAAATCGGAGATTTCTGGTTTTTCGGAAAAAAGAAAAAACGAAGACTGAGCGAAGCCGAAGGCTGAGTAGTTGAGACTTGAGAACTGTTATATTTTTCGTGAACGGCGAAGTCCCCTGTGAAAAGAAGAATATAAGAGTTCTGAGTTAAGGATAAGAGGCCAAACTAAAAGTATTCAGAGTTAAGGCAGAAATTCAACAGCTATTCATTTGATTTGACTGTCGGGATCTTGGTTTTGATGAGTTTGGGAATATTCGCTTTGTTTCGCTTGTACACCGGGGTTACCCGAAACTGTTTCTCGAAGATCACACGGTAAGTGCATGTTTCAAAAACCGTAGTAAATTTTACATTCACATCAATGGGTGTTATCAGGCTTTCGTTAAGCAGACACAGGTAAAGTTTATCCGAAGATACATCCTTGTTTTTGCCGTAAGAGACCACGCCTTTGCCTTGCTCAATGGATTTCACCTCTTTTTGTTTTAGAAAAAGCTGAGCATTAAGGCTATCGGTAACAAAATAAAAGCTCACGTTTTTTCCCTTTGAAGGTACGATAAACGATGGGATTAGTCCTATGGCAAAGCCCAAAAGCGGATCTACAAAAGTTGACACCAAACTCCCTCCCAACTTGCCAATTGTCTTCATCGTGCTATGCCAACTTTCTTCCGCTTCTTGCCCCACTCCAATCCAATATACCCATTCTTCCGGTTTTTTTTCGAGTAATGACGTTTTAACGGTTTCGCCCATTTTAATTTCAATTACCGCCCTGTTTTTCTTTAGAAAAGGGATGGCTGCTTCCAAACGAATATTTTTTTCAAGGCTAAGATCTTCTTCTCGTTTACAAGTGTCTTTAACCACTTTGGAAGCCTCAAACCAAGATGTATCATAACGCACAATTTCATCCGATTTGCGGATATTGTAAACGGTGTCCACCTTTTCGACCCAACGAGGATTGGTGTCAAAAAATTTGTACTTCTCTTTCAATGGTTTCCGGTATATGTTGACATGAATATTCCGGGCAAAAATGCAGCGATTCTTAAATAAGAACGAATAGACCGCAGTCTGAGGCACCAAAAAAGATCCATTTTTGAGCGCCGACAGCTTTTTCATTTGATAAACGTTTCTTCCATTGACTTCAGAAACATCGAACAATGTGATTTTTTTGTTGTGCAGCTCGTCAAAATCGAAAGAGACCATATCTCCCTGATGAAAACTCAAATAAATTTTTTCTTGCGAAAATCCTTTTATCCGAACATCTTTACTTATCACACGAATAACATCACTACCGAATAGCGAAAACGAATTCATTAGAAAAATCAGACCGATCACTAGGCGAAGTATTCTGCTCATCAACTTAGTATTTTAATGGGAATTACACCCGGGTGCAACATATTATTAAGCAACAAATTTACGGATTATTTGGCTGAAACAATGATTAATTCAAATATTTATTTAAGGATGAATCCCAATAAAATTACTATTTTTGCAGCTCAAATAATATTAAAATGACATTAAACTTAACCCGTCCCCTCGTTTTCTTCGATTTGGAAACAACCGGACTGAATATCGGGTCCGACCGCATTGTGGAAATCTGCATGTATAAAGTGATGCCTGATGGTACTTCGCAGCTAAAACACGAAATTATTAATCCTACTATTCCAATTCCTGCTTTGGTTTCAAAAATTCATGGAATATGGGATAAAGATGTAATTGGGAAGCCCACCTTTGCAGATCTAGTACATCAGTTAAACCAATTTATTGAAAACTGCGATATGGCAGGGTTCAATTCCAACAAGTTTGATATTCCGTTGCTTGCCGAAGAATTTTTGCGCGCCGGGGTTGATTTTGATATTAAAAACCGCCGGTTTATCGACGTTCAGAATATTTTTCACAAGATGGAACCCCGCAATTTGAGTGCGGCCTACCGATTTTATTGCAACAAGGAGTTGACGGATGCCCATACGGCAGAGGCAGATACCATGGCTACTTATGAGATATTTATGGGACAGATTGAGAAGTACGAAGGGGTTGAAATCACCGACCATGAAGGCCACAAAATCACTCCGATTGTCAATGATATTAAAGCGATCAGCGAATTCTCATTCTACCATAAAAGTGCAGATTTATCGGGACAGATTATCTATAATGACAAGAATGAGGAGGTATTTAATTTTGGAAAGTACAAAAACAGAAGTGTTGCCGAAATTTTCAAAATCGAGCCCAGTTATTACGACTGGATGATGAAAGCAGACTTTCCGCTCTATACCAAAAAGATACTTACGGCCATCCGTATGCGGGATTTCAACAATAAAAAATAGAATTATCGATGAAGATTATTTGTATTGGACATAACTATCACGCACATAACCGTGAAATGGACAGCAAAACGCCTTCGGCTCCTGTTTATTTTTTAAAACCCGATACAGCTCTGCTAATCAGGAATCGACCGTTCTTTTTACCTGATTTTTCGAACCGAATAGAATATGAAGTCGAATTGTTAGTAAAAATTTGTAAAGTTGGCAAAAACATCCAAAAAAAATTTGCAGCCACTTATTATCATGAAATCGGACTGGGCATAGACTTTACCGCTCGCGACCTGCAACATAAATGCCGAACGGAGGGAGAACCTTGGGAAATTGCAAAGGGATTCGATTCATCGGCCGTAGTCAGTGAGTTTATTGAGAAAGAAGAGATTCCCGACCTAAATAGCGTTCACTTTAAATTGCATTTAAACGACAAATTGGTTCAAACCGGAATCAGTTCGGAGATGATTTTTTCCATCGATGACATCATCGTCCACATCTCAAAGTTTATGACGCTGAAAACAGGAGATATTATTTTTACCGGAACTCCTTCCGGGGTTGGAAAAGTCGCTATCAACGATCATTTGGAAGGATGGCTGGAAGATCAGAAATTGTTGGATTTCTTTGTAAAATAGAAGAAAAAGGGTAAAAGTCCCGAAAAATATAAAATCTAGGATTTTATTTATTTTTCGTGGATCCTCGTAAAACTACGATCCGCCTACTGGCGGATTCTGGTTTTATGGGAGTAAACGGTAAAGGGTACAAGGTGCGCGAGTCTAAAGAATCCCGATGACTGAGTCCCGCTGTGGCGGGATAAACTCCGTCGAAGGCATAGAAAAATGGTGAATGACACACAGATACTCGGGATAATCACAACTGCTATCGCGACCCCAACAAGACTCATTTAAAACACTGATATTCAATGCTTCACCTTTTATAATCGGGATAAAAAGCATTGAATATCAAAATTAATTACTTTTCAGAATTGACTTATTCTTCCTTTTTTTCTTCTTCGGGCACATTGATAAATGCACTGAAATGCACTCTTCCATATTTTCGCATTTCAAAGAAGTTGTGATGCTTGCTAAAGTCATATTTATCGGAATGTTCCAATACAAACCAACCGTCTTCTTTAAGCATGTTACGCTCGAAAATTGCATCGGGAAGCTTTGCAATTCCTTCCATATCATAAGGCGGATCGGCAAAAACAACATTAAATTTTCGTCCCGTGGTTTGTAGATATTTGAATGCTTCAGCCTTAATTACCGTAAGATTTTCGAAATTAAGACTTTTAGCTGTTTTAGATATAAACTCGACACATTTGGCATTAATGTCAACGGCCAACACATGAACAGCTCCTCGAGCAGCGAATTCATAGCTTATGTTTCCTGTACCGGCGAACAAGTCGAGAACTTCGATACCGTCGAAATAAAAGTAGTTATTCAATACATTAAAAACACTTTCTTTTGCCATGTCCGTCGTTGGCCTGACCGGCAAAGAATCGGGAGCAATAATATGCTTCCCTTTATGCGCACCACAAATAATTCTCACTGTTTAATAATTTTGTTCAACACAATAGCGATGGTAATCCCAAGACAATTTTTGATCCGACTTAATAAAGCCGACTTCGGAGAAATATCTATTAAGCATCTCATCTATTGGAGATTGAGGATTTATTTCACCTAAAAGATTAATTTCAACATCCTCATTTTTTATCTCCAGATTTTGCAAAGCCATAATTAAAAAATAAGCGAAATCTTCTTTTGTAGAAAAAGTAAATCGATTAAAGAAATGCAGTTGTCCTCGTTTCTTAATCACCAAGTCGAAATAACTGCTATTCACCGACACGATTAATGAATAATCTCGGGTTTTGGGATGAATTGTATTTGAAAACGAGAGTAGTGCCTGTGTATAGGATTTTACCTCGACATTCGAGAACACGGACTTAGCCGCATCAACCACGGCTTTGTTCAGCAAAGAGATAACAACAACATTATTGACTTCGGAAAAAACAACCGTTCCGCTATCCATTTTATCTTGCTCGATAAAATGGCTGAGATAGCTAGTCAATTCCGTTTGAACAAATAGCGGTTGAGGCACAAGCGTATATCCCTCGTCCTCAAAAAGAAGCAGAAGTTTTCCCGAATTGTTTTTCAAAAAAGCATCCCGCTCCTTAATAGAGCTTAATGCTTGGGAAAAATCAGCCACGGCATTGCTTTTAGCCCACCGATATGCAGTTGCATATTCCAGATTGCTATTGCAAGTTACAAAAACAGATAAACCATCCGATGCTATTCGAATGGTTGTACTGTATATTTTATGTTCATCAAACGGATTACTCTGATAAACAAGCTGATTGCTGATATCAACACTCATAAGTTTCTTTTACTCCCAGTTTCCATCTGTTGAAGGTTCATCCAACGATCCCATAATTAGATCAATGTATTTAGGATTTTTTTCAAATTGTTTTTCTAATTTACTATAGAGCAAAACATTTAAGAAACCGGAAAAACCTTTGCTATTTTTTTTCAGTTCATCATCAATCCCTTTTAAATAGGCCACTTTAGGAGCAACTACCTTGAAAACGGGAACTCTGATATGTCCTTTTGATATTGTATCCGCTTTCATTTCAAATTTCTGCTCTGAATATGGAATAAAGGGAAGCTTTTTAATATCAATATTCGGTTTATCTTTAAAGATTTCTTTGAAAGCATCAACATATACGGTATCACGTTTTACGATTCCTTTTTTTATAGCTTGCTGTTCGGTAAGAGAATCGGGAACTGTTCCCGTTTTAACCACGATAGGCATTTTACCTTCGGAAAGGAACGACAATAATTGATCGAAATCACTGGCATAAAGACCTTTAGTGGACTTGTAAGCCAGCTGTGCAGTACGAATGTCTTTCATTTGTTCAATCACAACATTTCTGCGAGCTTCATAAATCACTCTATATTTTTCGGGACGCATAATGCTACGGTAAATGAAAACGCTTAACACGATTGCTACAAGCACTAAAACAGTTTGAATCAATTTGTTTTTCATCTTAATTTTGAATTTATTAATTTTATGATTTTACAACGATTATTATGAAGACATATTTTATTACAGCGCAAATTTAAAAAAAAATCATTGATTTGTTTGCTTAATCAAAGAAAGTTATCAAAAAAAAATGTTGAAATCTAAAAAAGGAAGAGAATTGACAAGTTTTGGCGAAGATTCCCAATTTCTTTAGCCGAAGAAACATTACAGTATGCATTGGCTATTCCATAAGCGGCAACGGTGTATTCGGTTTCGGAAAACAAAATTATTTTCCCCATTTTATAAGAGAGTTGCGGCGCTATACGATAAATATAAGCAATATCGCAGCCCCGAGCATACTTACTCCCCACAAAAGCTGTTTTTGAACCCAAGTTTTTAGCATATCCTGTAAACAGCGAAAAATTAAATTTCGGGAATTTTGTTGTAACATTAACCCACACTGAACCTTGAGCGATAGGGGCATACGATTGGGTTTGGGTTAAGGAATCCATCGCCGTTACTCCTACTCCACCCAGCATCGCCTGATCGTATAAATTTTCACCCCAAATACACTGAGCTTTAATTGTAATTTTGCGAAGTTCCAGCTTGCCGAAAACATGCACAGCCGAACTCGAAACATATTCATTCACAGCAATATTACTGTCGGTTTCGGTTCTCATGTTCAAACGTTTGAAATCGTAACCGGCACCCAATAATAAGTTATTTTTATGATAAATGGTTTGCAGATGCAATCCGGGAATAATCTGATTTTTAAGATAGTCTGGAACGACTCCTGAAGGCCCAATTGAGGAATTATCGCGATGAGCAGAAGCTACAGCAACAAAATCGAAGGCGTGAAACCGATACTGGAACCGCATCTGTGGGGCTCTCATAGCACTTTTAATGGGGTTTCCCAAATTAAGCGAGAGCATATCCGGAAAAGCTTCGGGAGCGACCAATGGATGCCAATATTGCCCAATTAAAAGCTGTATCTGCTTATGATCAATATTCACGTATCCCTGCCGCAATCGCAATCCGCTATTCGAGGCATCGCTCGCTCCCGTAAAATCGGTTTCGAAATAAGTAGTAAAATCATAATCGTGATATCTTAAAGTATCCACGGTAAATATCAAGCGACTGCTGGTACCATACTGATTATATTGCGGGTGGCTGTTAAGATCATATCCGTTCTTGTCGTAGGACGGTTTTTTAGGATACATCAACACAAAACTTTCACGAGCCGAAATCGTCTGACGAGAATCAAAAATGGCATCTGCCTTAATAAAGCCCTTAAACCGCAGTTTCACTCTTGCAGAATCCGCAGATTGCCCAAAAACCATATTTTGCGACAAGACCAATGATAAAAATACAATTTCAAATACAATTTTTAGTACTTTCATGGTGCAAAAGTATAAAAACAGAATGAAAATACAATAGCGTGATAAAAATAGCTACTGAAAGACTTTTTTTTTTAACTTTGACCTCAAAAACAGATTTACATGCAGCCAATCATTGATCTTCAAAACGTAGATATTTTTCAAAAGAACATACTTGTTTTAGGGCAAGTGAATATTCAGATATACAAAGGTGAATTTGTTTACCTTACTGGGAAAACGGGCACCGGAAAATCGAGCCTTTTGCAAATATTGTATGCCGATTTACCTCCAAAAGGCGATAAGGCGGAAGTTGCCGGTATTAATCTATTATCTTTAAAATCAAAGCACATCCCCACTTTACGCAAGAAATTGGGTATTGTTTTTCAAGATTTTCAGCTTCTATCGGATCGCTCCGTCAACGACAACCTTCTTTTTGTAATGAAAGCTACCGGCTGGTCGGATAAAAGAAAAATACAAGAACGCATCGATAAGGTATTGCATGATGTCGGCTTAGGCACCAAAGGTTTTAAAATGCCGCACCAACTTTCGGGAGGAGAACAGCAGCGGGTCTGCATCGCTCGAGCATTAATCAACAACCCCGAAATCATCCTTGCCGATGAACCCACCGGTAACCTCGACCCTGAAACTTCCGCTGAAATCATGGTACTGCTTCAAGATATTTCCAAGCAACACAACTGTACCGTGCTGATGGCTTCACACGATTTTTACATGATTGAAAAGTTTCCTGCACGCACATTACATTGCAACAATGGAAAAGTGACCGGCCCCGAATTTGATCTTTCAAGGTTGAAAGAGGAAGAGAACCCGGATACAAAATCATCCACTGCACCTATTGAAGAAATAACACCCGAATCGGCACCGGAAGAACCTCTTGAGAACATTGTACCCGAAAGCAGTGAATTTAACACGGAATCGACCGATATAAAGGCATATAGAGAAGAATCTTCCGAAGAATCCATACATTAACACACAAAGCCAATGATTCGATTAACAAATATCAAAAAGTCGTATGGCGGTCTCACCGTGCTCAACAATATTAACTTGGAGATTCAAGAGCAAAAGGTCACGGTAATTGTCGGCCCCTCGGGAGCAGGAAAATCGACCTTACTTCATATCATCGGCACACTTGATAAAGCGGACCAAGGCGAGGTTTATTTTTCCAGCACCGATGTTAACAAATTTAAAGATAAGCAACTGTCCGATTTTAGGAATAAACACATTGGCTTTGTTTTCCAGTTTCATCATTTGCTGCCGGAGTTTACAGCCTTGGAAAATGTAGCGATGCCCGCATTAATTGCAGGAACCGCTAAAAAAGAAGCCGACGCTAAAGCATTGGAGCTACTTGAATTGCTGGGCGTAGCCGCCCGAAAAGACCATAAACCCTCGGAACTGTCGGGAGGAGAGCAACAACGGGTTGCTGTAGCTAGAGCCCTTATTAATAATCCGGAAGTAGTGCTTGCCGACGAACCATCAGGCAATCTTGATTCAGACAATGCCCGGGATCTGCACAACCTTTTTTTCAAACTCAGAGACCAACTAAACCAAACTTTTATTATTGTTACCCATAACCAAGAACTCGCCAACATGTCGGATGAAAAGATCATGATGAAAGACGGGAAAATCATTTGAAGATTTGAAAATGAACCGATTTGTTCCGAAAAATCTTAAATCTTCGATTTAACTGTTTTCGTGAATCCTCGAAAAATTTGAAAATTAGCCAATTTCAAGATTAATGTGCTAATGCGATAATGTGGCAATAGTTCGACTACGCTCACTACAAGTGTGCTAATGTGCTGACGCAAGTTTGATTTTGTCATACTAAGCCCGCTTTACGAGGGTGAACTATCAAGAGGCATCTGTACTGACAAAGCACCAAAGAGCAAAAGAATAGAGATGCTTCGTTACCTCAGCATGACAAAAAAGAAAGCATCCAAAGAGCAAAAAAATGAGGACAGACCGCTTTGTCATGCCGACCCAAGGAGGCATCTATATCGACAAAGCGCCAAATTCATTACCTTAACAGGACTCAAAGTATTGCTATATAGCGCTTACAAGAAAACGCCAACTTTTTCGTTATTCTTACAGACGCTATATCATGCAATCTCTCGGAAAAAAAGATAATAATTAAGACTCTAATATTACTGCCTTTTTAGGGAGCCGGTTTTAAAGGTGTAGTACCGTTGCACAATGTAACTATAAATTACCACAATAACGGTAGTAAATACTTTTGCAACGGTAGCCCATAATCCAAGGCATTCCACAAACAGCTTCAAGAATATGTAATTTAATAAAATAGACCCCGAGACACTTACAATGTATCGAAAAAGTTGAATTCTGCCCCGTATCGGCGATTCGGTAAAAGTAATATAACGTGCAAACAAGAACCCTGTAGTAAAAGTGATTGGGAAGACTATTAAAAATGCGGCTATATGTGGGCTGACAGTTAACACAAAAAGATTCACATCATGTTTGTCGAGAATAAAATTATAGCACAAAAAGTAAAGAAAAATATCGAGCAACGTATTGCAACCACCTGTTGCTCCATAGCGGAAGGTCTCTTTTGGAATTCCAGGAAATGGTCGATGAAACCAATCGATAACGGCAATAAAAACATCCCTAAAATTACGCAAATGATGCATCATAAATGACTTTTAAGTACTATTCGTTCATTAACGCAGGCAAAGTTCCGCATTTTTGATTAAATATCAAAAAATAACATCTTCAATATTTCGAAATTTCTTGGCAACAAACGGAATCTATAATAAAAAATACATATTTTTACATAAAATCTGCAATTTGTGAAATATGACGACCTCTTTTCAAAAACATAAAACGCCTTATATTCAAATTAGCAAGAGCCGAATCGAAAAGCATATCGAATCGTTTTGCACCTGTCTTCAATTTAAACCTCAACAGCTTTTTTATCCGGTGAAAGTAAACAGCAACCCGGCCGTGATTGAATTAATGAACAATCGAAAAATAAACTTTGAGGTGGGGGCAATTTTGGAATGTAAATCACTATTATCTCTAGGTATTGCCCCAAATCGTATTCGTTATGGGAACCCGGTAAAATCGACGGAAAGTATTCGGGAAGCCTATTGCATGGGAATTACCTATTTTAGTGCCGACAGTGCGGAGGAACTTGAGAAGATTGCTAAAAATGCGCCCCAATCGTCAGTTTACATCCGTGTAGCCGTAGATAATAGCGGCGCGGAATGGGCATTGACGCAAAAATTCGGGTGCGAGATAAATGCCGTGGATTTTCTGTTTGAGCTAGGTAACAAACTGGATCTAAATATATTTGGCATCAGCTTTCATGTGGGTTGGAACAACGAACATCTCGAAACATGGAATCGGGTGTATCGCGACATTTCTGAATTGACGGCTCAACTCAAACAAAAATATAGCTCTTTCATCTCGATAAATATTGGAGGTGGATTTCCGGCTCATCATGGAAATCAAACAGAAAAGTTACTCCAAATCTCTGAAATCATCAATCCTTTCCTGCTAAAATGGCAAAATGACGAGAAACTCGAAGTCGTGGCCGAACCCGGCTCCTATTTAATGGCTAATGCCGGAATCATGGTGGTAAAAGTAATTGCCCGCATCATGCGAAACAATATAGACTGGGTGTATGTTGACAGTGGTATTTTCCAAGGATTTTCGTGGATTATGGGAGGCCTCAGCTATAAAATTGAGGCGCTAAACACAAAAAACGACGGCCTTACAAAAAAAATGGTGGTGTGCGGCCCCACTTGCGATACCCACGATGTTTACTCTCATTCGGTGTTCTTGCCCGATTCCATCTCCGAAGGCGATCTACTATTGATATCTCCTGCCGGAGCATACATTTCTTCCTCACAAGCTTATAATGGATTTTCAATTCCCCCCGAAGTTGTAATTTAAGGGAAAAGGGAAAAGGGAAAAGGAGCGCATCCCGAATTTTAAAAAATCCATGATTTTTGTAAAAATTCGTGGATCCACGAAAAACGACGGAATCGGAGATTCTTGTTTTTCGGGAAAGCGAGACTAGAGATAACCAAAAGTCATTAAACGGTTTTCTGGAAAATTGAAATTTCAAAATTAGAAGAATGATCACAAAATAATTGTATGTTTGCAGGACAATTAATAATATTTGAAACCGCAGAACGATTAAGATGGCTAAACGGAAAATTGATGATTATACAGTGGGCGTTTTTTATGCTATTATTTGTTACTTAGCATGGGGAATGTTTCCATTATTTTGGAAGCAATTGGCTCATGTAGATGCCGTTCAAGTGCTTGCTCATCGAATTTTATGGAGTTTCGTCTTCGTGTTTCTAATCATAATTTTTTCGAAACGCAGAAAATATCTAGTTGTTCTCAAACAGCCACGCACATGGAAATGGCTCTCCTTAACAGGTGTTCTCATTGGAACCAACTGGGTGGTATATATTTACGCCATTAACCACGGACATATTGTAGAATCGAGTTTCGGATATTACATCAATCCGCTGATGAACGTGGCACTAGGAGTTATCGTACTCAAAGAGCGATTGCCCAAACTCCAGATTATCGCCATCGGGTTGGCATTTGTAGGGATTATAGTCATATCCATTCATTTAGGACGAATTCCAATTATTTCGCTGGTGCTGGCTCTCACCTTTGCACTTTACGGTTTGTACCGTAAAATTGCCAATATCGACTCGATGACCGCGCTAATGGTGGAAACACTGGTACTACTGCCTTTTTCTCTGGGATGGATATTTTTTGCCCAAAATAACGGCACCGGAGCTTTTGGGGCGGATGTTAAAACCACAATACTGCTTATGATTGGCGGAATTATCACAGCTGTACCATTATTCTGGTTTGGCATTGCCGCCCGCAAAATTCCCCTCTCCACCATCGGGTTTATTCAATATTTATCGCCGACATGCCAGCTTGCACTAGGCATTTTAGTCTATAACGAGCGCTTTTCAGTTCCCCATCTCGTTGGCTTCGGATTTGTATGGGTCGCATTAACCCTTTTCTCAGTCAGTATTTACCAACATTATTCTAAATCCAAGAAGCTTTCCATTGACGAAAAAATCACATTTAATAATTAACTGAATCATGAAACACATTCTTTATCGAAATTTTATTGCCCTGCTGCTTACCTGCTTATTTAGTATCGGCACATTATCGGCACAAGAGCCGCTTTCAAAAAGTGCAAAAGACAGTTTAATTGCAAGTATTAAAAACCAAATTAGAGGGGTAAAGATCAAAGAAATAGAAAGTGCAAAACCGTATTTGGCTAAGTTTGAGCTTATGGTTCCCCAATTGCTCGATCATAATAATCCGAAAAGCGATACCCTATGGGAACTGGTGTACCTGTCGCACCGCGGATTTGATGCACCAACGGTTATTGTTACCGAAGGATATGGTGCCGGGTATGCAGAAGGTGCAAACTATAATGAAGAACTGTGTAAGATATTGAAAGCGAACTTAGTATTTGCAGAGCACCGGTATTTCGGAAAATCGATCCCCAGTCCGCTGAACTGGGATTACATGACCCTTAAACAAGCCGCAGCCGATCATCATCAGATTATCCGGTGGCTGAAGCCGTTATATCCTCAAAAGTGGGTCGCCACAGGAACCAGCAAAGGCGGATCGACCTCGTTGTACCTCAAAGCATATTATCCGAAAGATGTGGATGCCGTAGTGGCTTACGTGGCACCCATAACCAATGCGCAGGAAGATATGCGCCCCATCGACTTTATTATGAACAAAGCAGGGACCAAACAAGATCGGCAAATTATTTACGAATATCAACTGTTGATGTTTAAAAACTTCGACAAGTTGCTGGAAATCTTCAATGAATATGCTTTAAAATACAAGCTTACTTTTTCGATGGGAACCCAAACCACGCTGGAATACCTAATTTTGGAATATCCGTTTTCGCACTGGCAATGGGGGGTTACTACCGACAAAGTGCCCACGGCTAAGAGCACTGTTCAGGAAATGTTCGATCATATTTTTCGCATTGTCGATCCGTACGGTTTTTCGGAAACCGGGTCTAAAGACATCTCCCCTTACTATTATCAAGCCTATTCAGAAATAGGCTATTACAATTATAATGCATACATCCCGATATTCAAAAAATGGCTTAAACGGTCAAGTTACTCCAACAGCGTAATGATCCCCAAAGGAGCAAAAGCCGTATATCACCCCGAGTCGCACCGCGAAGTACTAAAATTGCTTAACCAAACCGGAGAACATATCATGCAGATTCAGGGGCAATACGATCCTTGGTTTCAAGCTTCATGGACTCCGGAGAATAGTTCAAGATCAACAATTTTCGTCCTTCCCAAAGGAAATCATAGCGCCCGTATCACCTATTTCGATGCCGACACAAAAAACCGGATTTACGATACGCTGGAGCAATGGCTGGACATTAAAGTGCGACGGTTATAGTATGAAGTTACCCTCCGGCAAGCCAAGGACCGGAAACTTCGCACATGTTTCGTGTAACCTTCGCACTACTTAATTTTAATTTTTTTGTTAATCGACGGTTTATTTATTATATTTGCAATATCCTTAAAAGGCATAAAGTAAAGGATTACAAATTAATAGAATAAAGATGAACCAGAAATTACACGTTATCTCTTTTTTATTTATTTTTTGGGGCAATTCGTTCGTACATGCACAAACTCCCGATTCCACCATGTTTATTAAGGATGGCAGCGATACGATTACCGACTATACAAAATGGGCAAACAAAGGAGCTGTTGGAATTATCCCGATACACCTGCAACCCGGATTCAACGGATTATTAAATTACGGAGTGGGTGCCGATATTGTTTTTGCGCTTCCTTCGTGGATCACATTCAGAGCAAAAGCGGTGTTTAACCTATATGAAGGCGACCGTTCGCTTTGGCGCGATAAAGGCTACGACAATGCGGAGAATGTTTCGAAAGGCTATTGGCTTGAGGGCGGTATCGATATCAATTTTTTGGATAAAACCAACAAATCCGCTACCAGCCAAATTGACTCCAGCGGTCGTTTCATCTCTTGCGAAGGCACGATGCGTGAATATTCCAAAGGTGCATATACCGATCGTTCCCGCAAATACACCCAATACCTCTACGGCAAATATTACTCCTTCGATACTTACCTTTATCGCCCCTCGTTGCGATTGGGAGCAATGCAGTACCGTTACACTTTTTTGGATAAAGCCACACTCATTCCATTAGTCACAAACCTCAACGTCACGGCCTTTTATGGCGGATTGAGTTTTTCACGGATCGGACTAGGGAAAGCTGCCTATTTTAACGTTTATGCCGATGTAATATACAAAGCATCCTTAAAATCTTCCCCCGAAACCGGTTATGAATCAGTTTCAAAAAGCGGACAAATCGGCTACCGGCTTGGAGTCTCCGGCGGATCAGACTGGCTGGGATTCTTAGCAGAGCTGGGCATGGCTCCGGGTCTCGATAAGTTAGAGCCCTATTTAAAAGCCGGATTAATCGTTCAACACCAATTGCTTCCTCCACGAAAAAACAAGTATAAAAAAACTATATCCGAAGCGGATGTTACCGAATAACTTTTTACATTAAAAGCAACAAAATGAAAAGAACAGCAACACTTTGTATTTTACTTATCGCCACATTGAATGTATATTGTCAGCAATCGTTCACGAATGCATACATGCCCAACGAAGGCGATACCATTTTCTACCACAGTTTGGTTTCCACGGAAGATTTTTCCGCAACGGGAGCAAATTACATCTGGGATTTCAGCACAATTACCGGAGCTACTTGGGCGGCCGATACTTTTGTTGCCGTGCTTTCCACTCCCCTCACCTACAATGCCGTTTTCAACAATTCACTTTTGTATCCCGACTACAAAGCAACTGTTGCCTCTCCCCAGGCCGACCAAACCATACCCCCGAGTACTTCCATAACCAATGTGTTTTTTTATTATAAAGAAACGGATACCGCATTCGCTCAAGTCGGGCTGGCGGCCAGTGTAAGCGGAGTTCCCATGCCCATCCGATTCGATAACATCGACTATATGTATAAATTTCCGGGCACTATGGGCAGCATCGATTCCTGTTTTTCAGCGTATCATATCGATGTTCCCTCTTTGGGATTCTACTCAAAAAAGCAAAACCGGATTAACGAATACGACGGTTGGGGCACGTTATACACGCCCATGGATACCTTTGAAGTTTTTAGAATTAAAACCACGATTACTGGCCGCGACAGCGTGTATATTACCCAATACAGTCTGCCTTACGCCTTTAACTCGTCCACGGTGGAATATAAATGGTTCTCGCCCGGGCATCGGAATCCGGTATTTTCGGTTAGCATGGCACAATCTCAGTTTTCGAGTACCACCACCGTAAAATATCTCGACAAGCCACAATTGCACGTTGGCATTCAGGAAAACGCTTCAGCTTCTTTCAACATTGTTCCCAATCCATTTGTCAACCAGTTGACCATTACGGCCAATGCCGGCGAAAAGATTGAAAAAGTGAGACTTTTCAACATAACCGGAGCCGAAATTGCTTTGGATATCCTGTCGAGCGATAAAAACACCTTAATCTTAAACACCGAACACCTATCGAACAGCCCATACATCATCGAAATCACCTCGAATAAAGGGGTTGAGCGGAAAGTGGTGATAAAGAAATAAGGGATTTGAGGATTTTGTTATGTATAGGTATGGCATTGTCAGAGCTATACTAGTTAGGCATCATGCAAGAAAACACCAACAAATTTTGAAACATGGACGAATTTTTTATGAAATATCAAGATTTAATATCAAGTGTTGAATTTATAAAATTATGCAAAGAATTATCTTATAAACTTAACAACGAACTTGGAAAAGATTTAAAGGAAGTTGAAACAGTTAGAAACTGGATTGAAATATTTAATAATACAAGTACGGTTTCTGTACCTGGATTGAGTATTAATTTTAACTCTATTTTTATTCACGGATATATTCATTCAAATGCAGACAACCCATCAGGTGTTGAGTTTGATTATATAAACAATACAAAGTGCAATAAAGAACTTGCTGACATTATATTTGTAACTTCTTTTTTTAATAAAAACAAGAAGATTTGCGAGAAGATTTCTTTTAATCAAGCAAAATGGGGAGTGTTAAAAAAAACATTAAGCTGGACAATTGATAAAGAACAATTATTCTTATTATCAAGGTTTCCACGGTTTTCTGGTGCTAGCGATTCGGTTATTAAAAACAAAGATTATTATATTAATGACTTTTCTAAAGGATTAGGTTCTTATGGACTAATGACAAAAGAAAATTTTATTTTTTTATCCGCATATGATTTACAAACTTTTATTGGAGGTAAAGGATCGGTTAGTCTAAACGATTTTAAATATTGTAACTCTGAATTAATTCATTCACGTCATTATTTATGGAGTCCATACATTTTTGATTTTTCTGTTCCATTTTGTAATAATACATTTGAATTTGTTACAAATTACTTGCAGGGAAATGTAGGTGAATTAGTGAATAGTGAACATTTTAAAAACGTTGAGGCGCATAAACTATTTCAAGATATTTTGGTTTCCATAAAAGATAAAGGGAAAAAAGAAAAGAATGCAAATATTAATAATTTTATAAACAGCTATGATAAGACTAATTCTATTGACAAATCAGACAGCGAACAATTCGAGTTTAAAAATGGTTTGGGGATTATTCAATTGAAAATAGAACTTGATAATGATAAACAATAAAAATGTACGAATGCCTAACATCAAGGCGAAGAAAAGACAGCAGCAACAGCAGCAACAACAATAATGACAGAAAAAATGGTTTGAGAATAAAAAACGAAATAACAATGGAAGAAAAAGAGTTAGTTTTTTTTTCGACCCACAGAAAAGAAAAGCCGACCCAAATTTAGCGCAACTTGACCCGCCAGTTATCCCCAAGCAAGTTATGCAAACTGGAAATAAGGCAAAACCCAGCTTTGTGAATCAATAGCACCGACCAAACAAAAAGATTATCCGTGATTGCACCCAACATTTAGGGTTGTAATAGGAAATAAAGAAAACAGATCAAAGTGCGAAGTCACCCTTCGGCAGGCTCGGGGACTGGAGTCCCGATGAAAACCGGGATCGCACCACTTTAGATTACAATATCGGTTTTCGATGTGGATAAAAATGTTTTGCGGTAAAAAATATTTTTATTCACCGCAAAAATGCGGATAATATTTTGTATTTTTGTCGCAAAATTATTTTGGCATGGCTAAATACATTTATCAATACGAAAATTGGACTGATTTCACTTGGCAAAATGCCGCTGTAAGTCTAGCATTGGGAGAAGTTCGTCTTTTGCAGGGTAAAATTCTGGGGCAAATTCATTCACTTGGTTTTTCATCAAAAGAAGAAAAAAATCTTGAAATGCTTACGCTTGATGTGCTTAAATCGTCAGAAATCGAAGGCGAAAAACTAAATTACGACCAAGTACGCTCATCTATTGCTCGACGTTTGGGGATAAACACAGCGGGGCTTATATCTTCACCACGAAACGTTGACGGAGTTGTAGAAATGATGCTTGATGCCACGCAAAATCACAAAAGTCCACTTACCGAAGAACGATTATTTGGTTGGCACGCAGCCCTTTCCCCAACAGGTTACAGCGGAATGTATAAAATCGAAGTTGCGCAATATCGTAGCGAAGAAATGCAAATTGTTTCAGGTGCAATGGGGAAAGAACGAATACATTACGAAGCTGTTCCTGCAAAAAATGTAAAAGCGGAAATGGACAAATTCCTTTCGTGGCTAAATGATGATAACATTTTAATAGACAGCGTATTGAAATCTGCCATTGCTCATTTTTGGTTTATTATCATCCACCCATTTGACGACGGTAATGGACGAATTGCGAGAGCCATTTCCGATATGTTGCTTGCTCGAAGTGAAAATAGTTCGGAACGGTTTTATAGTTTCTCAAATCAAATACAGCAAGAGAAAAACATTTATTACGAAACGCTCAAAACTGTTCAACATAGCGATGGAGACATAACGCAATGGTTAGTTTGGTTTTTGACTTGTTTGAAACACGCATTGCTTGAAACCGAAGAAAGTATGCAAAACACTTTGTGTAAGGCAGAATTTTGGGGTAGGCATAAAGAAACGCCAATCAATGAACGACAACGCTTAATGATAAACAAGCTGTTTGATGGTTTCTTTGGGAAATTGACTTCTTCAAAATGGGCTAAAATGACGAATGCTTCAACAGACACGGCATTACGGGACATCAAAGATTTGATGGAAAAGAGAATTTTGCAACAAGCAGAAGAAGGAGGAAGAAGTGCAAACTACACATTGGTTGAATTTGACAAAAACAACTGCTCATAATCGAGTAAACCGCCCCGCCAGTCAACCTCAAGCAGGCTGTGCAAAGAAAAATTGGAACGACAAACAAATTAAAAGCTAGCGTTGAGCGACAAGAAAACGGGACATAAACCCTCGAAAAGCAAGCCTCGGGGTTATGTACCAACCAAATAAAAGAATCATGAAAATCAACAGTGAGATAACTGACAATAAAACAAATAAAATGTGTAACAAAAAAAAGAGTATTATGAACCAAACAAGAGTTTCAAATAGAAAAATGAGAAGATTGACCTTTACAATGTTATTTTTAGGCTTCTTAGCATACGGACTTGGTGCCACTGCACAAACCAATGTTGTGAATCAAAAATTTGATAGTGATGCTGCAAGCTTTGAACAATCTGGATTATTGGAAAATGAATTTTCGACAATGAATAAACCAAAATCTGATGTTGAATGGTGGGAACCGGATACGGTATATATTTATAAAAAAACAGACACGGTATATCGAGAAGTTCGCAGCTACAACCAAAATGGATACATGAATACACTATTAAAAGAACAATGGCAAAATGATGCTTGGGTAAATATTTTTCAATATTTTTGGACGTACGATGCAAACAATAATAGGCTAACACAATTAGATCAACAATGGCAAAATAATGCTTGGGTTAATGGTTCTCTAGAGACTAATACATACGATGCAAACAACAATACGCTAACTGGATTATTACAAACGTGGCAAAACGATGCTTGGGTAAATAATGCTCAATATACTTCGACTTATGATGCAAACAATAATAGGCTGACACAATTCAATCAACAATGGCAAAATGATGCTTGGGTTAATTATTATCAGTATATTACGACTTATGATGCAAACAATAATAGGCTAACTGATTTAAAACAAACGTGGCAAAATGATGCTTGGGTTAATTTTTATCAGTATATCATGACATACGATGCAAACAATAATAGGCTAACACGACTATCTCAACTATGGCAAAATGATGCCTGGGTAAATTACGAACAAATAGCTAGTACATTCGATGCAAACAATAACCTACTGACTATAATAGAACAATCATGGTTAAATGATGCATGGCTAAATAATAATCTATATACTTTGACTTACGATGCAAACAATAACAGGCTAACTATATTAAACCAAACATGGCAAGATGATGCTTGGGTAAATGGTTCTCTAGAGACTAATACATACGATGCAAACAATAATAGGCAAACACGACTATATCAACAATGGCAAAATGATACTTGGGTAAATGGTTTTCTAGAGACTAATACATACGATGCAAACAATAATATGCTATCTGGATTAAACCAAACATGGCAAAATAATGCTTGGCTAAATAATTTTCAATATACTTCAACTTACGATGCAAACAATAATTGCACATTGTCAGAACTTGAGTATTGGGTAGATGAAAATTGGCAGTTTTCAAGCAATAATGGAGTAACTTTCTTTTACAATAACATGAAAAGCAATTTAAGTTATGAGGGCTACAAAGTAACTGTTGTCTCTTATACCCAATTTACAATACCTGAAGCAATTGATGATTTAAATTTGTCAACGGTTTCCATTTATCCCAATCCGACGTCAAATAGCTTTATTGTCAATCTTGACGGAACTGTATCCATAAAACTTTACAACATGCTTGGCAAAGAAGTTCTGTCTCAAAACGCGAACGGAAAAACTGAAATAGACATTAGCCACTTACCGAATGGAATTTATAGTGTACAGATTATTACCGATGCGAAAATTATAGGATCTCGTAAAGTTGTAAAACAGTAATGACGGAAAGATAGGCAGGCATATAACAGCTAGGCTTGGCACAATTGCAGGTTAAAACGTATATGAAAGTTCAGTGCTTTTAATTAACTTTGTAATGGTTTGACAGGGAAGTATTTCAAAACCGCAACTGTGCCAAGTCGTCTCCGTTATATTTAAACACGGAGTTCACCCTTGTAAATAAGTAGTTAAGCATTACACATAACAAAGAGTTCGGTGTTTTGCAATAGTCTCATATTAAAACCGGATAGGTGAAGCTCAAAAATAAAAAAAGGCATACTACAGTTTATTTGACTCTAAAGTAATAATATACATCTATTTACGTTTTCATAATATAATTCAATAACATTATATTATGAAACATTTATCGACAATCATTTTATTTGTTACGCTTCTAAGTGGATGTAACGGTACAGCTGTTAAAGAAAACACAAGTGATGCAGATTTTATTCTCGGAAAATGGAAAAATACTTCAGAGGAAAATTCATTTATTGAGTTTACAAAAACAGGAGATTATATTGTATGGATTAATAATGAGGCTGCCTCAGACACATTAAAATTCAAATTTGACCCCAATTCAAATCAAAATTTTAAACTAATTGAAAATAGAGATACCATAAAAGGCATATTAGAAATTATTGACAAGGACAAGATTAAATTATCAATATTTGCCATTAATTCAGATAAAATTCACGCTTCTTCAATATTTGTGAGAGTAATCGATAAGAAATAAAACTTTGTTCATCCAACAAACGGCTAAACTATAAATACAACTTACGAGAAATAACCGCCAATTGCTAATTGAATAAAGCCCTGCCAGTTTGATTAGACTTCGCTCATCAACCGCTGGCGGGAAGCGTTTCTCTCACCACTGTACACTTCAACTCAGTGTAAACCAAGTGGCTCTCGTTTACGGTGGCTTCCACTAATTGGAGGACGGAGCAACTTTATTACAACAAGTGCAAGCGGCATGTGCAGGGCACATAAAGACCTAGAGCTGTGGGGCTAAGTAGGGTGAAGATTTCAGCGTTATTAATTACATTTGTCCTCAGTTGGTAAATTTGCGGTACTTAATTCCCAACCGGATTTAGCCTCGGACCTTAGGCAAAAATGCGAAAAAACGACAAAAAAAAACAATATTTTGGACAGATTGAATGTTGATAATTTTGATAAGTTATTTGACAATAAAAGACATTTAAACCGTAACTTTGTCAAATACAAAGAAAAGAATCAAATGCTTTTTGAAGAATACAAATACTTCGACTATCAATTTCCTGAACCTCAATACTTAGGTGCTAAGCATACCCATTTGGCTTGGATTAAAAGTTTTATACCAAACAATGTAAAAACTGCAATTGATGCCTTTGCAGGTTCTCAATCGGTTGCTTTTCTGTTCAAACAGTTAGGATATAAAACAATAACAAATGACTTTTTAAACTTCAACAATCAAATTGGTACAGCACTTATAGAAAATAAGGATACAAAATTAACTGATGATGACTTAAAAATTCTTTTTCAACAAGCTAAAAACAAAAAGGATTTTGAACTTATGGAAAACATATTTACCAATGTGTTTTTTGAAAAAGAAGAAGCTATTTTTTTAGACAATTTCAGAGCGAATATACCATTGCTCGAAAACCCAATAAAGCAAGCAATCGCTTTTACAGTAATTAACCGAAGTATGACAAGAAAAATAACAATGGGACATTTTGGTCATACTCAAGCTTTGGTTTATGCAAGCAACCCGGAAAGAATAAAACGTAATCGAAGTTTGGTTAGACCGATTAAAGAATTATTTGAAGAAATATTACCAAAATATAACAACGCTGTTTTTGACAACAAACAAGACAATAAAAGTTTTAATAAAAATATTTTAGAGTTATTGCCGACAATTGAAAAGGTAGATTTAGCATATTTCGACCCTCCATATTGCGACAGTCATGCCGATTATCAAGGTTTTTACCATTTACTTGAAACCTATACCGAATATTGGAAAGATAAAGAATTTGTTAATGGAATAAAACGATACGAGCCACAACGGGTAAGTGGCTTTGACAAAAAACGAGATGTTCTGAATTCTTATGAAAAACTCTTTGAACTTTCAGAAGAAATACCAAATTGGTTAATCAGTTATAATAATCGGAGTTATCCGGGAATTGAAGAATTTGAAAAGCTAATTTCCAAATATAAAGAAGTAAAGGTTGAAGCAAAAACATATCATAATGGCAGAGGAGGAAAAGGCAGTGTTGCTGGTAGTCAGGAGATTTTATTTGTTTGTACCCCCAAGAAAAAACATTTTACATCAACTATTCAACAGCAAGAATTGGTAAATGAAAGATTTTAATTACTGGAAAAAACTACACGAAAACGAAAAACTCGAAGAGTTTAGTGAAGATATTATTGGTTTATTATGGCTAAAAACAAAATCAATTGTTCGCAAAGAACTTATTGCTGAGTTTCTAATAAGTAATGCAATAATCTTGAACGAGAAAGCTTTAGCAAAACAATTTATTGAATTGTTTAACATACTATGCAAAGACCCTGTCAATTCTCATAAAATTTTAAACGATTTTATTAAGGATGAGAATAAAAAACAGGTTGAGAAACTTGATACCGTTCAATTAGTTTCTGAACTTTATAAACTCAAAAATTTTGAATGGGGCGGAGATTATCAAAACTCTTTGGATAAATATTTGGTTAACCATCATGTAAAAGTCCATAAATCCTACGACACGCTTATTTCAAAGTTTGAAAAGGAAATTAATGTAGCTGTTCAAGGCTATGTTTTGAATAGCTGGTATAACCATTGGAGTAGTATTTTAATTGAGCATATTTTCAAATCACATACATCAGTTCTACCAACAGTGGGTCAAATTAAAAGTGTTGATTTTTTCATTAATAATATTCCATTTGATTTAAAAGTTACTTATCTGCCTGCTGAATTTATAAAAGATAAACGTAAAGAAAAAGGTTATCCTGTCGAGTTAACCTTCCTTAAAAAGAAAGCAGAAGAAGCAAAAATAAACTTTGATAAAAACGCTAAACCTGCTGATATTTTTTACGAGATAGTAGAAAAGATGAAGGACAGGAACGATGATTTTTGCATTGGAGTTTTAACTACTCTGAAAAACGAAAAACTTGAAATTCTTAAAGAAGTTCAAGCAAATCCTAAAATATTAGCTACCTGGCTTTATGAAAATCAAGGCGAAATGAGATTTGGTTCAGAAAATCGTTTGTTTCTTGTGCTTGTTGATACGGATGATTTTAATGGCTCATGGAAGTTGAAAAGAAATCTCGACCTTTTAAAGCCAACAATTATTTCATACTTGGATAAATTTTCAACTAAAAAGACCGAAGACTTAAAGGTTACATTCAATTTTAAAGGTAAACCACAGACTTTTACAGCATTGACAGATGTGATTTTTGTAGTTAAATAGCAAAAAAGAGATTGAATAAGTATTGACAATTGGATATGTAAAAAGCATTCCAAATGATAATATTGTTCATGATCCAGATTTGTATTACAAAGAAACAAAACAAATTTTGAAACTAATAAATGGCAAATATAATGATAAGCCTGTTTTGGGATTTTAATAAAGAAATCCCGATAAAATAAAACAATACATATTTTATAGAGGTCAACGCTTAACTACATGCTATCTGCTCATGAATGATATTATCGGTAACAGCCATTCTTCTGATTAAATTATTTTAAAAAAACGTAAAGCAAATCATGATCTAAAAATAGTTATCAGGAGCATTAGCATTCATTTTTTAATAGAACCGGCAAAACAAAAATAACCATCCGTGATTGTACCCAACGATTAGGATTATAACAGAAAATAAAGAAAACAGATCAAAGTGCGAAGTCGACCTTCGGCAGGCTCAGGGACCGGAGACTTCGCGCAACTTTAAACCCAGGAACCGCAGTCCCGATAAATATCCGGATCGCACAACTTTATGAGATTGAAAACAATAAACAACCAATCCATTAGCCGGCCCCGGTAGTTATCATAAGCCGAAAAATGCTTCCGCTCCCACCCACCGTAAACCGGATTGAGAATTACAGTTTAATCTGAATCCGATGTGTGAATTCGACAACTTTTCCCCGAAATTATACAACGTTATAAGGCCGAATGTGTCGCATCTTTGTACTTGATAATAAAATGGGGGCCAACAACCAAAACATTGTAGCATTGGCATAAAATGACAAATTAATGAAAGGAAAAGAATGAGCAAACTTGAACGTGACCAACCCCGTCAAGACTGGCAGGATCACCTTACGGGTCACCATCTGCACAAAGGAGAATGGAAATGGAGTCGAATCCATCACTCTTGGGTTTTCTGGGTCTTTTTTAGCTTAACGATAGCGGCAATCACCTATTATATCACCACTGTTGACTTTGCCTTAGCCCCTCGCAAGGATGCGAAACCCAGCATGGAAAGTAGAATGGTTCCATAGCGTTTGAGCAATAAAATATCACTCTACTGCCCCCGCTGCTTTGAGAATAGCAATGTTTTTCTTTACTTTTTTGCCGCCGTTGGCATATTTCAGCACGCTCTGGCCGATCCCGTCCTTGGCATTCACATCCGCTCCGCGTTTGATCATCAGTTCGAGCACCTTGGGATTTTTACATTTTACACACGTATTGATGACCGGATATTTCGAGGATGAAAACCGGGTGTTCGGATCAATCCCCGAATCCAGCAATATCTCAATAGTTTCCAGATTTTCGATTCCAAGCGCATAACTAAGGTGTAAAAAGGCCTTATCGGTTTTGTCGTTCAGTTTTGCACCGCAATCAATCAGGTATTTAACCATCTCCGGATTGCTGCCATAAATTGCTTTCCCAACAGCAGTAAATGCAGGACTATTGGTACCCGGCAACTCCAGTTTCGCTCCTTTTTTTATCATCAACTTCGAAACCTCGTTATACAACGGGAACTGACAAGCCATAATCAATGCCGTAACTCCATCCTTTACCAGCGTGGATCTAATATCGATGTTTTTTGTTTTTTCGACAATCATTCTGGCTATTTCCACCCCCTTGGGTTTGTTTAAAATAATGGCATTCATCAAGGCATTTAGCGACCAGGAAATCGATTTGTCCTGCTGGGTATTCTTATCGAAAAGATCGGGATTCGCCCCTTTTTCGAGTAAAACACGAACCATGTCCACTTTCAGTTCTCGAACGGCTGAAATCAGGGGTGTACAAGTGTATGTAGATCCGTTTCCGGTTCGAATATAGGTACTTGGCGCATTAATCTTAATGCCTTTGGCGTTGATCAGCAAATTGAATATTTCGTCGTTGTCCAGTTTTGTGGAGAGCGCCAGGGGAGTCTCCTGATCGTGGGGCTTGTTGGGATCAAATCCTTTATTGAGTAGCTCTTTCACTGCAGCCACATCATTCATTCTCACGGCTAACCCCAAGGAATTTTTCACGGTTTCGTTCTGAGCGCTACAATTAGGAGCACTAAAAAGAGTAGTTGCAACGATTAATAGAGCTGCAAAATGTACAAGATTTTTCTTCATTTAATTTTTGGATTGTGTGTATTTACGGTAAAAAGTGCAAATATAGCCATTTTCGTGCCAACTGCCATTGTCACAACATATCATCAGCAAATCAGAACACAAAAATATCGTTGTACTCATAAAAAAAACAATATATTTGCATTTGAAAATTAGTCGGCTACTACGCAAAACCATCTCCATTGATAGCCGTTGTAAAAAAGTACGACCAAAAAAGCAGCAATGAAAAAATGTAGAATAACCGTTATAAGAAAGGACTTACACCAAGATTTAGCGAAAGAGTTTTGCCAATCAGATGTGGGCTTCTGCCCGTGTTTTAAAGAAGGAGATATATTTATTGCAGGGCTTGACCAACCGGAAGGATTTTGCGGTTGGGCATGGAACGATATTTATCGATTTGTATCCGTATTGCTTTCGGGAGGTAATTATTCCACCGGAATATTTGAAGGCTGGATGAAAAAAGAAAACGAGACCCTTGCTTGTTGTACGGATGCAATTAGACCTGTAACCTTTAAAATCGAATTAATAGCCGAAGACGAGTAACGTTTTTTGCAAATAGCCAACGGGTATATCGCTGGTACGATCAAAAATAAATGGAATCAACAGTGTAGCGCAAATTAATGGATTAAATTGTATGATACAAGTTCAAAATCTGAATTTTACCTATAAAAAAACACAGAAGAAAGCTATTCATGATATGAATTTTGATATTCATGAAGGTGAAGTTTTCGGTTTTTTAGGGCCCAGCGGTGCCGGAAAAACAACGACACAACGGCTTATTATCGGGTTACTTAGAAATTACGATGGACATATTAAAGTGCTTGGAAAAGAACGAAGCCAATGGGGAAAAGATTTTTACGAACAAGTTGGTGTAGCCTTCGATTTCCCAAACCTTTATACCAAACTAACCGCAAAAGAAAATTTGCAGCTGATTGGTGCTTATTATAAAAACACGCTCGAAAATCCCGATAAATTACTCGATCGCGTTGGGTTGTTGCCGGATAAGGATGTGCGTGTAGAAAACTTCTCGAAAGGGATGAAAATGCGATTGAACTTTATTCGGTCCATCATGCACAATCCTAACCTGATGTTTTTTGATGAACCTACTTCCGGCCTCGACCCGGTAAATGCCCATATCATTAAAGAAATAATTCTTGAGCAAAAAAAAGCCGGAAAAACGATTTTTCTCACCACACATAACATGACTGTGGCCGAGCAGCTTTGCGACAGGGTAGCTTTTATTGTTGAAGGACAAATTGTGGTCACCGGTTCACCCAAAAACTTAATGATAGAACACGGTAAACGGATTGTGAAAGTTGAATATCAGCTTAATGGAAAACTGATCGAACTAAATTTCGATATGAATACAATGGGCCGCAATACGGAATTTATGGATATTATAAAAACGGGGGACATAAAAACCATTCACAGCTGCGAGGCCACTTTGGAAGACATTTTCATAAAATTAACAGGGAGAAACTTGCTATGAGATTGCTGCATGCGATATGGGCGGATATGCGCTTTCAGATGAAACAAGGATTTTATCTTGTATATGTTATTATAACGGTAATGTATTTGATCATTATGTCGTTTTTGCCAAAAGATGTATTATCACTTGCACTCCCGTTGGTCGTTTTCTCAGATCCTTCTGTCCTGGGATTATTCTTTATTGGAGGAATTATCATGTTGGAAAAAGTGCAGGGCGTATTAATGGTAATCGTTGTATCGCCACTACGAACAATGGAATATATCTTGTCGAAGGTATTTTCGTTAGCGATCATTTCAGTGCTGGCTACTTTTGTCATTACTGTTTTCAGTCATTATGAAAATGTCAACTGGGTGTTACTTCTACTATCTACAATACTAACTTCGAGCATTTTCACTTTGTGCGGAATAATGATAAATGCGGGATGCCAAACGGTAAATCAATACATGCTAAAAACCATTCCGTATATGCTGCTTTTCGTTTTGCCTTGCTTTTCACTGATTGCATTTCCCTATTCCTATCTATTTACAGTTATACCCAGTGTGGCCGCCTTACGATTAATGTTGGGAGCATACATGGGTATTGCTTGGTATGAAGCAATCGGATTAGCCGTGTACCTAATCGGAATGAGCTATTTGTTTTTACGATTGACAATACGCATTTTCGAAAATAAAATTGTTTACCAAGATTAAACTTTATGTTACAACTTATTCATTTGAAGAACGACATAAAACAAATCATGCGTGATCCAATCATGGCTATAATGCTGATTGCGCCATTGTTTCTGATTATTGTATTTAAGCTACTGATTATATTTCTGATTCCTTTCATTTATACTCAAACAGGATTTGATGTTTCACCCTATTCCCAATACATTTTAGCTTCCGTATTGTTGATAAATTCGGGCATGTTGGGTATTGTTACCGGATTTATGATGATTGATGAACGAGACGGAAATATAGCCGAATTGATGTCGATAACACCATTGGGAATGAGTGGATATTTAATTAACAGGCTCTCGTTTGCCTCAATTTTGTCTATCATATATTGCATTATAAGTTGCTATGCTCTAAACGTAGTAGAATTAGCTTTATCTTCGGTTTTATTTTTATCCGTATTATCGGCAATTTATTCTGCAATTATCGGATTGCTTATTTTTTCGGGTGCCGACAACAAAGTGAAAGGGCTTACCTATGCAAAAGCATTGAATGCCTTAATTCTCTTTGCATTTACCGATTTATTTTCACTCAATTGGCTAACTTGGTTGTCATGGTTTTTCCCACCATATTGGATTACAATGATTATTAAATCGCCCCATTCACTTTTAATAAAAGGAATTGCTTTGCTCGTTCATGCCGGATGGTTGTGGATACTAATTTTACGGTATTGGCGAAAAAAATCTTAAAGTTTTTTTCAAACGACTGTATATAAAAACCGTTAGTGTAAAACAGGAGGAGCCTGCCTATCCAAAACAAGACCAAACATACTTCCACAAGTTTCGTGTCTGCTTTCAGCCGGCTAAAATTATTGATATAGTAAATAATGATGATTAGCTTTTAGCCCTGAGGTTGATTTTGGCATAAAAATAGTTTTGCTTCGCAACAATTTTTCCGCCAAAATCCTTGTATTTTACAGACCATAAAACGAATATCCATTTATTTTTCAGAGGGGCTAATCTGCGCGATCATCATTCCTGCCAGCATTAATCCGCAACCGATGATGGAACGGAGCGAAAGGGTTTCGTTGAGTATAATCCAGCCACCAATGGCTGCAAACAACGATTCTAGGCTCAAGATAACAGCGGAATACGTAGGATGTGCTGTTTTCTGCACCACGACCTGAAGTGTATATGCCACTCCCACCGAAAGCAACCCTCCGTATAAAATCGGTATGTATGCTCTAAATATTTGACTAAAATCGATAGGTTCGATGCTGATAGCTACAATTGAGCACAACAGGGCACAGACAAAGAACTGGGTTTGCGCTAGTTTGATGGAATTCATTTTTGGCGACAAATATCCCGTTAAAAGCACATGCACGGTCCAGAACAGCGCACTGAAAAATGTAAGCATGTCGCCATAGAAAAATGTCCCAAGAGCGGTAACACTCAACAAGTACATTCCCGCCGCAGCTAAAAATACGGAAGTCCAAAGGAATATGGATGTTTTATGGCGAAAAAACACCCCCATCAAAGGAACAAATACGACATACAATCCGGTGATAAATCCCGATTTTCCGGCCGTGGTATATTGAAGTCCAACCTGTTGCAACGAAGCAGCCGAAAACAGCACCAATCCGAGCAATAGCCCTCCAGCCCTTTTCTGTCTGACTGACCAATGCTTCTCCTGAGGGTCAGGCTCGTTGTGATTTTTATATTTCAAATAAATGATTAGCGGATAAAGCGAAAGTCCCCCCAAAGCAAATCTTACCGCATTATAGGTATAAGGCCCGATATACTCCATTCCCACCCGCTGGGCCACAAAAGCAAACCCCCAAATCATGGCGGTAAGCAGCAGCAGCAAGTTGGAAAACGGGTTTTGCTTTTTCATCAATATTTAAATACTTAAGTGCTAATTTTAATTTATCGGCATCCAAAATTAATCATATTTATTCGTCCTTAAAAATTATTGAAGACTCATTGGGCGAAACCCCACATAATCATGCCTCCACTAAATCAATAAAACTTAGTGAATGAACTAATTTACTGCAACATACACAAAGCACATCAAAGCACATTTGATTTTTAATATTTATTGCATTATTGTACCTTTGTCCAACATTTGCAAAATAATTACGAATGATATTTTTAAATAATTTTCCGAAAGATTACAAAAACAGACTATTATATATTGCTTTAGGATTAATAATTTTACTAATAATACTTTACGAAGCTCAGGGAAAAGGTGATTTTAATGTTTTCGTATCCGCATCCAGAGATTTATTATCGGGAAAAAACATTTATGAAATCAAGTATAATCAGTGGTATCATTATTATTACGATGTTGTATTTGCCCTGATTTTAGTCCCGTTTTCATATTTGCCTTTGTATTTAGTAAAGGTCCTTTGGCTGATTTTGAATGTCTTTTTTGTATTCCGAATCTGGAAAATCATAACCAACTGGCTCCCAATTAACGATTTAAACAATAAAATCAAAACTGTATTTGTCCTATTATCGTTCCTTTTTATTTTCAGGTTCCTACGGGATAATTTCCATTTGTCGCAGGTGACCATTTTCATTTTGTATTTAACATTGGAAGGATTATCCATGATAGACAAAGATAAAAAATTACAGGGAAGTGGGCTGATTGCGCTTGGAATAAACATGAAACTGTTGCCTTTAGTAATTATCCCCTACCTGATATACCGTAGCGATTGGAAATCAGTATTTTACATTATCAGTGGTATCATTGTGCTATCGTTTTTACCTGTAATGGTTCTTGGTTTTGACTATAACTGGTTTTTGCTGACAGAGCGATGGAAATTGCTAAATCCTTCAAATCAAACGCATATTCTTGACACTTCCGAACGAAGTTTCCACTCCCTTACTACATTTTTAGCTGCATTACTGGTAAAAGACAGTGGAGATTCGTATGCATTGGGGTTAAAACGGAATATTGCAAATATTTCTATTGAAAACCTGAATCTGGTCATCAACATTGTTCGAGGTGCATTTGTCCTGTTCTCCTTATATTTTTTACGTACAAAGCCCTTTATCAGTCGTATTTCAAAGGTCCAAAAACTCTACGAAATCAGTTATATCTGTTTAATTATTCCTTTGATTTTTCCACACCAACAACATTATGCCTTTTTCTTTATTTTTCCGGCAACCACCTATCTGGTTTATTATATGCTATGGATTTATTTCTCCCCAAACATCAACGAAAACAAGTACCACAAGTATAAAAAAATCGGATTTGTTGCAACAATGGTCATCTCCTACTTTTTAACCAACAGCCATTTGATTTTAGGGCAATTTACGGATTACTACGACCATTTTAAAACGCTAACTTACGGAATTTTAATAATTTTAGTATTATTAGCATTATCTAAACCAAACAAACTTCCCCACTACCGGGATGAATAAAAATAAATGAGTTCATAATTATTGGCGGTTAATTTATACCTTTGCCTAAATTATCGAAATTTAATGAAAAGAACGGGAATCTTTCTTATTTTGCTGTTAACAGCTCAAACGGGATTTTCCCAAAACATTGACATCGACCTGTTGAAGTCGATAAATGTAGAAAGAAACAAATCCTTCGATCCTTTTTTTATTGCTATGAGCTTTACTGCCGAATATTTGTTGTGGTTGGTTCCTATATGTATTTTAGCATTGGGATTTCTCAAGCACAAAAAAAAGACTCAACACAAAGGATGGTTTATCCTAACTTCCATGGCTTGTGCTTCTCTGGGATCCCTCCTTTTGAAAGCGCTAATAAATCGTCCCCGGCCCTTTGAAAGTTATCCGTTTATTGAGAAAATATCCGTAGGCGGTAGTGCTTCATTTCCTTCGGGCCATACTGTTAGCGCTTTTGCATTAGCATTAGCGGTAGCATTAGCTTTTAGAAACATATATTCAACTATCATCGTTTTTGTTTGGGCTATTGTTGTCGGATTTTCCCGCATTTATTGTGGAGTGCATTATCCCAGCGATGTCGCCGCCGGAATTGTCTTGGGGCTGATTTCAAGTTATTTGTGTTATCTTGGTTTTAAACAAAAAAAATTATTAAATTGATCCTTAAATGTGAAGTTGCAAACTTCGCACAATAATTAAAAACAAATCCCAACTATCAATTCCAAAACCTCGCATTCAATTAATGAATTTTGATTGAAATTCGCTCTCCACGGGCATAAAATACTCAATTTTTAATTAATCGTTTTGAAAAGAAATTATTTCTCCGTAATTTAGCTTGATTAAAAAGCATAAATTTATGAGTAAAGCAGTTCAGTCAGAATCATGGGGGTCGCGAATCGGACTTATTTTAGCTATGGCCGGAAATGCCGTAGGTTTTGGTAATTTTTTGAGATTTCCGGTTCAAGCAATTAATAATGGTGGCGGTGCATTTATTATTCCATATCTGGTTTCATTTTTACTACTAGGCATTCCTTTGCTTCTCATAGAATGGTCCACCGGTCGTTTCGGAGGAGTCTTCGGACATCATTCCACCCCCTTTATTCTAAACGAAATGGACAAAAAACGAATATGGAAATATGTCGGGGTCTTCGGTATATTTTCCAACCTTGTTATTGCCGCATACTATTGTTACATCGAAAGTTGGACGCTTTCATATATCTGGCACTCGGTAGCCGGAACTTTTAAAGGAATGTCTCAACTCGAGGCCTCCTCATTTTTCGACAGCTACCTCGATGTATCCCACTCCACGACAGGAATACCTTATGAAGCCGTAGTTTTTTATATCTTGTGCTTAGCTTTAAATGTATGGATTTTGAGCCGCGGGCTGAGTGGTGGGATTGAAAAAGCTGCAAAAATAGGAATGCCATTACTTATTGTTTTCGGTATTTTCTTAGCCGTTAAAGGTGCCACGATAAAAGCAGGAGTAAACAACGCGATCAATGACGGAGTGGTCGGGCTAAGTTATTTATGGACTCCTAATTATGCGTCCTTAACCGATCCGAAAGTATGGTTTGCCGCAGCCGGACAAATATTTTTCACGCTTTCGGTCGGCATGGGCACCATTCAATGTTATGCTTCGTATGTAAAAAAAGATGAAGACATTGCCTTAAACGCAATGTCTGCCGGATTCATGAATGAGTTTGTTGAAATTGTCCTCGGTGGCACAATCATTACTTCCATTGCAATAGGTTATCTGGGTATCGACAAAGTTTCCGAACTGGTAAAAATGGGTGGGCTCGGATTAGGATTCCGCACTATGCCGTTTTTATTTCAACAATGGGGTAGCATTATGGCTATTCTTGCCGGTCTTGCCTTTTTTGGACTGCTGTTTTTTGCAGGAATCACGTCCTCATTGGCAATGGGAACTCCCATCATGGGATTTTTCGAAGATGAATATCGCTGGTCGCGACAAAAAGCCGCTTCTGCATTCGGAATATTAATTCTTATTCTAGGACTTCCAACTGTGCTGTTTTTTCAAAAAGGAGTCTTTGATGAATATGACTATTGGGGTGGCACCGTCTCGCTATTTACTTTTGCCATGCTCGAAACTATTCTCTTTTCATGGTTTTTTGGAATAAAAAAAGGATGGCGCGAAATCAATCATGCCGGCGATTTAAAGATTCCTTCAATCTATCGGTTTATAATCAAATACATCACACCTATTTTACTCATAATCATCTTTTTGGGAGCATTTATAAGCCCCAAAGACAACGACTGGTCAAAATTAAGTTTTTCCGGATGGGAACTGGATAAAGAATCAATCATCGGCAAAATCACACATAAAGAAACAGGTCCAAATAATAGTTATTTCTCCAATACTTTTTATTCCGAAAGCGAAGGTACTTATGCCGGAATAACTCATAAAAACGGGAACGATTACATTGTTATCAGCAAAAAAGAAGGATCTAAAACAAATGAAAAGTCCTATCCTATCAACAAAAAAGACAAAGTGCTAGTTGTGGCCGACAGTACTGTTCAAGTCGGAGATCCGCTTTACCGAGGATGTGTTATAAACAATGTATTCTACATTGATATGTCGAGACTACTTCTTATTCTCACCTTTTTAACGTTCAGTATTTTGGTTTACATTGCTTCAAAAAAACACAAAAAATCATTAAAAAAATAGACCAATGAATATAGATGCACTTATCTGGATGGCAACCGTAGATGTCTCTGTTACGGCTTTTACTGGATATTTCTTTTACAAAGTGTTGTTTACAAAAACTAAAACGCACGAAAATGCAAGTGATTCTGAAGATTAAAAATTTTTTCGAATTCAGTAAATCCGAATTTAAAGGAATCCTTGTATTAATGACAGTCCTGTTCATGATAATTTTTACCAATATCGTGATCTCGAATATCAGCAAAAATCAAGAGATTTCCGACAGCCGGTTCAAACGAGAGGTTTCCGATTTCGAGCTCAGGCAACGCATCCTCTCCGATTCCATTGCCTCAAGCCGGCAAAAATGGGATTTACATGAACGTGACGAAGTCTCTTTTTTCGGAATAGATAAATCGGTGATGAGAAATGAATTAAACCCATTTCCATTCAACCCGAATAATTTATCCGTAGAACTATGGCAGAAAATAGGACTCACGGACAAACAAATAAAATCGATAAAGAAATTCGAAGCTAAAGGAGGAAAATTCAAGACTAAAGAAGATTTTAAAAAAATGTATGCCATCTCCGCTGAAGAATACTCTATTTTAGAACCCTTTATCACTATTCCTGCAGATACAAATCACAAGTATTTTCCTAAAAAAGTGAAGTTTGCCAACCAAACAATTGAACTCAACAGTGCCGACTCTATCGACTTGCAAAAAATACCCGGCATCGGTGTTGGATTATCCCGCAGAATTGTGAACCAACGTGCAAAATTAGGGGGCTTTTATTCTCTTAACCAACTCGAAGAGATCTATGGCATCGATAGTGCCAGATTTGCTAAAATAACTCCTTACCTGGTCGTTAATGCCGCTAAAATAGAAAAGATAAACATAAACACGGCAGATATTAAAACATTGGTAAAACACCCGTACCTCGATTTGTATATGGCTAAATCCATTGTTATTTATAGAAAAAAAATCGTGCATTATACTTCCATTTCACAAATAAAACAAGCAGCTCTTATCTATGATGAATTATATGAAAAATTAGCACCCTACTTATCGGTTGAATAACAAATTAGTATAAAAAAGATTATTATGAGGAAGAGAATAAAAAGCGGATTGTCAATCATTGTAAAACATTTTTTTGTTGTTTCTATTTTACTATCCACACTTGTCGTTACGGCTCAAAAAACAAACCAATCAATGGTGGATTCCCTGATAAAAGTTGCAGAATCGTACAAAGAAAAAGACATTGATAAATCAAGATCGCTGTCTCAAAAAGCGTTAAAATTGTCCCTAAAGCTAAAATACGATAACGGAACTGCACTGGCATATAAAAATTTGGCGACACTATCGATGTTTCAGTCCGATATCCGCACTGCAATTGACACTTACAACAATGCCATTGTCTATTTTAAAAAAGTAAATTCCATTCGGGGCATTGCCGACTGTTATAACAACATAGCATTAGCTTTTAGCATGAATAGCAAATTCGACAGTTCTCTTATTTACTATCAAAAAAACTTAACATTGGAGGAACAACTCGACAATAAAATAGCTATTGCCGAAACTATGGAAAATATCGGCATTGCATATTATTACCACGGACACACAAAACGTGCAATGGAATACTTCATTAAAGCTGCAACTATTTTCTATACCATAAAAGAATATTCGCTGCTATATCCCACTATTGTTTGCATCAGCTCGGTTTTCAGCGACTTGGGCTATCACCGGCTATCAATCCGGTTTCACCATTTAGCACTCATTATGGCTCAACACTTCGAAAATATCCGTGTAATGAGTACCTGTTACAATAATATCGGTTTTTCTTATTCCAATTTGGATGAATACGACAAGGCTCTAGAGTTTCTAAACTATTCCATCGAAGTCAAAGATCAGCTTCAAGACAAAGAAGGAATGATGATTTCATTAGGGATAATCGGAAGCATATATCAGGCACAACAACGATACGATTTATCTAATCAGGTATATACCAATATTATAAAGATATCGGAAGAGGTGGATGACAAAAGGCAAACAGCCATAGGCCTGACTTATATTGGAGAAAATCTCAGGCTTCAGGGCAAATTCGACAAAGCGATCAATTATTACCTTCACAGCCTCGAAATTCTGAAGCCGATGCGTGCACTAAACGAAATCAGGGATAATTACTTGTACTTGTCGTTCGCATACTACCAAGAAAAACAAGTTCTCCTGTCGAAGCAAAGTTACTCGCTTTATAAAGCCTACTGCGACTCTACTAGAACAAATTAGGCACACTTTTAATTACAAAACATGTCGGATTCAACGATTTTTCCGATTGGAAAATTCTTAAATTTTGATTTTCTTTTCAATATCTTCCACCTGGACTCTAAATGTTTTGTCGGTATCGATAAGATTAGAAATGGCTCTGCATGCATGAAGCACCGTTGCATGGTCTTTTTTGCCACAATGCATACCAATGGTTGAAAGTGAACTGTTGGTGAGTTTTTTCGAAAAATACATCGAAAGCTGTCGTGCCTGAACGATTTCACGTTTTCTTGTTTTCGAGTTCATCAAATCCACCTGAATATTAAAATAATCGCAAACAATTTTTTGAATAAAGTCGATAGAAATTTCGCGGGCTGTGCTTTTTACATATTTGTCTATCATCTGTTTTGCGAGCTCTGTAGTGATCGCTTTTTTGTTGAGCGATGACTGGGCAAGAATTGATGTTAAAGCACCGTACAACTCTCTAATATTGGTTGAAACGCTATATGCAATATATTCTATTACATCGTTTGGCATTTCGATTCCATCGTTATACAAGCGATTTTGCAAAATTGCAATACGAGTTTCAAGGTTAGGTTCCTGAAGATCTGCGGCCAGTCCCCATTTAAATCGGGATAGAAGCCGCTGTTCGAATCCTACCATTTCTACCGGCGATTTATCGGAAGTAATCACCAATTGCTTGCCTTTTTGATGTAAATGATTAAAAATATGGAAAAATGCATCCTGTGTTTTCTCTTTTCCCGATAAATCGTGAACATCATCAATAATCAACACATCTATCATCTGATAAAAGTGGATAAAATCGTTGTGGTTATTGTTGCGTATCGACTCAATGTATTGTTGGTAGAATTGTTCTGCCTGTACATAAAGCACGATTTTTTCAGGAAATTTCTCTTTAATCTGAACACCAATAGCATGCGAAAGATGAGTTTTTCCCAAACCTACTTTTGAATAAATAAAAAGCGGATTAAAAGAAGTACCCCCAGGATTTTCCGAAACGGCATACCCTGCCGAGCGTGCTAATCTATTGCATTCGCCTTCCACAAAGTTATCGAAATTTAAAGTATCGACCAACTGGGATTGAATGTTGATCTTTTTCAATCCAGGAATAATAAATGGGTTGGGAATCTCTTTCGATGAGTTTTTATTAATATCTATAGGCATAGCTACGGACGGATTTTTAATCGCATTTTTATTAGCAGTAGGCATTTTAACGGTAATAGGACCATTCACATTTTGAGAATTATCCATCACAATGCTATATTCCAATCTTCCGGTACTTCCAAGTTCTTTGCGAATGGTTTTTTTCAACAAACTAATATAATGCTCTTCTATGTATTCATAAAAAAATTGACTGGGCACCTGAATGGTGAGTATATTATTATCCAATTTTACAGGAATTATCGGTTCAAACCATGTTTGATAGCTTCTGTAATTAATATTGTCCTTAATAATCCGCAGACAATTTTCCCATACTTCCGTGCAACTTGCCATCTTAATGCTTTCCATTTTATCCTTTACCCGTTAAGTTTCTGATATAGTTCTAGTTATAACCCTGAGCAGTTAGAGTCTTTTTTTATTAATTATTAAATTATCGGTTACTCATAATTTTTCAACAAATTTCAACAAAAAAAAGATAGAAAAAAAATTTATTTGCTATTGACTTTTAATTTTTTTTTGCTTATATAGCAACCATCTTACAAATCGCTATTTACGTCGAAAACCCACATCCATGCGGCCTATATTTACCCCCATGCTCCCACATTGCGTGATATACACCACCTTATTCCGGCTATTATACACACTATCAGGATGTTCGAGCAAAGTATGAGTATGTCCACCTATAATTACATCTATATTAACAGATTTTTTTGCCAGCACAATATCACTTGGAATTCCATCCGGCTGTTCATAACCTAAATGAGAAAGACAAACCACATAATCGCAATGTTTATCAATTTTTAACATTTCAGCAATCTTATTTACCGACAAAATCGGATCACAATAAACAATTCCCTTAAAATTTTCAGGAGTAATTAGCCCCTCGGGATTAACTCCGACTCCGGTGATGCCAATTTTTATATTTCCAACTTTCGTAATGATCCATGGCTTGATTATTTTCTTAAGCGGAGTACCACATACAATATAATTGCAGTTTACAACCGAAAACTTAGCTTTTTTCAGAATCAGAGCGAGATGATTTACCCCCAGATCAAATTCATGATTTCCAAGAGTTACCGCTATATATCCCAATCGGTTCATTAACTCTACTTCCAAAACACCTTTATAATAATTAAAATACGGAGTGCCCTGAACAAAATCACCGGCATCTAACAACAAGGTGTTTTTTTGTTCTTTGCGAATATTATTTATTATTGCCGAACGATAAGCATATCCCGCCCTTCCGGGGTATCTCTTGTCATCGTTACTTAAAGATTCTATTCTGCTATGAGTGTCGTTGGTATGCAAAATCGTTACATTTATTGTTTTTGCAGGTTGCGCACTTATATTTAGCGCACCGAATAGAGTCGCCAAAAGCAGAAAGCCAAAAGTATTGAATTTTATTATTACTTGCTTCATCATATTAATTTTTTAAGGTGTAACGACCGTCTTTCTCTATAGTAATGGGCTTCTCTCCCATTTTACGAAGATAATCAATAATAGCGTCCCTGATTAAATAGTCAACGGGTTCTATAGCTAATGCCTGTTTAAAGAAGTACATTCCATCGTTTCCACCCGACAGATAATCGTTGGTAACCACCTTATACGTTTTGGAAGTATCTAACGGCACCCCCCCAATGGTCACCTGTGTGGCTTGATTCCGATTAACAACCAGCCGGCAATTCGCGATAGGGTGCCCTTCGATTTTTTTAGCTAAAAAATCAAAAAGCTGAACGACTTGCACTCCTTTCAAGGTGATAACATTCAGTTTATTATCAAAAGGCATCAGTTCAAAAACGTTTCCGATCATGATATTCCCTTTGGGCAAACTTTTTCGGAGTCCTCCATAATTGAGCAAACAAAAGTCAATATTTTTGCCATCAGCCGGTTTATAGCGAAGTGTCCCCATCTGAAAAACAGCATCGGCAACCAAATCGTTGAGCGTACCTTCCGGTTTATCGGCTTCAATCACCCGTTCGCTCACTGCAAGGGTTACGTTCATCTCTTTCTGTATTTCCACCCTGTATTTATCAATATACTTTACAATTGCGGAATCGGGAGCTATTGCATCGACACTATCCACTTTAATTGAGGAATAAGAAAAAGACACCGGAATATATTGCCCGTATAATGTTGTTCCGATGAAAACGCCGATAACAAATAAAATCGGCTTGATTTTTAAATATCTCATAAGTATGCACTTAAATGGTTTTTATATATGAAATTGCAGCCTGCTCAATTTTAGAAATAGAATCATAAACCATCACTGTCAGAGTTTTTACAACGCTTACCGTGGCACTGCAATCATTATTATAATTGGTTTCAACAAGCTCTATCCCCGTTTGTTTTAACACCTTCATCACCTCGCTCATTTTGTCGTATTGAAAATCGATTTTGTAGATGTCTTTAATTGAAACTTCTTCAATTTTGTTTGCCGAAATCGCTTCGATGGCAGCCGTTTTATAGGCGTTAATTAGCCCGCTTACCCCCAGCTTTGTGCCGCCAAAATAGCGAATCACCACAATAAGAACATTCGTCAGATCATTAGAAAGAATTTGCCCATAAATCGGCCTTCCGGCTGTCCCCGAGGGCTCTCCATCATCGTTGAACCGATATACGCTTTTATCCCAACCCAAACGATAAGCATAACAATGATGACGAGCATCGAAATACTCTTTTTTGAGTCGGGTCAAAATTTCTTTCACTTCGAATTCATCCTTCACAGGATGACAAAATGAAAGGAATTTACTCCCTTTCTCGGTATATTTCCCTTCCGAGCTATGAATTACAGTATTGTAAGCATCGTCGAACATTGCCAAAAATTTTATTTATGTAAAACTACATATTTTTTTTCTAAATCGAACGATAATTACTTATTTAGGAACTGTCTAAATTTGTAATAGAACATTACTTTTTTGTATAAAACTCAAGAACTTTTCATATCAACGTTTTAGGGAATAAATATCACAATACCCTCCTAACCCGAAATAGCCGTTTACCCGGAATTTTTTATAGAAAAAACACACACATCCAACCTATTCAATCTCATAAACATGACGTTTTATTGAATAGTTTTAATTTTTTTACATACATTTGTATGATATTTTTAAGTTAAAAATACTTATAACAATGATTTCAGAAAAATTTGCAGTAATAGGAATCGGGCATTTTGGAAGAGCTATTGCATTGACCTTATCGAAAAAAGGAGCAGAGGTTATGGCCATTGACACCAATCAGGAAATCATCGACTCTATTAGCGACGATGTGGCCTATGCGGTAACACTCGACGCTACCGACAGGAAAGCACTACTATCTCAGGACATCAAAGATTTCGATGCGGTAATTGTTTCTATTGGGCAAAATTTTGAACAACGGTTGCTATGCGCAGCAGTACTCATGGATATCGGGGTGAAGCGTATTATTTGCAGATCGCTTGGCATTAGCCAACGACTGATTCTTGACAAAATGGGGATTGAGGAAATATTATCACCCGAAGATGAAGTTGCCATTATTGTTGCCGAACGCTTACTTAACCCGAGTATTATATCCTATCTTCAACTTCCCGACGATTATCGTATCGCGGAAGTTATTGCACCGCGAAAAACCACAGGCCGCACCTTGTACGACATCGACATTCGTGACCGCTATAAGCTAAGTTTGGTTACAATAAAGCGCGAATTTCAAGAATTTGTAGATAAAAAGAAACAAATGATCCAGCATATCATCGGGGTTCCCGACTCAAAAGCAATCATTCAGCATAACGATACCTTGGTTTTGTTTGGAAAGACGCGAGACATTGATCGCTTTATAGAAATAAACCAATAAGAATATGCTGATTCGCCTTTATATCCATATTCGGGAAAAAATAAGCTTGTTTATCTGGGATAACAGTACCCTTATCACAAGATTATTTTCTTTTCTCAGCCTATTAGTTTCAACTGTTGCATTTCTAAGCATTATTTTATACTACGGTTTCCCGATTACCGATCACACTTATTATTGGTCACAATTTATCATAAAGACCAGTTTTGCTTTTTATGTAATAAAATATTTTGTTTTCGTATCATTAAGTTTTAAAATGCGGTCTTATATACGAAGAACATGGTTCGAGGGCTTGGTCGTATTTGGAATACTGACCAATTTCATTCTTATCAGCTTTTTTAATATCCATTTTACCGATATCATCTCAACAAAAATGGGTATTTCACATTTTGAAAGCTATTCATTGGTTTTTATTCAGTTCTACTTCTTTGTTTTTATGCTGATTGAGCTATCCAAAGCGAGCAAGTTCATTTCAAAAATCAATTTAGGACCATCAGCACTGATGTTGCTTTCTTTTTTCATATTAATTTCAACCGGATCACTGCTATTAATGATGCCCGAAATGACAACGCATGGAATTCACTATATTGATGCGTTGTTTACTTCTACCAGTGCCTGCTGTGTTACCGGGCTGGTGAGTGTTGATACGGCCACCGTTTTTACACTCAAAGGGAAATTCATCATTATGCTGCTTATTCAGTTTGGGGGGATAAATATCGTCTCTTTTGCAACTTTCTTTGCAACTTTTTCGAACGGTTCAACAGGTCTGAAAAATCAATCAATTTTAAAAGACATGCTCAGTACCGACGAGTTATCGAGCACCCGCACCTTGCTTCGAGAAGTCATTTTTTTTAGCATCGGAATAGAATTGATCGGGGCAATAGCGATGTATGCCTACTGGAGCTATCACGGCACATTAAACGGTCAGGGAGCAACTATCTTCTATTCGATTTTCCATAGCGTTTCTGCATTTAACAATGCCGGTTTTTGCTTGTGGACCAATAACATTTTCGACTCCACCATACGACATCAATATTTCATTCAAATGGTTATTATGGCACTCGTTTTCTTTGGCGGGTTAGGATTTATGGCCATGCAAGATATTTTTAATCCGCAGAGGATACTAATGAGAAGAAAAATAAAGTGGAAGAAACTAAAATTATCCTCAAGTGTAGCGCTCCAAACTTCTATAGCGCTTATTGTTATTGGCGCGGTGTTTTTCTTCTTTCTGGAACAGAACAAATCTATTGCCGGGGAAAGTAGAATAGGCCAGATTTGTGCTTCTTTTTTTCAATCGGTTTCTGCCAGAACTGCCGGTTTTAACTCCGTGGATTTCTCATTGATAGGCCAACCTACATTAATTATTCTCATCATCTTAATGTTTATCGGAGCTTCGCCCGGATCTACCGGCGGCGGTATTAAAACCACAACCTTCTTTGTCCTTTTTAAGTCGGCATTGGCAACACTTACCGGTAAGAAAAACATTGAAATTAAAAAACACACAATCTCCTTTAAACTTGTGGATCAAGCCTATACCATCGTCCTATTCTCTATTTTACTAATATTCGCTGCCACTTTTTTGCTCACCATTACCGAAAGCGATATCGACTTTATGAAGTTATTATTCGAAGTGGTTTCTGCTTTTGGTACTGTAGGCCTTTCTACTGGAATTACCCCCGGAGTATCCGTTGCGGGAAAAATCATCCTTGTTTGTACCATGTATGTCGGACGTGTAGGTACTTTAACGATTGGGCTGGCATTTGTAAAAAAGGCAATTTCCACAAAATACAAATATGCTCACGGCTCGATTCTAATCGGATAAAATTTCAAACCATCTTCTAATCCATCACTCACCGCTTATCTCTAATATTCCAAAAACTCCCGAAACACCTCCTGAAGGTATGACTTCCCCTCTTTAACGATCTTTTCTTCGTCTTCAGGTTTTATTTTCTTATCTAAAAACCGATCCTGAAGTTTATTATATACAAAATATCCCGAGGAGGTTTTCCACCCCAAGCCGTCATTCGATTCAAAATAAGCAAACTGGGGAGAATATGGATTGAAGAGATTTTTAGACCATGGATATAGCGAGATATTCAGGCCTAATTGCTTCAACAATGTGGCCGGTAAATCCGTCTGAGAAGCGATATTGTCAATTCTCATTCCTCTATATTCCGGCTTAATTACAGGACCGAACCACAACATGGGAATTCTGTGATATTCAAAAGTTTGCAGCGAATGCTGATGATGGGACACATGGCTGTGATCGGCAACGAGGATAAATAATGTGTTGCCGAACCACGGCTGTTTTCGTGCCGATTCAATATATTTTCCAAGTGCATAGTCGGTGTACCAAGCACTATTTACAAAATCTTTTTCGGGTACATCCTTGGTAATTTTATTCTTTATCGGCTGATCGTATGGAGAGTGTGAACTCAACGTAAACATTGCGGTAAAAAACGGCTGTGGTTCCGTTTTCATGTCCTCAATATGGCGGTTGAACAAGAACTCGTCATGAACTCCCAATTTGCCGCGTGGAATAGAACCGTTAAAATCATCACCTTCCACTATTCGGTGAAACTGATTATACATGATGTACGATTTAATATTTCCATAGATCAGTTGCCCTCCAAAATAAAACGAAGACCTATACCCCTCTTTATTAATATCTTGCGTAAGACTAGGCAACCGATGATACTTTTCGGGATGCTCGGTAAGAGTGGTAATCGGGATGGCAGGAAATCCCCCTAAAATAGAAGCCATTCCTTGTTGCGACCTATTCCCGCTGCTGTAAAGCCGAGTAAACAGAATTCCATCTTTCGACAACCGATCGAAATTCGGAGTGATATTTAAACTATCGCCCAACACTCCCACCAAGTCTGCGGACCAACTTTCCAGAATAATCAGCACAATATTCGGCCGATACTTACTAAGCACATTTATCGTGGTATCTTTTTCGACCTTGTGTAGCTCTTTTACCGTTTGTATCGCCATCGCGTCGGGATATGATTTAAACGGATTTCCTTTGAGCAACGACTGCATATCTATGATATTCTGAAACAAGTTCCAGCCCGAATTAACCGCCGCATCGTTAAGCGCTTGGTTTTTCGAGTACCACGATTGACTTTGCGAGATGGGAATAGTCATAAATCCGCCCCGCATAAAGTAAAACATCACCATCGGAATTACCACTGCAAAAACAGTCTTGAAATACCAAGGTGCAGTTAGCTCAACCTTTGCATATCGAAAAGAACGATAATAAAGCCATATCCAGAATGCAATCAACACAAGAGCCCCTGCCAACAAGAGAAAAAAAGTGACCGTGGATGTGGAATTAAAAATTTCCTGAGGATGCTGAAAATAAACCAAAGCTTTATAGTTTAGCTTGGTACGCCATTCATTGTAAATACCTATTTCGCCAAATGCAATAAACGAATATGCAATGATATTGATAATCGTAAGCCCGTCAATAATTTTTGACAACCATCTTTTTGGAAAAAACATCCAGACAAGTAAAATCAACATGGGTATTGCCGCCAGGTAAGCCATCATTGACAAATCCAATTTCAATGCATAAAAGAATGCGAAGAGCGCTTCCCGTGCCAAGCCTATATCCGGAATACAAAGCCGGTGATATACAACGATAAACAATAGGCGATAAAACGCAAACAAGAGTAGCCAGAAAAAAAGATATTTGAGATATTTAAAAACAAATTGTCGCATTGAATTCAACTTTAACTGATCGCAAAATTAGCTTTTTTTGACGTATTCTGGCGTATATTAAGGAAAATAATTGGTTATGGCAATAAGAATATAGATCCATTTTCAAATCATATTGTATTCCTCACTTTGCATATCCGAAAATAGAAACAGGGCCAATCGAATAATCCGATGCTTTTACTTTGATTTGTGTGAGTTTATCTATTTGCTCAATAACACGATCTACAAATATACGATGACATTTCTTAAAAAACATTTCCTATCTATTTTATGATCGGTATAAATTTAAGTTCCAATAATATTTAAAAAATGATGAGCTGTAGTCATTCCGAAAATAAAATTCACCGGCATTAACTTTTTTTGTAATTTTGTGAAATTTATTTATTTTGTAAAAGTGAGCATATTTTTCCAAGAAAAAAAAACGACAAAATTAATAATGGCAAAAAATGTTAAATAACAAAACTAAAAATACTTACAAATGAAGAAAAAATTAGTACTTTTGGGCATCGTTTCGCTAACGATTCTCGGATGTCAACAAAACAACAAAAAATTAAATTTGAAAGAAGTAAACACAATTATTACTAACGGAATTATTGTAACTGTTGATTCTGCAAGTTCTCTTTACCCCGACGGGGCTATTGCAATTGACGGGGATAAAATTGTTGCAATAGGCACCAGTGCTGAAATAAACAATAAATACCAATCGCAAAATGTAATTGATGCAAAAGGAAAGATTGTGATGCCCGGCATGGTCAATTGCCATACACATCTTTCAATGACCCTTTTTAGGGGATTAGCCGATGATTTGCAACTTCAGGACTGGCTTACGAAGTATATTTTTCCGGCTGAAGCAGACTTTATGAATGAAGAAGCTGTAGAACTTGGCTCTCAATTGGCGATGATTGAAATGATTCATTCAGGGACAACGACTTTCAACGATATGTATTTCTACGAAGATAAAGTGGCTCAAGTGGCTAAAAAAATCGGAATGAGAGGTGTGGTAAGTGAAAGTTTGATCGATTTTCCGGTGCCTAATAGCAAAAACTCCGACGAGGGAATTGCCTACATTCGCAAGATGGTGGAAAAATACAAAAACGACTCCCTGATTACTGTGGGGCTGGCCGTCCATTCCCCATACACCTGTGGTCCTGAATTAATTAAAAAGGCTAAAAAAGTAGCTACAGAATTAAAGCTCAATTTCCACATGCACATTGCAGAAACAAAATGGGAAGTGGACACCATATATAAGTTATACAAAATGACCCCGGTAGAATATTTGGATAAATTAGGGGTTCTCGACAACAAGACCATTGCAGCGCATGGGGTATGGCTTACCGACAAAGATATTAAAGTTTTTGCAGAGCGTGGGGTGAGCGTTGCACATAATCCCGAATGCAACATGAAACTTTCGAGTGGTGCCGCACCTATTACAAAAATGCTTTCGATGAATTGCAATGTCGGACTAGGCACCGATGGTGTGGCAAGCAACAATAATCTGAATATGTTTGAAGAGTTGCATACAATGGCGCTATTAGCTAAATTATCTACCGGAAATCCGACCTCTATCCCTGCTGAAACAGCCATTCGGATTGCAACCATTAATGGTGCTAAGTTGCTTGGAAAACAAAAAGAAATCGGTTCTTTGGAAGTTGGGAAAAAAGCGGATATTATTATTATCAATGCAGTTAAACCAAATACAACTCCGCTATACAACGTTTATTCCGCATTAGTTTATGCTGTAAGTGGGAACGACGTAACCGACGTGATGATTAATGGAAAATTCGTAATGCGTAATTCTGCATTACTGAATATCAACGAAGAAGAAGTAATGCAAAAAGTCAGAGTCAAAGCACGGCTGATTGCCAAAAAATTAAAAGAGAAAAACCCTGAACACATTTTTGTCAATTTACTAGATTCCTTACAATAACAAGACCAAGACACATATAATAAAAAAGCCGCAGAACTGCGGCTTTTTTATTTATACCAAGAAAATTTAGGTTAACGAACACATAAACCGTTCGGCATCAATTGCTGCCATGCATCCAGATCCGGCAGCCGTAATAGCCTGACGGTAATTTTTATCCTGAACATCTCCGGCTGCAAATACTCCCGGCACATTGGTAAGAGAACTTCCCGGGATCGTTTTTATATATCCCTGATCATCCAATTCAATCTGACCTTTAAAGACCAAAGTGTTGGGAGAATGTCCAATAGCCACAAACAAACCGTCGATATGAATAGTTTTCAACTCATCGGTTTTAGTATTTTTTACAATCACTCCCGTTACGGATTTGCTAAACCCTTTGGTTTCTCCCACAATTTCTATAGGAACGCTATCCCACACCATTTCGATGTTAGGAGTCCGAAATACTTTTTCCTGCATTGCTTTTGATGCTCTGAGTTCATTCCGGCGATGGATAAGATATACTTTTTCGCAAATATTAGATAGGTATGATGCTTCCTCGGCAGCAGTATCGCCTCCTCCAACTACAGCAACAACTTTCCCTTTGTAGAAAAAACCGTCGCAAGTAGCGCAAGCGGAAACCCCATAACCATTATACTCTTTTTCGGACGGAATTCCAAGCCAACGAGCAGTAGCTCCTGTTGAGATAATCACGGTTTCGGCAAGCAACTCTTTTCCGTCATCGGCCACACAAAGAAACGGACGTTTCGAGAAATCCACTTTGTCAATGGTTCCAAATCGGATGTCAGCACCAAACCGTTCGGCCTGTTTGCGAATATCACCCATAATTTCCGGACCGCTTTTACCTTCGGAATAACCGGGAAAATTTTCAACTTCGGTAGTTATGGTGAGTTGACCACCCGGTTGCATACCTTCATATACAACAGGGGTTAAGTTAGCTCTGGATGCATAAATTGCAGCAGTATAACCTGCAGGCCCAGAGCCGATAATTAAGCATTTTACGTTTTCTGTCATAATTGTTTTTTGTGCAAAGATATTTTTTTGTTGTCAGCTAAACAAGATTCAGAGATAAAAGTTTTCTACATTTTAAATTTATTGATTCTTGTGCTTATGGAAAAGCCTGGCCAAAACTATCGACCTCTAACTTTACTTATCTTTCTACTAATATGCTTTGCATTTCCCGCAGGGATTACAATTGTATCTAAACAGGTACCATAACCGCACCAAACGCCCAAAGCATTGGGGATGTTAGAGATAATAGGTGCCGGTGAGGTAAACGGATTTCCACCGGAATATATTTCAACATCGGCCGAATACCAAAACTGATAACTACTATAGTCAATGCTACACCACTTTACAACGACGGTGTCTCCCGGCAAAAAGTAATGTGAGTTTAACATCTGTTCCGACGATAAGGTGTCATTTTGGATCAGATTACTTTTATCCCCCCGATAAATATCTCCGAAAGTATGAATGCCGTCAATAAGCCTGTCGTCAAAACTTGCTCCACCCCACACCGGCAAAAAGATATCATCCGTACCCAAAACTTTAGTAAAAATTCGATAGTAATTATGAACACCGGCAGGATCTGTAAAACTTGCACGCACAATTCCTGCATGATTCGATTCGTCTTGTTCAACAAAATTCATTGAATCCAAAGGAATAGCTGGTAATATGGTGGTTGTGGACAGATATTCTTTTCCACCAACTACAACTTTTAACTTGTATGTGCCACCTGTTTCACCTAAAACAGTTGAGCCTTTATAAAAAACAGGCATCGGCTGTGCAGGATCCATCATAAAACGAAGTGAATCGACAATACCAGACTGGTTTGTAACCGTGACCACCGCATCGGTTACAAACATATTTGTAATCGTTTCCATGTCATATTTTTGAAAATAATCGGTACTCCGGGTAATAAATACCATTGCAGGCTCTCCAGACTCTATTGATCCTTCAATTACTATCTTGCTTTGATAAGCCGGTAAATCTACATCAATGTCTTTTTCGCAGGAAGTAAGAGTCGCAGCAATAAGCATTGAGATTCCCATCATTATCTTCATCTGAGTTTTACAGTGTAATATTTTCATAATCAAACATTTAAAATTTAAAATTCCAAGATATGGATGGAAGTATTGGGAATAGTGACATTTGTACAGCTCTGGTCTGAATATCGAAATTTTGAAGATTTCCGGTAGTTTCCAAGTAAATATAAAATGGGTTCATCCGATTATATGCATTATATACCGATAAATTAAGAACGGACTCCATTTTATTTGTTTTTTTAATAGTATAAGATATCGATAAGTCAAGCCGATGGTAAGGGGGAAGACGATATGCATTCTTATCACTATACTCCGTTACAAAATTTCCATTGATAAAATATCTTCCCACGGGAATGGTCATTGTATTTCCTGTTGCATAAACCCACACTGCACTAAATTCAAAGCGTTTATTTAACTTATAGGTTGCCGTAATCGAGATATCGTTTCTACGATCGTATTTTGCATAGAATTCTTTTCCCTGGTTAATCTCCGGAAATTGACGTTTAGTCCACGAGAGGGTATATCCGATCCATCCCGTAAGTTTGCCTTTGGCTTTTTTTATAAACAACTCGCCTCCATACGACCATCCTTTACCGAAGGTGTAATTATTATCGGGATTGTTATTCATATCGTCATAAGGACTGGCACCCTCCTTATACTCCACGAGATTGTCCATCTTTTTGTAATATAACTCTGCCGATGTTTCAATCATATCCTCTTTAAAGTTCCGGTAATAGCCCAATGCATATTGGGTTCCGAACTGGGGTTTTATAATAGAGGTGCAAGGCACCCATAAGTCGGTAGGTAACGAGATTGTGCTCAACGATACCTGATGAATATACTGATAATTTTGAGCAAAAGATGCTTTTATCGAGCTTACCTTATTTAACACCCATCTTACCGACATCCGAGGTTCTAATCCGTTATAGGTGGCTACAGGCTCTCCCGAAGCATAGCTAATCGTATCTGTAACCCGGTTTTGATTGTCTAAAATAAATCGGTCGAAAGGCCCGACTTGCTGAAATATAGTGTATCGCAAGCCAGCATTTACTCTGATATGTTCATTAATATCAAATTCGTCGTTAACGTAAAAAGCAAGATCATGAGCATAGAATTTTTTAGGTTTGGCTATGTTGTATGCCGTATTGTCGGCTTCAACATCAAGCGTACTGGGAGTAAAAGTATGAAAAAGGTAATTCATTCCGAAGCGAATGGTCTGCTTGGGCGATTGAATATAAGAAAAATCGACTTTACCGTTCCAATCGCGGACACCTGAGTTGAGGGTAATATCATAGATGTTTTGTTTCATGCTGAAAACAAAATGATAATCCGAGAAAACAGCAGAAGTGTTCATAAACAATTTACTGTTGAAGAGATGAGTCCATCGCAGTGATCCTGATGCATTTCCCCACTCGAAATTATTGCTTAAATCGGCTTTTTTACTGTTAAAACCATACACATCGTTACCGAAGTATCCACTCAAGTATAGTTTATCTTTATCGGAAAGCGAATAGTTTACTTTGGCATTAAGATCGTAAAAATAAAAAGAAGATTTTTTTAAAGGAGAAGTGCTACTCAAAAACGGCTGAGCCAAAACATCAATGTAAGTTCTTCGAGCCGAGACAATAAATGAGCTTGTGTCTTTTTTAATCGGCCCCTGAACGGTAAGTCGTGAAAAAATAAGGCCAACACCGCCATCCACCTGAAATTTACGTTGATTTCCTTCTTTCATATATATATCCAACACGGAAGCTAAGCGTCCTCCGTAATAGGCGGGCATTCCTGCTTTGGTGAGCTCTACCGTTTTAATGGCATCGGCATTAAACACCGAGAAAAAACCGAACAAATGGCCGGCATTGTATATTGTTGCCTCATCAAGCATGATCAAGTTCTGATCGGGACCTCCGCCTCTCACATAAAAACCGGTGTTTCCTTCTCCCGAAGCCTGTACTCCGGGAAGCAACTGAATAGCTTTTAACACATCCACTTCGCCCATAAATGCAGGCAACGATTTTATAGTTTCTATGGGAACATCCACCTTCCCCACATCCGTGCTCTGAATATTCTGATCGGACCGGGTAGCACTTACCACAACTTCCTCTCCCACAAACGCCTTGGGTGAAAGTTCAACATTAATAATCATGTTTTTATTCAGCTCGACGGTCTTTACCACATCAAGATAACCGATAAAAGAAATCACCAGTGTAAATTTACTCTGGGGCAAAGTAAGTGAGTAATATCCATAATGATTTGTGGTAACTCCGGTCATGTTCTCTTTAACATAAATACTTGTACCTATTAATAGTTCTCCAGTAGCAGCATCTTTAACCGTTCCGCTAATGGTAAACTTTTTTTGAGCATATAAGGATGAAGAAATTATTGTTAATAGTAAAAAAAGGAAAAGAGAAAGTTGTTTCATATTTTGATTTTTTATTGTTGCAAAGATATTATTTTAGATTAAAGTATTAAGAAATTTTTAGGTGAAGCTAGAATTTTAGCCGATAAAGATTTTTTTGATCGGGAAATTCTCGATTATTTACAGGCGAAAGAAGGCGTTCACTCTTTGGATATTGAAACATCGCCGGACTTCAATATCCATTACAAACCAACTAAATAAAAAAAAGCAATTAAACTCTTTTTTCGTATTAACTATTATTGTATTTAACTTTCACGACTTTAATTGAATATTCAAAACAACCGAATACCGCTGATTTAAATATGCAAAAAGCCTCGTTATTGCTAACGAGGCTCACCCCACCATGAAAAAACTACACATGTGTGCGTAGCTGAATGCAAAAATACATCTATTTTTTGACATTTCAATATTATTTAAGTTATATTAACATATTTTATATAAGTATTATTCATCTAACAAATTAAAAGACACCTGATAAATTTAGATTTCATTAATAAATAAAAATTGACACAGGTTGTACCAAACTCTAGTTCAAGAGCTTAAAGTTGCAAAAATCGTTTCTAAAAAGAGGAGAAAATAAAAAACACACTAAAAAGAAGTAATTTATTGCAAAAGAAAAAAATTCCTGCCTAATAGCGTGCCCCAACTTCAGATGACACCTAAATACTTTCGAATGCACTATATACTTGAGTTTTTTTTAGCGAACTACTCAGAAAATTCACATTTGTAAAAAAGTCAAAGGCCTCTCAGTTTTTGAGAGACCTTTGATTTGTCGGGGTGAGAAGACTCGAACTTCCGACCCCTTGCACCCCATGCAAGTACGCTAGCCCAACTGCGCCACACCCCGATTTTTTTAGTTAACCCCGATCGGTTAATTTCGAGTGCAAAACTACATTTTTTTTCTTTACAATCAAAATATCGATGAAATAATTACAAAAAAAAGTAAAGAATAGGGTATTCTTTCGGCTATTTTTATCAACAATGTCCTAATCCCAATACCGCCGACAACTTATAATCACACTCAAAGATGGAAACATAAAAACACAATTAACCATAACGTATTGATACAGAACCTCAAATAAATACAAACAATTAATAAATTTGATTATTATCGTGAAAAATATTTACTCGCTGAATGACCGATTTTAATCGAATAATTGTGTTTAATAAAAAAATTGTACCTTTGTAAATTGAATAAGCAACAATAATTTTTTAATATTATGATACAAAAAATCAAAGCAACTTCTGAATTTTTGAAATCGAAGATTTCAACAGCGCCTGAAGTGGGTATTATACTAGGTAGTGGTTTAGGCGGATTAGCAGACAAAATCACAGATGCAATTTCTTTTTCTTATTGCGATATTCCAAATTTTCCAATTTCTACGGTTGAAGGACATTCAGGAAAACTTATTTTCGGAAAACTGGGAGGGAAAAACGTAGTCGCAATGCAGGGACGGTTTCATTATTACGAAGGCTATGGAATGAAAGAGGTTACCTTCCCCGTTCGTGTAATGAAATTATTAGGCGTTAAATACCTATTCGTTTCTAACGCTGCCGGTGGATTAAATCCCAAATTCAACGTAGGCGACATCATGGTAATTTACAGACCACATCAACTATTTTCCGGAAAATCCGTTAAGAGGAAAAAATTTAGACGAATTGGGCGTTCGCTTCCCCGACATGAGTAAAGCTTATGATCCTGAATTGATAAAAATTGCGGATGAAGTAGCACAAGAAGAAGGCATTTCCCTTCGTAAAGGGGTGTATATAGGCAGCACCGGCCCTACTCTCGAAACCCCAAGCGGAATATCGTTTGTTCCGGCTTTTCGGTGCCGATTCTACAGGCATGTCCACTGTCCCTGAAGTTATTGTGGCAAATCACCAAGAGATGAAATGCTTTGGACTTTCGGTAATTACCAATGTTGGAGAAAAAGAGAATCTTAACGAAGAAACAACACACGATGAGGTACAAAATGTAGCCGGTTCTGTTGAACCTAAAATGACAAAAATTATTGTCGGTTTAATAGAACGACTATAATACTCCTCAATTAATTTAATTATAATAAAAAAGAGGCTGTTTCCAGCCTCTTTTTTATTATCTTCGCTCAACACATTTATATATTTCCTCAACTTAAAGTCTTATCCAAAAACATATAACAACAACGCCGGAATATAAATTCCGGCGTTGTCACTCTTATAATCAATTTTAAATTATTGCTTGATCAATGATTTTGAGATTATTTTTGAATCCTCATTGATCTTAATCACATATAATCCCGAAGGCAAATTCCGTAAATCAACCTGAATGATTTTTTCATTCGTTTCATTCGACCAAACCCGTTCTCCCCAATAAATTATAGATATCAATCCTTTTTGAATTGCCGTTTGCGAATTTTAAATTCACATATTCCTGGGCTGGATTTGGATAAAAGTTAAAGGTATAATCATGCTCTGTAACCCCGATTTCTCCAGTGGTCGTAAAACTCCAAACATTCGACCATCCCGAATAGTTATTACCATCGTTGCTTCGCACATCGCCAGTAATATGTCATGTTTTCCGCCAACCCGTTGATAATTGCCGAGGAAACGGTGGTTGTCGCCGAAACCGGACTTGCAAAGGTTACTTCCGTAGCATATTGGTATTCATAAAAAGTAGTATTTGAAGTATTGTTCCAATCCAGCACCAAACTGCTTATCGGCTGACTTACAGCCCCATTTGCAGGACTTACCAATACCGGAGCTTCTAATCCGATAGTGGCGAACGACCATACCGTTGACCATGAAGATTGTGTGGTTCCATTACTTAATCTTACCCGCCAGTAGTATGTGGTGTTGATTGCCAATCCATTAATGGTGACCGTTGAAAACAGTCGTTGTTGCTGAAACTGGAGCAGGACTAGTAAAAACTAATATCCGTGCCATATTGATACTCATAGAATGTTCCACCGGTAGCATCCTGCCAATCCAAAACCAGACTTGTAATCGGTTGATTTGTAGCTCCGTTTGCCGGACTCACTAATACCGGAACATCTAACCCTACGGTGGTAAAAGACCAGACCGTTGACCACGGAGATTGAGTGGTTCCGTCGCTGGTTCTCACCCTCCAATAATAGGTTGTGTTGAGTGGCAATCCATTAATGGTGACCGTTGAAACAGTTGTTGTTGCTGAAGCGGGAGCGGGACTTGTAAAGTTGATATCCGTACCGTATTGATACTCGTAGAATGTTCCACCGGTAGCGTCTTGCCAATCCAAAACCAGACTTGTAAGCGGCTGGTTTATCGCTCCATTTGCCGGACTGATCAATATCGGAGTCCCGATTCCAATTGTACTGAATGACCAGACTGCAGACCATGGGGAATAACCGCTGCCATTGTTTGCTCGGACTTTCCAGTAATAGGTGGTTCCCTGATTTAATGTCGCGATGGTTGTAGTAATCCCGGTGGTAGTTCCATTTACGGCACCAGTAAAAGAGGCATTTGTGGCGTATGAATATTCATAAAAGACAGCACCGGAATATGTTTGCCATTGTAATGGAACAGAATTAACTGGCAACATCTGAAGCACCATTTGCCGGGCTGCTTAGCTGCACTGCACCGGTAAGCTGGTAAAGTGTGGTAAATTTCCAAGGTGTTGACCAGATCTGAGGTATCCGCCGAATGATAAACCCGAACTCTCCCAAAAATAAGTTTCACCATAGCTCAAACTCACCAATCCTGCCTGAGAGGTCGTTCCTGTTCCCACAGGAGTCGCACTGGTAAAATTTGAATCCACCGAATATTCATACTGATAGGCGATCTAACTCCAGTGACAAGATTCCAATCAATAGTAGGGTTTAATGAAATCCCTGTTGCTCCGTTTGCCGGAGAGACATGCACCGGTTTGCCATCGGTGGTGGTAAAATTCCAAACCGGACTCCACGAAGTGGTATCTGTTACATGATGCGCCCGTATCCGCCAGTAATATTTGGTGGCAAAGAGCAAATTCGAAGTATTATAACTTGAAGTTGACGTTGAAATCGTTTGATATAAATGCTGCGTACTATTAAACGTTGCAGCTGTGTCAAATTCCACATCGTAGTTTGTAATTCCATTAACTAGTGCCCAATCAAGCATTACGTTTACCGTTTGATTCGTCGCTCCGTTCGTGGGTGTGACCAGATAAATCGTATCGTGTGTCGTAAAATTCCAAACCGGACTCCATTGGGTCGTATCCGCAGAGTGATGAGCACGTGCGCGCCAATAATATTTGGTTCCAAAAACGTAAATTAGAAGTATAATAGCTTGAAGTGGAGGTTGAAATCGTTTGATATTGGTGTAATGTAACTATTAAAAGCGGCACTGGTATCAAATTCCACGTCATAATTTGTAACTCCATTAACAAGCGCCCAGTCCAACATCACATTCACATCCTGATTCATAGCACCATTCGTGGGTGCAACCAAATAAATTGTGTCATTTGTAGTAAAATTCCAAACGGGACTCCATTGAGTCGTATCCGCAGAATGTCGTGCCCTTACCCGCCAGTAATATTTGGTTCCGAAAAACAGATTCGAAGGATAATAACTTGACGTTGAATTTGTAATGGATTGATATTGATGTAAGGTGCTATTAAATGCGGAAGTAGTGTCTATTTCAATATCATAATTTGTTATTCCGTTGACGGTGGACCAATCGAGCATCGGGTTCACATCCTGAGCGGTAGCTCCGCTGGTTGGTGAAACCAAAATAGACATTATTGTGAGTGGTAAAATTCCAAACCGCACTCCACGAAGTTGTGTCTGCGGAATGACGTGCCCTTATCCGCCAGTAATATTTGGTTCCGAAAAACAAATTCGAAGGATAATAACTTGACGTTGAATTTGAAATGGATTGATATTGATGCAAGGTGCTATTAAATGCGGAAGTAGTGTCCATTTCAATATCATAATTCGTTATTCCGTTGACGGTGGACCAGTCGAGCATCACGTTTACGTCCTGGAGCGGTAGCTCCGCTGGTTGGTGAAACCAAATAGACATTATCGTGGGTGGTAAAATTCCAAACCGTACTCCATGAAGTTGTGTCTGCGGAATGGCGCGCTCTTACCCGCCAGTAGTACTTGGTTCCGAAAAGCAAATTCGAGGGGTAATAATACGAGTAACTGTTGGTCACCGACTGATATTGGTGTTGTGTACTATTAAAAGAAGCACTGGTATCCAGTTCCACATCGTAATATGTGATTCCATTAACCGTTGACCAGTCGAGCATCACGTTTACGTCCTGAGCAGCAGCTCCGTTTGATGGAGCTACCTGGGTAATATTGTCGTGGGTAATAAACTGGTATGTCAATGTCCAGTCACTACTATCTGTTGTACTTCGTGCCCTAACTGCCCAATAATAAGTGGTTTCGAACAACAAACCGGAAGTATAAACATAAGAAT
>CAUVYH020000005.1:0-630846 GCA_963556065.3 Bacteroidales bacterium
TGGCTCCATTGGTTTGATAATCCTGATACTTGGTTTCCATCTCTTTTTGCATAGCAGTAAGTTGATTTTCAAGCACTTTTGAATAGTTTTGCAATGTTTTCTGTGCTGAATCTCTTCCGGGCATTGCCGATAACAACTCCATAGAATCAACGTGCCCTAATTTAATTTTTACTTGAGCCATTGCAGGCATCATTAATCCAATTGCTATAACTGCTGAAAATAATAGTTTTCTCATTCGTTTTTTTTTTTATTTGAAATGCAAAGATATTGTTTTTTTATTAATTTAATCTCTTTTGTGTTATTTTTTACCGGCTTTAGGCGTTGTAGTTTTGTTATCCTTAGAATCAGAGGCGTTATTTTGTTGGGGGGTAATGCCCATTTTTTGCAATACTTCTTCGCTAAGATCCAATTTTGAATCTGCATATACAATGGTTAAAGCACCTGCTTTATCGAAAACAAAAGAGTAATTTTTTTCTCGGGCGTATTCACTAATGGCGTTAAATACCTTGTCTTGTATCGGCTTTATTAATTCTTGACGTTTTTTAAAAAGATCGCCATCTTTTCCAAAGCGTTTTTTTTGTAAATCTTTGGCTTCTTTTTCAGCTTTTACTATTTCGTCTTCTCTTTTTTTCTTGGTATCTTCAGGTAACAAAACTGCATCTACTTGGAATTGTTTATACATTTTATCGATTTCCCCAAACTTTTTTTCCAGTTCTTTCTGCCAATCAATTGAGAGTTGATCAATTTCTGCTTGTGCATCTTTATATTCCTGCATGTTGTCCAAAATGTATTGGGTGTCAACATAAGCATATTTCTGTGCGTTTCCGGCAAAAATTGCTGCAAAAAACATGGCTACGGTAAAAATAATTTTCTTCATATTATGATCTCCTATTTTTTAATTTTTATAATAAAAAGTCAACACAAATCATCAAAAAACATACCAGATTAGTCAATTGAAGAGTTGATGGAAAAGTGGAACTGTCCTTTATTTACACCCGAAAGATTTGGAACGTCATCAAATCCATATCCCCAGTCAAGGCCTAGCATCCCGAACATTGTAAAAACACACGCACTCCAAAACCGGCAGAACGATATAGTTTAAAAGGATTGAATGCTTTAAAGTCAAGCCAAGTATTTCCGGCTTCTACAAATGAAAGCAAATAGATTGTTGCGGATGGATTGAGTGATACGGGATACCGGATTTCTGCAGTATATTTGGTAAATATTGTTTGCTCCGATAAAACTGTTGGAAACATTTGTCGGAGTAAGTGCATTATTGCTGTACCCTCTCATTCCGATAAGTTCGCGACCATCTAAAGCAAATCCCGATAAGCCGTCACCGCCTAAATAAAACCGTTCAAAAGGAGAATCGCCGACTTTTCTGTTGTATGATCCCAAATAACCTGTTTTAAAACGCAAACTGGCTACAAATTTATCGATAGGATTTACATAAAAGTAAGCTTGGAATTTAGCCTTATAATATTCCAACCACTTAAAACGCTCTTGATCTGTAGCGGTTGTATAATCTATTTTGTTAAATAAAGAATAGGGAGGGGTGAGCTGCAAAGACAGGCTAAGATCAGATCCTGAAGTCGGATATGTCGGTTTATCGACGGAATTTCTTCCTAGTGAAATAAGATAGCTTAGGTTGTTAGAGTATCCATCACTAAAAGTAAATACAGAGGAATAGTTGTTTAAAGTATAATTTTGGAAGCTTACACCTTGAGAGAAGATAAAGAAGTCATCAGGCCATTTTAAACGTTTGGTTAAGCTTACAGAAATTCCGTTTATGTCAATTGACTGTCGGCTATCACCTGATGATCCGTTGGATTGCACGGAGTGATAAACAGAAATAGATAAAGCGTTGGGCTTTTTTCCACCAAGCCAAGGTTCGGTAAAGGAAGCACTATAAGATTGGTAGTATGATCCATTGGATTGGGCGCGAATGCTGATTTTTGTCCGTCGCCCGAAGGGATAGGACGCCATGCACTTTTTTTAAAGAATTTTCGGGTGGAAAAATTATTAAAGGATACTCCAATGGTTCCGACAACCATACCAGCTCCCCATCCTCCAGAGAGTTCAAGTTGATCGGAAGAAGCTTCTTCTACTGCAAATTCTATATCTACAGTTCCATCTACCGGATTTGGTTTTGGTGTTATTCCAATCTTCTCCTGATTAAAATAGCGGAGATTGGCTAATTCCCGTTGGGATCTGATAAGATCGGCACGGCTGAAAAGCTGTCCCGGAACCGTTCGGATTTCCCGAATAATTACATTATCGTTGGTTTTAGTATTGCCAACGATGGAAATCTTATTTATTCTTGCTTGTTTGCCTTCAGTAATACGAATTTCAATGTCGATACTATCATTTTCTATTTTTGTTTCTACCGGTGACGCATTAAAAAAGAGGTATCCATCATCCAGATACATGGAATAGATATCGTACCCATCCATGTTAAATTGTAGGTTGCGTTCGAGTTGTTTTTGATTGTAAATGTCTCCTTTTTTAATGTTTAGCACACGGGTAAGTTCTTTGGAAGTATATTTTGTATTTCCGGTGAATGAAATATTTCTAAAATAAAACTTTTGTCCTTCGTCAACGGATATTATGATTTTTAATTCATTGTTTGGAAGTTTCACAATACTATCTTTTAAGATACGAGCATCACGATATCCTTTTTCATTATAATAATCTACAATGGAAGTTTTGTCCGTTTCAAAATCGGAAGCAATAAATTTAGATGATTTGAATATATGCAATTTTACCCGATCGCTAAGTAGTCTTTTGCAATTTGCGTAATATCATTATTTCGAAAAATTGAAGGATTTTTGATTAAGTATAAAGCAAAAGTGTCAATTTTTTCGAAAGGAAAAAACCTGAATTTCTCTTTAGTTTCGTTAATGGCTCCAAGTAAAGATGATTTGGAAATTTCTTTATTACCAACAAAATCAATAGCGTTGATTTTTACCTTTTTGTTTTTTTCAACATTGATATCCAGCCAAATAGAATTCTCTGCCGTGGTATCGATCATACTTTTTATATGTACTTGAGCATTAAGGTATCCTTTTTCAATAAAAAAGTCACGAATCTTGGTATTGGTTTTCATAATTAAGTGGTCGGTAACAATATCTCCTCGAGTAAGTTTAATTCGTTCCCGAATATCGTCTGCTTCGCCTTTTCTTACTCCGGTAAAAGAAAATCGCGAAAGACGAGGACGTTCTTTTAAATCAATGTTTAAAAAAATCAGGTTTCCCTGAACTTTTGTCGCTTCAATTTTTATTGATTCAAAAAGCCCCTGCGACCATAGTTTCTCGATGGCTTTAGCTGTTTTTTCTCCGGGAATTTTAATTTTATCGCCGATGGAAAGTCCCGAAAGAGTAATTAAAGCATTGTTGTCAAGATATTTTACTCCACTAATGGTAATTCCTCCAATTTCGTATTCCACAGGATTAGCATAGTCGAATTCTATTCCTGCGGTAGTAGTTACTGCTTGACCAGAAACAGTAAAAGTTATAAATATTGCAGCAATTAAAAGGAGAAACAATCGTTTTATTATCATTCAAATAGTTTTTTAAAAAGTCATTATATGTTTATCTGTTCACTGGTCATTCCAAACCTTCGCTCTTTTTGCTGAAAATAAACGATGGCTTCAAAAAGATTTTCTTTGGTGAAGTCGGGCCATAGTACTGGTGTAAAGTAAAGTTCGGTGTATGCAATTTGCCATAATAGATAATTGCTTAATCGTTGTTCTCCGCTGGTGCGGATGAGCAACTCTGGATCGGGCATGAATGAAGTGGAAAGATGTTGAGAAAAGCAATCGTTTGTAATGCTTTCAATAGCCAGTTGGTTTTCTTTTACTTCAAGAGCAATGTTTTTCACGGCGTTGATAATTTCCCATTTTGAGCTGTAATTAAGGGCTAATACAACGGTGAGCCCCGTGTTATTTTTTGTTTTTTCAATAGCGTCCAAAAGAGTTTTATAGCAATCGGCCGGCAATGATTCAAGTTCGCCTATGGCTTTTAATTGCACATTGTTTTTTAGCAGAGCGTCAATTTCGGAATGAATTACATTTACCATGAGCGTCATAATGGTATCAACTTCTTCTTTCGGCCGGTTCCAGTTTTCGGTTGAAAAGGTATATAGAGTGATAAAATTAATGCCAATTTCGCCGGCTCCTTCAATAACTTCTCTTACTGCTTTAATTCCATGATGATGGCCAAAAGTGCGTTTCTCTTCTCGCTGTTTTGCCCATCGACCATTTCCGTCCATTATAATGGCAATATGCTTGGGTAATTTTTGAAAATTTATTTGTGCTTTAAAAACTCATAAATGTCGTAACGTATTTTTGAGGGAAAAATTATAAGTGGGTGATTATTTTTTTGATTTTCGGTTATTATGGAATTTTGATCTTTCGTATGCCGGGCAATTGTCATTGTTATTGAACAGTTTAAATGTGAGCCAAATTCCTGCAAAAGAGTACCAATCCTTCGTTGTAGAGTTTCCTCTAGCAGTTCCCGTAATATGCTTAATTTTTGATGGATCAGCTAATTGGGCGGTGGCTTCTGAGCGTTTGAAACGCTAATATATCGGGATCGTAATACGTGGTGCTAACATCATCCAGATAATCTGTAAACGTTTTTTCGCATACCCCACTCTGCTCCAAATGAAAAATTACGCAAGAAATTCACTTTAAGTCCTAATCCGAAGGGAATACTGAAACTGGTAAGTGAATATAAAACAGGTTGACCTGTTAATCCCTGTCCTTCTGTTCCCAATGGTTGTAAATCGTACCAGTGGTCTTTGTTTTCGGCCAAAGGATCAACGTTTCGAGCTTGTGGATTAAACGAAAACACTGAAAATCCGGCAAACAGATAGGGTGAAAAGTGGTTCTTATCTGCCAGCAGTGAACAGTTGAAAAAAATTCAGTTCAATTTGTGCGGATAACTCTGAAATGGGTGCTCGAAAACTTAGGTTTCGTGAGTTATTGGCATTTGTTTCTTTATCGCTTCCGGTAACCGAACCGAAAAGGGCACTAAACTTAAAAGCCCATCGAGAATTAAAATTATAACGATATAAAATACCACCTGCAGATTGAGCACCACCAAACTGTGTAGATGGATTCAAATCTCCAATGTAATATGAGGTACCAATAAAGACCCCCATTTCTGAAGTTTGAGCTTTTATGTTAAGAAAAGAGAGTGAGATAATTATGAGAAACAAACAATTTCGTCGCATGCTAAGTATTCCCGATTAGTATTGGAATGAACAAATATTTGCAGTTGATTTATATAGGTTAATATACAGTGTGAAGTTAGCAAACATATAACTATCTTTGTTCATTGGATTTCCCCGTTGTTGTCCGGGTTGGGTTTGATTGTATATTTGGCTGTCTGTAATATCTGCCGGGTTTGAAAAATATGCGGCAACATCGCCGTATGCGGCTCTTATTGCGTTCGGATCGGCATAGGTTGTACTTACGTCATCCATATAGTCGGTGTTAGTCCAGCGCATTCCATACTCAAAGCCCAAAACTGTATTTTCGATTAATATCATACTTAAACCCAATTCCAAAAGGAACGGTTAGTGCAAAACGCGAGTATGGAGTACGGGTTTCAATCAGTCCTTGTCCTTCGGTATGTAAGGGTTGCAATGAATACCATTTTCCGTCTAAGTATTTACCTTTCGGGTCAAAGTAAACACCGCCGACTCCGGCAAATAAATAGGTTGTTACAGGCATCCTGTTGTTTTTTCTACGGCCCCAGTTTTTGCCCGTGTTTTGTAACGTTAAATAGACTTCGGCTTGTGCAGAAAGTTCCAACAAAATCGATCTAAAGTGGAGATTTCTGGAATTTCGACTGATTTCCGAAGTCCAGCTGTCATCTCCGCCAATCCATCCGAAATAAAGATTTGTCTTTACATTAAACCGTTCGGCAAAACGATAGCTATATCCGGCTCCGAAAATACCTCGGGTCGATTGAATATCAAAATCTTTTACCCCATAAGAACCGATATCTTTTGATCCGCCCAAGTCGCCTAAAAAATTACTTGCGCCCAGATGAATAGTGATATATTGCCTGTTTTTCTTCCATTTTTGAGCGGATAACGGGTTGTATAAGCCGACTACTAAAAGAAAAACGATCGTGATTGTCAATGATTTTTTCATTCCAAAAAATGTTTTTTACCTTGCAAAGCTACATTATTATTTTTAATTTTGCAAGAGTTATTTAAAAAACTGCTAGTTTTTAACAAATTACGAACAGTGTAAATTACTCCATTTTGTTGTATTTTTGCATCTGATATCGCCCGTTTTAAAGTAGTTTTATGAATAATTTCTTTTCCGATCCGTATTCGTCTAAAAAATGGTTGCCAACTACTGTCGATGAAATAAAGAAGGCAGGTTGGAATTCTGTTGATGTGGTTTTAATTAGCGGAGATGCGTACGTTGATCATCCTTCGTTTGGAGTTTCTATTATTGGGCGGATTCTCGAATCGGTGGGCGTGAATACGGTAATTAATTCGCAGCCGAATTGGCAGGATGATTTGCGTGATTTTAAGAAATTCGGAAAGCCCAACCTGTTTTTTGGAATTTCATCGGGGAGTATGGACTCAATGGTAAATCATTATACCGCACTTAAACGTCTTCGTTCAAACGACGCATATACCGCTGGTGGAAAAGCCGGCTTTCGTCCCGATTATGCGACTACGGTTTATAGTAAGATCGTTAAAAAAAAACTTTCCCGAAAGTATTGTCGTTTTAGGTGGAATAGAGGCATCCATGCGTCGGCTGTGTCATTATGATTATTGGTCCGATCGGGTTTTCCCTTCAATTTTGGTTGATAGTAATGCTGACATTTTAGTTTATGGAATGGGTGAGCAGGGCTATTAAAGTTATTGCTGAAGTCTTAAAGCAGGGAGGATCTGTTGAGGATCTTCATAAAATCCGGCAAATTGCTTACTTTTCAAAGAATAAGGAGCATCATTTCCCTGATCATTCCACAATTGTGCTACCGTCTTATGAAGCTTGTTTATCCTCGAAGAAACATTTTGCAGAGGCATTTCGGATTTTTTGAAATAGAATCTAATAAAACCAATCCTTCCGTATTAATTCAGCCGCATGGAGATTGGCTTTGTAATTGTAAACCCTCCATTTCCCATTCCTTCCACTGAAGAGATCGACTATGTTTATGCATTGCCGTACGTTCGGGGACCTCATCCGAAGTATTTAAAAAGAGGAGCCATTCCCGCATGGGATATGATTAAAAATTCGATTAATATTCATCGCGGATGCTTTGGCGGATGTAGTTTTTGTGCGATTGCCGCTCACCAGGGGGAAGCAAATTGTCAGTCGTTCCAAAGATTCAATTCTTAAAGAAGTAGAGTTGGTCGTTGATGCTCCCGATTTTAACGGTCATATTACAGATTTGGGAGGACCTTCGGCAAATATGTATTGTATGAAGGGGGAAAATGAAATGCAGTGTAACGATTGTGTCCGACCCTCATGTATTTTCCCGTCGGCATGTAAAAATCTCAATACCAATCATTTTCCGCTTATTGATCTTTATCGTGAAGTCCGGGAAATAAAACAAGTTAAGCATGTTACCATTGGTAGCGGAATACGTTATGACATGCTGATAAACGCGAATCCGGAACGAGCTAAAAAAAACGGGTTCGGAGAATATCTCGAAATTTGATTCAATATCATATTTCGGGACGATTAAAAGTAGCCCCGGAACATACTTCCGAGGCTGTGCTTAAGTTGATGAGGAAACCTTCCTTCGAGTTATTCAAATCGTTTAAAAAAATCTTCGACGATATCAATCGTAAATTTGGACTTAAACAACAACTTATTCCGTATTTTATTTCGAGCCATCCAGCCAGCACTGTAGAGTCCATGGCGAATCTTGCCGAAGAAACATCTTTGTTAGGTTACCGGCTCGAACAAATTCAGGATTTTACGCCCACTCCCATGACTCTGTCCACAACAATTTATTACTGTGGCTTTGATCCGTACACTCAAAAACCGGTATATACGGCAAAAGAAAAAACAGGAAAAACAGCTGCAGCAAACTTTTTTCTTTTGGTACAAACCCGAAAACAGAGCGATTATAAGGCAGCAGCTTTTGAAAATTAATAGGAAAGATTTAATTGCGAAGATATTTTTTAAGAATAATTCGACTCGAAAATAATCGAAAATCGAATAAAAATTAGCATCTTTGCAAAAAAACAATTAACAGAATAAAACAATGAAAAAAAATAAACATTATTATGCTAAGTGCTTGTATGCTTATTAATGCAAGTATTTACGGACAAAAAAAAGAGAACAATAAGGCAAAATCAATCGAGGTAAAAGATAACTCAATAACAACAACCAACAATAAAACAAAACCTATGACAACAAAAACAGACAGCATTAGCTATGTACTGGGGCAAGAGGTTGGCGGATACTATGTAAGCCAGGAAATTGTAGTAAACTCTGATGAATTTATACAAGGATTCGTTGATGCATTAAATAAAAGATCAGCAATTGATCCTGCCGTTAAAGAAAAGGTTATCCAACAATTCCAGATGGAGCAACAAGCAAAAACGCAAGCAAAAACGCAAGCAAAATCGGCAGAAAATAAAGCAAAAGGTGCCGCTTTTTTAGCGGAAAATAAGAAAAAAGAGGGTGTATTTACTACCCCCACAGGATTGCAATATAAAATCATAAAACAAGGCAACGAAGAGCATCCGAAAGCCACGGATGTAGTGAAAGTTCATTATCACGGCACTTTAATCGATGGCACTGTTTTCGATTCTTCTGTGCAACGTAACGAACCGGCTACTTTTCCGTTGAACAGGGTTATTCCGGGCTGGACAGAAGGCGTTCAGCTGATGACTAAAGGTTCGAAATATATTTTCTATATCCCTTCAAATTTAGCTTATGGAGATCGTGAAGCCGGAGCTATTTCTCCCGGTTCAACCCTGATTTTTGAAGTGGAATTGCTTGAAATTAACCCAAAATAGAAACATTTGAATGTTATAAAAGAGGCTGTTCGTCAACGACGAACAGCCTCTTTTATATAGACAGATACAGAATTTTGTTTTTACAGTTTAGGCGGAAAGGTCAGCTTTTATCGATGACTTTTCTCAATAATAAACTAGATTAAGCTTTTTGCTTTTTTAATAGCATTGTCGATTCCTGCAGGGTTTTTGCCTCCGGCAGTGGCGTAAAATTTTTGTCCACCCCCACCACCTTGCACCTCGGCTGCAATTTCACGAATCAGCTTGGAAGCATCCATGCCTTTGTCGTTTACCAAACTATCGCTGAGAATCAATGAAAGGGATACTTTGCCTTCCGATTCGGTAATCAGCAGCAGCATTAGGTTTTCCACTTCCGCTTTTTACCTTAAACGAAAGATCTTTAACAGTGGCTGCATCAAAATCTACCTGTGCTGCGATAAAGTTAACCCCATTAATGTTTTCAACGTTATTTACGAGTGTTTTGGAAAGATTACCGGCTTTTTCGCGGTTCAATTGTTCCAACTGTTTCTTTAAATCTTCGACGGTTTCCATTAAATCGGCAACGGATTTAACCACATCTTTCGGATTTTTCAGTAGTTCCTTTAACTTCGTTTAATGTTGAGATTTGAGCGTTTAAATTTGCATCTGCGGCATCTGCAGTAATGGCTTCAATACGGCGAACACCAGCAGCAATGGCGCCTTCGGAGACAATTCTGAACAGGTCCTATTCGACCTGTTTGCATTTACGTGAGTTCCGCCACATAATTCGGTGGAAAAATCTTCGCTGAAACGGATGACCCGAACCTTATTGCCGTATTTTTCGCCGAACAAAGCCATGGCACCCATCTTTTGAGCCTCGTCAATAGGCACGTCACGATATTCGGTCAATGGGATGTTTTCCCTGATTTTGGTATTTACAATTTTTTCCACTTGAGCAATTTCTTCGTTGGTAAGTTTTGCAAAATGGGAGAAGTCGAAACGCAGACGTTCGGCGTTTACCAGAGATCCCTTTTGCTCCACATGCGTACCCAACACCTGACGCAATGCAGCATGTAATAAGTGTGTTGCGGAGTGGTTGTTTTCGGTTAGATGTCGTTTTTGTTTATCTACCTGGAGCAGTGAACACCCCATTGATGTCTTTTGGAAGTGTATTGGTTAGATGAACGGTAAGATTATTCTCTTTTTTGGTATCGGTGATCTGAATCTTTTCATCCCCGCAGACGATGGTTCCTTTATCTCCGGCTTGTCCGCCCGATTCGGCATAGAACGGGGTCTGGACAAAGACCAGTTGGAAAAATTCTTTGTCTTTCGCTTTCACCTTGCGGTATTTCACCAGTTTGCTTTCGCAGGCAAGCACATCATAACCCTAAAAAATGAGTTTCCGTTTGGCTGTCAATTAATTCCGTCCAGTCTTTCGGTTTCTACTACTGCCGCTTGACGTGAACGTGTTTTTTTGAGCTTCCAGCCCTTTTTTAAATCCTTCCATATCCACGGTAAGCCCTTTTTCGGAAGCAATCAAACAGGTTAAATCGATAGGGAAGCCAAAGGTGTCGAAAAGTTCAAAGGCAAAATCGCCGGCAATCTCTTTTGATGACCCATGCGTCGCAATATGGTTCTCAAATTTCTGAATTCCGAGTGACAATGTTCTTAAAAAGGCTTGTTCTTCTTCTGTAATTACTTTAACGATGAGATCCGATTGTTTCTTGAGCTCCGAAAAACTGATGTCCCATTTGGTTTACAAGTATAGGAACTAATTTGTTGATAAACGGTTCGTTGAAACCCAGAAACGTATATCCGTAGCGCACTGCACGGCGTAAGATTCTGCGGATTACATAACCGGCTCCCGTATTTGAGGGCAGTTGCCCGTCGGCAATTGCAAAACTGATTGCCCTCAGGTGATCGGAAATCACACGGATAGCGATGTCTTTTTCTTCATTTTTGCCGTATTCCACACCGGCCATCTGAGCTACGCCTTGAATCAACGGTTGGAAAACATCGGTATCATAATTGGATTTTTTGCCTTGTAATACCATGCACAAGCGTTCGAAACCCATTCCCCGTGTCCACATGTTTTGCACGATAGTTGAACCAGTGTTCCGTTGGCTTGGCGATTATATTGAATAAATACAAGATTCCAAATTTCAATTACTTGCGGATGGTCGTGGTTGACTAATTCTTTTCCTGATATTTTTGCACGTTCTTCATCAGAGCGGATATCTACATGTATTTCCGAGCAGGGGCCACATGGGCCGCTATCACACCATTTCCCAAAAGTTGTCTTTTTTGGAGCCAAATAAAATTCGATCTGCAGGAACATATTTTTTCCATATCTCAAGCGCTTCTGAATCGGCTTCAAGTCCATCCCCTTTATCTCCACCAAAAACGGTAACGTACATTCGGTCTTTATCAATTCTTAAGACTTCGGATAGCAGTTCCCATGCCCACGCAATGGCATCGGCTTTAAAATAATCGCCGAATGACCAGTTTCCCAACATTTCGAACATCGTATGGTGATACGTGTCTTTCCCTACCTCTTCCAAGTCATTATGCTTTCCGGAAACACGCAAGCACTTCTGTGAGTTTGATACTTTTGTATAATTAGCGGAGCTGTTTCCCAAGAAAATATCCTTAAACTGATTCATCCCGGCGTTGGTAAACATGAGTGTGGGGTCGTTCTTTACCACCATGGGAGCCGATGGAACGATTTGATGTTGTTTGTTTTTGAAAAAGCTTAAAAAGGCCTCTCTGATTTCGGTCGATGTCATCATAATTGTTGAAATATAAGTCTCTTATTGTAATAAACTGCAAAATTAACAAATTTTAATCATCAAATAGCCAGCTTATTGAACTAAAAACAATATTTTTGTCATTCTCGTTTATCAATCAAGGTTTCAAGAAATGGCAAAAATAAAATATCACTTTAATGCAAAATCACTAACTTTTGAAAAAGCAAAGGTAACAATTAAAGACCGAATAATAAAGTTATTAGGATATTTGGCTACAGGAGTCGCTTTCTCTTCGTTGGTAATGTTGGTTGCATATAACTTTTTTGATTCACCCAAAGAGAAAAAGCTTAAACGTGAAATCGACCAATATGAATTTCAATATAAACTGCTTAATGATAGGATGAATAAAGTTCAGGCGGTAATTACCGACCTGCAACATCGGGATGACAACATCTATCGCACTGTTTTTGAAGCTGATCCGATTCCTAGTAGTGTTCGGAAAGCCGGTTTTGGAGGTTCTGAACGTTACGAAGAATTGAAAGGATTTGACAATACGGAATTGATTACCGAAACCACTAAAAAATTGGATCAGATAACCAGCCAATTGTATGTTCAATCGAAGTCCTTTGATGAGGTTTGGAATATGGCCAGAAATAAATCGCAAATGATGAATTCAATTCCGGCTATTGTTCCTATTCGAAACGGGGCAAACAAAATTGTTTCCGGCTTTGGGAGAAGATTTCACCCATTACTTAAGACTTTGCATTTTCATACAGGGATTGATATTACCTCTCCGCGAGGGACACCCATTTATGCATCCGGCGATGGTACTGTGGTCGAAATTAAGGGAATGTCCGGATATGGTAATGTGGTGGTTATTGATCACGGGTTTGGTTATCAGACTTTATATGCACACATGTCGAAAAAAGCTGTAAAGTCCGGGCAAAAAGTGAAACGTGGCGAGTGCATCGGTTATGTGGGAAGTACCGGCATGTCGACTGCGCCACACTTACATTACGAAGTGATTAAAAACGGAACTAAAATAAATCCGATTAATTTCTTCTTCAAAGATTTATCTCCTCAAGAATACGAAAATGTAATTGAGTCGGCAGGTAAGGTCAACCAAGCACTTTCGTAGGAAAGGGTTAAACGAAAATGAGAATGTGATGCGCGGCCAGCAGGGCAAAAATAAATGCTACGCTCTTTGCCGTTAAATTTTCTTGACTTTCGCTTGGTCTGTACATTCCGAAAGCAGTTCGGAAATGGTTTTGTGGAGAATGGGGTGAACTAAACAAGGGGCGATTTCGGACAAAGGCAACAGGGTGAAGCGACGTTTTTGAATCTGTGGATGCGGGACTTCCAATTCCGGTGTTGAGATAATTTGGTCGTCGATAAAAAGAATGTCCAAATCCAAGGTGCGGGAGTGATATTTCCCATCATCAGCCCTTTTACGGCCAAATTCAAGTTCAATATTCAGTAATTCCTGTAAAACTTTTAAAGGATGCAGTTCAGTTTCAATCACAATTACTCGATTTAAAAACCACTGACGGGCTTCGAATCCCCACGGTTCCGATTCGTAAGTAGATGATTTTGCAGAGATTGCACCGATTCGTTTTTTAATTTCTATTGTTGACAAATCGAGGTATTCATGCCGATTCCCTTCATTGGATCCCTGTAAAATATAAACCGTTTTCATAAGGCAAAGATAAAATAATAAATGAGTCAAATGTCTCTAAAGTCGAAAGTTTATAAAGTGTCAAATTATAAAAATCAGTCACACTTTCGATTCTAGTAATTGGGATTCAATATAAAACAGAAGATTTTTCTTGCCGTATTCATAAAGTAAATCAAGTGTGGTTAAGGTGGAGAAAAAGATTGCTAAACGGTAATGTTGGACGGTTTTTAGTAATCAAAAAAAGAAAGGCTTTAAACAAATTAACGTTACTCCTGAAAAACAAAAGTTCTATATTTTTCGAATATTTTTATGATTTATTAAAAATTATCTATATTTGTTGTGATAAATCAATTCTATGTGGCAAAAATACCCCTTAATTAGAGTTTTAATTCCTTTTATTCTTGGGATTTTACTAGTAGATGTTTTCGGTAGTTTTTTTAATCCTGTTACAATTGGAGTTACTGCTTTTTTTATAATTGCAGCTACAGCATTGTTCTGGTTTCGCTTTTCACACCATTTTCGTTTTGTTAGCGGAGCTTTAGTGATGATTTCTATCGGAATGCTCTCGATTTCTTATACAGCTCAGTATCAAAAACAATTATTTCAGCTTCCTTCCGGTGTATCCTCCGATACGATAAGCTATGTTGCTACTATTATAGATCCGCCCACCGAAAAACAACGGTCGGTGAAGCTTACTTGCCTGATTACTGAATTAAAGCAGGATAAAATTCTGTCCGAAACTCACGAAAAATGCATTATTTATGTTGCCAAAGATGCGGCTGCGTTGAAGTTGAATTATGGCGATAAAGTAGTGTTTCGCACCCGATTAAAAGATGTGCCTATTCCATTGAATCCGTCGGAGTTCAACTATCAAAAATCATTGCAACGCAAGGGAATTCGATATCAGTCGTACGTTGATGCTGTTAGTTGGAAAAAAATTGGAGAAGGCGAGGGTAATGTTATTATGGATTTGGCTTACCGATTAAGGGACAAGTTCTTACAAATATTATCAACATATCAATTTGACAGCCAGGAATATGGAGTAATAGCAGCAATCCTATTGGGATACGATGAAAAGCTTGATCCCGAATTATCTGCACACTATGCAGGTGCAGGGGTAACACATGTGCTTTGTGTGTCGGGAATGCACGTGGGGGTGATTTACATGATTTTAAATTTTTTTCTGGGCTTTTTAGACAAAAAACAATATACGAAAATTTTCAAAGTAATTCTCTTGTTGGCGCTAATTTGGTTGTATTCAGCTATCACCGGCCTTTCACCATCAGTACTGAGATCGGCAACCATGTTCTCGTTTATCGCCATAGGAAATTCAATGAAGCATAAAGTGAATAGCTATCACAGTCTGTTGGCTTCGCTCATCCTTTTGCTTGCATTTGATCCCTTTGTTATCTTTAATATTGGATTGCAACTTTCATATTTGGCCGTTTTTGGAATTGTTTGGCTTCAACGGCCAATTTATAATCTCTGGATTCCGAAATATAAGTTGGTGAACTGGACTTGGCAACTGATTACGGTATCTCTGGCTGCGCAAATTGTGACGACTTCAATCTCTATTTATTACTTTCATCAATTTCCAAATTATTTTATTTTATCGAATTTATTGGTGGTTTTCCTCTCTTCGCTGGTCATTTATGCCGGAGTTGCGGTGTTGGTTACCTCTTTCTGGTTCTGGCTTTCGAATTTGTTGGCTCAAGTAATGGTTTGGCTAATCAAGGTCATGAACTTCATCACTGTTTATATCAGCGATTTGCCGGGTTCGAAGACCGCAAATATCGATTTAAGCGGGATTTCAATGCTGGTTTTGTATGGATCTATTTTTATCGTTCTTTTGACTTTGATTTATCGGAATAAAAAACTAGTTTGGGGAGCCCTTGTAATCACGATTGCGTTTGTAGCGTTGCTAATGTTTGATAATTTTCAGGAATACAATAGTAACAAAATTACGGTTTACGCCCTAAACAAACAGACCGTAATCGATATTAAAACTTCCAACCGGATGATTTCGTTGTGCGATTCCTCGCTTTACAATTCAGAAGACCCAACGCCATTTCAAGTGAAATCGGCCCGTATTTCCGATGGTATTCAGCCGGACACCACGCTTTTGCTATCTACCGGTGCGTTATGGGAAAAACTGGGAATAATTCTTCAGGCTCAATTTTTAAAAGCCGGGGATAAAAGAATTGCATTTGTCAACAAACAACCATTGACCGATAAAAATCCTATATTTGTGGATTATGCCATTGTATTTGGAAATCCAAAGCTAAAGATGTCTAAAGCAATTCAGGAAATCCATGCTAAGATATGGGCTTTCGACGGCTCAAACTCCTCTTACAAGGTGAATAAGTGGATAAAGGAATGTGACAGTTTAAAAGTAAATAGTTATCCGATAGCCAGCCGGGGAGCATTGGTTATCGATTTTTAGTACAAACCAAATTAAATCAATAAATATGAGAAAATTATCAACATTCGCCCTGTTCATGGTATTAATTTTTAGTTATTCTTGTAATTCCAAGATAGACCAGGAATATATCAAAAGCCTTCATCTAACTTCGGTTCCCCATTCCGCATTCGAGATTTCCATTCCCGATCATTATTCGCTTGTTGAAAGCCAAGGTCCGGACTTCAATGTCTATTATCTTCAGCCGGCAGACACCACCGATAAAAAGTTGTTCTCTGCAGGAATGTATTTGGGAAACAATCCAAGTACGTTTGGAAAAACGAAAACAGGGTGCAAGCAAGAAAAGAGAAAAACAGAAGTATTGGAAACCAAAAATGAATGGACGGTTTATAATTGTAACGGACAGTTCTTTCTCGAAACGATTGTGGAAAATAAGTATCACCAAGGAGGAGACGATTTTATTCATATCTTTGGAAATGCGACCAATGAATCTGATGCAGAGCATATTCTCGCGATATTCTCTACCTTAATAAAGAAAAAATAGTGGATTATTCCATGAATTTTTTATTCACATATTCCCAAAATATTTCTTTGTAATTGTCTGAAATAGGGATATACACATCGCCAAACAAAATCCGGCTTCGCTCAATGGTCTGAATTTTTGTTAAATTCACAATATAGGAGCGGTGTACGCGCATAAATTGATTTTGGGGTAAGCGTTCAATTATGCTTTTCATGCTCATTAAGCTAACCACCGGCTTGATTTGGTTTTGCATGTATATTTTTACATAATCTTTAAGTCCTTCAATATAGAGAATGTTATGAAATTCGATGCGTTGAATTCGATATTCCGTTTTCACAAAAATATACTGATTATTTACGGAAATCGTAGGTGTATTTTTTTCTTCGTACATACGTTGTGCTTTAATGGCGGCATCGTAGAATTCCTCAAAATTGAAAGGTTTTAGCAGGTAGTCAATGGCACTCACTTTATAACCTTCAATAGCATAATTATTGAATGCGGTGGTGAAAACAATCAAGGTTCGGCTGTTTAAAGACCGGGCTAACTCTAAACCGTTGAGACCAGGCATTTGAATGTCGATAAAGGCTAAGTCTATCGGTGTCTTTTCCGTGGTCTCAATCACCTCATTCGCATTGGAGCAGCTTCGAACAAGATTTAAAAACGGAATTCGTTCCACGTATCCTTTAATCAGATCTAGCGCTAATGGCTCATCGTCGGCAATAACACAATTTAATTTATCCATGATTAATCGGTATGGTTAGTTTTGTGATATAAAAATCTCCTACGCAATGCTGTTCAAAGTTATATTCGTCCGGTGAAAAAAGAAATTCGAGTCGTTTTTTTACGTTGACGATTCCGATTCCCGAACCGCTTTTGTCTTTTTGAGCTTTTGGGAAATTGGTGTTAGCCACTTCAAAAAGGAGTTTATCATTAGTCACAGAAAACCAAATTCGAATCACACTGTTTTTAATGGGGTCGATACCGTGTTTAAACGCATTTTCCACTAGAGAAATATAGATTAGTGGAGGAATATGGACATCGGGAACCATGGAGGGAATTTCGATGGAAATAGAAACGTTTTGCTGGGTTCGAATCTTCATTAATTCTACATAATTTGCAATAAAAGTAATTTCGTCTTTAATCAGCACCTCCGGATCATTCGTTTGATATAAGACGAATCGCATCAGTTTGCTGAGCCGGTGCAGAACCTCTTTGGCATAATCGGGACTGGTGTCGATGAGTGAATAAATATTATTAAGCGTGTTGAAGAAAAAATGGGGTTGAATTTGGTATTTTAAATAACTTAATTCTGATTTTAAATGCTCATTTTCAAGTTTTTTACGCTCATTTTCTTCCTTGTTCAATTTTACGGTGGCACGAATTGCCACGGCAACTCCAAGAGATAATAAAAATGGAAAAATGATTCGCGAAACACGTAGATCCAATGGAGCCTCACCCATTGGCTTAAACGGATCATTCATCTCTTTTTGTATATCATTATTATTGGGTTTTTTAATGCCGCCGAATTCGAATTTTAAAGATAAAAAAAGTATGACAATGAAGATCAAAACATTAAAACCGATAAAAAGAAGTAATTTGTGGTTAAACAAAAAACGTTTAATTAACAGGAAGTAATTCAAATAAAAGATTACCACTACAAACATCATTTCCACCCAATTGTCAAACATTGGAGGATGCGGTTTGTTGAAGTCCATAAAGAAATAGGGGAATAACATCACAAATACCCATATTACTATATGAAGCATAATTTTTAATATGGATTCGGTATATTTTTTCACTTAATAATGGTTTTGAATTTAGGGCTTCTAATCAAAAAAGTAAGAACACGATAAATTAGAAAGAACAAATATAACTAATTCCCGTAACATAATTGTTATTTGGATCAACTTGATGAAATTGATTTTCAATTAGGTAATATATTTCCAAAGAGTTATGTCTGTTTATTTTATACTCGCTTCCAATACAATATCTTGATTTTACAAGCTCAAAGTAGTTACTGCTTGATAAAGGAAAATAATATTCCAGAGACAAAAACGGCTTAATTTTCTTAGTTAAGCTATATTTTACTTGAATTTTGTTTCGCCATTTAAAAGTAGGAACAGATTCATTGCTGGAATAAATATCTGCATACTCCATTTCTGCACGGGTCCGGAGTTGAAGACTAAAGAGATAATAATTTTTTTTGAAAGCTAAGTCTATATTTAGTCGATGATTGTTTGAGAAATAATCATGCTTTTTCTTTCGTTTTTCGTAAAAACGGTATCCACCCGATATTTCCCACATTTTTCCTAACTTGTATTCGGTGCCAATTTCCAAATAGCCCAAACCTATCCTTGAGATGTTATTTGTAAATCGCAAACTGCTTTCGGCATAAAAAGAAGTGCTTTTGCTGAGTTTATAGTTAAACTTAACATCCGACCACAGTTGCGCATCATTGATTTGAGCAGACAAGTTGAGAGAGATCAATAATGTGTAAACGACGATCAATAAGGACTTTAATTTGTTCATTCGGGCCATGTTAGTTATTTGGTTGAATTCAGTTGGTCACCGGAATCGCTTGACGTTATTAAATATCGGTATCAATTTCCGATTCCGTAATTGTTTTTGCGTGTTTATCAACATAATAATAGGCATTAATAGAGGCGGAATCTTTCAGAAAATCCATTTTGTTTATGGATACGCGATGTATGTTTAAACCGGTTCTTTCTCTAAGGTCTTCGATAAGTTTATTGTAATTTTGAACTTTGATTAATTCAATTTTCTCATACTGTATTTTTCGATAGAGCTCCTGCTTTACAAAAATACCTCCATCGAGAACCAGTGTAGCTAGAATCAAGATTCCATCAATAATACCTAATTCGTAATATTCAAGTTGAATTGCACTGATCAAGCCGATGGCAATTACGATAAAAAGGTAGGTCATATCCTTGACGGAAATGCCTTCGGTTCGATAACGGAGCATTGAAAAGACTGCAAAAAGACCGAATGCAGCACCCATTGACATTTTTACTTGATTGAGTAAAAAGGTCAGTAAGAATATAGCAATATTAAAAATAAAATAGGTAAAAAATAGATCTCTATTCCGGTTTTTTCTATAATAAATACCAAGGATTAAAATCAGAACAGTGATAATATCAATCAATAAATTAAAATAAAAAGCTTCATTAATTTTAAGTTCTTTAGCATCCGAATTCTTTTTTTTGTCTTTTTTCTTTTCTTTAATCAAAATTTCAGAACCATCTGTTTGCTGAACGACTTCTGTATTATTATCATTTGAAACTTCTTGATATTGAGCTTGTGCAGAAATGTATGGGGAACACAATAATGTGATTAATGTTAAAATGAAGAATAATTTAGAGGGTTTCATGACTTATTTTTTTTAATGTTAATAGCTTTGCTTTTAAATTATTTTTTTTCACGTTATTATAGAGGCTGGCAATTCCCAGACAGTATTTGCTGATGGAAAATTCTCGTATGAAATAAGAACTGAGAACCTCCATGAATACCGATTTGGTTCTTCGCTCCTGTTTGAGTTCGGCAACTACCAGATTGTTATATTCTTTTGTTATTTCATTATTTTCGAAATGGAGATTCAGATCAAGGGTGAGTCGTTCGGGCTGGTTTTTGTTAACCAAAGTAATGCGTGAATAATTTACCCATAATTTCGGCTTTAAATCAGCATCATTAACAATAGCCGTGTTATGGTAAAAATCTAAAGATTTCTCACTGATCTTTGCTGTTTCTTCAAGCGTTTTAATTCTTTTTTTAGTAGTTACTTCTTTGTTGTTTTTGTTTTTTACTTCGAAGAAATGCAAATCGGATTGTACATAAGTTCGGTAGCGGACTTTGCAGCGATTTGCCTTGCCGCACTGATGTTGATTATAGAACAAAAAATCGTCGGTGTCGTAATAAAGGGTTTGATAGTCGCTGATGTTCACGCCATTTACATTTAATACCCGATAATGCGCTTTAAGTTTTTGTAATATTTCGGGTAATAATTCAACGTTAAAAACAAACTTAGTATCGGTTCGGCTCATCAATTTCACATTATCCATTTCGGAAAGTGTAATTTGTTCGAAGGTAGATAATAAGTTGCTAAAAGTTTTCATAGTTTACAAATTATCTCTTGGAATAAACATATTTTTTTACAGAGAGGAGCTTTTTATTTCCATCGTAAATCTTCTTTTCTACTTTAAACCCTTGTGCATCATAAATGGTAAGGCTTTGTTTTATAATATTTCCATTTCCGTCATACTCAATTTCTCCAATTTTTTCTCCACTTGAATTATAGGCATAAGCAGTTTTCGATTTTAACTTCCCATTGGCATCGTAAGTGGCTTCTTCCGTCTTATCTTTGTTTGCGTTATAGACGGTTTTTTCCGTTTTCTTTACAGCACCTTCTTTGTTGTATTCTATTTGTTCTACGACATTGCCATTTTTATCGTAAGTAGTGTATGAATCTCTTACCGATACCTCTTTTCCATTTACAATCTTGACATTGTAAGTCGCTTCGGAAGCTATTTTATGCTCCCGGATCTTTTTTTTACTTTGTGAATAAAGAGAACTGATGGATAGTAAGCAGACCATCATTAGGCAAATAGTTCTTGTTTTCATAATATATAATGTTTTTAGTTGTCAGCAATAACGATATCGTTTGTTACCACAGTTTCACCATTTTTGGTAATTTCCACTTCGGCAATTACTGCAAATTGGGTGGAAGGGTTGGTCAGTGTTGTATCGAGCGAATAGGCATATACTTTATACTTTCCCTTGCGCAAGTACTTAAATTCAAAGCTTCCGTCGTAACAGGTTTTTTGTTTGTCGCCGTATGTTACATCGTCTCCAAAAATGATATACACGTCTTTATCGGGGGCATAAGTTTCCCCGATAAGACTGGTAAAGGTTTTATTATAATATTTTGCATAAACTTTCCCCTTAATTGAAGAAGAACCCCCTTCTCCGGCATCTTTTGCGCACGAAGCTACCAACAATAAAACGACGAATGTGCTGAAAATAAGTCCTTTTTTTTGATTAATCATAATCGGTTTTTATTTATGTAATTTATTGCTTGATGATTTTAATAATTGTGTTTTGATTTTCCCAAGTAGCCTTAAGATAATATACTCCGGCAGAGAGATATTCGAGGTCTATTGAGTTGCAGAATAAAGCATCTGCCTGATCAATGAAATATTGCTGTGAGTATATTTTTTGTGAAATGGCATTGTAAATTTCGATAGAGAGGTCTGCTCTTAGGTCGCTCAATTCAAAATAAAGTTTTCCCTGAGTGGGATTTGGAAAAACCGAAAAAGAGACTCTTTCCGATGAAGGAATTGAATTATAACCTGCAAAAGTAGGAAGCATTGTCGAAAAAAGCCCTTTTCCGTTAGGATACCTTCCAATAGACAAATTAGTAGGCAATTGATTATAACTTAAAGCATCAATCGGTTTTCCTGTTTCATAAGTAAAATAAAGAAAACCGTTTTCATTGGGAATTGAAAAACAGGTATTTATATTATTGCTTGCAAAAGAATTGTTCAGCCCGATCATAAGGTAACTTTTTGATGGAATGATCGTGTCGGGAAGCTGCCATTGCATAAAATTAGAGCTGTCGTTTGATAAGTAAGCACTTTGAAGTATAATGTTTTCTTGCGTGTTATTAAATAATTCCACCCAGCTTCCGTCTTTAAAGGTAGTATAAGGAGCTGAATTATTTATATGAACTTCGTTAATAACCACGTCTTCTTGATTCACTTGTGGCTGGAAGGAATGGAACTCATATTGAGCTCGTTCGGGAGAAAAACTGCCGGTGCTATCATTTTCGGCCCAAATATAATACTGAAAGACTTTGCCCTCGGCAAGGACTTGTGCTCCGTAAACACTGTCTCCTGCGGCTCCATCATTATGATTCCCGTCATCAAACATGTCAACAGCCGAAAATATTGCCTCATGGCTGCATCGATAATTTAATTGAACCGAAGAGGATCCGGACACTTTGGCGGTAATCCATACCGGAGTGTTTTGCTGTACTATTTCAGGGCTATGGTTTACATTGCTGATGATTGGATATCCGGAAAATCCCGTATATGTGGAAAGATATAATATGCGGGCATCTACAAGGCTTTTTAATCCGGGTATTTTTGCTGAAGTGGGTCCTGCATCGATGGTGAGATTATCGGTAAAATCGGTATAGGAATAAAACTTATTGGTATCGTTGAGCACTAAAGTATCTATAAGGCTTTGATACTCTGAAGCCATGTTGAAATATTCGTTGTTCTCGAAATTTTCTTTAACAATAGTACGTAGATGGGCAAGGTACATTTTGCGATATTGAGGCACGACAAAGAGCTTTTTCATCAAAGGTCTCGGCGTGTATGAGTTGTAAAGCAAATGTTCGAGCGGATCAAGTTTCCCCATTTTATCAATCGTGAGATTCAGCGAAATTCCATCTGTATTTCTAAAGCTACCAAATGACATGTTAAAATCCCAAGGAATGGTGTTAAACCGTCCATTTCCATCTTTGTAAAGGTAATAGTTTTGAGAATACCCGATGTAGCTGTCCAGATTCATGAGCGCATAATTGAAAGCATGCATCCAAAGTGCCCGGTCCACGTTCAGGACTTCAGGAATACGAGCGGTGTCGTTGTTTAAGGTGTAAATAAATTAAACAGGTCGTTCCATCCGTAATATTTCGATTCAAGTTTGTAAAAAGGCATATACCCCGACGAATCGGCGCCGTGGGTATATGCAAGATTAGAATTTTGCCCGAAAGGATATTGCAACGCTTCCGGACTCCCCTTTATAAAGCAGTTCCCCTCCGATTCGAAGAATTTGCTGATATATTTATCGTCAACGGCTTCAACACTAACATAAAGGCCTGCATACACGCCATTGATATATATATTTGCAAAGTTTGCTTGTGAAGCCGGCATATATTTCTGCGCTATTTTATAAGAAACCACTTCACGCACAAACGAAGGATCATAAGTGACATTGCCAAGTTTAAGTTTGGTATATCCTTGATAATTCTGATGTTTATAGGTATAATCGAGATCAATATTAAAAGGATTTTTTATTCGATTTACATCGTAAGAGCTGAATCCCTTAAACCGAATGCCAGCTTTTGGAAAATCTTTTCCATTAATGGCAACATCGCATACCAAACGTCCTTCTTCCCCAAAATTTACAAATAAGCTATCCAAAATGTGCCGCCAATCCGATTGATAAAAATTGATCTCGATTTTCTGAACTTGATAGATATCGTATAAGTTATTTTGAGCTGATAATAAACTTGCAGGGCCACTTAATATAAGGACAAACAGGGTGAAGATAAAATGTCTTGCAAATTTGGCATTCATAATTGAAACTTTAAAAAAAGAGAGTGCTAAAACGTTTTTAATATAGGGTATCCATTAGTAATCAAAAACGTAATGAGCAAAATGTTTTAACACTCTCTTTGGGTTGATGAAGAAAGATTTTAAAGAACGACTATTTTTTTTGTAATACTGTTTTTGTTGTTTGAAAGATGGATATAATAAATGCCGGAAGTAAATTGTTCAAGGCTAATTCGATTGCTTTCAGGTTTCAGCATCTGCTCAGCCATCATTCGACCTTGTGCATCAACAATTTTCATCGTGTAATTCTGATTGTTCGCATTAATAAAGAGCGTTTGTTTTACCGGATTCGGATAGACATCAACAACCGGATTTTCCGTAAAGTTCTCTATCCCGGTGTTTGCATTGATTTTTGAAACGCCTCCTCCGGTGGATATCCACGGTTTGTTTTGTTTATCAATAGCAATTCCTGTAACCTGAGTATTTACAAGTCCATCGGTTACTGAATAAGAAACCCAGTTTGTTCCATTGAACTTGCTGATTCCACCATCGAAATTATAATCTGCAAACATTCCGACCCAAATATTTCCATCAGAATCGGATTTGATATCTCGAACAAAATTATTATAAAGCCCGTCTTCTATTCTGTAGTTTTCAACCCATGCATCGGATGAGTTTAATTTAGAGATACCATACCACGTGCCGATAAATCGGTTGTTGTTTTGGTCGAAACCGATCGCAAAAGTATTGTCGTCGAGCAAACTGTCGGTTGTTGCTTTTGTGATATTTGTAAAAGTTGTTCCATTGAATTTTGAAACTCCGCCCATTTGTGTGCAAAACCAGATGTTTCCGGTATTGTCGGATGAGATAGAGTAAACAGAATTGTTGGATAGGCCATCGGTGGTTGTGTAATTGGTGAATGTGCCCAGACTATATTTAGATACGCCACTTTGAGTAGCGAACCACACACTTCCGTCGTTAGCGCCGTAAATGTAGTTCACGCTGTTGCTTATTAGTCCGTCAGTAGTGGTGTAATTGGTCCAGGTTGTGCCATTAAATTTGCTAACGCCATAGTCGGTACCGACCCAAACTTGATTATTTTTATCCACGGAAATAGAATATGCATAATTGTCAGCCAGACCGTCTGCAACTCTGTAGATTGTCCAGGTCGTATCGTTATAACTACCAACTCCATTGGCAGTTGCAACCCATTTTATATTGTTGGTGTCCACCGCAATTCCTAATACAAAATTATCGGGTAAACCATCTGTTGTCGTAAAATTCTGAAAATTTTGCCCATTCACTTTAATAACAGTAAAAAGAAACACAACAACAATCATTGCTATGGCGATGTAATGTCTTTTACTGATTCCAATGTTTTTCATAATTCCAATATTTTATTTGTTTAATATAATTTTATTCCGCTGAATTGATCTTCCATCGATCTTAATGTCGATAAAATAGATTCCGTTATTCAAATTTGAAAGATCTAATCTTGACTGATTTTCGTTGATGAAAATAATTTTACCATACATATCCATCACTACTGTTTCATAATCTTTAATGCTTGATGGTACGGATAATTCAACAGTGCCTTGAGTTGGATTTGGATATATAGCTATGGCTGTATGTTTAGTGTTGTTGCTTTCTATGTCGGTTCCGATATTCACGCTTACAGTGGCGGTATCGGAGCAACCAATAGCCGTATTTGTAATCACCACGGTATAAATGGTATTAGCTGTTGGAGTAACGGAAGGGTTTTGCTCTGTAGAAGTAAAACCATTATTCGAAGTCCAGGAATAGGAATAGCTTGGGCTGGTTTCGGTTATAGAATTAGCAGAAGCGTTGAGTGTTACCGGAGTTCCTGAAGTAATTTGAGTTGCTGAAGCGGAAGCCGATGCAATAGGACCTCTCACGTAACACATGGAGTATCTATATGCATGAGTGGATTTTGCATTTGAGATGGTTTGCAGTGTTGTGCCGTCAGGGCTTACTTCATAAATATTTCCACCAGGATTACATACAAGCTCATTTCCATTATCCAACTGTTGGCTATTGCCCATATCACTAGCAGTGAAACTTGGAATTGTAGGATTAATAACGGATGTGGGCCCAATTACCGAACCGGCCGTATAAGTATAGTTATAGCTGTTATAAGGGGGATTCCAAATGGCCACTTTTACATTGCCCTTACCCCCGGGACCGCCGGAGCTGTTATTGTTATACGCACACAAGTAATTTGGATATAATGTATTGGCAGAAGGAATCCAATGGGCATCATGAATTACATTGAACCCGCTGTTATTTCCGGTTGAAGATAATCCGTAAGTGGCCGGATTTCCCCAACGATATAAGAAGTCTCCGCCTTTACCTGAATTTCCACCTGCATGAGTAGCAGCTTCGGCGGTTGTTGTGCTATGATCTATTACATAAATTTCATCCATTTCGTGCGAACTGAGTACGATTTGATCAAGTTGAGGGTTGTAATCAATTCCATTCATGTGGAACCAGTCTTGCTTTAAATTATAGTTTACATTAAACCTTTCGGGATGTTCAGATACATTAGTTACATAAGTTGAAGTAATGTTTGAATAAGTGCTTTGACATAAATGATCCCATAAATGCCATTCCCAAACCACCGTGCCGGTGGTAGATCCTGTGGGATGAACTTCAATGATTTTTTCAGACCAGACGGTAATAGAGGAAGAACTACCTACAGTTGTTGGAGAAGCACTTTTTGATTCATAACAAATTAAGAGCACATTTCCATTGGGCATTGCACATACATCGTGATGCATTTGCGTGGAGGCATCAGAAACGGCATATTCCCAAACGGTAGTTCCTGCCCAGTTTATTTTTCTTACTTTTCCGGTAATACCTCCCTGACCGATATTCCCCGACTGATACCTTACCGTTTGTAAAATGGTATCGCCGGGTAGTAAATATGCGGAATACGCGGTTTGCGAAGCTAATGTCCAAGTTTTATAGATGGTACCATTAGTATCAACTAATTTTGCCTGAGAAGCGTTTTGCGTAGCATAAAAGGTGTACATGCCCCATTGTTGCGACATAACACTTGGACAAATTAAAAGTATAGCCCAAAATATAACGATAAATTGAATGTTGCTTTTTTTCAATAATGTAATTTTTAAGTTGTGATTCAATAGTTTATTAATATTGTCGTTTAACATTTTACTCTTGATTTTAAAATTATCTAACCATACAATATCATACAATATTAAGAAATCGTTATCTTATTTTAAACCCAAATAGAAGTAGGTTTGTTTTTCATCGATGAATTCTCTAAATGTATGGACGAATTCAATGTTTATATTAAAGTGATTTTATCTACTTGTTTAATATGATTTTGTTTCGTTGAATTGACTTGTCGTTAAACCTGATCTCGATAAAATAAATGCCGCTGTTTAATTCGGAAAGGTTTATGGTCGATTGGTTTTCGTTCATTAAGATAATCTTGCCACAGACATCTGTAATTTGTGTAGTGTATTTCTCAATAGTTGACGGTATAACTAATTGAATTTCACCTCGTGTTGGATTTGGATAGATTACGATAGGTGAATTTACAGAATTGTTTTCCGAAATGCCCACCGAATACCCAAATGTACTTGACATGGCAGTACAGCCATTTGCATCGGTAACCATAACCTGATATAAGCCGTCCTGAGTTGGAGTGTAGCTGTTTCCGGTTTCACCCGAAATTAATGATCCGTTGTAATACCATTGATTTCCGGTTGAAGCACTTGAATTCAGTACCAATCCCGCTTGTGAAATAATTGGAGTAGCAGGAGATGCAAATAGTGTAACAGATGTGGAATTAGTTCCTGTGCTTGTTCCACTAGTGACAGTGACGGAGTAGGTTGTACTTGCTGCAGGAGTAACGGTCGGGTTTTGCGAAGTGGAAGTGAAACCTGAGGGAGTTGAAGACCATTCATAGGTATATGAGGTTCCTCCACTTGGAATGCAATTAAGTTGAACGGAACTTCCCGGACAAATATTTGAAGGAGAAGCCGTTACACTTACCGACAAAGTACCGGCAACACTCACAGCAATAGCGGTTGACATGGCGGTACAACCATTTCCGTTGGTAACCATTACTTGATACGATCCGGATGCTGTTGGAGTATAAGAGGTTCCGGTTTGTCCCGAAATTATCGAACCGTTCAGATACCACTGGTTGCCGGAGGTTGCACTTGAATATAATACTGCCCCTGTCTGTGTAACAGTTGGTGTTGTGGGTACGGAGTATGTTGTTACTATAGTACTGCTGGTTGTTGTGTTGCTGCCGCTGGTAACGGTTACTGTATAGGTTGTACTTGCAGTTGGAACAACGGTTGGATTTTGTTGAGTAGAAGTAAAACCGGCAGGAGTTGAACCCCATTGATAAGAATAAGTAGTTCCACCGCTTGGAGTACAGCTGAGTTGCACGGATGTTCCCGGACAAACGGAAGATGGAGTGGCAGAAGTGGTAGCGGATAATGTACTGGAGCCCGAAACGGTTACTGCTACAGTAGCGGTGTCGGAACAACCGGTGGTTGTGTTAGTGATAATTACCGAATATGTGCCGCTTGTGGTTGGAGAAACACTTGGATTTTGGGTTGTAGCGGTAAATCCTGTGGTTGATGACCAAGCGTAAGTGTATGTGGGACTCGTTTCAGTAATTGAAGTGGCGGACGAGTTTAAAGTAACGGCAGTTCCCGCAGTTACCTGAGTTGCTGATGCACTTGCCGATGCTACATGACCTCTTACGTAGCACATAGTGTATCGGTATGCGTGAACGGAATTGGCACTTGAAATAGTTTGTAGTACGGTTCCGGTTGGCCCTACTTCATAAATGCTACCTGTAGGATTGCAAACTAGATTATTTCCGTTATCCAATTGTTGACTATTCCCCATGTCACCTGCCGAAAATGAAGGAATGGTGGGATTAATCACAGTAGTCGGTCCGATTATAGATCCGGCGGTATATGTGTAATTATATCCGTTATAGGGAGGATTCCAAATAGCGACTTTAACATTTCCTCCGCTATTATTATTATAAGCACACAAATAATTGGGATACAGTGAATTTGTTGATGGGATCCAATGAGCATCATGAATCACATTGAACCCACTATTGTTTCCTGTGGACGAAAGTCCATAGTTTCCGGGATTTCCCCAGCGATATAAAAAATCTCCTCCTTTTCCCGAATTTCCGCCGGAATGTGTAGCTGCTTGAGCGGTTGTGGTACTATGGTCGATTATGTAAATTTCATCCATTTCATGCGAACTAAGTGCGATTTGATTGAGCTGAGGATTATAATCTATGCCATTCATGTGAAACCAGTCCTGTTTCAAATTACAGTTAACGTTCATCAGTTCGGGGTGTGCCGATATGCTGCTTACATAAGTTGCTGAAACGCTGCTATTTGTACTTTGGCAAAGGTGGTCCCAAAGATGCCATTCCCAAACTACGGTTCCGGTAGTAGCGCCGGTTGGGGCAACTTCTATAATTTTTTCCGACCAGATACCGCTAGAAGGAGCGGATGAAGCTCCTTTTGCCGTGGCCTCTGCTTGTGTTTTCTTTTCATAACAAATTAGTAGTACATTTCCATTGGGCATAGCACATACATCATGGTGCATTTGGGTGTTTGCATCCGAAACGGCATATTCCCAAACCGTGGTTCCAGCCCAGTTGATTTTTCTTACTTTTCCGGTGACCCCTCCTTGTCCAATGTTACCACTTTGATATTTAACTGTTTGCAGAATCGTGTCTCCCGGAAGCAAATACGCGGAATACGCGGTTGATGAGGCCAATGACCACGTTTTGTAGATTGTCCCATTGGTGTCGACCAGTTTTGCCTGAGTATTGTTTTGTTTTGCATAAAAGGTGTACATCCCCCATTGTTGCGACATCACGTTTGGACAGGCTATGACCATAGCCCAGAACATAACGGTTGCTAATGTGATTTTTCTCGCCATAATAATAACTTTTTTTTGATTAACTTTTTTCTTTTCCCCTTTTTATTGAAGTTGTAGCAATCTACAATATGCAATATTAAGTAATTGTTAAGATTCGGTAAATAAAAAATAGAAGTTAGCCCCGTTTTAATAGATGAATTAAATAGGTTTATCGACGAAATGAAAAGAAGGTGTTTTTTATTAATGATCAACTACATTTTGAAGAAAAAAACCATTAACAAAAAGGGAAAAACATGATTTTATTCATACCGGATTGCAGTAATCGGATCTAATGCGGAAGCCTTACGGGAAGGATACCAGCCGAAGAATATTCCGGTTGCCACACAAACGGAAAATGAAATAATAATTGAGTAAAGCGTTACACTGGTTGGCCAACTTAAAATTTTTGAGACCAGTACTGTGGCTCCAAGACCCACGATTACGCCGATAATTCCACCGGTGATACTGATTAAAACCGCTTCGGTCAGAAACTGCATTAACACATCCCGCTCACGGGCACCCACGGCCATGCGTAACCCGATCTCGTGAGTGCGTTCTTTTACGGATACGTACATGATATTCATAATCCCGATACCCCCGACTAATAAAGAAATACTGGCGATGGCCACCAACAAGATGGTCAGCATTTCACTGGTGGAACTGAAAGTCTTGATTAGTTCCTGTTGCGAAAAGACATTGAAATCATCGTCCTCTCCTTCGGCTATTTTATGATTGGCTCTGATTATGGTTGTAATCTCTTTCACGGCATCTTCGGCGACACTTTCGCTTTTTGCGGAAGCTACGATTGATTGCAGATAGGTGGTCGCCAGAATTCGCTTTTGAACCGAAGTATAAGGAGCCAGAATAATATCATCTTGATCTTGTCCAAAAGTATTTTCTCCTTTTTCGCTGAGGACTCCGATTACTTTAAACGGAATGCTGTTGAATCGGATTATTTTTCCGATAGGATCTTCCCCGTTTTTAAACAGATTGTCAACAATTGTTTGCCCGATTACAGCAACTTTTGCTGCTGAAGTGATATCATCATTGGTAAACATACTTCCTTTTTTCATCGATAGAACCCGTACCGAAAGATATTCGGGGCTCACCCCATATATTTGGGATGGCCAGTTATTGGCACCGAAGATTGCTTGCCCATTTCCATTCACCTGAGGGGAAACACTGGTAATCAATGTTGCTTTGCTTTTTAGCGTATTCAAATCCTCAATGGTTAGCGTTTGAGAGGCTCCCATATCCATTCTAACGCCACCATGCATTTCGGCACCCGGACGCACATTAATCATATTGGATCCCATACTGGAAATTTGGGTTTTTATGCTTTGGTTTGAACCCTCACCGATGGCCAGCATGGTAATAACCGAGGCAACTCCAATAATAATTCCCATCATGGTAAGCAATGCACGGGTTTTATTTAAAAGGAGGGCTTTCCAAGCCAATTTGAATAAATTCAGGAGTTTCATCTTTTCTGTTTTTTGGGTTGAATGGGCATAAGATTAATCGATATCATCTTCTTTGGGAAGTTGAAGTAGCATTTCGTGAGCATTTGAAGGCTTGTCAATAATGGTATCTTTTATGATTTTACCGTCTTTCAGCACGATGGTTCGTTTGCTGAATGCTGCAATATCGGGTTCGTGGGTAACAAAGACAATGGTTTTTCCTTTTGCGTTCAGATCCTGAAACATTGCCATGATTTCATAAGAAGTTCGGGTGTCAAGGTTTCCCGTGGCTTCATCGGCAAGAATTACCACCGGCCTATTTACTAGTGAACGGGCAATGGCTATTCGCTGTTGTTGACCTCCCGAAAGCTGGCTGGGCACATAGTTTAACCGATGTGATAGTCCTACTTGATTCAGTGCTTCAATAGCTCGTTCTTTTCGCTCTTTTGAAGAGATGGAACTGTTATAGAATAGAGGAAGCTCTGCATTTTCTATGGACGTTGTCTTTGGAAGCAGGTTATACGATTGAAAGATAAATCCGATTTTTTCGTTTCTGATTTTAGCCAATTCATTTCGGGTAAGATCTTTCACGGGAATATTATCCAGCTTATATATTCCGGCAGAGCATTTGTCGAGGCAACCCAAGATATTAAGCAACGTGGATTTTCCGGAACCACTAGCCCCCATAATGGTTACAAATTCTCCTTCCTGGATGGTAAAACTTACACCTCGAAGCGCATGTACCGCTTCGTCGCCTACAATATATTGGCGGGTAATATTTTCCATTTCTATAATTGGCTTATTCATGGGAATTTATCTCTTTTCCTTTTTTATTATTTGAGTAAGATTGCTGTAAACAGAAGGTCTATTATTTCTTTTTGGAATTGTCGCTGTTCTTTTTTCCGGGAGGTTTCGGCATAAATGGGCTTTCGGAAGAGCCTTCTTTTTGAGCTGTCATACCTTTTACTTGATATGCCATCGAAATAGCTATTTCGTCTCCTGTTTTTAACCCGTTGATTATTTCCGTATTGATCCCATCGTTGCTTCCTACAGTTACTTGTGTGGGGTGAAGACCTTTAGAATCTTTTACCCACAAGGTTTTCTGATGTTGGTTTGATGTAAGTTGTTCCTTTTCGGAGGGTGGTGGTCCCATTTTTTGTTCATTGTTCGGGGATTCGCTTGAAAATTGGGCGTTATACGATTTTAGCATTTGCATATTAGGATTGAAATTGAAGGCCTGAGAACTTACGGTGAGTACATCCTTTAGTTCCAACGTGTAAATTGAAATTGTGGCGGTGAGTCCGGGTAACAATTTTTCATCCGGATTATCGGCTTTCACGATTACTTTGTAAGTCACTACATTTGAAGTTGTTGTAGCATTCATCCTTACTTGGGTAACTGTTCCCGAAAATTCTTCGCCTTGATATGCATCCACGGTGAACGTTACACGTTGTCCGATTTTTACATTTCCGATATCGGCTTCATCCACATTTGCCTCTACCTGCATCTGCCGTAAATCTTCTGCAATGGTAAACAGTGTAGGAGTACTGAAACTTGCGGCTACGGTTTGTCCTACATCTACGGCTTTCGACAAAACAATACCGTCAATTGGGGAATAAATATCAGCGTACCCTAAATTCGTTTCCATTTTGTTAAGGTCGTATTTACGTTGTTCTAAAGCTCCTTTTGCGTTGTTTAGTTTATACAGTGCTTCATCGTAGTCGTTTTGACTGATTGATTTATTTTTAAACAAGCCGGCTTGCCGGGCAAAAATTTTCTCCAGATAATTTACCTCGTTCAGTGCGTTATTGTAGTTGGCTTTTGCTTCGTTCACCGAAGCGATCAGATTGGTTTTGTCCAGCTCTGCAATCAATTGACCGGCCTTTACTTTGCTGTTGAAGTCAACGTAAATTTTCTTCACTACCCCGGAAACTTGAGTTCCCACTGCCACTTGCTTTGTGGGTTGAATGGTTCCGGTTGCAGTAACTACAGTGCTGATATTTCCTTTTTCTGCTTTTACCGTTTCAACAACCACCTTCTGTGTTTCTTTCTTGATGAATAAGAAGTAAATCAAGGCCATAGCGACAACGAGAATGGCACTTCCGATAAGGATCCTCTTTTTATTGAAGTTCTTCATGATCTGTATGTTTTTTCTTTAAATATATCATTTTTATGAATTAAAACTTTCCGTTATAGTATTGAATTAGTAGCTGATAGATAAGCAGCGTGTGTTTTGCCACAATGTATTTTTGCGAAGCACTTAAATAATTATTCATGCTGAGCTGTAAATCTATAAAACTAATTGCTCCTAAATCAAATTGCTGTTGAGCAATCGTATATGCTGTGGTTGAAGCCTCAAGTTGGGCTAATGCAGCTTTAGTTTGACTCTGAGCTGCGGCTGAATTCAACCATAGCGATTCTATCTTTTGAGTGGTCTCTTTTTGGGCATTATAGAGATTGTATTGTGACTTTTGAATTTGAATTTTTGCATTTTGTACTTTCGACTTTGTTGTGTTGTTATCCCAAATGGGGACATTCAATCGGAGTGCTATGCTTTGGTTAAAATTGTTATTGAACTGATTGGCAAAAGTTTCTGCCTGTGTACTGGTGTATCCGGTAGAAAGATTTCCTGATATTGCTAGTGTGGGGTAGTAAGCTCCTTTTGCAATCTTAAGCCCAATAGTATTGGCTTCAATCTCGATTTCTGCCGCTTTAATTTCCGGAAGGTTGGTTAATGCCGATGCCATCACGGTCTCTTTACCAGTAATCGCAGAGGATTGGTTTATCAGCGAATCTTCAGCTAAGTCGAAAGGAACAGATGAGGGCAGTTCTAAAAACTGTTTTAGCGTTAACACCTGATTTGCAACCGCATTTTTTGCGACCACAAGGTTATAGTTATTTGTAGCAACCTGCGATTGGGCATCAGAATAAGTTTTCACATCTATGGTTCCTGCATTGTATTTATTGGTAATCATGTCGAGCTGACGCTGGCTTAAAGTCAGATTGTTTTCTGCAATTTTCACTTCCTCTTTAAGGTATAAAACCTGAATGAATGATTGAATAATGTTTAGTGTAATGTCTTTTTTTGCTTCTTCGATTAAAAATTCATTTTGCTTGATTGACAGCTTGTTTTGCTTAATCTGATTTGTTTGCTGAAAACCGTTGAAAATGGTAGCTTGTGCATTTAGCCCGATGCTAGTGGAATTAATCACTTTCGAAACGAAATCGCTGGTAATAGGATCGATACTGGTTCCTTGAGTCAGCGATTGCGAACCCGAAGCATTAAGGCTTGGAAATAATGCACTTTTCGATTGCTTATAAGTGATTTCCACACTGTTTTTGCTTAATATCGCTTGCTTTACCGTAATGTTGTTCTCGTGTGCATAAGAGATACATTGCTTCAATGTCCATGCGGAGGTGTCTCTTTTTCCGTTTTGTCCTAGACTGAATTGAAGAATGAAAAGAGACAACGTGATAAATAATATATATTTTTTCATTTTTATTCTCATCATTTGAGTATAATTAACGTTTAGTTTTTACCCTGCTTTGAGATCTATTATTGATTAACGCTTTTCCAGTTTTTATATTTAACAAAATTCATCAATTTTCCTAATATGTATCAACGAAATAGATGAACTGCCTAGACACTTATCCGAATGAGGATTTTTCATCGACTAATTGTTTAGGTTTTTATGGATTTTTTAGGTTTTATTTTCTTTTTTGGGACCCATCAGCTTCTGCTTTTTTGTTGATAGGTTTATTAGTTTATAAGTTGATAGGGAGACCCGAAATCAGTAAAAAGGAAAAAGTTAAAAGGAGAAAGTAAAATATGAATTAGACAAATGTTACTTTGCGCCATTCTCGCATCGCGACAACTCACAGTTTATAATTCATATCTCATAACTCTCTGTTCGTCTCGCTTTGCACTCTCAGCCACTTGGTCACTAGGCCACCTAATATCTCATTACTTTCAGTTTCTCTTCACGATCCCCTTCACAAAATTACGGTTCAACCACATTTATAAAGAGTGTATCCGAATTTAGCCCCGTAAATATGCCGTATCCATTCGTAATACTCGTTGAAGGATTAGTCAAGGTCAAGGAGTTTGCACTATTTTGGTTATACAGTGCCGCGTAATCTGGAAGCACGTGATATAAGATAATCCGGTGCATTCCGTAATACTGAAATTCCATCGAATTAATGACTTCGGAAGAGGAATTACTCGGACTTTTTTTAAACCGGTTACCCGGAGGAGTTTCATCGCCAAAATCACGGATAGGAACCAGTGTGCTTTCTATATTTTCAACTACAATCAGATAATATGATCCGTCGGTATTATCCCAAGTCAGCGTAATCGGATCAGGCATTGTTCCAGAAGGAGGCCCCGAAGTGGTGTCCATTTGCTCAATTTCAATGGTTGTGGCCGATTGTGTAAAATTTAAAGGCTGCGTAGGAATGTAAGTATAAGCTTTTACACTTTTTGAGTTAAAGGAAAACGAAATGTTGTATTTGGCTCCTTCGGTTACAATAATCGAACTGTCGATATAATTGCCATCGCCGAGTGGAGTGAGTTGATGTGTTTGATTATTCCATTCCACTTGAATAGGTAAACTGTTTATGTTGTCGGAAGAGACTTCAACTTCTGAGGCAAACGGAATCTGACGTGATATCTTTACCGTCAGATAATTTCCAGGTATTAGATACGCTTCCACAATCGGAGTATCGGTATATTCAATATCCTCTTTATTGCAGGCAATGAGCAATATAAGTGAAAGAATCAACGATCGTTTTATAATTGATTTTATGGTTTTCATGCATTAATATTTTTAAAATTATCTGATTTTGAATGATAGTGTTAGGTTGGGAGTAATTCCCAGATATTTCACATTGGTTTCCAAAATTGAGCCGTCAACAATGGTAAACTGTTTATACCAGACATTTTCGCGATTATAAACATTGAAGATCGAGAGCCCGATGGAACCGATGTCTCTCCGTTTCTTATCCCCTTTGTCTCCCAATAGTATTTTGTATGTTACCGACAAATCGCCACGATGGTAATCGGGCAATCTCAGCCCATTTTTAGCGGTAACGGTAAAGAAATCCTGAGTAGTGCCATCCAAAAGTGTTACGGTATAGGCTCCCGAAGGCGCTGTGTATGGTCGACCGGTGGCAAAAACCCAAGTAGCTGCAAAATCCCAACGCTTGTATTGGTACATGGCCACGGCTTTGAATTCATGAGTTACGTCCTGATTTGCGGGATAATACGTGTCGGAATAGACATCGAAGTGATTTTCGGCCTGTCCAAATGTATAACTTACCCATCCATTCAGTTTTCCCGATTTCTTTTGAATTAACAGCTCTATACCCTTCGAAAATCCATAGCCGTTAAAGAAATTTTCATTATAATCTACCCCCATTGGATTGGAATTGATTCGAAGCGAGTATTCTGTCAGGTTACTGAGTTTTTTGTAATATCCTTCCGCACTAATCAAATAATTGTTGGTTTCGTATGAAAGTCCGGTTACGTAGTGAATGGAAGAGCTCACAGGAACTTTATTGCCATCGGATAACAGCCAAAAATCCTTACTTCCCGATATAATATCTTCTCGGGTTACTCGGTTGGCAAACTGGTAATACTTTCCATAAGTCCCCTTGAGTGTTAATCGTTTAGTTAGTGACAGGTTTAGGGATGCTCGAGGTTCGTAATACACCTGCTTGGTGGCTTCAAAATAGCTGGATCTTATGCCCGGAATAATTTGCAGTTTGTCTTTAAACAGCTTAATTTGGCTTTGAACATATCCTCCTGCAAGCGTGGCGTTGCTGTTACGGTCGAGCACGGTAGATGTATCGTTTTGTGCATACGTGTATTTAATGTCGAAGTGGGTGGCAAAGCCGCCGAACTGAAGCTGACAGAAATGGAGTATATCCCACTGATAATCCGATTTTAGGCTGTAATCTTTTAAATTGTTATTTTCGAAAATCCCGGTACTGGTTGTGGTGGTATCGCCGTTGTCATCCGTTGAACTCCGCTCCTGCGAACGGTTCCTGTCGCTGAAGTAGTTTGAGTAGCTTAAAACGGTGTTGCCAAATAACTTATCACTCCATTTTCGAGCCCACTTTAAACTGCCGCTGATGTTTCCGTATTCGGTTAAATCGGTGGAGTTCATATTCATTCCACCACCACCGGCTCCAAAGGAAGAGGATTCGGTTTCGGAGCTGTTGTCGAGCATGTCGGAGCCATTAAAAAGGCTTAACGAGACAACATCAATGGATGTAGGGCGAAATGTAAATTTCCCGTTTAAATCATAGAAATAGGAGGTAACTTTGGTGTCTTGCGACATCTTTCGACCGCCGCCGCCATTTCCTTCAGGAATAGTCATGGTTGTATTGGTGCTTTTATTAAACTTTTTAAAAATAGTGTTGTATATCAGTCCTTTGTAAGAGCGTCGATAGGCGATTACGGAAGAGAACTTACTACCGATAGGAATCTCAACAAAAGCGTTTACGCTCAACAGACTTAAATCCATCCCCAGATTAAATTTTTTCTGATTCCCATCTTTTCCTGTGATTTCAGTAACACTCGAAAGTCTTCCTCCGAATTTCGATTCAAAACCACCCTTGTAAAGCTGAACATCTTTTACAGCGTTTGAATTAAAGGCGCTATAAAACCCGTATAAATGATCTACGTGATAAACGGTAAAACCATCATACAACACCAAGTTTTGGTCCGGTGTTCCGCCACGGATATACAATCCCGATGATGACTCGTTAGAAGCACTAACTCCCGGCATCAATTGAAATGATCTCATTACGTCTTTTTCACCTAAGCTGGGGAGTTTTGAGATTTCTTTTGGAGTTACTTTTATTAGACTTACATCCGTTTTATTGACTAGAACCACATCCTCTTTTTGCCCATATACGGTTACTGCCTCCAAGTTTTGAGCAGAGGATTTCAAGTCTATTTTTAAATTCCTTTTTAGCGTTTGAGGAGTTAGGTAAAGCTCTAGCCTTTCGTAGCCCACGTATTGAATTACAATAATACTGGTGTCTGAAGGAACTTTTAACAAAGTAAAGTATCCATCAGCATTTGCAGAAGCGCCAACGGTAGTTCCTTTTACTTGAACGTTTGCAAAAGGTAATGCTTCGCCTGTGGACATATCGCGGACAATTCCCGTTAATGTAAAGTTGTGCATGGTAGGAGGTCCCCAATAGACTTTTTTTGAGACCTCTTTTTGCGGTTTTCCATCTGTTTCGGTCTTAGTCTCTTCAATATAAAAGGTGCCGGATTCCGGTTCTTCCACTATCGGTTCTTCATAAACAACAGTTTCTTTAAATTCTTCCGAAATCGGAGTGACCACTGTATCAGTATGCACTTCGGTTAAGTGAATGGTTTTAAAAACGGCATTAATTCCGTAAGCATTAATGTCTTCTCTAGTAATACCCGGATCGCAAACGGTTAAGAATAAATTGGTGTTTCCATATTTGTAAGTGTGTGTCAGCAAGCTTGCTAACGGCTCAATACAATTCAGTTTGCTTTTTGTATTCATCCCCTTGTTGGGAATATATACAAACATGTAGTTGCCAAATTGTGGAAGGTCTTTCAAGCTGTCGCTTTTGTAGAGATCCGCCAGTGGTTGACCTGTCTTTCCCAGAACAAAGATAAATGGACGTTTTACTGTCAGGTAATCATTGCTTTGCGAAAAACAGAGATACTGAAAGTAGCAGGGGTTACCCGGGGCGTTAAAAATGTATTCCCGCTCTTGTGCCCGAAGCGAATGGATTGTTGCAACGGTTATAAATAAAACGACAAAGTATCGTAGTATTGACATTTTTGCATGTAAAAAACGAAGGTTTTTCATGTATTTTATATTGAAAGATGAATAGGTAATGATTTTGAATGATTTGAATTTTTTGAGTTGAATCTATTTTTCAAGCAATTATCAACTCGTGAAATATAATAATATCTATAAACTTAAAAACAAAAATTATAGATTTGTTGCATCGGCAATTATTTGGTTTCAAAATCGGAGACAATATTATTAATAACAATCCATTTTTTCAACGAGAATAGAAGAATAGCCGGTTTTTATGGATGAAGAGGCAATTTTTGACTTTCAAGAAATTGCAAGTTCAGAAATTGAAACTCATTAACTTCTTTTGTTGATAGGTTTATTAGTTTATAGGGAGACCCGAAATCAGCAAAAAGGGAAAAGTTAAAAGTAGAAAGTAAAATATGAATTGGACAAATGTCGCTTTGCGCCATTCTCAATTTGCGTTAGTCTCGCTTCGCGATCAACTTATCAATTCCGAAAAAACAGAAATCTACGATTCCATTTTTTTCGAGGATCCATCAACAGATCAACCGATAAACAAAAAATTCCTAACTTTGTAAAAAAAGATCATGTCAGTACTTGTAAATTTCGCCATGTTTCCGACCGATAAAGGAACCAGTGTCAGTCCTTATGTGAGTAGAATTATTAAAATGATGGAGGGAAGCGGTATTTCATATCAACTTACATCGATGGGAACCGTTTTTGAAACCGAAACCATGACTGAAGCGTTGCAAGTTCTCGGTAAAGCTTACCAGCAACTCCAGCCCGACTGCTCCCGTGTTTACTCGACAGTAACTTTTGATATTCAGGACAAAAAATCAAACAGGATGAAATCGAAAATCCAGTCGATCGAAAATAAAATCGGGAATGTAAAAAAGTGATGCCAATGAATTTTAAATACAAAATAAAACCTTCATTTACGACCATTACAATCATTGGATTAATGGTACTTTTTTTATGTTCGGACTATCATTTTAAATGGAAAGAAGAAAAGTGGAAATCAACGGTTTTCTCAGATGCAGCACAGTATTACAGATACTTGCCAACAGTTTTAATAGATCATAAAATCGATACAAAAGAAGAAAACCCAACGGCCATAAAATACTATATCGGGACTTCGCTTTTTTATCTTCCATTCTTTTATTGTGCCTACGCTATCAGTGCGATATCTCACTTGCCGATTGACGGGTATTCATTGTTTTTTATGATATTTGTGTCGATAGGAACACTGTTCTATCTGCTTTTGGGGTTCTTCTATTTTGCAAAATTCTTGAAATTTTACAAAATCAAACCGTGGGTTAGCAGTTTAATGTTATTGGCTATGTCGATGAGTACAATTGCATATTATACGGTGCTATCACCCGGTTGGAGTCATATTGTGGGGTTCTTTCTTGTGTGTTTGCTTTTGTATCATGTTAAAAAGCTGTATCACAATTATAATAAAATCAGTATTTTTGTCATCATTGTTTCCTTGTCATTTCTCTTTTTTGTTCGTCCTTCTGTAGCACTGATAGTTGTTTTGTTCCCATTTCTGGCAGATAATTTCCAATCCTTTCGTGACACATTAGCGAGAGCCCTGAAAGAATGGAAAACGATTTTTATCTCATTATTGGTTGCATTGATTCCGGCTATTTGTCAGTTGCTTCTATATAAGGCGAGCACAGGAGAGTATTTAGTATGGTCCTATAAATCAGAAGGATTTGATTTTGTTAGTCCGCATATTTTCAATGAACTGTTTAGCTATTCTAAAGGATTGCTGTTTTATTCTCCCATTTGTTTTTTATCTCTTTTTGGATTGATAAGGTTATACCAATTAAATAAATATCAGTTTTTTGGTACTGTTTTATACCTGATTATCAATGTTTATGTAATTTCATCATGGTGGTGTTGGAATTACGGAGCTACATTCGGAACCAGAGCTTTTATTGAAATGTTTCCTGTCTTTTTCTTTTTGATTGCCTTGTTGCTATCGTTTAAAAGTAATGCAATTAAAGCATTATCAGTTTCTCTAATTCTTTTATTTTCGTCGTATAGTATTTTTCAAATATATCAGAACGAAAACAAAATACTTGATAATGATTTTAGAACAGATGCAAAAGGCTATTGGAGCATATTTCTAAAGACGGAAGGATATAGCGGTAAAGATTACAAATATCCTGTAGATGAGCGAAAAGAGAACATAATAAAACATCTGGTGTTTTTTAACGATGTTGAAAAAGTAGATTCCTCTTGGATTAACAACAATACCCGAACTGCTGAAAAAGCTCATTCCGGTGTGTTTTCCAGCAAGGTGAAAAAGGATACACCATACAGTATCGGTGTTTTTAAGAAGATTGAAGACATTCCTTATTCCCGCAATGTGTTAATCAGGGTTTCGGGTTGGTTTAATATTGCTAAAAAGGGTAGTCATGCATTCATGGCGCTAAGTTTTTCTAATAATGGTTCAAGTTTCTGTTTCAATTCTTTTGATTTGGATTTATATATGAACAATTATGGGGTTTGGGAATACAAAACATTTGAGTTATATATGCCCAAATTTACAGTTAAGGAAGAAAATAAAGTCGGAAACCAGTTCGAAACATATCTGTTTAATAACTCAGATGTTGATTGTTATATTGATGATTTAAAATTAGAATTTATACAGTTTAAAAATATGGAGCGGGTGCTTGATAATTCATGGGACATATAGAGATGCCTTTATGAATATCTTTCTAAATCCACAAATGGCTAAAACTTTGATAGAGAAAATAGCTTTAGTGTTTATCTTGAAAACTCCAGTATTCATTTTCGTTAATGCCCGACATCAGCAGTCCAAATTAAATTTTCATTAATACTCGCTATACTCCAAAACAAACATTATCTTTGTATGTTAATTATTAGAACATAAAGCCGTGGATGTATTAATATTCATCATAATTCGCGGTAATTCTCAAAATGTAAATAAAATGAAAAAGACAAAAACCCCAAAGAATCAGGAATCCTCTCCTTTTATGGAGAAAGAAATTAATGGAATTTTCACCGTAAACCCAAACAGGTCTCTCAACTATAAGCAAGTTGCCGCTTTTTTAAATGTTACCGATCGAAATGAGCGTATCGCTATTGGCAAGCAACTTTCGGCTCTTGCCAATCAGGGTGCTTTACTCGAGCTAAACAAAGGTAAATATCGCCTTAATCCGATTGTCGGTGGAGTCGATACCAAAAATTATCTCACCGGTATAGTGGATATGAAACAAACCGGTAAAGCTTATGTAATTGTTGAAGATCCGAACATCGAAGATATTTTTATCAATTCCGGCAATACCGGGCATTCTCTTAATGGCGATTTGGTTAGGGTTCATCTGTTTCCGAAACGGAAAAACAAAAAACTGGAAGGCGAAATTGTTGAAGTGATTAAACGGGCTAAAAAGCAGTTTGTGGGAACCATTATCAAAGAGCATAGGATGTCGTTTTTTATGCCCGATAATATCTCGATGCCTGTTGAAATCATGATTGAAGAGAAAGACCTGAACGGAGCAAAAGATGGAGACAAAGTAGTCGTGGCGATTTCCGATTGGCCTAAGCACTCGCGGAATCCATTTGGTGAAGTCATCCACACATTGGGTCGGCCGGGGCAAAACGATGTGGAAATGAATTCTATTTTGGCTGAATTTGAATTTCCATTGTGCTTTCCGAAAGATGTGGAAGAAGAAGCAGAGCGGATTCCGGAAAAAATACCGGAAAAAGAGATTAAAAAACGTAGAGATTTCCGTAATGTGCTAACCATTACGATTGATCCTTATGATGCTAAGGATTTTGACGATGCCCTTTCGATCCAAAAACTCGAGAATGGAAATTGGGAAATCGGTGTGCACATTGCCGATGTTTCCTATTACGTGAAACCGGAATCTAAACTTGAAGAAGAAGCTTATCTTCGCGCAACGTCTATCTATCTGGTAGATCGGACGATTCCAATGTTGCCCGAAAAACTTTCGAACAAAGTCTGTTCGCTGCGACCCGACGAAGACAAACTTTGTTTTTCTGCTGTATTTGAATTGGATGATAACGCTAAAGTTCGCCACGAATGGTTTGGAAAAACCGTCATACGCTCTAATAGGCGGTTTAACTATGATGAAGTGCAGGAAATTATAGAAAAACAGAAAGGAGAGTTGTGTGACGAAATACTCACCCTCGATCGTTTGGCCAAAAAAATGAGGTACGAACGATTCTCTAAAGGGGCTATCAACTTCGAGTCGAGGGAAGTTAAATTCCGACTCGACGAAAATGCAAAACCCATCAGCGTTTATGTAAAGGAGATGAAAGACTCCAATAGGCTAATCGAAGATTTTATGCTGCTTGCCAATCGTAAAGTAGCTGAATTTGTAGGGAATCCAAAAAATAAAAATCAAGAACGAACCTTTGTTTACCGGGTGCACGATGAGCCGAACAGCGAAAAGTTGACCACCTTTTCAACCTTCTTAAAAAAGCTTGGTTACCAGTTACGCACCGGTTCCCGAAAGAGCTTGGCAGAATCGTACAACACCCTTTTTGAGGATATCAAGGGGAAAGGCGAACAGCAGATGATTGAAACTATTGCCATTCGTACCATGATGAAGGCCTATTACACTTCCGAAAACATTGGTCACTATGGGCTTGGATTCCGATATTACACACATTTTACTTCTCCCATTCGGCGTTATCCGGATGTGATGGTACACCGTTTGCTCGAAATGTATCTCGATGGAGCCACATCGCAGGATAAAGAAACCATCGAGGAAAAGTGCAAGCACTCTTCGCAAATGGAGATTAAAGCCGCAGAGGCGGAACGCGCATCGGTGAAATACAAACAGGCCGAATTCCTGCTCGACAAAGTAGGAGAGGAGTTCTGGGGCTTGATTTCCGGGGTTTCCAAATGGGGGCTGTTCGTGATGCTCGAAGAGAGCCACTGTGAAGGGTTGGTGGCCAATCATCGAATGAACGACGATTTCTACACCCTCGATAACGACAACTACCAGTTGATCGGAACTCGATACAAAAAAGTGTATCGACTCGGTGATCGTGTAAGGGTAAAAGTGGTAAAGGTGGATTTAGCCAAAAAATTGCTCGATTACGAGTTGGTGGAAGAATTGAATTAATGATTTGCTAATGCTGGAGTATATGAAAAGGCTAAAAATTGTATTTTCCATTACAATTCTTTCAATTTTTATTTAGCGATTATAGATTTGACAATCGCATTGCAAGCAACATCAATTGTCTTAAAGACATTTTCGAAATCGAAGGAATCTCCGTAATAGGGATCGGGAATGGATTTGTTTGCATTCGGGTGTATGACATCTAATAATAATGCTACTTTTTTCATGTCTTCGGTAGTACGTGCCATTTGTTTCACATCTTTGTAATTGTTAGCATCCATTACATAAATCCGGTCGAAACGGTCAAAATCTTCAACTTTGAAAAGCCGCTGACGATGCCCGGAAATATCAACCCCATTAATTTTACATATATCTATTGCCCGCTTATCTGGAGCATCGCCCAGATGATAGCGTTCAAAACCGCACGAATCCACCATTATTGGCAAGTCGGCATCGAGTGCCCGTGCTCTTAAAATGCCTTCGGCAATGGGAGACCGACAAATGTTGCCCAAGCAAACCATTAAAATCTTCATAATTGTTGTTGAATTTAACGCTGCAAAGTTACAAAAATGTTTACATTTGCAATTGACATCAGCCGTTAAACCGTAAAGAAACAAAACTTATATAATATGACAAAGACTATTTTAATTACGGGAGCCACCAGCGGAATCGGAAAATCATCGGCGTATCGTTTTGCCGCCAATGGATATAGGCTCATTCTTACAGGACGAAGAAAAGAACGTTTGGAATCATTGAAAAATGAATTGGAAGAAAAGTATAAATCAGAAGTTCTATTGTTGAACTTTGATGTCCGCCAGCGTACTGTCGTTAAGGAAGTCATTGCTTCTATTCCGGAAGCATGGAGAAAAATCGATGTGTTACTCAATAATGCAGGGTTGGCTTCAGGACTCGGTGCAATTCAGGATGGAGACATCGACGATTGGGAGAAGATGATTGATACGAATGTAAAAGGATTACTCTATATTTTTAGAGCAATAGCCCCTTTAATGGTTGAGCAAAAATCGGGACACATCATCAATATTGGCTCCATTGCAGGGAAAGAAGTATATGCTAATGGAAATGTTTACTGTGCCACCAAACATGCTGTGGATGCATTGACCAAAGCTATGCGGATAGATATGCTACCCTATGGGATAAAAGTGTCTCAGATTGCCCCGGGTGCAGTCGAAACCGAATTTTCAACGGTTCGTTTCCATGGAGATACCGATAGAGCAAAAGCAGTTTACAATGGTTATACGCCTTTAGCCCCCGATGATATTGCAGATGCGATCTGGTATGTGGCGTCGCTGCCTCCACATGTAAACATCAATGATATGGTGATTATGTGCACATCTCAGGGTTCGGCAACTCATTTCAACAAGAAATCATAACATAATGACCGAACGATTTCTACATTATTTGTGGTTGCATAAATATTTTTTTCTCAGCCATCTGGCGACGACTTCCGGTGAATCATTGACGATCCTTTCTCAAGGAGTATATAATACCGATGGAGGACCTGATTTTCTGAATGCTAAGGTAAAGGTTGGAGATATTGAGTGGGCAGGAAATGTGGAAATTCATCTTAGGGCTTCCGATTGGCTCAAACATCAACATCAGACCAATCCGGCATACGATAATGTCATTTTACATGTGGTCTTTGAAGCCGATGTGCCGATTTCTCGTAACTCAGGAGAAGTGATTCCAACCTTTGAGATGAAAGGTCATTTTGAAGAGTCGATGTTTGAACGTTTTCAGGACATGGTGGACTCGAGCCGTTGGATCGCCTGTGAGAAAGATATTTCCGACGTTCCCAGAATAACTTTTGAACTTTGGCTCGAACGACTTTTGATAGAACGTCTTGAAGATAAAGCCGATTATATCGATTATCGCCTACAGCAAAATCTCTTCGACTGGGAGCAATCGTTTTTTGAATCGGTAGCTTCTTCTTTTGGGCTTAAGGTGAATTCACAGGCTTTTGAATTACTTGCAAAAGCTACCCCATTGAACGTTCTGCAGAAACATGCCGATAGCCTTTTCCAGATTGAGGCGCTTTTGTTCGGACAATCGGGACTTCTTGATGGAACATTTAAGGGCGAATATCCAAGACAGTTGTGGGACGAATATCAATTTTTGAAGACCAAATATGCGTTGACTCCTATCGATAAATCGGTTTGGAATTTCTTACGGCTACGGCCATCAAGTTTTCCCACTCATCGGATTGCACAGTTGGCACAGCTGGTTCACCAAAATAAATCGCTGTTTTCGCAAGCGGTGATCTCAGCAAATGTCTCCGATTTGTTTCCGTTGTTTCAGGTGGATGCCTCTGAGTACTGGCACACCCATTATCTTTTCGATAAGATTGCCAAAGTAAATGGGCACAAATTGGGCACAACGATGGTTAATCTGATTCTGATAAACTCGGTGATCCCATACTTGTTTTTATATGGGAAATATTATGGAAAAGAGAGTTACACCAAAAAAGCACTCGATTTGCATGACTTGTTGCCGGCCGAAGATAATTTAATTATCAGGGGGTTTAAATTGCTGAATGTTAATACATCAACTGCTTTCAGATCGCAAGCCCTATTGCAATTAAAAAAAAGGTATTGTGATAAAAAAAGATGTTTGGATTGTGCAATAGGAAATTATTTGATTAAACCTGAAAATAGTTGATATTTAGCTGTTTTAAAAACAAGTCTAAACAAAGTTTATTCAATAAATAGAGCAATTGAAAAAACAAAAATAGAGTCTGCTGAAAATTGTTTCTTGTCTTCTCTTTGCCGTGTTCATGCACAAAAAAAGAGACTGTATTATGGTCTCTTTTTTTGTTTTTTTGGCAATGTTGTTATTTGTCTATAATTACCTTAATTGTTTTTTGTGTTGTGGGCGAACTTACTTTTACAAAATAAATCCCGTTTGAAAGCAGATATGTTGACAAATAAATGGTATTTGGAGTATTAGCCATTATAGGTTCAGTTGTTTCCGCAACTCTTTTCCCGGTGATATCTATCATCGAAATGGTGAATATTTCGGATTTGTCGGTAAGAATATTGATGTTTATTACGTTGTTTGCAGGGTTGGGAAACAGCGTGTATTTTATATTATCGGTTGAAATGTTTTCGACATTAACACCGCTTTCTATTTTAATGATTCCGTGATAAGGAATTTTATTAAAAGCAGTCCCTGTAACATCAATCGTGTCGATGGATGTAATTTGAGGAATAGTAATAGTTGCAGTTCCACCGGAGATAATTCCTGTTCCCAAGAGGGTATCATTAAGTGTGAGTGCTACACAAGCTCCTTCAACGGCAGAAGTTACGCTAATTGAAGTGGTGCCGATAGGTTTTTGGCTGGGATGAGAGACCAATAGTTGAGAAGGATCTGTGGTTCGTACCATTACAGAAGGATCTCCAAAAATGGTCCAAGTGTCAATCATTTCAGGTCCGTCGGAAGTGTAAGCATCAACCATTGCCATCATTGCGTTCATGGTAATTCCGCCAAATGTACGTTTGATGTTGGAGGTATAGGATTCTGTCAGAATGTTCGCCATTTCATCCTGCCCTTTCATTGGTGGCTGCCACGACTGGTTAATTGTTGACATTACCGTTGCCAGAGCCCCAGTGGGTGATCCGTTATACGAAGCACGCAGCCAGTGTTCTGCAAAGCAGGTTTGTGAAGTAAAGTCTCCTTCTACACAGGCAACGGAAAAAATAAAAGGCCACTTGGTCGTGTTTTGAAGAGCATCTACATTTGTATTGGTAAAATTGCTTGAAACAAACATGTTCCAATCGCCATGTCCACAATAGTTAATAATTCCAACTCCCTCATTTACAGCTGTTGTTACTTGGGCGGCAGTTGCATCTCCTGAAGCATCTTGTCCTCCCTGACTTCCGTCATATACTTCTGCAACAGACGTAGTATAGGTATAACCCTGTAATTTTGTACGAATATTCCGTATATGTTCATAATCATACTCATTATTATCTCCGGGACCTTGATCGGAGCCGATTCCCAAGCCGGAACTTAACCAATTGCCTGTAGTCGGGTCGTTTTCGTATGCAATTGTCCGCTGTACCATTGTGTTTACGTGAGCAACAGTTTCAGCAGAAAAGCGTCCGACAAAGATTTCCGGATAATGATCGTTTCCCGAAATATAAGCGTATGTGTTATCGGATGCTCCTGTTCCTTCGGTTGTAGATATCATGTTTGAAGGAACCTGAGCATGATCGCCCACCAATAGTACATATTTTAAATTGTGGCTGGGGTTGTTATAGTAGCTGCTAATATAGGTTTTAATTTGAGCGGCAGTAGTTCCTGCACTACTCGAAGCAACCATGGTTGTGGGTATTCCCATACTTTGCTTGTGATTTACAAAAGGCTGCATTGCAGACATAAAGTTATCGTAACATATAATTAACAGTTCGCCGGTTTCAGATAGAGCCGTATATTTAGCAGGGTTATAGTTAAGATAGTTTTGCCGGTAAATCGCAGAAAAATCCGCATCTATCGGTTTGGGATTTGCCAACTCATTAATTCCCTGATCTTTGGTAAAACTAACTCTGACCAACATTTCACTGTAAATTCTCAGTACTTTAGAAATCGGATTGTATTGAATCATGTTTGCATCCACGGAACATCCGCGAATACTCCGGGCGATATATGGAGTGTTCGATTTAGTTAATGCTTTGGGGAAAAATTCATCCTGTTGATAAGCATTTCCGAAAGTATAATCAATGGTTGCAGGGTTTATGTTGCGGTGTAAGTTCCCTTTAGATGGTACTAAAAGTATGGAAGAAATATCGGTGTGCTTTTCACTTACCACGGAAGTTGCAATATTGCCTGTATTTGGAAGAATTATGGCTGCAGTCATTTTTAAAACATCTGGTGTTCCGCTTTTCATTAAAGGATAACTCTGAGGTGCCATTATTTGCTTAGCTTCTCCTCTATTTGTACTCACCTTTTTAAACTGATACTGATTTAATCGGAATTTCAATGTCACGCCATTCGGATCGGAAGCAACCACAGAAACCGTGTTTTGGGCATAGGAAAGGGTTGCAAATACGAGTAAAACCAAAAATAATATTTTTTTCATTCTATTTGTATATTTATATTTGAGAAAAAAACCGCACTTGCAAAAGTGCGGTTTTCTGTTGTAACTTATAATCGATTATTTTATTACACTAAAGCGTTTTGTGATGACGGTTTTATCTGTTTTAATGGAGATAAAATACAAGCCGCTACTTAACATAGAAGTACTTAGCGAAGTCGAGTTTGTCCCTTGTTGCTGCATTTCATTTTCGATAAGTGTATTAATCAATCGGCTATTATAATCAAATACCTGAATGGTAACCGACTGGTTATTACTTAAACGATAAGCAATATTGAGATTATCGGAAGTTGGATTTGGAAATAGCACCACACTGTTTATCTCCTTGTTAACGTTGGTAATAGCAGCCGGAGCAGGTGTTGGCGGGAATATAATATCATCCACCCAAGCACAGTCGGATCCATCTGATCGAGAATCATCTTTTCTGTACTGCCATTTATAAGTATGAGATCCTGCATTCACAGGATAAGAAGCTCGTTGCCATGCAACTTCACCTGACAAGCTATCTATTCTGCTTCCATCAATAAAGAATTCTAAATAGTCGTAACCCGCTTCACTTGAAACTTTATTAAAGAATGATATTGAATCGTCAGCAGCAGCGGTCATAGTTATTTGCATGGCAGATGTTTTATATAAGCCTAGTCCAGATGAATTTCCAATTGCTCCTGATTTTGAGCAATAATTACCAGCGTATTGTCCCGTGTTAACAATCGTCCAAGGAGCATCTCCACTGGAAGTCCAAGCAAAATGGGTAAAGTCACCGGTTTCGTAGTCTTCACTCACAATGCCTGAGGATGGAGCAAACATTTTTTCTGCAAAATATGCTCCTTCTCCTAAATGGTAGTTAAGAGCTACCGTAGTTGGATTGGGAACCGATGCAGCAACAGCTAGCGTGAAAGTTGCATTTGCAGTGCCACTAGCCGCAACAGCGCCGATAGCCGCAGGAGAAGCGGTAATGGTTATTCCCGGTGTAGTTGTGGTTAGTGTTCCGGTAACAGTAGAAGCAGCGGCATGTCCCGAATTGGTACCGGCAATGGCAACCTGTACGGTTTCACCTGCATCTAATCGTCCATTGTTGTTACCGGTAGCATCGTTAATGGTCATTTCCTCGATTTGGAATGCCGGAGCATTTACTGTTTGGGTAATAGTTGAGGTCCATGTATGAGAAGCGTTATCGGTAATAGTTAAGTTAAAAGTAACCGGCGTAGCATCAGGAATGGTGTTCGACACATGGAAAGCAAACGCATTGGCTTTTAACACACTGGCATCTGCAATTATATTTCCATAACTTTCTGTACTATCAGTCATTGTTATATATGGTGAATTAGAAGTTAGTTTAGCTTGTACCGTATTGGCCGTGCTAATGCCTAAATTTCTTAATGTAACAGAAAAACCTGCATTTTCGTTGTAATCAATCACACCATTGCCATTACCGGTTGCATCCACAACTGTATTTATTGTCATTGTTACATAAGGGCCTGTTGGTGTAAAAACAGGAATAGTTGAGATAAATGGTCGTTTATTTTGAGCCGTAATTACGATATCTGCAGTACCTGAAGTAGTTACACCCGATAACGGAACATTGGCAACACCGGTAGCATCCGCAAAAGTGGCACCCAATAATGTAGAACCCATCGTAATTCCAATATAAGCATAAGGAGGTACAGATGAAATAGCAAATGTTGTGCTATTTAATGGAATTAATGAATTATAGGATGGTGTGAAAGTAGTTGGAACGCCGAGGAAAGGCATTAAGGACGGATCACCCATTAGGTGATACATTTCCCAATAATATAAAGCCATTGAAGATCCCGACTGGGTAACAGCAAGATTTCCTGCATTTAAAATTTGTCCTGTTGTAATATATTGGGCACTATACGCTTCGCCATGAGTATGAAACAAACGATCGAAAGAACCCAGCTTGGTCGCATCATAAGCAGCATTTACACTAACGGTTTTATATCCGCAAGCAAAATAATAATCTTCATCCCAGTAAGAATAATTTGATGCACCAATATAACCTACGGCTCCTTTATTTTGTGCTTTCAATAATGCTTCGCCGAAACAATCGCCGGATGATTCGTTAAAGGTATTTGATTGACAGCAGTTACCAATCATTACAGGATATTTCCCATTATTAGTCATCGTTGCAACATCGGAAACCTCGAATGAAGGATCAGCCCATCCACTAGGACTGCCGTGAGCCGAATAGTCTGCAATGGAGACTCCTGCATTTACTTTGGAAATAATGGCAGCGGAAGCGGAACTTTGCGAAGACACTGAGGAGGGATATGAATATACAGTAAATGGAGGATTGGGCAAATAATTATTAACAAAATAATTCAACTGTCCATCACCATATAAAACATCATAATTTTCGGCTACACCAGCAACGGCAACCATGTTATTTAGAAAAGAGGGGTCTGCCATTAGATATTTTTCATATTCCACGGTTTTACTTACCTGATTAGTAATGTGTTGAGCAGTCGTTCCTGAAAAACGGCCATAGTATGCTTCCGGAAGATTATCCCCCGTCGTCCACGTGCAATAGTATAAATCGGTAGGATGGGAACCAGTGGTTCCAGTAAAAGCAGGAATCTGAGCCACATCTCCAACAAAAAGAACAAATGTGGGGGCGGGCAAAGCCGTAGTTGCATTATCATATAAGCCTTTTAAGTATGCCTTAATTGAAGTCGTGGTTGTCCCTACCGCAGAATTATTGGTATAAGCTTCGGTTACGATATATCCCTGTTTCTTTTTCCAGGTAACAAACGGTTGAAGTGCCGATTGGAAAGCGATATCGGAAACAATTACATAATGCAACGGTCCGGTAACATGCGCATCTTTAGTTTCGCTTATATTGCCGTTTAATATTGCACTTTGGACATTGCCGGTATAAATGTCTTTGTATTTCGAATATAATTCATTGGTTGCTTGGATATTTGGATTTTTAAAAGTAATTTCTATTTCCATAGTCGTTACTTTTTTCATTTGTCCGGTTACAGGATTATAGCTAAATGGACACATTACCAAACTGGCAATAGTTGTATTCCGCATTACTCCAAGTTTTTCAACTTTAGCATCACCGGGGTTCCAGAAACGATTTTGAGAATACATCTTGGCATTTTTTACAAATACAACAGGCGATTTATCACTTTTCGACCGCGAAGGTTGTGCTGGTATCAAAGGGTAACCGGAAGTATGTAGAGGCATTGTAACTTCGTTGACTTTAGTTACTTTATATGAAAAATTATCACATACGGGAATGTTAATTAATGTTTGATACTGTGGCAATGCCGGATAACCGATGACTTTAGAAGTTCCGCATCCTTCAACGGCAGCATTTACAAAACTTGTTTTATTGCGATATACGGTTTCGGCAACATAATCACCAGGCTTAATTTGTATGCGCAATTTTGAGCTGCTGTTTTCCAAGACTTTTACAGTAGTCTTTGCACTGCTTTGTGCCCAACTTTCTATTGAAAACAACAAGCTAATGGCTAAAACAAGGACTATTCCTTTGTTTACCCTCTCTTTAAATCTAATAATTTTCCCCATTTTGAACGTTTTAGATGATTTTTTAACAAGCAAATATACAGTAAAAAAAGTTCCATTCATAAGTTTTTTCAGTTTTTTTTATTATTATTGCATTTTAATAGCTTAAAAACGAGCAAATAGGACAGGACTTCTTTTTTATTATTCTTGAAAGACCAAATGAAAAAATTTATATTTATTGTGGGATTGTTTTTTACGGTGTTATCCACATTTTCGCAATCACAGGACATGGTGGTTGAAGGTAATTATTGGGGAAAGAATTTATACATTTTTAATCCAATTGTTAACGGAATCTCTTCCATATCAAAAATCAGCGTAAATAATGTGGTTTTAGATTCCGTTTTTAACACGAATTCTTATGTGGTTGATTTAACCAAAATGGATTTCTCAATCGGCCAGTCGTTGATCATTTCCATTCAGCATCGACCGGACAGTGAACCAATCATTACAAATGCTGATGCGATAGCACCGGCCAAAGATTTTGGAATAGAATCGTTTAAGCACAATAAAAAAGACAATTCTTTAACTTGGAGCATAAATGAATTGGAAAAGGGAAAACTTTACGATATTGAGCAGTTTATTTGGGGAAAATGGCAGAAAGTAAAAGAAATCGGGCTAAGAGATACCGTTTCCCAAACTTCTTATATGCCGCTTTATCATTCAGGATTGAATCTTTTCAGAATTAAGCAGTATGAAAACAAATCAAAGCATGTGGCATATACCAAATCGATAAAAGTTCGTCCGGGAACAAAAGAAGTATTTATTGTAAATTTGAAAACTTCTAAAACCCTAGAATTTACGGAAGAGACATTATTTCAGATTATCAATTCCAATAGCAAAATGGTTAAATCGGGAAAAGGTAAAGAAGTGGATGTGGAAAAGCTTCCGAAAGGTGAGTATTTTGTCAATTACGATAATAAAACCGAAGTTTTTATCAAGAAGTAAGATGCCATATAAAGAAAAACCGATCGAAAAACTGTACTACTCTATTGGTGAAGTGGCCAATATGTTTGGAGTAAATACTTCTCTAATTCGGTTTTGGGAAAAAGAATTTGACATTATCAAACCCACTAAAAACAAAAAAGGGAATCGGCTTTTTACACAACAAGACATTGATAATTTTCACAAAATTTTTCACTTGGTTAAAGAAAAAGGATACACTTTGGCTGGAGCAAAAGAAAAACTTGCGGTAAAAAATGAGACCAACATGGAAATGGAGGTAATCTTTAAACTGCAAAAGATTAAATCTTTTCTACTCGACTTAAAAGCAACCCTCGATTAACCGAATTCTCTTTTAAGTAATCGTTTATTTTCTATTTGTAAATGTCATTTTGTAAGAGACTAACCGTCAATTATAATGGTTTAGTTCAAATTGTTTTTTTGAAGTGAGCTAAATATTATTTTTTTACGACCACCTTTGGTACATACTTCCATGTATGAAGAACCGCTTCCACCATACGCAACATGTCTCTTTTGTTGTCACGGGGCGCATAAACGTAACCATCAAGAACCACAATCTTATTGCGGGCCTTATCTACGAAGGCATAATTTACAAAAGGGCCTCCCATAAAGTCATTTTCAACCAACCAAAGCCCTCGGGTTTCGACACAATAATTTCCCATAAATTCGACGACTTTCGATTGCGGTTCATAAACTTTATACGATACGGCCATATACGAACTGTCTGTTGGTCCGGGAATATGCGCTTTGGTGATGGTGTCGCGAACATAAAGTATATTTTTAGTATCCAGTTGCTTCGTGTCCGTATAATCGTAAAAATAAATCATAATGCCATGACTAAAGTCCTTTGCTTCTTTACGAATCCAACAGAAGTTATCAAGCATCGTGCTAATGGAATAGCCTTTGGGAAAAGTCATTGAAAAATTATAACGTTCTTCCAATTTTTTCGGAATGGATGGTTCACCGGTACTTTCGGCAATCTTTTGATATCTGCGGTATTCCGATTCAATAAATAGATCGGCAATGTTTTCACGTTGCTGCCAGAACTTTTCAATGACCGATTCTCTGGTTGGCCCCGTTAATTTTACTACAACCTGAGGCTCTGCCCATTTATCTTTAGCAAAAGAGACTTTGGCTTCCCCTAAAGATTTGTCCACAGAAATCATTAATATGCTTCGGTGGGGACGCAAAATCCGGTTAAATTCATCCGAAGGAATTGAAAAAACAGAGAATCGGGGCTCTGGCTGAGGCAGTCCATACTGGAATTCCGTAAAATAATTTATGATTGTATCTTTTAAATCGCCACGCCATAAATCGCGATCGGAAACCACTAAAATCTCTCCGTTTTTTCCTGTTGAAGAGGTCGAAATATTCTTCATTCCGCTTTCGCAAGAACTTACAATAGCCGCAACCAGAATGATGCATAATAAATTTATTTTTTTCATCGATATAAAATTAGTCTTCTTTTCTCTCTTTTTCCTATGTTTTAACGACATTTTGAGTATTGAATTGTGTAAAATTATAAATATTCTATTGAAATACTTGATTTTCTGTTTTTTGAATTTATTTTTTTGAAAAATGGAGTTGAAAAATCCTCTATTTAAACTGAATGGGAGCCAATCGCTCTACTTCGTTGATTGTAAAAGAAGATGCGATTCCATTTACATCATATTCAATGGTTATTTTCCCTTCCTGTGGCTTTACAGGAATTACACCGTTACATTCATTATTGTTTAAAATCCACACACCGGAATTGTCTCTAACTTCTTTAACATTGATATAAATTTTCAGTGAAGTTTCTTTTGCTATTGTTTGATTAGAGGAAGAGATTGATTTGTTATTTACTATTAGTGATTCAATAACATAGCATTTATCAAGCACCCAAGTTCTGGCAATTGTGAGATTCTTTATTTTCTTTGATGTATGAAGAGTGATTTGATACTCTGCGCCTCTTTGATTCGGATTTGATTGACTGGTCCAGCTTCGAACGGTGGCATGGGTGAGTTTAAAATGTTGGCCAAATAGCGCCGTGGAACTCACTAATAATAACAAAACAACAAATCGTTTCATAAAATCCATCTTTGAAATAATTTAATTATAGCATCTAGAGATTGCATTAAATAGAAAAACAACTAACTTAATCCTGCTAATAAACCTGTTTTTAAATGCTAAGATATAAAAAAATAGTCGTTTTAGATACAAAATCATTATTTTTGCAAAAAAAATAAAGAATGGAATTAGAAAACAACATGCCTGAACCGGTAAAAAAACCATTGAATTTTATTGAAGAGATTATTGAACTTGACAATACCAACAATACTTATCAGCAAAGAGTTCATACCCGCTTTCCACCTGAGCCCAATGGATATCTGCATATTGGTCATGCCAAATCAATTTGCCTGAATTTTGGACTGGCAAAAAAATATCACGGGAAATGCAACCTTCGTTTCGACGATACCAATCCAATTAAAGAGGATGTGGAGTATGTTGATTCTATTAAAGAAGATGTTCAATGGCTTGGTTTTAATTGGGATGGAGAGTATTATGCATCCGATTATTTCCAGCAGTTATACGATTGGGCTGTGCAGTTGGTAAAAGAAGGCAAGGCTTATGTTGATGACTCCTCGCAGGAAGAGATCAGCAAAGGGCGCGGAATTCCCACTCAGCCGGGAACCGAAAGTCCCTATCGCAACCGTTCTGTAGCCGAAAACCTAGAATTGTTCGAGCGGATGAAAAACGGTGAATTTGAAGATGGCAGCAAAGTGCTTCGTGCAAAAATCGATATGGCATCGCCCAATATGCACATGCGCGATCCGATCATGTACCGAATTTTGAAAACCGAACACCATCGTACAGGAAACAAATGGTGTATCTATCCCATGTACGATTATGCACATGGTCAATCCGACTCCATTGAGGGAATTACCCATTCCGTCTGCACTCTTGAATTTGAAGTCCACAAACCGCTATACAACTGGTTCTGCAATGCTTTGGCAATACATCATCCCAAACAAATTGAATTTGCCCGACTGAACCTCAGCTATACGGTGATGAGTAAACGTAAACTCCTTCAATTGGTAAAAGAGAATCTGGTTATGGGCTGGGACGACCCGCGAATGCCCACAATTTCCGGTATTCGCCGTCGTGGTTATACGCCCGAAAGTATGCGTAATTTTGCAGAAACTATCGGGGTGGCAAAACGCGATAACACCATTGAACTGTCGTTGCTCGAATACTGTGTTCGCGAAGACCTCAACAAAAAAGCATTGCGCTCCATGGCTGTGCTCGACCCGATAAAACTAGTCCTGGATAATTATCCCGAAGGCCAATTCGAAGAACTCGATGCGGTAAACAATCCCGAAGATCCCGAAACCGGCAAGCGCAAAATCTCTTTTGGCCGTGAACTTTGGATTGACCGGGACGATTTTATGGAAGAACCATCCAAGAAGTTTTTCCGCTTATCGCCGGGCAACGAGGTTCGTTTGAAATATGCATATATTATTAAATGTAATCGTGTTGAAAAAGATAAAAATGGAAATATTGTATCCATCCATTGCGATTATGTCGAAAATACAAGATCCGGACAATCCGATTCAAGCAGAAAGGTGAAAGGAACAATTCATTGGGTTTCTGTAGCTCATGCACGTAAAGCGGAGATTCGTCTTTTCGATAAACTTTTTCTTTCCTACAATCCAGAAGAGGTAGAAGAAGGGAAAACGTTTCTCGAAAACCTTAACCCGGACTCGATGAAAGTTATAGAAGGTTATATTGAACCTGAACTACCCAACGAATCGCCGTTGTCAACATATCAATTCGAACGGATCGGATATTTCTGTATAGACAAGGATTCAACTTCCGAAAAACTGGTTTTCAACCGTACCGTGACGCTTAAAGACGGAGGAGCCAAGAAGTAAAAGTCATCAGGAATTTCTCTGGAGATGAACGATGAGCCGAAGATTAAATAATCTCTTGGCGTTAGCCTCGTAATCCGAACTTTATTATAATTATGGATTATTTGAAAGGCAAAGTTCTTTCAAATACATAGTAACGATTATATCGTAATTTGAGGTCATGAATAGTGTATAACACTTTGTTCGGATGTTTTTAATGATTTAAGATGCATTTTTTTTTTTTAGGGTCATATTAATTGAATAATTTTTCTAATTTTACCCAAAAAAGAAAAGAAATTAAAAATAATATAATATGAAAGATCAAATTGCCTTGAATCCTAATCCGTTGGTGCAGTATCTGAAAAAATCTGCAGATGATTTTACCCGAGCAGACATTATTAAATATGTCGAAGATCAAAACATCACCATGATAAATTTCAAATATGTTGCCGGCGACGGACGCTTAAAAACATTAAATTTTGTAATCAACAGCCGAGAATACTTAGAAAATATTTTAACTTATGGGGAACGTGTGGACGGATCGAGTCTTTTTTCATTTATAGAAGCCGGCTCCAGCGATCTTTATGTTATTCCCCGTTATCGCACTGCATTTTTAGATCCGTTTGCTTCATTGCCAACACTTTCTTTTCTTTGCTCTTACTTCAATAAAGATGGTGAACCTTTGGAAAGTTCTCCTGAATACACGTTGCGCAAAGCACATGAATCGTTTAAGCATGTAACGGGAATGGAATTCCATGCGATGGGAGAGTTGGAATTTTATTTAATAGCAGATAAAGATGATCTATATCCAGCAAATGACCAGAAAGCATATCACGAATCGGGACCATTTGCTAAATTTGAGCAGTTTAGATGTTCGTGCATGAGCTTAATAGCACAAACAGGAGGACAAATAAAATACGGGCATACAGAAGTTGGATGCTTTACCTTGGGCGATAAGGTGTATGAACAAAATGAAATCGAATTTCTCCCTGTTCCTGCGGAAGATGCAGCAGATCAGTTAGTTGTTGCAAAATGGGTGATTCGTTCGTTAGCTTACGAATATGGGATGAATGTGACTTTTGCTCCCAAAATTACAACGGGTAAAGCAGGATCAGGATTACATATCCACATGCGAATTATGAAAGATGGAAACAATCAAATGCTAAAAGCGGGAAAGCTTTCTTCAGTAGCTCGCACAGCTATTGCCGGTATGATGGCTTGTGCTCCGTCTATTACTGCTTTTGGAAATGTAAACCCCACTTCTTATTTTCGTTTGGTTCCTCATCAAGAAGCGCCAACCAATATTTGTTGGGGCGACCGGAACCGATCCGTTTTGGTAAGAGTTCCGCTGGGATGGACAGCTAAAAACGACATGTGCAGCCAAGCAAACCCGTTGGAGAAACCGGCCGGTAAATCAACCTCCTTTAAACAAACAGTGGAATACAGAGGTGCCGATGGCTCTGCCAATGTTTATCAGCTTATTGCGGGATTGGTAGTCTCTTGCCGTCATGGATTTGAAATGGCCGGAGCGTTAGATTTAGCAACCAAAACATACGTGGATGTTAACATTTTTAAAGAAGAGCATAAAGACAAAATTAAACATTTATCCCAACTTCCTACATCTTGTTGGGAATCTGCGGAATGTATCGATAAACAACGTGAAATCTTTATGAAACATGGCGTTTTTAGTCCCGGGATGCTTGATGGAATTATCTCAACATTAAAATCATTCAATGATAAAGACATTCGTAAAAAAGTAAATAAAGATGAAAACGAGATGCTGGCATTAGTTGAAAAACATTTTCATTGCGGCTAATCGATGTTTAGATATTAGTAAAGATAGGCCTTTCTTCGGAAAAGGCCTTTTTTGTTATTAAAAGAGGGAAAAGTGCATTATTAACAAAAACGATTTTCGCAATTAAGATAATTGTCGTAATATTGAACTCAAAATGAAGAGTGCAGTAAAGGAAGCACTTGGAAAGCATCGATTTCATTTTTATGCATTAGGATAATGAAATAATAATCAATACAATAAACGATGAAAACAGTTGCAGATGTAAACTTCAAAGGCAAGAAAGTTCTTGTACGAGTGGATTACAATGTACCGCTCAATCACAATCGTCAGATTACCGACGATACCCGAATCAAAGAGTCGATTCCTACCATTAAGAAAATTCTCGATGATGGAGGATCCGTTATCCTAATGTCGCATTTAGGCCGTCCAAAAGGAGGGTATGAAGATGATTACTCGCTGACGCCAATTGTTCCTTCCTTATCCAATTATTTAGGACGTAAAGTGATTTTTACTCGTGATTTATTTGGAGAAAAGACCAAGCGTGTTGCTAAGGATCTGCAACCCGGTGATGTCGCACTACTCGAAAACATGCGTTTTTATCCGGAAGAAGAGGCCGGAGATGAGTTTTTTGCCAAAGAATTGGCTTCGATCGCCGATGCTTACGTAAATGATGCTTTTGCTACGGCACATAGAGCACATGCATCAACAACAACAGTGGCAAAGTTCTTTCCTAACGACAAATATTTCGGATTACTTCTTGCCAGCGAAATCCGCAATTTAGATTACGTTCTCACTGGAGCGCAGCCTCCTTTTACTGCAATTATCGGGGGAGCGAAAGTTTCCAGTAAATTGCATATTATAAAAAATTTACTCAATAAAGTAGATAACCTCATTATTGGAGGCGGAATGTCGTTTACTTTTATCAAAGCACTGGGTGGAAAAATTGGAAATTCACTTTATGAAGAAGAGCACCTTAATGATGCTAAATATATTATAAATGAAGCTATGCGCAAGGGTGTAAATATATTGTTTCCAACGGATGTAATTGCAGCAGATGGCTTTTCTAATGATGCTAATATGATTGAAATAGATGCTGATAATATAGAAGAGGAATGGATGGGCTTGGATATTGGCAAACGTACTCGTAGAAGATTTGCAGAACTAATTAACAAGTCTCAAACCATTCTCTGGAATGGACCTATGGGGGTTTTTGAATTATCTAATTTTAAACAGGGAACCAAAGCGATGGCCATTGCCGTTTCTAGTGCAACTATAAGCGGGTCTTATTCGTTAGTTGGTGGTGGCGATTCTGTTGCCGCTATTAATCAGTATAATCTGGCCGACCAGATATCTTATGTCTCCACGGGTGGTGGTGCTATGCTCGAATATCTCGAAGGAAAAACATTACCTGGAATTCAAGCATTGATGGATTAGGAGTTGCTGAAAAGATAATAACAACCGTTATCCCAATGTAATAATCGATTATAAAAGAGTTAAGTGCAAGGTTTTTGAGGCCTTGCACTTAAAAAATAACTTTTTTCTAAAAATTCGTACTATTTCTTAGCTTCTCGTCTCGTTCCGAAATAGAAGTTCTCCGACTTCTTTTCCAAAGCATGAGTCATTTGTTTTATTTGTAGAAGTTTTTTACAAATGCCGTGGCATCGGGCTGTTGCAAGATAATTCGTTTCCAGAAGGCGGTAAGAAATCCGGTGCCATAGCCGAAAAGCTGAACAAATGAGGCAAATATTGATTTAAAGGCCACATATAAGTTTTTGTTTTTAATTAAGCTATCTGCAAAAACGCCTAAAATATACATTGCCAGCGGAACTAAAAACCACAAACTACAAAAAACAGATAACACCACAAGCATCAATGTCCCCAGCACAAAGGCTGTAGGTAGAAGATGAACGATTTTGAGGGATTCGGGATATTTTTTATACAGATTTATGCGGGCCATACCGGAGTTAAAAACTTGTTTGAAGAATTTCCTTAAATCGGTTCGGCGTTTATGATAAACAAATGCATCTTTAATTAGTGCCGTTTGAAAGCCGTTTGTAAGTATTCGAATACTCATATCTATATCTTCTCCAAAACGCATTGTGGAAAAACCTCCGGTGGTGTTAAATACTTCACGGGAGAATCCCATGTTAAAGCTACGTGGAAAGAATTTGTCCATTTTTTCATTTCCTCCTCTAATTCCTCCGGTTGTAAAAAAGCTGGTCATGGAATAATTGATTGCTTTTTGAGTTATGGTGAAAGAATCATGTGCTTTGTCTGGACCACCAAAAGCATCCACCTTCTTTCGGGAAAGAAAGCTATTTACGCATCGAAAATAATCCGGAGGAATGATACAATCGGAATCGAAAAACACGATATAGTCTCCTGCAGATCGCTCTGCTCCATAATTTCTGGTAGTTCCAGGTCCCGTATTTTCTTTAGAGAAATAAGATATGGAAAGACGCAAACTGTATTTTTCAACAATTGCTTTGCATGGATATTTGGAACCGTCCTCCACAATCACCACTTCAAAATTGTCGGCAGTTTGATTGCAGAGGCTTCGAAGCAGTTCGTCCACTTCATCCGGCCGGTTATATACGGGAACTACAACAGAAAATAACATAATCAATAGATTTTAATGCAAAGATACAATATTAATTATTTTATTTTTTTCTGTGTTTTATAATCCGCTTCACCCAAATGGGAAAAATTATAAAACCGGCAAATAGATATGGATAATAAGTAATCAATCGCCAGATAAATGATAAAGTGGGAGCCAGTCCCTCTGGAATGTAATCGGAAAGGAATACGGGAAAGAAAAATTCTGCGATGCCGCTACCTCCCGGAGTTGGGCTTATAAGTAAAATAACCCACATAATTAATTGACGACCAAATATTTCAGCTTGTTGTGAAAGAGAAACTGCCGAAAAAGCACCAATTAACGCATTTACGACTAAAAATCGGGAAACCCAGGAGAGTACGGTTACTCCAAACGATGAGATCCAGAACTTAAACGGTTTGTTTTTAAATTCTTTAGAAGTGGCTACAATTTCATCACCAAAATATTCCGACTTTGCCTGCCATTTTTTAAGAAGCCGATGTTTAAATAATCCGGTAATGATTGTTTTAAATTTGTGAGGGCTGACAAATATTCCGATAGACAAAAGCAAAATAAGCAGGACAATAAAAAGATAGCCGATCCAGAACACTTCCTGCGTATGAAAATCTCCACCAAAGAGATGAAACTTTGCAGCCGGAAAGATTTGCTGAACACCTGAAAGTAATACTGCAATCGGAACAGCTATAATATAGAACAGCTCATCCATAATGGCGGTTATCATCACAATGGCAGTAGATTTGCCTAAGCTAATCTTATCCTGATGAATAATAAACATCGCAACAGCAGATCCGCCAACCACAGAGGGGGTAATTGCGGACGTAAATTCCCATAACATGATTATTTGAAAACCATGAAGCCAGTTTAGCTTATAATCGGTCAATATTCGTAATCGAAGGATGTAAAAAAAGTCGCGCAATAAAAGAAAAAAGATGGAAAAAAATAGATATTCGAAAAATTGAAAATTGACGTTGATTTGAGAAAAGGCTTGAGGATTAAAGTCACGAAATAAAAGATAAAAAGCTACCGAAATACCGAGAATAATAGGAATAATTACTCTTTTAGCTTTAAAATATTTTGAAATCGAATGAATATCAATAGCCATTTTTTTAGGTAAAGATACTATTGTTTTACATAAAAAAACACTATTGACTGCTAAAATGTTAGGTAAATAGATTATCTGAACTAATGATTTATTCGGGGAATAAAATATCTTTAATATTGAATTGTGTAGTGACTTTAGACATAAACTCATTTTCTTCGATAGAATATGCAATGTCAAAACGATCGTATTTCCCATTAATAAGATTTTCTGCGTATGCATCAGCCAAATTAAAGCCGATAGCATCGTAAAATTCACGGCATTTGGCATGGGATATCTGAAGTTTGAGATGCTTTTCACCTACAATCCTTGTTGTTCCTTGCATTACATGATTGGTTCTGAACACGGGAGTCATATTGTTGGGACCAAATGGCGCAAATTGTTTTAGAACATTAATAAACTTTGGATTTATTTCGGAAATCTGAAGCTCTGCATCAATGGTTACTTCAGGAATTAAGGCTTCGTCGGATATAGAATCGGCGACTACCTGTAAAAACCGTTCTTTAAATGCGGGGAAATTTTCGGGCAAAATAGAGAGTCCTGCTGCATATTTATGACCGCCGAAATGTTCCAATAAATCGTTGCATTTGTCAATTGCATCATAGATGTCAAAATCTTTAACAGAACGTGCTGACCCGGTGATTAATCCGTTTGATTGTGTGAAAACTATAGTTGGCTTATAATATTTTTCCACTAATCGGGAAGCTACAATTCCAACAACCCCTTTGTGCCAGTCTGGGTGATATACGATGGTTGCTTTTTGGCTTTCAAAGAGTGGATCCGCTTCGAGCATTTTAATCGCATCTTCTGTTGTATTTTTATCTTTTTCCTGTCGCTGTTTATTGTAATCATCGATCATTGCAGCAATTGTGTTCGATTTTTCGTTGGCAGTGCAAATAAGGAGGTTTACGGAATTTCTTCCGGTATCAATACGACCTGCGGCATTAATTCTTGGGCCAATAAGGAAAACAATATCACTAATGGTTATTTCACGGGTAAAAATGGAACCGATGGGATAATCATTGGGTAGCTTTTTAATGTCAACTTTACTTTGAAGTAAAATTGTTTTTAAACCTAATCGGGGTTTTTCATTAATTACTTTAAGCCCAAAATAAGCTAGGATTCTATTTTCATCGATAATCGGTACCAAGTCGGATGCAATACTAATTGCTACTAAATCAAGGTATTGGGTGAGTTCTTCGAAAGGAATTCCGTTTTTTTGAGCATATCCCTGAATTAATTTAAAACCCACTCCGCATCCGGATAATTCTGTAAACGGGTAATTACAATCTAAACGCTTCGGGTTTAAAATTGCATAAGCGTTAGGCAGTGTGTCTCCGGGGCGATGATGATCGCAAACAATAATATCCACATGTTTTTCTGCAGCTTTTTCAATTTGCTCAAATGCTTTTATTCCGCAATCGAGGACAATCATCAGTGAAAAACCGTTTACAGATACATAATCGATGCTGGCTTGTGAGATGCCATATCCTTCGGTGTATCTGTCGGGAATGTAATATTCAATATTTGTGTTAAATTGTTTAATAAAAGAATATACTAAAGCAACAGCAGAAGTGCCATCAACGTCGTAATCGCCGAAAACCATGATTTTTTCTTGTTTATCAATAGCTTGCTTTATGCGATTTACCGCTTTGTCCATGTCTTTCATCAAAAAAGGATCATAGAGCTTTTCCAGCGATGGACGAAAAAAATTGCGAGCTTGTTCAAAAGTAGTGACCCCGCGTTGTACCAGAAGACGTGCCAAAACAATGGATATGTTGAGCTTCTTAGCCAATTGAGCAACTAAAGCGTCATCTTGTGGATCGAGTAATGTCCATTTTTTTGTCATCATTAATAATAAGTCCGTTTAAGTGTTGTAAAATTAAAGCATTTAATTGGAAATATAAAATATATAGCCTGTTTTTAACAAAAGGATATTCATTTATTTCATTCAAGTTTATTAGGACTCTATAAGTGAACGACATAAAATAAGTGATTTTTTAAATTTATAAGATTTGAGCTATAAAATTTATAGTTACCCGATAAAAAGCTGAGATTTTTCACTATCGTTCAGAATAACAATGGGGTAAGATCTCATTATTGTAGTTTAATTTTTACAGGATAATCGTGTTATAAAATATAAATCATCCTATATTCAATGGATTTCAATAATCCGACTACCGTTTAAAAACAATTCTTTTTTCCGTTAAACAAATATAAAAAGCTGTAATTTCATTAAAAACGATTAATTTTGTACAAATAAATTATTTTAAAAATGGAAAATAGAAATCAATTTTTTGCAAATAACAATGACGAGCAAGTTATTTCATCTTCACGTTCATTTGTTTCGGGTGTTTTTGCCTGGATGTTTTTAGCTTTATTAATTTCTTCTGTAGCAGCTTATCTTTTTGCTACAAATGCCGAATTAATGGGATATTTATCAACATATACCCCGAAAGGTGTCCGACCCACAGGATTGGGATATATTGTGATGTTTGCACCTCTTGGATTGGTAATGCTATTGAGTTTTGGGATCAACAAACTATCATTTTCCTCAATGTCTGTGATCTATTTGATTTATGCATTGGTTACCGGAATCAGTTTGAGTTTCATCTTATTGACATATACCGGAGAATCGGTGGTGAAAACTTTTGGAGTAACAGCTTTAATGTTCGGATCTATGGCTGCGTTAGGCTATACTACAAAGATGGATTTAACTCGTTTCGGATCGATCCTGTATATGTGTCTGATCGGAATTATCATAGCCATGTTGGTTAATTTCTTTATGCATAGCAGCGGTTTGTCCTATATTATTGACATTGCTGGAGTGTTGATCTTTACAGGTTTGACGGCATACGACATGCAAAAGATTAAAAATATGGGAGAAGGCCTTTCAACTGCTGAAGAATCAACCAAAAAGATGATGCTCATGGGGGCTCTAAATCTATATCTTGATTTTATTAATATGTTCCTGTTTTTATTACGTCTTTTTGGCGATCGTCGATAGGAAGGTCCACGGTCGGTTCATGATACAGTTAATATGATTAATTCAAGCTTATACAGGTTTTTAAACCTAATTATAAATTAAAAAGGATATTTAGATGAAAGCATACGTATTTCCAGGGCAAGGCGCCCAATTTGTAGGAATGGGAAAAGAATTATATGATACCAATCCTGTAGCTAAAGAACTTTTTGAAAAAGCAAATGAAATCTTAGGATTCCGTATTACCGATTTAATGTTTTCGGGTACCGATGAAGATCTTCGCCAAACCCGTGTTACACAACCGGCTATCTTTTTGCATTCGGTGCTATTGGCAAAATCACTAGGTGCTGACTTTAACCCGGAGATGGTTGCAGGTCACTCATTGGGAGAATTTTCCGCATTGGTGGCATCAAGTGCGTTATCTTTTGAAGATGGTTTGAAATTGGTTTACAAACGCGCTTTGGCAATGCAAAAAGCTTGTGAAGTTGAACCTTCAACTATGGCTGCAATTTTAGGATTGGACGACGACAAAGTGGAAGCCATTTGCAAAGAAATAAAAGAAGTAGTAGTTCCAGCCAATTATAACACGCCGGGTCAGCTTGTAATTTCCGGCTCAATTTCCGGAATTAATGAGGCTTGCGAGAAGCTGAAAGCTGCAGGTGCAAAACGTGCATTGCCTCTTAAAGTGGGTGGTGCTTTTCATTCACCACTTATGGAGCCGGCACGCGTCGAATTGGCAGAAGCAATAAAGAACACTCCTTTCAGTACTCCGGTTTGTCCGATATATCAGAATGTAAACGCTAAACCAAGCTCCGACCCTGAGGTAATTAAACAAAACCTGATTGATCAGCTGACTTCTCCGGTTCGCTGGACACAAACCATTCAGAACATGACGGCCGATGGTGGCGATGATTTTATGGAACTGGGGCCGGGTAATGTGTTGCAGGGAATGATTAAAAAAATTGCGCCTGAGGCAACTACTGCAGGAATGCAATAATCACGGATAAAAAATAATGTAGAAGCCAAGCTTGTTATATGAAACTAAGGCTTCAAAAAGTAGAATGAAATCGGGAACAAAACAACCGAAAGTGAAGAATATTAAGGGTGGAAAAATTGTGAAAAAATAGATAGAATACACGATAAAAATGTATAGAAGTTCACGGTAAAAGGTTTATGGAACCTTGCATTTACCACATTTACCTTGTTTGGTTCTACTTTTGAAGAATTTGCAACTTCTAAAAAAACTTTTATATTTAAGTGTGAAATCAACAGTTTATTCATATTAGCAAGGGCGTTTTATTTATAAATTTCTCATTACAGTTTCTATTGGAATCAGGGCAGATAAAAAAAATGAAGATAAGTAAAGACATCATCGGTTTTAAAACCATGTGTTTATTTTTACTTGTGATAATTGTATATCTAACTACAGCGTACAACAGCACGGGGTACTATCATGCCGATGAGCAATATCAGGTAATAGAATTTGCCGGATTAAAATCAGGGACACATCAGCCGAGTGATTTAGCTTGGGAATTTCATAAAAAAATCCGTTCCATGATTCAACCCACGCTTTGTTTTATTGTTTTCGGAGGTCTGAAGGCTGTAAATATTACAGATCCGTATAATCAGGCTTTTGTATTACGGTTGATATCGGCGTTGTTCTCATTAATCGCAATTTGGTTTTTTATCAGGAGCACCTATGGGATGATAGATGAAAAGTATAGGCTGAGCTATTGTTTGCTTTCATTCCTGCTTTGGTTTATCCCCTTGATCGGTGTCCGGTTTTCTTCCGAAACATGGTCCGGATTATTCTTCCTTTGTGGATTATCGCTTCAGTTTAATCAAAATATTAAAATAGAAAAAACATATTGGATAGGAGTGCTTTTCGGATTGAGTTTTCTTTTCCGATTTCAAATTGCTTTTGCAATACTGGGTTTTTGTCTGTGGCTGCTTTTCATCAATAAAACAAGGGTTAAGGATGTCTTTAAGATCGTATTCGGCTTTTTGGTTATATTGGCATTTGGAGTCCTGATTGATTTCTGGTTTTATGGGCAGTGGGTGTTCTCACCTTGGAACTATTTCTATAGCAATATTGTTGAGGATGCAGCATCTTCGTTTGGAGTATCACCATGGGGATACTATTTTCAGCAAATTGCAATTATGCCGTCATTACTAATCGGGATTATCATTTTTTGCGCTATTCTTGTCTTAATTCTGTTTAAGCATAACCATTTTTCAGTTTGGATTATAATTTCTTTTATCCTGATTCATTCATTAATTCCGCACAAAGAAGAACGATTTCTCTTTCCGTTAGTGTTTTTACTTCCATTGATGTTTATGGTTTCATATCAAACAGCGATGAATTTAATTCACAGTAATATTATTAAAAAAGGACTGAAGTATCTACTGATTTCCTTTTTTGTGATTATAAATACAATCGGACTGGTTGCTGTTAGCCAGAAATCAGCAGGAATGGGACGAATGAAAATTACGCAATATATTCACGATAACTACAAAGAAAAGCATATCAATTTAATTCATTGTTCATGGGCTAATCCGTATAATCCGTGGCATGGTTTGCCTACAAAGTTTTATCTGGAAAAGAATATGAATTGCAAACGTATAAACAGCTTGTGCGAATTAAACGACTCTTTGATAATGCATGATGCCGTTAATCTGTTAATTACCCGTAAAGTTGATTTACAAGATCAAAGTTGTGTTGGCAAAATAAAAGAACAAGGTTTTGTCTTTAAAGCTCAGAGTATTCAACCCTGGATCGAGAAGCTTAACGTTTATTATAAAGGAATAAACGGGGATGATATTCTAATGCTTTATGCGTATAAAGGAAATTGATTTTTTTACAGGATTAAAGTCGGGTTAAAAAGATAATCAATATGAAGTGATTTAGTGAACAGGGAACCAAGGCTTCATCCCCAAAATCCTTCCCCATATATTGAAATTTAGACGAAAAGTAGTACCTTTGCACTCAAAATAAGGATCAAATGGAAAATTTAATCGACAAACTTGATGTAGTCTATCATCGCTGGCTCGAAATCGGGGAGCAAATTAATGATCCCGACATTATGAGCGACATGAAACGGTATGTTAAGCTGAACAAAGACTATAAGGATTTAGAACCTATTATTGAGTCATATAAAGCATATAAGAATTTACTTGCAAACATCGACAATGCTCGGGATATTTTGGCCGTAGAAAAAGATGAAGAGTTCAGAGAACTGGCTAAAGAGGAGTTGTCTGCAAATCTTGAGCGGGTAGAAAAAATGGAAGAAGAAATTCGTTTAATGCTGATTCCTTCCGATCCGCAGGACAGTAAAAACGCAGTAATCGAGCTTCGAGCCGGTACCGGCGGGGATGAAGCCAGTTTGTTTGCAGGAGATCTTTATCGAATGTACACCCGATTTTGCGAACGTCAGAATTGGAAAATCGAAGTGGTAAGCGTTACCGACGGGACCGTTGGGGGATATAAAGAAGTTATTTTTAATGTGATTGGCGACAGAGCTTACGGCATTTTAAAATATGAATCGGGTGTGCATCGCGTACAGCGTGTTCCACAGACAGAAACTCAAGGCAGAGTTCATACATCTGCTGCTTCTGTAGTCGTATTGCCCGAAGCCGATGAGTTTGACGTGGATATCAAACCTTCAGATATTCGAAAAGATACATATTGCTCGTCGGGACCGGGAGGACAATCGGTGAACACCACCTACTCAGCTGTTCGGCTTACACACGTTCCCACCGGAATTGTAGTGGCCATTCAGGATGAAAAATCACAGCTTAAAAACCTCGATAAGGCAATGAAAATTCTTCGTACCCGTATTTTTGAATTGGAATACCAAAAATACCTTGACGAAGTTTCTTCAAAACGCAAAACCATGGTAGCTACCGGCGACCGCTCTGCGAAAGTAAGGACATATAACTATCCTCAGAACAGGGTGACCGACCACCGCATCAATTACACGATGTACAATCTCACAGGATTTATGGACGGCGATGTCCTCGATTTGATTGAAGCATTGCAGGTGGCTGAAAATGCGGAACGGTTGAAAGAAGCTGTAAGCTAGGTGTTTGATTTGTCATTGCTTTGCTAATAACATAAACATATTGTTGAATCACAAAAGAATAAAGCAATACAAGTAAATGGTGATATTTCACCTCCAATTTATCGTTGCTAAACTTAAACAACACACTAGAAAGGCATAATCATGAGCGGAATTTTGTGGAAAGAAATGGTTTTCGGTCCGATTAAGAGTCGTCGGTTAGGAAGTTCGTTAGGCATCAATTTATTGCCGGGGAAACTGAAAATTTGTTCGTTCAACTGCATTTATTGTGAGTGTGGCTGGGGAAAGGAAATCGATACTGTTGCGGATAAAGTGTTTTCACTTGCCCAAATTTCAGAAGCGTTGGAGTTACGTCTCAAAGAGTTGAAAGCTGAAAATGCGTTAATAGACAGTATTACTTTTGCGGGGAACGGAGAACCGACCATGCATCCTCAGTTTGTGGAAATTGTTGAGGTTGTGGTTTCTCTTCGTGATCGCTATTTTCCCAAAGCAAAGACTTCTTGTTTGTCTAACTCGACTCGGGCTTTCGATCCCAAGATAAGAGGCGCATTAATGAAACTCGACAATGTGTTGATGAAACTTGATGCAGGAGATCAAAAGACCTTCAATTTAATCAATCGTCCGTTTACTCCTATTTCGGTAGCAGAAGTGGTAAAAAATCTCGTAGCCTTTAAGGGATCCATTTCCATTCAAACCTTGTTTTTAAGAGGAGAGTATGAGGGAGAAATCATCGACAATACCACAGATAAAGAAGTGTCAATTTGGCTTGATAAAATTGCTGAAATTGCGCCTAAAAAAGTAGTGATTTATCCGATAGATCGAGAAACGCCTGCTCGCAACTTACAAAAAATCGATTTTGAAACCTTGAATGCTATTGCTGAAAAAGTTCGTGCGTTAGGTATTCTCTGTGAAGTTTATTCATAGAAGTGTAGCTGAAAATCTTAAAAGTCGGTTATATACTTCCAAAAATTTTTGAAATTATTGGGGCATTTTTTATGTTGGATTCACATAGATAGCGATGCACCAAACAATTAAGAACGACTGATCTTGTTTATTTTCTTTATCGCGCGGTTAATCAAACTACTGTTTTTCATATTTCATCACCTCTTCCGAAAAGAATTCCAGAGATACTCCAGCTTGAGCAAACATTTCTTCCGACTCGCTTCCGGCGTGGTATTTTTTTTCACAGACAACTCGTTTAATTCCGCAGTTGATAATAAGCATTGCACAGGTTCTGCAGGGAGTCATCCGACAGTAAAGTGTGGCATGGTTTAAAGAGATCCCGTTTTTTGCGGCCTGGCAAATTGCGTTTTGTTCGGCATGAACGGTGCGAACGCAATGGGTGGTTTCATGACCATCTTCGTGAACCGTCTTTTTTAGTTGATGTCCTACTTCATCGCAGTGCGCCAGCCCTATCGGCGAACCGACGTAACCTGTGACCAGTATTTGCCGATCGCGAACAATTATGCATCCACTTCTTCCCCGATCGCAAGTTGCACGGGTGGCTACCGTATTTGCTATTTCCATAAAGTATTCGTCCCAACTCGGGCGGATATACTTTTGTTCCTGATTACTCATTATTGCTCATGATTTTGTTCATGTTATTTTCAATCTGCTTATGTAAATCTTCGATAGAGCCGTTGTTATCGAACACAAATTCGGCCATTTCGATACATTTCTGAAGATTCTGATGATTCGGATCCATAGAAGTCATCTCACGTTGTTCGTTGGATATAAACTGGTCAAAATCAACATGATCTGTTTCTGAATTACGAATTGAAATTCGTTTAAACCTGGTTTTAGGATCGGCATCTACGGCAAGTAGATGAAAATCAGGCTTTTGTTGAAGAGATAATACTTCTCCTGGGGTACGGATACTCTCGATAATGCAATTGGTGTTTAGAGCGACAGCTTTTTTGTATAACTCATCAATGATATAAGAGGGTTTATGATGAGCTCTGAGCTCGTTGGCAATGAGTACCATACTGTCGCGATTAGCTTCCATTCCCCGGTCGGCAATAATCTTGAGAAGGTATCCGCGAACCGATAAGTGAGTGAAATTCCATCGGCTGATTAAATAATCCACAATGGTTCCTTTTCCCGAACCGATGGTACCTGTAATTCCAATTATAATCATTGTAATTTGATTTAATTTACTGAATATGAATTACAACGGATTGCTTTTTAGTTGCAAATAAAATTACCAAAGCAAACTGTGGTTGTAAGATTTCATTTTATTCCTGTCGATTTTAGTGTGTAAAGATAATAAAACTTTATAAATGAACAGCTAATCGAATTTAAAGATGCAAAATCTAGTAACTCCTGTAAATTTCAAATAGGACAAACATGATTTGTGGGACTGTTTTTGTTTTTTATAATGCAAAAAATTATTGTCGTCCTTTGGTTGATTTAAAAATTTCGGGCAATTCCTTTGTTTAATTTTAAGCTATTACTCCGTGGTTTTTTGTAATTTTATCCATTATTATCAAACGAAATAAAAAAGTATGTGTGGAATTACGGGTGTTTATAGCTTTTCCGAAAGAGGAGACTTTTTTTTAAATCAGATTATATCTGCCACGGAAGTTATGATTCATCGAGGTCCGGATGCTCAGTCCACCACAATATTTGAGAATGTTGCATTGGGACATGTCCGGTTGTCGATTATTGATACGGATGCTCGTTCCAACCAGCCGTTTACCGAAGAGTCGGGACGATATACTATTGTTTTTAACGGGGAAGTGTTTAATTTTCAGGAAATAAGGAATAAATTGATAGGCTTAGGCCATGTTTTCCATACCACTTCCGACACCGAAGTTGTTTTAAAATCATATATTCAGTTTGGGGAACAGATACTGCCGATGCTCAACGGCTTTTTTGCTTTTGCCATTTACGATAATCAGCAAAAGTCATTGTTTATTGCTCGTGACCGTATGGGAATTAAACCGTTGCATTATTTTCTGGATGAAGACAAGCTATTGTTTGCCTCGGAAATGAAATCGTTGCTCTCATATTCAATTCCTCGCAAAATCGATTATTGCACGCTTTATCAGTATCTGCAACTCAATTATGTTCCGGCTCCATGGAGTATGATCGAGGGTGTTCAAAAGTTGCAGCCGGGCACATGGATGCGGATTAATGGCAAAGACATGAAATGCAGAACCTATTATCAGATTCCAAAAACCGAAAACTTCCCTGTTTTGAATTATGAGCAAGCACAACAGCAACTAATGCGGCTTATGGATGCTTCGATAGAGCGTCGGTTGATTTCGGATGTTCCATTGGGATCTTTCCTGAGCGGGGGAATCGATTCTTCAATCATAGCTACAATTGCTGCTCAAAAAGTTACGAAGCTTAATACTTTTTCCATTGGTTATGCAGAGGAACCTTTGTTTGACGAGACCGAATATGCAGAATTGGTGGCTAAAAAAATAGGATCCGATCATCACGCATTTAAATTGACTAACGACGATTTGTTCGGCTCATTGAGGAGGGTGTTCGACTATATCGACGAGCCTTTTGCCGATTCTTCTGCATTGGTCGTAAACCTTTTGAGCGAATACACCAAAAAGCATGTTACGGTGGCGCTTTCGGGCGACGGTGCCGATGAACTTTTCTCGGGATATAATAAACATGCTGCTGAATATGCGGCTCGGAAAAAGGGGGTACTTTCCCAAATAGTTAGAACCGGGGTTCCGTTGTGGCGAATTTTACCGCAGTCACGGAACGGAAAGTTATCTAATAAGTTCCGCCAATTAAACCGTTTTGCCGATGGTATGGGATTGTCGGATGCTGATCGGTACTGGCAATGGGCTTCGATTACCAACGAAAAAGATGCTCTCAACCTACTTGTTTTATCTCCTGATATTCAAGAATATACAGATCGAAAAAAAGAAATTCTTTCACAACTATCAAAAAACAGCTCCTTTAACAATGTGCTTTATACCGATCTAAAATTGGTTTTGCAAAGTGATATGCTGGTAAAAGTGGATTTAATGTCGATGGACCATGCATTGGAAGTTCGGACTCCGTTTCTGGATTATACAGTGGTTGATTTTGTGTCTCAATTGCCAGTAGATTATAAAATCAATGCCGGTATTCGCAAACGAATACTTCAGGAAACCTATCGGCCGATGTTGCCCGAAGCAATTTTTAATCGAAAGAAGCATGGCTTTGAAGTTCCACTTTTAAAATGGTTTCAAACGGATTTAAGATCTATGATTACCGACGATTTATTGTCAGAAGCGCTTATTGTGCAACAGAATATTTTTAACCCTCAGGCGATCGGCGAATTGAAATATCGGCTTTTCTCTTCAAACCCCGGAGATGCTGCGGCTAAAGTGTGGGCCCTAATCGTCTTTCAGCATTGGTGGAAGAAGTATATTTGTTAGTTTAATGATTAGAAATATTCACTTTTCAAAATACTTCACGGAGAAATGCTTTTACGTGCAGCAGTATTTTTTTATGTAAAGTATCTTTCTTTAAGGTGAACTTTGTACAGATATGTGTTGTTTCTACTTATAAAAGTCGTAAATTTGTAATCTTTTTTGCTTACTAATCACTGAATTATGACTAAAGTTTTACGCATTATTAACAGATTTAACTTAGGAGGCCCCACATATAATGCGGCATATTTAACCAGATATTTAGGCTCTGAGTACGAAACTTTACTGGTTGGTGGTGCAAAAGATCCAACAGAAGCTAATTCCGACTTTATTGTTAAGAACTTAGGAATTGATCCGCTAATCATTCCTGAAATGCACAGATCACTAAGTTTAAGTAAAGATTGGGTTACATACCAAAAAATAAAAAAAATTATTACCGAATTTAAACCGGATATAGTACATACTCATGCCTCAAAAGCTGGGGCTTTGGGTCGTTTGCCGCTCATAATTTAAACGTTCCGGTAATTGTTCATACTTTTCACGGACATGTTTTTGATGCATATTTTGGATTGGCTCAGGCAACCTTTTATAAAGAAGTTGAACGGTTTATGGCGAAATATTCTACCCGTATTATTGCTATCAGTGAAAACCAGAAAGAGGATTTGGTGAATAAATATAAAATATGCTCCGAAGAAAAAGTGCATATCATTAAGTTAGGATTTGATTTAAGCAAATTTCAGGAGAACCAGAAAGAAAAACGAGTCTATTTCCGCCAAAAATATCTTGTTGCCGATGATGAAATAGCTGTTGCTATTATTGGAAGACTGGTGCCGATTAAGAATCACGCGATGTTTATTGATGTGGTTAGAAAAGTAATGGATACAACCACACGGAAGGTTCGTTTTTTTATTGTAGGAGATGGTGAAGAGCGCACGAATATTGAGCAAAAGTTAAAGCAAAGCAATATCCCTTTCTGTGATGCATTGAAAGGAATTATCCCATCAGCGGTTACTCTAACCTCGTGGATAAAGGACGTGGATGTAGTAAATGCCGGTGCCGACATTGTTGTTCTTACATCACTTAACGAAGGAACACCTGTGAGCCTCATTGAAGCGCAAGCGGCTAACAAACCGGTAGTGACTACCAATGTGGGTGGAATTTCCGATATTGTAATTCCGGGGAAAACGGCGCTTCTTGCCGAATCCAACGATGTGGATATGTTTACCGAACAATTATTATCGATTATCGAAAACCGGCAATTGCGGCAAGATATGAGCGAGTACGGTTGGGATTTTGTTCGCGAAAAATTTCATTATACCCGGTTAGTTAATGAAATGGATCAGCTTTATACCGAGTTGCTATTGGAGGCTAAAGAGCAAAAAACAAGGAAAAGAGATTTTGTAACAACAGACTAAATTGTGCAAAATAGCATACGTATCTATATAAAAAGAGGGGATTTCACGATCCCCTCTTTTTATTCGACATAATGAATAACTAAAATCCTAACACTTCCTCAGTGCTGAGTGTTTTAATTTTTCCAAATTGTTTTAATTCTTTGAAATTCAAATCCTTATCATTTTTATCTCCAAGGATTAAAACAGTATGAGTCTTGTTTTTCAACATCTCTTCTTGGAATTTTTTTACATCGGCAATGGTGAAGGTGTTCATCTTTTCAAATACATCTTTGCGGATATCGTAGTTCACGCCAAGTTTCTGATATGCATCGTAAGCGTCAAAAACTCCGTCTTTAGTAATACGTTCGGTGCGCAGACGTTGGATAATACCATCTTTGGCCAATTGGAACGATTTGTCGGCAAGCGGCATATTGTTGAGCAAGTCTTTAATTGCTTTAATTGCTTCAATTACTTTATCGTTTTGAGTTGCGATGTAAGAGAAGGAGAAATAGGAAGTTTTTAAATCGCTAGGAGCTCTATAAAAAGATGCGGCTGTGTAAGCTAAAGAACGTGCTTCACGAAGTTCCTGAAAAACGATGGAATTCATGCTTCCTCCAAAATATTCGTTAAAGAGCGTAATAATCGGTTCCGTGGTCTTATCATATTTTTGACCTTTCGATAACAAGATAACTACAGATTGACGAGCTGTGTAATTTAAGTGATAAACTACATCCTTGTCGGTCGGCTGCTCTGTGAAAACCTTAGGGGCTGGAGTTGGATGGAATGCCACAGGAGACTGGTGATGTTCTTTAAGAATACCGGCTACTTCATCCATTTTGGATGGCCCGTAATAATAAATTTTGTGAGAGTATGAGAAAACATCTTTAATCATTGAAATAAGCTTGTTGGCATCAATTTTCTTCAAATCTTTCTCAGGTACAATGTTTGTCGAAGGAGAGTTTTTACCATAAAAACCGTAAGCAATTAATGCAGATTGTAGATTTTGTTGATTTTTCTTAGCATCCGAGCGTTTCTTCAAGATATTATCTACCAACTTATTTAAAGAAGCAGTATCGGCTTTGGCATCCTGAATAAATCCTTCGAAAAGATCTAATGCTTTAACAAAATTGGTGTTTAAACCGGTAAGTTTTAATTCCATTTCATCTTTTCCTACCGACATATTCCAGGAACAACCGATTTTATAAAACTCTTGAGTAAGTATTTCGGATGAAATGCTTGATGAACCCAAGAATTTGATGTATTGCGATACAATATTCCAGTATGGGTTATTATTGTTCCCCATGTCGAATTTATATTGCAGAGAGAAGGTATTGTTTTCTTCGTTTGGAATGTAATACATCGGAAGATTTCCATTGAGTATCGTTTTTTGAATGGCTTTATCGAAATCTACAAATACGGGTTCGATTGGCTTTACAGCATTAGCATCGGCTTTAATATCTTTTAAGAAGGCTGACTCCAAATCGCGGTTAATAAAAATAGGCGTAATTTTAGGTTTTTTCACTTTCTTTACGCTTTCGTCTTTACCGGTACGTTTGTAAACTACAACATAATTGTTTACTAAATTTGCTTTTGCAAAATCAGTAATTTGTTGTTTGGTAATTTTCGATAAACGATCGAGCAAACTTACTTTACGTTCCCACGAAATACCATTGGTAAATGCATCCACCATTGCCATTGCACGACTTTCGTTTGCTTCGTACTCCTTAATTTCGCGGAGACGTAAATCATTGATGGCAGCTTCCATAAGCCAGTCGGGGAATTCACCCTTTTTAATAAGTTCAACCTGACTAATTAAAAGTTGTTCAACTTCTTCCAGTGTTTGGCCCGTTTTCGGCTTTCCTGATAACATCAAGAAAGAATAATCCGCCATGATTGAAGGGCTGGACCCGGCATTAATACAAGCTTGCTTTTTATTTAAGTTTAAGTCGATGAGACCAGCTGTTCCATTAGTTAAAAGCATGTCTATCAGCGTGATCATATCGGTTTCATCCGAATTGGCACCATCAAATCTCCATGCCAGTGAAATGCTTTCGGCATCTTGCCCAACGATATCTTTTTTTACAATTTGGGCTGCTTTAGGTTCTTTGGTAAATTCTAATTTTGTTTGAGGAACCGGTTTCCAATCTCCAAAATATTTATCGATTGTTTGAATAGCTTCATCGGGATTAAAATCACCGGAAAGACAAATCGCTACATTGTTCGGAACATAATATTTGTCGTGAAAAATTTGAATATTCTTCATCGACGGATTTTTAATATGTTCTGCTTCCCCTATGGTTGTTTGAGTTCCATAAGGATGGTGTGGAAACAATCCTTTAAGTAAGTTTTCGTAAACCTTACGACTATCTTTGGTTAAGGTCATGTTTTTTTCCTCGTAAATGGTTTCCAACTCGGTATGGAACAAGCGGAACACAGGATCAATAAAGCGGTTTGATTGGATTTTAGCCCAGTTTTCGAGTTGATTGGATGGAATATCTTCCACATAAACGGTTTGATCGAGGGAGGTAAATGCGTTGGTGCCGTTGGCTCCGATTGCACTCATTAATTTGTCGTATTCATTTGGAATTGCGACTAATGAAGCTTGGTAAGAGATGCTGTCGATCTGATGATAAATCTCTTCGCGGGCTTTAGGATCAGTCGTTTTGCGATATACTTCGAACAAATCGGAGATGGCTGCAATCATCGGTTTTTCTTTTTCCCAGTTTGAGGTACCGAATTTCGAAGTTCCCTTAAACATAATGTGTTCAAAATAATGGGCTAACCCTGTAGTTTCCGAGGGATCGTTTTTACTTCCGGCTTTAACGGCTACGTATGTTTGAATACGTGGTGCGTCTTTGTACACCGACATCATTACGGTAAGCCCGTTTTGAAGGGTGTAAATCCTTGTTTTCAACGGATCATTAGGAACCGTTGTGTAGTTGTATTGTTTTTGTGCTTCTAAATGAATAGAAGAAATAACAAACAACCCGATCATTAATAATGCAATTTTCCTCATGTTCTTGATTCTTGTTTTTATTTATTTTATTTGGTTGCAAACTTAGTAATATTTAACGAAGCTTGATATTAAAAAATCAAAAAAAGCCATCTGTTTTTTCAAGAAGGCTTTTTTTGATTTATCTCAATGGTTATGTGTTCCGCATTGAATTATTTCTTCTTTTTCCCTTCGGGAATAAGCGTTACTCTTACAAAGTGATCTTTTTTGATAAACTGCAGAGCTGCTTTTTTCAAATCATCAACGGTTACGTCTTTTACGCGTTGATCGAAGTTGGTAACATTGGTCACCGGATCGCTATTGAACGATAGCTGAGCAAGTTTTTGTAACCAGAACTCATTGGTTTTGCGGTCGGTTTCACGTTGGCGCAGCATCTGCTCTTTTACTTTATTCAGGTCTTCGAGGGTTGGACCGTTTTTTTGAATATTACTGATAATATTCATTAGTGCTTTGGTTATTTTTTTCTCCATTTTCGGATCACAACTAAACATTGCCATTAAGGTGTACGAAGAGGTCGGATATTTTTCGAGTTGCATTTGAATTTGTGGAGAATATACACCGCTCATTTTTTCACGGATAATCTCGATGGCTTTTATCGAAATGACCTCTTTAATCATGCTTAGATAGAGGTTGTTCTGATCGTTCCATGGATAATCTTCATTAAACATAATACCCAACATTCCTTTGTCGTCAATTCCTTTTTTAATGGTGAAATCGACTGTTGACGGAGGAAATTTCTTAAATACATCCTTGAAAGTCTCTTTTCTATTTGTATTTGGAAGATTAGCCAAATATTTTTCAATAAAAGGAGTCATTTCATCAATGGTAAAAGCACCTACGAAGAAAAACGTAAAATCGCCGGCATTGTTAAAACGATCGGTATAAATGCTCCAAGCCTTTTCGAAGTTTACTTTATTGATAAATGCTTCGTCGGGAATTGCAACCTGACGTGGGTCATTTTGAGTTGCGGTTTTTAATAAGGTATCGTAGAAAGCAAACATCGGGTTGTTTCCCAAGAGTTTCATCTGGCTTTTCATTTCCGAAACTACTGATTCGAAGGCTTTTTGATCTTTACGCGGAGCATCGAAATACAAGTAAGTGAGTTGGAAAAGGTAATCCAAATCTTTAGGTGTTGAACTTCCGTTAAATCCTTCGGAGGTTTTATCGATAAATGGGTTAATGGAGACTTTTTTACCCTTGATCTTCTTTTCGAGCTGGCTGTTGTCGAATGTGCCGATTCCCGAACGATCAATAATTGTGGTGGCAAATAAGCCCGAAGGATAATCTTCGGCAGCAGTTAAGCTTAATCCGCCCTGACTTTGAGCATACATCAAAATTTCATCATTTTTAAAATCAGTCGGTTTAAGAACCACCTTAACTCCGTTTGCCAATGTAAGTTCCGTAGTTCCAAGTTCTTTGTTTTCCGTTTTCGAAACGATTTTTTTAGGAGCCAGTTCTTTGCTTAGTAATGGTTCCGGTTTAAAATTATCTACATAAGCGGTAACTTGACGAAGTTTCGGATCTTTTAAAATATCCAGCACCTCTTTTTCTGTTGGAATTTTTACTCCTTGCTTGTCTGGAGCTGTAATTACAACTACCTGATTTTCATCGGTTAGCCATTTTTTTGCAAGTACGTTTACCTCGTCCAGTTTAATGTCTTCCATCAGTTTTTTAGCATAGTTGTATTGTGTCTTTGCACTGGGAATGGGATCTCCTATTAAAAAATTCTGAACATATTCCGAGCAGAAGTTTGCCGATTCATTTTTTTCAATTTCCTTGGAAGCACTTTCCAGTTTGCTTAATAAGTCTTCTTTAGCACGATCCAACTCGGTAGCGAGAAATCCAAATTGTTTAACGCGTTCGTTCTCGCGAATAAGTACTCTGAACGCTTCGTCAATTTGATTTTCTTTCGGGGCAGCATAGCACATGTATGCTTCCATGGTACGAGCCAAAAATCCGCCATACGATGCATCCGCTCCAATAAACGGACATTCCGGATTTTGTTGCAGTTCCCGTAAACGACTACTCATCATAGTATTATATAAGTCGTTAATCAGTCGTTGACGATAGTCGCCGATGGTTTTGTTTGGAATAACTTTGTGTTTGGTGAAAAAAAGCAACATGTTTCCAGTAGCTTCTTTATCGGTAACAATGGAGACTAACGGATCCTTGTTTTCGGCTACATCGTAGAGCTTTTTTTCCTGAGGTTGAGCCGGATTTTTTAATTCGCCGAAATATTGTTTGATTTTTGCTTCTGCCGAGTCGAGATCAACATCGCCTACTACGATTACAGCCTGTAAATTGGGACGATACCATGTGGAGTAGAAGTTACGAATAGTCTCGTGCTTGAAGTTTTGTAAGTTTTGTAATGTTCCAATGGGTAATCTGTTGGCATATAGCGAATTATAAAAAGCAACAGGGAACCACTTTTTGCGCATCCGGTCGTCGGCACCTAAACCCATGCGGTATTCTTCGATAATTACACCGCGCTCATCATCAATTTGTTTGGATTCCATGGTTACAGCATGTGCCCAATCGGAAATTACTTGATATCCTTTTTCCACGATATCTGTTTTATCCGATGGAATCTGAAGCATATACACGGTTTCGTCAAAGCCGGTGTAGGCATTAATATCGGCACCGAATCTTACTCCGATGGACTGAAGATAGCTGACAAGCTCGTTTTTGGGAAAGTTTTTGGTTCCGTTAAAGCACATGTGTTCGGTAAAGTGTGCTAAACCTACTTGTGCGTCGGTTTCTTGCATTGAGCCTGCATTTACTGCTAATCTAAGTTCAATGCGTTTTTCGGGCATTGCGTTTTTGCGGATGTAATAGGTAAGCCCGTTATCGAGTTTGCCTATACGTATGCTTTTATCCACGGGCATGGGAGCATTCAGATCGAGTTGTCCGAATGCGGCTCCTGAAAAAAGGAGGGCAATCCAAAGTAAAATTAATTTTGATTTTCTCATTTGTCTATTTGTTTTATTATAATATATCTAAATTTAATCGCTTTTTTAATTCATAAAGCGCTTCGTTTTCTTCTACCCACATTTTAAATTGCTCTTCGCTGGTAATATATTTTTTCTCCACGCTAGTGGTTTGAGCATTTACTTTTACCTCCACTTCAAGGAAAGAATTGGAAAGCCTTTTTTGAAGATAGCTTTTAATATTCCAGCAAACATCTTGTACCTCTTTTTCTTGCACTACATTTTTTACTTCAATAATGATGGTGTTGCGTTCGGCATCAAAAATCGGTGTGGTCTCTTTCAGTACATTCGAAATGATGAGTGTATCGGGAACAGCTTCTGCAACGCATGCAGCCCAGTTTTTCGAAATTATATCCTGAGTTACCGCTACATTTTGAGGTAAATTTGGATTTGAAGTAATGGTAGAACTTAATTCGTTGGAACCGGAAGTTGTATTGCGTTGTCTGTTTTTGATGGAAATCATTCCCGAGTGCCCTGTTTGGGTTTTTGTAAATTCCGGTTTTGGAATTACTGCTTCCGTGTGTGTCGGATTTTTTTCTGCCGTTTTCTGAACAGGTGTCGAAGGCGTTGCAGATGGAACCGAAGCGTCGGATTTTTGGTTGCTTGATGAAGGGGTTCCCGAAGCTGAAGGCAATGGAGAGGCATCGTATAACCGGCACATTTTCAGAATAGCCAGTTCTACGCTTAGTCGTTTGTTGTTGGAGTTTTTATAGTTGAAATCACAATCGTTTGCAATTTTAAGTAGTTCGAGCATGTAGTTATACTTGCATTTTTTTGCCTGAGCCACATATTTTTCGCCTTGGGCTGTTGTGCATTGCAAAATTGGCAGTGTAGCCGGATTTAAGGCAACAATCAGGTTGCGAATATGCGTGCTGAGTCCGCTTATAAAATGTTGACCGTCGAAACCGTTGGCATAAACCTCATCGAGTAAGATCAGCGACTGATCCACCTGTGCTTCGGTGATGCTGTTGGTAAGCCTGAAATAGTATTCATAATCCAGCACATTCAGGTTGTTGATTACATCCTGATACGTAATATGGGTGCCACAGCTGCTCACAATTTGATCGAAAATACTTAGGGCATCACGTAATCCGCCGTCAGCTTTCTGTGCAATTACATGTAGTGCTTCGGTTTCGATGGTAATGTTTTCCGATTTGGCCACGAATTCCAGATGATGAATGATGTCTTCGATGGTAATTCTCCGGAAATCAAAGATCTGGCAACGGGAGAGAATGGTAGGGATGATTTTATGTTTTTCGGTAGTGGCCAATATAAAAATGGCATGTTTAGGCGGTTCTTCCAAGGTCTTCAGAAAGGCGTTGAAAGCGGCCGTTGATAGCATGTGAACTTCATCGATGATATATATCTTGTATTTACCGCCTTGAGGTGGTATTCTCACCTGATCCACTAGACTGCGCATATCGTCCACGCCACTGTTGGAAGCTGCATCGAGTTCGTAGATGTTCATCGAAGCATTGCTGTTGAAGTCCTTGCAGGATTTACATTCGTTGCAGGGCTCAAAATCTTCGGTGAGGTGTTCGCAGTTGAGTGCTTTGGCCAGAATTCGGGCGCAGGTGGTTTTGCCTACACCTCTGGGACCGGTAAAAAGAAACGCCTGCGCTACGTGATTAGTGCGAATTGAGCTTTTAAGGGTGTTTACGATTGAATCTTGCCCCACTACGCTGTTGAAAGTAGAAGGACGGTATTTTCGTGCGGATACGATAAAATTTTCCATGTACGTCAGTAACAAATTAGATTAAGCATCAAAAATACGAAGATTCAATGAATATATTTCTGTTTTTTTAGATTAATTTTACAATGTTAACACTTCTTGCCGACATGGAGTTTGGTTTTTCGATATACCCGCAAAAATGCTCGATGAAAATCAGTTGCGAGGAGGGCTCGAATTAGGGCGATTTGGAAATGAGCTGATAACAGGTAGAGCAGGTAGAACAGGTGAACATGTAAAACGAGTAAACCATGTAAAAAGGGTGGGATTATTCTATGAGGTTGGAAATTTACTACCCAGGCGCTAAGAGCACTAAGCGGTGCAGTGCGATGCGTTGAGCTTAGTCGAAACGAGCCCCGTCGAACTGAATCACTAAGTATGATTGAAGTGTGTTTAAAGAGGTAGAACAAGTGATACAAACAAAATGCGATAACAAAAAAGCGGGTTTCTCCGCCTTCTGTTTTTGTTTATTGGTTGATGAGTTGATGGATTTATCGGGAGACCCAATCAACTGGGTTTACTTTTGTTAATCCTTCTTGAAACACAGACTCACATGTATTAACTCAATTTCCTCAATCAATCCTTGATTTTTTAAACCCACATCGCGATATCTAATAATTCATATCTCATAACTCATATCTCTGTATTCCTTTATAGCCTTTCGACTTTAAGGACTTTACGGCCTTTTGCCTTTACAGACTTTCTCCTTAAATCACTATATTCACAATTTTCTTCGGCACAATTATTACCTTCTTGGGCGTTTTGCCTTCGAGCCATTTGGTCGATTCAGGACTTTCCAGCACCGCTTTTTCAATCTCCGGAACGGTTAAAGTCAGGGACAGTGAAAGCAGGAAGCGCGTTTTGCCGTTGAACGACACTGGATAGTTAAACGAATCTTCCGTTAGATAGGCTTCGTTGAGTTCGGGGAACTTGGCAAAGGTGATGCTTTCTTTGTGTCCGAGCAGTTGCCACAATTCTTCGGCAATGTGCGGTGCATACGATGAAATCAGAATGGTCAGCGGTTTGAGGATTTCGCGTTTGTTGCACTTTTTGTCCTGCAGTTCGTTTACACAAATCATAAACACGCTGACGGCGGTATTGAACGAGAAGCGTTCGGTGTCCTCCTTGATGCGCTTGATGGCTTTGTGGAGGATTTTCAGCTCTTCAGGAGTGGCTGTTTCGTTGCTGACCAAAAAATCAGAGTCTGCGTCGTGGAACAATCTCCAGAATTTTTTCAGGAACCGGAAAACGCCTTCAATCCCTTTGGTGTCCCAAGGTTTCGATTGTTCCAAAGGCCCCAGAAACATCTCGTACATCCGCAATGTATCGGCACCGTATTTTTGCACCAGATCATCCGGGTTTTGAACATTGTACATCGATTTCGACATCTTTTCCACTTCGGAGCCGCAGGTGTATTTGCCCTCGTCGAGGATAAAATCGGCATCGGCATATTCGGGTCGCCAGTTGCGGAATGCATCGATATCCAGAATGTCTTTGTCCACAATGTTTATATCCACATGGAGCGCCGTGGTTTCATATTCGTCTTTCAATCCATAAGAGATGAACGTATTGGAGCCGTTGATGCGATAAACAAAACTGGAGCGGCCTTGAATCATTCCTTGGTTGATTAGTTTTTTGAAGGGCTCTTCCTTGCAGCAAAGGCCGAGGTCGAAGAGAAATTTGTTCCAGAAACGGGCATAGAGCAAGTGTCCCGTGGCATGTTCGGAACCCCCGATGTATAAATCCACATTTTCCCAGTAGTTGTTGGCTTGTTTCGAGAAGAACTCCTCGTTGTTGGTCGGATCCATATAGCGCAGATAATAGGCGCTTGAACCCGCAAAACCGGGCATGGTGTTCGTTTCCAGTGGATACCCATCTGCAGTTTTCCAGTTCTTGGCGCGCGCCAATGGCGGTTCTCCCGATTCGGTGGGCAGATATTTATCGACGGAGGGAAGTTCGAGCGGAAGTTGATCCACGCTCAACATGTAAGGCATCCCGTCCTTGTAATAAACGGGGAATGGCTCTCCCCAGTAGCGCTGGCGGCTGAAGATGGCATCCCGCAAACGGAAGTTCACGGTACCTTTGCCGATATTGAGTTCTTTAACTTTATTGATGATGGCTTTGGCGCCCTCTTTGGCATTCATTCCGGTGATAAAATCGGAGTTGATGCAGATGCCCTCTTTGGAGTCGTAGGATTCTTCCCAAGTGCTCGGATCGGTAGGCGTTTCGCCTTGTTTGCTGATCACCTGCGTGATGGGCAGATTAAAATAACGGGCAAATGCAAAGTCGCGGCTGTCGTGTGCGGGAACGGCCATGATGGCTCCGGTTCCGTAACCTGACAACACATATTCCGAAACCCAGATGGGTATTTTTACTCCGTTGAACGGGTTGATGGCATAAGCACCGGTAAACACGCCGCTCACCTTTTTGACTTCGGTTTGGCGTTCCCGTTCCGAGCGGTTTTTCGCCCAAGCAAGATAGGCTTTCACCTCTTCTTTATGTTCGGCGGTCGTGATGCTGTCGAGCAGTTCGTGTTCTGGGCAAAACACCATGAAAGTCACGCCAAAGATGGTGTCGGGGCGGGTGGTGAAAACCTCCATGGTTTCGTTAGTTCCTTCGACATTGAAATTGATGGATGCGCCTTCACTGCGGCCGATCCAGTTGCGTTGAATTTCCTTGATGGAATCGGACCACTCCAGCTCGTCGAGCCCGTTGAGCAGGCGATCGGCATACGCCGTAATCCGGAGCGACCACTGACGCATCAGTTTGCGTTCCACGGGGTATCCGCCACGGGCAGAAAGTCCGTTGATGACTTCATCGTTGGCCAGCACGGTTCCCAGCTGCGGACACCAGTTCACCATCGTATCCGAAAGGTAGGTGAGGCGGTAGTTCATCAACATCGACTGTTGCTCTTTTTCGTTCATGGAACTCCAATCCTGAGCGGAGAACAAATCCAATTGCGAAGTGGCGGCTTCAATATCATGATTGCCATTTTTTTCAAAAGCTTCAACCAATTTTGATATTGGTTCCGCTTTTTGGCTTTTTTTGTTGTACCAATGTTCAAAGAGTTGGATAAAGGTCCATTGGGTCCATTTGTAATAATGCGGATCGCAAGTGCGCACTTCCCGGTCCCAATCGAACGAAAAACCGATCTTGTCGAGCTGTTCGCGGTAGCGTTTCAGGTTCTGTTCTGTGGTAATAGCCGGGTGCTGTCCGGTTTGGATAGCGTATTGTTCGGCAGGTAACCCGTAAGCGTCGTAACCCATGGGATGCAATACATTGAACCCGTGCAGGCGTTTGTAGCGGGAGTAGATATCGGAAGCGATATATCCCAGTGGATGTCCCACATGTAAGCCTGCTCCCGAAGGATAAGGAAACATGTCGAGGACGTAGTATTTGGGCTTTTCCGATTTGTTTTCGGCTTTGAATGTTTTGTGTTCGCTCCAGTATTGCTGCCACTTTTGCTCAATATCAATAAAGTTGTATTCCATCGTACGTTGCTTTAGAAAATGTGAATGAGTGGCAAAAGTACGAAAAATTCACTAAATAAAGTGCTTCGTTTTTTAGTGGTATTATCCGGATATAATGTACTCATTTTGCCACGGCTAAGCACAATTTTAGATAGAAGGGTAGTCTAAATTTATGAAATAAAATTTATCAACGTGCTGTTGTTATGCAAGTTGGTGCTTTTAAAATATTTCCAAAGCTATTGTATTACGATAACCGTATCCGTCGTCATGCTGTTGTTTTTTTGCAAAAACTGGAGCAGATAGGTGCCTGAAGCGACCGGCTTAAAAATGAAGGCGGTATCTACAAATGAAGCCATTTGAGTGCAGGCACATCCTTCGTATTTTACAATTGCCTGAATTGTTTTGGTGTAATCACGGGTTATTTCTTCAAATTTATTAAAAGTTCCGCATCCGTTATCAATGCTAACTTTTACATGTATTTTTGCCTCTTCATTCACCGAAACAGTGTCGGGGATATCTGTAGCCATGAAAGTTGCTTGGCGGTATTCAATGCACTCATCGGTTTTATCTTTATTGCACGAAGAAGCGATGAGGGCTAATGCTATTATTATAAAGGGTAATGTTTTCATAAAAAAGAGAATAAATATTCCATGTAAAATTAGTAATTAAAGAATACAATTAAAATTTTTTTGATTTTTTTTGCCAAAATATTTAGCTGGTGAGGGCTCGCCCGCTCCTCCAAGGCTTACCCGCATTAGTTTGAGCAGTGGATTGAGAGTTACGCAAGGGAAGCATCTCCTAATATTTTATGCCTACATCGTCATGAAATTCACCCAGAGGTCATAAAACAAATAAAAATATTTATGTTAAAATATTGTAAAGTATGCTATAACTATAAAATTAGTTGTATTATTGCATAATAATTCAACTAAAAAATTAGTTATAGTACTATAAACATAGTTAATAAATAAGAGGATGAAAGATTTAACTAGAGCAGAGGAAGAAATAATGCAGATACTTTGGACGATTGAAAAGGGGTTTGTAAAAGATGTTTTAGAAAATATGCCGGATCCGAAACCTGCATATAATACTGTTTCCACCATTGTAAGGATACTGGAGAAGAAAGGCTTCGTTGGGCATAAAGCGTATGGAAAAACGCATGAGTATTTTCCGCTTGTTGACAAAAACGAGTATTCAAACAACCTGATGAAATCGATGGTGAAAAACTATTTCAGCAATTCATTCCAGCAGATGGTTTCATTCTTTGCAAGCAACAAGAAGCTGTCTTTAAACGAGCTTGAAGAGATAAAAAATATTATGGAATCAGAGATAAAAGAGATTAAAAAGCAGTAGCAAAATGGAAAACTTTATTCTGTATTTTACAAAGACGATAATCAGTTTATCGGTTTTATACGCTGTTTACTGGCTGTTTCTGCGAAAAGAAACCTTTTTTAGATTCAATCGTTTTTATTTGATCGGTTCCGTGATACTTTCCCTGTTGATGCCGGTTTTCACTGTGCTTAATTTCAGTACCACCGGTTCGGGAAAACTCTATTATGTACTCGATACCATTACCGTTACCAATAATGAGGTGATGTCCGGTTATTCTGAAAGCTTATCGTTGAGTACTGTTTTTTTGGATTGCTTACCTTTCGGGAGTGATTCTGTTTTCATTACTGTTCTTATTCCGTATTTTCCAATTACTGTTACTAATTAAACGATATGGAATTATTCGTGATGGCGGATTTAGATATGTGATTACAGAAGGGAAATACACTCCGTTTTCGTTTTTTAATCTGATTTTTATAAACAGTACAATGACCGCTGAAGATAAAGAAAAGGTTATTGTTCATGAGCGGATTCATGCCAGTCAGTTACACTCTTTTGATGTGTTGTTTTTTGAACTTCTGATCATTTTTCAGTGGTTTAATCCGGTTGTTTGGCTTTATAAGCGATCTATTAAAGAGGTTCATGAGTTTTTAGCCGATGAAGGAGTGTTGAAAAAGGGAGTGGAAAAAAGTAGTTATCAGGAACTATTGCTGGCATTGACATTAGGGGTAAATGTAACGGATCTGACAAATAATTTTAACACAACACAAATTAAAAGGAGGTTTATTATGATGACAAAAATGAAATCGGGCTTAATTGCCAAGGTAAGGTTTATGATAGTTTTTCCGTTTGTTGCAATGGTATTATTGCTTTTTGCGTGCAATAGTAATGGAGCTAAGAAAGAGGATAGTTTAGTAAACAAAGCGGATTCCGTTAAAGAACAAAAAGAGCAGGCCGTTCCCGTTCAGGAAAATGTGGTTGAAGGCAAGGTCTTTGACGTGGTTGATGAAATGCCGAAATTTGGTAAGGACCAAACTGATTTAAGCAACTATTTAGCATCAAATATCAAGTATCCTAAGGAGGCTAAGGAAAAGAATATTCAAGGGAAAGTGTATGTTTCCTTTGTGGTTTCAAAAACCGGTGCGGTAGCAGATGTTAAAGTGAAAAAATCGGTGAATGAACTACTGGACGCGGAAGCCGTAAGAGTAATTTCAGCTATGCCCAAATGGACTCCGGGCAAAAATAAAGGCGAAGCGGTGAATGTCAATTTTGTTTTGCCAATCAATTTTAAATTGCATTAGGATTAGACAGGTTTATCGAACAAATAAGGGGTTGGCTTGTGAGTTGACCCTTATTTGTTTAAAAACATCTGAAATATCAATGAATTTCTAATTGTCGTTGAGGGATACTGTACAAAAAAGTGTGTAAAGCTCAAAAAAAAGCCTCAAACAAATCGGGGCTTTTCTATAGAGTAAATTATCGTTCTAATACACAATAGTTACCGTTCCCGTTTGAATAGGAGTGGAGCCATCGTTGAGGTTGATCACGTAGTAATAGGTTTCGGAAGGAAGGAGCTTCCCTGATTTTCCGCTGCCGTCCCACCCGTCGAATGCACCTTTGTTTTCGTAAACCAAAGCTCCCCAGCGGTTGAATACCTGAATAATCATATTTGGGTAGAGCGAAGACCAGCGGATGTTCCACTTATCATTTATACCATCGCCATCGGGGCTGAATGAAGTCCAGATTTCCCAACAAGCTTCGGGGTTGACGGCAATAACATAATTTGAAATATGAGTACAGCCGTTTTCATCGGTAATTGTAACCGAATAATTTCCGGGAGCTAAGTTGATCAGGGAATCGTTGGTGCTGTTATCCGACCAGAGGTATTGATAGAATCCGTATCCACCTTCGGGATAAACGGCAATCATGGCATCGTTCAGCAAACTACACGAGACCGGTTTGGCAATGGAGTCGATTACGAGCGGGTTTGGTTGCATAATTTGAATGGAATCAAACTGGTTTTTACATCCCATGGCATCGGTGATGGAAACGCTGTAGAAGTCAATGGGCAGGTGTGTTGCATTTTCCACGCTGTCGCCGTTCGACCAAACATAACTATAAGGTTGGGTTCCGCCTTCAACATCCAGAAATATGGTGCCTGTGGAATCGGAATAACATCTCACATCGTTTTTTACATAAACACTTTCCAATAATGGCGGCTGAGTAATGGTTACCGTATCTTTCACCAGACAGTTATTATAATCGACTACCGTTACGGTGTAAAATCCCGCGACAAGCGTGTCGAAATAGTTGGTGCCCTGAGGCAGTCCTGTATTGATGATGTATGAATATGGAGGTAATCCAGCCGAAACATTTACCAGAATCGTTCCGTTGGCATCGCCAAAACAGGAGTCACTGGTAACGGTTAAATTAAAGAAAGGCAAACTGAAAGCCGGGATAACGGACGTAATACTGTCTTTGCAACCGAAAGAGCTCTCCACAATTAAGGTGACATTATATGAACCGGAATCGGCGTAGATGTGCCCGGGGCTGAAAAGAGTGGAGGTATCACCATCGCCAAAGCGCCACAATGAGATAAATGGCATATCATCGGTAGTAGAGGTGTTTGCAAAGAATGTAGTATTGCGCATACAGTTTGGAGTGGAGGTAAATGCCGGCATCGGACGATGATGCACGGTAAGTTGCACCGGTGGAGATTGAGCAAATCCGCAATAGGCTGTAATTTGGCAATAGTATGTACCGCTGTCGGCAATAGCAATCGGAAGAATATTGAGGACACTGTCGGTAGCACCGGCAATGATTCCTGAAGGTCCATACCACTGGTATCCTAAAACGGCGTTTGTATCGGCATGGGTAATTACAAACGAAGCACTTTCTCCTTCACAACGATCCTGAGAATCGGAAATAAGTATATTTGGGGCCGGAAGTACGTGCACGGTTTGGCTAATTGTCGTCGTTGGACCTTGGCATCCGCGGGCAAATACGTTTACGGTTGCAATGCCGGAAAAGCCAATATCCCAAGAGACCAGTCCGGATGCAGCATTAATGGTACTGGTTCCTGCATTTATCAGTGACCAGACCAACGCAGTGTCATTTATGGCATTTGTGGTGTATTGGGAAGTGCCGAACCCTTGGCAGCGTGAAGTGTCGCCGACGATTGCCGTGGGGTTCTGAACCGGTAATAATGTATTTACTTCCAACGTTATAGCATTGTTTGTTCCACAACCCGATGATTGGTAAGTGATGGTTGCAATTCCGTCCCAAAGGGCATTCCAAGTAACTTGACCGGTGTCCGGATTAATTGTTCCGCTTGCAGGAGGCGCTATGTACCAAGAATAGGAAGCAGGGTTAACAGGGTCGGCAGTGTACATGTCCCAGCCCAGTCCGACACATCTTCTGATTGTGCCGACGATTGCAGTTGGAGGTATATAAGTGGGAACAATGCTAAGGAGAGCGGAATCGGAAACGACAACGCCACAGCTATTGGAGATGATACAACGATAGTAACCGGTATCGGCGTAACTTACAGGGTTGATGTTCAGAATATTGCTAGTGCCGGAAGCAACAATGCCGTTTGGTCCGATCCATTGATATGAAGGAGCCGGATTTGCGTTGGCTATTACTTCAAATTGAGCCGTAAAGCCATCGCATCCGTTCACCGAAACAGGTTGCTGTGTAATGGTTGGCTGAGTATTTACATTAACCGTAATTATGTTGCTGGTGTCTTCACACCCTAATCCGGATTGAGTTAAGAGGCATCGGATTTCTATGGCTTGAGTTACTTCCGGCATTTGCAGGGTATCATTGTCAGTGCCTATATTTGTCCAGAGATCCGATGATGTATATCTGAATTGATATTGGTAATGGTTTGTTCCGGCTCCGTCAGCAACAGTAGAAATCACTGTCAGCATGGTGCTTGCACAAATGGTGGTATCGTTGGCTATGGTTATCGTTGGCGAGGGATTCACCTGAAGGGCGATACAACTTGAAGTAGTTGCACAGTTGTAGCCCGATTGGGTTACCTGAAGTCGGTAATATGCTGTAGAATCGAGAATTGGAGTTTGCATGATTGCAGTATCCATTCCGGGAATAGAATCCCAAATACCGGCGCAGTTAAGGGAAGATTTTTCCCATTTATAAAAAGTAGCACCATATCCGTCCACTACATTTGCGTGAAGAGTGACCGACTGATTCGGACAAAGTTGTTGTGATGCTAACCCTTGAATTTGCGGTTGAGGCTGTACCAGCCATGAAAACCAGTCCCATTCGGTAATTAAGCAACCATAAGAGCCGCTGATCACTCTCCCTCGAATCCAAGCTAACCCGGGATCTGTAGGCGTAAATGTATTTCCGTTTGTCCAGCTCGAAACGGCCGGGGGTTGATACTGGTACTCCATCACAATAGGAATTCCGTATAGGGTGTCAACGGTTAGCGTAAGGGAAGCACCAAGGCAAATGCCAGACTCTTCGGGAATACGGATGTATGAAGCTCGAGTAATTTGAGGATGAATAATCCAAAAAACGGTTGTTGTATCGGAATTAAAAAGATTTCCGGCATCGTTACATGTAAGCTGATATGCTCGCATTTCAATTCCAAGTAAGGTGTCGGTGTGAATGGTGTCGTTAGCGGTATATGGCATCCACGAAGTCCAGATATCATTCGAATCTTTGCATCGGTATTCAAACACATTAGAGCATGCAAGTGTAGTCATTCGATAAGTGACATCGGAAAGAACAGGGTATCCTTGACAGATGTGATTGACATTGGGCGACCGGTTTATGATGGGGGCATTAATTACTTTTACGTGAATTACAAGCGTGTCCACGCACCCAAAAACAGATGTGGCAGTGACGCTATAATCCTGACTTTGGATAGGTGTTACAATTAACGGGTTTCCGGTATAACCGGTATTCCAATGGTAAGAGGTGCCGGATGTAACCATAAGGGTGTCGGCTTCTCCAAAAAAGATGGTGTCATATTCCGGGGTAATTAGTTGAGGTTTAGGATGAACCACTAAATCGCAATATGCAGGTGTTCCGGTTGAATCGATCGTAGAATAGGTAAGAGAATATGTTCCTGCATTATTAAGAGAAACATTTGGAATATAAACATCGGAATTAGGCCCGGATTGAAAAAATCCATTGGGCTCGGTCCAAGTATAAGTATATGAGGAGTTCACAACAGCAGAGCGTAAATGTGCGGTGTCTCCTTCGCACACGATATCGCCGTATGCTTCGGCAGGTATCAGTACATTACAATTGGAACGTCCGGTGCTGGAAGGATCGCTTAAGAAGTTAATTTGGCAATTTGAATTTGAATAATTGGTGATTAAAAAGAGATACCATTGTCCCGATTGGGCATTAGGAATATGAATGTATTCTTCATTATCTGCAGAGTAACTGCAGTCAATGATATTTCCTACGGGATATCCTCCTAAATTAGCAGGGTTGGCACCATTAGAAGGCTCATGACTGTGGCATCCACCGCAGTTTGTTAGAAGTTGAGAGCAAACGTTGTTGCTCATTAACTCTACAATATTTCCGGCATTAAATGGACCCCAGCAAATGAAATCAAGATCCTGTTGAGGACTTGTCCATAAATGAATATTAATTCTTCCGGGCTGTAGCACCTGAAAATAATACCACGCAGGATTTGGAGAAGTTGCTAAACATCCCATTTGTCCTAAGGATGGGACACTTGTTCCTGCCGAGAAAGTAATGGTTGTATCGGAGCAAAAAGGAGCTGAAGTAGCACAACTGGTTCCCTGTGAAAAAAGTTCAACTTGCCAAAACAACAAAAAACTGATTAGAAGGAGAATATTTTTGATATTTGTTTTCATATCTGTATGATCAAGTATGTAATCGGTGACTAAAACGGTAAGAATAAAATGATTTTTTTACAACAAAACATGAATTTTTAGTAACTGCTTTTTTTGAGAACCAATTTGTCAAGGAATCGAAAACCTTTTCCGTCGAGAGCATATCCTAACGTAATTTCGTGCGATCCACCGCTATATTTACGAATGTCGGAGGTGGTAATATCGTACGAATAGGCGAATGTGAACTTATTCCAATCTATTCCGATAAGAACTACTACAGCATCCTGATAACGGTAGGAGATGCCTCCCCAATACATACTTCTGTATTTGGCGAGTACATTGATGTCAAAAGAGGCCGGCGCATTTGCCTGAAATTGCAATAACATAGATGGTTTTAACATCCAATCGGCATTGATAGTGTAATTGTATCCACCGTATAAATAGTATAAACGATTGATATTATTGTTGTACGACGACGTAACGTTGGTGATATCTGCCCGGCTTTGAATTAAATTCCATACCGAGAAACCTGCGTAAATGGTAGTGTCTTTGGTATAAAGCATTCCAAAGTTGGCATCGGGAATAATGTTCTGATTGTATAATTGATCGATCGTATTGTCGTTCGGCGTTTCGTAAGTGAGTTTGTTTCTGTCATATACGTGTTCGAACAAGATAAATGCTAATCCGAAACGCAATGAATGTTTACGGGAGTAGTCGAGTGGAATGGCATACGAGGTAGCCAAATTAAAGCCGGTACGACGTGTAGGTCCCGTTAAGTCGTTGAAAATATGCAAACCTGCTCCAAAGTTTGCCCCGATGTTTGCATTTCCGGAAAATTGCTGAGTAATCGGAGCTCCCGTAAATCCGGTCCACTGTTTGCGAATGGTTAGCGTAAGCGGGATTACATCTTGATGGGAGCCGGCAAAGGCCGGATTAAGAACAAAATCGTTGAGCATGTAATGGCTGTTCAACGATACTTGTTGACCAAATGTAAAATTGCCGGCCATTGCTAAAACGGCGATTGCTACAATTTTTTTCATCAGATTTCTATTTTGTTGTTTATTCACTTTATTCTTCATATTTGTAGAAAAGCAGGAATGCACCTTGTAATAAATGCATCCTTTGCTCTTTATCTAATTATTGTTACGGTTCCTGTTATCGGTTCGGAATCATCACCTAAGTTGATCACGTAATAGTACGTTTCGGCCGGCAGTGCTTTATTATTCCAAGTTCCATCCCACGGTTGGGAATATCCTTTCGATTCAAAGAGTTGTGCTCCCCAGCGGTTGAAAATTTGAACCACGCATTCGGGATATAATTCTATATGTCCGATATTCCATACATCGTTAGTTCCGTCACCATCGGGGCTGAATGAGGTCCAAATGGTTAAACAGTCATTGTTATTGCCGTTGATGATATATTCGTGTAACGATTTACATTCGTTCGCATCCGATATGGTAACTTGATACGTGTTCGGACTTAAATTTATAATCGAATCAAGCACACTTCCCGTTGACCATAAATAGTTATAGATGCCGGATCCACCGCTTACAAAGACGAAGACTTTACCATCATTAAGCTGTAAGCAGGAAGGTTGAACGATGAGTGAGTCCACAATAAGCGGATTAGGCTGTATTAATGTAACGGAATCGATAGCGAAACAGCCATTGGCATCAGTTACCAACACGCCGTAGCTACCTATCGGAACATCAGTCAAATCTTCTGTGGTTTGTCCGTTTGTCCAAATGTATTGATAAGGTTGTGTCCCTCCTGTGACTTGTAAATCCGCAACACCTGAAGAGTCGTTGTAGCAAAGTATGTTGTTCGGATAAATATGTGTTTTAAGCAGATTAGGCTGTGTTACTATGGCCGGTAAAGTTATGCGGCAGTTGTTGCTGTCGGTTACAGTAACCCAATACTGCCCTGCCGGAAGCGGAGTAAATATACTGTCGAGTTGAGTAAATTGCCCGGAAAGATAGTAGCTGAATGGTGGTGTGCCGAAAGTCGGTGTAATAATTACACTGCCTTTTCCGCTATTGTTGCATGAATCGCCAATAGTAGTTATAATGGCTTGTGGCAACTCGTGAATAATCAATTGTTGGCTGAACGATTGCGAGCAGCCCCACGACGATGTTGCTGTAAGAATAACACTGAAAGTATCGGCTTCCAAATAAATATGATTGGGATTTAAGTCGGTAGATGTAGTGCCGTCGCCAAACATCCATTGATAACTGATTGTGCCATCGGTAACTGTTGAAAGGTTGACAAAATGAGTAGTATCCAATTTGCAGACTCCGGAGATCAAGAAATCAACGTTGGGTAGCGGATGAACCGTCACTGTATCTGGAATTGAGAATACCGTGTCTCCACAAATTGTAATAACCCGGCAGTAATAAGCTCCCTGATCGAAAGTTGTTATTGGGTTAAAGACTAGTATTGTATCTGTTTCTCCTATAATTTCGCCACCTTGACCGAACCATTGGAAGCTATTTCCAAAGTTTTGGCTTGGAGAAATCCAAAGCGCACTCGAATCATTTGCGCACGAATGTTGGCTCCCTGATTGGGAGAGCGTTATCGAATCAATGGTTACTACTTGATATTCCGCTGAAGAAGATGGTCCGCCACAACCATTTGCATAAACATAAATAGTTGCAGTCCCCGTAAAAGTAGAATCCCAATCAACAAGGCCGGTGTTGTTGATAGAAGAAGAACCGGCATTAGAGATACTCCAAACGAATGATGTAGCACCGGATGATATCGCTGAATATTGGTTCGTACCCGCTCTCGGGCAACGAATAGCCGTTCCGCTGATAATTGGTGTGCTAACGGTGGAATCAACAACAACATCTAAATGATGGGATGTCTGCATATCACATCCTTGAATTTGAGCAATGATTTGGGCAGTACCGGCAAAATTGCCGTTCCAAATTACCAATCCGGTGGAATCAATTGTTCCCGCTTCAGGAGGTGTAATATTCCATGTTGTAGAACGTGCATTTTGTGCATCGTGTGTGTACAAATCAAAGCTGGTTCCCTGACAGCGGTGAGTTGCTCCGTTAATCGCTGTTGCATCAATGAGATTCTGAATTATATTTACATGTATGTTTGAAGTTGCAATAGTATCGCAGAATGACCTAATTTCGCAGTAGTATATTCCGGTATCCCCGATTTGAACATTATTGACATATAATGTATCTGAAGTTGCTCCGGCGATAATTCCCAGTGGTCCGTACCACTGGTAGGTTGGTGATGGAACTGCTTGAGCCGATACATTAAGGAATAAATTTTGTCCATTACAGATACTGGTATCGGAAGATTGGTAGGATATTATAGGAACGGTTCCCAACTGAACCAATGTCGCAGTACTATTGGTACTACATCCGATTGTATCACCGGCAATAGTGCAGCGGTAATACAGCGAACCTACTACCGATGAAATATTTAATGTATTATCATTTGTGCCTGTATTCACCCATGGTCCGGTAGCTGTATTGCTGAATTGCCATTGGTAGGTTGCCGGATTCGGCTCATTGGTTACATTTGCCGTAAGGGTGGTTCCTCCTGAGCATACGATTGTGTTTCCTGAAATGGTCACAGCAGGAGCCGGTTTTACATTCACGGCAATACACGGGGAAACATCGGAACAAGAAGTTGCTTGTTGTGTTGCAGTAATTCTGTACCAAGTGGTATCCGATAATGGTCCGGTTTCGAGTGAAGCACGGGTTGAGTCGGGAATAGGAGACCAAGGCCCGGTACATGAGGATGTACTCATTTCCCAGCTATAGGTAATGGTTCCGTAGCCACCGGTTACAAGAGCATCCAGAATAGTGGATCCACCTTCACAAATAGTCTGGTTAGCGGGTGTTGTAATTACCGGTTTAGGATCTACAATCCATGAGACCCATTCCCAATCGCTGTCAACGCAGCCATAACCGTTTGAGGTGGCACGAGCCCGAATATATGCCATTCCGTTTGAATTTGGCACAAAACTGTTGCCTGGGTTCCATGTCCATTCGCCCGGATTTTCGTTTTGATAGATGATTGTCGTTGGTGGGACACCTCCTACGTTACCGGTTTGGATAGCGGTTAAAAGTGTAGTTTCACAAACTGCATCCTGATCGGGAATTCTGGTAAGTACAGGTACAATTGGCTGCGGGAATACAATCCACTCGATTTGGGTAGGGGGGTATTCGGTACAACCACTTCCGGGAAAGCAATTTGTACGAGAAATTCTAATTTGCGCACTACGAATGGCACTGCTGTGAATAATAGAATTCGAAATATAGGACATCCACGGCGACCAGACTCCGAGAGTGTCCTGAATACGGTATTCATAAACATCGACACATCCGGCACCCCCTGAGCCGGGAGTAATTGTGCCGCTCAAGTCGGGACCTACACATAAAGAATCGGTATCCGGATTTTTAACGATGGTTGGGGCAACACTCTGTGGAGCCACAAACCAATAGAATATCTCCGGTGCAGGAGGAGGGCATACATTTAGAGGATCACAAGCATTGCGGCCAAATCTGATTTCAATTTCGGTGAGACCGTTAGTTGCAATTGGAGCCCCCGGAATATAGGGAGCCCAAGCACCAAAACCAGTCCCATTGTTAGTTCTGTATTCGTAGATATCGGAGCAGTTTAAACCGCCGCTTCCCGGTGTTATCAATGTCGCCGATACCGGAGTTCCATCACAAACACCTGCAATATTAGGGCTTTTAGCCATTACAGGAGCTGTTATGGGAAGTGAGATATTCCATGAAACTAAAGCCGTATCTGTAGCAACGCATGAACTTGCCGGTTCGCAGTTTGCTCTAAAAGCTCTTATTTCTGCTTGAGTGGCTGTAGCAGGATAGGATAAATTGTTTCCGGAATTATATGACATCCAAGCCGACCAAACACCGGCGTTAAAATAGCGATATTGATATGTATCGGAACAACTAACGCCCCCTGATCCTGGAGTTATGGTTCCACTTAGTATTGTTCCATTGCAAACATTATCTATATCGGGTATGCGGGTCACAAGAGGAGCCGTGGGCTGAGGGTTTACAAACCAGCTGATTATTTCCGGGTCGGGAGGAGTACACACATTTTGCGGATCGCAAATATTGCGGGAAAATCTGACTTCTATTTGAGTTAAACCGATAGTAGCAATTGCATTGGATGGAATATAAGGAGCCCATGCACTGAACCCGGAGCCATCGTTAGTTCTGTATTCGTAGGTGTCGATACAATTTAATCCGCCACTTCCCGGTATTGTCAGGGTGGCAGAAACAGAGCTTCCCTCACAAACTCCGGCAATATTCGGAACTTTTGTCATTACGGGTAAAGTTACAAGTTCTATTACTTTCCATGCAACAAAATTTGTATCTGTGGAAGAACAACCGGTTACGGGAGGACAAATGCGATATGTTCGGATTTCGACGGAATCAATGGATGAAGTATTAAGAGTATTTGCAGAAGTATAATTGTTCCAAACAGACCAAATGCCGGCATTTAATATTCTGTATTCGGAAATATCATTACAGCCTACACCACCGGCTCCTGATGTAATTGTCGCTGAAACCGGGGTCCCTTCACATATTAGATCAAGATTTGGAATTCGAGCGATTGTCGGTTCTGTGGCAGGACCGTTAACAGACCATTGTAATAAGGTTGTATCGGTGGAATTACAACCGGCAATCGGGCAGGCTCCTCTCCAGGAACGGATTTCAACTTGTGTTAATCCGGTAGTGGTAATTAGAGTGCCTGGAATATATGATAACCATGCCGACCAAGATGTTCCATTAAGAATACGGTATTCCGAATTATCGGAACATCCTACACCACCGCTTCCGGGAGTAGCGACCGTTGCACTTACGGAAGTGCCTTCGCAAACGCCTATATAATCAGGATTTTTGGTTAATATTGGAGCTATTGGCTGCGGGTTTATGCCCCAGAACACAACAATTGTGTCGGAAGCGGTGCATCCTGCTTCTGCGGAGCAATTACCTCTAAATGCCCTGACTTGAACTTGAGTGGTTCCGAGAGGATATGCTATGTTATTTCCGGAAGTATAGCCAGTCCATGCAGTCCATGTTGCACCATTGTATATGCGATATTGGGAATAATCTGTACATCCTACTCCACCGCCATTTTGATTGATAATTGCAGAAATAGCAGTTCCTGTGCAAAGATTATCTTCATCAGGAATTCTCACGATATCAGGATTTTGAGGTATATCTACAATGTTCCATAAGTAAATTGCAGTATCATTAGGCGGACATTGACCGCCCGAAATGCAGTTACCTACATACCCTCTGATTTGTATTGTGGTCAGTCCGGTTGAAGGAATGGCATTACCGGCAGAGTATGTAAGCCATGTTCCGAAACCGGAACCGCTGTCAGTACGGTATTCTAAAATATCGGTACATCCGGCACCTGCTGATCCTGGAGTTTGGATGGTGGCTGAAGCATCAGTTCCCAGACAGATTGTAGTGGTATTCGGATTTTTTACAAGGATTGGATTCACCAGGTTGTTAAGAATTGTCCAACTGGTGAGTGTGGTGTCTGAGCATGTGCATCCGGAAAGCGGATCGCAATTTCCACGGAAAGCTCTGACCTGAACCCGAGTAATTGTTGCCCCATAAGGAATATTGTTCCCTGAAGTATAAGCGGTCCATGCATTCCAAGTGACTCCATTATAAGTACGGGATTGTGAATAGTTTATACAAGAAGTTCCCCCGGTACCCGGAGTAATTGTGGCTGAAATTGCCGTGCTTCTGCAAATAGTGTCAAGGTCGGGATTGCGGGTTATTATAGGAGCTGTTGGAGGGATAGATACATCCCAATTATAAATGGTTGTGTCTGCAGGTGGACACTGACTACCCGAAATGCAGTTGCCGATGTATCCTCTGATTTGTATTGAGGTTAATCCGAAAGTCGGCAAAATATCGCCGGCGGCATAAGTTAACCATGCTCCGAAACCGGAGCCACTGTTGGTGCGGTATTCTAAAATATCCGAACATCCAACACCTCCCGAACCGGGAACTTGAATGCTTGCAGATACATCTGTGCCCTGACAAATTGTAGCAATCGCCGGATTTTTAGTAAGCACCGGATTAATCAAATTATTGAGAATATTCCAGCTGGCGATGGTTGTATCTGAACTCAGACATCCTGAAAGAGGATTGCAGTTTCCTCTGAATGCTCTTACTTCAATTTGAGTGATACCTGCGCTATAAGAAATATTGCTGCCCGAAGTATAGGCTGTCCATGTACTCCATACAGTTCCGTTATAGGTCCTGAACTGAGCTGTTTCCGTACAGTTGCTTCCTCCGCTACCCAATGTTATTATTGCTGATAGTGGGGTTCCAAAACAGACATCGTCGATATTCGGAACTCGTGTTATGGTTGGAGCTACCGGTGCCGGTTGAATGGCCCATGAATAAATAGCAGTGTCTGCAGGCGGGCATTCATTGCCACTAATACAGTTGCCGATGTACCCGCGTACTTGAATTTCTGTATATCCGGCAGTAGGAATCGCATCTGCTGAGGTGTAAGGTTGCCATGCACTGAATCCTAAACCCGCATCAATTCTATATTCCAAAATATCGGAGCATCCTACACCACCCGAACCGGAAACACTGATGGAAGCCGAAACCTGATCTACATTGCAGATGGCATCCACATCAGGGTACTTTTCAAGGACAGGATTGACCAAATATTCCAGTATATTCCAACTTACCAATGTCGTATCTGAAGCTTCACATCCCGAAGCAAGGTTGCAATTGCCTCTAAATGCACGAATCTGCACTTGAACATCCGAAGGGTTGTAGACTATTGATGTTCCGGAAACATAAGCGCCCCACGAAGTCCAAGATGATCCGTTATATAACCGATACTGGTAGTATTCGGTACAGCCGTTACCACCAGATCCGGGAGTAATGGTTGCAGAAACAGCTGTTCCGCGACAAACCGTAATTTGATCTGGATTTTTGGTGACAACAGGACCGGTAAGTCCCGGATTAACCATCCATGAATAGATGGCGGTGTCGGCAGGAGGACATTCATTCCCTGAAGTACAATTGCCAATGATACCTCTAATCTGAACTTCGGTATAACCGGAAGTTGGAATTAAATCATTTTCGCCGTATGCAAACCATCCACTAAAGCCGGATCCGTTATTTACACGATACTCTAAAATATCAGTACAGCCTGTGCCGCCGGAACCGGGAGTCTGAATGGATGCAGACACATCAATACCGGCACAAATGGAGTCTATATTCGGATGCTTAAGTAATATCGGATTGGTAAGGTTGTCGGTGACAAACCAAGACACAATATTAGTATCGGAGCTGGTACAACCGGTGCCAACATCGCAATATGAGCGATACCCTCTTAATTCGATTTGAGAAGTATTCGCATTATAAGAAATATTGCTGCTTGGCGGATATGCAATCCATATCGACCAGGTTGAGCCATTATATAAGCGATATTCCAGAATGTCACTGCATCCGTCGCCACCGTAGCCAGGGACGATAGTAGCAGAAATATTAGTTTCTCGACAAATGCTGTTTTGGTTGGGAACTCGGGTAATTTGAGGTGCAATTGGTCCTGCAGTAATAGTCCACGAAACAATGGTGTCGGCAGCCGGACATTCATCGCCACTGGCACAGTTTTCATGATTTGCTCTGATTTCCACACCGGTAAGGCCTAACGTATTGATTAGTGTACCTCCGCTATATGCAGTCCATGCTCCGAAACCGGAACCGTTGTTGGTCCGGTATTCCATTACATCGCTACAGCCCACGCCACCCGAACCGGGAGTTGTGACTGTTGCGGAAACATTTACACCTTCGCAAATTGCATTTAATTCCGGATTTTTGGCAATAATTGGACGTGTTAATCCTGGCAAAATATTCCAGAATACGGAAGAAGTGTCCGATGAAGTACATCCTGAGCTGATATCACAGTTGCCTCTAAATGCTCTGATTTCTATTTTTGTTATGGTAGTGCCATAGCCGATGGTTGATCCCGAAGTGTAAGCCGTCCAGGCCGTCCATGTGGCACCGTTGTATTGTCGTGATTGATAATATTCGGTACATCCCGAGCCACCGGTGCCCGGAATAATGTTTGCGGACAAGGCTGTGCCTTGGCAAACATCATTTTGATCGGGTGCACGGACAATAACCGGAGCAATCGGCTCAGCGGAAATGGTCCATGAGTAAATGGTTGTATCTGCAGGCGGACATATTAATCCGCCAAGGCATCCGCCCCGGAATCCTCTAACCTGAACCTGAATGAATCCGATAGTTGGAATTGGGTCGCCGGGAATATACGATTGCCAAGAACTGAAACCGGAACCGTTATCGGCACGGAATTCCAATAAGTCATTGCAACTCGTGCCTCCGGAACCCGGAGTTTGTATTGTCGCTGAAATGTCGATACCGGCACAAACAGCAGCCATATTTGGGTTCTTGAGCAATATTGGGTTAATCATTGCTGGAATGATATTCCAACTTACCAACGTAGTATCCGAAGAGACATCTCCTGAAAGTGGATCGCAGTTTCCTCTGAAAGCACGAACCTGTACTTGGGTTGATCCTGCCGGATATGAAATATTGTTGCCGGAAATATAGGTAGCCCATGCTGTCCATGTAGTTCCATTATATGTCCGATATTGAGCGTAATCGGTACAACCTACGCCACCGCCATTGATCGTGATTGTGGCAGATAATGAGGTTCCGATACAAACATCATTGGCATCTGGAACTCTTACTACGTCCGGAGCCTGTGGTTCCTGAATCACGGACCATGTGTATAATGTGGTGTCTGCGGGAGGACAAATGTCGCCACCGCTACAATTACCTCTGAATCCTCTAACTTGGACCGCAACCATGCCCGTTGTTGAAAGCAAACTTTCCACTGAATAGGCATTCCATGGACCATATCCTGATCCCATATCCACCCTGAATTCCAGCACATCTATACATCCGTTGCCGTTGCTGCCGGGAACCTGAATGGTTGCAGAAACATCGGTATTTTCAACAACGGTTGCGGTATTTGGATTCTTAGCTAAAATCGGGTTAATCATGCTTTGGATAACGTTCCAACTGGCTGTAGCCGTATCGGAGGGCTCCGCATCCACTGGTGCAGTTTCCTCTGAAAGCACGAATTTGAATTGTTTGAGCATTGGAAGGATATATGATATTATTTCCTGAAGTATAGTTGTACCAAGTAGTCCACGTTGTTCCGTTGTAAATCCGATATTGCGAATAATTGGAACAGCCGGTGCCTCCTGTTCCTGGCGTAATTGTCGCAGAAACCGTTGCTCCATAACAAATATCGTTAGTATTTGGACTTTTGGTGATGATTGGTTCAATCGGTGCTAGAATTATAGTCCAGACTAAAGTATTGGTATCGGTGGGACTGCATCCACCAGTGATGCAATTACCTCGGTACGCTCTGATCATTACTGAAGTTAAACTGGAGGTGTTAATCAGGGTGCCTGTGGTGTATGGCGACCATGTTAATCCGCCGTCAACGGAAGATTCAATAATGTCCGAACATCCGTTGCCCCCGCTACCTGCTGAGGCAATGGTTGCAGAGACATCCGTTCCATCGCATACGGAGGCGAGGTTAGGTAGCTTGTTTAATATGGGATTGACAATAGTTGCATCTACATTCCAATGCACTAATGAAGTATCCGTGCCATCACAGCCTGTTCCGCTGCATGTCCGGTAAGCCATTACCTCAATTTGAGTTCTGCCGGTGGTAGAAATATTAGATCCCGTTATGTAAGCAGTCCATACCGACCATGAAGTGCCGTTGTGAACTCTGTATTTATAATAATCGGTGCAACTTACGCCTCCCGATCCGGCAACAACGGTAGCGCTGACCGATGCCCCCTGACAAATTAAATCGACATCAGGAACCCGGGTTAGAACCGGAGCTATCGGTTGATCCGAAACAGTCCATGAAACCGAAACCGTATCGGAACTAGGACAAGGAACTAAAGGATTGCAATTGTCGCGGAATGCCCGAATGGTGACTGTTGAAACTCCGGATGTAGCAATTGGAGTTCCGGAAGTGTAAGTAAACCAAGTGGCTCCGCCATCAAGGGTATATTCTGCCATGTTGGAACAGCCAATGCCTCCTGAACCACCCGCAAGGGCAGCACTGACATTGTATCCCTGGCAAATGGAGGTGACATTCGGAGTTTTTGTAAGCGTGGGTGCAACAATCGTCGGGCTTACGGTCCAAGCCACCACAGTTGTATCGGGAGTACATCCCGAAGAGGAATTACAATTGCGGTTAAATCCTCTAACTTCTATGGTTTGATATCCGGTAGATGGGATATTGTATCCGGCAGGATAAAAAGTCCATGCCGACCAAGTCGTTCCATTATATCTGCGATATTGGAAATAATCACTGCAACTGTATCCGCTGCCTGGAGTGGTGGTAACGCTGGCCGTTTGTCCCGAACATAAATAGTCCGAATTGGGGACGCGTGTGATGCCCGGAGCGATGGGCAAAGGGACTACGACCCATGAATAGGTATTTGCCGTTGAACTTCCGCAAACAATTCCCGAAGAACAGTTGGTGTGTGTTGCCCTCACTTCCACACCCTCCGTCGATACGTTAGTGGGAATAGCGTTACCCGGAGTATATGGATTCCATCCGCCCCAGATCCCGGAAGTGTTGATTCTATACTCATAAATGTCGGAACAACCAATGCCGCCCGAACCGGCTGTTGCTATGGTTGCCGAAATGGTAACGCCTTGACAAACTGTGTCTAATGCAGGAATTTTGTTCATCGTTGGGTGCGTGATTCCGGTAACTACATCCCATTCAACTAAAGTGGTATCTGTGGAAACACAGCCGGTCGTGGGTTGGCAGCCCCTAAAGGTTCTTACCTGAACAACTGTTCTTCCGGTTGTTGAAATAGAAGTGCCGGAAGTGTAAGAAGTCCAAGCCGACCAAGCGGTGCCGTTATAATAGCGATATTGATGGTAGTCGAAACAACTGATTCCACCTGACCCTGCAACGATTGTAGCGCTTACGGAAGTGCCGGAACAGATTTCGTCCTGATCGGGAATGCGGGTGATGGTGGGTGCTGTAGCTGTGGCAGCTACAGTCCATGAAAGGACATAAGGAGTGGGCGTGTTGCACGAAGTCCCGGGATCGCAGTTTCCTCGGTAGCCTTGAATTTCAATCGAACTGAGTCCGGTGCCGGGAATATTAGTTCCCAAAGTATAAGGAGACCACCCACTCCATGTGCCGTTGTTAGTGCGGTATTCAAAAATATCGGAACAATTTGTTCCTCCTGACCCAGCCGTATTTAAAATTGCGGATGCAAACTCTTCTTCACAAATTGAAGTTCGGTTGGGAGTTCTGGTTAATGTAGGATTTACCAAATTTGGAGAAATAGTCCATGATTCTATGGCAGTATCCGAAGATAAACACCCGGCGCTAGCCGTACAGTTTCCGGTCCATGCCTTAATTTCTATTTCCGTTCGTCCATTGGCTAATATGTTTTGTCCTGAAGTGTAGGCATACCAAGTTGACCAGATAGCTCCGGTTTTGATTCTGTATTGAGCATAATTTGTACACCCTGTTCCACCGGTTCCAAAGGTAATGGTTCCTCGAACGGTATCGGAGTTGCAAATAATGGAAGATATCGGATAGCGAGCAATATTTGGATCAGAAGTTTGGGCTACGACAGTCCAACTATAAATATTGATGGTGGAATCGCCACAAATTCCTCCGGGTAAACAGTTTGCCCGCCAAGTTCTGATTTCCACACCGGAGAGTCCGGTAGTCGTGATTCCTGTCCCTAAAGTATAGGACATCCAAGCGCTCCATGCTCCGTTGTTGATACGATACTCATAATAATCCGAGCACCCATTTCCTCCGCTGCCGGGAGTTAATAAGGTGGCTAAAACGGAGGTTCCGTCGCAAACTGTTGCCACATTAGGGCTTTTTGCCAGGGTAGGAGATACCACAGTATAATTGTTTACTACCCAAGAGTATAAATTGGTGTCTGCACATCCCGAAAGGGGATCGCAGCTGCGGAGAGATCGAATCTGAATGCTGTCTCTGCCGGTAGAAGAGATGTTGTTGCCCGGAGAGTATGATATCCATGAACTCCATACTCCCGAAGAACGGTATCTCGACTGAAATACGTCACTACAACCAAAACCGCCCGAACCGGCCACGTCAACGGCGGCCGCAACTGAAGTGCCGGAACAAACCTGTCCACCGGTAGGAGTCATAATAGCTGCTGTAACGCTCGGGGTAACCGACCATCGGGCTAGCTCTATCGTACTTGTATTGGTACAACCGCTGATTGGATCACAGTTGCCGCGATATGCGTGAATGATAACTTCTGAAGCCGTTGTGGTGTTGATTGATTGTCCAGAGGTGTATGGATTCCAGGAAACTCCATTGTTAATGGAATATTCGATCACATCGGAGCATCCCACCCCACCGCTTCCCGGATTCAAGGTGGCATTCACCATTGTGCCGGCACAAACCGATGGGATATTGGGAGTTTTGGTGTTGAGCGAAGGGGCCGCCAAGTTAGGAGATACGCTCCACATCGAAACATTCCAGTCGCTATAGCACGAAGTGCCCGAAGCTGCTTTGCGTGTTCTGATTTGAATGATGTTTGTGCCCACTTGGGTTGTTGTGATGTTGTTGCCGGGAGTATAAGTGTTCCATGTGGATCCTCCGTTTGTACTGTATTGATATTCATTTATTTCTGATCCAATGGAATTGGTTCCTCCACTAAATGTTGCCGAAATAGTAGTTCCTATGCAGACAGTTGATCCGCCTGCAGGAGTTCCTGTAATTGTTTGGGCTGTGGGTACCGGATAAATATTTACAGTTCGTTGAGCGCCGTCGCTAAGATTACATCCTCGGGGGGGTACCGGTGGATTATAGTGTGGACGGTAGTAATAAGTATCGGGAGTTGCAGGTACATCGGGGTTAGTTACTGTGGCTCCGGAGCCGCCCGATACCGTATCTCTGATCCAGCTTGCGCTGGCTCCACCCAAACCGCCATTAAGCGTCACACTTAAATTAACGGAAGCTCCGATGCAGTCGTTGGCAGGAGTCACACTGATTGCTGTCCACGAGGGATCGGCGACCACAACCAACTTAATGTTTGTTCCTGTATCTAAATTACAACCGGAATTTATCGGGAAAGGAGTATAAGATGGATAGTAATAATATGTACGCGGAGAAGGAGGAGTGTTTGGAGATGAAACGGGAGCAACGGTATATGAAGGCGTAGTATAATATCTGTACCATTGAATAGTTCCCCCTGATCCCCCTGTTGTTGAAGCACTTAAAATTACATTACCTCCGTTACACAAAGAGTCTTGAGATAACGAAACAGTTCCCCACAGCGGGTCACTGATCCCTTTCCAGCTTACTTGTGAAGTATCGGAAGAATTACACCCCGGGCCGTCGCACTCTTTTTTTCCCTGAATTTTTACAATTTGTCCCGGATTGACAACACTAACTACGGGGATACTTGTTGACCATGCAGACCAAGTGGTGCCTCCATTGTCGGAATACCGGAACAAATCATTACATACTCCGGTTCCTCCCGTGTTTGTTGTGGAATTAACGGTAACGCTTGCACCGACACACACAGAGTCGAGATTGGGATTTTTAACTAATGATGGAGCCAGTGGGTCGGGAACAATAGACCATGAAGAAGATGCATAATTTGAAGTATCACACCCGTATCCGTCGCAATAGAATCGTGCTTTTACGTAAAGTGTTGATATAGTGTCACTATTGTAGGTGTTAACGGTAGAATATCCCCCCTGGGTTCTTCCGGAATGAAAAAATGTGTATAAATAATAACACGATCCGGTACCCCCGGTACTTCCGCTTGCAGTGGCACTAGCCGTGGCTCCAAGACAAATGTCGGAATCGGGAAAACGCGTTATTGTGCCGGGAATTGAGGGCAAATCAACTACATTCCATGATACGGTAGTCCATGCAGAAGTATCACATCCTGCAGATCCTGTACAGGCAATACGTGCTCGTATCTGGGCAACGCCGGCGATGCTTGGAGCAATAGCTGCGCCTATAGCCATCGAGGTCCAGGTAGATTCACCGGGCAGCATGTATTGTTGTTGGTAGCTGCAAGTACAACCACTGACAGGAATCCCCGACAAATTTACCTTGAGAGCGGAACTTCTGCATACGGTTGCCACATTCGGATCTTTCGTTACTCCGGGAGGAGGTACTGTAGCATAGATAGTAAATGAACTGAGCAGTAAAAACAAGAATAAAAACGTTTTATTTAATGATTTTACTTTGTTTTTTGAGCAAATATTGTATAGTATCTTCATAAAAACCGGATTTCTTTGTGCACTATATAAAAAGCAAAAATAATTAATTGATAAAGTTACAATATAAATATTGTATTACCAAAAAGCTATATGATTTGAGACTGGCAAATATTTATTTATGGTGTCTATACTTATTTATTCCTAAAAGATATATGCGGATACCTAAAAAGTTGTATTTTTGCCTTTTCAAAACAAATCCGATTATGAGCGACAGCATCAAGCATGAATGTGGCATTGCAATGATTCGTTTACTTAAGCCAGTTGATTTTTACATTCAGAAATATGGCTCTGCCTTTTGGGGAATGAATAAACTTTATTTATTGATGGAAAAGCAACACAATCGCGGACAGGATGGGGCTGGGATTGCATGCATAAAGTTTGACGTTTCTCCCGGTATTCGTTTTATTAATCGTATTCGTTCCAACTCAAACACCCCAATTAAGGATTGTTTTAATCCGGTTTTCGATCAGGTGAACGACTTGATGAAATCGAACAGCACGCTCCTTTTGAACTCCGATTGGCTCAAAAAAAATATTGATTTTGTAGCTGAATTGTACATGGGGCATCTTCGCTATGGAACGTTTGGAAAAAACAGTATAGACAATATTCATCCCTTTGTTCGTCATAATAACTGGCAATCGCGAAATCTGGTAGTGGCCGGCAATTTTAATATGACCAATGTGGATGAGCTTTTTGCTAAGTTGGTTTCTATTGGACAGCATCCTATCGAAACAGCCGATACAATCACCATTTTGGAAAAAATCGGTAGTTTCCTTGACGATAATGTGGAAAAGAATTATCGTAAACTTAAAGAACAAGGATTAAACAAGCAGGAAATCTCTCGTGAGATGGTGAATCACATTGATATACCGTCTATTCTTACAAAGGCATCCGTGCATTGGGACGGAGGCTATGTAATTGCCGGGATGATTGGTCATGGTGATGCTTTTGTACTCCGCGATCCCAACGGAATACGTCCTGCTTTCTGGTATAAAAATGACGAAGTAGTGGTTCTTGCTTCCGAAAGACCGGCTATTCAAACGGCCTTTAAACTGGATGTTTCTGAAGTTAAAGAAGTTGAACCCGGACATGCGGTTATTATCAAAAAAAATGGGGAAGTTATAGATGTTGAAATCAATCATCGCTCCGAAATTAGGAAATGTTCTTTCGAACGTATTTACTTCTCTCGTGGAACCGATAAGGATATTTATCAGGAACGGAAAAAATTAGGAGCTTTTCTGGTCCCTTCAATACTTAAAACCATCAATTATGATTTTGAAAATACCCTTTTCTCATATATTCCTAACACTGCTCAAGCTGCTTTTTTAGGAATGTTCGACGAGCTTCGCTATTTTTGCAATCGATACAAAAAAGAACAGTTCTTGCGTTTTAATGGACAGCTTACTCCCGAAAAAATCGAGGAAATATTAGCTTTTATGCCTCGTATGGATATGGTGGCTGTAAAAGATGCTAAGCTACGGACGTTTATTACTCAGGATAGCCAGCGTGACGACTTGGTAGCTCACGTTTACGACGTTACTTATGGCGTGGTAAAATCCGGAACCGACTCTTTGGTGGTACTCGATGACTCCATTGTTCGTGGAACCACACTCAAACAGAGTATCATCCGCATGCTCGATCGACTTAATCCGAAAAGGATCATCGTTGTGTCGTCGGCACCTCAAATCCGTTATCCCGACTGCTATGGTATCGATATGGCCAAAATGAATGACTTTATTGCATTTCAGGCTGCAATTCAGCTGTTGCACGACACCAAACAATCGCATATTATCGATGAGGTTTACAAATTGTGTATTGCTCAACAGCATTTACCCAAAGAAGATATGGTGAATTATGTTCGGAAAATTTACGAACCGTTTACTGCGGATCAAATTTCCGAAAAAATATCAACACTAGTTACTCCGTCCAATTGCAATGCGGAAGTTCAGGTGATTTTTAATACCATTGAAGACTTGCATAAAGCGTGTCCCGATAATCTGGGAGATTGGTATTTTACGGGACATTATCCGACCCCGGGAGGAAACAAAGTGGTGAATCAGGCCTTTATCAATTATGTTGAAAAACGAAATCAGCGAGCGTATTAAGGGCTAATTAATCACATTACTGCATTTGTTATTCAAAAAGATACTTTCCGTCAGTTGACGGATCAGCATGACAAAATAATTCAGACCAATCGTGCTTTCCCGAAAAAAAGAATCCGCCAGCCTTGTACTGTGCGAAGTTGAAGCATGGCGGTTCGTGTTTTTTCGAGGATCCACGAATTTTTAAATCCGCCAGAGGTGGATTAAAATTCGGGATGCGTAATTAGCACACTTGTAGTGCGATGCGTTGAGCCTGCCGAAACGAGCGTAGTCGAACTATGATCGCATTGTCAAATTTGCACATTATCTTTGCGTAACTGCTCCTCAAACATGCGTCAGCCAATTAGCACATTACTGCATTAGCACATTAGCACATTCTAGTGGGTGACGATAATATGCAATTGCTTGCATAATTCGTTCTTGATGTCAATTAAATCTTTAAGGTCGGTAAGTAATTCTATCAAACGATCTTCATTCACAGTGGAAGCTCGAAGCTCTACTTCCCGTTCATGAATCATCAGTTCTATTTTCCGGAGCTTCAACGAATAGATTGACTCAATTACATGGTCGTTGAGTTTCCCCGTTTCGTTATCGTAAATGTTCGGGGTCGATATTTTTTTGCTCTCCTCCCAATTCATGCTGATTTCATAAGGAAAACTAATCATTTCGATAGTAAATTGCTTAACTTCCTCATCGGAATTTTGTAAAAAATACTTTTGGATGTCCACATTTTCATCTTTATTAAGCAAGATAACACATTCGTTGTATATTTTTTGATAGAGCGGATGTTCAAATTCAATTTCGTCTGTGGAGAGTTCCGATATTACGAATTGAGCCACCTGATGTTTGCTCCGATCAATTACATGGTTGTTTTCGTCTTTGTTTTCAATTTCAATTTCCTGATTACCATGATTAAGCAACAAACCGATGATATTTCGTTCCTGATGTTCACAATCGTAATAATCCACATAAATCTGGGATTGTGTGGTTTTTGTGGGAACATCAATGTCGATAATCTGCGGTTCAAGCCCGTCGATTTCAGGAGGAGGTGCATCATGAGGCAACGATCCGGATGATTTCTTCTTCATCTTTTGCGAAATCATCCGATTTAACTGGCTGTTCAACGCCTGCTCATCAATGCTGAAAAGGCTGCTGCATTCTTTCAGATAAAAAGAACGAGTCACCTGATTCGGGATCAATGAAATATCGGTTAGAATTTCGGTTACCAAATTAGCTTTCTTTACCGGATCATGAGCCACTTCGGCAAGCAGTAGATTCGTTTTGAAAAAAATGAAGTTGGTCGTATTTTGTTTGATAAAATCCAGTACGTACGAAAGACCGTTTTTCCGCACAAACGAGTCGGGGTCTTCAGGCTCGGGAAGTAAGAGTACTTGAACGTTTAGCCCCTCCTCCAAAATCATGCTGATGCCCCGGAACGAGGCCTTGATTCCCGCGGGATCACCATCGTAAATAATGGTAATATTAGAGGTAAACCGTTTGATAAGCTTGATTTGCTCAGTAGTTAACGATGTCCCCGACGAGGAGACCACATTGGTAATTCCTGCCTGATGCATCGAAATAACATCCGTATAGCCTTCAACCAAAAAACAGTTATCGTCGGCAACAATTTTGTTTTTTGCAAGCCAGATGCCGTAAAGAACCTGGCTCTTGTGATATATTTCGGTTTCGGGACTATTGATGTATTTAGCTTTGCTCTTATCACTATTCAAAATTCTTCCGCCAAAGCCGATGACCCTACCGGTGAGATTATGAATGGGGAAGATTACCCGCTCTCGAAAACGATCATAAACTTGTCCGTCTTTTTCGGCACTCAGTCCGGCCTTCACCAGCATTTCGTTGGTGTATCCGTTGGCAACGGCATCGTTGGTGAGCAGATGATATTGGTTGGGAGCGTAGCCGAGTTGAAACTTTTCGATAGTTTGCGTAGTAAACCCGCGTTCTTTAAAATAGCTTAAGCCAATGACTTTACCTTCGTCGCTGTTGAGTAAATTATGGGTGAAAAACTTTTGGGCAAAAAGCGTAACCGAAAGCAACGATTCCTTTTCCGATTGCTCGGCGAGATAAGCTGCACTCGGAGCCGACTCTTCAATTTCGATGTTGTATTTTTGAGCCAGGTGTCGCAACGCCTCGGTATAGGAATACTTTTCGTGTTCCATAATAAACCCGATAGAATCGCCTCCTTTGCCGCAACCAAAACATTTAAAAATTCCCTTTGCCGGTGATACGTGAAACGAAGGCGTCTTTTCGTTGTGAAACGGGCATAACCCGATCAAACTGGTGCCGCGCTTCTTGAGCGAGACAAACTCCGACACCACTTCTTCGATTCTGGCCGTGTCAATTATTCGTTGTATAGTCTCTTGTTTAATCAAAGTTGTATCTTTGCATTGAATTTTGGAGCTAATTTACAAAAAATATAGGAGATTCGTATGATTGAGTTTAAGTCGATAGCCGTTTTTTGCGGTTCAGCGATGGGAAATAGCCCTTTATATGTGACTCAGGCCAAAGCGTTGGGCGTTTTTTTCGCTAAGCATAATATTTCACTGGTTTATGGCGGTGCTGCTGTGGGCATTATGGGAATTCTTGCCGACGAAGTTCTCGCAAATGGAGGAAAAGTAGTGGGTATAATTCCGGATTTTTTTTCTAAAAATGAAGTGGTTCATCACGGACTTTCCGAATTGATTTATGTGAAGTCCATGTCTGAGCGCAAGGAGCTATTAGCTGCCCGTTCCGATGCATTTATCGTTTTGCCCGGCGGCTTCGGTACTATGGACGAACTGTTTGAGATGCTCACCATGTCGCAACTCGATATTCACCGGAAATCGGTGGGAATTTTTAATATCAACGGGTTTTACAATCCGCTTATCGAACAACTCGAGGTGATGCACCGCGAAGGATACCTGCGTTCCAACCATTACCGGATGTTTGTGCACGATACAACCATTGAGGGTTTGATGGAAAAAATGCAAAACCACAATATCTACTGTGACCCGAAATGGCTGAAATGGGCAAAAGAGTGAAAGAATATGAATGGATTTTTATTTTCAGCTTGGTAGATTTGCTCGTCAGTAGAGGGTTTATTTCGACAGGTTCAACATCTTACGCTGAACCCCCAATTTGCTTTGATTCGTGAAAGGCGAAAAGGAGAAAGATGGCTGAGCGCAGCTAAATAGTTGCCAATATTTAGTTTAAAATAAATTCCCCATAACTTTTTCGATTAAAATTGTCAAAAAAATCGATCAGGCATATGTATTCGTTTGATTATTGATCTTTTATAAATTTATATACTGACGAATTCTTGGACGAACTTTAGCTAAAATAAAAAAGGGATTGCTCATTAGCAATCCCTTTTTTACAAATATAAATATGATTTATTTTGTTTTAATAATTTTCCCAGTAGAGATTGAGCCTTCTTTAGAAATGGCTTTTACAATATAGTTGGAACTGGTGTAGCCTGATAAATTTATTGTTTTTGATACTTCCTGATTTATAGTCCCTTGATAAACGATTTTTCCCAGCTGATCATAAACATACACAGATCCGCTAAATGGACTATTAAACACAATATTAAAAATACCATTTGAAGGATTTGGATTTATCGAAAAGCCAGGTGTTTCAGTTGTTACTTCTTTCAATCTGTCTGGAATGGAGTAGCATACATGTAAATATGGTCTTTTATCCATATAGGTTGTGGATCCCGGTAAAAACTGTAATTTTCTGTAATAGCTCTCAACATTTAATCCAAATAGCAATGCAAATTTGGTATCATTATTTGCCCTTGAATCATTTAATAACTGAGTTACATTAACCACATAATCTTCATTATTATTCGTAGATGCGGGAAGATAAACACTATTCGTTGAATATGCAGTTGGAGCGTTACCCCATGCAACAGTTGACATATCGAAATTAGTTGCAACACGTTTAATATAAGCATCATTTGAACCGCTTAACTGTGAATGAAAGTGAAAACTATCTACCGTATCCGAAAACAGATACAGGTTTGCAGAATTAATAACCGCATTTGCAGGAATGGAGTCTGTATAAAATTCCATTAACGCTCTAGTAGTCATAGGCGAGCCGTTTGAAGTCCATGCTTCAGCTTTAAGCATGTCGGTACCAGTTGGACCGGATAGGTTTGTAGTTGGAAATAAATTGCAAATATTCACATCTGCACCATGGACATTATCCATATAAATATCCAAACATTTTACAACAGGAGCTGAGTAAGTAATTATTAATTCAGGTCTTTTTGTTGTGTCTGCGTAAGCAGGTGATCCATAAACAACGGATTCATTACCAGTTTCATTGGCAAGCCGGAATAAAAATCCTTGATTTGTCGTTGAAACCATTGATTGCACCAATGCCAGAACGTTGATAGATGCATTTTCTGTTGATGTACCAGTTGCATTTGTGAAAATCTGATTTACAGTAGAAGAAACCGGAGGATTTGACCAAGAAGCAACATTTTCATCCCATGTAGATGTGATTTTTTGAATCACGGCTGCGTTCGCTCCAAAATGTCCATTTGAGGAGCTTGGAATAGAAAATAAGTTTAACGTGGCGGAAATAATAGTTACTCCTTCAGGAACAGATGATAAATCAAAATAGATTGCTGATCTAATAGTTTCGGAAGCATTGTTGGCGGCAATAAACTCGGGATAGTTCCCGTAATTTTCATTTGAGTTTGAACTAATCAACGTCACATTTTTTGAACTTTGAGGATTTGATTTGATCGTAATGGTTGTGTTTTGGGCAGATAAACTCACGGTGCAGATAAATAATAATACGAAGAAATTAAACAATGGTTTCATAATAAGATTTTTTTATTTGTAATAGCTCTAAAATATATTAATTAATCCACAAATGTAAAAAATTATTTGTGTTTTTTAGTCGAATTTATTGTTTTTTGCGAATTTTTAAAATGTTATCATACTATAGTTTGAAATAAGATAATGATATTTTAATAAATTTAATTGTTTACAAGAATTTTTTTATATAACGTGATGATTTTTAATGAGATAACTTTGTAAGAATATTGATTTATTATCTTTCTTCGAGCATTATATGAGTACTCTTTTAGGCGTTCAATATCATTCAGCATATGGATAAATCCATTCATTAGGTCCTTAGAATCCTTAAACCTAGCAATATAGCCGTCTTTTTTGTGCTCAATTAAGTCGGGGATTCCCCCAACATTAAATGCAATAACAGGAATACAACAAGACATTGCTTCTTGAATCACCAACGGTAAATTTTCTTCAAGAGATGGAAGTACAAATAAATCCATAGCATTATAATAATCCCTCATAACTATTTCGTCGTTGATGTATCCAGTAAAATGAATATTCAGCTCTGAAGAAAAAAACAACTTGTCCTTTACACGTCCAATTGCTATTAATTCAATTTTATTATACAAATCAGGGTCTGTATTCTGCAAAAGTTTTAATGCTTCAATTAAATATTTGCCACCTTTATATTCATTAGTAACGTTGAAGGCAATAAATCCAATGTGAAATTTGCTTGCATTAAGGTTTAACTTTTGCTTAGATGTTGTTTTATCTTCAGGAGCAAAAAAATCTGTATTTATTGGATTTCCAATTAAAATTGGACTATTTAATAAGACAGCAGAATTTTCAATATTCTGCTTATTCCAATTACTAATTGCAATAGGGTAGAGGTTTGTTTTGTTAAATATTTTTAGCTTTTTTGAAAAAACTTTTTGTGCCAATTTGCTTTTCGGCTTTAGGTACTTGCAATTTTCGCACAGAGTTGTAAATTTGTTGCACCCTCGACTATGGAAACATCCACCCGTAAGTGCCCACATATCATGAAGGGTCCAAACAATCGGTTTATTCAACTTTATGAGTTTTTCCAAAGAGTTGACAGATAAGAAACCGAAGTTTATCCAATTTAAATGAATAATGTCTGCATCCTTGATTATTTTTAATTTTGAAATATCTTCCCCATAAGAAGCAGAATCAAAGCTGAATAAATCTTCCCTTTTGTTTATATTTAGCCAAATTTTAAGCCTTTCTAAAGAGGATCTAAAGAAATTTATTTTTTTTTGACAAAATTATTTGAAGTTGAGATTACATCTTTTTGCTTTGCGCTTTGAACAAGGAAGTTTACGGCAACATTATTTGTTTTCAAAGCATCATACATTCGCTTTGAAGCAATAGCAGCTCCGCCACCAGAATCAGTTGTGTTAACGATGACTACTTTCATTTGTGAAATATTTATTTCTCGATACTTAAGTTAATGGCTATTTCTGTCATGTTAAGAAGGCTTAGCTGTTACTTTTCAAAAATTGCTAAAATTGAGTGTCCTTTAATCTTAGGATTAGGTCCTTTCTTTTTTTTGCATAAGATAAGAGGAGTTAGAAAAACAAGAAAGGCTTTGGCGATTATATTATCTCCAAAAGTGCGAATCATTTTTGCATAATAAAACGACCAAACATGAATTGGAGCAAGTGGTTCATAATGAATAGATTTTAGTTTTAATCCTGTGATTTTTCCAAGATTTGTCAAACTTGTTTTATCCCATAGTCCCATGTGATGAGGTGGCAGATTAAGGATGTTTAGAGGTAAATCTTTGATGTATGAGTCATTATTAGGGACACTAACTATTAGTTTTCCACTTGGCTTAAGGCATTTAATAGCACTATTGATAAAGGGCATTACATCACTAATGTGCTCAAGAACTTGAAAAGTGCAAACTACATCGAATTTTTCCGGCATCTTTTCTGATAAGGATTCTATGCTTTCAATTTGCACATCAAGCCCTTTCTCCTGAGCAATTTTTGCAGCGTCAGAATTTAATTCTATCCCATGAGCAACAAACTGATTGCCAAAGTGTTTAATTAACCCTTCAATAAACGCCCCCCGAGCTGAACCGATTTCTAATAACGTATTGTCTTTGCATATGTTCTCAAGGGCTATTTGGTGCTCCCACTTCCATGGGAGATAATAGCCATAGTTGTCTTGAAGCTGTTCGTAGAATTGGCCATCGCCTGAAATATTTAATGGAAAATAAAAACGATATTTTGAATCGATGCACTCATAAATCGATACATTTGGAATGTCTATAAAATATTTACTTGTATCGATATGTAGTTTTTTCTGGTATTTTTTTATTATTAAATTACTATCTATTTTCTCTATAAATGATGTACATCCACCTGTAATAGGAGAGGTAACTTTATTGTAATTTGTCATCGGATGTTTAAAAAAGTTAATATTTTTTTTAGATATGAGAGCTTAAATATATTTTTGAAAGTATAGGCATCCGCAATGGTATCAATTTTGATTTTTGATGGATGAACTATTGGAAATACGATTTCGCTTGTTGGTAAATTGGAGATTCGTTTGCTTCCTTTTGCTGTATGTGTGCTTTTATTACCAAATCCGATGTTTGAGATTAAGTTTAAATTAGGAAGAATGCTTATGCCATTTTGTTTAAAAATGCAAAAAGTCCATTGGTAATCCCATGTGTTGATTTTGTTTTGATATGTCTTTTCAAAATAGTTCATCCAATATTTTTGTGTTTTCTTGTCGTTAAATATTGGGTTTAAAAAGTTTTGTTTTTTCATTTCAGGAAAGGTTTCCATTTTAACGTCATAATGTTCCCATGCTCTTCTCCATGAGGCCCATCCCCAGATATGATTATATCTGGAAAAATAATAGCTTGCATCACCTCGTACTTTCCCGTTTTGGAAGTTGTCTCCACTAATCAGCATTATTTGCTCATTATTTTTATAGTAATTCAACAGTTCTTCACAATAGGGGAAAAAACTTGGATGGGGTAAACAATCATCCTCCAATATTATTCCTTGTTCTTCCTGTTCAAAAAACCATGTAATAGCTTCGCTGACTGCATGTTTGCATCCTAGGTTTTGTTCTCTGTAAAGTAATTTTACTTCACAATCCCAATCTACATTTACGACAGCCCGAGTTTGTATGCAATTTAATAAATCGTTTTCGTTGCCATTTCGTGGACCGTCTGCGGCAACATATAATCGCTTAGGCTTTTCTTTACGGATAGCTTCAAATACAATCTTAGATGTATCAGGCCTATTGAAAATCAAAAACAACACAGGAGTTTCTATCATAGATTTTTTTTTCAAAATTACAAAAAAAGTCAATAGAACCGCATGTTGTTTAAAGGTATCAACTAAAGTTGTGCAAAGTCCCCCGACTTCGCACTCTCGCACTCTAATTCTTCACAAACTTCTTCATCATCACCTCTTTATTGCATTTTAAGATCACCATATAAACCCCTGTGGGATAGTTGGAAAGATCTTCGAGGCTTTCCGCGATGACATTATTAAACGCTTTACGAGACATCTCTTGTCCCATTGAATTTACAAGGATAATTTCTCCACCGCTTCGTTCGGGAAAACCAAAATCAATGAATACGTTGCCGGAGATTGGATTCGGATATACATTGAGTAGCGTTTCTTTGGTAAACGTGTATCTTCAACCAAACTGGAAATGAAACACCAATGTTGCAATCCTAAATAAAAATCTGTTCATTAAAATATTGTTTGAGTTCAGTAAATTCTACAGTTTTTGCTTTAGAAAATCCGAAATGCAAGATCTAAAACGATAAACTTGACAAACATACACTCATCTTTGGGGAAATTTTTATTGCCAAAGAAAATAGCCCCCATGTCTAATAATGTTCGAAAAATAAAAAGACCGTCATTTACGACGGTCTTTTACCTTTTGAAGAAAAAGATTACACACTTTATTTCATCAACATAAAACGGGCCGATGGAACGATGAATTGATTGGAGATCAAAGTAATAACGTACATATTTTGAGGATATTTATCGGTGTCTATCTCTATTTTTTTGGTGCCTTGTGGTAAATGAATATCTTGTTTATCAATTAACTGCCCATTGGCATTCGAAATGTTCAAAGTTACTTGAGTTTCAAGTGGCACCTCAATTTCGACAAACAACTGGTTGATGACAGGATTGGGATATGTACGCATTTTGGCCGTGAGTTCATCGGTGCTGCAAACCGCTGAAATCGGATCAAAAAAAGTGGTTTTACCATCATAATCTACTTGAATCAATCGATAATAACTAATAGCAGTATTGTCGTAAAGATCGGATGCTTGATATTCGATCGGGATGTTGCTGTTTCCGTTGCCATTGGTGTGCGCGATGGTTTTCCACAAAACACCATTGTTGCTTTTTTCTATTTCAAAATAATGGTTGTTTAGCTCTGAGGCGGTAGTCCATTTCAAATTTACCATTGAACTGTTGCAAGTGGCTGTAAACGAAAGTAGTGTTACCGGCAAAGTGGACGATTTTTCGATAGCTCCCATTTTGGGATTTCCACTGCGAATATTTCCAAAATAATCGTCAGGGACTGTGGCATTTATGGGTGAAGATAGCGCATTTAATGGAGCGGAAGGTGTAAAGTCGCTGGCGATGACACTGGATGGATTGACAAATGATGGATCGATCGTAACGCTATGTGAACCAATGGTCAAGCCACTTACTATTCCTTTCAAATTATTATAATCTTCCAATAAATTTGTGGTTGATGTAACTTTCATAGACAGATTTTCCGTACCTCCTGTGCGTGTGTTGTAAAAAATATTGTCCCGAACATCGCGGGTGTTGGTTCCTCCTGAAATAAATGAAGACGAAGAGCCACTGGTCGTTGAACCTGTAATTGAAATGGTGTTATGATAAATTTTGTTGGTATGTGTAGAAGCGTCATTAATGCCATATACCATTGAATTTGTGGTATTTGAAGAAATATTTATAATATTATTAATCACTGTATTGGTTGATCCTGCTGTAGAGGTGTATATTTTAATTCCACCCATTTCTCCTCCGTTTGTGGTGTTGTTGGAGATTGAATTGACGAAGTTTTTTTCGATAACAGAGGTTTCTATTGAGCTTCCTAGAAAATAAATTCCCCAAACTTCTTTTTTTACGGTTCCTGTATGAGATAAATTGCAGATTACATTATTTCGAATTTGCTTCGATTTATCACTCCCGGCAAAGATTCCGCAAACTTCGGAACCAGCACCTGGTCCGCCGGCTGCGGTAAGATTGCGAATGATATTTCCGCTGCATGCGCCTACTTTAGTCTGAATAAACCCAATGCCATATAAACGGGCATTCGCTCCTGCCGGAGCCGAAGTGTTATTAATTGAATTGGCCGTAGTTCCTCCAACAATATTATCTTTGCATAACAAGCTTTGCGTACTGTTGAAATTAGTACCGATTCCGTCGAAGTTAACGCCACCGGTAGAATTGTTTGATAATATGACACCCCCAATTTGATTATTGGAAATTATACCCCCCTGAGTTGTATTCCCATTATAAATCCCGTATGTTTCACAACGTCCGGTACTTACCCCTGTAAAACTGATTACACCATTTGTTGTTTGCGATCCAATGATATTATAAGTCACTTCAACCAAAGCGGATCCGCTGACCTCGATGCCGCAAAATGCTTGTGACAAGGGAATTGTATTCCCTGTTGATTGATCGATATTAGTGATTGTATTATTCCTGACAATTCCGCTTTGAGCCATTAATATCGCACTAAACTGATTATTTGCACTCCCTGCGGTAATCGTATAAGTTCCGGTTCCTGTAGCATTATTGCCCCCAATAAAATTGTCTGATACCATATTTCCCGAACTGGTATTGGAATAAAACTGGATGGCACAATGCTTTGCCGAAAGAGAACGAGCAGCCGTCTGATAAAATTTATTGTAGCTTATTGTCCAGTATGAATTCCCACTGGATATCAATATTCCATTACTCTGAATGGCAGTTGAAGCCGAATAATTATAAATTTCACAATTTGTTACTATATTATTCTTGTTTTCATTTCCCGATCCGCTACCATAGCTGTAAATCCCCTTTGATGGCATTCCGGCGGAAGCGTTTCCGATTTTGCAATTGGAAATAGTATTGTTGCTATTCCCGCCAACGGTGCCATTGGTTCCAAAAAGGATGGTTCCGCTGCTGGTAAGATTTCCAGAGGTTGAAGAACCTAAAATTGTACAATTAGTAATAAGCAAGTATTGCGAAGTATTATAGATTTTCAGGGTACTGGTTCCTGTAGTAGAGGCTGTACTTAAGTTTTGGATTGTCAGGCTGTTGCCTCCGATGTTCATTCCGTCGATTGTTACACTGTCTGCTCCATTAAGGGGGATAAGCCCATTTCCACCATCCACGGTTCCGCTGATTAACCGGGCCCCTGAAGGAATGATCTTTACTGAAGTCCAAGGACGGTCGTTCAACGTAATAGCCCCTGTTTCAGATAACAGATCCGTCGTGATGGTGACCACAATAGTTCCTGCAGTGGCGGTGTTTAATGCTTGGAATGCGCCTCCTGAGTTCGTAAGCGAAGCATACGAAGCGTTTATTCCTGCGGGCACCGCTCCGGTGATTGTAACTTGTGCAAAGCTGCTGCTAAGAATATTCATTAAGATAACAGCAATCGATAAACGGATAAGCTGTTTTTTGATTTTTGATTTTTTCATTGGTCCCCTAATTTTGTTTTTTGAATAAAAATCATGGGACAAAAATAGAATGTCAAAGTCAAAGGGACTAATTAACGCTGTCGCAATTCATGAATCGCGACAACAGACCATGTTATATATCTGATGTACAATTATTTAATAGTACATACAGAATCAGGCATTACAAGATTTAGAGTGAGGATATTTATTTCATTGTCACCCTGAGTCCATCGAAGGGCATTCAATAAGCTCTTAATATAATACTTCGATAATCTCAGTATGACACTTTTGATATGATTTTTATGCCATTTGTTTATCTAAATATAACTATTTTAAAATAATATTTACTTGATATTTCAATTCTCCACTCTAAATCCAGCAGTGCCCAAAATTAATTGTTTTTATATTCCGAGGGGGTGGTTTTGGTCTGTTTTTTAAAGGCCGAAATAAACGTTGAGCGAGAATTAAAGCCGACGGTTTTTCCAATCCCTTCGATACTGTATTGCTGACCTACCGGAGTATTAAGGAGCTTTATCGCCTCGTTGACCCGGTACTCGTTGATGAATGCAAAAAAGTTTTTATTGAAGCAGTCGTTAATGACCACCGACAGATATTTTTGGTTGGTCTCAATCTGGTCGGCCAGTTCGGTGATGGTGAGTGTGGGGTTTAAATAGGGCTTGTGATTTTCCATCACTTCGAGCAATTGTCGTTTTATCTGTTCTTTCTTATCTGTTCCAAGTGCAAATGGCATCGATTCCGGAATTTGGTCTGCATTATCGTGATTTACTGAAACTTCTGAAAGCATTTCCTTAGAATTTGGCGCTTTAAAGTTATTATTGTCCAGCAAATCTTGCGGGGTATTGGAAACCAAGCGATAAATGTCGGCTTGTTTTATTCCAAAAAGGCCCAAGAAGCCAATGAACATAAACACTTCGGCATAGTAAAGCACATCGGTAATGACCAAGTTTTTTGCATAATTGAAGTTTACAATGTTGAAAATAATCATAAAGAGGATAAAAACGGCAATAAACCATCGAATCCACCACATTTTGGCCTCATCGGTATTGCTGAAATAATTTTCAATCTCTTTAAGGTGATTCCGGTATCGTTTCAAAATCAAATATCCATATACAAACAATTGAATTACAGGGATAAATAATAGAATTACCACGTTCATGAAGTAGTAAATATCAACCAGATGGTTGGTGGTTTTCCCGCCCCAGTTATATTGAGAAAACAAAAGCAACATATTGAAAACAAACATGATGGCCAATACGACAAAGGGAACGATAAAATGTCTTTTATCCTTTTTATTAAAGACATAATGTTTTGTTGTTAACGATTTGATATACAAGAAAGTAGTTGGAGGAATAAAGACAAATGAGGGAATATATAAAAACACGAAAAATTTTGAAAAAGAACCATTAATTCCCGAAAATACCGTAAGAGTACAAATCAAAGTAAACGCAACCATCAAATACAAGACAAAGCGGTTGGAGCTCTTGTTTATATTGCGTTGCAAAACAGTTTGAAGCAATATATAGGATGAGAAAAGCAACATCAGAAAATCTACAAGTTGCTTGATCGTGACGGTTTCAGTGAATAACATAGACCTCTTTATTAAACATTCAATTAAATAATATAGAACAAATTTTAGATTAAAAATATTGTTCGATTTTCGAGAACTGTTGTAAATTTCTATTTCAAACTTAATTAAATCCTTCTAAAAATCTATTTAGCACAAAAACCGCCCATATTCGCTGATAGAGGTGGTTTTCGCCGGCCAAAAACCGTTGATATAATTTTTTCACCTGATCGGAATCAAGATAATCATTTTCAATAAAAAGATAGCTTTCGATATATTCCTTGAGTTCGTTTTTCATCCACTTGTCCAATGGAATGCTGAATCCCCATTTGGGTCGGTCGAAAAGGGCTTGAGGCACAAAGTCGTAAAGCACTTGTTTCAGGAGATATTTTGAGCATCCGTTTTTTATTTTCAGCGCTTCCGGTAAATTAAGGGCAAATTCCACAATGCGATAGTCGAGCAAGGGAACACGGGTCTCCAATGAGTTTTGCATTGTAGCTCGATCGACCTTTACCAATAAGTCATCGGGAAGATAATAATGCAAATCAAACACAGATTGTTTTTCGGCCGGACTTAAAGACCTGCTCAAATGTTCGGAATACAGCGAGAAATCAAGCTTTAAATCTTCACTTTTCATGAGCGATTGCACCTCTTGCCAAGAAAGAAATATTGCTCCTGCGAAAAGATCTGCGACGGCATAAAGGTATCTTTGGGGTACGAAAGTAAGTTTGAGACCCTTTTATATTTATCCGAACCCATCTTCAATATTCCGGCAGAAACGTTATGCCCTGCTTTTAGCAACGGGTTGCTCATCCTATTTGCCCAATTGTAAGCTCCATAACCCATAAAAAGCTCATCGCCGCCGTCTCCGGAAAGGGTCATCGTTACCTGTTGCTTTGCCATCTGTGAAACCAAGAAAGTAGGTACGGCCGATGAGTCGGCATACGGTTCGTCGTACATTTCCTGCATCCGTGGAATCAGCTGCAAAGCATCCTTGTAGCTCAAGGTGTACTCGTGATGATTGGTATTTAAATGCTTGGCGACTTGCTTGGCAAAAGGAGCTTCGTTATGTTTGGCATCATCGAAACCGATAGAGAACGTTTTAATTTGTTCGTTCGAAACCTCTTGAGCCACCGCAGTAACCACACTCGAATCGGTGCCTCCGCTCAAAAATGTCCCAAAGGGCACATCGCTAATTAATCGGTATTTTACAGCACTTGTAATCAGATATTTAAGCTCTTCTTTGGCTTCGGTTTCATTTTTTGGGGATAGTTGGCCGATTTTGTCGTTTAAGTTCCACCAGATCTGGGTTTCCAATTTTTTTCCGTCGAAGACCGCACACGAAGCTTTCGGAAACTTTTGGATCTCCCGATAAATCGTTTTGGGAGCAGGAATATATCCCAAATGTAAAAACTCCCCGACGGCATCACGATCGATGTTTAATTTGCTTTTTGACTTTAAGAGTTTCGTAATCGCTTTTAATTCAGATGCAAAAGCCAACGTGTCGTCTTGGTGATAGATGAACAGGGGCTTAATTCCCATGCGGTCTCTGAACAAATATAATTTTCTATCATCGATGCTATAAATTGCCATTACAAACATTCCGTTCATCTTTTCCACGAAGGTTTCGCCCCAGGTCTCGAAGGCTTCTAGCGCGACTTCCGAATCGGAATGGGTGTTGAAGACCAGTGCGGGATTTGTTTTTTGGAGTTCCGCCGCAATCTCAAGATAGTTGTAGATTTCTCCATTAAAGACCATGATATGCTTGCCGGAGTGAGAAGTCATGGGCTGGTTTGCAGCATTCGACAGATCGATGATGCTCAAACGGCGATGGCCGAGGCCACAGTTATCGATATGCGAAAACCCTGATGCGTCGGGGCCGCGATGTGCCATTCGATTGGTCATTGACACTAAGTCTTCCCTCGAAAATAAATTACTGTAAAAACCGGCGATTCCGCACATACTTTGCTAATTGTTTGTGTTGCTAAATTACAATTATTCTTGCAGTATAACAATAAATTAGTCAATTAAAAGTTATTTTGATTGATGTTTTCGTTATTTTTGTTGTTGATTTAAATTGGGCAACGTTTTTTTTCGTTAATAATATTCTCGTTTGCCAAAGAAATACGAAAACAGGTTTGAATTTAGTTATACAAAATAGTTTTTGAATGAAAAAAACAGCACTTTTAAGTATCGTTTTTATTTCACTTACAAGTTTTTTATTCGGACAGCTTCCGATTGGTACGTGGCGGGATCATCTACCTTATAATAAGGTGATTATGGTGGCGGAAACACCGAACAAAATTTACGCAGCCACTCCTTATAGCTTGTTTTATAAAGATCTTGCGGACAATACACTTAACCGGCTTACTAAAGTAAACGGACTTTCCGACGTAGGAGTCTCAGCCATTGCATATAACGCTGCTCAAAAAGTGTTAGTCGTAACTTATACAAATGCAAATATTGATTTGATTACAGATGATGGAATAATAAATATTGCGGATATAAAAAGAAGTAATATTCCGGGAAACAAAACCATTGATAAAATAAAATGTGATAGTAATTTTGCTTATCTGGCTTGTGGGTTTGGAGTAGTAGTTCTTGATCTTAAGCGCAAGGAAGTTAAAGACACATGGCTGGTCGGTGGTTTGGGCACTTACAAAAAGATTAATGACATCGAATTTTTTAATCGAAAAATCTATCTAGCTACTGAAAACGGAGTGATGTATGCCGATAAATCATCGTCAAATTTGGCCAATTATCAAGTGTGGAATACAGATACTTGTGCGTGTGTGTATCAGAAATCGGTGATTGATTTGGAAGGTATAGGAAGTAAACTGATTGCTCACATTCCTCAAGGGGATAGCTCGTATTTATATGTAAGCAATGGTGCTGAATGGTTGCCAATAATGCTACACAACGATGGTAAAAAGTACAGTATTGTAAATAGCTATCAGCAGTTAGTGATCACTTATGGCACGTACGATGTGGCAATATTTGATACAAATTTCAATCAAACAGGGCATCTGTTTACTTATAACCCGGGATTTATTTCCCCTGCTTATGCAAGTTTCGATCGCTATGGAGACTTATGGATTTGCGATAATGAAAATGGGTTGGTTTGGAGTAATGGGAAAAATACATGGGATTGTCGCAAGCAAGAGATGATGGGGCCAACGCTAAGCGATATATGGAAAGTGTTTGGCAATGAAAAAAATATGGTAATTATTGGAGGTGGGGTTGACGGAACATATACAAATCTGTGGAAACACGCTCCCATAAGCATATTTAACGACGAAAAGTGGAGTTCTATTAGCCCTTGGAATAATTCTGTTATTGATAACCTTTATGATATTGTAGATGGAGTGGTCGATCCTACAAATAGTCAATCAATATGGCTTAGTTTATGGGGAAAGGGTCTTGCTCATGTTGTAAACAATCAAATTACAGAAGTCTTCGACGGGAATAACTCTTCGTTGGAGTTGGCAAATGGATATACCAATATGCATGGCTTGTGTTTCGACAAAGATCACAATTTATGGATGATAAATTCAAATACACCCAATGCACTTAAAGTTAAAGCAACGAACAACCAGTGGTTGCAATTTTCTTTAAGCCCTTATAGCAATGGATTAACCACGTCTGCTCTTGCCATTGATTCCAATGGCTACAAATGGGTTCTAATGCCCAGAAACAATGGCATCATTGTTTATAATGATAACGGGACTCTTACAGATGCTTCCGATGATCAGGTGAAATTGTTGGATATTAATTTAGGAACTAGGGTTTCATCAAGTGCCATTAATTGTTTTGCCGAAGATCTCAACGGGGATATGTGGATAGGAACGGATAAGGGCATTAAAGTGTTTTATAATACTTCAGGCTTGTTCAATGAAACAAATCCTGCCCCCCAAACAATATTGATTGAACAAGACGGGTATGTTCAGAATTTACTGGAATTTGAAAATGTAACGGCTATTGCGGTGGATGGTGCTAATCGAAAATGGATTGGCACCACCAAAGCAGGATTGTTTATGGTATCATCCGATGGTACCACCGAATTGGCACATTTTACTACGATTAACAGCCCTCTTTTTTCAGACGAAATCACTTCGCTTGCAATCAATCATAAAAATGGGGAATTATTTATTGGAACAAGATCCGGGTTAATCTCATATCGGACAGATGCAACTTTAGGCAGTGAGGTTATTGAGAAGAGCGAGGTGCTTGCGTTTCCAAACCCTGTTGCACCGGATTACAATGGAGTGATTGCAATAAAAGGACTTACGACAAATGCCAATATAAAAATCACTAACATTAACGGAGTATTGGTCTATCAAACGATTGCAAATGGTGGTGAAGCAATTTGGAATGGAAAAAATTTCAACGACGAAAAAGTAGCTTCCGGAGTTTATTTCGTACTCTCTTCGAACGAAGATGGTTCTCAAAAAGTCGTAACAAAAATCCTATTTCTAAACTAACCGACATGCTGATAAAAGCGGAAGGAATCGTAATCTATAAGGTTAAATATTCCGAAACCAGTTTGGTGGTTCACTTGTTAACGAAGGAGATGGGTGTAAAGGCATTTATGATTAAAGGCATTCGGTCAAAGAACTCAAAGACATCCGTTACGTTGTTCGATTATATGAATGTTTTAGATGTGATAGCCTCCCAACATAATGCTTCCGAAATATTAACCGTCCGGGAGGTCGGTTTTTCCGAAAATTCCAGTTTTCATCTGCTTGATGTGTATAAAAAATCTATACTTTTATTCATTGCCGAATTCATTCATAAAATTCTGACTAATCCGGGAACCGATGTTGCTTTATACCAATTTGTGTCACATGCCATAAGCTATTTTACCCATTCAGAGCGACAAATTCCCGATTTTCATCTCTGGTTTATCACCCGGTTTGCCTCTTTTTTAGGAATCAACCCGATTGACAATTACGAACCCCAATGTTCTATATTCAGCATCCAGCAAGCCCGTTTCATTCCGATGTCCATGCCGGTGGAGGGCACTTTTACCGAATCGTCTTCGAGAATTCTCCACCATTATTTAAATCTATCGGCAGAACATTGTGGAGAAAAGATGGAATCTCTAAATCTTAGGAATCAATATCTCGACGAGATGCTTTTTTATTACCGATTTCATCTTGAGCATTTTTCGGGGCTTAAATCGCATGAAATACTAAAATCCGTTTTCCGGTAAATTTGAATTATCTTTGCATCAAACGAACAAGAAATGACCGAAAACGCACAACCCAACAATTCCTTACATGGAATTACCCTTAAGATGGTTTTGGAGAAACTGTACGATCACTACGGATGGGAATTGCTGGGCTATTATATCAATATCAACTGTTTTAACGAAAACCCCAGCATGCAATCGAGTCTGAAATTTTTACGCAAAACCCCTTGGGCTCGGAAAAAAGTCGAAGACCTTTACTTAGAGTTGATAGAAAAAGAACGACGAAAAAATACTTAAGAATATATGTTTCAAATTAGTTCAAAAAAAGCTATTTGAAGTTTGGTATGGCATGCCCCTCATTGTTAACGGAATTTAATGCTTGATATAAGTCATATTCGCACACGATATAAAACAGCCTTTTGCTTATTTACAACAATGGCAAATATAAAAAAAAGAGGACTTTCATCCTCTTTTTTATGCTGTTTATTTTATGTTTTCCTTGGGCAAGGGCCTTTCCATAATCACTTTTCCATGTTCATTCACAATACGTTTGTACCAATCCTCAGGGTATGCCGGATGCTCCGGGGATACGGGTTGTCCATAGCCATTGTCCTGAAATTGATCATCTTTGTATGGTTTTACGTTCCCATCCATATATCTGACAAACAAATACTGACCAAAATCTCGCCATTGTTCGGTCGTTTTATCACCAAGGTTTTTTGAGAAACTTGTCAAATAATCATCCACAGAATTAGGTGCCGATTTATATAATTCCATCGCTTTCTCATCAACATCCTTTACTTGATTGTTAAATCCGTTTTCTAATGTTGTTTGGAGTTTTAGCACTTCAGGTGAGATATCGCTCCAACGGGTATAAGTCCAATTAGACACCCAATTGAAGACCCAAAATGCAGAATTCCAGGTAAATTTCAGCATCGATCCGTTCCCTTGCTGAAGTGAAACGGGGACATCATTAATACCGCAATACATCGGCATATAAACGGTTAAGTATGTATCGTCAACACCAAACCAGTTAATACCTCCGATATGATTTGGAAGCCAGCTACGCATTTCAGCTACAAAAGAGAAACCTGTTTGTTGAGTAGAGGCAGCGCGTTCGTGCACATAGCTTTTTCCGTCATATTTCCAGTCCATGGGTCTCCAGCGGTAGGGGCATTTGTAAGGACCGGCTCCGACATCCTGAGTCATATCATAAGCAGTACCTTCAAAATGGTCACGCATAAGGCTTTTAACATCATTTAGCGATAATTTCTGATCCGGTTTTACATATAACGGTAATCGGTTATTCATGTCTTCTCCATTAATGTATGGGAAATACTTATCGGCATCCTTACATACTTTTCTAAATCCTGCCCATACTCTAGCTTCGCAGGCTCTTAGTCCGCTAAAAGTAAGTGGGGCATAAGCATCGGCAAAGCTGAAAGGTTTCGATAAATCTTTGTAGTACCCTTTTTCTTTTGCAAAAGAGATTACGTCTGAGGCATACACGCAAGAAACTTCCGGATTAAATATTTTTTTTATGTTTTTAGAAGAAATACTGGTTTTTCCGTTTTCGAGAGGAAAAGAAGTAATACGAGCCTGATTGGCATGTCCTGAAATATAACCGTCGGGAATGCGAATTGCTACCCAAACAGCACCCTTGTTATAGATTGTTTTTTCTACTCCTTTTTTGTCTTTTACTTTATGGGGAGATCCTTTGCCGATCATTTCGAGAATCCATACTTCATTCGGATCGCCAATAGAGAATGATTCCCCTTCGCTATAATAGCCATATTCAGCCACTAATTCAGCCATGATTTTAATGGCTTCGCGTGCTGTTTTTGCTCGTTGAAGTGTAACATAAATTAAACTGCCGTAGTCCATTATAGCAGTTGAGTCAGCAAGGTCTTCGTGTCCACCATAAGTGGTTTCGCCTATTGAGACTTGGTATTCATTCATGTTTCCAACAACGGCAAATGTTTGAGATGCTTGTTTTATTTTTCCTAATGGTTTGCCGGTATCCCATTCGCGAATATCCATTAAGGTTCCGGGCATATAAACAGCCGCAGGACGATAGTAGAGTTCGCCAAAAAGTTGATGCGAATCCGCGGAGTAAGTAACGTAAGTAGCCCCCGTTTTAGAGGCCCCTTTGGTGACCATAAAGTTGGTACATGCGTTTGTTGCCGGTAACCATAAAAGAAAGGCAACAATAAGAGCAACTAGTGAAAATCGTTTATTCATAAGATCATTTTTTTGTTTTAAACAACAAACATACGATTTTTTTTACATTATCTATATCCTTGATTGACGAAAAAGGCAGTTTAACTTTTTTTTCAAATTTTTCATAATAGAAATGAATACGAAAAATGAGGAGAAATAGAAAGCGCAATAATTTATCGCTACGGTGTAGATATAATTTTTTATGAGCATGATAAATTCACTAATTTTTTCTAACTTTGCATAATTATAAAGTTCATTTAATGAATTGATGAAGATGAATAAAATAAACATGGTTGACTTAAAAAGTCAGTATCAAAAAATAAAGCCGGATATAGATGCAGCCATCCTTGATGTTATTGAAAGCACAGCGTTTATCAACGGACCTTCAGTAAAAAAGTTTCAACAGGATTTAGAAGCCTATTTGGGCGTTAAGCATGTGATCCCCTGTGGCAATGGAACCGATGCTTTGCAAGTGGCCATGATGGGGCTTGATCTTCAACCCGAAGATGAAATAATTACGACAACCTTCACTTTTATAGCCACTGCCGAGGTGATTGCATTGCTGCATCTTACACCCGTTTGTGTGGATGTGGATGCCGACACAATGAACATTTCCATAGAAGCTATAGAAAAAGCAATCACCCCCAAGACCAAAGCCATTGTCCCCGTTCATCTTTTCGGACAGTGCGCTAATATGGAAGCCATTCTGAAAATTGCCGAAAAGCATCGTTTATATGTAATCGAAGATGCATGCCAAGCCATTGGTGCCGATTATAAATTCAGCAACGGAACAACCAAAAAAGCCGGGACTATTGGAGATGTGGGCTGCACTTCCTTTTTCCCTTCAAAAAATCTAGGCTGCTACGGTGATGGTGGTGCAATCTTTACTAACAACGACGAACTTGCTACTAAAATAAGAGGCATTGTTAATCATGGAATGTTTGTAAGATACTATCACGATATGGTGGGCGTAAATTCTCGTTTGGACTCCATTCAAGCAGCCATCTTGGATATTAAGCTCAAACACCTCGACGAGTATGCTCAGGCTCGGAATAAAGCGGCAGCATACTATAATCAAGCTTTTGCCAATCACCCCCAAATTATCACTCCAACCATAGCTAACTATACTACTCATGTATTCCATCAATATACGCTAGTGATTAAAAATGTTGATAGAGCATCACTCATCGAATTTATGAGCGAAAAAGGTATTCCCGTAATGATTTATTATCCGGTACCCATGCATAAACAAAAAGCTTACCTTGATCCCCGATATAAAGACGGTGATTTTCCGGTGGCGGAATACTTGTCGGAACATGTAATCTCATTGCCGATGCATACAGAACTTGATGCGGAGCAGCTGAAATATATTACCGAATCACTTTTATCATTTATCAACAAATAGTGCGATGGCTGATCTCAAATTTTTTGCTCACGAAACTGCGATCATCGATGATAACTGTAAAATTGGTGCGGGTACAAAAATATGGCACTTTTCGCATGTTATGTCTAATTGTGTGATTGGTGAAAACTGTAATATCGGACAAAACGTGGTGATTTCCCCGGAAGTGGTGCTTGGACGAAACGTGAAAGTTCAGAACAACGTATCAATATATACCGGAGTTACTTGCGATGACGATGTTTTTTTAGGGCCTTCTATGGTTTTTACCAATGTCACCAATCCGCGTAGTGCGGTTAACCGCAAGAGCGAATATGCCAAAACTCATGTAGGCAAAGGAGCTACCATTGGAGCCAATTCTACCATTGTTTGTGGCCATGATATTGGCGAATATGCCTTTATTGGGGCAGGTGCAGTGATTACCAAAAATGTGAAACCTTATGCGCTGATGGTGGGCAACCCGGCAAAACAATTGGGTTGGATGAGCGAATATGGACACCGGTTGAAATTCAACAGCCGGAATATTGCAGTTTGTCCCGAAACCGGAGAAAAATATGAACTGAAAGACGATCAAGTATATAAATTATCCTAAAATTGTAGATTCTAATGAATTCGATAAACTTTGCTTTAATTGGTGCGGCCGGCTATATTGCCCCCCGGCACATGCGAGCCATTAAGGATACTAACAATAATTTGGTTTGTGCTCTCGACAAGAACGACAGTGTTGGAGTTATCGACAGCTATTTTCCAAAAGCAGATTTTTTCTTGGAATCGGAGCGATTCGACCGTCATTTATATAAACTGGCCCATCAGTCGGAAGAAAATCGGGTGAAATATGTAGGCATCTGTTCTCCCAACTATCTTCATGATGCACATACTCGTATGGCTTTACGAAATCAAGCCGATGCCATTTGTGAGAAACCGCTGGTGCTTAATCCATGGAATATTGAAGCATTAGAAGATTTGGAAAAAGAAACCGGACGAAAGATCTACAACATTCTTCAACTTCGGCTTCATCCGGCAATTATCCAATTGAAAAAAAAGATTGAAGAAGGTCCTGCAGATAAAATTTATGATATAGACCTTACTTACATTACAAGCAGAGGCGCTTGGTATTTTATTTCTTGGAAAGGAGATTCGGCTAAATCCGGAGGTATTGCAACCAATATCGGAGTTCATTTCTACGATATGCTTTCCCATATTTTCGGAAAAGTAAAAGAAAATATTGTTCACTATTCGTCCAAAGAGGCTGCTGCCGGTTTTCTCATGTTGGAAAAGGCGAGAGTTAGATGGTTTTTAAGTATCGACTCCGATTTTTTACCTGCCGATATTAAAGCAAAAGGGCAAACTACATACCGCTCCATTACTGTAAACAATGAAGAGATTGAATTTAGTGGGGGCTTTACCGATTTACATACTCAAAGTTATCAGCACATACTTGCCGGAAAAGGCTTTGGCCTTAATGATGCAAGAAACTCAATTGAAATTGTTCACACAATTAGAAACAGCGAGCCTATCGGATTAGTCGGTGATTATCATCCGCTATTAAAAAAATTATAGTATTTATTAATAAAAAAGGGTTATGAGTATTTACGAGAAATTGATCAATAAAGAAACGAAATTATCTGTAATTGGGTTGGGTTATGTGGGATTGCCAATCGCTTTAGAGTTTGCCCGCACCATTAAGGTTATAGGCTTCGATATTAAACAGGATCGTGTGGAGCTGATGAGAAGGGGAATTGACCCCAGCGAAGAACTACCGTCGGAAGCTTTTAATGGCTGCGACATCGTCTATACCTCAAATCCGGCGGATTTAAAAGATGCTACATTTCATATAATTGCGGTTCCTACGCCAATAGACAGTCATAATTTACCCGATTTAACCCCGGTTTTGGCCGCTTCAAAAACGGTGGGCAAAGTTTTGAAAAAAGGGGATTATGTGGTTTATGAATCTACTGTTTATCCGGGTTGCACCGAAGAGGATTGCATTCCCGTGCTGGAACGTGAATCGGGGTTGACCTTCAAAAAAGATTTTAAGGTGGGTTTCTCTCCTGAACGCATTAATCCAGGCGATAGAAATCATACGCTTCGCAGTATTACCAAAATTGTTTCGGGCTGTTGTGCCGAATCGCTCGAAAATATTGCCAAGACTTACGAGCTGGTGATTGATGCAGGGGTTCACAGAGCTTCTTCTATAAAAGTGGCCGAATCGGCAAAAATCATCGAAAACACCCAACGGGACGTGAACATTGCTTTGATGAACGAACTTTCTATAATATTCAACCGCATGGGCATCAATACTTACGAAGTGCTAGAAGCTGCCGGAACCAAATGGAATTTCCTGAAATTTTATCCGGGTTTGGTAGGTGGGCATTGCATCGGCGTTGACCCTTACTATCTTGATTTTAAGGCTCAGGAATACCGCTATCATACACAAATTATTAAAGCAGGCCGTTTTGTGAACGATTCCATGGGATTTTATGTTGCAAAACAAACGGTGAAGCGACTCATTAAACAGAACAAAAATATCCTTGACACTAGAATCTTGGTCATGGGAGCTACCTTTAAGGAAGATGTAAGCGACATCCGAAATTCCCGCGTTTCCGATATTATCAGCGAACTCAAATCGTATGGCGTTCATTTTGATGTGGTTGATCCATTTGCTTGTTCCAATGATCTGAAGCACGAGTATGATTATGAACTGATTGCCGAGCCTAAAACGGATTACGATGCAGTAATTGTTGCGGTTAGTCACAAACCTTACCTCGAATTGACCGAAGATTATTTTAAATCGATTACCAAACCGAATGCAATCATTTTTGACATCAAGGGCATCTATCGGAACAAGATTAAGGACATGGTTTACATGAGCTTATAGTAAATTGCAGAATTCTCAAATATTAAAACCTGTCAGGTTCTGAAAAATCTGACAGGTTTCGCATAAATAAAACAGATGAAAATACTCATTACCGGAGGAACAGGCTATATTGGATCGCATACTGCCGTGGAATTGATTCAATCGGGGCATCAGGTGATTCTTGTGGACAATTTGTCGAATTCAAAAATCGAAGTGCTGGATTGCATCGAAGAAATCACGAAAGTTAAACCCGCTTTCGAATGGCTAGATTTAACGAATGTGGATCAAACCGCAAACTTTTTTGAAAGGCACTCGGATCTTGACGGCATTATTCATTTCGCTGCCTCGAAATATGTGGGAGAATCGGTTCAAGATCCACTTAAATATTACCGAAACAATTTGTTTTCACTGGTCAATATTCTTCAGGAGATGAAGAAACACAATATTAATAATATCGTATTTTCTTCGTCGTGTACGGTTTATGGGCAACCCGAAAAACTTCCGGTAAAAGAAGATGCCCCAGTGATGCCGGCCATGTCGCCTTACGGCAATACAAAACAGATTTCAGAAGAGATATTGCGTGATTTTACAATATCGTTCCCCGCAAGTGTAATTGCGCTCCGCTACTTTAATCCCATTGGAGCCCATGATTCCGCACTGATTGGAGAATTACCCGTCGGTATTCCACAAAACCTGCTTCCATACATTACACAAACCGCCATCGGCATCCGGAAGCAACTGAGTATCTTCGGAAACGATTACCAAACGCCTGATGGAACTTGTATCCGCGATTATATTCACGTGGTAGATTTGGCAAAAGCCCATGTTAAGGCAGTAGAGCGGCTCGTTAACCAAAAATCCAAACAACCGTTCGAGATTTTTAATATCGGCACAGGTAACGGATTCTCAGTCTTACAAGTTATTGAAGCTTTTGAACGGGTTTCGGGTACAAAGTTAAACTACAAATTCGAAGCTCGCCGCTCGGGAGATATCGAACAAGTTTGGGCCGATACCGATTTGGCAAATCAGGAATTGGGATGGAGAGCCGAAAAGACACTCGACGAAATGGTGAGTTCTGCTTGGAACTGGGAACTGCATTTAGCTAAAGAAAGGTATTAAAATGGTGCTAAATAGTCCCACTTCATAGAAACCCTGCTTTTGGTATAACAATAGGATATGCATTAATCTAAGCACAGCCAAAATTTGCTAAACAAGCCTAGTATTATCTGCTTTTTGAATTTCTATTTGGATGTCAATCCTGCTTCTATGCCTATCGGGCAATCCAGAGCGATGGATTTTGGATGGCTTTATTGTGCCACAACTCAAAATGTAATTCAGCTCTTGAATCCTGATCGTCGGTACGAACTATTCCCAAATCTTGTTTGGTGCTTATCTTTTGCCCCGTGCGTACAAATACCGTGGTGAGATTCGAGTAAACGGTAAGAAAATCACCATGGCGAACAATCACTGCTTTGGCTCCATTCGGTAAGCCGATCACTCCGGACACAGAGCCATTAAAAACAGCCCTAGCTTTTGATCCGGATTGAGTAAGAATATCAATGCCATTATTTTTAACCACGACTCCGGCAAGTACAGGATGTGGATGCTCGCCAAAACTGCTGCTCATTACCCCTTTTTCTGTTGGCCAAGGTAAACGCCCCTTGTTGTCGGAAAAGCTGTTTGAGAGTGCTGTTTCTTCAGGAGTCATCGCGATTTCTGTAGTTGACGCTTTTGGTTCCGGTTTGTCGGTTGTTGTTTTAGCCTTGATTTTATCTCCTTTTGTAGTCTTCTTTGAGGTTTTTACTACTTTCTTTGTGTTCTTGTTTGCATTTGCTTTCCGAATTTCTTCATTAATAAGGTTTTGTATCGATGATTGCAATTGCCTGTTTGCTTTTTCTTTTTCCCTTAAGGTGATTCGCAGTTCTTTTTCGCGTTTTTTTAATTCGGTAAGTTTTTTATTTTTCAGATTCTGCTCTTGATTCAAGCGGTCACGTTCCTGTTGTTGAGAGTTCATCAAAGATAGTTTATCTGTTTTATTTTCTTTAAGCTCTTCCACTTTTCCGTAAATCTGCTTCTGCTTTTCTCTGATTAGAGACACTTGCCGCTTGCGATACTGAGTGTATTGCTGAACATAGTTCATTCGTCGGTATGCCTGATTAAAGTTTTCGGCGGATAGCATAAAGAGCATTGGCTGAAATGTTTTGCGATGAATCCAGACGTAATAAGCCATTTTTGCATATTCCGCCTTGAGCTTTTCAAGCTGAACCGTCATCTCTTCGAGGCTTTGTGCATTAACAATAATCTCTTCGTCAATGGTGGAAACCTGATCATTTATAGTAGTAATTAGGTTTTCACGTTTATCGATCTGATTTTTGAGCAACATTACCTGATTGAGCGATGCTTGCTTATTTTTCTGAGTTTCCTGTAATAATTTATTCGTCAGCTGAATTTCTTCTTCAATCTGCTTCTTCGATTTTTGCAAAGCTTCTTTGCGTCCCTGTGAAAAAACCAGGAACGGAGCTAAAAAAAACGCAATTAATAATATTATTACAGCTATTCGTTTCATCATTTTTATCCGGAAACAACTTATTACTTTTGAACCTATTCCTCCTAAATATAATTTTGGAATGCTCAAAATTAATACGAATCGGGATGCAATAGTTGGAAAGAAAAATTAGTATTTCACATCGATTTGTTTATAACCCGAAAAACGATTTGAAAATGAATCAATTTGAAAATTGAGATGGCAAATCACGATAGACAAGGTGATTACTAGATAGTTTTAGTATATAGGTTTACAGGGACACAAAAACTAATAGCCAACATATCTGCCGTTCAACATATCAACTTAAACCGATAAGCCCACATAGGTATAATCCCATATTTAATCAATAGTTTTATTACTTTTGTATTTATTATCAATCATTATAATTGGACACATGAAAAAATCAGTTCTTTTTATTGTTGCTTTTGCCATATTTAAACTTTCGGCACAAGACACGGTTTATGTTCGTTCACTTATCGATTCACTGAGTTCAGTGAAATACATGGGAAGAGGATATGTAAACGAAGGAGATAAAAAAGCGGCAAATTTTATTGCTAACGAGTTTAAAAAAGCCAGTGCCAAGCCTATTGGAAATAGCTATTTACAACCCGTTTCATTTTCTGTAAACACCTTTCCGAAACAAATGAATGTTATGCTTGACGATTCTCTGTTATCTCCGTTTTACGATTATAATGTTTCCGTTTCATCGGTGGGGGGGAATGGAACCTATGAGGTGGTGGAAATTCCGGTAAAAGTCCTTAAATCGAAGAAACAAATACAAAAGTTTATTGACGAAAATAATGTTTCTAATAAATTTGTGCTTATTAATGAAAGCAGTATCTCTCCGAAAAATCAGAGGTCAAAATCGTATGCATTCGCAATGGAAATCATTCATGCTCTTCCTTATCAGAACATTCTGCCGGTTCGAGGTGCAATTATCGTTAAAGAAAAAATAGAAGCACAAGGTGTATGGTCAAAAAATCCGTTGAAAACCACGGTCATTAGAATTGCAAAATCAAAAGTCGGAAAATATCCAAAGAAAATATCCATAAACATCGACCAAGAATTTTATCCCAAATATACTTCCAATAATGTGGTCGCATATATCAAAGGGACTGTAGTTCCCGATACATTTATCGTCTTTGGTGGACATTATGATCACTTAGGATGTTTCGGGGAAAAAACCTTTTTTCCCGGTGCCAACGACAATGCCAGCGGAACAGCTACACTGATTGATTTGGCTCGTTATTATTCTCAGCCGGACCACCGACCTTACTACTCTATAGCTTTTATTGCCTTTACAGGAGAAGAGGCTGGACTTCTCGGATCAAAATTTTATACCGAAAATCCACTTTTTCCGCTTTCCATTATAAAATACATGTTTAATCTCGATATGGTGGGTACTTGTGAAAATGGGATTACAGTTGTAAATGCTACGGCAAATCCGAAAATATACCAGCAACTTGATACGCTCAACAAGCAGAATAAATATTTGCCTGTGGTAAACAGTAGAGGTGAAGCTGCAAACAGCGACCATCACTTTTTTCATAAAGCGGGAGTACCGGCAATTTTTATTTATGGCATGGGCAAATCCGGTCCGTATCATCACCCCGAAGACAACTCCGATAATCTGGGGTTGAAAGGATATATCCCAATGTTTAAACTACTTACTAATTTTGTAAATACAACGAGATAAGCAGATGGCAAAACTAATTGTAATTCCAACTCCGATTGGAAATTTGGAAGACATCACGTTACGGGCAATAAATGCATTAAAAGTAGTCGATTTCGTATTGTGCGAGGACACTCGTACTACAGGGAATCTGCTGCGCCATCTGGAAATCAGCAAACCATTGGTCGCATATCACTTAAATAACGAACATAAGGGACTCCAGCGTTTTATTGAAAAAATAGAGAATGCCGAAGTGGTGGGGTTGACCTCCGATGCTGGAACTCCGGGAATTTCCGACCCCGGTTTCTTGATTATCCGTGAGTGTATCCGACTGGGAATTGAGGTGGAATGTCTGCCGGGACCTACTGCGGTAATTCCTGCACTGGTCGCTTCCGGTTTGCCCTGCGATAAGTTTTTGTTCTATGGATTCCTGCCTCACAAAAAAGGACGTCAAACGGCTTTTAAAGAACTCTCGCAAGTGGAATATACGGTGGTATTCTACGAATCGCCACACCGATTGGTAAAGACATTGGAACAAGCCATGGAATTTTTCGGTCCGGAACGAAGAGGTTGCGTCGTTAGAGAAATTTCGAAAATATACGAGACCTATCAGCGCGATACCCTCGAAAATCTGCTGAAATTTTACCAAACCCAAACGATAAAAGGTGAAATAGTATTGATACTGGAAGGAATTGAAAAATAATTATCAACAAACTAAACATCATTTATTCTCATTATCAGCATTTATAAAAGCTTTAACCTCAAAGAAACTGACTTGTCTTCAAAAATATTCTAAAAAAAATTTGCATTAATAAAAAAATCGTATTAACTTGCTCCCGATTTAATCACTAAAACACAAGAAAAAATGGACAGCACCAAAGTAGAGATGTATCTCGCAACATCAGGACAAAAATTTCCAGCAGAACGTTTAATGGAAATCAGACAAAAATTGGAACAAATTGATGACAACAAATTTATGGTTCTTCAAAGTGTTCAACTAAAAGATCCTACCACATTACTGATTATTTCCATCCTTTTGGGAGCTTACGGAGTTGATCGTTTTATGCTAGGGGACACAGGCCTAGGCGTTGCAAAATTATTAACTGCAGGTGGTTGCGGTATTTGGGCTATCATTGACTGGTTTTACAGTTCAAGATAGAACACGTCAACTAAACTACAACAAATTCATGCAAGTTGCTATGTAATATTAGAAAATTCAATTTTCTAATCGACATGAATTTAAAGAAACGATACCGCTTATTGTTGCTTGCAATAGTAAGCGGTTACTTTTTTGTCGGTATCAGTGCTTATATGCAGACGCAGACCAGTGCTTCCGTGTGTGTATTTAAAAACCTCACCGGTTATCCTTGTCCGGGTTGCGGCATTACCCGTGGGACCATTCTCCTTTTTCGGGGGTCATATTCTGGAAAGTATTTTACTCAATCCCGTGGCTTTAATTATTTAATCTGATGGCAATCATGGCCACGATCATGATTGTTCGAGACCTATTGCTGAACAAATCGGATTTTCAAAGGCTTATCACCCGAAAAATCCACCCCATCATCCTCGTAATCCTGGTGTTATTGGTGCTACTAAACTGGGTATGGAATATTCGTAAGGGGTTATAATCCGAATTTTGGGCAATAATATTTTATGAATTGCCTGTTCTCTCAATTATATGGGGCTAATGCCTATTTTTCACAAAGAAAAATCATAGTGGTAAAGAGATTGATCTTATCGAGTTTCCCTTGGTCGGATTATTTTGCCATAATAGAGAAGCCACTCTGGAATTTAAAAAACGGCGAAACAAAGAGGGTGAGAATTGAGGAAAGGATTGCCAGTATTTACAAGATTACAGCAGAGAAATATTATATGAGGTCCTATACCGTGTATAAATTTTTTTGGGCTGGATTTCTAATTCTATAAAATAAAAAAGACGAGCAGAAGTTCGTCTTTTTTATTTTATAGAAACTAACGATTAGCGATTAACAATTATCTTTTTCGTAATTTGTTTTTCTTTATCGGATATCCGTACAAAATAGACTCCATTGTTTAAACTAGCCAGATTAATATTGCTATTTATTTTTGTTGTTTCTGTAGAATAGACCAAGCAACCTTCGATGGAAAACAACTCAATTCTTATTGGGCTAGAATAATTTCTTGTTTCAACACAAACAACATCATTTGCCGGGTTTGGATAAATATTAATTGATCCGATTTGTGAATTTATATGATTATCTTCAACTCCGGCAGGGACTTTATATATTTCTAATTTGGGTCTTATGGTTGAATCGGCAGCTTCTGATGCCCCATAACACAATCTTCTGTATATCTGTTCTGTGACCAAACTGATTCTATAGCCATAATTTTCCTCTGGATGATTGATTAGATACTGTGTAATCCCTGTAACATCAACAACGATATCTTGAGTTGAAGATGTTGTACTTGGAATTAATACCTGATCTAAAAACGTTGTTCCTGGTTGATTATTATGGGTTAACGTAGTTGAATTCCATGGCTGGATAATTCTTCGTACACAACTCTGGTTATCTCCTTGATGGTCTAGGACCGGTGTGTGGTAGAGATATAACAAGGCTTTTGTGATAATGGTGTTTGATGAAACAGATGCCATATTAAACTTCATAAAAGTTCTGCAAATATTCTCTTGACCGCTTACAGTCCAAGCATAACTTTGAAGTTTCACATCTCCTTCCCAATTATCATTTGGATATTGAGTGCTGGATGTTACATCATATCCATTTCCCGGAGATAAGATAAATGTTTCTAAATCTCCTATGATCTGAGGTTGTGTTATAATAACTAACTTTGGTCGAATAGTTGGATCAGCAGCTTCTGAAGAGGCAAAGCACATTCTTCTGTATATTTGTTCAGTAACTAAGCCGATTCTATATCCAAAATTTTGACTGGGATTAGAAATCAGATATTGAGTTATTGCTGTTACATCTATTACAATATCTTGGGTGCTCGAAGTAGTGGATGGGATAAGCACTTGATCCTGTGTAGTTATGTTTGGTTGCATATTATGTGTTAAAGTCGTGGAACTCCAAGATTCCGTGATTCTACTCACATAACTTTGGTTGTCACCTTGATGATCAAGAATTGGTGTGTGATATAAATACAGAAAAGCCTTAATTATAACGGTGTTGGATGGGATACTTGACATGTCAAACTTCATAAAAGTTCTGCAAATGTTCTCCTGGCCACTTACAGTCCAAGCATAACTTTGAACCTTCTGTTCGCCTTCCCAATTATCATTCGGATATTGAGTACTGGATGTCACATCATAACCTTTTCCTGGACTTAGAATAAGGGTTGTGGTATCTTGTGCTTTAGACATTAATCCTAAAAGCAACAATGAAAAAATAAGTAAAAATGATTTCTGTCTCATAATTTAATGGTGTTAATTGTTACAAAATTAAAATAATAAGTTGGATTATCAAAAGCTTTTCTTTTCAAATTTTAAGAGAAATATCTTTTGTCTGCAAAAAAATCGCTAATTTTGTAAAAACAATTATAAAAACAAACATGGACGACATTCCTTCTGCCCCTGATTCTATACCGAAGCAGCCCCCACTTATCAGTATTATTACTGTAGTTTACAACAGCCGGCAATTTTTAGAAAGCACAATACAGAGTATTGTTACACAGGAATCTACTAATTTTGAGTACATTATCATTGATGGAGGTTCTACCGACGGCACTTTAGATATTATTAAGAGGTATTCCGAAGTGATAGATTATTGGATTAGTGAACCGGATAAAGGACTTTACGACGCTATGAACAAGGGGATGAAAGCCGCTAAGGGAGAGTATGTCTGGTTTATCAATTCCGGCGATAAAATTTATGAGGACAACACGATCTCATTAATTGAATCCATGGTGAACCAAAGCGTGAAACCCGATGTGATTTATGGTGAAACCCTGATCATTGACACCGATGGTCGGGAAATCGGAATGCGTCGCTTATCTGCTCCGGATATGTTAACATGGAAAAAGCTCATCGACGGATTGGTGGTATGCCATCAATCAATTATTATTAAGCGTTCGATTGCCCCGTTTTACAATACGAAGTTGAAAATTTCTGCCGACTACGATTGGATATTGACATCATTACGAAAAGCAAAAGTTATTGAAAATTCCCGTTTGATCTTGTCTCGATATTTAGATAACGGATTATCGAAGAACAATATTCCAAGGGCATTAAGAGAGCGGTTTCAGGTAATGAGAAAAAATTTCGGATTTGGGAAAACCTTAGGCAATCATATTCTGATCGGTTTCCGGTTTGTCAACTTCGTAATCAAAAACCGAAGATTCTAGGTTGTACGAAGTTTCTAGCTTCGCACAAGTCGAACCAAACAATTGAAATTGACAAGTTTGATAAAATTGATCATTACAAACTGCTGTGATATTTATTCGGCAAACAATTTGACGATACCATCTTGCGCGAGAGTATTTACGTTGGCGTGAGGGAGTGGAGGGGAAATCCCCTGACAGTTCAATATATTTATCTTTTCATAAACTTCCTAACTACTGTTCCGTTTTCATTCACAACCTTAATAAAATAAACTCCTTTTGACAATGGATCAAGATCGATTTCTGTTTTGCTGTCATTTGTTTTTCTATTCAAAATTGTTTGTCCACTGCTGTTATAAATTGTAAATGTATTATCATTTACACCTCCTTGGACATCAATTGTGATTTTTGAAGAAGATGGAATTGGATAAATAGCAACATTGTCTTTATATTGAACGTCAGGCCCAAATACTTCTGCTTTGGGTTTTACCCAAACACCTTCGCCAAAAGTCCCTGCAAAAATGTATTTGTTGTTTATTGCAAATGAAATAACTTCCATATTTTCAACACCAGGATTTAAAGACTCCCAACTATCCCCATTATTTGAAGAAATGTACACTCCATTCCCATATGTCCCGGCTAAAATTTTATCACCAACAACAAGAAATGCCATGACAGAGACGTATGTGATCAGGCCATTGTTCTTTGGGATCCAGGTGTTACCATTGTCTGAAGACATGAACACACCTAGGCTTGTGCCTGCAAAAATATTGCTTCCGCTAACGCATAAAGAATATACGCATGCATTATTAATGGCACTGTTCAGTTCTGTCCAACTGACACCATTGTCGGAAGATCTGGCCACTCCTAAACTAGTCCCGGCAAATATATGATCTCCACATATTACTAAAGATGAAACATCATTATGCATTAAGTTGGTTTGCGTCCAGCTCCCTCCATTATTTGAAGATATAAACACTCCAGCTCCATTTGTTCCGGCAAGTAGAATATCCCCTTTAATTGCAAGTGATTTTACCCAGTTATTACCCAATCCATTATTTACAGAAACCCAATTAGCCCCGTTATTCGTACTCACACAAACGCCATTGCCATATATTGTTGCTGCAAAAATAGCATCTCCTTTTACTTCCAATGCTGTGATATTGGGGTTGGAAAATCCGTTATTGATAGACATCCATGTCTTGCCATTATTTATTGATTTAAACATCCCATAATTTGTTCCGGCAAAAATAGCGCAGTCCTTAATAATGATCGATTTTACATACGCCATCGATAAAATTGGAGTAGTTGTGTACCAATTATAACCTAAATCAACTGAGTAGTAAACATTTGAAGAATCGCTTGCAATGACATAAATCCCATTGGTTGTTATTGAAGAAATCGCTGTCCCTGACAGCTCCGTAATGCTCCAATAATCTTCACTGTTATCACACCGAAAGACACCTCTAGGTGTTGCTGCATAAATGAAGTCACCGCTGACCGAAAATGAATTAACTGAACAAATACCTGTTTCAGAATACAAACCTTGATTTATCGCCGTCCAACTTTCCCCATTGTTTTCAGATTTAAAAACCCCCTCAGACGTTCCTGCATATACAGTTATTCCTCTTAAGCTAAATGTATAAACAACACAGCTATCTGATCCTATCCGTTTAAAAATCCAATTGTTGCCATTGTTTTGGGAGATTAAAGCACCTCCGTTAACTCCTGCAAAAATAGTATCCCCTTTTGATTTCAATGACCAAATTTTTGTCGTATCCGCATTTACCCAACTGCTCCCATTGTTGGCGGACACATATAATCCTTGATTAGTGCCCGCAATAATTTTCTCGTTACAAATTTCGATTGATGAAATTTTCTTGTTTATTAAAGTCGTGGATAGCATACTCCAATTAATTCCATTGTTGGTTGATTTATAGATCCCATTTGACGTACCTGCATAAATCGCATTATCCTTTACAACCATTGACTTAATGTCTTTTTGTGTTAATTCAGAATAAATCTCAGTCCATTGATCACCAGCTGATGACAAAAAAAGCCCATCTTTAGTTCCGGCTAATAGATTATTCCCATTTGCGACGAAACAATTTACATTCTTTAGTCGAAGACCATTCAACGGTTGCCATTGTGCATTAGCAAAATTTATGGCAAATCCCATGACAATTATCAAGTATAACTTTCTCATGATTATTTTTCTTATTTAACCAGTGAAGTACATTATATTTGACAAATTTACAAAAATTGATTACAAATCAGAAATAAACCGATTCGATGAATAAAAAGTATTTTGAATCGGTGTTGTATTCAATATTCTCTAAGTTGTGTGACGAATGCTCAGTCGTGCGAAATTACAAATTGCGCGAGCTATTGCTATTTCACCACCTTTATATTTATCGTGTTTCGTTGATCGTCCACCAATTGAATAATATAAGTTCCTTTGGCTAAATTGTTTACATCTATTGCAATGGTGTTATTCCCTAAAGTTGCATTCATTGAATAGTGTGTAATCGATTCCCCGATAATATTAAGTATATTGACATCAACATTACATGAGCGATTCATGCTAAAGTGAATCGTCGCCTTCTCCATTAATGGATTCGGATATACTTCAACACTTGCAAATCCCTGATTTTCTGTAATCGACATCACTAAATCCGAGGACATCACTGTGAAAATAGTTGATAAAGTAACTGTTGATTTGGCACAGTTCACGTATAAAACAAACTGGTAGGTGCCGGCAGATGGAATGTTGTAGTGCGCGTTCAAAGTAATGGTATCTCCAACGGCAACAGCAATTCTCCAAGTAGCGTAAGTGCCGGTGTCGTCGGTATAAACATCGCTTACATAAGCTGAAAGATAATTGGTAATGGCGACGCAAGTGTCAATATTTGACACAACAGTTGGGATGCTTGTTGAATTTGTGTCAACCATGAATGATCCTGTAGCTTGTATGTTGTTTGAATCAGTTATGATTAAATTATATATTCCCTGACAAATTTCCGACGCATAGGCTTGGCGTGAATGAGAATCATTTTCCTCCCATTGGAAAATGACTTGCTCCGGGCCCATAATGCTGGTGCCAATGGCTACAAAAGGAGGGGTTCCGCCCCAAACGCCCACGGAGGCATTGCCCATACATTGATTCGGATAAGTATAGCCCGATGTAGGGCCATCAAGGCAAAGAATTCGTGGATTATTGGGTATGGTAAAGGTGTCGTTTACGGTATTATTATTGGCATCGGTAACCTGAATGGTGCCGGTATGAGATACAAAGTTACTTACGATAATAGAATCGACGAGAGTTGTTGCCACTGCGCTACCGTTAATTTGATATACATAAGGTGCCGTCCCGTTTTTAATAAAGACCTTTAATTGGCCTCCCGTGCAAGTTGCCGGAGTAATTCCTACCATATTCAGATGGAAACTCGGATCGGAATCTGGGGATACCATAACCGAAACATTCGCACTATCTACAAACGTGGTTCCATCTAACGAAATAGTATAATAAAAGGAATCGGAACCACTATACCCTAGATTGGGGGTATAAAGAATATCGTCACCGATATACTGAACGGTTCCGAATGAAGGATGGAGCGTTGCACTTGCAATATGATAGTTGAAAGGGTAGGTATCATTTGTCCTAACATGAATAATTACCGGTGTATTGACCAATGTTGTCGCGTTATCCGAATTTACTTGATATTGTGCGTTCACAACCGTTGAAGACAACAGACTTACGGCAAAAAACAAAAAGCTTAGAAATCGTCCGATTTGTTTCATAATAAATGATTTAAATAAATATTAACCTGAGTTCGATATAAGAAAAAGGCAAAAAAATCAATAAAAAAGTTGTGTATTTAGTTCTTTTTTGTTATCTTTGTGACTGACAATCAATAACATAACAAAGTCAAACATGAATACACAACAGGCAAATTTAATGGAAATATTTTATATAATTGATGAATTTTGTAAAAGTTTTGATCAAACTATAAAAAAACATTCATTGAGCGCAGATGCAAACAAAAAAACACGGAATAAAAAATCAAAGTTGTCCCCCAGCGAAGTCATCACTATTCTGGTTTTATTTCACACGGGTGGTTACCGTAATTTAAAGCATTTCTACCTGTTTTATGTGGGTAAACATATGAACAAGGAATTTCCAACTCAAGTTTCCTACAACCGGTTTGTCGAATTGCAAAAAAAAGCAATGCTTCCGATGGCTATGTTTCTAAAAACCTGTTGTATGGCTGAATGTACGGGAATTTCATTTATTGATTCAACTAAAATTGCAGTTTGCAAAAATAAAAGGATTAAAAGGAATAAAGTATTCCAAGGAATTGCAACAGTAGGCAAATCAACGATGGGTTGGTTTTATGGGTTTAAACTGCATTTGATCATTAACGACAAGGGAGAATTGTTGAATTTTGTAATTACTCAAGGGGATGTGGACGATAGAGCCCCTCTTAAAAATAAAAATTTCACCCAAAAAATATTTGGAAAACTTTTCGCTGACAAGGGTTATATCGGTCAAACCCTATTTGAAATGCTATTTGTTAATGGGATCCAATTGGTTACAAGACTGAAAAAGAATATGAAAGGGGCTTTGATGTCATATGCAGATGCAATATTATTGCGAAAAAGATCGGTTATTGAAACAGTAAATGATGAACTGAAAAACATTTGCCAAGTGGAGCATTCTCGCCATAGAAGCTTGGAAAATTTTATAACCAATATGATTAGTGGTCTAATTGCCTATTCCTTTTTTCCAAAAAAACCATCTATAAAAGTAGAATTTGAAGAAAAATCAAGCCAATTAGCTCTCTTTTACTAATCCCTTATATCGAACTCAGGTTATTAAAAGACTTTATGTTTTATAGACAAAAGTTTAGATGATTTAGGTGTAACAAAAAAAACCATTTTCAAAAGAAAATGGTTTTTTAACAAATGAAAATAAAATGATTATTTCCCCATCATAAGATTAAGCATTTTAATGGCACAGTCCGAAATCACGGAGCCGGGTCCGAAGATGGCTGCTGCACCGGCTTTATATAAATAATCATAGTCTTGTGCGGGAATTACACCGCCTACAATTACCATAATATCTTCCCGTCCGAGTTTCTTCAGTTCTTCAATTACTTGAGGTACCAGTGTCTTGTGACCGGCCGCCAGTGAAGAAACTCCCAATACGTGAACGTCGTTTTCAACGGCCTGACGGGCGGCTTCTTCCGGAGTCTGGAATAATGGCCCCATGTCCACGTCAAATCCTATATCGGCATAGCCTGTGGCTACTACTTTAGCGCCACGATCGTGCCCGTCCTGACCCATTTTGGCAATCATGATACGGGGGCGACGACCTTCCTGAGCCGCAAACTGATCTGCCAGCCTGCATGCCTCTTGGAAACTTTCGTTTCCTGTTGTTTCTGATGAATACACGCCTGAAATTAAATTAATTTTTGCTTTATAACGGCCAAATACTTCTTCTAGTGCATCAGAGATCTCTCCCAAGGATGCACGTTTGCGAGCTGCATCTACAGCTAGTTCCAAAAGGTTGCCACCGCCACCGGCAGCACAACGGGTAAGTGCTTCTAGTGCTTCTTTTACTTCAGCATTGTTGCGATTTGATCTTAAATCGGCCAAACGTTTAATTTGAGCTTCACGAACAGCAGTGTTGTCCACTTCTAGTGTGTCGATTGGATCTTCTTTTTCGAGGCGATATTTGTTTACGCCTACGATCACATCTTTACCGGAATCGATGCGTGCTTGTTTACGTGCTGAAGCCTCTTCGATACGCATTTTAGGAATTCCGGATTCAATAGCTCTGGCCATTCCACCAAGTGCTTCTACTTCCTGAATATGTGCCCATGCACGTTGTGCTATTTCATGCGTTAATGTTTCGATATAATACGAGCCGGCCCAAGGATCCACGCTACGGCAAACATTGGTCTCTTCTTGAATGTATATCTGAGTGTTACGGGCAATACGTGCGCTAAAGTCGGTAGGTAGTGCAATAGCTTCGTCCAATGCATTGGTGTGCAGCGATTGGGTATGTCCCAGTGCAGCGCCCATGGCTTCAACACAGGTACGAGCCACGTTGTTGAATGGATCCTGTTCGGTAAGCGACCAGCCGGAAGTCTGACAGTGGGTACGCAAAGCCATCGATTTTGGATTCTTCGGATTGAATTGTTTCACAATCTTTGCCCACAACATACGGGCGGCGCGCATTTTGGCGATTTCCATAAAGTGGTTCATGCCAATTGCCCAGAAGAACGATAAGCGGGGAGCAAAAGTATCTATGCTCATGCCTGCATTTACTCCAGCCCGGAGGTACTCTAAGCCGTCGGCCAGCGTGTAAGCCATTTCGATATCACAGGTGGCACCGGCTTCTTGCATGTGGTAACCGGAAATCGAGATGGAGTTGAATTTTGGCATATTCTTCGAAGTGAATTCGAAGATATCGGCAATAATCTTCATCGAAGGAACGGGTGGATAAATGTAAGTATTGCGCACCATAAATTCCTTTAAAATATCGTTTTGGATGGTTCCACTGAGCTTATCCATAGAAACGCCTTGTTCTTCAGCTGCTACAATGTAAAATGCCAAAATCGGCAATACGGCACCGTTCATGGTCATCGAAACGGACATCTTATCCAATGGAATTTGGTCGAAGAGAATCTTCATATCCAAAATGGAGTCGATAGCCACACCGGCTTTACCAACGTCGCCCACCACCCGTGGGTGATCGGAGTCGTATCCGCGGTGAGTAGCCAAGTCAAATGCTACGGAAAGACCCTTTTGTCCCGCAGCCAGGTTACGACGATAGAATGCATTGGATTCTTCGGCAGTGGAAAAACCGGCATATTGACGTACCGTCCATGGTTTCATTACATACATCGTGGAGTATGGTCCGCGAAGATAGGGTGGAAGACCTGCTCCATAGCAGAGGTGTTCCATGCCGGTAAGATCGATGGGGGTATAAACAGGCTTAACATCGATTTGCTCAGGGGTTAACCATGTTCCCGAATCAATCGTTTCGTTTGCCCACTGCTCAAAATTTGGTTTAACCTCTTTTGAACGATAATCTATTTTGCTGAAATCTGGTTTCATTTCTAATAATTTTCTGATTGTTTTTTTCTAATTAGTAACTGAGGATTTTAAAATTGCAGTCCAACGCTGAAAAATGATTTTTTCGGAGCCCGCTAAAGGATGCCTAATTCTTTGCTATACACCGTCAATTTCTCCAAAACATTGGCACGGGCATGAATAAAATCATCTACACCGGCTTGTTTTAGTTGATCCATTATTTCAGTAGGATTACCGGCTACGATAACTTTTACCGCACTGTTTTTAGCTTTAATTGCCTGAGCAATGGCCGGGGCGAATTCGGCATACTCTTCGTCGGAGCTGCAAATTACTACAATTTCCGATTTTGCCTTTAATGCGGCTTCCACACCTTCTACAGTAGTTACAAATCCCGGATTGTCAATAATTCGATACCCGGCACAACCAAAGAACCCGGCACTAAATGAAGCCCTTGCCTTGCGCATTGCCAAATTTCCAATGGTAACCAAGAACACGGATGGCTGATGGTTCTTTGCTTTGGCGTATTTTTCCGTATTCATGCGCAATGCTTCAAAAGCCATTGCTCCACGATATGGTTTGAGCCCTTCGTGATTTTTGTTGCAATGGTTATATTCTTCAATTCGATCCAGCATAAATTCCGTTGAATTCGGATATTGGTTGGTGCCCAAAATGGTGATTTTGCGGTTGGCGATATCTAAATTGCGCTTATGAGCAACCGTTTCAATCTCTTTTTTGATTTCACCGGCTAGTGCAAGTTTAATAAATCCGCCGTTGGCTTCAACATGTTGAAATATTGTCCATGCTTGTTTTGCCAGTTTGTCGGTCAGTGTTTCAATATAATATGAACCGGCGGCAGGATCCACAATCTTGTCGAAATAAGATTCGTGTTTCAGTACCAGTTGCACATTGCGCGAGATTCTTCTCGAAAACTCATCGTCGGCTTTAAATGCCAGATCATAGCCCGGTAACGATAGGCTATTGGTGCCTCCGATTGTTGCAGCCATAGCTTCGGTGGTGCTTCTCAGCATATTTACATTAGGATCGTACAACGATTTGTTCCAAATAGAGCCCTGACTATGAATATAAATTTTAAAGTTCTTCATATCCGCTTTATATTGTTCTGCAACCATGCTCCACAACATGCGAAACGCTCTCAATTTGCCGATTTCCATAAAATAATTGGAGCCCACCGACATGGAGAACATCAGGGTATTTACTGCGTCGTTTGCCGAAATTCCTTTTTCGGTAGTATATGCCATATATTCACTTGCCCAAGCTAGGCCGTACCCCATTTCCTGAGTAATGTTGGAACCGCTGTTGTGCAGTAAATCGGCATTAATCGTCAGTGCTTTGAAATTCGGAAGATTCGTTATCACTTTTTTCACGACTTCAACCAGTTCATTCAAATCGTTTTCTTGTGATTTATAAAATGAATGGTGAAGCAACATATAGCAGATCGGGTCGAAATCAATACTTCCGGTTACTTTATTAAGGTTGATATTACGGTTTTTCAGTTCGCCGATCAGCAGATCAACCAATGCAGGATATGAACTTGCATGTTTAAAACGGATTCCGATTTTTTCCGGGTTGATATTGGCTAGAAGTTGACTCATCGTTTTGCTATCGGATACTTTCGATGCGTTAAAGCAAATTACATCGGCACCTCTTTCAATAGCATCGGTGGCAATGGTATTGGCTTTTTGGGGATCCGACTCTTCCACGTTTTGTACAATTTCCCATTGATTGTCGTCGGTTTTTTGTCCGCGAACATAGGCATACGCATTTGGAAGTTGATTCAAGTATGTTAAATCGCCTAAATCTTCACTTCGGTAGTACGGATGCACATCAAACCCTTCTTCGGTTTTCCATACTAGTTTTTTGTTGTAATCGGCACCTTTTAAATCCGCAAGAATGGCTGCTTCCCATTCCTGAGTCGAGGTTGCCGGAAACTCGCCAAACAATTTCTCGTTTTGTTTCAAATTCATAATCCAACTGTTTTTGATAAAATACTTAACTGTTTTGCCGACAAAATTACAATAAAATTATAAGTAAAACCAATGTGAAATTGTAAATTCTCCCGCAGCGCGAACATCGCCGACCGTAAAGACGAAATACCGATCTGCAATGGTTCCGATTTCTCACGTTTGGGCAAAAAAACACCTTGTAAAGTCCAAATAGTAGGTTTAGTAACTGACTAAATTTTTTATTCGGTACTGTATGATTTACAACACTTCGATAATGTTTTGTAACACACTAATTATCAGTGCTTTGCCATTTGGGGCCATAGCGAGAAATCTCACTGATAATCAATTGGTTACAATTTTTCAAATTCGTGAAATGAAATATTTACCGAAGCAATGTGATTTAGATACGATAATTGTAAGGAGCATTTAAAATCCTATGTTATGTTTTTATATTGTGGACTTTGTGGCTTCTGATAGATGGAAAAATATTATTTTTTCAACTCGCCCTGAAAGGGCAGTTGTTTCTAACCCATGGCAACAACAATCAAATACATTTTTTTCGCCCTGAAAGGGCAACTTAAAAAAGGTATTAATAACAATAATCAAAGGGTGTTATTTGTGGAAAAGATTAAGCTGCCCTTTCAGGGCGCATTTTCAAAACAGTTTAGTTTTCACCTAAGGCGTTGCCTCAGGTATTAGCAAGTTGGATAGTTCGACAGGCTCGTTTCGACAGGCTCAACGCATCGCACCACATCGCTTTCAGCCCGCGAAGTAGTGTTCTGAAATAACCTCCCCACAATATTCTAAAACATAACCTCTGTAAATGAGGATTTTAATTTTGAAGCCTAACGCTGAAAAATGAATTTTTAGAACTCCCGATCGTGTCCCATCTTAAAAAAGTTCATTTCAAAACTTTGCATCTCAGCGCCTTTGCGTGATAAATTGTTCAGGCCGAAATGGTGGGCTCATTGATCTGAAGCAAAGCATGTTTCCCCGATAGATAACGGAATGGAGAAAAAATTGCTAACTTTTCACTTCAAATACTTAGTTTATAATTAAATATTTTGTAATATTGCTATTGAAATAGTTTCTTCTTTAAAGCCCTGGCAGTAAGAAAGGAGATGATTTTATTTTGCAATAATCATCGAAAAGAAGGGGCGTTGGAGATCATAACAGTTTACACTAATTGCCTGTAACCAGTGAAACAATGGAAAATAAAGAGAAAAAAAACCATCATTTTGTCCCTCAAATATACTTGAGCAAATTTGCTCATTCTACTGAGTTAAAGGGAAAAAAGAAGCATTATTTTGTCTCAACATATGATAAAAATGAAAATATAGAAAATTCAAAGAATGACGTAAAAAACATTTGCTTTAAATCTAAATTATATACAATTGATTCATCAAAAAGGGAGAAAAGAGAATCAATTGAAAATTTTTATGCTGAAACGATTGAAAATGACTATAATAGATTTTATAATATCATAACAAATGACAAAAAAATTAAAATATCAATTGAGGAACGTGGACTAATTATAACTACAATAATAAATTTACATCTCAGAAATTTTTTCTGGGTAAAAGCAATTAATGATTTTTGGACAGATTTAATTAAAGGCTATGACATTTCTAATTCAGTGAGTATTTATGGAGAAAATGGAGAAGTATTTTTCCCATTAGAAGAACAAAGAGTTGAAAAGGTAATTTCCACACATAAAGAAGGTAATAAACAAATCTTTATAAAAGAACATCTACAAAAAACCCTTAATTTATCAAAATCGCATTGCAATGACATAATTTTTGTTGATAAGGTTACAAACGATATTGGTTTTGTCACTTCTGACAGGCCAGTAATATGTACTAATATTTCTGGGTCATTTAGTTTGCCAATTGATAGAAATTATATATTGACAGTAATGCCAAATAAGGAGAAAGCTGACTATAATCCAGAAAACATTATTAGAAATAATCCTTTTATTGATTCAAAGATATTTAATTTAATGCAATATGAAAATGCAATGAGACATATAATTGGATTTAATTTAAACGAAATTAAACAGGCAAAATCTGATTATGAAAAAGCAAACATTGCTAACAGCGGATTTCCACAATAGCATGGTAGTGAGCTCTGAAAGTTCAACAAAATTAGTTAACTTTGGGGGTTAGATGAAAATGAAGTGGGTTTAGTTCACTACTGCAAAAACCGCTTTGATTATATGAATGTAATGTCTCTTTTTAAAAACAATTTGTCAATGAATAACGATACTTCAGACTTAAAAAAATTAGACAAGATATTTCCAAATTTAAACGATGTTGGAAAGTCGAATCTTTCAAATTGTATCCCACCTGAAATTGAATTTTATGTATGTGGATTGAGTTATCCAAACGGCGGCGGATCTAGAGTTGCAGAACTTTTACAAAAATATGGTTATGCAATCTTAATTGAATCCGATAAAAATAACCAAAATTACATTGTAGAGCTCACAGACAAAGGACGTGAAGCTAAAACTGCTGGCGGACACTTTTTATACCTAAAGCAAATTGCAGACAAAGAACAAAAAGAACAAGAGCGACAGAATATAAAAGACATGAATGAACAACGTGATCTCTTAATGAAATCGTGGTCTTACAAATATAGATACTTGCCTTATGTTTTATCTTTTGGCAGTTTAGCCATAGCAATTTTTACATACTTTAAGTCAGACAAAGAGCCAAAAGACATAGCACCGATGAAACAAGAGCTGCAGGAAGTGAAATCCAAAATGAAAGAACTTGATTCCTTGTTTCGGGTGGACAACCTTTTAAAAAAAGATACTTTAAACATTAGAAGACATCAATAAACGAAACCTTTTTAATTTTGTCATGCTGATCCCGATTTTCGGGATAAACTAAGGTAGCATTTATAGATTCTTCACTTCGTTCAGTCCCGATTAATATCGGAAGACAAAAAAAGTATCAGACCTAACTGGCAAAATACTGCGTAGCCCTAAAACTGCTAAACCCACTCGGTCTTCTGCGGGTGAGCATGGCGATGTGGCGGAGCCGGCGATAGCGGGAATGTCGAAAAATTACAAAACATTTGGAGGCGTTTACGTTTGTCCGGCCTCAGACGGACACTACTCCAAATAAGTTTTGTTGTTTTTTGGCAGGGCGGGCAGGCAGCATCACATCGACTTGATTTTTTGGATACTTTTTGATCAAGCAAAAAGTATCAATTGAAAAACAAATTTTTTACTCCAAGTTTCAAATTGCCCTAATGAACATTTGGGAATTATTTCTTAAACAGCAACGAAGAATCTCCATAGCTTAAAAAGCGGTATTCCGACGAGAGGGCATGTTGGTATATCCGTTTCCATTCGTTGCCGATAAATGCCGAAACCAGCAACAACAGCGTGCTTTTGGGTTGATGGAAATTGGTGATGATGCCGTCGAAAAACCGGATGGAATATCCCGGCACAATCATCATCGAGGTTTGGGCTTCGATATGTTCCAACCCGTTTTGGTTGAGATAATCCAACAAAATCTTCAGGGCTTCCTCTTTGGTCATTTCCTGGTTTTCGCCGGAATAGGCATCCCATTGGTTCACCACAAACACATCTTGGGTTTCCCCCACGGCTATTTTTCGGGCAATTTGCACCAGACTTTCAATGGTCCTCACGGTGGTGGTCCCTACGGCAAACAGCGGATTGGAGCCATGATGCAGCAGTTTATCGAGCAGCGACTTATCCACGATCAGATGTTCGGCATGCATGGTGTGGTCGCCGATTTCCTCGGCGGAAACCGGTTTGAACGTGCCGGCTCCTACGTGCAAGGTCACTTCGTTGATGGAAATTCCCCGTTCTTTCAGTTGGTTAAATACGTTGCTCGTAAAATGTAATCCGGCGGTAGGAGCGGCTACCGATCCGCGATATTGGGCATACACCGTCTGGTAGCGTTCCTTATCTTCCTTTTCGGTATCCCGCTTGATGTAGGGAGGCAACGGCACCTGCCCGGCTAGCTCCACCACGGTTGCAAAATCGAGTTCCGGCGCATCCCAATGGAACAGCACCGTAACGGCTTCCTCAACCCGCGACTCAATGGCTGCGTATAGGGTACAAGGATTTTCGTGGTAAGTGAAGGTTAAGGTGATGGTTCCTTTCCATTTTTTCAGGTTGCCGGCAATACATTTCCACCGACATTCCCCGGTTTTAGCGAGGGCCAGCGCATAATCGCCGTTAAAATCGAGTGGTTCCAGACAAAAGACTTCAATCTGGGCGCCGGTATCTTTATGAAACTTTAATCGGGCCGGAATCACCCGGGTGTTATTGATCAGCAGCATCGAATTTGAGGGCAATGCAGCGGGTAAATCGGAAAAGATGGAATCTATTATCTGCCCGTCCTTATACACCAGCAATTTTGAGCTGTCGCGCAAGGGCAGGGGATGCTTGGCGATTTTCTCTTCGGGCAGTTCGTAATTGAACTCCTCGATGCGTATGGCGTGATAATCCTTTAGCATAAGTTATTTTTTGTGTTTTTAACTCAAGTTTAGCATGTCATAAATGTTATTTTAATTTATTGAAATCTAAACATATATGTTAATTTCTTTGTGTATTTTGTGTCTTCTTTGTGTTTTTTGTGATATAGCTAAAATTGTTTATTCTATTACACAAAGTATCACAAAGAAGCACGAAGTTTCACAAAGGGTAAAAATGAACAAAGAACTGTAAATAATTAAATTTAAATGTGTTATTTTTAATATTACTTCCTAAACTCAAGCTACTTTGTAAATAACATGCGAAATTTGAGCTTTAAAAACTATGCTTGATAAAGAAAATTGGCGTTTTCTTGCAAGCATATTAAGGAATATAGATTTCCAACAAGGTCGTGGTTTCGTTCGGAACTAGCGTGACTTCGGTGATTAATGCCGGAATCAGGATCGATTCCCCTTTGTTCACCGTCAGTTTTGCATCCTCATATTCCAGGGTATATGAACCTTCGATACACATATACACCACAAACGAATCGATGGCGGCAAAAACCTTTTCCACTTTTTTATCGAAAACAATCCGGTTGGTTACAAAATAGGGGCAGCCCACCAATTCTTCAGTTTGGTTGAGGTCGCCTTTTGCCTGTTGTTTCGACGGAGATGACATGGTGAAATCGATGGCGTCGAGGGCTAAATCGGTGTGCAATTCACGCGATTCGCCGTTGGCGTCCAGACGATCCCAGTCGTAAATCCGGTAGGTGATGTCGCTGGTTTGTTGAATTTCGGCCAGCACAATCCCTTTTCCGATGGCATGTACGCGACCTGCCGGGATAAAGAAGACATCGCCTTTTTGCACGTTCTCAAACCGAAGAATATCCTTGATCTTTCCCGTTTCCAACGCGTTTAAATAGCTCTCTTTTGTGGTCGGTTGATTAAAACCGCTGATCAACAGGGCATCGGGAGCGGCATCCACCACGTACCACATCTCGGTTTTGCCGAAACATTCGTGCCGTTGGAGTGCCAGCGCATCGCCGGGGTGGACCTGTACCGATAGGTTGTCGTTGGCATCGATATATTTGAAAAGCAAGGGAAACTGGTTGCCGAATTTTTCAAAGACGTGCTCTCCAACCAAATCGCCCATGTAAGTTTCCACGAGATCATTGATTTCATTTTCGGACAGAAAACCATTTTCAACCATGGATTGATCTTCCTCAATGCCCGAAATTTCCCAAGATTCGCCACAATTTTCCATTGTTGACAGATCTTTGTTCAGGATGGTTCTCAGCTTGTGTCCGCCCCAGATTTTGGACTTAAGAATGGGCTGAAATTTAAACGGATATAACGAAAAAGAGTCCATGACTACAAAATATTTAAAAGTTGTTCTTTGATTTTTTCCAGTTCATCTTTCATTTGCACCACAATCTGCTGAATTTCGAAGCAGTTGGCTTTGGAACCGATGGTGTTGATTTCCCGGCCGATTTCCTGAGCCACAAAGCCCAGTTTTTTTCCGTTGGAAACTTCATCGTTGATGGTGTCGATAAAGTAGTCGAGGTGTTTTTTCAGGCGGACTTTCTCTTCGGTGATGTCCAGTTTCTCGATATAAAAAATCATCTCCTGTTCCAACCGGTTCTGGTCAATCTGAATGGTTGATGCAAGTTCCCCGATGTTCTTCTCGAGTCGGTCGCGAAGCTGATCCACTCTTACGGATTCAAAGGGTACAATATCTTTAAGCAATTGGTCGATGATATAAATATGACTTGAAACTTCGTTCTTCAGAATTTCACCTTCGTGAATTCTGAATTCGTTTAATTGTTGGATGGCAACACCCAGGCTTTCGGTCAGCAAAGCCCCTTCTTCGGGGGAGAGATCTTCTTTGGCGGAAGCAGCCACATCGGGCATTCGGGCAGCAATCGAAAAAATATCTGTAGGAATTTCAGGCTGCAACCGATTTGCTATTCTTTTGAACTGGTTAAAGTAATCTGTTAAAATTTGCTCGCTGATAAATACACTCGAAGAGTTGATGTTTTCGATATTGATAAAACAATCTACTTTTCCTCTGCCTACCTCTTTGGCAATCAAACCTCGGAGATCTTGCTCCTTCTCGCGATAATTTGTCGGTAGCCGAAGGTTTATTTCGAGTTGCTTGCTATTCAGTGATTTAATTTCAATCGTGGTTTGATGGGAATCATAAGTAAATTGGGCTTTCCCATATCCCGTCATTGATGATATCATATTCAAATTTTTATGCAAAGATACTTTATCTTTCGGGGGGGTGCAAGAAATATGCGTTGAAGAGCCTGAAATTTTTCAAAAATCCACAAAGGGTATGAAAATTGAATTATCTTTATTCCCTAATTTAAAAAGATGAAAACAAATTGTCTTAAATTTTTAATCTTCAGTTTAGTGCTTGTGATTTTGCATATTAGGCCGTGTTTGAGTCAGAACAACCCATATAATATCAAGCATCGGATTGGTTTAGGATATGATTCTTATATGAATGTAGATATGTCTTTATGGTCAGGATCCATTCAATACGTGCTTAATCCTGAAGATCGATGGAGTTGGCATTATTCCGTTGGCTTTGGAGCTACCGATAATCGAAAATTTTATGGACACTTCCCGCTTGGGGCATTTATAGGTATTTATTTTCTTGCAAATAGTGATGGGGGAGCTAACGAATTGCTGACCACATTGGCAATTTTAAGCTTTATTGCGCCCGAAGGAGTCAGCTACAATATAAAATTAAATGAAAAGACGAAAGTGTCGCCTTATATTAATTTTAATTCCATAGAATTCTATAATAACGAAAAAGATGAGGAGCGAATTATACCCTCGTTTGGAGTGGGAACCCAGGTATCTTATTTAGTCAATCCGAATTTTGGAATTTCTTTTGGGTTGGGTACAAAAATAGTAGCAGCAGAGGGTTGGGGAATTCAAACAGGTATTTGTGTTTATTACCAGTATTGAAAATTCTATCTTTAAAAAAATATTATTTATAATATGTCTAAGAAAATAATTATATATCTTTGCACTGTTATTAACCATTAAAAACTATTAATCATGGCTTACAAAATCAATCCTGATGAATGCACTGCATGTGGAACTTGCATCGACGAATGTCCAGTAGAAGCGATATCCGAAGGCAGTGTTTATAAAATTGATGCTGATATCTGTACCGAATGTGGTGCTTGTGCTGACGTTTGTCCGGTAGAAGCTATTCACCCGGAATAGTTCGAATAGATATCTAAAAAAAAGAGAGAAGAAAACTTCTCTCTTTTTTTTGCCTTTATATTAATTTAAGATAAATTTGATTGGCAACACGAATTGAGTTCTTACCGGTTTGCCACGTTGTTTACCGGGTGACCATTTAGGCATAGATTTCACGACTCTAAGCGCTTCATCGCCGCAACCGCCACCAATATCACGCTTAATTATAGGTTTACTGATAGATCCGTCTCTTTCTACAACAAATTCGATATATACGGTTCCATCAATGCCGCTTTCACGAGCTAATTGGGGATATTTTAAATTCTCTTTTAAATATTTCATACGGGCTTCATCACCACCAGGATAGCCTGGAGATTCTTCCACTACTGAAAATATCTGAGCTTCTTCCGCTTCTACGGCAACTTCTTGAGTAACTTCCTGATATTCTTGATTTTTTTCACCGTTGTCATCGGCATCAATCTCAATATCATTATCAACTTTAACATTATTATCTACAATGTTTAAAAGGGTAGTTTGTGCCTGTGCAGGAGGAGGTGTTTCAAGCTTGACTTCTTGCTTGGTTTGCATCACTACTTCTTCAATAACTTCAGCTTGCGTAACGGAGGCTGTTTCTTCTTGAACTTTATCGTATGATTTGTATTCAAAACTGAGCAAAGCAAGCGAAAGCGCCAATACTAATCCTACTTGGAGGTAGATGGGTTTTTTCCGCTCAAGATCGGCTTTTTTTGATTTTTTAATTTCCATTGTTTTTATTTTTCTAATTTATTGAGCTAAAAATTCAAAAATTTAACGTCAAAAAATTTATTTTATTGTATGCTTTTCAAAGAAGCTTGAAAATTATTATAATCCAATGTGAGCTTTGTACGCAGTAGCATCTAAAAGATCATTTAATTCTGCTAAGTTTGAGGGAGCAATTTTAACGATCCAGCCTTCACCATACGGGTCGTTATTGATGAGTTCAGGATTTGTTTCAAGTGCATCGTTAAATTCCAAAACTTCACCCGAAATCGGCATAAATGTGTCGGAAACGGTTTTTACAGCTTCGATAATGCCAAAAGTTTCTTCTTTTGCAAGAGTCTCACCAACGGTATTGCACTCTACAAAAACCACATCGCCTAATTCGTGTTGTGCAAAATCGGAAACGCCAATATAAGCAACATCACCATCTACTCTAACCCATTCGTGGTCTTTCGTGTACTTCAAATTTTCTTTTATTGTCATCGTTGTATTTTTTATTGTTTATTTTGTTTTCAAAATTACATTTTCTTTTTCAAATAAAAAAATATTTTTTTGCACCGGTGTGTCCCAATAATAAACCCGGACCCTATTTCGAAAGAATGGGGAAAAGAAATAACTTTTTCAAGGATAATGAAGAATTATGATTTTCCATTAGATTAAATCATCGTTCCTAATTATTGTAAAAGTCTCAGGTGGATTTTTATCGGACAATGCTTTTCCAAATATCTTTGTAAAGATAAAAACATTATATTTGCATCTAAAATGGAGTGGGTATATATTATTTTAGGACTGATTCTGATCGTAGTCGGATTTATCGGCTGTTTCGCACCGGTAATTCCGGGTCCGCCATTAGCTTATTTGGGAATATTGCTTCAACTTCTCCGACCTGATGCCGATTTATCACTTTTTTGGTTGGTCACTTTTGGCATTTTAGTCCTTATTGTTGCGGTTCTTGATTATTGGTTCCCGATATACGGAACCAAAGTTTTTGGTGGAACCAAAGGTGGCTCATGGGGTTCAACCATTGGCTTAATACTCGGAATTATGTTTTTAGGTCCGTTTGGAATTATTTTAGGCCCTTTTGTGGGGGCTTATATTGGAGAATTGTTAAATAAACAGAATTCTAAAACTGCTTTTAGATCGGCGGTAGGTAGCCTTTTGGGTTTTTTAGCAGGAACTTTGGCAAAATTAATTGTTGTACTCGCTCTTTTTGTTTACTTTATATATAAGCTTTTTTAATTTCCCAGATATGAATTTAATTATGAAAAGAATACCCTTTTATATATTTACGATTTTCTTATTTTGGTCTTGCTCTAAAAATCAGGAATTTTCGGGATCCATGTATTCAATAAATATGGATAATTATATTAAACAGTTTTGTAATAATAATGATTCTAAAGCCAAGGAGAAACTGATAAAATTACATTATGTAGAACTTAACCAGGTAATTGACTTTTATAAGAATCGAAATTATAAGAGTGTTTGGGTAAATGAGCAAACGACGACTCCGCTATTTAACGTCGCACTTAGTTTGCTTCGTAGCTCTATGTGCTTTGGGCTTGATACTACTATGTATGCAACTCGCGTTATTGCCCGGGCCTCGCAACATTTATCCGAAAGAGATTTTGTTTCTGCAAAAAACATGAATAAAGTTGTAATTGAAATGCTAACGACGCATTCGCTAATTTTATTTTTGAACCATTTGCAAGCAGGAATTTTCAGACCGGATTCTGCGATATATGACAATATGATTATTCCTAAAACCGATTCGATTACCTATTATTTAGAGAAATCAATTCAAATGAAAGATTTTTCTATTGCAGTTAAAGCTTTATCTCCTAAAAATCCGCATTATATTGAAATCCAAAAAGCATTAACGGCATATCTTGCAATTGCAAATATTACCAATGAGAAATACCCTGTTCCTTATTTTGCAAAAGATAGTTCGGGCTGCAAAAAAGGAGCTGAAAAGATGCTAATAGTTCATGGTTATTTGAAAAAAGATATTTCTCAACCGATAGAAAAAAAAGAATTGGTGCCGGCTTTAGTTAAATTTCAGACAGATTTCGGGCTCCGTAACCGTGGCTTTTTTGATACGCTTACAGTGGAAACACTTAGAAACAGCACTTTTGATCTTTATCGCAAAGCATGTATTACCCTGCAAAGGATTCGATGGAGTAATATTACGGACAAAAACTACTTGTTGGTAAACATTCCTTCATTTTCAGTTCAGATAGTTGAAGAAAATGAAATTGCTATTACGCATAAAATTGTTTGCGGCAAACCCGACCATGAGACTCCGGAATTAAATAGCAGAATATCTCATTTTGTACTCTATCCGGAATGGAATGTGCCGCACAAAATATCCACGAAAGAACTTCTTCCTTTAATACAGGCAAATCCAAAATATCTGGAAAAGCATAACTATGAAATCATTAATGGGAAAAATGAAGTTGTAGATCCGTCGAAAATAAGATGGAAACGGTTTAACGAAAAAAACTTTCCCTACCGAATCCGTCAAAGTAGTGGAGAGGGAAATTCGTTGGGGATTATTAAATTTTATTTCAACAATCAATATGGGGTTTATCTTCACGACACCCCGAGCAAAACCCTATTTAATTTGAATTATCGTGCTTTTAGCCATGGGTGTATGCGCGTTCAAAATCCATTTGAATTTGCTAAAACCCTTTTAGAGTATAATAAAGGAATGCTCCATTTTTCTAAGGAAAAGCTTATGGAGATGAATAGATACGAACAGCAGCGTAAATTCGATAAATATCGAAAAGACGTTAAGTCAAAAAAGCTGCAGGACGAGATGATAGAAGTGAAAAAAATGAACCAGGACGTATTGGATGTAAAAAAATCGACTTTCTTTATTTCAAGATTGCTTCCAATTTATATAAGGTATTTTACCGCGTATGTTAACGATAAGAAAAAGCTCCAATTCTATCCCGATTTATATCATAAAGATATTTCATTGATTGATTCATTCAATAAGGCTGTAAAATCATTCATTCTAGTTAATTAACGGAATTTTGCTTTTTGGCTGAAAATTTGGAAATTGAGGCTCGTTTGTGAAGCTTTTGCTCTATGGCAGAAGATCTACTTGTTGTTTGCCATGCCCGGCTGAGAATGATAAAAAGCGGAATTGAATATGGGGTGTGACTTTTGGAGAAAACCTTTCGGTTGCGATTCCCACAATAGTGCAAGTATTTTCATTTGAAGAATTTTTCTCAAAAGCAAATATTTTTAATATGATTATAGGGGCTTGATTTTTTTTTGATCAATATTCTTTAAGTTATTGGTTTGTTGTGTATTAACAGTATTATTGAGAGACAATATTGTATTAAATTATGCGTTTTGGAAGTTGACAACTGGGGAAATGTTTAAATAAAAGTTACCGAATAAACAACCTTTTGTTGTATCTTTGTGTCTAGAATGGGTTGTATTAATAATGATTAAATGAAAAAGATAAGCGGATTTTATTTTACAGTAGTATTTATTTTGGTACTCAGTGCATTAAATGCATTTAGTCAAGGGGCTTCATGTGGTGAAGCTGATCCGATTTGCTCTAATAATACAAGTGTTAGTTTTACAGCCGGTGTTAATTCCGGTAGTTTCGGAACGAGTGTCGGATGTCTAGGATCAACGCCTAACCCGGCATGGTATGTTTTAAAAGTAGGTCAATCGGGAAGAATAAACATTCACATGGCAACCACGCCCTCTAGAGATTTAGACTTTGCTTGCTGGGGGCCATTTGCTTCTGCAACGGAAGGTTGCGGTCAGCTTAATTTAACAGGAGGTACAAGTCATGGTCCGGATGCTGGTCCAAATCCGTCAGATTTGGGAGGATATCCGATAGGTAATTTGATCGATTGCAGTTTTACAGCACAATCCATTGAATATGTGCACATTGCAAATGCTGTTGCAGGTCAATGGTATGTTTTGCTCGTTACCAATTATTCAAATCAACCCTGTCAAATTAATTTGAATTCTGATCCATCCAGTACCGGAACGACAAATTGCGCAATTATTTCTCCACCTATCGGAGATACGGTTTGCGAAGGGGAGACGGCTACATTCTCGGTGTCGCATCCTATTGCCGGTGCTTCATACCATTGGGACGGGCCCAATTTGTTTACAACAGTAACAGATACGATAGTTACCAAACCAAATATAGCTCCAGAAGATGCAGGTTTGTATTGGCTTACAATAATTAATCCAGATGGGACACTTAATGATCCGGATACTTGTCGGCTGATTGTGCACTCAAAACCCACAATGACGGTCACTACCGATTCTATATGTGTTGGAGAAATTGCAACACTTACAGCTTCAGGGGCAAGCGACTATCATTGGAATGATAATCAAACAACGGCAAATATTAATGTATCTCCCGATACGACTACCCGATATTCTGTAACCGGAACTTCTTTGTTCGGTTGCAAAGACTCTGTTGCCACGCAGGTAGTTGTTTTTAATAATCCACAAATTACCGTAACTCCGAACACTATTTGTTCGGGAGAACTTGCTACGGCTTTTGCACCGAATGCATTAAGCTATTCTTGGGATAATGGTGAAATAACGGATACGGTTCGGCCGTTGGTTTCTTCACAACAAATCTATAAGGTAACGGTTATTGTTCCCGGAGGGTGTCGCGATTCTCTATTACTTACGGTAAACCCTAACCCTATTGTAGAAGCAACGGCAAGTGCAATTTGTGAAGGAGAGGTTTCGACGGTTACGGGGTTAGGAGCCAGCACATACGAATGGAGCAATGGGCAAAGCGGATCTATAATTTCGTTATCCCCAATGAGCAATATGATTCTTTCGGTAATAGGTACCAACGATTTTGGATGTAAGGGATACGATACAACAACGGTTATGGTTTATCCAAAGCCAAAGGCGAATTTCGAGCCCAATACTCCGGTCGTTACCATTGAAGAAGGCGAAATTACCTTTAACGATTTTTCCACTGATGCAACGATTTGGAATTACAATTTTGGCGAATATAATAATAGTTTGAATACCTCCTCGGAGCAAAGCCCTACTCATAAGTATCTACATGTCGGGTCATTTAAAGTCTGGCAGGTTGTTTCGACGGAATTCGGTTGCATGGACTCAACCTACCGCCGGGTACAAGTGGAGGCTCCTTATTTCTTCTACGTTCCGAATGCATTTACTCCGGATAATGATGGTAAAAATGAAATGTTTTGTCCTTCAGGAAAGGGTATAGATATGAATAGCTACTCAATGGAAATCTACGACCGCTGGGGAACTATGGTTTTCCACACCAATATTCCTTTGGGTTGCTGGGATGGATTGATAAATGGTGCACGTGCTCCTCAGGGTTCTTATATTTATAAAATCAACCTTAAGGATATGGAGGCCAAACACCACGATTATATGGGAGATTTTATCATCTTAAGATAAATCAACTTATTTATAAAAGAGAGGGGCTTTTGCCCCTTTTTTATTTATTATCTTTGCAGTAAAGAATTACTTGATAATGAAAAACAACATTTATATTTTATTTTTTGCTTTAGCTATCGTTTTGAATTCATCATGCAAAACAAATCAAAAAAGGACAGTGGTCGTAAAGAAAGATGCTGATACGATTGTGACGGGAGTTAAAACGGAAAATGATTCTGTTTATGCCTTGCTACGCCAGCAAAATAGCTGGTATAGTTCGAGACTTTCGATAGAATTGTCTTCTTCGGGTTCGGATGAAATCTCGGCATTCTTGGTTAATCGCAGGGATAGTATTATTTATTTGAATATCAATAAATTCGGCATTGAATTGGCACGAGCTATTTTTACTCCTGATTCTATTTTGATGGTTAACCGTTTCGAAAAAACTTATTATAAGGGCGATTATTCAATTATAACCAGAATGTATGGGGTTTCGCTCTCTTTCGATTTTATTCAATCCATATTGGTTTGTGAAGATTTTAAAGACTGTATTGCAACCTCCATTTCAACAAAAACTGTTGATTCTACGTTGCTGATCTCTATTCCCCGTAGAACAAACGACCGCTTACACTTGGCAATTCATCAGGAAATAACCGTGCAGCGGGCGAATGGAAAAATTGTCAATAATTGGATAAAGGATATTAATACACAACAGGTTGCAAATGTTTCATATCAGGAATTCGAAAATATAGACGGTTATGTTTTTCCCAAATCATACACCATTGAATTACCGGGAACAAAGATTAATATTAAAACTAAATCGACGAAGGTCAATATTCCCGGCCCCACATCTTTGATCGTTCCTGCAAAATATACACCAATGTTCCCATTAGATGGAAACCGATAGATTGTCCGAAATCATAAAGCAAAAAGCAGAAGAACTGGGTTTCGACGAGTGTGGAATTACTCCTGTGATTGATTCGTCCGGAGATATTGAAAGACTCAGGAAGTGGATTTCCAATAAATACCATGCGGATATGGAATGGATTGAGCGCAGCATACCTTTGCGTGAGAATCCGGGACTTTTGCTGCCGGGCGTAAAATCGGTTGTAGTATTTGCCTTAAATTATAATTCCTCGGATGTGATATTTGCCTCTGATTATAAAATTTCCAAATATGCTTTAAACCGGGATTATCACGTTGTAATAAAATCAAAGTTGTATCGGTTATTGTCGTTTATTCAGGAAATTGATCCCGTTATAGAAGGGCGTGTTTTTGTTGACTCGGGACCTGTTTTTGAAAAGTTGTATGCGGTAAATGCAGGATTGGGATGGATTGGAAAAAACAGCTGTTTAATACTCCCCAAAAGAGGATCGTTCTTTTTTTTGGGAACCATGCTTCTCAACGTCTCATTAACGCCTGATAGCTCATACGCATTAAATCATTGTGGAGAATGCACTCGTTGCATTGATGCTTGTCCTACGGGAGCAATTACGGTTCCATATACGATAGATTCGAATAAATGTATTTCCTATTTAACGATAGAACATAAAGGAGAAATTCCTCAAAATATTGATTTTAAGTCCGGCAAACAGATTTTTGGATGCGATATCTGCCAACAAGCTTGTCCTTTTAATAAGTTCAGTCTAAATACCGGAGAAGAAGATTTTGTGCCGACTAAGCAGCTCCTTTCAATGACTAATCAAGATTGGGAAACGCTTACCAAAAGCGATTTTAAAAAGAAATTTAAACAAACACCTTTATATCGAAGCGGGTATGAGAAAATTAAATCAACAATTGCGTATATCAACAAAAACAGTGATTAATTTAATCGTGTTAAGCCTAATGTTAAGTACGGTTTCATCCCAGAATTTCAAGCGAGATCAGTTAAAGTACGAACGAGTGCGAAAAGCATATTCCGATAAAGAGAAAACGCTTTTGCGACGATATCAGAAGTGCGGATTTAAAACACTTTCGCAGCATGTTTTTTTGAGAGCTTTTAAAGAGAGTGGAGAATTGGAATTGTGGGTGAAAAATAAAACGAACAATAACTATGTTTTGGTTTATACATATTCCGTTTGCGCAAAATCAGGAACGCTTGGGCCTAAACGTAAAATGGGCGATATGCAAGTTCCCGAAGGATTTTATAGGCTTACCGTATTTAATCCGGCCAGTAATTTTTATCTTTCATTGGGGGTTAGCTATCCAAACACCAGCGACCGGATTCTGGGCGAAAAAAATCATCTGGGTGGTGATATTTTTATACATGGAGATTGCGTTACTATTGGATGTATGCCTCTTACGGATGAATTTATTAAAGAGGTTTATATTGCCTGTGTGGAAGCTAAAAATAGTGGACAAGAAATAATACCCGTTCATATTTTTCCATATCGAATGAACACAAAAAATCATCTGAATTATTCAAAAAAACATCCCGATTATCTTAAATTCTGGAATAATATTAAGGAAGGCTACGATTCTTTTGAACATAAAAAAACCTTGCCGGTCGTTTCCATTGACAAGCAAGGTAAATATCATTTCAATTAATTGTGTATTGGTTAATGAGATAAGTGAATTTCTTCTACCTGAATTACCTCTTTTGTGTCCACATCGTAAGCAACGGCAATAACACTGCATTTGCTCTTTACAAATGACTTTCCGACAAATGAGAATGTATATCCCTTAATCAGTGAAGTATTAGGCTGTACAGAAGTGCTGCTGTTCGCAATTACATCACCCCACACCGGGTTTACAGATGCGCGTAGCATGTGACGATGAATATAGTCTGTAATATCAGGAACGGCTCCAATAGAAGATAAATTATTCTTTTGAGGTGAAACAATGCTGTCTTCAATTAAAAATAGAGATAGTTTGATGTTTTTCTGAGTGGCTTGCAGGAAAGTTGTCTTTGCAAAAATGCAGACCGAATTTGCCGATTCGTTATCAACTGTTTCCAGTTGAATTGCAAGTTTGGGATTGGTTCGGTCAATGGCCTTTACGGCAGCAGACCAGTAGGACACTCCAAGGACGAGATTTCCCATAAAAGAAGTTCTGTTTACTAGTCCTGCGGGATTTCCAGAAACGCTAAAACTTGTATATAACTCATTACCTGCATCTGTGCGATAGTCGGCCGTGTAAATTGTTCCGGCCACAGGTTCGGCAGTGGATCCTCCATGAATGGACATGAGCACTAGCGTATCTCCGTAAAGATCTTTTAAATCCGCTGCTTTTTTATGTCCCTGAGGGCAGTTAACGCAGGTATGCCCGGTAAATTCTTCTAAAAACACTTTTTGGATTGGATTCGACAGTGCCGGGAACGAAGGTGTGTCGCAAGCAGCTACCTGTGATTGTTCGAGATATGGTTCGTCGATTTTGTCGCACGAGTTAAACCCAATTGAAAATGCTAATATGACAAGTAAGAAGGATATCTTTTTCATAATCTATGTTTTTAAGTCAAAATTAAAATGAGCTTACTATCGTTAAAGAAAGTCCATTGGAAGCCGGAACTTCCCGGCAAACACCGCCGGAGCAGAAGATTCCTTTACGCTGTTTTCCGTAACCCAAAGCTACGCGTGTAGTCCCTTTCACAAATGTGACGGCACCGTTGTAATAATGAACGCGTTTATCGACATCTGCGTTGTTATAGTTATACATGTCGGAAATTGTGAAAAACCATTTAGGTGCAATTGAATATTCGACAAGCATTAACATCCAGTTCTTTTTTTCTATTTTTGTATCGGGGTCTATGTCATCTTTTGAAAAAAGATGCTGGAATTCAACTCTTACACTGTTGGTTTCGTTAATTTTATAGCTCACATCTGCAATTCCGATATGTGCAAATACCATCGGTACATCAGGATGTCCTTCAATAACAGCTTTATTATACTCAAAATATACATAGTCGAAAATTAACTTCCATTTAGCGGATAGCTTTTTGGTGATTTCAATATTAAAATCGGTGAAATATTTTTCTTTTCCCCACGAAATGAAATTCGATTTATATCCATCTGTTCCCGACTGTCCGATTGTAATAGTGTCGTTTAATGCAACTTTGTCAATTGCGTGAATATCGGAGTAGTTAAGTGCGATATCCATTCCATATTTTCCCCCGAGAAAGGTATTCTTTTTTAGCTTGTAATTGATTTGTGCCTGATAACCGATTTGTCCGGTAGATTGGGTTGCGTATGGATAAAATGCCGCTAAAGTATATATGTGCGAGCGGGTAAGGGTTGGCAAATAGTTGATGGATAAGGGGTTTCCAAGCTGCCCCACCGATCGGTCGGAGCGAAAATCCATATTATCTACTTTTAGTCCGTTCAAAAGTACCCCCAATCCTTTTTGAGAGTATGAGGCAGAAACATACAGCGCATCTCCGGGCTTGTAAATCATGTTGTTTGCAGCTGAAGGGTCATTAATTTTATAAGCATACTCGGCGTTAAGATTAAACTTTTTATATCCTAAATTTAACCGCCCGGCGTAAGAAGCTACATTTTCGGGGAGATTATATTGAGCATCCTCATCGGCCTGATACTTTGAAACAAAGCTGCCTCCAAGTATAATCCGAAATTTTGATTCGGAAAGTTTTTTGCAAATTTCATTAAAATTAAGTTCTCCATCAAGTCCCCTTACAATGCCGGGACCTTTATCGAAAAAGTAGCGTTGATTCCCCCAAACTCCTTTAAGGGTAATCCCTTTTAGCGGAGACACAATAATCCTGATTCCGTCCATGGCATTATCAAATCCTAAATTTCGTTCTTCGTACGTTCTGAAAACCAAGCCACTTCCAAATTGTTCATAGAAGTTCCCTACGGTAATATTCCAATCATCTTTGGTATAAGTTGCAAAGCGATAGGGAATGCCGCTGCCTTTATATCTTGAATCAAAGCCGAGCAATGGATTTTGATAGTTCTCGTAGCGTACACCGGCTGTAAAATTGTTATTGGTGTAAATAATATTTGTAAAAGCGTTTAAGCGCATACCCTCTTTAACATCTTTTGCTCCAATGAGAGAATCCGCTTGATAATATTGAGCATCCATCTGGAAATTACCCGATATCTTTCCGCCATTTAACAACTGAGCTTTTGCCGGATTTATAAAAATTATAGCTGCAAAAAAACTTAAAGCACCAATTTTAGATATGATTGATTGTTTCATCTGGTTGATATTTATTTATAAAAAATCATTTGGAGAAGTTATGGGTTAAACAATGATCTCTATTAAAAATATTATTTAGTCCCGATAGCTTAATTAATAGGCTCTCCGGCAATAATTTTTTTAATTATTTGAATTACTTCAAGTTCCCCACCATCAGCAAATGAAGTGTGCTGCCATACAATTTCCCCATTTCCATTAATGATAAACATGTGAGGAACTTCATTAACATTCATGGCACGTTTTAAATCGCCGTTGTCATCGAGAAGTACCTCATATTCCCAAGCCTTACCATCTACCAAGGGCCCTACTTTTGCCGATGAACGGGCATCATCTACAGAAACAGCAACCAATTTTACACCCGTTTCTTTTTGCCATTGTTCATATACTTCGGCAATAGCGGTTAGCTCTTTTACGCACGGTTTGCACCATGTTGCCCAAAAGCTTATAATAATGGGTTTGCCGTTATTAGACAAGTTTTTAATGTTGATTTTTTTCCCATCAAGCGTTTTTACTTCTACGGAAGGCAACAAACTTTTTTGAGCTGTTTGTGCTTCCTGCGCAAAACAAAAGGAGGAGATTAAGATGAACCCCAATGCTAAAATTTGTTTTTTCATACGTAAATAATTTATTAGATTTATAGCTCGTATGGAAGTCGCATAATTATCAGCAACTCCATCCATTTTGATGATTTTTAATCATGCTGTTTCATAACACCGATTTTTTACATTGCAAATATAACTAAATCGAATTAAATAACCATATTTTTTTTATTTTACCAAGAACCATCGTTTAAATCGTTTATCGGAAAAGTTTTTTGTCAGTTGAACAATCGTCCATGAAATAAATAATGCGAAGATTATTCTAGCAAAAAGTACGCCTGAAATTTTTCCACCCATGGCAATCATCAATAATGTGTCTTCAATCATGCTATGACAAAGTCCCATCAAGATTAATGCATAGAATACATCGCGACGTGAGGCTTTACCCTCGTTGGCCTCTTTTATAATGATAGCCCCTCCGTAAGATATGCCTAAAGTTAAGCCGACTACTGCAATCGGAACCACCTCTTTTCCAATGCCCAAAACTTTTAGCACCGGGTACAGTAATCGATTGATGTAACCGATAATATGTGTTACTTTTAATAACTCCAAGATGAGTAGCAACGAAAAGATAAAGAATAAAATGGTTGCGTAATTTTGAAGTTCCCCTAGTCCCCATTGAAGCAGCGTAGTGTTTTTTTGAGGAACAATTTGGGGAATAGGGGCGGTATCCTGAAATAAATTAAAAAACCGGTATATATGAAAAATTAACCCGCCCAGGGCCAAAGCCATCACAAAACGAAGAAGGAACATAACAATCATTTTTATTCCGGCTTTTCGGGCAATTTGAAGTTCTACAGGAAAGGTGTGAGCAACTAGAATCATAGTAAGCAATACTGTAAGTTGTGCCGAAGAGAGCGATAAACCGGAAGAAGAGACTAAGCTAAGATAAGTAAGAATGCCTCCATAAATATTTACAATGAGCGCAGATGCCCATATTAAGCCCGTTTCTCCGGGCAGACCGACTAAATTCATTAATGGTGCTAGTATTTTGCCGACATAGGGTAAAAGATTTAGCTCCTGAATTATTTTTACAGCTATTGAGATCGGAATCATGATCTTGAAAAGGATCCATGACGTTTTCCCCGTTTCTTTTAAAATTCGCTTAAAAAACCTCAATATAGTGTAACGATTAAACATAGTTGAAAATATTGTGTTTTAATTTGCGAAGATACAGTTTAAAAAAATAAAAAGATGTCAAAAATAAAGAATACAAAGAATTTATTCCCCATTCATCCACTTATTGAAAAAAGGTGGAGTACGCGAAGTTTTAACAGTGATAAAAGAATAGCACAAGAAGATATTTCAGGCCTTATAGAAGCTGCACGATGGGCTCCATCGGCTTTCAACGAACAACCATGGCGTTTTGTTATTGCATACCGAGGAGATGATAAGTTTAATGCGATAACTCAATCGTTGGTTGAGTTCAATCGGTTATGGGCACCCAAAGCTCCTGTTTTGATGGCAGTTGTTGGAGCCTCGAAAAAGGGAGATGGTGCTTCTAATGACACATACGCATACGATTGTGGGCAGGCGGTCGCTTTTTTGACGATTGAAGCAACCAATAGGGATATTATGGTGCATCAGATGTCAGGTTTTGATAAAAAGGCACTTCATGAAAAACTGAATTTGCGTGACGATTTGGATGTTTTAACAGTGATAGCTCTGGGATATTATCGGGACAGCGAAAATTTGCCCGAACCTATCAAATCTATGGAGCTAACAGAACGAGTAAGAAAAAGTCCTGAAGAAATTATCTTGTAAGTCGAAAGTCAGAAAAATTATAAAGCAAACCTGTTTCCGGATTTCCTAATAACTGGATTATTCATTAAAACCTATAAAAACGGAAAAGTCGAAGCGAAAATTAATTTTGCTCCGACTTTTTTATTTGGAACGTGAACAATTATCTGTTTCCGTATTGCTTGGAGTAATATTGCTGATAAGCTCCGGATGTTACATTGTTGAGCCATTCTTCGTTTGCTAAATACCAATCGATGGTGAGCGAAAAACCCTCATCGAATTTTATAGTTGGATGCCAGTTTAATTCATTTTCAAGTTTGGAGGCATCAATGGCATAGCGCAAGTCGTGACCGGCCCGATCTTGCACATAAGTGATCAAACTGGCCGATGAACCTGTTTTTCTGCTGAGTTTTTCATCCATTAATTTGCATAATGTATGAATGATATCGATGTTTCTCCATTCATTATTTCCCCCGATATTGTATGTTTCGCCCAGTTTGCCATGATGAAAAATTGTGTCAATGGCTTTTGCATGGTCTTCCACGTAAAGCCAGTCGCGAACATTCAACCCTTTGCCATAGACAGGAAGCGGTTTATTGTTTTTAATGTTATGAATCATCAGGGGCAATAATTTTTCGGGAAATTGATTCGGTCCATAATTGTTGGAGCAATTTGAAATTATTGTCGGTAGTTTAAAGGTGTCAAAATAAGCTCTAACCAAGTGATCTGAACTGGCTTTTGAGGCTGAATACGGACTATGTGGGTCGTAAGCCGTAGTTTCGGTAAATTTACCGGTTTCGCCTAATGATCCATAAACTTCATCTGTGGAAATATGGTAAAAACGCTTATCGCTCGTTTCTTTCCAGATGCCACGGGCTGCATTTAAAAGATTTGCAGTGCCTACAATATTCGTGAATACGAAGTCCATAGGAGCGGTAATCGAACGATCTACATGTGATTCTGCGGCCAAGTGAATTACCCCGTCGAACTGATATTTTTCAAAGAGCAGATTGACAAACTGAGCATCCACAATATCTCCCTTTTCGAAGGTGTAATTGGGTTTTGAATCCACATCCCTGAGGTTTTCCAAATTTCCGGCATAGGTAAGCTTATCTAAATTCACAATCCGATAGTCAGGGTATTTGTTTACAAACAAGCGTACGACATGTGAACCGATAAATCCGGCACCGCCTGTGATTAATATTGTTTTTTTCATTTTTGAATGTTTCAATTATAACTCTTATCCCATTAAAAAATTGCATAAGTCACCCCTTTGAGCCAGTTACAACTCTTCCGACTGAAAACTATGCAAAATTAATGTTTTTTTGTCAAACCGCTACTGTTTTACAAAACTCGTGTGAACGTTAATCTTATCAGAATACAATGTAATTAGATATATACCTGATTGTAAATCGCTAACATTTACTTGCTGATTAGGGCTGTTCTTCATCTCTTTTTTAATTGCGATTTGTCCATACGTGTTATAAATGATCAATGTTCCGGAAAAATCAGAATTAAATTCAAGGTTTAACCAGCCATTTGTGGGATTCGGATAGACATTTTTTATTATCTTTTTCTCATATTCAGGCACGGAAACGCCATAAGACGTGTAACAAGGTCTAATTTCAGCTCTGCCTGATGGGTTGTGAAAATATAGTGTATCCTCTTTAAAGTGGCATTGCAAGCTATAATTCGCATGAACCCAAGAAGCTTGATACAAATAATTCAGCCCATTGTTTGGGCCAATAGATTCATAAAAACGAATAAAATCAGGAGATCCTGCATATATAGGGCAATTTGTTTTAATCACTTTGAGATTATTCAAATAATATACAGAGTCCACTAATATTTCCAGTGAATCTCCAGTGTAAAATGGGCTATTTCTGATAACAAAGGTATCTCCCACATTTAAACTTAGATCCATAAATATTGTCTCTTTTTGCAAATCATTTTTGCTCCTTATATAATATTTTCCACTATTTGTATCTTCCCGTACATAATATTTCTGGTGTTCATAAAAATCGTAAGATTGCTGTTCAACGATTTTATAGTTCATCGAATTTATGACTGTATCTGAAGTTGCAACAAGGGAGTCGGTATCATACCAGTTCCCCTGCTCAAAAGAGACATTCCAACCGGTTGAATTATTTCCGAAAATAGATTTATACGCAGTTTGGGCTTTGCTGTCAATGCAACTTACAATAGCGATCAAGGCTAATATGCAAATAAACTGCTGCTGTTTCTTCATAATAGTTTGGGTTTTGTGTGGTGATTAAATGGTTTCAGCAACAAATATAATACATAATTGGAATAAAGAAAGGGGCTGAATATTTATTCAGCCCCTTTTATGTGTCTAATCGGTTTGAAAATTAAACTGTTTGTATAGTTTTAATAATTTCATTACCGATATGAATTGCGTTCAAATTGTCGGGAATTAAACCGTGATGACGTTTTGGCAATGATTTTTCCAGACCTTTTTGGATATACTCTTCATTGATGATGGGTTTGATTTTCAAAAATCCACCCAAAACAATCATATTGAAAAGTTTCGAAATTCCGATTTCAGAAGCTTTATCGGTAGCAGCAATCTGATAAATATTGATATCCTTGCGAACAGGATGCCGGGTAATCCCGTTTGGATCGTAAATTAATACGCCACCCGGTTTTATAGAATCTTCAAATTTATCCAGCGATTGTTGGTTAAGGATGATGGCATTATCGAAAGTTCCAAGAATCGGAGAACTGATCTTTTCGTCACTGATGATTACCGTAACATTTGAAGTACCGCCACGCATTTCAGGACCATAAGAAGGCATCCAGCTAACTTCTTTGCCACCCATTATTCCAGAGTAAGCAAGAATTTTTCCCATCGAAAGAACTCCTTGTCCACCAAAGCCGGCAATAATTATTTCTTCGTTCATAATTTTTCTTTTTTAATAATTTAAACCAAATAATTAATCTTGAGGAGCTTTAAGGTCTCCAAGTGGATAAAATGAAAGCATATTATCCTCGAGCCATTTGTTAGCAGCAACCGGAGTCATTTTCCAACCCGAGTTACAATTTGAAACTACTTCTACGAAGCAAGTTCCATTGCCGTTTTCTTGCTAATTCGAATGCTTTTTTAATCGCCTTTTTGGTCTTGCGAACATGTGCAGGAGTAAATACAGCAGTGCGAGTAACGTATTGTGTACCTGGAAGTTGTGCTAAAAGTTCGGTGATTTTCAATGGATTTCCCATCAGTGCAAGGTCTCTTCCGTAGGGGCTGGTAGCAGTTTTCATGTGTTCCAATGTGGTTGGAGCCATTTGTCCACCGGTCATTCCGTAAATACCGTTGTTGATAAAAATCATCACAATATTTTCTCCGCGGTTGCAGGCATGAATAGTTTCGGCAGTACCTATTGCCGCTAAGTCCCCATCTCCCTGATAAACGAATACGTCTCTTTCGGAGTTTAAGCGTTTGATTGCGGTAGCTAAGGCTGGTGCACGACCGTGGGCAGCACCTTGCATATCTACATCAAAATAGTTGTATGCTAAAACAGAGCAACCTACAGGAGCCACTCCAATGGTGTTTTCTTGAATTCCTAACTCGTCGATGACTTCGGCTATAATACGATGAACCGTACCATGACCGCAACCAGGGCAATAGTGCATTACCGCATCGGTTAAAACTGAAGTTTTTTTATAAACCAAGTTTTCTGGTTTGATGATATCTTTGTTGAATTCCGACATGATTTACCCTCCGATAATTTGATTTTTTAATGCGGTTAATACTTCTGCCGGCGAGTGGATAATACCACCAAGTCGTCCGTAATGTTCAACTTTTACTCGACATTGAGTGGCCAGTTTAACATCTTCTACCATTTGACCGGCACTCATTTCTACAGAAAGTATTCCTTTAACTTGTTGGCCTAGTTCAAACAATCGTTTGGTTGGGAAAGGATAAAGTGTGATAGGGCGTAACAACCCTACTTTAATTCCTTCGGCACGAGCCATATCGATTGCCTTTTGGCATACGCGGGATGATGAGCCGTAAGCTACAAAAAGATATTCTGCATCTTCGGTCATAATCTCTTCGTAACGAACTTCTGTTTCTTCCAAAACTTTGTATTTCGCCTGAATTCGGTGATTTACAGCTTCTTGTTTTAAAGAATCCAATTCGAGAGAGGTGATGATATTGTGTCCGCGATCGATGGTTTTTCCTAAGGTTGCCCATGGGCAAGCCTTACGAACTTCCTCAAGTGTACGACGTGGTTTGTAGTCGGTTAATTCAACTTTTTCCATTACCTGACCGATTAAACCATCGGATAATATCATTGCAGGATTCCGGTATTTGAATGCTAATTCGAAGCCTAATTCAACAAAGTCAAACATTTCCTGAACTGAATTCGGAGCCAATGCGATAAGTTTATAATCGCCATGTCCACCGCCTTTAACAGTTTGGAAATAATCGCATTGTGAAGGCTGAATGGTTCCTAAACCGGGACCGGCACGAACTACATTTACAACTAAGCAAGGAAGTTCCGCACCTGCTAAATAAGAGAGACCTTCCTGCATTAAACTGATACCGGGACTAGATGAGCTAGTCATTACTTTTTTACCACAACCTGCACCGCCATAAACCATGTTGATTGAGGCAACTTCGCTTTCGGCTTGAAGAACAACCATTCCGGTTTTTTCCCAAGGTTTTTCAACCATTAGGTGTTCAAGTACTTCCGATTGCGGGGTAATGGGGTAACCGAAATATCCATCGGCTCCACAGCGTATAGCTCCTTCCGCTACAGCTTCATTACCCTTCATTAATCTTAGTTCTTTCATCGGCTAAAATTATTTTGTTTTTTAATTGTTTGATTATTTTGCTCTGTAAACTGTGATTACACCATCGGGACAAACTACTGCACAGTTAGTACATCCTGTGCATCGGTCGTTTTGCATTTCCAGATAGTTGTATCCTTTTCCATTTACCTTTTTAGATAGAGCTATTACACCTTGTGGGCATTGCGGTACACATACGCCACAACCTTTGCAATGCTCAACATCGACTACAATCGTTCCTTTTGCTGCCATTTTTTTGCTGTTTTTTTAATTACTATATTATATGTTTTCTTATATTCCTTTTTCAACGATACGAAATTAATCATTTTATTTTAACCAAAAAATAAAATAACATTTTTTTCAATCTGTTTACATTTCAAGCAGAAAAGGCACTTTTACATTGATTGATAAGGTCAATGATAACCATTAGTGTCACAGGTTGTTAAGCTGTCTTTTAGAAAAAAAATATTGTTCGAAATTAAATCGGTTTTATACCGATCGTTAATAAGTTTAAATACTTTTAAACGGTTAAAGGGGGCGCAGAAACTGGCCTGTTATTCGATATAGCTTTTTTTGTTGACTTTTTCCTTTAACAGGGATCTGGTATCGTCAAGGCTAAGAGCTTTTTGCCATTGCTCTATTGCTTGAGACGTTTTGCCGTTTTGCCACAAAATATCACCATAATGTTCGAGAATAGCAGCATGTTCGTTTCCTCCATTTGCTAGCGATTTTTCAATCCAGATTAGTGCTTCCTGAAAATCCCCTTTTTTAAACAAGACCCAGGCATAAGTATCAAGGTAATTATATTGGTCGGGATTGGAAGAAACCAGTTCTTTGGATAGTGTAAGTGCTTTATCCAGTTGAACGTTGCGAAGAGCCAAATAATAGCTGTAATTGTTTAAAATATAGGCGTTCTTTGGGTCAAATTCCAGTACTTTGTCGAATGCTGCATCCGAGCGCTCATTGTTATTGAGTTTATGATATGATTCACCGAGGTAGATATACATTTCCAAGTACATTTCATTCGGTTCCAGCACCAAATTTTTGCCCATTTCCAAAGCGGTAACGGCTTCGCCATATTGGTTGTTCATGTAATGAGACAACCCTTTGATATAAAACAGAAACGGCTGGCTCGGAAACAGTTCAATGGCCTTGTTGCAGTAAAGAAGAGTGGAGTCGAAGTTCTTTTCGTTGGCCATTATCTTGAGCAACTCTTCCCAAACCACATATTTGGACTGGTCGTATTTTAGAACTTCTATAAATGCCTTTTTTGCATCTTTCGGCCTGTTGCCGAGTAACAGGAAATCAGCTTTTATCGACCAGCTTTTAGGATCTTCGGGATGTGTTTTTGTTAGCGAATCGAGCAACGAAAAAGCATCATTAGCCATGGATGGATTTTTTTCCATAAGATTGTAATAGGAGAGCATTACCGGAACTTTTAAATCGATAGAGATATTCGGTTCGGCAAAAGCTTTTGAAAGGTAATAATAGCTTGAGTCGTTCTTTTTAATCAGTTTGTAATATTCGGCAAGAGAAAGATAGGCTGAGGTGTTGTTCATCGACAGTGATTTGTCGTATAGGCTTTTTGCTTTATCGAGTTGATTGGTTTTCAGGTAAAGATCACCGAGTATGAGCGGATACCTGTTTTCGGATGGAAATGCATCAATAAGTCGTTGAATCTCTGCTATTGCATTCTGGGGTTTATTGATATGCATCCATAAACGATGTTTTGCCAGTGAAATGTCTTCAGATATTCCGTTTATTTTTTCTACTCTTGTATATGTGTTTATGGCATTTTCCCATTGATCGGTATAGATATAGTCAACCACCAAGTCAAAATAATAGTCTGTGTTTTCCGGCGTTTTTGCAATAAGTTCTTCTCTGATTTTGGCAGCAGGAGCATATTGTTTCGTGGCTTCGTAAATTTCGACTAAATTGAGTTTATACCAATCGTTTTGAGGATTAATAGAGACTGCTTTTTTCGCATATTGGAGTGCATCACTGAATTTTGAATTATCTTTATAAACTAAAGAAAGTTGATAATTGGCAACATCATTTTTAGGATTTTTTGTAATCAATTCGTTCAGTTTACTGATCGCACTTTCGTAATTGCCTATATTTTTTTCTTTAACGGCATCAATCAGTTTTGAAGTATTTGCCATCTTTTCTTGAACAGTAGGATCTGTTGTTTTCGGTTTCTTAAAGATACCGCATCCCGTAAGCAGAATAAAGAATAATATCAGGATTGAAAATTTACGGACTTTCATAAAAATTATTTTTTGCCGGTATGACCGAAACCACCTTCGCCTCGAGTCGTTTCCGAAAGTTGTTCCGTGTACTGCCATTGTATTGTTTCGTGTTTTGCAACAATCATTTGAGCAATTCTTTCACTGGGATTTATGGTAAAAGGGACATTGGAAAGATTTACTAAGATTACCTTAATTTCCCCTCGATAATCCGCATCAATGGTGCCGGGCGAGTTTAGAACAGTAATGCCGTGCTTAGCGGCCAATCCGCTTCGTGGGCGAATTTGAGCTTCATAGCCCTCGGGCAGTTCAATAAAAAGCCCTGTGGGAACCAATGTGCGTTCAAGCGGATTTAAAACGATTGCATCTGAAATATTTGCTTTTAAATCCATGCCGGCAGACATTGCTGTTGCATATTCCGGCAATTCGTTTTCGGATTGGTTTATGATGTTTACTTTCAGCGTGGATTCCATTGTCTTTTAATTTTTTGTTATAACGCAATTGTTTTGAAAGAACTTTCCAAAGATTTATGTGTTTGATTTGCAAAAATAAGCAAATAATCTTATTGAAATATTGCGACGGACGATTTACGGATTAAAATGCAAAATAAATTGAGGTTAAACACAAATATTCGTAGTATTGGGTTGTCGGTAAAATGTTAAATAACTTCAAATAGTCAAAAAAAAGAGTGTGTTTGTTGCTATTTTTGAAAATAATATGTAAATTTGTAATAAAAATACCTGCTAGTTAACAATTCAATATCTAATTAAGCAAAATCATGATTCCAATAAACAACTTATTATTAGGGTTTGACGATGATAAAATAGAGCAACAATTTAGATCTCAATATTTTGCAGAATCTATAAAATCGTTTCGGTGTGCTTTTTCATTATTGATTATCGTCTATGCTTTGTTTGCATTTCTTGATTTATGGATGGCTCCCGATTATTACTTGCGTTTTTGGTCTATTCGGGCAGGGGTAATCATTATGATGGCAACTACTCTTTTTTTGTCCTATGGCCCTTCTTTCCAAAAATATTGGCAATGGATCACTTCTTTTTGTTATGTAATTGGAGGAATAGGAATAACGCTTATGTTGAAAGAGCTTCCTACCGCTTACAGTTATAATTCCGGGCTAATGTTGGTTTTTATGTCAGGGATGTTCGTGAAACTGAGGTTTGTTTATGCATCGTCGAGTAGCTTATTGTTGCTGGTCATATATAATTTAATTGTCAGCGCTAACATCCGCGATCCGCAACTGATTTTGATAAACAATAATTTCTTTTTAATAAGCGCCAATATAATTGGTTTGTTCCTGACTTATTATTTCGAAAAATACCAACGAAAGATGTTTTTGAATACACGCAATCTCAATCAACAAAAAAAAGAATTGGAACGAGCGAATCAGCTACTCGAATTTAAAGTTAAAAGACGTACCGAATCACTTTTGCAGAAGAACAAAGAATTAATGGAAAGGATTCAAAAGGAGGATGGAAACAATGGGGATAAAGATATTGAGAAGGAAGAGATAAACGAAATGAAGACAAAATATTTGGTTAAAATAGGACGTGAAATAAGAACCCCGCTTAATGCTGTTTCTGGCTTTTCGGAATTGATTACCGCTCCGGATATTGAAGACGAAAACAGATTGATTTATGGGAGCTTGCTTTCCAAAAGTGTCCGCCAGTTATTCTCTATTTCCCGCGAAATTCAAGTGGTTGCGTATCTTGAGGAAAACCATGGAAGAGATCATTTTGAAGCGATCCCATTGCATTATTTTATGCTCGAGATCAAGGATCGGGTGCTCGATTATTTTTTAGATATGGAATCCATATTCATAGAAGAACCTAAATTTAAGGTGCTTTCAATTTATCAGAACAAAGTTAAACTAAGTTTGCTTATAGAAAAACTGATGGAGAAAGTAGTTTTGAATACTCATCTTAAGCAGATTAATTTAGGATATCGTGTAGAAGGGAACTACATCTCTTTTTACATTAAATACGATTCGAGTACCGAGCAACTTTTTCGTTCAACAGAGAATAAAAACAAGTCAAACGGAGTCGTCGATAGCTTCGATTCCGTATTGATGAATACTTTGGCCGACAACATTGGAGGAATCATTCATTATCCTGATTTAGGTGGGGGCATGGAAGAGATCGTTATTCGGTTGCCTTATCAGGAAGGCAATATTAGCATGGAAGAATTGGTTCCCGAGATTAATAAGGCTAAATCACTCAATCCGCAACTCATATTTTCGGGATCGTTGCAAAGCATTTTAATTGCGGAAGACGATGATTTGAATTTTAATTTTTATAATATTGTTTTGAGTAAATACTATCGTGTTTTTCGAGCTAGAAATGGAGCGGAAGCTGTTGATTTATTTATCAAAAACAATCCGAACATCATTCTTATGGATATTCAAATGCCTATAATGGGGGGAATAGAAGCTTCTAATCAAATTAAAAGTTTATCATTGAATACGCCTATTATTGCCCTAACGGCTTTTGAGTCTGAAAATACGGATGAATTTAATTTCACCGATTTTATGATAAAGCCGGTTCCGGTGAATGAGCTTTTGCTGAAAGTTAGAAAATATTTAGCCCCGCCGACTTAATCGGCAGGGCTAAGCGATATTAAAAAGTGCGCAAAGGTAAAATTCCTTATTTTCTAACTTTCTTAATAAATTCTTCCACTTCGGGAACTCCACCCTGGAATACCAAATAGCCGTTGTATGGTTCTCTTTCCGTGGTTTCATCGTTTATCGGAGTAAGCATCATTCGCTTAACTTCTTCGGGATCGTTGGTTTGTCCGAGTACCCATCCTAATTTAATATAGGCGGTTTCAGGCAACATGTTTGCAGCGGGTGTAATTCCGGCAGCCATTAAGTCGCGACCTGTATCGTAAACAAACATGTGGCAATAGCCATACATGGTTTGTACCGCCATAAACATGTGAACACCCTTTTCGTGAGCTCTTTTTATTGCAGGATACAATGGCTTGTTAATGTGTCCCAATCCGGTACCGGCAATGATAATTCCCTTATACCCGTTATCCACTAACGAATCGATAATATCGGGTTGCATGTTGGGATAATAATATACAATTGCCACTTTTTCTTCGAAATAGGGCTTGATGGTTACAGTGCGATCTTTTCTGCGGTGATTGTATTGTTCTTTGATTGGAACTACACCATTGCGGGTAACGGTAGCTGCGGGTGTGTCACTCAATGTTCTGAATGTGGAACGATAAGAGGAGTGCATTTTACGAACCCGGGTACCGCGATGCAAAAATCCATAGTCGTCGGATGTAGGACCGAACATGCAAACCAGTACTTCGGCAATATCTCCGTGGCCGGCGGCAGTGCAGGCATGCATAAGGTTTAACGCGGCATCGGAACTCGGTCGGTCGGAAGAACGTTGTGAACCCACCAAAATGATAGGAACGGGTGAATTTTGGACCATGAATGTGAGTGCGGCAGCGGTATGTGATAAGGTATCCGTACCATGACCGATTACAATACCGTCGATCCCATTTTCAATTTCTTTGCCGATGGCAATGGCCAATGCTTTATACTGTTCCGGTCCCATGTTTTCGCTGAAAACAGCAAAAAGCTTTTCGGTGTCGAGGTTACAAATTCCAGCTAACTCCGGAACTGCTCCATACAATTCTCCGGGTGAAAAAGCCGGAATTACTGCACCGGTTCTATAGTCGAGACGTGAAGCAATGGTGCCGCCGGTGCCCAATAATTTAACACTGGGAAGCCCTTTTGTTGTCGGGAATTCCTTTTCGGGGATTTTATAATTTGCTTTTTTATAGCCGGTTTCCACCATCTCTTCAATCGTGCTGATGTCGAGCCCGATATTGTAGCCGGTAATCACTTTCATTACAATATGTTGGGCATCGTCGTTTTCCGATCGGGGCAAAACCGTACCCGTGAATGTCCCTCGGGTCGTTTTAACGGTGGCTTGTCCCCAAACTCTTACATTAAAGCGTTTTAAAACTTCTAACGCTTCTCCTTTATATCCTTGAAAAATATCTTCACTCATAGCTTCTGATTCAAAATTCGTTTAATTAATTACTTTTTTTTACTGTAGCTTCCAGTTCTTTCATCGACATGTTCCCGATGGCAGTATTATGTAATTGCCCCATAACCCAACGCACTCTAGCTTCTTCATTTCCTTTTTGATAGGCTGTTTGGGCAAACTTTTCGTTAAGGTAAGGAATTTTCGAAGTGATTTCCTCTTTCGAAACACGTTTGAATTTGATGATGGATAATACCGATTCAAAATCCATTTGAGGATGCTCGAATGCGACAGGCAACATCACTTTAGCCAAATCAAGTTCCAAATTTTGTGCGACCAAGAAGCTTAGCAAATCAGAAATCCGGTCGTATTTAAAGTCACTTGCAGGACGATGATGACCCTCGATGAATTTGAGGTCGTGTCCTAGCAGTGTGCCGATAAATGAAGGATTGATATTAGTGCTTTTAATGATTTTTTCGATTAGTGGATATAGGTTTTTCTTTAACAGGTATGTGAATGTATCTTCAGGAATTCCCCAACGTTGCATTTGTTCGTACCGAGTAATAACCTCGGTGGGCAAGTCGGATTTGAGCGAATCGATATATTCGTTTGTTAACGGAATAGGTGCGGAATCAGTATCCGGATACATACGGTCTGCTCCGGGTAACACGCGTTCAAAAATGGTAGTTCCGTTCTCAAACGATTTGCGGGTTTCCTGAGGAACACCTTCGAAAGCCATTTTGCAACGTTCTTCGATGGTTTCCAATGCCGTGTCGATATCTTCGGTATCGGCCCAAAATAGCATGAGGGCATCTTGTTCTTCTGCATCCAATTTTTTTCCAATTTTTTCCCATTCTTCGTATGAAAATACCGGATAAATTTCTTCGGAATGAAGCATGTTCGGTTTTTCCAAGCAGGCGATTACTTTTAAACGATCGGTGATCTCATTGGCAAAAGTCGTTTCGGGTTGCGTAAAATGGGAAAGAATGCCTTGAAAATAGGGGAGTTTTACAGCAACTATTTTTTTGCTCTGTTTTTCGGCTTCAATCAATGGCTTGTAATTGGTTTCAAGCATTGCGAAGTCGATTAATTTATGGCTTATTTTCCAATTCTGTGGATCGGAAATGGTGTTTTTCAGTTGTTCGCGAATTTTCAACAAGGCCCATTGACGATAGCATTCGTTGTGTGTAAGCTCGGGAATCCATTTGGTATGGGCAACGCCTTTAATTTCAATTCGGGTTCCTCCTTTGCAACTAACGTTAACATCTTCGCGACCTGCGCCAATGCCAGTACGAACCAATCCGGTGCTCCGATTCAGAAAACGAATATAATTTCCGGCTTCCATTACTTCATCGGGATTCACCATGTCCGGATAGGTCACGGTTTCAATCAGTGGCATTCCCAAACGGTCGGTACGATAGATTCTGGTGTGTCCAATATCCGAGACTTCCCTACACGAATCTTCTTCGATGCTCAATTGAATCAAGCGAACCGTTTTGTTTTTAAGAGGAATGGATCCTTCTACGCCCAAAATTGCCGTACGTTGAAATCCGGTAGGAATACTACCATCTAGATATTGTTTTCGAGTAATATGAACTTCGCCTACAACGTTGAATTTGCTGAGCAAAGTGATTTTCAATGCCCGTTCCAATGCTTGCCTATTAATCGGAAATGGAGGGGTATCATCCACTTCATACGTACAAGCAGTTTTGTTTTTGATCCGGTAAACGATGTTCTTTCGCGTTTTAAACTCCATCAGAGCTGTGCCGTCGTATCCTCCAAGTTCGCTCAGTGTAGGGCGCATGTGGCGAATAACTTCCGCATCATATTCATCTGCTTTTTGAAAAATTCCTGCAGGACAGTTACAAAACAATTTCTTATCGGTAAGAACTTGTTGATGTACCTCTAAACCCGACATAAACCCAATTTCATCATAATTGCTTTGGGTGGCTTTTTTTCGGGGAACGTAACCTACCTGCTTTTTGGTCTGGTTGTAATTTTCTAATGGATCAAATCGCTTTTTCATCTGTTATTATGCTTACAATTTTTGATATTTTACTTTGGAATGTCCAAAAGTAGTAAATTATTCATTATTCAAAAGGTATTTCCATATTTTTTTTTAACCGCTTGTCAACACATTACCTTATTGCAAATCTTTTATATTACATTTGTATGATGAAACATGTTCCGATTGCCGATATTCTTTATCGATGGTACTCTTCCAATAAGCGTGATTTGCCATGGCGGAAAACTAAAGATCCGTATAAAATATGGATCTCCGAAATTGTGTTGCAGCAGACCCGGATAGATCAGGGAATGCCTTATTATCTGAAGTTTTTAGATCGATTTCCTACAGTAATTGCCCTTGCAGATGCTTCTATCGAAGATGTGCTCCTTATATGGCAGGGCTTAGGCTATTATTCAAGAGCCAGAAATATGCATTTTGCCGCAAATCAGGTGGTACGCGATTTTAATGCGGTTTTTCCATCGTCGTATGTCGATTTAATGAAACTCAAGGGAATAGGAAAATACACCGCGGCGGCGATCTCTTCCATCACGGTGTCCGAAAAAAGAGCGGTGGTAGATGGAAATGTAATCCGGCTGATATCGAGGCTTTGGGGTATTGAAGAGCCGGTAGATCAGGCGAAAACGCTTGCTCGTATTGAGGCAGAAGCTGCATTGCTTATCCAAAAACACGATTCCGGTACGATAAATCAGGCCATGATGGAATTTGGTGCAACCGTTTGCGTGCCTCGTTCGCCCAATTGCAGCCAATGTGTGCTGAGCAGCTATTGCGATGCGTGCAAATCGGGCAAACAGTCCGAAATCCCTTACAAAAAAGGAAAAACAGCCGTCTCCAAACGTTTTTTCAATTATTTGTATCTTACCGATCAACAACGGTTTTTAATTTATCAACGTCCCTCGAACGACATCTGGCAAGGCTTGTTTGAACTTCCGCTGATTGAAAATGAGAAGTTAACCCCCAAAGAAATTAATGCTTTTCTTGGCTTTAAACCGTCTTCCGTTCTCAAGGGAAAACAGCTCAAACATCAGCTCAGTCACCAGTTGATTCATGCTACGGTTTGGATGGTTGATTGCACGACTAAGCAACTGGATTTGCTGGCAAAATCAAAGAGTTACCTCATTACCGATCACGACGGAATAAAGAATTATCCGGTTTCGAAATTAACCGACAACTTTTTTTTGTTAATAAATAAAGCTAAAGATTGATAAAAGGAGATATTTTTTTTACCTTTGAAGAATAAAATAAACAGAAATTATGGCAGGATTAAATAAAGTAATGCTTATTGGGAATCTTGGAAGAGATCCGGAAACCTCGGTATATGAAGGAAATGTAAAACGAGTTACCTTTACTCTGGCAACTTCGGAAACATATAAGGATAAAAACGGAAACAAAGTAACCCAAACAGAATGGCATAATATCGTATGCTGGCGAGGATTGGCGGAAATTGCCGGGCAGTATCTGAAAAAAGGAATGCAGGTATATGTGGAAGGTAAAATTCGTACCCATTCGTGGGAAGACAACGGCGTAAAGAAATATGCTACAGATATTTTGGCCGATACGTTCCAGATGATTGGTCCCAGAGGCGTTAACGAAGGCGGAGAACAATATGCTCCACCAGTGGCTTCGGGTGAACCGAGTTCGGCTCCGACATCGTCGGCACAGCCTTCGTCGGCTCCCGCAGTTACGCCCGAAGAAGACGATTTGCCGTTTTAAAATAACGAACTGAAAGCAAAAGAGGCAAATTCCGAAATTTGCCTCTTTTCTTATCTCTTTAGCGTAATTATTTAATATGCACGAAAAAATAAGAAATATGAAAAATAAATGGATGTTCATCGCAATTGCCTTTATCGCAATATGCTTGAGTAACGAAGTAAAAGCCCAAACACCGGCGGCCAATTCTTCAGTTTCGGGCTTGGTGGTCGATGCCGATTCCCTTTACAGTATGCCGGGAGTGAATGTTTACCTGCTCGATGCCAATAAAAAAACGGTGTATAAAACCGTAACCAATCAAAAAGGACTTTTTGCTTTTGCAAATGTATCCAAGGGCTTTTACCAAATTAGAACGGCGACTCAGGGGTATAAGGTAATGATTTCCAAAAAATTTGAAGTTGCTGCAGGCCCTCAAAAGTATAACTACAAGCTGAAAATCAGAAACCTGGAAAAAGGCGACATCGATATCGACATGGATTACAACGAATACCTCGATTTGCTCGAAGACCGACAGGAACTCAACGACGACAAGTAAGAATAGATATCTTTTCCTTTATCGTTATCGGCTGTGATTTAATTGCTTTCCGCAGGTTGGGGGAGGGGAAGTGAAATGGAGTAAGTGATAATGAACAGTTATTAACAATCTTAAAAAATGACACTGCAAACATTAAACTGAAAATATGCTTTACCAACTAACAGGAATTGAGACACATATAGACTTTGGTTTTGGAATAACAGGAGAAGCATATTACAGCTCTGCACAATACCTTTTCGATAACAAAGAAAGTATTAAGTCTATTCAACAAGTAGAGATGCCAACGAATTATTTATACAGACATTCAATAGAACTTTTTCTCAAATCATTGATCATTATTTTTCACAAACGACTTAATCTAGCCTATGGCACTGAGCCATTCGACACAACCAAACCAAAAGCTTATATTTGCGGAGCATGGAAAGAACTTTACTCATGTCATTGGATAGATGAACTCTACAACTATTGGCTTAATGAACTTTTATTAAAGCATAAGTCAAAATTAGATGAGATAGCTCCCAAAGGCGAATGGCAAGAAGAAAACACTATTTCAAAATTATTTCCACTTATAGCTAGTTATGACAGAGATAGTTCATTTTTTCGTTATCCAATAACAAAGGACTTTGGTCTTGATCAGAAAAAATATACGATGCAACGCCTTGATCTTAATAAATTACAATCGGTTTTTAGTGGAGAGGATACTAGAAAAAACAAAAAGTTTGGTCGTGTTTTTATGCTACTCGAAAATGATGATAAAGAAATCGTTGAAGGTTTTGAAAGGGCAGAAGATGTTTTGGACAATGTAACACAAGCTTTAAAAGAAGTTTCTTATTATTTTTATTGCATCCATATAATGACTCGAATTACTTTATGTGGTGGAAATTAACATAACAGATAAAAAGAAAGGTTTTTACTAACAGCGATTTTCCCCAATAACAGGGAAACTAAATTTTGGAAGTTCAATAACAGACAACCATTGGGATTGGTGCTGGTTTAATAGAAGGCGTGGAAGCATAAGGCTATGGTCGTTAAATAAAAGACCAACAGATAAAAAGATTAAATATGGAATACGAACAAATTAAAAACAGACTGGCTCCTTGTGGATTACATTGTGGAAAGTGTTTTGCCTTTAAAGATGGAGATATTGTTGAAAGCAGCAAACAACTGAAAAAATCGCTTGGCGATTTTGATGTCTATGCGGAAAGATTTGTTGAGTTACTCGATAAACCTGTTTTTAAGAAATATCCTGAATTTAAGGAAATGCTTGAATATTTTTCAATCGCCGAATGCTCCGGTTGTAGAAATGAGAAATGCAAATTGTTTAAAGATTGCAAAGTCCGTTCATGTTCCGAGCAAAAAGGGGTTGACTTTTGTTTTCAATGTTCCGATTTTCCATGCAACGATACTGGGTTTGATCAGCATCTTAACGACCGTTCCGTAAATATAAACAGACAAATGGAAAAAATTGGAGTTGAGAATTACTATAATGAGGTTAAAGACAAACCCAGATATTAATAAATAGGGCTTCAAACGGTGTGGGTTCAAGCTGAACCAAATCTTTCAGGAGGTTTGTCTGTTTTTCAACAAGAAATCCATTTCTTTGTCGAAAACGAACAGTAAGAATCTCTATTGCCGGGTTAATGCAACAAATGCCTCGATTTGGAGTTGAATTAAAAAGAACAACAACATAGCGAATAATTACAGAAATGGATTCCGATACATTTTTCACCATTAAGGAAATAAGCTGCAAAACCGCTTTAAATAAGCTGAACCGAAAAATTCCCTACGGTTGGGATTTGAATATTTATCGCGGTTGCCAACATGGATGCAAATATTGTTATGCCATGTATTCCCATAAATATTTAAACGATGCGGATTATTTTAACCATGTGTATGTAAAAACTGATATTGTCGAAAGGCTAGAACGGGAGCTCAGTTGCAGTTCATGGAAAAGAGAGGTGATTAATATCGGCGGGGTAACGGACAGCTATCAGCCGGCAGAAGCCGATTATAAGCGAATGCCCGAAATATTGAAACTGCTGATTAAATATAAAACGCCGGCTATCATTTCCACAAAATCGGATCTGATACTCCGCGATTATGACCTAATCGACGAATTGTCGAAGATTACATACATTAATGTTGCGGCAACGGTTACCACCACCGACGAAAATGTGAGAAAGCAAATAGAACCGTTTGGTTGCGATTCGGCAAAACGGTTCGAAATGCTGAAAACATTCCGAAAAACGAATGCCTCGGTGGGATTGCATGTAATGCCCATTATCCCTTATTTAACTGATGGTTACGATAATATGGATGTCATTTGCGATAGCGCAAAACAAGCCGGAGTGCATTACATGTTGCCCGGAACGCTTTATCTGAGGGGAGAGACAAGAAAAGTATTTTTCGAGTTTGTAAAAATGAAATTTCCGGAGGTTTATAATCGGTTAATCCTAGAATACAAAACAGGTGGGGCTACCAAAGAATATAAAGACAACTTATACCGGATGGTAAATAGCCTCAGAGATAAATACGGCTTATCGGGCAGCTATTCAAAGCCGATGAAAGAAAAAATGCACAAGTAATATTACGCAAAGCTCCATAAACAATCTATACACAATAAAACGATGACCGATAAAATAGACACGATATTATTTGATCTGGACGGTACGCTGACCGATTCGAAAAAAGGAATTGTAAATTCAATTCTATATGCGCTGGACAAGCTCGGTATTCAAGAGAGCCGAGTTAACGAACTGGATGCGTTTATTGGCCCGCCGCTTATCGATTCATTTGTTGCCCGGTATCATCTTTCGGATATGCTTGCGGACAAAGCGGTGAGTTTTTACAGAGATTATTTTTCGGCGAAAGGGCTTTTCGAAAACGAGTTGTATTTTGGTGTGCCCGATCTTCTGGAAACATTATACGCACGTAAATATAAGTTGTTTGTTGCTACATCGAAGCCAACGGTGTTTGCAACCCAAATTCTAAAACACTTTAATCTCGACCGGTATTTTGAGGAAATAGTGGGGAGTAATTTGAACCATACCCGAACCGATAAAACTGAGATTATTTCATATATTCTTTCGCTTCACGGTTTGCAGCCAAATAGTTCGGTTATGGTTGGCGACCGGAAACATGACCTCATCGGCGCAAAAAACAATGCGGTGAAATCAATTGCGGTAACTTACGGGTACGGTTCGTTGCAGGAACTTTCCTCCTATAATCCGGATTATATGGCCGCCGATTGTGCAGAGATAAAATCGATATTACGGATATAATAAATTTGAAGAAAACAGAGAACCGATGAACAGGCCGAAATTAAATAAAGAGATTTCACCCGCTGACTTTTCCGACTTTTACTGGCTGAAAGAGGAGTTGGTTGCGTTTTGTAAAGCGCAGGGTATTCATAGTTCCGGAGGGAAAATTGAAATTACAAAACGCATTCGTTTGTTTCTCGAAACCGGAGAAATTAACGATACACCGGATTTTCCGAAAGCAAAATCGGTGTCAAAATTCGACTGGAACCATGAGGTGTTGACGTTAGAAACCAAAATCACCGATAACTATAAGAATTCGGAAAACGTACGAAAGTTTCTAAGCGATCGAATTGGAAAACATTTCCGTTTTAATGTTCCATTTATGAAGTGGACCAGGCAAAACTGCGGAAAAACATTGCGCGATGCGATTGCTGAATGGAATAGAATTTATGAATTAAAGAAGGATAAAAATACTCGGACGGAAATAGACCCTCAGTTTGAGTACAATCGCTATATCAGGGCCTTTTTATCCGATAATCCCGATATGACCGTTAAAGATGCAATAAAATATTGGAAACTAAAAAGAGCCAATAGGGGATCCTGTGAATATTTGAAAAGTGATTTGGAACTTGAATAGGGCTCTTAGTTTTGGTGCCTCCTTTTTTTAAGTTCGTCATTTGTAATGCTAGTGTCGAATTCAGAAAATAGCTTCGCTAAGCGAGCTTAAAATCCCATAACACATCAATGCGGATGGTTGCTGTTCGTTGATAGAGAAAGCCGATGTGTGGATAAATATTATTGATTTGTTCTGCCCCCGATGTCATCGTATATTTGTCCCAGAAAACAAATTAAATAAATTATTATTATGGAAAACAGAATGTTGTCAGTAGGATCAAAATTCCCACAATTTTCAAAAACCGCAGTTGCGTCCCTAGAAATGGGTAAAGAATTTATTACCGTTACCAATCAAGATCACATAAACGCTAAAAAATGGATGGTCATGTTTTGGTGGCCTATGGATTTCACCTTTGTTTGTCCTACCGAAATCGCTGGTTTTAACAAAATTGTTGCCGAGCTTGCCAATAGAGATACGCTTTTAGTAGGGGCTTCTACCGATAGCGAATTTGTTCACTTAGCTTGGAGAAAGAACCATCCGGACTTAAAAGATCTCAACTTTCCCATGTTGGCGGATACTTCAAAATCGTTGGCAGAAGAACTCGGAATTTTAGAATCGACCCAAAAGGTAGCTTATCGTGTGACTTATATTATTGATCCTGATGGCATTATTCGGCATTTAAGTGTAAACGACCTTTCTGTCGGCCGCAATATACAGGAAGTGGTTCGATTGCTGGATGCTTTCCAAACCGGCGAGTTGACACCCTGCAACTGGAAAAAAGGGGAAGAAACAATTCACTAACAACCTAAATCAATATTGAGTTTATATTAACAAGCCTGTAGGAGTTGCAACTCCTACAGGCTTTATTTTAGTGATAGCTATGTGTTGTTTTAGTTGCCAAATTCCATCAAATAAGCTTTAATAAATTCGTCGATATCACCGTCCAAAACGGCAGAAGGGTTTGAGGATTCAACTCCGGTACGGACATCTTTAACCAATTTGTAAGGATGAAGAACATAGTTTCTGATTTGCGATCCCCACTCGATTTTCTTTTTTGAATTTTCCATTTCGTCTATTTTCTCTTGCTTTTTGTGAAGTTCTATTTCATAAAGGCGTGACTTCAGCATAAGTATGGCTTTTTCTCTGTTCTGAAGTTGGGATCTGGTTTCCTGACATTCCACCACAATTCCGCTAGGCTGATGGTGAAGGCGCACCGCTGTTTCCACCTTGTTCACATTCTGCCCTCCGGGACCACTTGATCGATAAGTGTCCCATGAAATATCGGCTGGATTGATTTCTATTTCAATATTTTCGTCAATTACCGGGTAAACGAAAACGGAAGCAAACGAAGTGTGCCGTTTATTGGCGGAGTCAAAAGGAGACAAGCGCACCAAGCGGTGAACTCCCGATTCGCTTTTGAGGTAGCCATAAGCAAAGTCACCTTCAAACTCAATGGTCGAAGACTTAATTCCGGCTACATCTCCTTCTTGTTCATCTACCAACGTGATTTTATAATTATTTTTTTCACCCCAACGCATGTACATTCTCAAAAGCATTTCTGCCCAATCCTGGCTCTCTGTGCCTCCGGCTCCTGCATTAATCGTAAGAATTGCGCCCAAGCGGTCTTCTTCGGCTCCGAGCATGTTTTTGAATTCTAGTTTTTCTACTAATGTTAAGGTCTCTTTGGTGGCCGCATCAATTTCTTCTTCGCTCACTTCTTTGGCTAAATAATAATCCCATAAGACCATTAAATCATCGATGGAAGATTGCACTTTTTGATAGGCGGAAGTCCAGCTTTTAAGTGTACTGATTTGTTTTAATAGCTTTTGTGCTTCCTTAGGGCTATCCCAAAATACGGGATCGTGACTAATCTCTTCTTTGGTTCTTATCTCTTCAATTTTTTGATCAAAGTCAAAGGCACCTCCTCAGGGTTTCACCCCTTTGTTGCAAGTCTTTAATTTGCTCTGCTGTAGTCATACTATTTTTCTTTAATAATAGAATTTAAAATATCATTGCTTAATTCCGATTCGAAGCCCCTTCCAAATAAAAATTGAAAAATCTTTCGTCGCCTTTCAGCCGCAGATCCGGAAGTTTGGGCATACTTTTGTAGTGCAATTTTTTTTGCAATCAGGAAATACTCTTCCTGATCAATCAAATTCAAGGCATTATCGATGCAACGTTCGCTAATCTGATGTTGCCTCAATGCATACTTTATCTTTATCTTTCCCCAATGGTTGATTCTAAGTTTCCCGCTGGCAAAATTATTAGCATAACGTTCATCGCTCAGAAAATGGTCTTCGATGAGCGTTGCAATAATGGATTCTGCGGAGATCTCGTCAATTTGCCAGGACCTTAACTTCAGGCGTACATCGTTTTGCGACCGGTCGCTGTAAGCACAATACTTCTGGAGTTTCTCAAGTGCTTGAAAAGTGGTAACAATAGTTTTGTTTACCGGCATTTTTAAATTTATAGATTGATTTCGTCGTTGGTACTATTTAAGAAAGTGTATTCCATTAAGTGGTTTGAAGCACTTTTCTTAATGGTAATATGCTTTTTAAATTTCAATATCCATTTCAATCGTTGAGAGAAAAAGCCTTTGGTGAGATGTGAGTATAAAAATGGGTGCACAACGAGCGTGAGTTGTTTCTCATTTTGTTCGCGCATCAAATAAGAGATTTGATTTTCAATCTCGTCAACCATTAAAATTGAGGGCTTAATTTTTCCGGTGCCGTCGCAGCAAGGGCATTTTTCAAGTACTTCTATGGTCATTTCGGGGCGGACACGTTGGCGTGTGATTTGCACCAGTCCGAATTTGCTTGGAGGTAAAATAGTATGTTTTGCTCGGTCTTTTGCCATTTCTTCGGCAAGGCGGTTATATAGCGCTCTTCTGTTTACTCCTTCGTGCAAATCGATAAAGTCGATCACGATAATGCCTCCCATATCGCGAAGTCTAAGCTGGCGGGCAATTTCGGAAGCCGCTTCGAGGTTAACTTCCAATGCGTTAACTTCTTGATTGGATGTATTGTTTGAACGATGCCCGCTATTGACATCAATAACATGTAACGCCTCGGTGTGTTCAATAATTAGATACACGCCGCTTTTTATGGTAACAACCTTTCCAAACGAGGCCTTAATCTGCTTATTGATTCCAAAATGATCAAAAATGGGTTCTTCATTTTTGTAAAGTTTTACAATGTCCACTTTGCTGCTGGCGATGCTCATAATATAGCTGCGAGTGTCGTCGTAAATCGATTGGTTATCAACGTATATTGCATTAAAGGATTCATTTAGCAGATCACGTAAAATTGCAGAAGCACGATCCAATTCGCTAATGATTTTTTGAGGCGGAACGGCGGTATGAAGTTTAGAAACTGCTAATTCCCAGCGTTGAATTAATTGGTTTAAATCTGCGTCCAGTTCTGCTACTTTTTTATTTTCGGCAACGGTACGAATAATAATTCCGAAATTGTTGGGGCGAATACTTTGAATTAACCGCTTTAATCGGGTTCGTTCTTCCGAACTTTTTATCTTTTGTGAGATGGATACTTTATCCGAGAATGGAACCAATACTAAATAGCGTCCGGCAAAAGATATTTCCGAAGATATTCGTGGCCCTTTGGTCGAAATAGGTTCCTTAGCTACTTGGACTAATATGTTTTGCCCTGAAGTAAGGACATCTGTTATTTTTCCTGTTTTCTCGATTTCTTCAGAGATCTCAAGATTTTGAATGTTTCCATTAAATTGATGGTTCCCAACAATTTGCTTTACATATCCATTAATTGATTTAATGTGTGGACCTAAATCCAAATAATGTAAAAAAGCATCTTTCTCATATCCTACATCAACAAAGGCAGCATTGAGACCCGGCATAATACGTTTTACCCGGCCTAAATAGACATCTCCCACCATGTGATTTCGGTTTGATGCATCGCGATTGATTTCAACAAGTTGCTTGTTTTCCAACAATGCTATTTGGATGTCGTTTTCCCCAGTACCGATTATTAGTTCTCTGTTTATTTCTTCTGACATAAGTATTTCGAGCTTATTTAGCTAATTCCTTTTTGTAAGGAATGTAATGATCGTATTTTTTTAATTTGTCTGCTCCCCATTAAAAACAAATTACATAATAGAGCTTTTCTATTATGTAATTTGAATTGGGTCAACCTCATAAGATTATTTCTTTTTATGTCTGTTTTTTCTTAGACGTTTTTTTCTCTTATGAGTTGACATTTTATGTCTCTTACGTTTTTTTCCGCTTGGCATGACTTAATGTATTTTAATGAATAACTCTAATTATTTTACTTTCGTTTTAACTGCATTAACAAATGTTTTCGATGGTTTAAATGCAGGAATATTATGAGCAGGAATAATAATAGTCGTATTTTTTGAAATATTTCTACCTGTTTTTTCAGCTCTTTTTTTAATGGTAAAACTGCCGAATCCTCTTAGATAAACACTGTCGCCTTTGCCTACAGCGTTTTTAATGGATGTCATAAACGCTTCTACTGTAGTTTGAACGGCTACTTTTTCTATTCCTGTTTTGCTCGATACTTCGGCAACAAGTTCTGCTTTTGTCATAGCTTTATAATTTATTTTTGTTAATCTGTTTATTTATGCAATTATTTGATTATCATCTTTTAGGGTTGCAAAGATATAATGTTTTTTTGAATTTCCGATAAAAAAAATCATTTTTTTTTATCCCCCTTATTTTTTTATAGTTTTTTCATGCTATTCGTAATAAAAAAAACTATTTTTGCTCTCTTAATAATATTGTAATGTATCGTATAATAAAATGTATGTATCTCTTTGCGGCATGTAGTACACTGTTTTTTACTGCTTGCGATTCCGATAATCCCGATGATGCCTGCTCCTATAATAACCAAATTGTTGTTCTACAAAATCAACTTACCGCAGATGTTGACACCTTTTTGCAAAGCGTAAGTTATCCAGAGGCAAATACTGCTGTGCTATACCAATCGGCCCAAAAATCAACTCAATCAGTAACTGAAAAATTAAAATTGATAAAACAATTTGAAGGGGGGACCGCTTTTTATATTGAAACTCAAAATTATATTAAAGCATGCCAAAACACGCTTTTGGATGAGGGTACAAAAATTGTCGAATTAAAAGCGAAATTATCCCTAAACTATAATCAAAAAGACCTAATGCTCATCAATCAATACTGCAACGTCTTTTATGCAAAAATAAAAGCAGCTGCGGTGAAATTTGATAAGGCTCAATTAGATTTTGCGGACAAACATCATTTTGAGGTAATTACGTACTCAAAAAATGACTAATTCAACACATCTAAAAAATAAATGATAGCAAGCAAAAATGCCATAATTGCTATAAAAACAATCCAAAAAAACCGTTCTTTTTTTAATGCGCTCATGATTCCATTTTATTTATTATTCCTGATATTTTTTTAAAAGACATAAAGTTTAACTAAATGGTTGCCTGTATAAATAAATATTTTATTAATTCAAATATCCATACGCATTCTCATTATTGTGATGGAAAAGGTGATTTGTCGGATTACGTCAATTTTGCGATTCTCAATGGGATTAAAATCATTGGATTTTCTTCTCATGCACCAATCAATTATCCGAACCATTTTTCCATCAAGGTTGAAAAGATTCGAGATTATGTCGATGAAATACGAAAATTAAGTCTTCTGGATAAAGAAAAAATCCAACTTTTTGCAGCTCTTGAATGTGATTACATTCCTCATTTTAGTTTTCCTTTTTCAGATTTCAGAGCGTATTGTTTAGACTATCTTATTGGAGGCGTTCACTTAGTTGAGAATACTGATACAAAACAACTTTGGTTTATCGATGGGCCCTTGCGCTCCGAATATGATCGAGGGTTAAAAGATGTTTTTGATAATGATATTAGAAAAGGTGTTACTCGATATTTTTATCAAATAATGGAGATGATTGAAACTCAAAATTTTGAAGTTTTGGCTCATTTTGATAAAATTAAGATGCATAATGCCGGAAGATATTTTTCGGAAGACGATAATTGGTATCGCAAATTATGCTTAGAAGTCATCAGTTTACTTAAAAGCCGGGAAATTATTGTGGAAATAAATACCCGTGGTATTTATAAAAAACGATGCCCCGATTTTTATCCATCAGTCTTTATTCTTGAAAACCTATTGAAAAACAAGATAAGAATCACTTTGAGTTCTGATGCTCATCAACCCGAAGAACTCAGGCTTCTTTTGGATGATGCCGCTCTTTATGCCAAAAATATTGGATTTAAAGAGATTTGGCAACCATGTTCTGATCGGCATTGGATTTCCGTTTCAATATAGTTTTTTGGGACTTCAATGTTTTTTATAAAATAAAACTATCCTGAGTAAGCTCGGCTTGTTAACATTCGGATATTTAAACGATTGCACTTACTGGTCAAAATCGGGTTACATTAAACCCAAAGCATACAATATGAAGCGTTATATTAATAATCATTCTAAATAATAAGTTTTTTATTATTTAGAGCAATTATAGGAAACCTTTTCGCTTTTTGGTGTATCTTTAATATATAATTGAATGGCCTTTATATACACAACAAATACAATACGGTCATGAAAAATACCCATAGAAATATTTTACTCTTGCTGTTCTGTTTTGTTTTAACAACAAGAGTCGGTGCACAAGTTAATAATTGTGATAGTACAGTTCCCAATTTCTATGTAAACTTAGCCGGTCATCCCGATTCAACGTGGATAAGTCCGCTTATATATAGGAATGGACTTTGTTGTGGAGATAACGGCACCAGATGTTTGCGATTTGTAATTACGCTTGATTCATCTGCTTTGGGTGTTGCGTTTAACATTGCCACAGGAGCAATACCCAGTGGATCGATGTACTATAAAATTGACTGCGGACCTGAGGTTGCCGTAGGGTCGCCAATTTGCCTTAACGGACCGGGACCACACGAACTGACATTTTGCAAACCGGGAAATAATGAGAATACGTATTCTATAGTATCTGTTCCTAACCCTTCTATAAATTCGGTAATCGTAAGTGAGAATTGCAGTCAATCAATAAATGTTTCAGGAATTGATAGCACGACCTTGTCAATCAATTCCATTTTTCCCGGAACTCCGGGGCAATATAATTCTTATCTCAGCTGTTTAACCGACTGTAATTCCATAATGGTTAATTACCAAGCAGGTGGACCTTCATATATTGATTATAAAATATGCGGTACTGCCACTCTTGCTAATTGTGCTACCGATTCCATATTCTGTGATACTATTCGGGCATATTTTGTAGATAATTTGGAGGTAGTTGCATCTCCAGACTCTATTCGTTTTTGTGAAAGTTCCGGCAATACGGTTTTACATGGATCCTTTTCCGGAGGATCGGGGCCTTATCTTTATTTCTGGACTGACGGGATTAATGGTACCGGAAATATAATCGGCTACGATACCGTGCTTACCGTTTCATCCTCAGGGAACTACTCATTTGTAGTTAGAGATTCAAGATTTCCGGGTTGCGATCAGCAATATGATAATGTTTACGTGAATAAAATCCCTAATCCTGTAATAACAATGATTCCTATTAGCCCTCAGATATGTGTCGGAACCCCAATTCAGACCATTGTTACAGGAGCATTAACTTATTCATGGTCGCCCTCGCAAGGAATTTCGGAAACAACAAACGATACCGTTTTCCTTTCTCCAACTGTACAAACAATTTATACCGTAACAGGAACAGATGCATTCGGATGTACATCAACAGCACAAACCACTTATACACCACTTCAGTTGCCAACGGTAGATGCGGGAATAGACGACACCATCTGCATCGGAAGTTCCACACAATTGCATGCCAGTGCAGGAACAACATACTTATGGACTCCTTCAACCGGGTTAAATAATTCAAATATTCAAAGCCCAATTGCATCTCCAACAGTTACTACTACCTATCATTTATCTGTAACCCAGCCATCGGGACAAATAATAATGAATGGTGATTTTAACTCGGGAAATACAGGGTTTCATACGGATTACCATTATAATTCAAATCTTGTACCCGAAGGAAATTACTACATAACTACGGATCCGAGTACTACCCATCCTGATTTTGCACCGTGCGGAGACCATACCACAGGAACCGGAAACATGATGGTAGTGAATGGAATCGGAACTCCCAATACCGATATTTTGTGCCAGACAGTTGCGGTATCACCCAATACAGACTATGCGTTTTCGACCTGGATTCAAAGTGTAAATCCGGCATCTCCCGCAATTATTCAATTCTCGGTCAATGGGGTGCTATTAGGATCTCCTTTTACAGCTTCCGGCACAACCTGTGTTTGGCAACAATTCTTTGCTTATTGGAATTCCGGAAACAACGTAAATGCAGTAATTTGTATTGTAAATCAGAATACCACAGCTGCAGGAAACGATTTTGCAATTGACGACGTAAACTTTTCACCATTATGCGAAAATTACCGATTCTGTGACGGTAACTGTTTCAAATATTCAGCTTTCAACTGTTTCCACTCCTCTTTTCTGTTATAATGATTCTGTGGGAATAATTGACTTAACTGTAAACGGAGGGATAGATCCTTATACGTACAGTTGGTCAAACGGATCATTTACTGAAGATTTAACCAATTTACATGCGGGTTTTTACACGGTTACTGTTACCGATTCGTACACATGCAGCAAAACAACATCGGTAGTGATTTCACAACCTGTTGCTCCGTTGAGTGCTTCAATTTTAAGTAGCGTTAATGTCGAATGTTTCGGCAACGCGAGTGGTTCCGCAGATTTAGGTGTTACCGGAGGGACAACTCCTTACGGCTACAATTGGAGCAATGGAGCAGACACGGAAGATATTGATAATTTAATTTCAGGAACCTACTTGGTAACCGTTACCGATGCCAATGGGTGCACTGCAACAACATCGGTAGTGGTTTCACAACCTGCTGCACCTTTAAGTGCTTCAATTTTAAGTAGCGTTAATGTTGGATGCTTCGGTAATGCGAGCGGTTCCGCAGATTTAGGTGTTACCGGAGGGACAACTCCATACGGCTACAATTGGAGCAATGGAGCAGACACGGAAGATATTGATAATTTAATTTCAGGAACCTATTTGGTAACCGTTACCGATGCCAACGGGTGCACGGCAACAACATCGGTAGCGATTTCACAACCTGCTGCACCGCTTTCCGCTATAGTTAACACCAGTATGGATGTACTTTGTTTCGGCAATTCCACGGGCTCGGTAGATTTGGGAGTTGGTGGTGGCACCGCTCCATACGGCTACAACTGGAGCAATGGAGCCAATACGGAAGACATCGGCGGTTTAATCGTCGGAACCTACTTGGTAACCGTTACCGATGCCAACGGGTGCACGGCAACAACATCGGTAGTGATTTCACAACCTGCTGTTCCGTTAAGTGCTTCAATTTCAAGTAGCGTTAATGTCGGATGTTTCGGCAACGCGAGCGGTTCAGCAGATTTAGGTGTTGCCGGAGGGACCGCTCCATATAGCTATAATTGGAGTAATGGAGCCAATACGGAAGACATCGGCGGTTTAATCGCCGGAACCTACTTGGTAACCGTTACCGATGCCAACGGATGCACCGCAACAACATCGGTAGTGATTTCACAACCTGCTGCTCCGTTAAGTGCTTCAATTTTAAGTAGCGTTAATGTCGGATGTTTCGGCAATGCAAGCGGTTCCGCAGATTTAGGTGTTACCGGAGGGACAACTCCATACAGCTATAATTGGAGTAATGGAGCAGACATGGAAGATATTGATAATTTAATTTCAGGAACCTATTTGGTAACCGTTACCGATTCCAACGGGTGCACTGCAACAACATCAGTTTCAATTTCACAGCCGCCAGCACCACTTTCCGCTTCAATTTTAAGTAGCGTTAATGTCGGATGTTTCGGCAACGCGAGCGGTTCCGCAGATTTAGGTATTACCGGAGGGACAACTCCATACGGCTACAATTGGAGCAATGGAGCAAGTACGGAAGACATCGGCGGTTTAATCGCCGGAACCTACTTGGTAACCGTTACCGATGCCAACGGATGTACTGCAACAACATCTGTAGCGATTTCGCAACCTGCTGCTCCGTTGAGTGCTTCAATTTTAAGTAGCGTTAATGTCGGATGTTTCGGTAATGCAAGCGGTTCCGCAGATTTAGGTGTTACCGGAGGGACAACTCCATACGGCTACAATTGGAGCAATGGAGCAGACACGGAAGATATTGATAATTTAATTTCAGGAACCTATTTGGTAACCGTTACCGATGCCAACGGGTGCACTGCAACAACATCGGTAGTGATTTCACAACCTGCTGCACCGCTTTCCGCTATAGTTAGCACCAGTATGGATGTACTTTGTTTCGGCAATTCCACGGGTTCGGTAGATTTGGGAGTTAGTGGTGGCACCGCTTCATACAGCTACAACTGGAGCAATGGAGCCAATACGGAAGACATCGGCGGTTTAATCGCCGGAACCTACTTGGTAACCGTTACCGATGCCAATGGATGCACTGCAACAACATCGGTAGTGATTTCACAACCGTCAGCACCGCTTTCCGCTATAGTTAGCACCAGTGTGGATGTACTTTGTTTCGGCAATTCCACGGGCTCGGTAGATTTAGGAGTTGGTGGTGGCACCGCTCCATACAGCTACAATTGGAGTAATGGGGCCAATACGGAAGACATCAGCGGTTTAACCGCCGGAACCTATTTGGTAACCGTTACCGATGCCAACGGGTGCACGGCAACAACATCGGTAGTGATTTCACAACCTGCTGTTCCGTTAAGTGCTTCAATTTCAAGTAGCGTTAATGTCGGATGTTTCAGTAATGCGAGCGGTTCCGCAGATTTAGGTGTTGTCGGAGGAACTGTTCCATACAGCTATAATTGGAGCAATGGAGCCAATACTGAAGATATCAGCGGTTTAACCGCCGGAACCTACTTGGTAACCGTTACCGATGCCAACGGGTGCACGGCAACAACATCGGTAGCGATTTCACAACCTGCTGCACCGCTTTCCGCTATAGTTAACACCAGTATGGATGTACTTTGTTTCGGCAATTCCACGGGCTCGGTAGATTTGGGAGTTGGTGGTGGCACCGCTCCATACGGCTACAACTGGAGCAATGGATCCAATACGGAAGACATCGGCGGTTTAATCGTCGGAACCTACTTGGTAACCGTTACCGATGCCAACGGATGTACTGCAACAACATCTGTAGCGATTTCACAACCTGCTGCTCCGTTGAGTGCTTCAATTTTAAGTAGCGTTAATGTCGGATGTTTCGGTAATGCAAGCGGTTCCGCAGATTTAGGTGTTACCGGAGGGACAACTCCATACGGCTACAATTGGAGCAATGGAGCAGACACGGAAGATATTGATAATTTAATTTCAGGAACCTATTTGGTAACCGTTACCGATGCCAACGGGTGCACTGCAACAACATCGGTAGTGATTTCACAACCTGCTGCACCGCTTTCCGCTATAGTTAGCACCAGTATGGATGTACTTTGTTTCGGCAATTCCACGGGCTCGGTAGATTTGGGAGTTGTTGGTGGCACCGCTCCATACAGTTACAACTGGAGCAATGGATCCAATACGGAAGACATCGGCGGTTTAATCGCCGGAACCTATTTGGTAACCGTTACCGATGCCAACGGATGCACCGCAACAACATTGGTAGCGATTTCACAACCTGCTGCTCCGTTGAGTGCTTCAATTTTAAGTAGCGTTAATGTCGGATGTTTCGGCAACGCGAGCGGTTCCGCAGATTTAGGTGTTACCGGAGGGACAACTCCATACGGCTACAACTGGAGCAATGGATCCAATACGGAAGACATCGGCGGTTTAATCGCCGGAACCTATTTGGTAACCGTTACCGATGCTAACGGGTGTACCGCAACAACATTGGTTTCAATTTCACAACCTGTTGCTCCGTTAAGTGTTTCAATTTTAAGTAGTGTTAATGTCGGATGTTTCGGTAATGCGAGCGGTTCCGCAGATTTAGGTGTTACTGGAGGGACAACTCCTTACAGTTACGTCTGGAGCAATGGGGCCAATACGGAAGACATCGGCGGTTTAATCGCCGGAACCTATTTGGTAACCGTTACCGATGCCAATGGGTGTACCGCAACAACATTGGTTTCAATTTCACAACCTGTTGCTCCGTTGAGTGCTTCAATTTTAAGTAGTGTTAATGTCGGATGTTTCGGTAATTCCACGGGCTCGGTAGATTTGGGAGTTGTTGGTGGCACCGCTCCATACAGTTACAACTGGAGCAATGGATCCAATACGGAAGACATCGGCGGTTTAATCGCCGGAACCTATTTGGTAACCGTTACCGATGCCAACGGATGCACCGCAACAACATTGGTAGCGATTTCACAACCTGCTGCTCCGTTGAGTGCTTCAATTTTAAGTAGCGTTAATGTCGGATGTTTCGGCAACGCGAGCGGTTCCGCAGATTTAGGTGTTACCGGAGGGACAACTCCATACGGCTACAACTGGAGCAATGGAGCCAATACGGAAGACATCGGCGGTTTAATCGCCGGGACCTATTTGGTAACCGTTACCGATGCTAACGGGTGTACCGCAACAACATTGGTTTCAATTTCACAACCGTCGATACCTTTAACTCTTTCTTTAACTCAATCACCAACTAAATGTGACTTAGATAATGGGGCAGCCAATGCTATTGTCATTGGAGGAACGCCAAATTATACTTATAGCTGGTCGTCAAATAATGGGGTGCAAAACGGTTCGGAAATAAGCCACTTGAGCTTTGGAAGTTATTCGGTAACAATAACAGATGCTAATGGTTGTTTAAAAATTGATTCAATCGTAGTAGGAAGGATTATTCCACCGGAAATTACAGTTACAAGTGTAACGCAAGAAACATGCTCAAATCAGAACGGAAACATTACCATTGAAGTAATTCATGGAACACCGCCATACCAAATTGTTTGGAATTCAAATCCGGAGTTACATTCATATGTACTTACAAATATAGGAAGTGGAAATTATTCGGTAATAGCAACAGATGCAAATAGTTGTGCAGACACTTCATTTATTACTATTCAAAACCATCCAGCACAGATTGTCACGATTGATTCCATTCGACCGGCACATTGTAACATTCCCGATGGATGTGTTCAAATCGTTGTAGAAGGAGGCAGTGGAACCTATCAATATCAATGGAATACAAATCCGATGAGAACAAATGCAACTGAATGTAACCTAGAGCCCGGAGCTTACATAATTACAGTTTCGGATGGGATGTGTGATGTGCTAGCAAACGCATACGTTCCAAACACCAAAGGGCCGAAAGCCGATTTTACCATAAATAAAAGGAGTGCTCCTGTATATGAAGCTACATTTATATTTACGAATCAATCACATAATTATACTTCATGTATTTGGGATTTTGGTGACAATACGACATCCACGGAAATTAATCCTTCGCACCATTATTCCAATTATGGAATATACCATGTAATTTTAATGGTGATTGATGCCTTTGGATGTGTTGATACTACTCATGCAGATATTATTGTTACAACAGAACTTATAGTCTGGATACCAAATTCTTTTACCCCAAATTCAGACGGATTAAATGAATTATTTGGTCCGGTGGCTACCGGATACAATGAAAAAGGCTATGAATTTAGAATATTCAATCGCTGGGGAGAAGAAGTTTTCAGTAGTTTCGACTATAATGATCGTTGGGATGGAACGATAAAAGGAGTTCCACTGGTAACATCGTACGTTTTTTCGTGGACTTTAATTATTTGCGACATATACGGGAAGCAATATAAATTTAAAGGAAATGTAACGGCTCTAGGTAGAAATTACTAGGAATTCAAGATTATATTGTTTTTACTATTTCAGATGAGGCTTACTAGAAGCATCACATTCAGACCGGTAACGATTATCGCAATTGCAACCAGTAACACATTCAGCCATTTCCCGTTCGCATACGATTTCATCACTTTTTTTGATGATGTTAAATAGATTTGTAGAAACACTGTGAATGGCAGTTGAATGCTTAAAAATACTTGAGATAGAATTAATCCGGTAAATAGATTGTTGATAAAAAAAATGATGATTAATGCAAGCAGTAACGAAATGGCAACACCTGTCCGGGAGTGAATGTCCTTGATATCATACGGCTCGTTAAAAATTCCAGCAAAAATTGATCCGGCAGCCATCCCTGAGGTAATTGTAGATGCTACCCCAGCAAAAAGTAGTGCCACGGCAAAGATAATTGCGGCATTATTTCCCAAAAGCGGTTCTAATATTGATTGTGCTTGTTGAAGTTCGGTTACCGGTTGATGGTGTGCGAAAAAAGTGGTTGCCGCAAGCAAAATCATAGCACTGTTGATAGCCCAGCCTACAATCATCGAAAACAAGGTGTCGAGAAACTCGTAATCGAGTTGCTTCTTGATCACTTTTTTATCTTCCAAGTTCCATTGGCGACTTTGGATGACTTCGGAATGCAGATACAGATTGTGAGGCATCACTACCGCACCCAAAACACTCATTATTACCAGGGCCGAACCTTTGGGAAAAGATGGAATCAACCAATGATAAACGGCTTGGTTCCAATTCACATCTACCAGCGTGAGTTCGTAAATAAATGATAATCCGATCATAGAGACAAATCCGATAATCCACTTTTCGATCCTTCGGTACGAGTTGGAAAAAAGCAAGATCATCACCAAAGCCGTAACCATGATTGCCCCAATCTTAATGGGAATGTCAAACAGCATATTCAACGCAATGGCTCCACCCAATATTTCAGCCAACGAGGTGGCGATAGAAGCCAATACTGCGGATCCAAGCACCGGACGGGAAATTTTTTTCGGAAGGTAAATGGTTGCCGCTTCGGAAAGACAAAGCCCTGTAGCAATTCCCAAATGAGCCACGTTATGTTGCAAAATGATCAGCATGATAGTGGAAAGCGTAACCATCCACAATAACAAATAACCATAACTTGCACCGGCAGCCATATTTGAAGCCCAATTCCCCGGATCGATAAAACCTACGGTAACCAATAACCCCGGACCAATATACTTGAGGATCTCGAGTCCTCCGAATTTTGGCTTGTGATTTTTTTGCTTAATGTCCTTAATCCAATAGAATAGGCCCTTCATTCACATATCTCCTTTTTGCATGGTTCTTGATATTCTATTTTACGCATTTTAAATTTGAGTTTTAACTCGATGGCTTTTGAAAGATCAAATCGGTTTTAAAGTCTCGTTTGTGAAATTACACTTTTTTTCGTAATATTGTTCAATCAAACATTTACAATTATAGATAACTGTATGAAAAAAAATCTTTTAATTACTATTATTTCCTTTTGGGTATTATCAGCGTTTAGTCAGACTCCGATTATTTTTGATAGAACCAAAACCCAGTCGTACCTTTTGTCGTATATCAATGGTGGCGACCAAAGTCAGCATATAGTCAACGACATGTTGCGGATTATTTCGTCAACCATGAATAAGCCGGTGCATCAAACCCGCATCCACCTCGATGTAGATGAACATGTATGGGCTACCCGAAACGGCCGAAAAATCAATGTTTATGTATCCTATGAGCAAGTCCGCCTTACCGGTGACCTTTTTTACAAAGGATTTGAGATGGGCGATGAAATGGTTCCTTCAAACTATAGTTTTGAATGTGTTTTGAAACGTAAAAATGGTCAGGAACTCAAGCGCTTTAAAATCGACGATGCTCAATTCCGTTTTCATAACAGCGAAAATCGTTTTGAATATAGCGATACTGTTTCCAATGGGGAATATCAGTTAGAGGTTCTTTCCCGAGATTTTAAATATCGAAATCAGGCTTTCGATCGGTTCCGGGATAAATGCCAGATGGTCGATCAGTACTATGGTGCCGAGGGCGAAATTGCCTCGTGTTATGGCATCGCAGAAGTGATGAACACGGAAAATTTTCGACAGATCAATTATACTCAGCAACAACTGGATGTGCTGATTTCAAGAGTAAACAGAGTTGAGTCCGCTCCATTCTGGCACGCATTGAATGTGCGATCTTACGACCCCATACATATTTTTCCAAAACTCGAAGACACCAAGAGAAGAATCGGTGAGGTTCAAAAAAACATCAATTATGTGCGGACTAATCTGCATCGATATTATTTTGAAAGTGGCCTGCAATCGTTCAATAGCAATAAAAGGAATGATGCCCGCAACGATTTTCGGCAATCCGCTTCCATCGATCTGCAATATGCACAACCCATTTATTATTTGGCGTTAATGGACTATCAGGATGGGGATGCAGGGGCTTCAATGAGCCGATTATCTAGTCTGTTTTCTCTTTCGTCGGTGGATAACGACATATACGCACAGGCAACACAACTTGCCCGTTCAGTGGAATCGGCAAAAGTAGCCGAAGTAAAACGGCAGATATCTCATCAGCTTTATGCCTCGGCACTAACCAATTTGGATGACATCGCCGCTTTCTGTCAAAAAATCCGGAACTACAATTGCAACGATTCGTTATATATTCTTCGCTCCGATGCCCATAATGCTACCTATCAATCGTATCTTTATAATGCGCAATGCGATTTGACGGGGGCAAAATATGACGATGCTACTTTAGCCATAAACAATGCAATGGCTTATCAATCGCAAAACAATTCGTTTATCACATCGAACGAACAAGCCATTACATTAATGCAAAAAGTGAAAAGTGAGCATTATGCCGCATTGGTAAAAAGAGGCCGGACGCTAATTACTTCAAAAGATTATAAAAACGCATTTGAATCACTAAACAAGGCCTCCGATATCGAACAAAATTACAATGTAAAGCGGGACAAACAGCTCAATGATTTGCTTCGTAAAGCGAAATTGGAACTCTTGTTTGTCGATGCCGATGTCGCCCAAAAAATGGTTCAAAGCAACAACCTACCACGGGCTCGTGAAATATTATTGGCAATCATCAGTGATCAAACAAAGTATCAGCTGAAAGACAATGCAAGGTTGAATCAGAACGTGACAAATCTTAAACAATCCATCTTTAGTCAGCAATGTATGAATGCTCAAGCTGAGTATGACGGCGTTATTGACACTGCGAATGTTTTTGTTGCGAAGAAGGATTTTATCACGGCACTTAACACGTTCCAAAGGGCAAAAGCCGTTGCAGACAAAAATAGCGATTGTCAGCTAAATACCGACTCGGCAACAATTGGCATTAATTACACTCAAAATCCGGCAAAATATCAGCAAGATTACAAAAAAGCAACTCAACGTGCCAACAGCAATGATTTTTCGGGAGCTACCTCGGCTTATGTAGCCCTTACCGATTTTTACCAAAAAAATAACCTCAGCGACTATGCGATTGAACATAAAACCCTGACCCAGTTTATTTCGCAATATAATGTGAATTACCAGCTTTGGGGTGCTACATATATGGTTAACAATCAGGATTATGAATCTACTCTAACATTACTGAACCTCTTAAAACAAAAAAAATACAGCCGCAGTAAAACTAAGGCAATACAAGTGGCGTTGGCTAATGGTTTTGCTCTTCTCGACTACAAAGCCAACCCTTCTGTAAATGCAAAAGTGAAGGTGTTGGAATATACCAAAGATGACAGTTGGTTTAAATATTTTGCAAAACAATATCAAAAGCAAATCAAATCACTCAACAAAAAATAGCAGTGGATAAACCGACCGAAATCATAAAACCGATACTGGAAATTGAAAACCTGACCATCGATTTTCAAAACAAGGATCGGGTCACCAGGGCGATCGAAGGAATCACTTTTTCGTTAAAGCGGAATCAGATTCTTGGGATTGTGGGAGAATCGGGTTCGGGAAAATCGGTTACCTCGATGGCCATTCTCAAGTTGCTTTCCGTAGCTCAGTCGAAGGTGGTGTCGGGATCGATCCGCTTTCAGGATGGGGACGAATCCGTGGATTTGCTCAAACTTAACTCTCGCGAAATTCGCAAATATCGGGGAAATCGTATTTCGATGATTTTTCAGGAACCGATGACCTCACTGAATCCGTCGATGAGATGTGGAAAACAGGTGGCTGAAGTGCTCCGAACCCATCAGAACATCACGGCAAAAGAGGCCCGAAAAGCTGTGATCTCCTTGTTTGAAGAGGTGATGCTCCCCCGGCCTGAAAATATCTATAGCAGTTACCCGCACGAAATCTCTGGAGGACAAAAGCAACGGGTGATGATTGCCATGGCCATCGCCTGCAAACCGGACATACTGATTGCCGACGAACCCACCACAGCCCTTGATGTAACCGTGCAGCACGGAGTCTTGCTATTGCTGAAATCGTTACGCGACAAGTATGGAATGAGCATTTTATTCATCACCCACGATTTGGGCGTAGTTGCCGAAATTGCCGATGAAGTGCTGGTGATGTACAAAGGCAAAGTGGTTGAAAAGGGGGAAACCGATCAAATATTCCATAATCCACAGCATCCCTATACCAAAGGACTGCTTTTCTGCCGTCCACCGTTAGATTTCAGATATCAGAAACTGCCTACGGTGGCCGAATTCCTAGAAAACAAAACTGCGGTTTCAGAAATTATGGATGCTCATAAGCTAATCTCTCCCGAAGAGCGAAAACTACGGTTGGATAAGCTCTATCAATCGGAACCGCTATTGAGGATTGTGGATCTCGAAAAACAATTTGAAATTAAAAGCGACTCGTTTTTCAAAAAACCGACCATCCTTAAAGCGGTTAATCGAGTCAGTTTTGAAGTTTTCAAAGGGGAAACGGTGGGTTTGGTTGGAGAATCGGGTTGCGGAAAGACCACCTTGGGGAGAACGCTTTTACAATTGGTCCGTCCCACACAGGGATCCGTTTTCTACAAAGGAATGGATTTGACCACATTAAGCAAATCGGAGATGAAGCACATCCGCAAGGAGATTCAAATTATCTTTCAGGATCCGTATTCGTCGCTTAACCCAAGAATCGCTATTGGAGAAGCAATTGTGGAGCCCATGCGAGTGCATAACATCGAAAAAAATGAGAAAGCACGCGAGGAAAAAGCCAAATACATCCTCGAACGGGTTGGATTGCCTGCATCACATTTCCAGCGATACCCCCACGAATTTTCGGGAGGGCAGCGACAGCGAATCTGCATCGCACGGGCCCTGGCACTAAACCCGGAACTGATCATTTGCGATGAATCGGTTTCGGCATTGGATGTATCCGTTCAGGCGCAAGTGCTGAATCTGCTCAACGAATTGAAACAGGAATTCGGATTCACTTATGTATTCATCTCCCACGATCTGTCGGTGGTTCATTTCATGTCGGATCGCATCGTGGTGATGAAGGACGGTGAAATTCAGGAAATCGATGATGCCGACGAATTATATAACCATCCGAAGACCGATTATACCCAGAATTTAATCGATGCAATCCCCGGTAGAGTTTAAAGTTTGTAAAGTGTGAAAGTTTATAAAGATATGTTTTTGCTAAACCATTAATCTATTCAAATGAAAAAAATAGAGAAATACTTGCCTTGGGCCATCCGGATATTTGTATCCCTATTGTTTTTGGTTTCCGCTGTTGCGAAGATGTTTCCGATCTGGACCTTCGAAAAGCAATTTGTAGATTTGGGCGTTGCCTCCTGGTGTCAGGCTCCTTATATTGCACGGCTGATGATTGCCTTGGAATTAGCCGTGAGTATTGTTATCCTGCAACGTCATTTTCTCAAGAGCATCGTAATCCCCGGAACGATTTTGTTCCTCGCTGTTTTCTGCGTCCACTTGTCGATCCAAATGTACAAAAACGGCTTAATGACCGGCAATTGCGGGTGCTTTGGTCAACTGATTCCGATGACCCCGTTTGAGGCGTTTATCAAGAATATCATCACCATCGGACTTCTTGTTTATTTATATAGAAAAGTTTCAGATAAAGAAAAAGGGCATAACAATATCACGTATCTGATCTTTGCTTATGTTGCCTCTGCCCTCTTTATGTTCATGGTCTTCCCTTTTTGTCCTTGTCCAAAGGATATTATATTGGAAGGGGCAATTGAACAACAAGATTCCATCCCGACTGAAAAAAAGGACACCTTGGCACTTCAAAGTGAAACGCCAAAAAAGGAGGCTGTAAATCAGCAAGATGAAAAAAACAATGCTGTTGAATCGGAGCCAACCAAAGTAAAATCAAGGTTTTCGGAATTTAAGGCATTCGGAGGTAAAAAGGTGAACCTCAACGAAGGCAAAAAAATAATTTGTCTTTTTGCTGCCGGTTGCGATCATTGCCGGGAGACGGCAAAAGAGTTATGCAGTTGGGCTCGCAATACCAATGATCCTGAAATATATGTATTGTTTATGGATGAGGAGACAAACCTGATCCCCGAATTTTTCAACGAATCGCAATGCCGCTTCCCTTATCAAATTATAGATATTCCTAAGTTTTGGACATTGATGGGTATGGATGGCAACACTCCAGGAGTATTTTACTTATGGAACGGAAATGTTATTAAATCTTTCGAAGGCGAAGGGGTGAATAAGTTCAACTTGTCTGTACTTAAAAAGGTTTGTGAATAGGATTGGGGATTGATCATTAATTAAAAAGAGAGTTTCCATTTTCAGAAAACTCTCTTTTAATATTGCGATATAAACTTTACAATTGCGGACCCGCTTTAATTAATTGCTGTCCTTCTTCGTTGTCGGTAAAGTTTTTGAAGTTATTGATAAACAATCCCGCCAGTTTTTCAGCCTGAGCATCAAAAGCAGCTTTATCTTCCCATGTGTTCCGTGGGTTTAAGATGTGAGCATTTACTCCGCTCACAGCTTTAGGGATTTGCAGCCCAAATGGGTTCATTATCTCGAATTCACCACCCACCAGCTCGTTGTTCAGAATGGCATTGATAATAGCCCGGGTTGATTTCAAATCGATACGTTTGCCAATGCCATAAGGGCCACCGGTCCAGCCGGTATTTACCAGATATACATTTGCATGATGCTTTTCAAGTTTCTCGGATAATAAATGTGCATATTTGGTTGGGTGTAAAAGCAAAAACGGGGCTCCAAAGCAAGACGAGAATGTAGGAACCGGTTCTTTGATTCCTCGTTCGGTCCCAGCCACTTTAGCCGTATAACCGCTTAAGAAGTAATACATGGCCTGCTCTTTCGTAAGTTTAGCTACCGGAGGCAATACTCCAAAAGCATCCGCACTCAGGAAAATTACATTTTTTGCATGATCCGCTTTAGAAACAGGTTTTACAATATTTTCGATATGGTAAATCGGATAACTGACGCGGGTGTTTTCGGTCTTTGCTGTTGATGCAAAATCGATGGCTCCGGATTTTTCGTCATAGACTAAGTTTTCCAGTAAGGCATCTCTCCGAATAGCATTGTAGATATCCGGTTCTTTTTCGGCGCTTAGGTCGATACATTTAGCATAGCAGCCACCCTCAAAATTAAAGATTCCATGGTTATCCCAACCATGCTCGTCGTCGCCAATCAACATGCGATTCGGATCGGCACTCAGGGTTGTTTTGCCTGTTCCCGAAAGACCGAAAAACAGAGCCGTGTCGCCGGCTTTACCAACGTTTGCCGAGCAATGCATTGCAGCGATTCCTTGAAGGGGAAGAAAGTAGTTCATCATTGAGAAGAATCCTTTTTTGATTTCTCCGCCATACCATGTTCCACCCACAACCGCTAATTTTTCCGAAATGTTGAAGGCTACAAAAACTTCACTGTTCAGATTTTGTTCTTCCCATTTTGGATTTACCGTTTTACATGCGTTTAGCATTACAAAATCGGGTTCAAAATTGTTTAGTTCTTCGTCGGTAGGACGGATGAACATATTTTTTACAAAATGTGATTGCCAAGCTACTTCACAAATTACTCTGATTTTTAAGCGAGTTTCGGGATTAGCTCCGCAAAAGGCATCGGTAACGTAAAGTTTTTTGTTCGAAAGTTGTTTCTGTCCGACTTCCAAAAGTTCATTCCAAATCTCTTTAGAAATAGGTTTATTATCTGAACCTTTACGGTTTGGACCTGCCCACCATACCTTATTTTCAGTTTCGTTGTCGAGTACAATGTACTTGTCTTTGGGCGATCGACCTGTAAAAATACCTGTGTCAACATTTACTGCACCGAGATTTGTTACAAACCCTTTTTCGTAACCCGTTAAGCTTTCGTTTGTCTCGTGCTTGTAAAGTTCATCGTAAGACAAATTGTGATAAACATCTACAACATCATGAATGCCGTATGTCTCTAAGTCAATAAATCTTTCTCTCATAACTAATAATCCCTATTTTTTGATTTGTTTTTGATTATGACGCAAAGGTAAATAATTTGGTTATAGGAGTGGTACTTTCTTCTTAAATTATTAAAAATTTAGAGCTTTTTATTTTTTAGAGCTGAATTCATCATCGATTTTTCGGAAAACTTAAGAAAAGTTATTTTGGAAAAGATCGAGTTTCGGAAAACGAAAAATCGATCAACACGTCAACCCCCCAATATCCTCTGGCTATAGTATAGGTGATTCTTTTGCTTTTATAAAAATCATCATTAGAAAAGACAAAGCGGATTCCTCCGTATTCTTGGTATTTTCCCCCTTCCAATTCACATACGGAACCGGAATCGGATCCTGTTGCAGGTTGATAATTATAGCTTTCTACTCTGGAATTTGAATGAAAGTAGAAATTCGTGATTAGAAACAGTGAAAAAAGCATTGGAATGATGCCCCATATTAAAAAGTACGGGCGGTTGATTTTTTTTTTCGAGGACTCAGACCGGGAAATAGATTGCTTGTATTTAAAAAGGGTGTAAACAATAATCGGAGGAATAAAATATAATAGTACAATCAGTTTAAAAGGTAAGAATGTAACAAAAGCAAATTTGAAGAAGGTGATGATGTTAACGACTGTAAGTATCAGGATGTGCGTATTTTCATTGGTAATAATGCGAGACATTATCGTCAAAAACTCATTAGAGGAAAGTTTATGAATATTTTGATAGGCATGGATAAATAGCGGGATAAATAACAGGGAAAAAAATCCGGCAATAAGCATTCCCAAAACTCCAAGAAGTATAATCAATCCTCCGAAAAAAAGCAGGTAAACAACGAGTATTAAAAAAAGAAAAAAATAATCAATGGCCGCATTAATTGCCAACTCTGATTTATAGTATGCAGAGTTCACAAACTCGTCATATTTAATGTGTGCCTGTTCGGAAGATCGCTTACGAGAATCTCGGAATAAATCGTCGTCGGAATAATTCGGCTTTGCTTCTGTGTATTTATCTTTTTGATTATCAAATACCTGTCCGGACTTTACCTTAACAAGATATTCATAAGCCTGGTTTAATAAGATAAACTCTTCGTGGGCATTCACACTTGGGTTAACATCAGGATGTACCTTACTTACCTTATGCCGGTAAGCTCGTTTGATTTCTTCGAGCGTTGCATTTTCCGAAACACCTAATTCTTCGTAATAGTTTATCATGGATACAAAAATAGAAAATAATTTACTCACATCTCTGCAGAACAGGAATTAGCGGTATCTAAATTTTCCTATTTTTCCTTTGCTTCGTCGAATGTTTTAAACCCCTTACCTACAATTTCCGTGGCATTGAGAACGATTAAAAAAGCTTTATCGTCTATGTCTTGAACGTATTCGGTGAGAGCATCAAGCTCCCGATAATTGACCACCGAGCAAATAATCTCTTTTTCAATACCATTATACATCCCTCTACCATGTAAAAATGTTCCGCCACGACGAAGGTCGAAGATAATTCGTTCCGAAATCTGAACATTTTTGTCGGAAATAATCAGTACGGCTTTATCATTACTAATGCCATGCATTACCACATCAACTACTTTCCCATAGACAAAAATAGTAATCCATGAATACAGCGGCACACTGATATCACCGAAGGCGATTAAACCCATTAGCACGATAAAAGAATCAACAATGATAATCATATACCCTAATTGAATATGGAACCGACGGGAAAGCATTTTTGAAATTACATCGGTTCCGGCACTTGTAGCATGTGCTTTAAAAATCATAGCAACTCCAACACCCAATATCACTCCGCCATAAATGCTTGAAAGGAGTTTGTCTCCGGCTACTACGGGCTCGAATCCATATATTAACGAGAGTAAATCCACAAATACTGAAGTTGCAACAAAAGTGATAACCGTTTTAATAATTGCCCCTTTTCCCAATAGTTTATAAGAAGCATACGCCAATGGAATGTTAAAAAACAAAGCGGTGATTCCTATGGGTAATCCTTCGGGTAGAAACGGAATTAGGCCATGGGTAATATAGTGCAGGATAATGGATATTCCATAAATGCCGCCGGGTATGATTTTAAAAGGAGAGATAAAAAATACGTATGCAGATGCTACAATTAGAGAGCCTATAAGAATTAGAAATACATCAATAAACCAGCGCTTTGAATATATCTTATGATCGTCGATAAGTTTAGTAACTTCTTTTATCATCGGGTTTTATTTTTTTATATAACGATTTTCAAAATTAATTGTTCGGGAAGCGGTTTAACCATTGAGCATACAAATGCCACATGGCCATGCCGGCCGAAACGGATACATTAAGAGAATGTTTAGTGCCGATTTGAGGAATTTCCAAAGCGCCTTCGCATAGCGGAAGCACTTCATCGGAAACTCCAAAAACTTCGTTTCCCATAATTATAGCTATTTTCTCGGACATGTTCCACTCAAATTTATGAAGATATATTGGAGTATCTACTTGTTCCACGGCATACACTTTATATCCGTTTTCTTTAAGCCAATGCACCGAATCCAGAATGTTTTCGAAATAGTGCCAGTCCACCGATTCTGTAGAGCCTAATGCGGTTTTGGTAATTTCACGATGCGGAGGACATGCAGTAATCCCACACAAATGTAGCTGCTCTATTCGGAAAGCATCGGCGGTTCTGAAAAAAGATCCTACATTGTTCATGCTTCTAATATTGTCCAATACAACAATCATTGGAGTTTTGTCGAGTTTTTTAAACTGCTCCGCATCAACTCGCTTCATCTCATCTACGGATAATTTTCTCATGTATCATTATTTATTTTATTTCGGATAACCAGTTATTCATCATGATATTTCCTTCGGGCGTCGTTATTGATTCAGGGTGAAATAATACGGCTGTAATTGGCAATTGTTTGTGGTTAAAAGACATAATGATTCCATCTGCAGTTTCCGAGGTGATTTCAAGCGAATCGGGGAACCCTTCTTTTTTTATAGCCCAAGAATGATATCTGCCGGCTTTAAAGGGAGAAGATATTCCTTTAAAAATTGAAGCGGTTGGTCTGGTAATCGCTATTTCCGTTTGATGGCCATGATAAATGATCGGCAGTTGGTATAGCGTGGCACCGAAGACTTCTCCGATGATTTGAAAACCCAAACAGATACCTAAAAGCGGAATGTTTTCTTTTATGGATGAAATAAAAGCGTTGGTATCACCGGCTTCCGATGGAAGTCCCGGACCGGGTGAAATTACAATTCCATCGTATTCGTCAAGAGAAACACATTTCAACTTGTCATTCATCACAATAGTGGTTAAAGCGACCCCGCTTTCGTCGAGTAATTGCTTTATATTGGCCACAAAAGAGTCGTAGTTGTCAATTAACAGGATCCGTTTCATGGCGCAAAAATACAGATTTAAAGTGAAACATGGAACGATGCTTAGCGAAAAGTAACATTAGACAAGAAAAGAAACAAAAATTGAAAAGTGGTTGTCGTTGTGAGTTTTTGTATAACAGTATTTAAGATAAAAAAGCCATACTTAAGAGTATAGCTTTTGTTTTTTATACTCCCGACCATTTTGGGAGTGTAACGAAATAATGTGCCGTTTGTATCTGCAATGCTAAATTCCAAAAACATCTTTGAATGCTTCCATAAACGTTCCTTTCGGAAGTGCTCCGGCAGCCATAGTTGGGACTCCTTCTTTGGGAATAAACAGAATAGAGGGGATACTTTGAATTCCAAAAACGGATGATAGCTCTTGTTGTTCTTCCGTGTTCACTTTGTAAAAATTAATTTTACCTTCATATTCCTTGTCCAGCTCTTCTAAAATTGGAGCAACCATTTTGCATGGTTGGCACCAATCAGCATAAAAATCAATTACAGCGGGAATTGTTCCGTTATATTTCCACTCTTGGGATTGTTCGTAATTAAATATTTTTTCTTTGAAAGTAGCTTCGGTTAAGTGTTCCATTTTGATAATTTTATTGGTGATTAATTTTTTTGAGAAATTAAAAGAAGGCTTTTAAAATCTTTTTACTTTAAAGTTTCTTCTATTAACGATATATAATCCTCTTTGTTCAACGCCCCCATTACAGCATTCGGCTTTGTTTTTTTTGAGAAAAAAATAACCATAGGAATGCTTTGCACGTTATGAATCGTTGCCAGTTCGCGCTCGTGATCCACATTTACTTTGTAGAAGTCAACCTGTCCTTTATATTTCTCCGAGAGTTCTTCCATTATGGGCGCAATGTGTTTGCACGGACGACACCAATCGGCATAAAAGTCAACTACAACAGGTCGAGTTCCCTTATATTTAAAGGAATTCGGAGCCTCAACAAAATCGTATATTTTATCAATATACATTGCTTTGTCCATTTGAACAACTCCTCTGCTCTTATTTTGTTGGCCGGGAGAAAGTGCCGATACGGAAGCATATCCGATTATTGATACGGCTAGAATCATTAATCCGATGAAAGCGATTTTTTTATTTTTTCTGTTCATATCTCTTTTTTTTGTTATTTTGCAAAATTAATAATTGTATCGCTTAAATAACACTAAATAAATGTTAATGTTCGATTGCAATCAAAAAAAACATGAATAAAGAAATTGATTTTGAAAGTAGGTTGAAGTTAATATTCGGATTTTCTTCGCAGGAAGAATTTTCTGCAAAATTTTCCACAGACATAGCTTGTTTGGAATGGTTGAGTCAGCATAAATGGGAAAATGGTTTTGTGTGCAGAAAATGTGGAAACACTAATTTTTGTGATGGCTCGGAGCCCTTTTCACGGCGGTGCACTCGTTGCAAACGTACCGAGTCGGCAACAGCACATACGGCTTTTCATCGATGTAAGATTCCATTATCTGTAGCTTTTAAGCTTTTATATCAAACCGTGGAAGAATCGGGAGATTCTATTCGAATAGTTGCAAAAAAAAATGAACTGCGCAATATGACCTGCTGGCGGCTAATTCATAAATTTCAATCATGCATGCATGAGAATGATTGTCGCAAATTATTCGGAAAAACTGAGTAACATACCAACAGTATAAAAAGTATCTGAATAATCTGCAATGAAATCCTGCAATCGAAAGTAATCCATAATGAATATTGGATAAACTAAAAGAGACATTGAACGAAATAATTATTTAATCTTCCATTTTTCATACATAGAATAGACTTGTTATGGATTTTGAACCGGTATTTTCTTGAACTTAAAAAGATAAAACCACGGTAATAGTCAAAATGCGTGTGGTTTTATCTTTCCTTGTTAAAGACATATAAAAAGCAATCTATAATTTTCCTATAAATTAATTGGTCGGATTTGGCAACTGGCTTACGATATCGCCATAAAAGATATTGTAATGATGGCCTCTGCTCCAATGAGAAACAGGTTGTCCACTAAATCCCAAAAACACTCCATAAATATCTACATTCAAAAACGACTTGCCATGAGGAATTGCATTGGTCGCAACCTGCTCAAATTTTCCAAGATAATAATTTAATTCAACATCATTCAAACAAGGTTCGGATTCAGGAGCATATGCTCCGGTTCCGTTTGCCAAAAATATTGTTGAAGGAGTCCACCTACCTGGGTAATATTGATCCCATTGACCTTCGGTAACTATGATGGATGAAATGTTAATATAGTAACCGGTTTTTTGCGACCTAATACTGTTGTTGATTTTATATTGTAATTGCTCGGCAGCATCCGAAGTGCGATCCCAGTAATTCGGATTATAAGGATCTGTAGTACAACATCCTCCGCCATAGCCAAAAATCCATGCATCTCCTGCTGCAAACGGAACAAATTTCATTGTTTTAGATTCTTTTCCTGCAGAAACGGTCATTATAATTTTATGCTCATCGGAAATAGAACTTGGTTTAATACACAAACTAATCATGTTAAATTTGATCTGGTTATTCTCTTCGTTATTAAGCTCCTGTAGTTTTTTAACAAGTGACGAATATGCAACAAATAGTTCAGAGTTGCTTACCTCATTCGTAACAGTGTTAATAATTATTGAGTCGTAATAGAGGTTAACTTCTCCCATTTCATGATTATTGTTGGCATTTTCGTAATTAAGCAGTCCTTCTAAATACCATTTTGCACTATCGAGTGTTAGAGTACTTCCATCTTTTGCATTTAATGTTTTTTTGAAATCAATTAATTTCTGGGTAATTTGGCTATCGGAAGAGCTTTCAGAAATATTGTATTGGTCCTTGTTACATGCTGTAAATGCAACAAATGCACACATTGAAAGCCCCATTATGTATTTCATTTTTTTCATTTTTATTCTATTTAACGATTAAAACACTGCTTATCTTTTTTGAATCTTAGAAAATTACATTCTGGTAGTAAGTTTAAGGTGGAATTGCCTTTTGTGGATCAAAAGGGATGTTTAATAAACGAAAAATGAGATAAAAGATCGGTAATTCTGGCTCGATTGTATGAATTGATAAGTTGTGTACACATAACTCACACGTTTTGTGCATCAAAGTTTGTTTGAAAAGTCGGCATAAACAATATCTGTTTTTTACTCGGTTCATAGTAGTTTAAAAACTAATATTGACTGGGGTTAATTAAAATTATTAAGCAAATATAGCGAATTCGTTTGTAACAAACAAGCATTAATTATGTTTCAAAGTGGCTCTATCTGTATTTACTTATTTACAATTATAATCTTTTTTTAGGTTCTGATTTTATTATTGAATTATCCTACTGATATTCAAATTATTGCATTTTTCAGGGTGGTCTTGTATAGATACAGACCGGCTATAATAATTTATAGTTTATGAAGAACGGCTTTCTTGAAATTAATACTTAAAAGTCATTGCAAAATCAAAGATATGCTTGTTATTGTATTGCATCCCCCAAATTTTATGTAAAACAGTCTCTGTGCTTACTCAAATAAGCCCAAAGATATTTACACAATTAATGCGACTGGTGGAATTAATGTTAAACGATAAAGTATTGTATCGTGGTCAACCTTCATATTAAGAAATAGTTAAGCGTTAATCATTAAAACATTAACAAGCACTCTTTATTATAATTAGTGCGTGGTTTAAGTTTCATAAAATCAATATATTGTGTTTTTTATGAATCGCGGCATAAAAATCACAAAAAGATATGTCCGAATTGTCGGTCGTCTTCAATAAGTGTTAATTTGGTAACTTTTCGATAACTTTGCGAACAAAAAATATGAATAAAAAGTGGCTGTTTATATTATCGATTTTCATTTTATTTAATGGTTATTCTCAAAATACCGATTCTACGACTAATAAAAATCAATATATACCGGCACTCGATGGCTCGCTAAAGACCAAAGTTGAGTTTGATACAGAGCATGGTAAGATGCGTTTCGAAGTTCGAAATGCTCGATTTGGCACCAAGGGAAATGTGAACCAATATGTAGGTTATCGTGCAGAAATCGACTTGTCGGATGAGGGTAAGATCCGCATGTTGGATGCTTTTGTTAAAATTACGCCCATTAATAATTTGGATATTTATATGGGGCAACGCAAAGTTCCGTTTGGCACGGACTACTTGCGGAGTCCGGTCGAAAACCTTTTTGCTAACCGCTCATTTGTAGCGAAATATGTAAATGACGGATTGAGAGATATCGGATTTACGGTGAACTACCGGTTAAAAACCGCAATCCCGATCGATTTGTGGGTTGCGGCCATGAATGGCACAGGCAGCAATAATCCGCAGTGGATCGATCGCTCAAACTATGCCGCAAGAGCAACTATTTCTCCACTAAAAAACTTTAGGGTAGCAGGAAACTTATATCAGGGGGCTACTCTATTGGAAAAAAACCTGACCATGGTTGGCGGAGAACTCCGTTATCAGAACAAAAACCTGCTGATTGAAACCGAATATATGCAACGTCATTTTACAGATACTTTGAATGTTGATAAACATCAGGACGGATTTTATATTCACTCCTGTTATAATTTCCATACAAAAAGCAAGATGATAAAAATTATCAGTCCGGTTCTTCGTTGGGATCTTATGGGAAAAGATATTTTTTATGGTGATAAGTCGGCAGAGCGCATTACCGGCGGAGTTAACTTCGGGTTTGATGTGAAACAATTTATGTCCGAAATTCGTCTCAATTACGAAAAATATTTATGTGGAATATATTCCGGACATTTCGATAAGTTTGTAGTTGAGTTTGTTGCAAAATTCTAAAAACACCCGTTACGTTTTTTAAATAACCAAAATGTTTTTTGCAATAGCTATCTAGTTGGTTTTCTGTATGGTTATGTCAATAATTTTCGATGTTATTCTTTAGTTAAAAAAATAACGACAAATGCTGTTGTAATGATAAAATAACTAACTTCGCAATGTTTTTCATTGGAATAAAAACAGCGTACTTAATTATAATAATTTCAAAAAGAATCGTTCATTATGGCAGAAAAAAGTAAATTTCTCACATGTGACGGAAATTACGCAGCAGCTCATGTAGCGTACATGTTCAGCGAAGTTTCCGCAATTTATCCAATCACCCCATCCTCAACAATGGCTGAATACATTGACGAGTGGGCATCATTTAATAGAAAAAATATCTTTGGCGATATCGTTAAAGTGGTTGAAATGCAATCTGAAGCAGGTGCTGCAGGCGCAGTTCACGGTTCTCTCCAAGCAGGTGCCTTAACTTCAACCTATACTGCATCACAGGGTTTATTACTGATGATTCCAAACATGTATAAGATTGCAGGTGAATTACTTCCGGGAGTATTCCATGTTTCGGCTCGTGCTCTTGCAGCGCAGGCATTGTCTATCTTTGGAGACCACTCAGATGTAATGAGTACTCGTCAAACCGGTTTTGCAATGTTAGCTACCGGTTCGGTTCAAGAAATTATGGATATCGCTCCAATTGCTCATTTGGCTGCAATCAAAGGGCGTGTCCCATTTTTACATTTCTTCGACGGATTCCGTACTTCTCACGAAATTCAAAAAGTTGAAGCCACTAATCAAGATGCAGTGGCTAAACTGATAGATATGGATGCATTAAAAGCATATCGCGAAGGATCATTAAATCCGGAACATCCTGTTACTCGCGGTACCGCTCAAAATCCTGACATCTACTTCCAAACGCGTGAACTTCAAAATAAATATCATGATGCTATTCCTGATATTGTGGCAAATTACATGAAAGAGATCAGCAAGATAACCGGTCGCGAATACGCTCCTTTTACTTATTATGGTGCTAAAGATGCTACGGATGTTATCATTGCCATGGGGTCAGTTACTGAAACCATCAAAACGGTGGTTGACAAATTGAATGCTGAAGGCAAGAAAACCGGTTTGGTTGTGGTGCATCTATACCGTCCGTTCTCCGTTAAATATTTGATGGCAATTATACCAACGTCTGTAAAACGCATCTGCGTTCTGGACCGAACCAAGGAAACTGGAGCTAACGGTGATCCTTTATATTTGGATATTGTGGAAGCTTATGCAACCAACAAAGATATTGCAGCCGACAAAAAACCGTTAATCATTGGTGGTCGTTACGGATTATCTTCAAAAGATACTACCCCTGCACAAATTGTTTCTGTTTACAATAACTTGGAAGCAAAAGAACCCAAAAATCAATTCACCATTGGTATTGTGGATGATGTTACGTTCAAATCACTTCCCGTGCTACCTGAATTCTCAATTCTTCCAAAAGGAACCTTTGAAGCTAAATTCTATGGCTTAGGTGCTGACGGCACCGTGGGCGCAAACAAAAACTCAATCAAAATCATTGGGGACAATACCGATAAATATAGTCAGGCATATTTTGATTACGACAGTAAAAAGTCAGGTGGTTACACCTGCTCACACTTACGTTTTGGAAATCTTCCGATTAAGGCTCCTTATTTAGTGGGGACTCCCGATTTTGTAGCTGTTCATGTGCCTGCTTATCTTCATAAGTATGATTGCTTGAGAGGTTTGAAGCAAGGTGGTACTTTCCTTTATAACTCTCCTTGGAGTGTTGAGGAAACAAAAAATCACCTTCCCGATGATGTGAAAAAATATCTCGCAGTTAATAAAATCGACATGTATATTATCGATGCGACTAAAATTGCAGCCGAAATAGGTCTCGGTAATCGTACAAATACAATTCTTCAATCTGCATTTTTCAAGATTTCAGGTGTAATTCCTTATGATCTTGCAGTAGAACAAATGAAGAAGTTTATCGTTAAATCTTATGGTCGTAAAGGTGAAAACATTGTGAATATGAACAATGCCGCCGTTGACCGTGGTTCGGATGTTGTTAAAGTTGAAGTTCCTGCAGAATGGGCAAATATTCAGGTAAAAGTTGAAAAAGATATGCGCAACATCCCTGATTTTATCAAAAATGTAGTTGAGCCGATGGTCGCACAAAAAGGAAATGATCTTCCTGTAAGTGCATTCACCGGGTACGAAGACGGCACATTCCCCGCCGGAACTACGGCTTACGAAAAACGTGGTGTTGCTGTTGATGTTCCCGAATGGTTATCGGAAAACTGTATTCAATGTAATCAATGCTCTTTGATCTGTCCTCACGCTGCAATTCGTCCGGTGGTTATGACAGATGAAGAGTTGAAAAATGCACCTGCAAGCATGAACACAATCGACATGAAAGTTCCTAAGGAAATGGCCGGGTTACACTTTCGTGTTCAGGTATCCGTATTAGATTGTACCGGTTGCGGAAACTGTGCAGATGTTTGTCCCGCAAAAACAAAAGCATTGGTGATGAAACCATTGGAAAGCCAATTGGGACAAACTGAAAACTGGAATTATTCACAAGAAAAAGTTACGTATAAAGACCAATTAATCGACAAAGCTGCAACTATTAAAAATAGCCAGTTCGCTCAACCATTATTTGAGTTCTCTGGAGCTTGTGCGGGTTGTGGAGAAACTCCATACATCAAAACCATCACCCAACTTTTCGGGGAACAAATGATGATTGCCAACGCTACCGGGTGCTCTTCCATTTATGGCGGTTCGGCTCCTGCCACTCCATATTGCAAGAATAACAACAGCGGAAACGGTCCTGCATGGGCGAATTCATTGTTTGAAGACAATGCTGAATTTGGCTTTGGCATGGCTGTTGCCACCCGCCAAATGCGTGACCGCATCCAGCGTGTTATGGAAGAAGCGATTGCCGGTTGCGATTGTTGCTCGGCAGAATTGAAAGGATTATTCCAACAATGGATCGACAACCGCGAAAACACATTAGAAAGCAAAAAAGTTGGCGACCAAATCGTAGATTTGGCTCAAAAATGTAATTGTAGTTACTGCAAAGAAATCGTTGAATTGAAACAATATTTGGCTAAAAAATCACACTGGATCTTTGGTGGCGACGGCTGGGCTTATGATATCGGATTCGGCGGTTTGGATCATGTTTTGGCAAGCGGCGAAAACATAAACGTTTTGGTTTTGGATACCGAAGTTTATAGCAACACCGGTGGCCAATCGTCCAAATCGACTCCTGCCGGAGCTGTAGCTAAATTTGCCACTTCAGGTAAAAAAATCCGTAAAAAAGATTTAGGCCTGATCGCAAAATCTTACGGTTATGTTTACGTTGCACAAGTAGCAATGGGTGCAAGCCAATCGCAATACTTCAAAGCCATTAAAGAAGCCGAAGCATTCAATGGCCCATCTATCATCATTGCTTATGCACCATGTATTAACCATGGACTGAAATCGGGTATGAGCCGCACTCAACACGAAGAAAAACTGGCTGTTGACTGTGGATACTGGCACTTATGGAGATTCAATCCGGAATTGGAAGAAAAGGGTCAAAACGGCTTTACCCTAGATAGTAAAGAACCGGAATGGGATAAATTCCAAGACTTTATCATGAGCGAAGTACGTTACAACTCATTACTCAAAACTTTCCCAGCGGAAGCAAAAGAATTATTCAAAGTAACCCAAGAAAATGCGTTGTGGAGATATAATCAATATGCTCGCTTGGCAAAAGCTGAATAATTGATTCGGTCAGTGATCCGATGACTTCCAGTCATCAGGTCACTAGACTCCAACAACAATATCTTAAATTTTAAAAGGAGGTCGAAAGGCTTCCTTTTTTTATTGCTATTCGCAGTGATCAGATGACTCCAAGTCATCTGATCACTAGACGGCAACTGCTATCGGAGAATTCGGATTTTTATCATATTTAGTGAGCGTACGACTTGGAGTCGTGTCCTCACTAAATACATATTTTTTTGTTAATAATTATATTTAGGTCTTTCTGCTAAATTTTATAAAACTCATAAATACCATGTATAAATCTGAATATCATCTATATATGATTTAATATTTTGCTTACCAAATGATATCATACTAAAAGGTAACATACCAAAAGGTAAGTTGTGTTGTTGACATTTTGGTTTTAATTGTGTATCTTTGTGGGAAATCAAAAAGAAGATTTCCGACCAAAACGCCCAACGGATTGCACAGTTAACCAAATGCCACTCGTATTATGTGCAGCAATTTTAAGATTAGATAAAAGAGGGAATGGAGCGGAGTGAGATCTGTTGATGTTTAAATAAAACTGTTTATACTCATTCTTTTTCACTTTTTACAGAAAATGATTTTATGTCGTTTCGCATTTCACAAAATCCTTATCATGAAAAAAAACTAAATTTCATGATAAGAAAATAGCGAGAACAGAATTTTCAGGGTAATATAATGAGAACTTACACCTAAGTTGTCGCGATCCTGAAAAAGTGGGAAGTTGTACCCATAAAGTAACATCACGGTTATTTTAGCATCCTCGCTGGCTTTATTACGATACGAAAACGGATATGCAATTCCTACGTCAGGCCTGACGAAAAGTTGGCCTTTATTTTCATTAAAAACAAACATCGCATTTGCTCCCCAAACAAAGGGGGAAAGATCAAGACCGCCAAAGAAATTATTATGAATGGAAACTTCAATATTATGCTGAATCACATGCTGAAACGATGCCTGATAAGTAACCGATTGCTGGAACATCAGGTTTCCAACTCCATAATACTGATTTGCTCCAAATCCAAACCCAATGTACGGAGCATTATTTAAATCGGATCCAACATTTCCTAAAATTCCATATCGAAACCGATTCCACTTATTCCCCGTCGATGAAAATGAACTTTTCTTATTATTTTTATTTATTTGAGCATTAGTTGCAGGGCTATTTGCAAAAACAAAACAAAACAAAAGCACAAACCATAATCTATTTCGCAAAAAATATTTCATAAATAAAAAGTCATTATTAATCAGCACGTAAAATTATAAAAATAATCGATACCTCAACGAATTTATTTGTGTGACAACCAATTAAGGGTAAGCCATGACATCACCGCCATGCTGTTTTCAAGCGCTTCTTCGTGTAAATTAAAGGTGGCAGTATGTAAATTCAGTATTTTGTCCGATTCCGGAAAATCGATGCCCACCCGATACAAGCATGACGGTACACGATGTGAAAAATAGGCAAAGTCTTCAGCTGTCATTCTTAAATCGAGGGGTTTCACGAAATCCGGCCCTAAATATTCGGAAGCCCACTGCAATGAGTGCATGGTTACATCTTCGTCGTTTACAACATAAGGATATCCTTTATCGACAAATACATCGGCTTCGGCACCAAAAGCTTTACAAGTGTTCATGCTAATTTCTTTAATTAATTGATGAGCTTTAGCTCTCCAATCTTCGTCGAAAGTACGAATTGTCCCTTGTATCGTAACTTCGTCGGGAATCACATTGGTTCTTCCTAATCCTTCTATTCTTCCGAATGATAGTACCGTGGGGATAGTAGGGGGGGCCATGCGACTTACCACCTGCTGAAGCGCAATAATGGTTTGTGCCGCCGAAGTAATAGGGTCAATGTTTAGGTTTGGCGTTGCGGCATGTCCGCCTTTGCCTTTAACCGTGATATAAATTTCGTCGGTCGAGGCCATGTATTTCCCGGCTTTAAAGCCCACGGTTCCCGAAGGTAATCCGGGCATCACGTGCATGGCCAGCATTACATCGGGTGTTGGGTTTTTGAGCACCCCTTCGTTAATCATCGTGATGGCACCACCGGGATATTGTTCTTCGGAAGGCTGAAAAAAGAACTTCACACTCCCTTGGAACTCATTTCTAAGTTCGTGGAGAATTCTCAGTGTGTAGAGCAGTGATGCGATATGTGCATCGTGGCCACAAGCGTGCATTACCCCAGGATTTAGCGATTTGAATTCGAACGTGTTCTGCTCCGCAATTGGCAGGGCATCCATGTCGGCACGCAGTCCCACGACAAAAGAATCGGGATTTTTCCCTTTGATGGTGCCAACAATACCTGTTTTTGCAATTCCACATTGGTGGTCGATTCCCCATTCGGTCAATTTTTCGCTGATAAAAGCGGATGTTTTAACTTCCTGTGTAGAAAGTTCCGGATGCTGATGCAAATGTCTTCTTACCGAAATGGCTTCGGGAAGGTATTGGTTTGCATACGATTTAATTCTTTCTTTCATCTGATTCATCGTTCGAAAAATTTTGTTTATCTACCATATTCCTGTATTTCCCATTTTTTTGCATCAGTTGTTCGTGACTGCCTATTTCTGCAATAATACCGGATTCAAGTACAATAATCGTATCTGCTTTGCGAATTGTAGAAAGTCGATGTGCAATAATGAAGGTGGTTCTCTCATTCATCATTTTATCGATGGCATCTTGAACGATCTTTTCCGATTCGGTATCGAGTGCCGAGGTTGCCTCATCGAAGATAAAAATATCCGGTTTTTTGAGTAGGGCACGCGCAATGCTGATTCGCTGGCGCTGACCTCCGGAAAGGCGTGCTCCACGATCGCCGATTATCGTTTGATATCCTTCGGGCATTTCCATAATAAATTCATGTGCATTTGCATTTGCCGAAGCGATCTCTACTTCCTGAACGGTAATGTTGGGAAGTCCAAAAGCGATATTGTTGTAAATGGTATCGTTAAATAAAGTAACATCCTGATTTACAATCCCCATCAATGCCCGTACATCGGAAATCTTATAATTTCTAATATCAACTCCGTCAATTAAAAGTTCTCCAGAGGTGACATCGTAAAAACGGGGAAGCAAATCCATCATCGTTGATTTTCCGGCACCGGAAGCACCTACAATAGCAATAGTTTGTCCCTTATTTACCACCAGATTGATTTTATTCAGGATGGGGTCGGTATCGTAATTGAAACATACATCTTTAAATTCAATGGTGTGTTGAAAATAGGGAATCGATATCGGGTTGTTTTTTTCTATAATAATTTCTTCCGAATCGAGGATCTCGAAGATTCGGTTGCCTGCCGCAATTCCCTTTTGGATGCTATATGTGGCGGATATAAATGATTGTGCCGGAGATATTATTCGGGCAAAAAGCAAAACAAACATGATAAGAACTTCCGCCGAAAGTGTATCCGGGTTTTGCAACACCTGATTTCCTCCAAACCACACTACAATTAGAAGTGTTGAAATACCTAATACTTCAGTCATCGGTCCCGCAAGCTCGCTATTACGAAAAACACTATTCATCGTACGTGTGTATGCATTATTTTGACGTTTAAATTTGTTTGTGGCCCAATCAATTGCATTGAAGCCTTTGATAATGCGAAGACCCGAAATAGACTCTTCAAAAACCGATGAAATTTCACCTAATGCTTGTTGCCCTATAGAAGACCGTTGCTTTATCTTTTTTCCAACAAAAGAGATTAGCCAACCGCTCAATGGGAGTAAAATCATTGCAAATAATGTTAGTTTTACACTAATCATCACCAACGCAATTACAAAAATAATAATCATGAGCGGTTCCCTGAGGAGCAGTTGAATCGTACTCATAATAGACCATTCCACTTCTTGTACATCGGAGGAAACCCTCGACATGATATCGCCGGTTTTTATTTTGGAATAAAATGACAGCGGAAGTATTAAAAGCTTTTGATATACTTCGCTCCGGATATCACGAACAACTCCATTGCGAAGCGGCGACATGAAAAACATTCCCAAATAGCGAAAAAGATTCGATAACAAAGAGAAAATAACATAAACGATAGCCACAAAAAGTAAAGCTTGAAACTTTCCGCTGCTTCCCATGATATTATTCATTTGGTAGAAAAAATAGTTTTTTAGGGCCTCAGCATTCCATTCAAAAACCGGTTTTTGTGCTACAATTGTTACTTTTTCGAAAAGGACAAGCAAGAAAGGAGTAACCATTGCTAACGAAAACAACGAAAATACAGAATAAAGAAGATTGGAGATAAGATTGAGCACCACATAAATCCAATACGGCTTGGCATATTTAAGAACTCGGAAGAATTGCTTCATTTGTTTTAAATGTTTTAATTTACTTCATGACCTGCAAAAATGATCACGAGTAAACTGTGATTTATTCTGGTTCCGGCTGTGGTTGTAACAATGGATTTTCCACCTGATTGGAAGTGCTTTTCCGAACGTGTTCCTTTTTTTTATAAATTTGTTTAAACGTTGCCTGAATGGTATCGTTGCGGAAGTTAAAATCGGCTTCAAGCAATCGCTTGGGCAATACATATTTTTCTTCGAGAAGAATTGAAGATTGTTCCCCTTTAAATAATTTTAGGATAAAAGCGGGAATGGTTAGCCAGGCTCTACGGTGTAAAGCTTTTGCTAATGCAAGGGTAAAATCACGATTCGATATGGGCGTAGGGGAAGTTAGATTATATATTCCCGACATGTTTTGGTTTTTTGCGGCATAGAAAAACGCATTTACTACATCGTCGATATGTACCCATGACATCATTTGTTCGCCCGAGCCGATTTTTGCACCCAATCCAAGCTTAAAGAGGGAGGTAAGTTGCTTTAGCATTCCGCCATTTTTTCCAAGCACTACGCCCAGCCTGTAAATCACTACCCGAGTGTCGCTTGCGGCTCTCAATGCAACCTTTTCCCAATCGATGCACACCTGAGCCAAAAAGTCGTCTGAAAGCTGATAATCGTCTTCCGTTTGAATTTTAGTGCTGCTATATATTCCTGTTGCCGAAACGGAAATAAAAAGTCTGGGTTTCCGGTTTGCTTTTTGAATAGTTTCCGAAATAGCTTTAGTCGTATCGATTCTGCTATGGTAAATTTCCTTTTTATAACTCTCTGTCCATCGTTTTGAGATGGTAGAGCCTGCTAAATTTACAATAATCGATGACCATTGTATTTTATCCAAAAGTAGCTCTTTGTTTTGATAGTCGTCTCTATATATTAAGCGGACGGTATGTCCCTTACGCATAGCATTATTTCGCAATTTTTTTCCGATAAATCCCGTTCCACCCGAAATAAGAATGTTCATAGCTGTTTTTAGTTTAACAGATTAATTTAAAGTGCAAAGTTAAGTAAAAATCATCATTTTTTAAATATGGCCTATTGAAAAACGCTGTTAACTTTGAATATAAGGAACTTCACTCAGAATTGGAGAAACCGGAAATAAAAAAGTTGTTTTTCAATATTTGGGTACAAAAAAAGGGAACACCACGGCTCCCTTAATATTTTTATGAAAAAGACTATGCTTGTGCTGTAGTTTCTTCAACCACGTTACGGGTACGGGTAACTAAAATCACTACATTCTGCTTTAATTCCATTACCTGAATATTCGGAATTTCAATGTCTGCAATTTTAACAGATTGCTCTAGTTCCAAATTGCCAATATTTATATCTACAAACTCCGGCATATCTTTAAGCAGGCCTTTAAGGCGGATTTTTCTGAATTTTTTAACCATTTTACCTCCAACTAGAACACCGGGAGATGTGCCGACGGTTTTAATCGGAACAGGAATGGTAATTGGTTTATTATCGATTACTTCAAGAAAATCAACATGGATTAATCTTTCGGTTGTCGGGTGAAATTGTGCCTCTTGGATAATCGCATTAATTGTTTTGCCACCAAATGTTAATTCGGCATAACGAGTTTCCGGAGTATAAAGAAGACCTTTAAACTGTTTTTCCTCAACTACAATGTGAGCTTGCTCTTTTCCGCCATAAACCACGCATGGTACTAAATCTTGAAGGCGTTGTGCTTTTGCATCCTTTTTCCCTACGTTCTCACGGAGAGAACCGCTAATTGATACAGATTTCATTTACTTTTTATGTTATTTGTGAATAAATTGGGTGCAAAGATACGAATAAGTTTTGAAAGTAAGAAAGATTTTTTGTGAAAAACGTGAAATGTGAAAAGAGTATCCGTGAAAAGAAGAAAGAAGCAGGAATACAGAAGTAAGAAGCGTGAAAAGATTTTCCGTGAAAAGTGAAAAGATCGCGATGCGGGTCTAAAGAACGCGGAGTCTGAGCGCAGCCGAAGACGAAGTGGAGAAGAAAGAATACAAAATGAAGAATTAGGAATACTGAATTAGGAAGTAAGAATTTTGAATGTATGAGTTAACTTTATAGACGTTATGGTCTTTCACCTTTATGGCCTTTACAGACTTTTTCCTTCAAACTGATGCCTTAGCTCCGAGAGATTGAGTTGTGGATTCTGCTTTTGCAGCCGATCGATCTTTTGAATATGTTTGTTTAAGAACGTGTGATATGCCTCCGATTCTTTCCGAAATGGCCGATGTTCTGCAGCTTTATGCAACTCAATGATTTCATTTGCCAACCGATGTGTTTCCAGACTAAAATAGGTACTTTCAAACTGCTCCCAGATGTAATCGACTGCCATCGGCGACGGATGCAGCATATCGTCGGCATAAAAACGATAGTCGCGCAAATCGTCCATCATGATTTCGTAAGCCGGAAAGTAGTGAACCTGCGGAAAACACTCCATTAATTTGGCTACCGACAGATGAAGAATTGATTTGCTTAGCTGATTCCCGAAAAAGCCATCTGACAGGTAGCGCACCGGACTGATGGTGAACAAGACCTGCAAGGAAGCATCTGATTTAAACAATTGATTTAAGCAGGCAGAGAATCGCTCCACAGTAGCCTCCACGGAAAGCAATTCCTTGGAGAAATTCCGTGCAGGGATCTTATGGCAATTCCCCACAATGTGGTTGGTCTGCTTATCGCGATACACATGCGCAGAACCCAGCGTTATAATCAAAAGCGGATTTTGCTGAAATACTGAATTTGTCTTTGCTATTTCATCGTTGATTTCCTGCAAGGTACCCGTTTGATCGGGTTTTGAGTAGCTTCCGTGATGATCCATGCTCAGCCAAAGGCCATTATGCTTTATTAGCTGATCGGCTACATACAGATTGTTTGTGCTACATCGTTCAATCGCATTGGCAATGGATATCGGATTATAGAGCACCCCGAAAGGGTTGATCTGGCAGTTGAATCCCGATTTCTTCAGCCGTTCCCCGATATGTGTCGAAAAGCAGGAACCAAAAAGGATCGCCGACTGGTTGTGATTAACCGATAGCGATGATTTTTCAGGAATAAAAAGCGTTCTAAACGAAGAATCGGCCATATAATTTTGGGTTTAAACAACAAAGCTAATAAAAAATAAGACTCCGAAATCCGGAAAAGAGGTCAATCATCCGGCGATTTTCCTACGGCTTGTGTGTAAACAATCCTTTCGTGCTCTTTCAGCCCCATTATTTCATGAAGCTTATCCCTGTTAACCAAACCGATAATTACCGTATTCAGTTTTGCGGAGGCACAATAAAGATAAACATTCTGGCTGATACAACCTGTTTCCGTTGCGGAAACAAACCATTTTCGATCTTCATCCTTTTTAGAGAGATAACCTTTCATTTTGGAATAATCGGAAACATAAATCAATCCGACCGGAGCCGATTGTATCATTTTTTGATTGCCGATACAGGGTATGATATTTTCCGAAAGAATTTGAATTAGCTCGTGATCTTTTTCGTTGTAGAGAAAAAGACCTTTTTTTAATGCAACATAAATTTTTATGGCCTGCGAATTTGTTGCGGACGGAACCGTTCTTTTGCTTTTACTCTTTTTTGTTTCTGCCATGGTAATCCCACAAGCAGCCCATAAAAGATTTGATAATTCCTGATTGGACAGCGGTTCTGTTTTCCATTTTCTTTTCGAGCGACGTTTTTTCCAAAGCCCTCATTAAGGGAAAATCGAGGCCTTTTTCAGGTACTGGAAGTTGTAAGGTCATTGTCGTAAAAATCGTATTAAATTTCACAATTCTTGTATCTTCTTCTCCGGCATTTTATTTTTTTACCAGTAAATCAACATTTCCACTCATGATATTGGGTAAATTCTTTTGAACTGTTTGTTCATCCAAATTCCACCACTGTATCTCTATTAATTTTCTTATAATCTCCTCGGAAAAAACGTTTCTTTATTTCTTTTTGCAGGCACGCCCCCAACAATTGTATAGGGAGGGAACATCTTTGGTTACCACTGCTCTTGTGCCAATTATTGCGCCATCACCTATATGAACTCCTTGCATAATAACGGCTTCGTAGCCAATCCACACATCATTTCCGATTACGATATCTCCTTCATTATCCCATGCATCCGTTACATCATCACGATTTAAATCCCATTCTTCAAAGAATAGAGGAAACGGATACGTGGAGAGTGAAGACATCTTATGATTCCCCGGATGTAAACATGAATTTTGCGCCGCAGGCAATAGAGCAATATTTTCCAATAACCAACTTATCATGGTTAATCGGGTAATGATATAACACATTGTTGTTTTCAAATTCTGTCGGGTCATTTACAAAATCATTGTACATGGTGTAGTCGCCAACGATAATATTGGGTTTTGTAATCGCCGGCTTCAAATATATTGATTCTTTATCCCCTGTTCTCGGGTAAACTTTTTTATTGTTCATAATTCGTTTAAATTTTAAGTCATGAAATCTTCGTCTTTTAACAACTTGATTCTCATTCTTTTCAACGTTTATCTAATCGGTTGTTCTTTATTTTATTATCCAAACGGAGGCAAATAGAAATGTTGAGGATTAAGTGTCCGAACAAATGCCAATGCTTTATACTCGTTGTTGGACTAAAGTCGCCCAATGTGGGTAGATTTCAACAAAAGTAGGCATTTTTTCAATTATTTCGTAAAACAATATTATCTATCAAATGATCCTGCACGTTTATCATAATAACTCTTCATGGAGAATACCTAATTGTCCTAGTCGTGCCGAAATTTCTTCCGAAGTGTAAACAGGGCTGTCTAAACGGAAGATATGATCGCGATCTTCAAGGTCGAAATTCCATTTACAAAGGGGAAACAACTTGTCCAATTCGGGCTTTAAACGCTCGGCTCTGAGCTTCGAACTTACATTGGTTTTAAAAACATAAATCATCTTTATTCTTTATTAGGTTTTTGTAAAATATCAAAAAAAAATCAAATCAGGTCTTTTGCCTGTTTCAAATAAAGAATTACTTCTTACATTTGCATAAATATTCAGACCTGAGGTATTTATGAGCATTTCCACATCCCGGCAATTGTATCGCGAACGAATCAATCACGTAATTGATTATATTTCGGAACACATATCCGAAGAGATTACGTTGGAAATGCTGGCCTCTGTGGCCTGTTTCTCGCAGTTTCATTTCCACCGGATATTTACATCTTTGGTGGGAGAAACACCTCGCGATTATATTGAACGGGTAAAACTAGAGAAATCCGGCAACCGCTTGTGCATGATGCCCGATAAACCCATTTCCGAAATTGCTTTCGAGTGCGGTTTTTACATCCAACGCCACCTTCTCCCGTTCGTTTAAAAAGCATTATCATCTTTCTCCAACCCAATTTGTAAAACAACATATTCATGATTATCATTCGTTAAACGTGCCGGCCAAGGTAATAAGACGGCATGCCAATGAAGCTGATCTTCCGTCGATTCGGGTGATTGCTTTACCGTCCTACCACGTAGCTTACGCGCAAATGCTCAACGGGTATCCGACCGGAATTCCCAAGTCGTGGAAAAAGTTGTTGCAATTTGCTTCGGCTCACGATTTGCTGACTCCCGACACTCAATTTCTCGGAATGCCTTTCGATAACCCCGGAATTACGCCTAAAACCAAATGCCGTTACCGGGCTTGCATCACTATTCCCGAAAGTGTAAAACTCCCAAAAGGCGAAATCAGGGTCACCGATATCCCGGCCGGGAAGTATGCCTGTTACCACTTCAAGGGAAAACAGGAAGATATCTCGGATGCTTATGCGCTGCTCTATGGTATATGGCTGCCGCAAAGCGGATATATCCCCGACGAAAAACATTTGCTGGAGATTTATCCTCCCGAACTTCATACCACTGAAACTTGTGAGCTGCTCGAATACGATATTCTGTTGCCGGTTCATCCGTTGTAAGTCGATTTGTTTTTCTGAGCGGCAAAACCATCGCGCACCGTTTTCTCATCGAGAAACGACATCGAAACCATGCCGATTACTAACGCTACAATGCTTAATGCAAGAATTGCCGGAAGAGATACGTGAAGCAAATTACCAAGCACCGAAGTGGAAATAACACCGCCCATGACTTGAAAAAATTCCAGTGTGGAGATTACTATTCCCAATTGAGCAATGGGAAACACCGACTGCGGTACAATGTTGACAACCGGGAAGTTCATTCCGATGCCTAAACCGATCATCACAAGCGCAATGATGAGCAAGGAAGCCGAAATATCCTGTCCCGAAAACAACAATACTGCAAAACCGGCGATTGCCAAAGAAAAATCAACAAGGCTCAACAGCTTGAATCGTTGGAATTTGGATATTAAAAATCCGCCGATCATTCCACCTGTGACCATTGAAAGCGACATGGGCAACATCATTAGACCCGAGAAAGAGGCTCCTTTTTTTTGTACGACTTGCATCAGGTACGGCACATATAAAATTACACTAAACAGAGCCACATACGCCAGAAAAGCAGAGAAGGTCGCTTTCTGAAAAATACGGTTTTTCAACAAGCCTGCCGGGAGCATGGGTGAGTGTGATTTTTCTTCCAGGCGTACAAACCAAAACATCAGACATAGCGATGAGGCAAAAAGCACAATCAGCAAAGGAGATGTCCAAGAAAGAAGCTTGCCTCCCTCTGCAAAACAAAACAAAAAAGGGAAAATTGCCGATAGAAAAACTAGAATTCCTTTTACATCGAGGCGATCGGAAGATTCGGCATGTTTCAGCTTGGGCAAATTCCGGCTAAGCAATACGAATGCGCATAAGCCGACGGGAATGTTGATAAAAAAGATCCAACGCCACGAGATGTAATCGGTAATCAATCCTCCCGTTATCGGACCGAGCAAGCTGGCCAGCCCATGCATGGAAGCCAGAATGCCGATATATTTTCCCCGCTCCTGAGGAGGAAACAGTTCGGATGTGATGATAAAAGTACTGGAGGCCAAAACTCCACCACAAGCCCCCTGCAAGCCGCGAAAGGCAATAAGCATAGGCATGTTTGCAGATAAAGCACACATTACCGATGTCAGCAGAAAGCAAGTCATACCCCAAAGTACCACGACTTTCCGGCCAAACACGTCCGACAACTTTCCTGCAATAGGAATAGACACCGTAGAAAACAACAAATAAGAAGTAAAAGGCAATGAATAATGTTCCATGCCTTGCAAGTCGCCAATAATCTTGGGCATAGCCGTAGATACGATTGAGTTGTCGAGAGCCGAAAGTAGCAAACTCAACATTAAACCCGCCATCGTTGCGGGAATACTTTTTAACGAATTTTTTTCCGTAATCATAAGTTTATGTTTTTTTGATAAATGAAAGCGCAAAAATAGGTTCGTCTTTAAATTATAATTTGCTTATTCTTGCTTTTAATTTTGCAATTCTTGCGCTTTTGCATTTGCGTCGTTTTTTCTTGCCTGATAAAGAAGCTCGGTTCTTTTTTTTAACCTTGTTTTTCGGCAAAACTCGCATTTCTGTTCTTTATTTCTTTTTTCAAAAAAAGCACTTAATGCCGGGTTCTAAAGTTTAAAAATTCCTCATTCGTCCCCTCAAACGATAGTTTAATCGATTTTTGCAGATACATGAAAAAAATAAGTGATTTCTTTGCAATCGAAATTCAAAAATTCAAATCATGTCAAAAAATAGCAAACCCGCCTTGGGATTTATTTTTATTACGCTTTTGCTCGATGTTATCGGTTTTGGTATTATCATTCCAGTTATTCCAAAATATATCAGCCATCTGATCGGTAGCGACCTCAGCCATGCTTCGATCTACAGCGGCTGGCTTATGTTTTCGTTTTCAGTGATGCAATTTCTGTTCTCACCACTTATCGGTAGCCTCAGCGATCGCTTTGGCCGTCGTCCCGTGTTGCTCACCTCTTTATTCGGGTTCGGAATCAATTACCTGATTATTGCTTTTGCCCCCACAATCGGATTGGTTATTTGCGGGTCGTATTCTGGCCGGTATAACAGGGGCAAGTTTTTCTACCGCTTACCGCATACATTGCGGATATCAGCACTCCCGAAAAAAGGGCACAAAACTTTGGACTAATCGGTGCTGCATTCGGTCTTGGTTTTATCATCGGGCCGGTTTTGGGAGGTGTGCTCGGGCAATATAATCTGCAGCTGCCGTTTCTGGTTGCCGCGGCACTCACCTTTCTCAACTGGATTTACGGTTATTTTGTTTTGCCCGAATCTTTGCCTGTGGAAGACCGCAGAAGTTTCGATATCAGACGGGCCAATCCTGTGGGATCTATACGTTTGCTTCGTAAATATCCGGTTATTTCGGGGATGGTAGGTTCGTTAATTTGTGTGATGATTGCAGGATTTGCCACACAAAGTACTTGGGCTTATTTCACGATGGAGGCTTTTCACTGGAACGAGTCGTTGGTAGGCTATTCGCTTGGGCTGGTCGGACTTCTGATGGCGATTGTGCAGGGCGGTCTGGTTCGGGTTGTTAATCCTCGGTTAGGGCAGGTCCGATCTATTTATACGGGACTTATCCTTTACGCCTTGGGATTTTTGCTTATCGCTTTTGCGCAGGAAGGATGGATGCTGTTTTTTATCATGATTCCATTCAGTATGGGGGGAATAGCCGATCCTGCGGTACAGAGCATTATTGCCAATGAAGTTCCGGCAAACGAACAAGGAGAATTGCAGGGAGCACTTACCTGCCTTAGAAGTATAACCTCCATTATAGGGCCGATACTGATGACTAGCCTTTTTTCGACCTTTACAGCAAAAGATACGGCGGTTTATTTCCCCGGTGCCCCGTTTATGATGGCTGCTTTGCTGGTAATTCTGAGCATCGTGCTGGCCAAGAGCTCTTTGCGGTTGCTCAAACTACAAAGTGTACCGATAAAACATTAAATTGGTTGACTTTTTTGTTCCGGTTATTTAAAACGGTTGCTTATCTCCACTTTATTTACTTGGGCAGAATAAAGGCATATTTAATTTTGTTGAACTTTCAAAACCAGCCCCATTGCTATTGGGACAAGCTGCTATAATAGGAGAATTTTATTTTGTTTCTATTGCCTTTTTAATTTGTTCCGTATTAAAGAATAACTGCATTTCGCTCATTCCTGAATCCGGATGTTGAAAGTCAAACTTTGCTAATCTTTCTGCGTTTGTAATCGCTGTTGATAATCGTGATTTTAGTCTTAAATAAATATCATTATCCTGTTTTGTATAAAATACTTGTGATTTTTCATATTCAGGTAAACGTTTCTTCAATTGCTTTGTAACTCCGTCACAAGTTTCATAATACTTAGAAGTTGTTTCAAAATGTAATAATATCCAATACTCAAAACAAGGATTGTTAATTATAACTACAACATTTTCAAAGCGGTTATTAATTTCATTGCAATGCTCTTTAAATTCTTGAAGTGCAGGTTTAGTTCCTTTTTTTGCTTTAAGAGTTTCAGCCTTTATTACATCAAAATCAATTATCCAAAACACTTTGTCATAATCTGCGGAGAGTTCTACAACTTTTTTGAATTGGTCGGCAAGTTTTTTCTTTTGCGGAATTTCAGGTCTTAAATCAACATTGATTGATTTCTCATTTCTTTTAAGCATGTGAATGTACCAAAATTCACATGCACCATCAACAACAAGTGCAAATTTTTGTTTCCCTTTGGGTTGGATTGATTTAGTCTTCCTCATTGGTAACATCTATAAAGTAATCACCTAGATTCGGAATGCCACCCAACTTCCCAATTTTATACGCATTATAAACATTGCTTGTATCTCTAATTACCGAACTATCAAAATCTGCAAGCGAATAAAGTTCTGTCGCACATTTATCGGTTTTATCTGTAAACCATATAGCATCTTCTCTAAAAATATCCTTATTGTTTAATATTTCTCTATTATGAGTGGTTGCGATAATTTGTGAATGTTTGGAATTTACTAAAAACGAAAGTAAGAAATGAACGTATAAATCAGGATGTAATGATGATTCTAACTCGTCTATTGGAAATGCGGTTGATTTTTTCAGCAAAAGACTTAAAATTCCAGCAAAGCCATAATATCTCACGGTTCCTTGCGATTCAAGTTCAAAGGGAAGTGAATATTTGTTATTCCCAACGGTATGTTCTAATTCTATATTAACAGATGTAATTTTGCCTTTATTTTTTAAAGTCTCAATTTGATCCTTGGAATCTTTTATCTGTTTTTCAAGAAACTCTAATAGTCCATCTGGGATATCTTCTTCTTCTTTTTGAATTACAATATCAGATATGTTGAGATCAGCCTTTTTCAATATATTGACAACATCTTCTTTTTTAATTTCTTGCTTATCAATTCTAGAAGTGACAAAACTATCTAACTCCGTTCTTGTATAGATTAAGGGTCTGAGGTAATTTTTAAACCAATCAGTTACATCTTTAAGCTCAGCCATTTCTATATTAGTTTTGAGAAAACCTCCCAAAACAGTATTGTTCCAAAGAGTATTTGATTCGAGCGTTTTTTCAAAAGTTTTACTCGTTTTTATTTTGCTTCCAAAAGATATGCTTGAATATTGTTTTTCCAGATCTGTCGTTCTTTTAAAAACGTTAGCTTTAGTTGGGTTATAGTGATTCAAAGTCTCATTTACTATTGCATTTTCATTGAACTCAACTTCATAAATATATCTCTTTCCATTTTGCAAGAACTCAATTGATAGTATTGTGTTTTCTTTAGACGTACCCTCGTCAAACAGAAACGGCTTGAAATCTAGAGATTCTGTTTTTTTTGTCTCTGGTTCTAAAACAAGATCTCTTAAAAATTCGAGCGCCTTTAGAATTGTAGTTTTACCAGATGCATTAGCCCCATATATTAGCCCTAGTTTCAATAACCTCAATCCATTTTTTTTAATTACGTAATAATCTTCTAAATGAGTTGATTTGTCAGCTTCAAAAGAAAGTATCTGTTTATCTTTTATTGATCCAAAATTTTGGATGCTAAAATTTATAATCATTTTATCTGCTTTTTTGTAACTTTCCTACAAATATACGAATAATATTTTTTGTAATTGACTTTTTGTATTAAAAAATGTAATATGTTTACATATTTGTAGTCAATTTTGTTTTTTACAACCTTGCCGGTAATTGAGGTGGCGTTGAGCTGTAACAGACGAAACCCAACCATACTTTCATCGCAAACCAAAGATGTTTAATTTTATTGAACTTTCTAAAATCCACCAGTTTGTTGTGGAAAAAAACGGTTTTAGCACCAGTTTTTTATTCTGTTTATTTTTTCATGATGATTGCAACAAACGAATATCGATTTTTTCAAATGAAATGGATTCAAAAGTTTTCAATAAATCCTTTGTTTTCCTTTGATTACCAGCAGAAATCACTCGAGAAACGTGTTATAATAGTAAGCAAAACGATTATGTTTTTCATACGACCCTATCTGTTCGTTATTTGTCCTGAAATTGGTGCTAAACGCAAGTAATTTGTGGTTCGGTTCTCACGCAATGTGTTATGTAATGTTTATTAAATCATTCTGTTAGTTTGTCTATAAAACCATAACGAATTCCAGAGTTATTTCCTTCTGGAATTTCATTAACGGCAAAATAAAAAACAAATTTTTTATCCTTATCTATGCCCTTAAATAATTTTCCAACTTCGATTTTTATTTTCTCATTTTCATTTTTTAACGACACTGTGTCCTTCAAATTTATGCTTGACAGATAGCAAACGGCCGGAAAAACCCCTTCATTAACCACTTGAGGATAGATTTGGAAAATTTTCGGTTTACTTCTAATTTCAGAAAGCGTCAGTGGAAATTGATATTTTGAGTTCGCTTCTTTCTTGATCTTTTCATAAAATGAATTAATCTCTTTGTCTTTTTTGTAAGTCCAATATTCATTTCCGGGTTTCAGGCATTGAATAGCCAAACTAATATAATTCACTGCATCAACTAAATATGATTTTTCATAGCTTTTTTTTGCCAATTCATAATAATAAGGGGCGGTCTTTCTGTGTATACTATATTGTCCCAGTTGAAGAATGTTTAATTTCCATTGATCTCCATATTTTCCATAGATTGCCAGAATCATCAACTCATTTTCGGGTCCATTGGTTAGCAATAATGAAGCATACATCTCTTTATTCAAGGCCTGATAACTGATTACATATTCGCTGCCATCAGGTAGTTTAGCCGGAATTGTGTTATTCAGACCTTCTGTTGAATTTTTTACATTGCTTTCTTCTAAGATTCGATAACTATCCGTTTCTAAAATAGAACTAATATGTGAAACCATCTGATCCATGTCCTTACCGTTTTTTTCAAGCAATTTGTCAGACATCATTCCTTTTACAACGGAAGTGTCATTGTGTTTTAATCCATTAAACAACTTATCATTTAATAACCTGAGTTCGATATAAGAAAAAGGCAAAAAAATCAATAAAAAAGTTGTGTATTTAGTTCTTTTTTGTTATCTTTGTGACTGACAATCAATAATATAACAAAGTCAAACATGAATACACAACAGGCAAATTTAATGGAAATATTTTATATAATTGATGAATTTTGTAAAAGTTTTGATCAAACTATAAAAAAACATTCATTGAGCGCAGATGCAAACAAAAAAACACGGAATAAAAAATCAAAGTTGTCCCCCAGCGAAGTCATCACTATTCTGGTTTTATTTCATACAGGTGGTTACCGTAATTTAAAGCATTTTTACTTGTTTTATGTGAGTAAACATATGACCAAAGAATTTCCAGCTCAAGTTTCCTACAACCGGTTTGTCGAATTACAAAAGAAAGCAATGCTTCCGATGGCTATGTTTCTAAAAACCTGTTGTATGGCTGAATGTACGGGAATTTCATTTATTGATTCAACTAAAATTGCAGTTTGCAAAAATAAAAGGATTAAAAGAAATAAAGTATTCCAGGGAATTGCAACAGTAGGCAAATCAACGATGGGTTGGTTTTATGGGTTTAAACTACATTTGATCATTAACGACAAGGGAGAATTGTTGAATTTTGTAATTACTCAAGGGGATGTGGACGATAGAGCCCCTCTTAAAAATAAAAATTTCACCCAAAAAATATTTGGAAAACTTTTCGCTGACAAGGGTTATATTGGTCAAACCCTATTTGAAATGCTATTTGTTAATGGGATCCAATTGGTTACAAGACTGAAAAAGAATATGAAAGGGGCTTTGATGTCATATGCAGATGCAATATTATTGCGAAAAAGATCGGTTATTGAAACAGTAAATGATGAACTGAAAAACATTTGCCAAGTGGAGCATTCTCGCCATAGAAGCTTGGAAAATTTTATAACCAATATGATTAGTGGTCTAATTGCCTATTCCTTTTTTCCAAAAAAACCATCTATAAAAGTAGAATTTGAAGAAAAATCAAGCCAATTAGCTCTCTTTTACTAATCCCTTATATCGAACTCAGGTTAATAATTTAATTTGTTCCCTTTTCTTAACATCTATATCATTATTTTTCCAGACTCTAAAACCGCCCATGTTGCAGCTTTGAACCAACACTATTGTCAAGATAACAAAAATTGTTTTTTTATTCATTGTTTTGATTTTTTTAATATCCCATGCAGATGTTTCGGACTTTATGTTGGCGGGCTTTTGAAACCATAAACTGTCTGCCAACACCAACGTTTATTAATTGCTCAAATGTTTCTATTCCGACTGTCCGCCGTAAAATTTTATTTTAATTTCTTACTTCCCCTGCTGAAACCTCCAATTCCAATTGTCAGGTAGTGGAAATCTCCGGCAAATCCGTTATACTTCCAGTTAAATTGCGGCTTATTGTAAGCGTATCGTACTCTTATAAATCCATAGGATGGTTGTTTAGATTTTTTATTTTTAAAATTAAGCTTAAAGTCAAGATTTAGTCCTAAAGTATAAGTTGTCGTATATGTTAGGTCTATATTTTCATATTCAGGATATTTGTTCTTGTCATAGTCAGTTGGAGAAATATCTGTGGATGATATGCCAACAAAGGGTGCAACTTTGAAAAATCTATTATCAATTATCAGATAGCCCAAAGAAGCTTCTGGGAGAAAAACTCTCACTTGGGCATCTTTTCTCCGAGTACCATCTTTAAATTGAATAGAATCTTTTGTACTGCTAAAACCAATGTAGTCGCGCAAATACAAAACAAATTTTTTATAACTGATATCAAATGCAACTCCAAATGGAACATTATTTTTAAAGTTCTTTTCAAGATTGTCGGTAAAAATTCCGTAGCCAGAAAAAATTTCAGAAGCTAATCCCCATTTTGAAGGCACAAATTCATATCGGATGTACTTCCTTACATAGTTGTCGAAATTTGAATGTGGATAGTCCTTCAAGTATTGGTTAGAAAAAACATTCAATGTGTCTTGTGTGATTTCTTTATTGTTGTAAGACACAAGCAAATAATCAAAATTTAATGCAAGGAATTTTTTTTCTGTTTCAGTTAGTTTTGATTGAAAAATTTGTTGTTTAATCTCTTGTCTTTGTTGGAATAGTTTTTCTTTGATTTTTATAAGCAATAAATCCCTTTGTGGTTTTATTTGTCTGTTCATTTTCTTGATATAAGTGGAATCAAAATCTTGCACATCTTTCAATACTTTCCGATACTGCTTTATCCAGTAATACAGAAGCCATTTTTCGGTAGGATAAAAAACCAAGTAATCTTCATTTTCTTGAGTTTGCAAGTATTCCAGCAGTTCCGATACTTTATTTTTATCATTTTCTATAAACTTGTCAAGCGTCAGTTTTCTACCTTTTAAAATTGTCTCTGCTTTTTCATCTTTATAGGTTAAAATCTCACTTTTCAAACTATCTGACTGTCCAAATAATTTGGTTGTTGTAAAAACTCCGATTATAAATATTGTTATCGCTATTTTCATTTTATATACAATTATTGTTTCATTCGTCAGTATGTTGCGAGATTGTCTGCCCGATTACTTTACAAACTGCCTGAATGAACGGTTATTTAACGGAAGTGGCTACGTGCTGCAACGGACTAAACCCTGCTTTGTTTTCACTGCGCCCCAAAGATATTTAATTTTGTTGAATTTCCAAAACCCAGCGCATGCTATTGTGCAAAAACAATTTATTAAAATGAAAATTTAAAAACAGTTGAGAAACAGATTGTCTTCGCAAAAGACTTAAATTTAGTTTGTGCTTCTCTATTTTCTCTTATTGTAAACGAAGTTGGGTAATTACCAGCCGGTGAAGCCAATGCGAAAACATATAACAAGAGATGGGTAATGCCCAATTCTGACGGCTGCTATTACCTTGGAACGCTCACGCAAAAGAGGCTACGCCCCCATAACCTTGTCAAACCGACTATCCATGCAGATACTTAGGTCTGTGGTTATAAATTCCCCGTTATAAAATAAACTGAAAATTGTTGCTGGTGATGGTGCTGATTGTGCTTGTTCCATCGTTTCAAGTTTGATGATTTTTAACGGTAGTTTTCTTTTGCTTGCGGTCTCTGTTAATGAATTCAGAACATGAAATTCTGAAAATGGACAACGATTTGAATAATAAACGGCTAATCCGTTTTTTTCCGGGCACGTTCCATTTAAAACCGTGTCTTTAAATTTTGGATTTTCTGCGTTTGGATTTATTTTCTTAACCAGCAAGCTAAATCCGGAAGATATTTTCTCGCATGTTTCAAATCCTTGTCGAATAAGCCATTTTGTGTCGCTCATAAAATGGAACTTCGTCGTCCCAACGATGGTAACTAACCCGTCTTTTCCTTGTGCTTTTGCATCGTCGAGTGCCAGTTGTAACAACGCTTTTCCATATCCTTTCCCTTTATATTGCCCGGAAACCCAAAAACAGTTTATCAATATATAATTTGGAGCATCAATCGGAGCCCAACCTTTTTCAGCAGGGCCATATTCCATGAATACTTTTGCTCTTGCGTCGATTCTTCGAAAAATGTATTCGTTGTCGAATTCTTTTTTTAGCCAGCCCTTTTTTATCTCATAGCTTTCCTTGCATTTTTTGTCAGAAAAAGCGCAACAAATGTGTTCTTTTTCAATGTTTGTTTTGTCCAGCTTAATGATTTTTTCCATGTCTTATAATGTCTGTTTTCTTTTTTAGTGGCAGCATGCAACATTCAAAAACTGAATTAAGTGCTAATTTCGAGTTAGCCGAAATGCCACAAATGCCAAACTAATCTTCCATAAACCTAAAAATTCAAATCCGTTGTCGTCGCTAACTAAATTCATCGAAGTAAAATTAGTCTTTTTTTCAATTGTTTTGTAACGTGCCATTATTGATTGATTCAAAACTTTTGCGTTTCAATGATATTTCATAAACAAAAACAATGCTTTAGCAAGAGAGTACAATCGGTTGCTTGTCAGTGATCCCGAAAAGCACCCTAATTGCTTTTATCTTATAATTTTTTAAACGACAATTTATTGCTTTTCGGAGTTCGCAAGCCCATTCAGAGCTTACTTGCGCTGGTTGAAAATATTTGAGCGGGTTCAGAACTAAACTACCCGGTGCAGATGATTTTGTCTGTTTTTTATCATGCTGACGCAGGAAGCATTTATGGATTCTTCACTACGTTTAGGATGACAAAATCCTGGCAACATTTACGCAATTTATCAATAGGCCACGAAGCAGGCAATCATTTAAATTAAACCCAAGATTGTTAGCAAAAAGAGGTTGCCCGATAGACAACCCCTAATATTCCTAAGTTTATTTTATATTTTTATGGACAGCACTCCTTTTCCTCCATCCCTGTGGCACGTTCGGGTAACAATTAGTGTTGGTTTTCCCGCATTTGCACCAATAACTTTTAATTTAAGTTTTCGTTCCCAAGTTCCTTTGCTGATTTCTTTCCAGTCGGTACCGGATAAAATTTTCAGTCCGCTGGCTTTAAAATTAGTACTTTTCATTGCCACGGAACAATCTGCATGGATAAGAACTACCGTAACTTTCACTACCAATTCGTCACCGGCTGCATATTTATTTTTTTCTTTTTCAATTTTGAAAGAGATGTCGCAAGCCCACGATGTAGCAATGGAAAAGGCCACAAGTAGGAGCGTTAATGTAATTTTTTTCATCTTTGCTATTTTACGATTAATTTGAAGATTTGATTTTTTTGATCGACGTTCACATGAACAAAATATGTACCACCGGCTACATCACTGGATTTTGGATTCCAGATAAAATAGTGTTTGCCTGCTTCATATTCGCTTTTGTTAAAGCGGTGAATCAATTTACCCGAAATGGAATAGATAGAAACCTGAACCGAGGCTTTGTTGGTTAATTCTACTTGAATGTTGGTTTCGTCCGCAGTTGGGTTGGGAGTGACGCAAACCGAAGTATTGCCGATTAATGAACTAATTCCGGCTCCATAGCCTGCCGTATAAAAATATTGCAAATCGATATTTTGGAAATATGTTGTGTTGGCAGGAGTAACATGTTGATTTGCTGTTCCTTTTGTAAAAGGAATGCTTATTGTTGGGTTCCCAGAGGTGTTTGTTTCATTAAATTCAACCCATAGGTTATAATCGCCGTCGGGAACAACGTAACCGGATTTGTTCTTCCCATTCCATTTTACAGTATGTGTGGTATGTGCGGTTAGGCTGGCACCACTAACGGCATCTGCAGGGACAACGCCGCCGGAGTAAGTGTTCCATTTGAACAGCTTGCTTTTGTAGTTTGATGCTCTTACCTTTAAGCTGGTTACATATTGGTCGCTCGAATTTGTAATCCAAATAGCCAAAACATGTCTTGGAGCATAAGCTCCTCCGTATGAAACTGTTTTTACCGTAAAAAGTACGGTCGTATCACCTGCCGTGAGCAATGAAATAACTTCAGGGCGACCGCTTTGATTATTGGGTCCGACAGATTTACAAAATGATGGATTACCGGCGAATGCTGTAAATGCAAACAGTGCTAAAATCAATAAATTTCGTTTCATTTTTTTAGGAATTAGAAAATTTTAAAAGTTGTTGGAATATTAAAGCAGAGGCGAAGATGTTTTAGCCCTTTTCCTCCGGTTGATTGCGTGAGTACCGTGTTTTCGTTAATCCCTCCGGAATTGGAGAAAAATAGTTGGAATACATGGCGTGGTCCCGTATGTATTTGTACTCCGACCGAAAGTTGGGAACTTCGAAATCCTTCGAGATCCACCTGTCCTTTCGGCACATAACTATATTCCGCAGCAATATTCCAAACATTGGTAATTTTGATATTAGCGGCAACTCCGGCCGCAAAAACTTCATTTTTGTCATTTATGGTTGAAGTCATATTCCTATGAACATAAGAAGCCACTAGTTGAGCCGAAAACCGGTCGCAAAATTTTCTCGAAAACATTAGTTCCGTAGTATAGGAGAGTCGTTGCCATGTTTCGATTTTTGCATCCGAAGGATAACCCAAATCGCCTGTGGCAATGGTTGCATCGCTAAAAACAGCAATAGAAACAGGCATCTTTTTCCATCCTTGTTTTATAATCAGCCATTTGGCATAGCCGTCAAAGAGCTGTTGCTGGCTGGTAGATCCGATTCCTACGGTAACATTGTTAAGCAGCCCTATATCGGCTCCAAATCGTGAATTTGCGGTATAAAGGCCGAAAAGGCCGTCTATTCCTGTTCCTATTTCACCCATTCGGTGTCCTAAATAAAGCTTCATTTCGCCTCGTGGCAAAGCATCGGTAGTCGGATGATTGAAAATTTGAATTGCAGGGAATGTTTTATCGACAATATTTTCGGAGTTGCCGTTTAATGTTGTATCCAAGGGGATACCGTCTTGTGCAATGCTTGGAAAAACCCACATCAGCACGATTAAATATAAAATTTGCTTTTTCATCAGATTCGTATAAACAATGGTTATGGAGCCGGATTTAAAATCCATTTCGAAATTTGTTTTAGTTCCAAGCTATCCATAACAATTCCTTCGTGCGGATTTTGGACATCCTTTACATAGTCGTAAAGCTTCGTACGAGGCTGGTGTGAATAGATGTATGTGATGGTGTGGTCGTAAGTGTCTAAATCGCAATTGCCCGAAGACCCTCCAACATGGCAACTTATGCATTTTTCGTCAAAAACAGGTTTGATTTGCTTGGAGTAAGTGACAAAAATTGTATCGCTGGCGATAGAATCGGTTGAGGTAGTTTTAAAATAAGTTTCTTCATTTTCTTTTCGGCAGCCCGATAGTATAAAAACCAGCCAAGTGATGGTACATAAAACAACTAAGTAATTACCCAAATTTAATGTCGTATTTGGTGCCAAAATCATTCAATACTGCAAATAGTCTTTCTTCTAGATTTTGAAAACAGAGGTAAGCATCAAATGGCATCCAATAATATTTGATTCTTTTCCATAGAATTTCGATTAAGTTTAGCTCTGGAGAATATGGTGGCAAGAAAAAGATCAACAAATCTTTTTTCTCCCACTCTTTTATTTTAAGAAGAAACTTTTTTGATTTATGAATTGGCGAATTATCAAGTATCACCACCGTTTTCTTAGTAGTTTGCTCAACAAAACGATCCACAAAGTCAATTAGTTTTTCCGAATTGAATGTTGTTTCAAGTACTTCAAAGAACAAGCTGTTTTTTCGATTCATGAGTCCTACAACATTTAGAAACTTCCCTTTAGCAGCGGGTAATAGTATTTGGTTTCCATTTGTTTGCCATGCATATGGAACATTAGGAGTCAGTCCAAAATGACTTTCATCGCCAAAATACAAATCAATATATCCACTCTCTTCTAATTCCTTAAGGCTTTCTATTTGTTGTTGTTTCAGTTCAAATTCTTCCTTGTTGCGTTTGTGTTTTAATGACAATCGAGCTCTTTTCCATCTATAGCCCAGTTTCTTTTAAAAAATTCTGCAAAGTCTTTTTGCAGATTTTAATATTATGTTGCTTTTCAAAATAGAGCAGTACATTTTTTAAATTTCTACTATGAAGTTCTAGCTGTTCAGATATTTCCTGATTGTACCCTTTAAGTCGAGTTTTAACACCTCTACCTGCAATAATTGGAAGTGAATCCAGTCCTCTTTTCTCCCATGATTCGAACCAACGTTCTATGGTTCTCCGATTCACGTTGAAAATAATAGATAAATCAGTTATCGTTCGTCTATTATGGCTTAAAAGAAGACATTGACTACGTTTTCTGATTGTGTTATTAGCACTACTCTTGTGAATATGCTCTAGTTCCTCAATCTCCTCTGTTTTTAGTGTTATATATCTCATTATGAAGCAAATATACGAATAAAAACCCATATAGACAACATAATACGACATTATATTATTCTAATTACTTACTACCAATAGTCTTGGCGTTTTTAACAATGCAATGATTTTCATAAGTGCAAATTTAAACCCAGTTTCAATTTTTAAATAAGGGATAAAAGTAAGCTTTTTTGCGTAATGAAAATGCGTTTTGTATTAATTTAGATTCATTGCAAATAGAAAACACATTGCAAATCAATCATCCGATATCGGCTATGGATTAATATTTTCCCATTAATTGATTTACCTTGTTTGGGAATGGGAAAATGTTAATCATCCAAAGAATTAATACGATATTGATAACCAGAAATAAGTCGAAGTTGGTGAGTGATAAAAAAATAAAATTCGGAATAACAGCAACTAACCCAATTCCTAACCTGATGGTGAAAAGATTTATCAATTTTTGCCTTTTCAGTTTGGCATCACTTATCTGACGGACTCGTTTATAGCCCCTTTTGAAATAAATCAGTTGAAAAAGTAGAGTTATTAATGTAACTGGAATTGCTATGAAAAGCAACTGTTGCGCAAATTCGGCATTAGGCTCAACAAGAATAACTTTAGTAAGCAGTAAAATAGGAATAATAAAACAGAGTAATATCACTGTGATAACGATCGTGATGCATACACGAATTGCTTTTGAAGGAGTAAGCATTTTATAAAATTATGCGTTGAAACCCATTATTATAAGATCGTTGGAGTAGTTCCACCATTATTTGGTAGTCGCCTTGGTTGGCCACAAAATCAATGTTGTTGGTATCTACGAGCACAACAGGAATATTTGTCAATGACTTTATGTGATTCAGATACCCGTTTTGTAGCTTTGAGAGATAATCGGAAGAAATGCTTTGCTCATAATCGCGACCTCTTTTTTTAATATTTTCTATCAACAAATCAATGTCTTTATACAGATATATCAATAGTTCAGGACGAGGTAAAAATGAAGTAATAATATTATAAAGTTTGGTGTAGAGGACATATTCATCGGGTTGAAGTGTGTTTTTGGAGAAGATAATACATTTGTCGATGAAGTAATCGGCAATGGTAAAAGAGGCAAAAAGATCGCCATGCGAAAGTAATTCTCTTAGTTGTCGATATCGTTCGGCTAAAAACGACATCTCCAACGGAAACGCGTAATGTTCCGGATCTTTGTAGAACTTAGGTAAAAATGCGTTTTCTTCGAATTGCTCTAAAATCAGTTTCGCCTTGTAGTCTTCGGCAATTTTGGTAGCCAAAGTTGTTTTTCCTGCTCCAATAGAGCCTTCGATAGTAATATAATTGTAACGCATCAATTGCAAATTTAAAAAAGTAAAATTAAATATTATTACAATTGATTACAAGCTTGTTGAAAAAAATAGTCGATTAAAATGTAAAACAGGCATTTAGTCCTGCCGCAATTGCAGTTAATCCATCACTTCGTTGATAATACGACACTCGCATTTCTAAGAATTTGAATACAAGGTGATATCCTTCCGGCCTTTTTAGAAGTCCTAACGTTGGAATTTTCCATTTTCTGATCCCATACGTAGGGCTAATTCTTCCTGCAATTGATATTTTATGATTTGTAAATGCCGATAAATCGTAATCGGAGGTAAAATATTGCTCTTGCGATTGGTATGAATTGCTGTTGGGCATCGTAATCACATTCCCGTTTGCATCGGTGAGAGGGAGTAGATTTCCTAAGTCATCCCGCATCAGCTTATGTTCGCCAAACGGACGGAAGTATTTACAAGCCGTTTGCTGATAATAGCGATACATGGGCGAAATCGTTAGCCATGAATTTATTTTAAGAGGGATTTCTAAGCTTACAGTGTTTGAGGTAACGCCAAAATCGTCCCAGTAATAACGATAAAACAATCGCAGAGTCATAAAATCCGTTAGAAAATAATTTATACGCATCCCGACAGGTATTTTAATCTTATGATTCGGCAACCATTCGTGGTTAACATATCTTGGATTCCAAACTCCTTCTGCCGGAAGTGTTTTTGCCGTATCATCATCAAAATATACCCGATGAAAAGGGGTCCAGAGAATTCCGTTTTGAAAGACCAAATCGGTGGTTACAAATATTTGAAGCCGCTTGGTAAGAACTTGAGCATACGAAGCGGTAAAGGTGGTGGTATAGCGGGCATCGGTTGAATAATCTTTATTATTAGCGCTTTGAGAACTCGTTCCCGGAGAATCTTCAACATGTCCCCAGCCCACGACTTTTCCGCTTAATGGATCTACAAAGTTGGGCTCGGTGGGACTGTATCCTTTTCGGAGTTCACCCGGAAAAATCAGCTTCCACACGTCATAGTATAAACTTCCTTTTAATGCAAATTCGGAATTTCCGCTTTTTGAAGTTTGAGTGTAGTTTAATCCTCCTGAGAAGGAGTTTACATCAAATTCGTTTGAGAAGCCGATGGTGCCACCCACAACTTTACGTCTATTTTTAAGTTTGCGGTTATACGAGATATCAGCATGATTACGTACATCTTGAGCAGATGCCGACGATACAAATTTGCTTCTGCTTGCGCCGGCAACCAGATATCGGTCAATATTATTGCTTGATGCCGAAGAATAGTAATCTACCCCATAAGAAACACTAATGTTGTTTACCGAATCAAAAGGTACATTTAAAATTATCAACGGCGCAACACAATCGAGTTTTTCTGTTCCTAATCCTCCGGTAACCGGTGAGTGGTCGCCATCTTGCTGATAGTAGTCGAATAGAATATTGACCTCTTTCTCCTCTAGCGGACGATAGGTTTGGGCTAATAGCGATAGTGGCATCATTAGCCCGATTAAAATTAGTTTTAATTGCATCCGCAACCTCCTCCTGTTTTTCCGCCATTGGCTCCGGAAGAGCCTTCACGGTATGATTCAACACTGGTTTCGAAACTCTCCAATTGACGAGGTGACAGTTTCATGTCCTCGTCGTTCAGATACATTTTTTGGTAAGGCTTTACATTAACGCATGAAGCAAATGCAAAGAGTAAACAAATTAAAACAACAATTTTTATGGATGCTCCTTTTGTTTTTTTAATAAAGTCTGTGATTTTGTCCTTCATAAGGTTTTATTTTCCAATGATTAATGCATGTTTTTGGCGTATATCTTCGGGTTGATAGTAGTTTAAGTTTATTCCGTTTGAACTGTGAATTTGATTGTTATCATCGAAGAGAATGCAATTTATACCTTTTAGCTGATTAACCAGCCCTAATGCCTGATCTATCCCAAGGATAAAAACGCTGGTGCTTAATGCGTCCGATAGTTCCGGGTCGCTACAGATGATAGTAGCACTTTTCACCCCTCTGGAAGGATATCCTGTTTTAGGATTAATAATATGGGAATATCTTACCGAATCAATAATCACAAAATGTTCATAGTTTCCGGAAGTTGACACTGCTGTTTCTCCGATTTCGAGCCATGAAAACACTGTTTTTTTATCATTCGGATTTGAAATACCGATAGACCAAGGACTATTTCCCATTTTTCCCCAAGTAATCAAATCGCCTCCGGCTTTTACCATTGCATTTTCAATGCCGACCCGTTTCATTGCTTCTTTGCATTTTTTTACGGCATATCCTTTGCCAACGGCTCCATATCCGATTTTCATTCCCTTTTTTTTCAAAAAGATCGTTTGGTCAATTTCATTAAGTTCTATGTTTCTATAGTTTATTAACGGTAAAATTGAATCTATCTGAGCCTGAGAAGGAACCTTGGTGAGGGTGCTGTCGAAATGCCAAAGTTTACTTGCGGCAAACCATGAAAGATCAAAAGCACCATTGGTAAGGATTGAAATTTTTTGACAACGTTTAGTCAGGTCAAACAATTCTTTGCTTACTCGTACAGGCTTAATCCCTGCATTTTGATTCACAGTCGAAACTTCCGTGCCGGGAATAAACTCCGAAAAAATCAATTCAACTCTTGTTGCTTCGTCAAGTGCTGTTTTTATGCCAAGATCAATCAGACTATCCGTTGGTGCAAAGATTGTAATTTCAAAATTAGACCCCATGCGTCCATGGTATTCGGTGCGCTGGATTAAGTTTTGAGACGATAATTCAAAAACCAAAGTCATTAATGATAGGAATATTCCAACCTTTTTCATCGTTTAATTTGATAAAATTACTCTTCCTGAATATTTTTTATCACCCATTGTGATATTATAAAGATAAACACCGTTCCTTAGTCGCTCGCCGTTTGCAGAAGTTCCATCCCACGTGATTGTTGCAGCCTTGTTATCCAAAGAAGCTACTTTTTTTCCGGTTATGTCGTACAAATCAACAAAAATCCGATCATTTGAATTGGTAACGACAAAATTTAACTGGTTTTTGAATGGATTCGGGAAAACGGACAGGTTCAATGGGAGGCCGTTTTCTGCAATGCTTGAAGGAGTTGGAGTCCAGATTAATGATATCCCCGACAATTTGGAATCGGTAGGTGCTAACGATTGTGCATTGGATCCTTTGGTCCATGTAAATGAGGTATATGCTCCCTGATAATCGCCATCTGTAAATTCAATCCAGACTTTGTAATCGCCATCTGCAACCAATGCCTGACTTACATTTTTACCATTCCACGAAACAGTGTGTGTTTGGTGATTAGGCAATGTAGATCCGGTAATAGCATCCGTAACATTTGATGCTGAATTGGCTCTCCATTGATAAAGATATTGCACTCTCTGACCGGCCATTTTTTTAAGCGTTTTTATAAATGTACCGGAGGCATTTGTAACCCAGATTGCCATGATGTTTTTTGGCTGGTAAGTGCCAAATTGATTAATGGTTGTAGCTGTAAAGGTTAAAGTGCCGGATGTTTGTGAGAATATTCCGAAAGAGAATAAAACCAACACGGTGGATAATAGCGGTTTCAATAGGTTTTTCATGAAACTAATTTTTAGTAGTTATTAATAATATGACTAGAGCCTATTTTCTATTAAGCAACGATTCTAAATTTGAAATGTATTCGGTCGGGTCTAAATCCAAATAGCCCGAAGTGGCTAGTATTTTGCCCTCAAGATCTATAATTACGACTAAAGGGAATGTCCCCTCCATATTGTACTTAGAAGCTAATTCATCGTTGTGTGCTTGTTGTTCTGCGGAAAGCTTGTTTTTTGATTTTCGTGGAAAGTCCAGATTCAGCAACACGAAATGATTCTTGGCGTATGCAGAAAAGGTGCCCGTAAGTAGGATTTGAGATTTAAGTTTCATACAAGGTTTGCACCAATCGGAACCACTAAAAACAAGCATAATAGGAAGGTGCTTTTCTGCGGCTGCAACTTTTGCTTCTGTGATATTACGTACCCATAATGTAGAGTCAAATTTTTCAACTTGTTGCGCTATTGTTGTAAAACTCAGAAAAAGAATTAATGAGATTCCGGATATGATTTTTGTTTTCATTGATTTTTATCTTTTTACTATAACAGCCAATGATCTTAAAAGTTTGAAAGGATTGGATATAAAAAAAGGAGGTTTTTCAACCTCCTTGTACCCGGAGCCGGGATCGAACCGGCACGGGTTACCCCACTGGTTTTTGAGACCAGCGCGTCTACCTATTCCGCCATCCGGGCAGTAATTGTTTGTTTTTTTCTTCAATTAACGGACGACAAAGTTACGGCTTTTTTTTTATTTAGCAACAAGATTTTTTTTTTATTTTTTAAAAGTAAAATCGTATTGATTTTTATTTTATTTTTGCATCGATTTATTTATTTAAACAATTTAAAATCAAATATTTATGTCTTCTTTAGTTACGTTAGTCTCCGGAAATGCAACTAGGTATTTGTCGGAAAAAATTGCTAAGGAGTTTGGAAAAAGTCTTGGCAATGTTACGTTATCTACGTTCAGTGATGGTGAATTTCAGCCTTGTTATGAGGAAACATTGCGTGGCAACGAAGTATTTATTATTCAATCGACCTTTGCTCCGGCAGAAAACTTGCTGGAGCTTTTAATGTTGGTTGATGCCGCTAAACGCGCTTCTGCTCACAACATTATTGCTGTGGTTCCGTATTTTGGCTTCGCTCGTCAGGATCGTAAGGATAAGCCGCGTGTTCCGATAGGGGCTAAACTAATGGCTAATTTATTGATGGCTGCGGGGGTTAATAGACTTATTACTATGGATTTACATGCCGATCAAATTCAGGGTTTCTTTGATGTGCCGGTGGATCACATGTATGCTTCCAGTATTTTTGTTCCGTATCTGCAATCTTTAAATCTTCCTAATCTTTGTATGGCATCTCCTGATACCGGTGGAACTCGTAGAGCTGCAGCCTATGCAAAGTTTTTGAATGGCGATTTGGCTATTGGGTTTAAGCAACGAGCTAAAGCTAATGTAATTGAAAAGTTGCAAATTATTGGAGATGTGAAAGATAAAAATGTAATTCTTGTGGATGACATTATTGATACAGCAGGTACCATTACCAAAGCTGCCGATAAAATTATGGAGCAAGGGGCCAAAACCGTTCGAGCCGTTTGTACTCATCCGATTCTTTCGGGAAATGCTATTGAACGCATCGAAAATTCTTCATTGGTTGAGGTGATTTGTAGCGACACAATTCCTTTGCGCAATCCTTGCCAAAAAGTAAAACAACTCTCTGTGAGCCCGCTTTTTGCCAATGTTATCAGAGGCGTTGTAAATGGAGAATCAATCAGTAACAACTTTAAATTTGCTACAATCATGTAGTTATTGAGTCCATCATAAAAAAAGGTCGGGTTAACCCGACCTTTTTTTATGATGATATGAATTAGGTTATTGAATAATATTCAACTCATCAATGATGTTTTTAGCTCCGGCATATTTATCAATAATAAATAAGACATAACGGGCATCAACTACAATCGTGCGTTGGAGTTTCGGTTCAAAGGCAATATCACCACTCATCGCTTCCCAGTTGCCATCAAACGCAGATCCGATGTAATGTCCATCGGCATTAATTACCGGGCTACCCGAGTTTCCTCCGGTAATGTCGGTGTTTGCTATGAAACATACGGGTAAATGGCCGTCTTTTCCATATCTGCCGAAATCTTTTGCTTTTAATAAGTCAACAAGCTTTTTAGGAACCACGAACTCTTCATTAGTAGAATCTGCTTTTTCCAGAATACCTTGTTCTGTGGTAAAATAGTTATATAATACGCCATCGGCAGGAGTGTAATCCATTACCTTTCCATAAGTCATTCGCATGGTAGAGTTGGCATCCGGAGCATATTTGATTGTTGGGTTCATTGCTCTAATTCCGGCAATAAACAAGCGTTTAGCTTTTTCAAAAGTTTCATTGCCGCTCATATCGGCTTGCAACGACATATACATTTTTATAAGTGAATTCGACATTTTTAGAATAGGATCATTATCCCAAACTTTCAATTTAGGTTTTTCTAAAAATTTATTGAAAGATTCGGAAGTGGAGAAAATTGTTTTAGCATAGCAATCTGTAGCCATTTTCTTAAAATCTCCCTTGTATTTCTTATTTAGTTCTGTAAGGTATTCCGGACGATACTTTTCTTCTAAATCGGTGGTGTATAGCTCCATCATTTTGCCAAAAATATCGCGATCAATCGGCATATAATAGTCTTTATAAAACTCCTCGGCAATTTTGCGGAAAGGAGCTAGTTCTTCGGGCGTGATTTTGTCTTTCTTCAAAATGTTGCCCAAGCCATTCAGTTTATAAACGAAATAGGTGAGTTCGACTCCGATAAGTGTTTCTTGAAAAAACCAGAAGCGTTTTTGAACTTGAGCTTGCATCGAAGTTTTTACGGATGATTCAATATCCTTAAGAACATTGCCGTATTTTGCAGTTCGTTCCGGATCGGCTTTTACCCATGCATCAAATTGATTTTCGAGTGTTCTTTTTTTACCAAAGACATCTAAATTATTTAATCCTTTGCTCTGTCCGATGTAATATTTCCAGTAGTTGGCCGATTGGGCATATTTGGAGGAATATTGAATACGAACGGCATCGCTTTTGTCCATGTACGATTTCATGATGTCTTGCTTTGCACCACGCAGTTTTATAACGGTGGGGGCTTCTTGCTGCAAAACTTCAGTAATGCCGTACGAGGATAAGTAACGATTTGTTCTGCCGGGGTATCCCCAAATCATAGCAAAATCGTCTTTTTTAACACCTTTAATGTTTACGGGAAGATAATGTTTTGGAGTGAGTGGAACATTTTCCTTGTTATATGCTCTTGGGGAGCCGTCGGGAGCGCAATACACCCTGAAAATAGAGAAGTCTCCGGTATGGCGGGGCCACATCCAGTTATCGGTGTCACCGCCAAATTTTCCTACGGCTGATGGAGGCGCTCCTACTAAACGAACATCCGTAAAAATTTCATATACAAACATGTAATATTCATTGCCGGCAAAGAACGATTTAATTTCAACTTCATATTTTCCTTTTTCAGAAGCTTCTTTCTTAAGCTTTCCAGCTACACTTTTAATTTTTGCAGCACGTTCCGATTCCGTCATTTTGTCGGTAACATTTGCCATTACTTTTGAAGTAACGTCCTCCATTCTTACCATAAATGTAACGGTTAAATCAGGATTCGGTAGCTCTTCGGCTTTTGAATATGCCCAAAAACCATTGGTTAGATAATCATGATCTACCGTACTATGTTGTTGAATAGATTCGTACCCGCAATGGTGATTGGTAAATATCAGCCCTTGGTTTGATACGATTTCTCCCGTACATCCGCCTCCAAATTGAACAATAGCATCTTTTAAACTTGCATGGTTGATGCTGTATAATTCTTCCGCAGAAAGCTTTAACCCTGCTTTTTGCATATCTACGTAGTTTAGACGCTCAACAAGCATTGGAAGCCACATCCCCTCATCAGGTGGATTGCCGGCAAACGCGCGCTGTATGCCTAACAGTGCAATAAAGGCATACACAAATAATTTTGATTTTGACATATTTGATTTTTTTGGTAATAATAATTTTTCTGATACAAAAATAAGTTATTTATCCGGTAGTCATGCTATTTTTTTAGGTGTTTTCTTAATCGATATCTCTTTTTTCGATAACATTGCACATTGTTGAGTTAAAATACATACTTTATGGGGTGAACCAAAAATAAAAAAACATCCCTTTGGGCGAAAGGGATGTTTTAGCTTGGGAATAAACAACATTGTAGCAGAATTTCATATAAGACATATCAGGAGCAACATCTTTTTAGTCAGTCTGCATTGGTAAGACAATCATTCTTAACGGTTTGGTTGCCTGATTAAATAAATATTTTTATCATGGTATATTATTGATTACCAGGTTGATATGTGTTTTGTTTTTTGAAAGTGTAATATTAACGATAAAAGTGTTGTATAAATTAGGTAAATAACTGCTTCTAGGAATTGAAGATACGCTTTTGCTTTTCGCTTTTGCTATATTGTTTTAACGTTTTTTAAAAATAAATTGTGAGCAAGCAAACTTTTATTTTTATTTTTATCATCCACAATATCAGCTCTATATATATAGAAGAAATAGAAAATGTTCAATTCGAAATGTTTTAGCCGCACGGGCTGACGGTAAATTATTAAAATGGAAGGTTATAAATATTAAATTTGCATAAAATATTTTACGTAAATTTATAATGGAAAACGAATCGTTTCAAAAAATACGCCCTTATTTTGATAATGAAGTAAATGATGCGGTAAACAGACTTCTTCAGCAAGATGGATTTAGAGGGTTCTTAAAAAAGTTTTTATTTCCAAATAATTTAGAAGAAGGGCTTAAGAAAGTATCACAAATTAATTCAATTCGGGAATTTCAAGAAATAGTTTCCAGTGTGTTCTTTGAATCTATTATAGCACAAACGATTAAGGAATTTAAGATAAAAGGGCTGTCTAATATCGACAAAAAGAAAAGATATGTTTTTGTCTCCACACATCGCGATATCGTATTAGATTCGGCATTGCTTCAAATTGCTTTGTATCGTAATGGCTATGAAACTTTTCGTAGTGCAATCGGTAATAATTTAGTTCCTTCGAAACTACTCGAAGAGGTAGCGAAAATAAATAAGATGTTTTTGGTTATTCGTGATGGATCGGTGCGTGAAATGCTTGATAACTCATTGATGTTGTCAAATTACATCAGAAAAAGCATTTTGGAAGACCATGAATCGGTGTGGATTGCCCAACGAAACGGAAGAACTAAGGATGGGAACGACATGACCCAGCAAGGGGTGTTGAAAATGTTGGCGCAAAGTAATAAAGGTGTTTTGATTTCAGGACTACAGGATTTAAACATTGTACCGCTTTCCATTTCGTATGAATATGAATCCTGCGATGCGTTAAAAGCTCGAGAACTTGTTATTTCCAGCAAAAAGGTCTATGTTAAAGAACCGGATGAGGATTTTAACAGCATGAATACAGGCGTTTTGCAAAACAAGGGGCGAGTGCAGATTAATATTGGCACACCGATTAACGATTTACTTGAGGAGATTGAATCATGCCGTCCGGCAAACGATATGCTTAAAGATATTACGCAACTTATCGACAGGCAGATCTATTTGGACTATAAATTATGGAGAACTAACTATATCGCTGCAGATATGATTGAAGGCAAGCAACAGTATGCTCAACATTATTCTTCCAGCGAGAAGCAAGAGTTTGTTGATTATGTTGAAAGGTTAGTACAACATACAGATGTCGATAAAACCGAATTTAGGGATGTTTTGTTAAAAATGTATGCAAATCCTGTTTTTAATAAGGCTAAAATCCTAAAGCAAGCGTACCGTTAATCACTAGATTCTTGCTATTTACAGAGTTTCTTAAATAAATAGGGTTATAGCTGTCGTCGCCGGTATTGCTGAACTTTATCACTTCTGCAATGAGATAAACGTTGGTGAATGCTTGGTAGCTTATCTTTCCGGAAATAAGCTGTGTCGTTAAAACTGTGTTTTTCATAAACGGAAGGCCCCATGGACCATCTTTCCCGTAGATATACCGATCTCCCAGACGGTAAATTGTTGCCGAGAGGCTAATGTTTAGTTTGGATAAGGGAGTATAAGCAATTGAAAAAAACAATTCATCGGCATTATCGCCGAGGTAATTTCCCATATTTATACTTCCCGAAGCAAATGTAGTGGACGGAATAAAATGTTGATATACGAATGGATTATTACGTGTATATTCTGCGGTAACGGATAAATTTTTTATTGGAAAATTTGAGCAGCGCACACCGGTTTTAATACTAATAAAATTAGATTGTTGTGTAGGTTTAAACATTCGTTTTATCGACATTTCATCGATAAACAAACTGGCATAAAGATGCAAGTGTTTGATGTTCCTTGAGCTGATGGTTGCAAACATCTGAGAGTTGTTGCCTGCATTATTTTCGGTTGCATTATAAGAGTCATCTACCGATTTAAAGAACATAAACGGAATTAGATATTGCAGTTGAAAAGATTCATCGCTGTAAACAATAGAGTTTCCGATACTAATATTAAATGAAGAAAATGGGGTAAAAGTAAAAAGGTTTGCAGCCATGTATTTTGGACGCATGACCAATCTTGTATTGGAGCCGTCATAAATGTAAGACCGACTGCTGTCGATAATGTTTGAGGACAGACGTGCATGAAAATAATTGAACTCGAACCACTTCGTAGGTTTCATGTTAAATTTTATCATGGCAATACTTTGAGTGCGTCCCGATAAGATATTGGTTCCATTATAACCTTCGCCCCATTGAGGATTGTCTTTGATCAGGCCGATACTGCCCCAGTTCCACGAATAGGTGATTCCACCTCTGATTTCGCTGTAATTATTGGTGGCTTCCCCCTTGAGGGTGGCACCCTGTTCCTGAGTGATAATTCCAGGTGAAGAAAGCGGTTTGTTTTGCGTGTGATCGGTTAATGAAACATAAAAACCGATATGGTTTCCGACATAGCCATTCATCTCCGCTCCACCCCATTGGTGATACATATCCGAATCGATCGCATGGTAGTATTTTATCCCCCAAATTGGTCGCACGGCAAAACGAAACAATGAGTCGGCATAGAAAATACCGAATGGACTAAAAGATGCGTGTAACTGTTTGTTTTTTATAATGTTGTATTGATACAAAGAGTCGGGAGCGTTTAATTCAAGATTATAGTTCTGCAGATAAAAAGACAGTTCTTTTAATTGTCTTTTATTTAATTGAGATTGCTGATTGTTAATCTGATTCAACTTTTCGGCAATGAGTGCTTTTGAGTATGGTTTGCAGGCGTTGTTAATGTTGATAATCTTTTCGGATGCCATTTCGTCAAGAAACTCATATATTCCTTTATTAAGGATACTTTCGGGAATATCCTGACCGTACGAAAAGGAGAGGAGGGAGAAAAGGAGAAAAGCGAAAATTCGTATTTTTTTCTTCATCCGCGATTGGTTTATTTTTTTAGAAATTCGCTGAGGTTTGTTGATATTGTGAAATAGTTAGGGGCTCCGGCAGGGTGATAAATATCACGTGCGTAGCTTAATTGAAACTTTGATACCTTAATTCCAAAGCCCCATGAAAATCCGCTCATTCCAGAATGCGTGGGCACACTGACCTCTTTTCGGTGCTTGTGGTTGTATGAAATCCGAAAGGCAAAAGCTTTCATCGGTTGAAATTCCAAACCAAAGATGAGATGTCTCAACGTTTTATCTGCAAACTTTTCGGCTTTACTCTGTTGTTTGATTTCATTTGTGATTGCGTCTCTTTCGTTTGTGGGGTCGTTTGGATCGGTATAGGTTAAATCCCATTTCTCCAAATTTTGCCAGACTACACTGTACGTAAAAGGAGCATATTTTAATTTTTGAGAAATTCCGAGGAGCATTTCAAAAGGTAGGGACTCTTTTATTTCATTATAGCTTTTAAGCTGTGTACCTGCGTTACGTGCAATTAAGCTGATTGCAAGCCGTCTTTTAGTATTAATATAACTTGCGGCAATATCTGCAGCAATTCCGTTTGATGTATAGCTTTGATATTGAGAGTTGATGAATTTAAGGTTGGCACCAATACTGAAATTGGAGTCGAGTCTTCGTCCCCATCCCACGGTAAAAGCAAAATCATTGGAAGTAAATTCTCCTAGCACATTTCCCGAGGCATCGGTTTCGGTAAACTTTCCATAGTTGAGATATTGAATTCCTGCTTGGAAACTTCCGATTTTTTTAAAACTGTGGGAATAAGCAAAATATCCTTGTTTTACGTCCGAAAAGTGGTCGGTATAATTAATCATTAGTTGGTTGCTAATTTCTGGAGTGAGCAACGAAGGATTGTATAGGCTAAGCTGTATATCATTATCGTAGCGTGCATATAGTGAGCCACCCATTCCAACCTGACGTGCATTCATCGGTAAGCTAAGAAATTGATAAGTGCTGCTTCCCCCCGTTTGCCCAAATGCAAAACTCGCAATCTGCATGATTAGGATAAGGAGTATATTTTGTTTTCTTTTCATCGGCTATTTTTAGCTAAAGTAACGATTTTTTACACACTATATTGCAGTTTTGAGTCTAAAAACTTATGGCTAATCCGCCAAATAAGTCGATTAATTTGAGTTCTCGAAGTGTTTTTTCAGTTGTAGGTGTTAAGGGATTAGAGATGTTGATTCGCTGATAATTAAAGCGTCCATAAAAATAGTCTATTCCGGCACGCACTTCAAGGTGTCGTGAAAGGGCGTAGTTAAATTGAAATATTCCGGATGCAAACCAACCGGTTTGTGTTCCGGTTTGATAAATATAGTCTCGATTTACGACAACTACCGGTTCTCCAATAGCACTTGTGGAATCAATAAAATTGAGCTGAGATTGAGGAATTGTAGCCATTAGTGCTCCCGAATTAAGAACAAATTGGGCGCTTACCCGCGGCTTTATAGAGAAATTTATTAAAAAGGAAGGACTGATCGTAAACAAACTCCATGGATAAACTTTGGCGTGATAAAGGTTCTGATTTTCGTTGTAAAACTTTGTAACATCGGTATTCAGAAAAATAAAATTGGTATTGATTCCAATACCGTATGACGATCTTCCGTTTATAATATAGTGGGCATAAAAATGAGTATTGCTTCCCAGCATAACATGTTCTTCTGTTTTTAAACTTAGGCTGGGTATTGCCAGGCCACTACCGATCCCAATATTTATTTTTTTCCCTTCAATCCCTATCGGTAAGGTGTTTCGTCCGCCTCTGTGTGCCTTTTTGTCTGTAGATTTTGAATGGAAGGATCCCCCAATGTTGCTCACCGCATTCTTTGGTTTGGATTTACTGTGCTCTTCCTGTCCAAAAACAAAGTTGTTTGATGTTTCGAAAAATAATGCAGCGATTAGTAATTTTATAAATAGTGATGCCCTTGCTTGTTTCATTCGTTTTGTTTTTACAAAAATACGCACAATTTGTTGAAGATGAATAAATCAACTTACTTTTTGTTGAAAAAATTCATCGTGCGTTCAATACCGATGCTAACAAATGATTTTATAATTTTAATAGATTCTTCGATCTTTGGAGTTACCTTTTCAAGATCTTCAGTTGTAAATTTTCCCAGCACATAGTCGATTTGTTTTCCCATCGGGTAGTTTTTGCCAATTCCAAAACGAAGCCTCGGATAAGATTCGTGACCCAAGACCTCAATAATATTATTCAGTCCGTTGTGACTGCCCCCGCCACCTCTTGCTTTTAGTCGTAACACCCCAACGTCCAGATCGAGATCGTCCACAATGACCAAAGAATTTTCAACAGGAATATTCTCTTTTTTAAGCCAATATTGATATGCATTTCCGCTTAAGTTCATATATGTAGATGGTTTAAGCAAGATTAATATCCGTCCTTTATGCTTTATTTGTGTGATGGCTCCGTATCGTGCAGTAGAAAAAGTAACTCCTTCCGATTGGGCCAAGGCATCTACCACCATAAAGCCAATATTGTGTCGGGTGTTTTCATATTCCGTACCAATGTTTCCGAGCCCAACGATTAAATACTTCATTTTGTTTGTTCAATTTTTGTGTTAGTGATTATTTACGGGTTTGTTTGGTTATGAGTTGATATGGAAAATCTCAATTATAACAAAATCACCAATTTATCAATCTGTTTATAGCTCTGTTCAATGTCATCTCATCACTTGTTTTCCATCTAGTCTTCCGAAATTTCTTCAATGATGTCTTTATAATTTGTATATAGGTTTGCTCTCGAAATAAAGCCGATGTATTTATTTTTGTGATCTACTACAGGCATGTTGTAATACCCCGAAGCACGAAATTTTTTTACAACATTGTCCATTGATTCATCGGGAGTAATAGAACATTCGGGCATAAACATTAAATCTTTTACATAAACATGATCGTAAAGTTTTGTATTGAAAATGTCTTTTCTGATTTCATCCAGCCAAACTACACCCATAAATGTGTTTTTTTTGTCAATTACCGGAAAAACGTTACGTTTTGAATTTGCAATTACTTTTACTAAATCTCCAAGTGATGCTTCTTTACAGATGGTTGAAAAGTCTGTTTCAATAATCTTGACGATATTAATTTGTGATAAAGCTGCCTTGTCTTTATGGTGAGTAATTAATTCACCATTTGCAGCCAATGGCTTTGTATAGATAGAATGAGGTTCAAAAGGAATTACCGTAATAAAAGAAAGGGCGGAAGTAATCATTAACGGCACGAAAAGTCCATATCCGCTGGTAAGCTCAGCAATTAAGAAGATTGCTGTTAAGGGAGAATGCATCACTCCCGACATTACTCCGGCCATTCCGGCCAACACAAAGTTTTCAGTTGGGACATCAATGTTGAAGATTACCTTTAGTAGTATTGCAATAAAATACCCTGCAATTCCTCCCATGAAAAGGCTGGGGGCAAACACTCCGCCCACACCTCCTGCAGCATTGGTAGTTGCCATCGCCCATATTTTAAAAATCAATACCAAAAATAAGAATGCAAGAAACATCCATGCATTACTGCGGTAGTCCCAGAAAAAACTATTAAATAACAACTCTTCACCTTTTCCGTTAAGGATTGCTTTTAGAGTATCATATCCTTCCCCATATAAAATAGGAAATAGAAAAATCAACAAACTTAGAATGGTGCCTCCGATAATGATTTTGACGTATGTTTTATTGATTTTTTTGAATAGAGATTCAATATATCCCGAAGTTTTTAAAAAATATATTGAAACGATTCCCGTAAAAACACCCAATGCAATATATAAAGGGATGTTTTGCAGCTGGAAATCACTGGAAATGGTGTAAGAAAACATGATGCTTTTCCCCAAAAGGAAGAACGATAAAGAGGTGCCGGCAACCGAAGCAATTAATAACGGCATCAAGGATGCAGTCGTTAAATCGACCATCAACACCTCGATGGCAAAGACAATAGCGGCAATAGGGGCTTTGAAAATAGCGGCAAATGCACCGGTAGAGCCACAAGCAATTAATATGATTATTGATCGGGTATCTAGTTTAAAAATTCGGCCGATGTTTGATCCGATTGCAGAACCGGTGTACACAATTGGAGCTTCCAAACCTACCGAACCTCCGAATCCAACGGTTAACGTGCTGGCAACTAATGAACTCCATGTGTTATGCTTGTCTATTTTCCCTTTGTCTTTTGATATTGCAAGCAAAATTCGGGAAATTCCATGGCTTATGTTTGCTTTGATTACCAGTTTTACAAACAAAACCGTAAATGTAATTCCAATAACAGGGAATAACAAATATAAGTAGTTAAATTCTTCGGGGGGAAAACTGCTGTGGAGAAAATAGACGGTGTAAAAAACAAGGTTTTTCAGGAGAATTGCTGCTAAAGCTGAAATTATACCAATAAATAAGCTTAAGAGTAAAATAAAATGTTGATGGCTTAGATGATGCTCCCTCCAAGTTGTAATATGGTGAATTAAGGACGTGATTTTTTTCATAAATTCTGACTAATATTCTGCAGGTTCGTTGATTTCAGGGTTGGATGGAAGATATTTTATGTAAAATGGGGCAGAGGTAGGCTCTTTTTTTAATATTTTTGAATTCTTATATTGTTTTCCGGATATTTCAAATTCATAATTTATTTTAAAATGTTCATTCTCAGGGATAATCTGATTGATATGAGCTTCTGTTATCTCAAAATTATATTTTAGTAATCGTTCCGGATTCGATTCGTTAAAACGTATCCAAAAGTAGGGAATGGTTAATGTAATTACAATAGCTAACCCGAAGAGTGTTTTTACAAATGAATTGCGGGTTCTGGGAAAAAGCACAGTGTAAATAAATAACTGAAATAGTGCTATTGTCCCCAATAAAACGAACAAGGAGCAAACAGCAAGTAATAGATAATACCATGTAGCATGGACGTAACCAGAGAGACTTATGGGAAGTATCCCTATGATTATTGCCATAACGGCTTTTGCCCATTGCTTGGAGTTTCTCATTTGTTTTGCAGTTTATTCATTCACAAAAATAGTAAAATGAATTGACATAGTATAAAAAAAAAGTCGCAAACTTCTGCGACCATTTTCTTATTCATAAATCTAAAATGATGTTTTACTTTGACTTGTTTGGGTCTTTTGCATCGCAATCGCAAGGAATCGCTACTTTTTCTACATAATGCCCTAGTTCCGATGCTTTTTTTAGGTCGGGACAAGCTTCTGCTTTTAGTCCTAAATTGCACTTGCAATAACCACGATAATAATATGCAGAAGCCATATTGGGATCTTCTTTGATCGCTAGATCGAGAAAAGATATGGCTTCGTTGTATTTATAATCGTTCATAAGTTTTACTCCTTTTTCGTAGTTTAGTTGAGCCAGAGTAGGGGTTTGCTCTTTTTGCTGAGTTTGTGAAAATCCTTCAAAGGCAATCGTACTCATGAAAAGTACAAGAATCATTGTTTGTAATGTTTTCATTTTTATGTTGTTTTATGGTAACAAATATAGTAATATTTTTTTATTTCACTGACAAAGACACACTTTTTTATTCAAAAGTTGTCGCCACTTAAAATTGTTTAACGATTTATTTTGGTCTAAAATTAATAATTCGGTGAGCATATTCGTATGCATACACAATTAAATCATCCGAAGTCACAATTTCTTTGTTTTCGGATAAATTAACATTTGGGGATATTCCCTGCTGCTGTACTGCTGAGCCATCAGGTAAAGAAATCCGGCTGGTAGTTATTCTACAGGTTATGTCTCCAGGTAAGTTAAATTGAGAGGTAACTCCAATTGCTCCGGCAGTTGAACGTCCCATAAGAATAACGTTGGTAGATTGAAGGAAGGCCATCGACATAAACTCTCCTTGACTAATGGTAGAACGGTCGATAACAAACAGGATGGTTCCTCGGTAACGATCTGGTTTATTTGTGGCGGTAATGCTACTGTCTTTTAAATAAGAGCCCAAACAACTTGTGTTGTAAGTACTGTGATAAGCGAAAACTTTATGCTCGTCAATAAGCCATGGGCTTAATGCCTCTAAAGTACTATTCGGGTATTCTCGGGCATCAACAATCAATACTTTTGCAGATTGTAGCTGCTGCTTCATTTGCGCGATATGATATAATTGCAGATTTTCCAGATGAATATAGCCGATAGAATCGCGATTCATATTATAAACATTGTCGGTTTCAATTTTTTTATTCTTTCGCCTTTTTACCAAAAGAATATCCATGTTTAGAGACATCCCATTTCTTACGATGTCCAGGTTCATTATGGAGTCGTTCGACGTAAATAGATAATTCCGCATTGTATGCAAAAACCATCCGTGGGTAGAGGAAGATAAATATTTTTCCCAATGGGAGATGCATTTTTGTATGGGTTGGTGGTTTACGGATGTGATGATATCATTTTTTTGAAGTGATGAGGAACTGTCAATTTTGGTTACAATAGCAAGATTGTCATAAACCTCTACTTCGCATGGAATTTCGTATGTAAAAAGATGATCGGCGGCCCATGTGGAGTATATTCGTGCATGCCCGTCGTGCAGCTTTTGTGAGAACTGAAGTAGCGCCATATAGTAACCCTTATAGCTTTGCAGTGTATCAAATCGGTATAAAAATTCGGAAAGTTCCTTATTCCAATCGGTGGCACAATCTGTAAGGTAAGAATAAAAATAATTGGTGATATTCCAGTATTTGATGGCTCCCAATAGCATATAATGTCGGTTTGTTTTATTGGGGTTGCTTTTGATTTCTTGATAAAATACAGGAATAGCTTTTTTAAAATAATATTGCGGGCAGCCTTTTGTAGAACAAATATGGGTAAAGGGGGTAAGATATTTGGAGAGATCATTGCCCAATAACAAGGTGTCAGAAACCCATAACATTGATGGTGGAAGTATGCCTTCATTGCAGTTGCAATTGTTTTTTGTTACGGACAACCTCCTTCTTGCCCACTGATATAATCTGTGCCGATAGATTTCATAAGATTCTTTTTTGTCGGTGAATCGTATGAATTTTAACAGTTCTTTGTCTGGGTTTGAAATTCGTTGCTCTGTTTTAAACACAACGAATCCCCAAACTTTAGCGGTCAATTCCAGCTTCTTTATCTGCAGCGTATCTGTGCAGTATCCGTGTCGAACGATAATTAGGAATAAAAAGGCAGCTAAAAAAACTTTAAACCGAGCATTAAGAGTCATATTATTCGTTTGTTTAGAAACTCTTGTTCTTCTTTGTTTAGCTGGTTTGAGGGCAAAACAAGTACCGATTTTTTCTTAAAATATAAAACATACCATTGCTTGTACTTTTTTATCTTTTCAAAATCGATATAATCATAAGTATGGAGCCCGTTTTCACTATTAATACTAATGTCGATGGAAGAAAGCGTAATTTCAAAGACTCCAAAATCCAATTTTTCCCGATTAAGATAGATGGAAATAAAAGGACGAAGAGAATAATAGAGTCCGTAAGCCAACAAAATGGAACCGTATAGTAAAGGATGTTGAGGCTCGGTTAGGTAAAACCAAATGGATAAAAGAATCATTATGGGGCCACCAAAGAATCTTAGTGTTCCTGTAAATGTATTTTGCCAAAAGTAGTAATTATACAAGTATATTTGTTGTTGCTCTTTATCTCCAATAATGATTTTCGACATGTTAATTTTCTATTTTGAGTTTTCGTTCATTAAGTTCCATCCATTTTTCACCAACATTATTGTTGCTACCTTAGTAACGTAACCCAACCTTCTTTTTCAAATAAAGTGCCGTCGGTGTTTTTGTAGCTTATGCGATAACAGTATATTCCCGTAGGTAAAAGTACTCCATTTAATCTTCCGTCCCATCCGCTGTTTGGATCATGAGTTTCGAATATTTTTGTGCCGGAACGGCCATAGATTAAAAATATATAATTTTCGGGATCGGTAAAAATATTGGAAGGTTTAAATATTTGATTTTTACCCGACGGGGTAAATGCATTTGGAATATATGTAACGGAATGCTGTGTTGCTTTAATGATGTTTGAGCGGCTGACGTCTTTAAATCCATAGAGGTTTCCATCCGATTCAACGGCATTTACATAATAATTAAAAATGGCTCCATCTCGATCGTAAGGTGTTACGTCTTCCATGTAATTACAGGTGGAAGCGTTGGTAGAGTTCACGGAACTAAAGCTCGTCGAAGTCCCGATACTTCGATAGATAACGTAGCTCTCAACGGGTGCATTAAATTTATGATACGGAAACCAATTCAAGCTATTCGTGTTATCGCTGTTACCTGCACCCGTGAGTAAAATTGTTCTTACCGTATCACTATATAAGACTTCATTTCCGCAGTTGTCTGTGATGCGGGCAAAATAGTTATAAGATTGTTTAAATGTTGCAACATCGTTGTCGGAAAAGTAATATAGCCCGGTGGTGTCGTATGGTAATGTGGCAAGCAAAACAAAAGGCGTGTTGGGGTATTGTTTGTATATCAGCATATTCGTAATAGTTGCAGACGTATCAACATATACGGCTAAATCAACATTTTGCGACTCATTTACCGACGCATATCTAAAGTAAACAACATTGGGTAGATTGGTTTGTAAAAATAAAAAAGATGAGGTGGTGGAAGATGCTGTTATTCCGGTGTTTCCAACAACCCTAACAAAAAATCGGTAACTGGAATTGTGGACTAACCCCGAATAAATGTATGTTAAACCCCCACTTACTTCATCAATTTTAAGGAAAGCCCCACCGTTTATGGACATATAGATTTCATATTTTTCAACACCACTTGCAAGATTATCATAAGCATTCCACGAAAGCGAAGCTGCAAGCGAACAACTGTTTGTATTAGTTGAAAGAACTAAACTATGTTGATCGGAACTTAACGGGCTGGCGTTTAGACAACTGTCGATAGCGGCTATCCGATAGTTTTGCGGATTGGTTTGAGCATCAGGATTCGTATATACATAAGCTGTATTTGTAATTCCGTATATCGTATCAATTGGAGTCCAAACGCCTCCTTGCTGAATATAAATAATATAGCCTTTAGTGTCGGGTGCTATGGCAGGTTGCCATCCAATATTAACTTGGCTTGTTGTAATGCTGATGCTCACCGAGTCCAAATTTGGAGTGTCGGGAGGTAAAAGATCTCTGATGTGTGTTTCGTCAATGGCTGATTGACTCACACAACCATTTCCGTTCATCACAATTTTATAGGATACCTGAATATCGCACAATGGATAGTTCTCAAGATAATTTGTATTTTGAGTAGAGTCGATTAGATTCCACATTCCCGATGGATATTCTCTGAAAACATGATACCAACTGTTAGTTGAAGGAAGCGGAATTGATGGAGGATTCCATTGAAGTTGCGCATTTCCGTCGTTGTTGTTTGTTATTACGAGTTGTATTGATTGAAGGGTGTCTGAAAAGCCGGTGGAACTACTTCCTGAAGTTTTAATATAGTAATAGCAATTGTTTAAGTCAGCCGCTGCGCCAATGTGAGTGTAAGTAACGGTAGTAGGTGTATTTATTGTAGCGAGCAAATTAAAAGTTCCCGTGCCCGTATTTGAAAAGTAAAGCTGGTACGAAACGAAATCTGCAATATCTGTAGTCCCTTGCCATGAGATTATGGTGTTTCCTGCATTATCCACTTCAATGCACTTTAATGTTGCAGGTTGAATTGCAAATGCCTGTAAACCGAAAAAGAAGAATGTTAATCCTAATATTTTTTTCATTATCTATTGATTGTAAGGTAATAACGAGGATCCCCTAATTATATTTTAATGATTTCCCGACAACAACTTCCGAAAGGGATGCTTTATCAAGGTAGCGGTTAAAGAGTTCCTGAATTCTCACAGACGTAATTTTTGTTATAGAACTTAGATAGTCTTTTGTGAAGTTTTGTGTTAAGTTTTGAGAAATCAGCGAGATATATTGATTCATGATATTAAACGATCCGTCGAAGTTCTTTAAATAACTTCCGGTGAGATAATTTTTTACGCGGAGAAGTTCTTCATCCGAAATGGTGTATTTTTGAAGCCGGTCAATTTCGCTGTAAATTTCAGCAATTGCAGCCTCGGTATGCTCCAATCCTACTTCTGTAGATATTCCGAAAAAGCCGGAATTTAAATACGTGGTTAAGAATGACCCTATACCATACGTATAACCTTTGTCTTCACGTAAATTACTCATCAATCGAGAACCGAAATACCCCCCTAAAACCGTGGTGGCAATATGCAAATCGATAAAGTCAGGGTGGCTTTTTGTGAAAAGAATCTTTCCTATGCGAATGGATGCTTGTGTAGATTGATTACGGCAAATAAATACGTTCTGTTCTTTTGAGGGCTCTATCAAATAATTTTTTTTGGATGCGGCTACGATTTGACGGGATGGAGAAAGATAATGCTGTGTGATTTTTAAATCTTTATCCGAAATATTTCCAACAATAAAAATTGTAGCGTTTTTCGTGAGGTAGCAGGTTTTATAAAAGTCGGTAATATCCTCTCGGCTGATATGATTTACATCTTCGGGTGTCCCGCTTTTTCCATAAGGGTGATTAGAGCCGAACATTGTTGAAAGTAACTGTTTATTTGCCAGAATATCTCCCTGTTGGTTGTCGAGTTTTATTTGGTGGTTCAGATTGTCTTTTACTATTTTTAGTTCGGGATCCGGAATTGTCGATTCAAAAATAATTTCGGCAATAACCGGAAGAACTTTATGCAAATATATTTTAGGAAGTACAAATTGCATCGATGAGAAATCTTTATTTACGCTAATGGCATAATATCCGCCGTAAAAGTCGATGGTTTCGGCAATGGTTTTCGAATTGTAGCTTTTTGTTCCTTCCGATAGCATCTTTCCTGTTAAAAGTGCCTGGAAAGGTTTGTCTTGATACCAACTTCCCGCATTAAATCTAACTTCAAGCTGAATGAGTTCCGTATTTTCGGTAGATAAGACATGGATAGAATCGCCTCCACTAAGTGCATAAATGTTAATGGGAGGAATCGATATTGAAGAAGGAATCGAATGAGAAGGTTGTTCTCTCGAAATATAGCTCATTGTATAGTGTATTAAAGTGCAAATATCAGAAAAAATGTAAAAAGTTGGAAGAAAAAAACTCCGAATCGAAACTCGGAGCTAGAAAAGAATGTTTTTTTTGAGCAGTATTATTGATGTGATAAAAGTACAATGGTGCCACGAATTGTTTTTATGTTGCTGTTCGTGTTTGCACGATATTGCAACACATAGAAATAGGCTCCTTCTCTTTGTTCTTCGTTGTTGAATTTTCCATCCCACCCTTTTTCTTTTACTTTCGATTCAAAAACTTTCACCCCGCTTCTGTTATAAATCATGAGCGAGTAGTCGGAACAGTCCGAAGGAACATTTGGGATAAAGAAATCATTTTTTCCATCACCGTTTGGTGTGAATGCATTAGGTTGCTCGTAAGGATGACATTCTATTACATTCACCTTAATGGCTATTGAAGTGTCTCCGCTTAGCGTTTGCACCAATGCCCGATAGGTATATGTACGTTCTTCGTTTAAGGAAGGAATTACTATTTCTTCGGAATTTGCACCGGTTGACCACATAATAGAAATTCCTCCTTTGATTTTTAAGATAAGGGGTTCTCCGAGGCAAACGGTTGTATCTCTAGAGATGTCAAGCGTGGTAATCGTTTTAGGGTGTTCATCAATGATATCATTTGTTTTTGCAACAGATGTTACATTGTTATTGGGTTGATTGTTTGTAAATTTCGGTTGCAGGTTATCCGTTACACTAATTGCAGCTATGCGGTTTACCGGAGCTGTGATGGTTTTGAGTTCAATTGAAGGATTTATTAACGGTTGATTATTATTCAGTTGAGTTGATTTTGTGGCATTTTTAGGTATAGGATTAACCGCATTATAATTCTTAATATCAGGATTGGAAATAGTTTTTTGATTTACTTTTTGGATTGGATTGATTGTTTGTGTTTGTTGTTCTGTCTTTGAATTAACAGAGGCGATTTTTTCCCGACTAGGGTTCAAATAATAAGCAACGGCGATGGAAGCCACAATAAGCGAAACAACAGCGGCTCCGCTGATGATGTATTTGGCGAATTTAGCTTTAGGCTTTATCGCAGGAGAAGATCCTATGTTTTTTTGGATATTCGCCCATACTTTGTCAGAAGGTTCAATGGTTTGCCCCTTGAACTTGTCTCTGAAAAGTTGACCTATGTAATTTAATTCATCCATTTTATCTCTGTTTTTAATCTTTATATTGTTCCAATGTCTTGTTCTCGTGAGAAGTAAGCTCTTCTAATTTCTTTTGTAGTACTCTTCGTGCCTTCAGTAGTTGCGATTTTGAAGTGTTTATAGATATACTCAACATCTCCGCAATCTCTTTATGTGCATATCCTTCAATTTCATATAAGTTAAAAACCAACTTATATCCATCAGGAAGAGATTCTATCATTTTTAAAAGAACGTTTGCATTAAGTTTGTCGAAGTTAGATGGCCGTGCATCTTCAATTACATGCTGTAACTCGTCAATATCCAGCTGATAGAGTGTTTTTAAATTGCTTCGATATTGATTTAATGCCGTATTTACCATTATTCTCCGAACCCATCCTTCCAAAGAACCATCCCGCCGATATTTATCAAGATTGTTAAACACCTTAATAAAACCATCTTGTAACACATCTTCGGCATCTTCGAGCGAATTTGTGTATCGACGGCAAACGGCTAACATGGTCGGTGCGAATTTTTTGTATAGAATGTATTGGAGTTTTTGATTTCCCTCAATACATCCCTCAATCAATTCTTCTTCGGTCATTTTTTTGTTAGCGTCGTTCATGTGTTATGACAATTAATAAAATAAATTTGGTGTCTTAGTAAAAAAACTTTTTTCTATTTTTTAGAATTATAGTATAATGTGGAGCAGTTTTCGGCTCTGAAAATTTCTTGGGCAACGCTCATGACGTTCTCTTTTTTAACCGATAAATATTTTTCCGCCTCTCGGTTCACTAAATTTGCATCATCTAAAAATTCGGCATAGGCTAAATCTTTGGCTTTATTAAGAGTATTCATTTCCGAGTATAATAATATGCTGATGCTTTTGTTCTTTACTTTTTCCAAATCATAATCATTTAAAGCAAATGTTAAAAAATTATTAATTTCATTCTCGATAAGTCGATTTGCTTGAAGTAATGTAATGCTGGTTGTTGGTTTTCCGCTGATTATAAAAAGCCCGTCATCGATTGTTCCGGTGTTAAATGCGTCGATTTCATGAAAAGCAGGATTCTTTTTAATGAGATTTTGAAAAAAGATGGAGGATTTCCCGTTTGAGAATAAATCGGACAATAAATCGGTGGCATAAAAATCAGCAGCTGTCCGGGCACAGCAATGGTATGCTTTATAAATAGCGTCTGATTCTACATTGCGTTCTACTTCTAAAATTCGGGCTTTTTGTTGAATTGGTTCCGTTGGTAAATTTCTTACGGGAATCGTTCCCGGAGAAATTGATCCAAACCATTTCTCGGCCAGTTTAAACATTTCTTCTTCATTCACATTGCCTACGATAGATAGAACTGCATTATTCGGTCGATAATAATTGAAAAAAAATGATTTTACATCATCCATTGAAGCTTTTTCAATGTGTGAAGGCTCCTTACCGATAGTGTTCCATTGATACGGATGCACTTTGTATGCTAGCGGGCTTATTAGTTGCCACACATCGCCATAAGGACGGTTGAGGTAGGATTGGTTAAACTCTTCGATTACCACGTTTCGTTGTACCTCAAGCCCTTTTTTTGAAAAAGCAAGCTCGTTCATTCGGTCGCTTTCAAGCCAAAATGCAGTTTCGATATTTTGATAGGGTAATGTGATGTAAAAGTTGGTTACATCTTTAGTTGTAAATGCATTGCTTTGTCCTCCGGCTTCCTGAATAGGTGTGTCGAACTTAGGAATATGTTTGGATCCGCTGAACATAAGATGTTCGAAAAGATGGGCGAATCCTGTTTTATTCGGATCTTCATCCCGTGATCCGACCTTATATAATAGATTAAAAGCGGCAATAGGAGAGCATTTGTCGTTGCTTACGATCACGGTAAGTCCATTGTCTAGTATTCGCTTTTTAAAATTTATCATGAGTTCTTAATTATATTTTAGATCACAAAGTTATTCTTTTTGATTGATTAACCACCGTGAAAGTTTTTGTTTCGCTCTGTAAATCTGGGTTTCCACAGCAGGAACAGATTGTTTCATAATTTCGGCAATTTGTTTTTGCGAAAATCCTTGAATGTGGAACAGCGTAAAAGCAACTTGCTCTTTAGACTTTAATTTAAAAATAGCAGCATATAGCTTCCTTGCGGTATCTTTTTGTTCTGCTACAACACCGGGATGAACCCAGTTGGCTTCATTCGTTGGATTTGCTATGCTGAAAAATCTCTTTCTTCGCTTTTGTTTTCTAAGTGATTCCAGCGATTTATTTATACATATCCGGTACATCCAAGTCGAGAGTGCCGATTTATCTAAAAACCTGTCGATGGAGAGAAAAACTTCCACAAAAACTTCTTGCGTTACGTCTTTGGCTTCCGATTCATTTTGCAAAAGATGCAGTGCCGTATTGTATATTGTTTCTTTTGTTTCGGAAAACAGCCGGTTGAACGAAACTTCGTCTTTATTACGAAGCCGGTTAATAAAATCAGGATCGTTCAACATCGGGAGAAGTTAATTTTTTAAATGCAGTTCGTGAAATTGCTCGATTTTCTTCCATAAATGAACTCGGTCGGGACCAATTACATTGTGCTCATGAGTTGGATATATGAAATAATCAACCATTTTTCCTGCTTTTATACATTTTTCAATAAACGACTGACTATGCTGCCAAACTACAGTGTTGTCTTGCGCCCCTTGAAAAATAAGCAATGGAGCATTCAAATTATCCACATAATTAAGCAGTGAAGCTTTTTCGTAACCTTCCTGATTTTCATCCGGACGATCCATGTAACGTTCTCCATACATAATTTCGTACCACTTCCAATCAATGACAGGACCTCCGCAGGTTGCATCTTTAAAGACTCCCGGATTTTTAAGTAGTAGAGTCAACGTCATGAAACCACCGTAACTCCAACCGTCGAGTCCGATTCTAGTTGCATCCACATAAGGAAGCGATTTTAGATGTTTTACTCCTTCCAATTGATCCTCCATTTCCAGAACACCGACTTGCCGGTGGATACAACTTTCAAATTCAAACCCCCGATTAGAGGTGCCTCGATTGTCGAGGGTAAAAATGAGATATCCTTTTTGAGCCATGTAGTTCAGGAAAATACCGGCTCCTCCCAGCCATGAGTTGGTAACAAGTTGTGAATGAGGACCTCCGTAAACATAGATAAGCACGGGATATTTCTTTTGAGGGTCGAAATTTGCAGGTTTTATCATTCGGCAGTAAAGGTCGTTATTTTGGTTGTTTTTAATTGTAAAAATTGAAGTTTCTCCCAATTTGTAATCTTTTAAGGGATTAATGCTTGAATGTATAGTCCTGATTTTTATTCCTTTCGTAGTTGTAAGATCGATTTGTGCGGGAATTTTTAGGCTGTTGTAATTATCGATGAAATAAGAATAATCGGGAGAAACACTTGGGGTGTGTGTGCCTTCGGCTTGAGTTAAGCGAACGATGGCTCCTGTCTTTAATTCGAGTGAATAGAGATGTGTTTCAATCGGACTTTCGCGATTTCCTGTAAAGTAAATGAATTCATCATTTTTATCAATGCCCAAAAAGTCTTTTACAACCCACGGTCCTTTAGTGAGTTGCTGTCTATTGCTCGAATTGGTCTCCATTAAATACAGGTGATTCCATCCGTCACGCTGGCTCATCACAATAAATTTTGAGGGTGTTTTATGCAGAAAATACATTCCGCTCTGAGGTTCAACATAGCGAGCGTTCGTTTCTTCATAAAGTGTTTTAATAAACATTCCTGTGAGTGCATCGTATTGGTTTACCTTTAGATGATCCTGAAGGCGATTTAAGATGAATACATACACCGATTGCTCGTCGGGGCTCCAAGTGATATTGGTGAGAAACTGTTCTTTAGGTTCACCGGTCTCCAGAAATACCGATTTACCGATGGCATTGTTGTAAATTCCAATCGTTACCTGATGACTTTTCATGCCGGCCATAGGATAGCGGATATAGTTAACTTGAGCAATGCGATGATCCATTTCTACCAGTGGATATTGAGTAACCATACTTTCATCCATGCGATAAAAGGCTAAGAAATTGCCTTTGGGCGACCAAAATAATCCCTTGTCGATTCCCCATTCGTGACGATGAACCGACTCTCCGTTTACAATGCCGTTGCCACCATCAAAGGTTACTTGATAGTTGTTGCCGTTTTCAGCTACAAAAACATTATTGTCTTCGCGGGTATATGCTATTTTGTTTATTTGCTTATCATACTCGTAGTTTGATGATTTGTCATGGATTTTTAATAATGATTTCAGGTCTTTTTTCTTAAAGTCGTAGCTGAAAAGTTGTAGCTTGTGAAAAAAACAGATGGTTTTTTCATCTTTCCAGTTAATTCTGGGAAATGATTTCAGCGGTTCTATTTTCAATAATTTTAGTTTTTCGTTGAGTAAAGAAAGCTTTAATAATGTGTCTGTTTTTGTGTTTTTTACGTTTCCGATTACCAACGATTCGTTTGCGATATAAGAAAATTCTGTGTTCGATTGCCATGTTAATTGTGATAGGGAAGTCGGATACATCTTTCGTGATTTGAACACATCATCGAGATTAATGTTCCCATTTTGTCCAAATGAAACGAATGTAAAAAAAATAAATAAAGATAAGAATGTTTTGCGCTTCATAGCTAAAAAATTATTTGTTTAATTGATGAATAGCATCGGCTATAGGTGTTATTAGTTCTATGTTTTGTTCAAAGATCGTTCCTACAACGATAATGTCGGCACCGGCATTGCAGGCGGAAAGGGCAGATTCAGGGGTTTTAATGCCACCGCCTACCCATATTGGAATGGATACGTTTTTGCGAATTGCAGCAATTAATGATGCGGAAACGGGATTTTTGGCCCCACTTCCGGCTTCCAGATAAACGGACTTCATCCCTAATTGCTCAGCTGCTAAGGCGGTGCAGACGGCAATGTCAATTTTGTCGGCTGGAATCGGTTGTGTGTTGCTCATGTATTCTACGCTACTTCGAATACCTCCATCGATTAACAAATATCCCGTGGGGACGATATCAAACCGTGCGGCTTTTAATGAAGGAGCCGCAAGCACATGTTGACCGATTAATAGTTCGGGGTTTCTTCCCGAAAGCAACGATAGTAATAGAATTCCGTCTGCATTATCGCAGATTTGCATTACGCTGCCGGGAAATAGGTAAACAGGAATAGAAGAACGTTTTTTGATGAACTGCACAACCCATGCTACTGAGTTGCGGAGTAAAATGCTACTCCCGATCAGAAAGACATCGATCTTTACAGACTCGGAAGCACTGATCACCTTCGTTAAATGATTTTCGGAAGTCTTGTCAGGATCAATAAGTAACGCTATTTTTTTGCCTGTTGAAAACCTTGTCATAATCCAATTATATACATTGTACTTGCAAATTTACACTTTTTTTTCAATTTTTATTTTACAATCTGCACGGCTTCATTTTATTATCACGTTACAACCGGATATGAATTTTTCATCGTTGTGTTTTTTCAGCATGAAATAGGTTGATACTCGGGATTAAAGAAAAAAATGATTAATTTTGTCTCATGGAAAGTATAAGACAACAAAAAGTAGCCCGATTGATTCAGAAAGAGTTATCGGAGATGTTTCAGCACGATGGCGTGACTTATAGTGGGGGAGGTTTGCTCACCATAACCACGGTTCGGGTCACCAGCGACTTGTCAATTGCACGGGTTTATCTCAGTATTTTTGGTGCATCCGATAAAAAAACAACCATCGATAATTTAAAAGCAGCAACCAAAGAAATTCGCTATAAACTTGGACAACGGGTTAAAATGCAGTTGAGAATTATTCCCGAACTCAAATTTATGGAAGATGATACCCTCGACTTTATAGAGCGCATAGATGATTTACTTAAACAATAGGCCATTCCATCATTGAAAAAAATCAACAAATATTTAATTTATCAAACATGAAATACGATCCGATAAAACGTTCCTTAGGCGTGGTCTTTAATAAATCGCCGTTTTTACGAAAACTATTTTACCGCTTGCTCGATTTACTTTTACTTAGAGCATGGCATATTAAAAGAGTTACCCGTAAATCAATTAATCAGAGTCAACCGAATTTTTGCATCTTAGATGCCGGTAGCGGATTTGGACAATATGATTTTTTTCTGTCTAATTTAGCTCCTCAGGCACAGATACTCGGGCTTGATGTAAAAGACGAGCAAATTGAAGATTGCAATCGGTTTTTTGCCCGAATCAATAGACCGAATGTGAAGTTTGAAGTGGGCGATTTGACTAAGTTAAACAAAGAAAATTGCTACGATTTTATTCTTAGTGTCGATGTAATGGAACATATAGAAGAAGATTTACTTGTGTTTCAAAATTTTCACCGGGCGATGAAAGAAAAGGGTGTGTTGCTGATTTCGACACCTTCCGATCAGGGTGGATCCGATGTGCATGAACATGGAGAAGAATCGTTTATCGAAGAACATGTCAGGGATGGCTACAATATTGTCGAAATTGAAGAAAAGCTTAAAAAAGCGGGATTTACTAAAGTGGAAGCCCGATATGCTTACGGAACTCCAGGACATATTTCGTGGTTGTTCTCGATGAAATACCCGATTCTGATGTTGGGAGCCAGCAAATTGTTTTTTATCATCTTGCCGATTTGGTATATCATTTTCTACCCTTGGTGTTTTCTGCTAAATTTTGTCGATGTAAGAAAATTACACAAAACAGGAACGGGTCTTATCGTCAAAGCGACAAAATAAAGATGCTTTATAACTTTTAACTTTACAAACTTTCTACTGTCTTGAATTTGCCATTTTTCATAGCCCGAAGATATTTGATTTCCAAAAAATCGCACAATATCATCAACATTATATCGTGGATTTCACTGGTTGGTGTGATGGTCGGTTCGATGGCGCTGGTTATTGTGCTGTCGGTATTTAATGGATTGGAAACGATGGTGGAGAAGAATTTTAATTCCTTCAATCCCGATTTTGTGATTACGTCCAAACAGGGCAAGGTCTTTAATCAGGACTCAATACTTATAAAAAAGATAGAAGCGCTAGAAGGGGTTGCCGGAGCTACGAAAGTTTTGGACGATGTAGCATTACTTACTTATGAAAGTAAACAGTATATAGCTCACCTTAAAGGAGTTGATCCGAATTTTGGCAAGTATAATCATTTTGATACATTGCTCGTTGACGGAAAATTTGTGATGCAATCGGGTGAGATCAACAGGGCTGTTCTTGGAGCCGGTGTTGCTTATCACCTGAGTTTAAATTTGCTGTCGATGAAAAGCATTACGGCTTACTATCCGAATAGATTTGCTAAAAATTTGTCCGATCCGCTTACCGCTTTCAATACGGAAATACTTCTTCCATCGGGCGTTTTTTCGGCACAGACAGAAACCGATTACTCTTTTGTAATTGTTCCAATATCGTTTATGCAAGAGCTTACTCAGTACGATCGGCAGATTAGCGGAATAGAAGTACAACTGTTGCCGAAAGCCTCGGTTAAAAAAGTCCAGAGCGAGCTTAATAAACTCATGGGTGAAAAGTTTGTGGTGAAAAACAGATTCCAGCAGGAAGAAATGATGTATAAAGTAATGCAAATGGAAAAAGCAGCTGTGTTTATCATTCTTTCTTTTATTTTGTTTTTGGCTACATTCAATATTATCGGAACGATTACCATGCTAATTGTTGAAAAGAAAAAAGATGTAGAAATTCTAAAAAACATTGGTGCTGATCAGCGGCTTATTGAAAAAATATTTATAGCAGAGGGCGTGCTTATCAATTTATTGGGAGGATTGCTGGGGGTGGCTTTAGGAGCAATCATCTGTTTTGTTCAACAACAATTTGGGCTTATTACTATGGGGCAAGAAAATGCTCAATATGCAGTAAGTGCTTATCCTGTGGAGATGAGACTAACGGATTTTCTTCTTATTCTTGCAGTAATTTCAGTAACCGGTGTGATTTCTACTTGGATTCCGGTGAAGCAAATTATTAAATCCTCTTTTATTTCCAAAAAATCCTCACACAATAATTAAAAAGCTGTCTGAAATTTTTGTATCAACTTTGATATTTTAACATCATTATCGAATTAGAACATTGCCTTCAAAATTTGTCCAATTCAAAAAAATCATGTATGTTTGTTTAAATTTATAATACAATGACCATAACTCAATTAGAATACATTATAGCACTTGACACATACCGAAATTTTGCGTTAGGCAGCCGAAAAATGTTTTGTTACACAGCCAACCCCTGAGTATGCAGGTGCAGAAGCTCGAAGAATTGTTGGGGGTACAACTTTTCGACCGAAATAAGAAACCGATTGAACCTACCGAGTTGGGATTTGAAATTATTAATCAGGCCAAACAAGGTGGTTAAAGAGCATAAGAAAATTATGGAAATAATTAAAGACAAAAGAGGGCTGATGAGCGGAGATATTCACATTGGTGTGATTCCAACCATCGGGCCGTATCTGATTCCTCAGTTTTTGATCAATTTCATCGAAAAATATCCGGATATTACTTTAACGATTTCCGAGTTGACTACGGCTCAGATTATTGAAAAGCTTAAACAAGGAACTATCGATTGTGGAATTCTGGCAACTCCGATTCATGAGCCTGCAATAACGGAAATACCTCTTTATTGGGAGCCACTGGTTGCCTATGTTTCGAAAAAGCACCCCCTATTTAAAAAAACATCTCTGTTGATGTCCGAAATTGATATTAATGAAGTTTGGTTACTTAACGAAGGACATTGCCTCCGAAACCAGGTAATTAATTTGTGTCACGATATGCAAAAGCACAAGGAAGAGATTCATCTCGATTACCAGACGGGGAGCGTGGAAACCCTTAAAAAAATTGTGGAATTAGGAAAAGGAATTACCATTCTTCCCGAGTTGGCCATTCAAGATTTTAATGCTAGACAAATCGGAATGGTTCGCTATTTTAAAACGCCGGAACCTACTCGCGAGATTGGACTTGTGATGACCAAAAACTATGTAAAGAAACGTATTATCGATGCATTGAAAGAGGAAATTATAACGGTTGTCCCTGAAAAAATGAAAAATGTCGGGAATAAGGTTGTGCTCGAAATCATGTAAATCTTCAGAATGAAGCAATTTCTTAAATATAAGTGGATTAAGTATTCGGCTTGGGCTGGAATAACTTTTGGGTTTTGCGCAATATTAATTACAATTATAGTCACTACGCATATTCAAAAATTTTCGAGGCCATACCTATATTCTGATACCATCCACCGAATGCCCAATTGTTATACTGTTATGGTGTTGGGGGCTTCGGTACGCAGAAACGGCGATTTATCACCAATTCTTCTCGATCGGGTAAACAGTGCGATAGAATTATACAAAGCAGGTAAGGCGAAGCGCTTTTTACTCACAGGCGATCATGGCAGCATTGATTATGATGAAGTAAATACGATGAAAAACCATTTGATTCGCATGGGGATTGATTCTGCGGATATTTTTCTCGATCATGCCGGATTTGATACCTATAGTTCCATGGTCAGGGCCAAAGAGGTGTTTAAAGTGGACTCTCTTTATATTGTAACCCAAAACTACCATTTATATCGGGCCGTTTATATTGCCCGCCAGTGTGGACTAAATGCGTATGGATATGTTGCCGATCGTCGTAAGTATAAGGGAATTATCAAATACACTTTCCGTGAGTGGTTGGCAAATGTAAAGTCTTGGGTGTGGGTGAATACCAGTCATAAACCGATTTATTTAGGCGAACCGGTGCCGATTACCGGCGATAGTAGAAAGTCGTGGGATGTAAAATAATCAATTGATTTAAAGGAAAATGGAAAAGTTATCCGTAGTAATAATCACCTATAATGAAGAGCGAAACATTGCCCGCTGTATCACCGGAGTTAAAGAAATTGCCGATGAAGTGGTGGTTATCGATTCCAATTCAATTGATGCCACGGTTGATGTTTGCAAATCGATGGGAGCAAGGGTGATACAACAACCGTTTTTGGGATACACCGAACAGAAAAACTTTGCAGTGGCTCAGGCTTCGTTTAATTTTGTGTTATCGCTGGATGCCGATGAGGTCCCCAGTACTGAATTGCTTCAATCGATTAAAGAAATAAAAGAAAATCCTCAGGCCAATGGTTATAGCATGAACCGTTTGACCAATTATTGCGGAAGTTGGGTAAAACATTGTGGTTGGTATCCCGATCGTAAGCTTCGGCTCTTTTTTAAAGATAAAGGATCTTGGGTGGGGGGTGCTTTGCACGAAAAATATCAATTGAAAAATCATCAGGAGCCTGTTTTGTTGAAAGGAGATATACTCCATTACTCCTATTATTCAATTGATGATCATATCATGCAGGTGGATAAATTTACGGCCATATCATCTAAAGAACTTGCTGATAAGGGATATTGCCCTTCTACGTTAAAACTTGTTTCGGCAGCACCGGTAAAATTTTTTAGAGATTACATCCTTAAATTGGGATTTTTGGATGGTTATGCCGGATTCCAAATTTCAAAAATTTCGGCTTTTGCCACATACTTGAAATATGCCCGTACAAGAGATTTATACAGGATTAAACAACAAAAGTAACGCTGTATTTTCCTCTTCTACAAATAAGATGCTTTCTTGCATCAGCATGATACAACGATAATGAAAGTGTTATAAAATGAAGAAAATATTAATAAGCAGAACCGATGGAATAGGAGACGTTATGCTTACGCTTCCTATGGCAGGCTATTTAAAGGAACAATTTCCGGCAGTTGAAATCTTCTTTCTTGGAAGAAATTATACTCGTCCTATTGTTGAGTGTTGTAGTTGTATCGACCGGTTTTTGAGCTGGGATGTTTTAGGAGCCAAAGATTTTAACGAACAAATAGCGGATATCCAAAATCTTCAACTTGATGCGGTCATTCATGTGTTTCCGGATAAGGAGGTGGCAAAGGCCATGAAAGTTGCGAATGTACCTATCCGAATAGGGACATCGCATCGGATATTTCATTTGCTTACCTGTAATAAATTGGTGCATTTTTCGAGAAAGCGCTCTCCTTTGCACGAAAGTCAGCTAAACTTTCAACTACTGAAACCTTTGGTCTCAAATCTTTCTTTTGATTTGAATCGTATGTACGAATTAAGTGGATTCCATGCTCCGGCAAGACACCCCGAGGTCGATTTGTTGATTAACAAGAACAAAAAGAATATTATTTTGCACCCTAAGTCAAAAGGAAGTGCTCGGGAATGGGGGTTGGAAAATTTTGCCGAACTAATTAAATTGCTACCCCCCGAAACATACAATATTATTACTACAGGGACGGAAACAGAAGGCCGGATGTTTAGAAGCACTTTGGTGCAGCCATTTTCTCATGTATGCGATGCCAGTGGAAGGCTGAGTTTGATTCAGCTTATTTCGTTGATTACTTATGCTGACGCATTGGTAGCATGTAGCACAGGCCCGCTTCATATTGCCTCGGCATTGGGGATTCTTACTATTGGTATATACCCGCCTATTCGCCCGATGGATCCCGGTCGTTGGGCACCTATTGGCCCAAAATCAAAAGTTGTGGTAAAAGACGGGGAATGTAGTAAGTGTCGTAAAAATACCGAGTGTACCTGCATTACCGGAATAGATCCGATAGATATTGCAGAGGAACTTTTGAAAATTGTAAGATAACATGTTGTGCGGCCATTTAATTGAGGATAGCGAATAGAATTGTATCGTTGTTTATACATAAAAGAGCTAATTCTTCTTTATACTTCGACAGCTCTTTTAAAACTACAATAATAATTTGTTCAAAATTCAGAATTTGCTAATTTTTCTTTGGTTATCGGGGGCGAAAAAACGAGATGTTAACCCAGAAAATAACGGTTACATCGAAAAATAGGCTAGAATAAATAAATAATGCTTAATTTTGGACAAATTAATAAGCATACACAATATGAAACAGTTTTTTAAATTTATGTTTGCATCCATGCTGGGCTTTTTGCTTACGTGGGTTATCGTTTTTGTTTTTATTATCGGGATTGTCGTCTCATCATTGTCATTTGGTAAAGACAAAAAAGAAACGATTCGTCCCAATTCAATTTTGGAGATCACTCTAAACGCTCCGATAGAAGAGCGTTCGGGAAACAATCCATTCGAAAATTTTGATTTAGGGAGTATGAAGTCGAATCAAGCGATAGGTCTCGATAAAATTCTGAAATCGATAAAAGAAGCTGCAATTGATCCGAACATTGAAGGTGTTTTTATAAATCTTTCCGATATTCAGGCTGCTCCGGCTACCATAGAAGCCATTCGTAACGGATTGATAGACTTTAAAAAGTCTAAAAAATTTGTTATAAGTTATGCGGATAATTATTCACAACGAGCATATTATATTGCTTCTGTCGCCGACAAAATATACCTAAACAGAGAAGGATCTATCGATTTGAAAGGGCTGAGTTTGCAAATTATGTTCTACAAAGGATTGCTTGCAAAGCTTGATATAGAGCCTCAGGTAATTCGCCATGGGAAATTTAAATCTGCAGTAGAGCCTTATATTCTTGATAAGATGAGCGAAGCAAATAAAGAACAACTTATGACTTATATCGGTTCTACCTGGCAACATATTGTTGAAGGAATTTCCACTCAACGGAATATTGACTCCGAAATCATTGAAAAAGCAGCGAATGAACTTACGTTACAGGATCCCGAAAAATGTCTTGAACTTAAATTTGTAGATGGGCTAATTTATAAAGACGAGCTTATTTCGGATTTAAAGAAAAAAACAAAAATTGCTGAAGACAAAGACTTAAATCTCGTTTCGCTGGCAACATACGGTAAAGTAACCAAATCGAAAGCGGAAGCAGTGCGCACCAAAGATAAAATCGCAGTGGTCTATGCTACGGGTGAAATTGTTGATGGTGAGGGAACCGATAAAACAATTGGGGGAGAATCGTTTTCAAAAGAGATTCGTGCAGCACGGATGAATGATAATATTAAAGCGGTTGTTCTTCGCGTAAATTCACCCGGTGGAAGTGCCCTTGCTTCGGAAATTATATGGAGAGAAGTGGCGCTGACCAAAGCGAAAAAACCTGTAATTGTGTCAATGGGTGATTATGCAGCTTCGGGCGGGTATTATATTTCCTGTGCAGCTACGGCTATTGTTGCTGAACCTACTACACTTACCGGTTCTATTGGTGTATTCGGATTTATTCCGAGCATTAAGAATATGCTGAACAATAAGCTTGGAATTACGGTAGATGTGGTTAAAACCAATGCACACTCCGATTACATGAACATCTATCGTCCTCTCGATACTTATGAATATGCAACCGTTCAAAAAAGTATCGAACGCATTTATTCTACATTTATAAAACGTGTAAGCGATGGCAGAAAAATGGATATAGCAAAAGTCGATAGTATTGGTCAGGGAAGAATATGGAGCGGTATTGATGGTAAAAAATTAGGGCTTGTTGATGAAATAGGAGGACTTCAGACAGCGATTGATTTGGCCGCTAAAAAGGCCCACCTGTCTAAGTACAGAGTTACTTATCAGCCGGTTCAAAAAGATTTTTTCCAACAAATTATGGATAATTCTAAAAATGTAGAAACTTCAATTTTAGAAAGAGAGTTAGGGAATTCATACATGTTTGTAGATTACATCCGCTCCATTAAAAACATGAAAGGAGTTCAGGCCAGAATACCTTTTGTGTTGGAAATTTATTAAAAAATATTCGCATTAAAAAAGGGGCTGCCTTGCGACAAGCAAGGCAGCCCCTTTTTTGTTAATTGATAATTAGACTGAAAGCCCAGCTTGATTTGGGGGCAAAGAGTTTATGGGTTGATTAGTTGATAAGTTTATGCTAGCAATCAGATGACTTCAAGTCATCCGATCATTGGTTGGTGCTTTCAACTAACTGATTTCTGTTTTTCCAATTAACGTATCAAAGAATAAACCGACAAACCAAAAGTCAGTATTAAAAATCTGCTGATCTCAATAAAGTTACCCTGTATTTATTAAAATGGCCAAAAATGATGATCGTTCCAAATCTCTTCCATTAGTCCTCGGTTGAGATCGTTTAAAAGCTTGTGATGTCCGCGTTCAAAATCGGTAAGCCATAAATAGAGATCTTTTTCATTACTGTCGTTAGATTCTTTTGCTCTTTCCGAGTACACTTCAATCGCTTTGTTTTCCATGTCAATTGCGGCACTAATGGCAGCTGCTTCAAAACTAGCGGCAGAAATACTCTTTTTAATGGCCGGGTTTAAAATCATTTTTGCAATAGTGTCTTTTTCTTGCTTTGCAATTACCATTTTGTCAAATGTTCCATTTTCTTGATATGTCTTAAAATGTTCCGAAAGCTGATCAATATGCAACTGTTCCTCTTTTGCCATTAATGCAAAAATGTTTCGAACATTTTCGTCCTTGGTTTGATTAGCTACGGTATTATAAAACTCTTTTCCACGACGTTCCATAAGAATCGCCATTTTTAAAATATCCAATGCCTGATTTTTCATATTCTATTTTTTTTATTTATGTTATATTTAAACATCGTTTATTAGGAATTGTTTTATCAGTTTTGACTTAATTTAGAATTGAGCATTGCCTGATCTTTTTACGAAAACACGCCAAATTTCGCCCTCGAAAGTTTGGCTGGTTTAAAAATCACGAAAAACAAAAAAAGGTTGCTGTTTGAAGAGCAACCTTTTTGGGATATTTAGAACCCAATTTTAGTATCTGTAATGATCTGCTTTGTATGGTCCTTCAACCGGAACACCGATGTAATCGGCTTGAGCAGGAGTTAACTTGGTTAATTTAACACCGATTTTTTCTAAATGCAAGCGAGCAACTTCTTCATCTAACTTTTTTGGTAAACGATAAACATCGACCGGATAATCGTGCTGGTGAAGATCTATCTGGGCTAAGGTTTGGTTTGTAAATGAATTACTCATCACAAAAGATGGGTGGCCCGTGGCACAACCTAAGTTTACTAATCTACCTTCAGCCAATAGGAAAATTGAATGGCCATCGGGGAACACATATTTATCAACTTGAGGTTTGATGTTTATTTTCTTGATTCCGGGATAGTTTTCGAGTTCGTTTACTTGAATCTCATTGTCGAAGTGACCGATATTGCAAACAATCGCTTGATCTCTCATCTTAACCATGTGGTCGATGGTGATCACCCCAAGGTTTCCGGTAGTGGTTACATAGATATTCCCTTCGGGAAGGGCATCGTCTGTAGTCACTACTTCAAAGCCTTCCATAGCCGCTTGAAGTGCACAAATCGGGTCTATTTCGGTAACTAAAACACGAGCACCATAAGTTCTCATTGAATGAGCACAGCCTTTGCCCACATCACCGTATCCTAAAACAACCACAACTTTCCCGGCCAACATTACATCTGTGGCGCGCTTGATTCCGTCTGCCAAGGATTCGCGACAGCCGTAAAGGTTATCGAATTTCGATTTGGTTACGGAGTCGTTCACGTTTATTGCAGGAACCAATAAGTCGCCGCGTTCCATCATCTGGTATAGGCGATGAACGCCGGTGGTTGTTTCTTCGGAAACTCCTTTAAGTTCTGCAATCACCTGATGCCAGCGTGTTGGAGATTCTTTTAATATTGACTTTAACGTATTAAAGATAACTTCTTCTTCCTTTGATGAAGGTTTTCCGTCAAGCACGGTCGGGTCTTCTTCCGCTTTATATCCGAGATGAATAAGTAAAGTTGCATCGCCTCCATCATCAACGATAGAATGAGGTCCTTTTCCCCCAGGGAAGCTCAATGCCTGATTAGTACACCACCAGTATTCTTCGAGCGACTCGCCCTTCCATGCAAACACGGGTACGCCTGCTGCTGCAATAGCAGCTGCTGCATGGTCTTGCGTGGAGAAAATATTGCAACTGGCCCAACGTACATCTGCGCCTAATTCCACTAATGTTTCGATTAATACGGCGGTTTGAATGGTCATGTGTAATGAACCGGTAATACGTTTGCCTTTTAGCGGCTTTTCTTTGCCATATTTGGCTCTTAATGCCATTAAACCGGGCATTTCCTGTTCTGCTATTTCAATTTCTTTACGACCAAAATCAGCCAGTTTAATGTCTGCTACTTTATAATCTGTCATTGTATATAGTGTTTTTTGTTTACAAAAGTACAATTTATTTTGTTAATAAGTGAGCGTGTCGGTGATATAATGATGGAGCATAGAATTTTCTAAGAGATATTTATTGTAGAATGATTCCATCTCTTAAAATTTCAATTTAGTTGGCAGACGAATAAATTTATGTTTAAATAAGGTGATGCGATAACTTATTATGCGAGCGCTTTCAGTTCAAACGAAAAGGTACTGCCTACGCCAATTTCGCTTTCCACCTGAATTTGTCCGCCTTGTGCTTCAATAAATTCTTTGCCGATTGCTAATCCAAGGCCGGAACCGCTTTCTTCGTTACCGGGAATTCTGAAATATCGAACAAAGATTTTCTCTTGATATTTCGGATCAATTCCTTTTCCAAAGTCTTGTACCGAAAACTTCACAAATTTATCTTTTGAAGCCACAGAGACAATTATTTTTGAGTTTTCGTAAGAGTAGTGAATTGCGTTTAAAATTAAATTGGTAAGTACCCATGCAGTTTTTTCCGCATTTGCATTAATAAGCGGGATAAATTCGTCTATTTGCAAATTGAATGTAATTTTTTTTTCGAGTGCTTGAGTTTTGGTCGCTTCAACAGCATATTTGACAATCTCTTTTGGATTTGACGGAGCAAGGGGTAGTTCAATTTTACCGGTTTCGACTTGTGCCATATTAAGAAGCTCGCCGGTTATTTTGAGCAGTCGGTTGCTATCCTCTTCTATGTTCTGAATGAGTTGCTTTTGCTCTTCGTTTACCGGACCAATTCGCTTATCTTCCAATAGTTTTATTCCCATCAGAATCGAAGATATTGGGGTTTTTAGCTCGTGCGAAACCGTTCCGATAAAATTTGTTTTAGCTACATCAAGCTCCTTAAAAGGGGTGATGTTTTTCAATATGATAACGTGGCCAATGAGTTTTCCCATTGCTTCATCATTAATGGTAGGGCTGAAAATGCTTACAATCTCTTTTTCAAAAAAAGATTCTTTATCCCCGGTATATATTTTTAACGGTTCGTGGGTTTGATGAAATGTTGATAAAATCGGATTTGTCAATTCTTTTATCAGGGATCGCATTAGGTCGTTCTCGACGGCAATTTTTTCGGCCGATTTCCCAATAATTTCATTATTTGATAATCCCAGCATTGAAATGGCTTGCTCGTTGATGAAAAGAATATTCTTTAACTCATCTAAACCGATAATAGGCTCGGGCATCTTATTTATGAGTGTTTCTATTCGTTGCTTTTCGAATAAAATTTTTGCCAGATTGCTATTTTCGTAATCCTCTAATTTTTCAGCCATTAAGTTAAATGCCTCCGAGAGATTATTAAACTCCGTGTTGTTTTCAAAGTGCAATCGCTCGCTGTAGTTTTTATCTGCAATTTTTGTAATGCTGTCGGTAAGCTCTTTGATGGGATTTGCAATGCTGCTCGGAAAATTTACCAGAAGAGAAAATGCGATAAGAAAGCACATTGTTCCTGCTATTGCAATCCAAAGGGTGGCATTGTGTGCGGTTTTTTTCCGCAATCTTACTTTTCTGCACAATTGCATTCATGTTAAATTTCATAATATCATTCAGATTCTTTTGCACTTGCTGCTGAAGGTTTTTATCGTCAGGATCTGATAATAACAGATAAAAATGTTTGGAAAGGTTTTCGGTGGCTTCTTTTTCTCCTGATTCCGTGAGGGTTGTTTTGTTGCTTTTTTAAATAGATTTTAAAATTAACGGCAGCTTTGGGATCTGAAGATAGGTTGCCAATCTCATTCAGCATCTGTCGGGAATATTCAAGAGATAGATAATTATCTTCTAAAATTTTTCTTGAGTCATTGGATAGTTTATTAATTTGTTGAACACCAATAGCTGCAAGGACAACAATTAGCACAAACAGCAATCCGACTCCTAGTGTGAGCTTTGTTTTAATTTTCATGACAATATGATTATATCAATATTTAATGACGAAATCTTGTTTAATAGCTGATTAAAGGTGTAAAGGGAAAAAAAGATGCGAAAAAAGGTAAACTGCGGTTTTTCCTATGCAGAGCGTCGTAATTTGATATTGTTGAGAAGTATTGCATATCTCTTTTACAATAGAATTGTTTTGAGCTTTTATTACTTTTTCCTCCCAATTCGGTTGCTAATTCAAAGTTTTTAAGTAAATGACGTTGTTTACTCAGCGAAATTTTGTCTAATTGTTCTGATTTTGTTTGAACATACAGTACATACCAAGAGCAGTTGTAATAATTTGCCAGTCGGGCTGTTTTCCGAATTACCAGTCGGGCAACTTTTTCGTTGCTGCTAATACAAGCCATAAAGCGTTCGTGGCGCTTCATCATATTCTTCGGGATTTCAGTTTCTACCTTTCTTACCACTTGTGCCGCAACTTCTTTTAATGCTAATTCACGAAGTTGCAAAATGTTTTCGGTTTTAAAGAAATTATTGAGTGCCGTTTGAATTTTGTTCGACTGGTATATTTTCCCCTCTTTTAATCGAGTGATGAGCTCATCAGCCGTTAAATCGATGTTTACCACTTCGTCGGCCTGCATCAGGACACTATCTGGAACTCGCTCGGAAATCTCAATATTTGTGATACTTTTAACCGTTTCGTTGAGACTTTCAATATGCTGAATATTTACGGCGCTTATCACATTGATGCCTGCATTTAAAATATCCATAACATCTTGCCACCGTTTGGGATTCGAGCTTCCTTCGATGTTTGTATGTGCCAATTCATCTACAATTACAACTTCAGGATGCTGGTTGATAATTGCTTGTACATCCATCTCTTCAAGTTCTTTCCCTTTATAAAAACTCTTTCGCCTGGGAATAATGGGTAGCCCTTCTACTAATTCGGCAGTTTCGGCTCGCTGGTGAGTTTTCTACGTATCCGATTTTTACATCAATACCATTTTTCACCATCGATCGTGCATCCTGAAGCATGCGATATGTTTTCCCTACACCGGCAATCATTCCGATGTAGATTTTGAACTTTCCCCGTCGTGATTTTTTTATTAAATCGAGGAAGTACTGGGCACTATTATCGTTATTATACATAGTTTTAACCTTCACAAATATACGAAATCCATTTTTGCGATCTTACAATTAATTTGATAATAATTCATCAAGAGCCAAATTTAGTTTTAAAACATTCACTTTTGATGTTCCGATACAGTTAAAAATCGGTTTGTCCGTACAATTTATAACCAAATTGGTTAATGTTTGTTCTGAAATTCCACGAATTTTTGCAATGCGTTTTACTTGTACCAATGCCCCCTCTGGCGACAGATCCGGATCTAAACCGCTGCCGCTTTCGGTAACTAATTCGACTGGAATTTCCGACCTTTTCACTTCCGGATTATGAAGGAGGAACGTGTCGATGCGTGCTTTTACCTGAGCTAAGTACTCGGGATTTGATGGGGCCTTGTTACTTCCACCCGATTTTGTGGCATCATAGTTATTTTCCGAAGGACGTGAGTTGAAATATTTATCCTCGGTAAACGACTGCCCGATATTGGCATACCAGCTTTGTTTGTTTTGAGTTACAATTTCCCCTTTTCCTTTTTCGGGGGTAAGTTGTGCTATGCCCCAAACAGCAAGGGTGTAAATTCCTGAAAACAGCACCATACATAAGGTTAATCGAATGGCGATGATTATGTGTCTTTTCATTGTATTTGATATTGTTTTTTTGTTGAAATCCTATTTGCAGAAGTTCGGACTAATTTATTTTCCGGAATGTGTTTTTAACAGAATAAGGAAATTAGAACATCAATTATTTTAATTCCGACGAAAGGGATCAATACTCCCCCCAACCCGTAAATGAGTAAATTTCTTCGCAACAAAGCGCTGGCTCCGATGGGTTTGTATTTAATTCCCTTTAAAGCGAGAGGTATTAACATAGGAATAATTAAAGCATTAAAAATTACGGCGGATAAAATAGCACTTTCCGATGAATGCAGGTTCATAATATTTATTGCTTTTAAAGCGGGAATGGTGCTAACGAAGAGTGCCGGAACAATGGCAAAATATTTGGCTACATCGTTGGCGATGGAAAACGTGGTAAGTGTTCCACGAGTCATTAAAAGTTGCTTTCCGATTTCCACAATCTCAATTAATTTTGTGGGATCGTTGTCCAAATCTACCATATTCCCCGCTTCTTTTGCTGCTTGAGTTCCACTGTTCATGGCTACGCCCACATCCGCTTGTGCTAGGGCAGGAGCATCGTTGGTGCCGTCACCCATCATTGCAACCAATTTTCCTTGTTCCTGCTCTCTTCTAATATAATTCATTTTGTCTTCGGGCTTGGCTTCAGCAATATAATCATCTACTCCTGCTTTTTTAGCAATGTATGCAGCAGTTAGATTGTTATCTCCTGTAACCATTACGGTTTTTACCCCCATTTTACGGAGGCGCTCAAAACGTTCTTGGATTCCGGGTTTAATAATATCTTGAAGTTCAACCACCCCCTCCACTTTTTCGTTTACGGTTACCATAAGGGGAGTCCCTCCATTTGAGGAGATGTTTTTAATGCGCTCAATAACCTCTTCAGGAAGAGGGTTCCCGGCATCTTCAACAATCTTCTTCAAAGCTTCAAACGAACCTTTTCTAATCCGTTTATCAACGCCGATATTTATTCCTGAGCTCCTTCGCTCTGCGGTAAATTGAATGAATTGTACATTCTCGTGGAAGTGGGGAGGAGGCATCATGGCTCCTTTTTCTAAAGCTAGTTCAACCGTACTTTTCCCTTCAGGGGTTTCATCCGAAATGGATGAATATAAACAGTTTTGAATAAATTCAAATTCATATCGTGTATCAATAGGATAAAAATTGGTTGCTTTTCGGTTGCCAATAGTGATGGTTCCGGTTTTATCGAGAAGCAAGGTGTCAACGTCTCCTGCCGTTTCTACTGCTTTTCCCGATTTAGTGATTACATTTGCACGCAAGGCCCTGTCCATTCCGGCAATACCGATGGCAGAAAGCAATCCTCCGATTGTGGTGGGAATGAGGCAAACAAACAACGAAACATAAGCTGAAATCGGGATTGTAGTGTGGGCAAAATCTGCGAAAGGCTTTAATGTAACGCAAACGATTATAAAGACCAAAGTAAACCCTGCCAATAGGATGGTTAAAGCAATTTCGTTCGGCGTTTTTTGGCGGCTTGCACCTTCCACTAAAGCAATCATTTTGTCGAGAAAGCTATTCCCCGGTTCACTCGATACTTCCACTAGAATTCGGTCGGAAAGTACTTTTGTACCTCCGGTAACGGAGCTTTTATCTCCTCCGAATTCGCGAATTACAGGTGCAGATTCTCCCGTAATAGCACTTTCGTCTATGGTTGCAATGCCTTTGATGATTTCGCCGTCCGTTGGGATAGTATCTCCGGCTTCGCAAAGAAAAACGTCACCTTTTCTGAGCTCGGAGGAACTAATAACTTTCATTTCTTTTGATAGAGTGATCAATTTAGCAGGGGTTTCTTCCCTGGTTTTTCGCAACGAATTTGCCTGTGCTTTTCCTCTGGCTTCTGCAAAAGCTTCTGCAAAATTTCCAAAAAGCAGTGTAAGGAATAAGACTAAAAAAATGGTTAAATTATACCCGAATGATCCCTGTCCCTTTGCTCCGAATAAAATTGAAATAATAACGACTAGCATCACCGCCGTACCTATTTCAACAGTAAACATTACCGGGACTTTAATGAGCGATCGGGGATCTAACTTTCTAAAAGATTCAATAACGGCATCTTTTAGAAGATGTTTTTGAAATAATCGATTATTTTTAGGATTCATCGTTTTATGAGTTATAACATTGTAAAATATTCTGCAATTGGACCGAGTGTGAGCGCCGGGAAAAAGGATAATGCTGCAACAATAACAATTACAACAAAGACCATGATGCTGAAAGTTCCCGTGTCTGTTTTTAACGTTCCAGCGCCTTCGGGAATGTATTTTTTACCGGATAGTGAGCCGACAATTGCAATCGGCCCGATTATCGGCAGGAATCTGCCTAGTAACATTACAATGGCGGTGCTGATATTCCAGAATAGCGTGTTGTCTCCCAAACCCTCGAATCCACTCCCGTTATTAGCCGAAGATGAAGTAAACTCGTACAACATTTGGCTAAATCCATGATAGCTGGGATTGCTCAGCCATCCAGTACCTTCGTTGAGTTCGGCCAGATGCGAGGACATTGCTGTTCCGGCAAGGATTAGTAGCGGATGTAGTAAAGCTACCATCATTGCAATTTTCATCTCTTTGGCTTCGATTTTTTTACCCATAAATTCAGGGGTTCGTCCCACCATAAGTCCGCTGATAAATACAGCTAAGACAATGAAGATGAAGTAGTTTAAAATTCCCACACCTACACCCCCATAAAAGGCGTTGGTCATCATGGCCAGCATCTGATTTAGTCCGGATATGGGCATTGCGCTATCGTGCATTGAGTTAACCGAGCCGGTTGAAATTACGGTGGTTGCAATGCTCCAATACGCTGAAGCTGGGGCTCCAAAACGGACTTCTTTACCTTCCATAGCTCCTCTTTCGTTGTCGATTCCCATTTTTGCGATGGCCGGATTTCCGATAATTTCTGTTTTAATGGTGGGTATTACCAGTAACAGAAATCCCAACGTCATCACTCCAAAAATCATCCATGAAAGTTTTTTACGCCGAAGAAAAAAACCCAGAGCAAAGACCAATGCGAAAGGAAGAACCATCTGCGCAACCATTTCTGTGAAGTTGGTTAAATAACTTGGGTTTTCAAACGGATGTGCGGAGTTTGCTCCGAAAAACCCACCGCCATTGGTGCCAATATGTTTTATGGCAACGAAACCGGCTGCAGGGCCTGTGGCTACTTGTAAGGTGTCGCCTTGCAATGAAATGCTGCTTGTTTTTTCCTTCAAACGTCATGGGAGTACCTCCAAAGAGTAAAATTGCTGCGACAAAAATGGAAAGCGGCAGTAAAATGTGAACACATGCTTTAACAAAGTAGTGATAGAAATTGCCGAGCATTTGCGTAGTTCGGCTTTTTAAAGCATTAAATAAGACAATAGCTGCTGCAATTCCGGTAGCAGCGGAAACAAATTGTAAAAACATTAATGCAAAAATTTGCGAAAAGTAGCTTACCCCACTCTCGCCTGCGTAGTGTTGTAAGTTACAGTTTACTAAAAATGAAATTGCTGTATTTAATGCTAAATCAAAGGGCATATTGGGAATTTTCTCGGGGTTTAATGGCAGCCATTTCTGAGTCATAAGAATAACCATAGCTATAATCAGCCATACAAAATTAAGAACTAGCATTGAACCGAGATGCTGTTTCCAGTTCATCTCTCTGGTTATGTCTATTCCACAGCAGCGGTATATCAGCTTTTCAACGGGGCTGAGAATGGGATCAAAAAAAGTATGTTTACCGGAAAACACATTGGCAATATATCTTCCCAAAGGGACCGCCAATCCGAGTGCTACCAAAAACATCAATAAAATTCCCAATAATTCGAATTTAAGTTGTGTTTCCATTAGAATTTTTCAGGTTTTAATAATACATAACCGGTGTATAAAAAAAGAACAATAGCAACAATAAATAAGAGTATCATCTTGTTTTTGTTTTTTAGTTTTCGATAATTGATTTTAAAAAAACACCTTTCAATGTTTTTGGCATCAGTTTAAGATGCTTCCCGAACGAAATGGGATTTTCAATGGTAGATAATGCCAATAAATATTCATTTTCGATGGCGTTTTTGTCGTAAAGAGAGCCAAATTGATATAGATTATCTACAATTTCAAAAATCTCTTTTAATCTTTCGGTGTTATTTTCTTCAATTTGCTTGACGGATTGTTCAAACACGATTTTCAAAATTTGATAGGTGGCAAAGTTGAGGCCTTGAAGGTTTTCTTGTGCAAAAAAATCGGGAAATGACTGTTTAAGCACTTTTTCAATTTTTGATTCCATTTTATTTCGTTTTTGAATAAATGATTTCTTATTCGCTTTACAAGCAATTATTCAAAGAGTGATCCAAGGTTTATAACAAGGAGTCAATGTGTTGATATTCAGTAAATAGTAAGTGGTGTTAGATTAACCGAAACAAAAAAACCATTTCATTTTGAAATGGTTGGCAATTCATTTTGGAATGGTAAGTTATCCGATTTTATACTCTTCAATTTTCCGGTATAGTGTGGTAATTCCAATATTTAAGAGTCGAGCGGCTTCCATTTTGTTTCCCTGAGTACGTCGGAGGATTTTTCGGATATGATTTTTTTCCACATCAGCCATTGAAAACGACAGTGCTTCATCCGTTGTGTTGTCGAAAAAAACAACGGGTAATGCTTCGATGCTGAGCACTCCATCGCTCGACAGAATGACACACCGTTCAATTACGTTTTTCAATTCCCGGATATTGCCTTGCCATGAATGTTTTTTTAATTTATCAATAAATGCATCGGATAGCGGTTTAATTTTCTTGTTGGTTTTTTCTGCAAAAAATTGAGAATAATACCTCGACAGCGGCTCAATATCTTCTATTCTTTCGCGTAATGGGGGTAAATTAATTTGAAAAACGGAGAGTCGGTAATATAAATCACGACGAAAGCTTCCATTCTCAATTTCTTTTTCCAAATCGCGGTTGGTGGCGGCAATAATGCGAATGTCTGTCTTTGTGGGTGTACTATCGCCGACTTTAAAAAACTCTCCGGTTTCGATAACCCGCAAAAGTTTTGCTTGCAGTTCAAAATTAAGTTCTCCGATTTCGTCGAGAAAAATGGTCCCATGGTTTGCCTCTTCAAAAAGTCCTTTTTTGTTTTTTAGGGCACCGGTATAAGCACCGGCAGTATGTCCGAACATCTCACTTTCAATAAGGTCTTTGCTGAACGCCGAGCAGTTTATTGCAACAAACGGCTTTTTGTTTCGCAAACTCTCGTGATGGATTGCCTGGGCAAAAAATTTCTTTTCCGGTACCGGTTTCGCCAAGGAGTAATACCGTAGTATCTGTTTGTGCTACCTTTTTTGCCAATTCAATTGCTGCTGCTATTGCTTTTGATTTCCCAAATATCGCGTTAAATGAATATCTTTCAATCACCTGCTTCTCGAGCGAGTTCACTCGCTTTGTCAGTTGAATTTTGTCAACGACTCTGTTAATTAAAGGGATGATTTTATTATTATCGTCCCCTTTGGTAATGTAATCGAATGCTCCGTTTTTAATGGCTTGTACTCCATCGGGAATATTCCCGAATGCGGTTAATAAAATCACTTCTGTGGTTGAATTGCGGGTTTTAATCTCCTTCACCAAATCAACACCGTTCCCGTCAGGAAGTTTAACGTCGCAAAGAACCACATCAAAATCAGTTGTTTCAATCTTTTTCAGTCCGGCTTTACATGTTGGTGCCTGATAAACGTCAAATCCTTCAAGTTCGATAATTCGGCTTAAAAGTGACCTGATTTTCTCTTCATCATCAATGATTAATACTTTTGCCACAAGTTTTTTTGTTGCAAAATTATCTATTTTTTGATTGTGAATCATTTTTTGTGGAATTAATTAGCAGTTTTCGTCTTTTTTTATTTGGATGATAATTAGTTAATTATGGTTTTAATATAAGGCAAATAATGCCTCAATGCCGCTAACATCGCAATTGTTATAGAAATATATAATACTTGTAAAGATTTAACAACGCTAGGCTTAAAATGATTAGGCCTAAAAATGCTCAAATTTAAACTTCAGGAAATTAGACTGCAAAGCCCCATTCTTAAAAATTTACGCTAAATCATGATCATTCTGATCCGCCGTCGGATTAAAATCTTGCTTTTTATCGGGCAACAATGATTAAAAAATAAAGAGGGTGGAATATTTGAATGAATATAGAAAATTAGAAACAAGACTCTTTTTGACATACAGTATTTTGAATTTTTCGTCAGGAAGAGTGGCTTGTTCATCAATTATGTTGCCATAAAAAACAAGTTTCCGGATATTCATTTCAGCTAATAGTCATAACCGACTGGTTCACTGTAAAATTAAATTTTTTCTAAAATGATTTTTGAATGATTTTTAATGATACTTTTGTGCCTTCGTTTTAAAATATTTGAAAAAAATGGAAACACAAAATTCGGCAAGCTTGTCGAATCATAAAAAAATCCCATTAAACATTGCCGGGATTATTGTAACGTTAGGAATCGTTTTTGGAGATTTAGGAACTTCTCCGCTATATGTAATGAAAGCTATTGTGTCGGCTGCAGGTGGAAATCCGAATGCCGATTTTATTATCGGGGCTTTATCCTGTATAATTTGGACACTAACGATTCAAACGACGCTGAAATATGTAATTATCACACTTCGAGCCGACAATAATGGGGAAGGTGGTATTTTCTCCTTGTTTGCGCTGATGCGTAAAAAAGTGAAATGGGCTTATGTGATTGCTATTATTGGGGGATGTACATTGCTGGCCGATGGAATTATTACTCCATCAATAACAGTTACTTCCGCTATCGAAGGACTAAAAATAATTAATCCGAACATTCCTGTAATTCCGATTGTAATTATGATAATTATTGCCTTGTTTACTGTACAGCAATTTGGCACGGTAATGCTCGGTAAGTCTTTTGGCCCGATTATGTTTGTTTGGTTTCTCATGTTGGGGGTGCTTGGTGTTAGCCATATTTGGGATTTCCCTCAGATTTTTTACGCATTTAATCCGATACGTGCCGTTCTATTTCTAATTCAAACCCCCAGTGCATTTTTGGTTTTAGGGGCGGTTTTCCTTTGTACAACAGGTGCTGAGGCACTTTATTCCGATTTGGGACATTGCGGTTATAATAACATCAAAATATCGTGGATTTATGTTAAATCGATGTTGATTCTTAACTATTTGGGACAAGGAGCTTGGATTATCAGCCACCCGGATTTAATGAGTAGCAATAATCCGTTTTATGCGATTATGCCCCAGTGGTTCTTGATACCTGGAATTATTATTGCCACGTTTGCAGCTGTTATTGCCAGTCAGGCATTGATTACCGGTTCTTACACCATTATAAGCGAAGCAATTTCTCTGAATTTCTGGCCGAATATCAAAATCAGTTATCCCACACAAGTAAAGGGGCAGATGTATATTCCCTCCATCAACTGGTTATTGATGGTTAGTTGTATTTTGGTTATTTTTTACTTTCAGGATTCTTCTGCAATGGAGGCGGCTTATGGACTTTCAATTACCATTACCATGCTAATGACTACCGTTTTGTTGTCTATATATTTTCACTACATTAAGCAAATTCCCATCTGGATTATTGGGCTGTTTTTGTTGCTTTTTATTCCTATTGAGGGAACCTTCCTGATGTCAAATATGAGCAAATTTGCAAATGGCGGTTTCGTAACCATCTTAATTGCCAGTGTTTTATTTGTGATTATGTTTGTCTGGTACCAGGGAAGAAAAATCAAAAACAGTTTTGTCAGTTTTGAAAAAATAGACCGATATTTGCCCGTTTTATGCGATTTAAGCAAAGATGAATCGGTACCGAAATATTCCACACACCTGATTAACATTACAAGAGCTAATAATCTCGACGAAATTGAGTCGAAGATCATGTATTCGCTGATTCGAAAGTATCCCAAACGGGCCGATGTGTATTGGTTTGTCCATTGCGACCGAACGGATCTGCCTTATCAGGCGGATTATGAAGTACATGAAATCGTTCCCGGAAAAGTAATTCGATTGGATTTCCGAATCGGATTTAAAGTTCAGCCAAGAATAAATCTGTTTTTTCACCAAGTGATAGAAGAGTTGCAGGCAGAAAAAATGATAGATCTGAGAAGTCATTATCAATCTCTTAACCAATATAATATAGAAGGGGATTTTCGTTTTGTGGTGATTGATCGAATTCAAAACTACGATTTCGATTTTGGTCCGTTTCAGCAAATTATTATGAACATTTATTATGTGCTGAAACGAATAGGCATTTCGGATATTAAGGCATTGGGGCTTGATTCCAGTATTACCAAGCTCGAAACGGTTCCTTTGATTTCGAACAAAAAGCATAATGTCCGATTAAAGAAGTTTGTGCCGACACCTCCGGCAGATTTGGGAGGGCTCTAAACGAAATTGTAAAAAGTTGGTTGCGCGAAGTGCGAAGTCTCAGACTTCGCACTTTTTGTTATCTTTGCATAAATAAAAGTTTCATGCCCAAGCTTATTCGATTTTCCGAAACACATTGCGAATCAATAGTCTGGAAGATTACGGAATCCGTTTCGCAATTACTTGAGATGGTTCCGTTATCGGAAGCGGAACTGCGCTGCTTTGAGTTATTCAAATCGGAGCAACGTCAACGTCAGTGGTTGGCTTACCGGTGTGCATTGATGGAACTTACCGACGGAATTCATTATCCGGTAATCTACAATTCGGTGGGCAAACCGTTTATCGAAAATTCCGACTTCCATATTTCGGTGTCCCATTCGGGGAATTTTGCCATGGCTATTAAAAGCAACAAGCGATGTGGGGTGGATATTGAGCATAAATCCGATAAAGCCCATCGTGTGCGGGCCAAGTTTATGAGTCCATTGGAAATGGCATTTGCCGATACCGTAGATTCGGAGCTGATTTCTCGGTTTACGTGGTCTGCAAAGGAAGCCATGTACAAGGCAATGGGCGTGGAGGGCGTAATTTTTGCCGAAGAAATGGACCTTTCCGGCTTTGATTTTGAAAAACTTACGGCAAAAGGCCGTTTTTGTTTCGAAAACGAAATTGCCGATTTCCAAATCCATTTCTATTTGCATCCGGAATTTGTGGCCGCGAGATGTTGGGAGATTTGACGAACTCGTATAAGATAATTTCAAACAACTTTTCCCCCTTGCCTTTTTCTGCTTCAAGATTAAAGATTGTTCACAATTTATTATAATCCATTCAAAATCTTGGCTTTATTAAAGGCAAAGATTTTAAGTTAATCAATATACTGCGTAGCTCTAAAATCTCACAATCTACTAAAATTGCCGTGGGAGAGCTTCCGAAAAACAACAAATTGCTAAATTGAAGTAAATTTTAAGGTGAAAACAATTTGGTGGTTTTTCGTGAATCCTCGAAAAAAATGAAATCAAAGATTTCTTTTTTTTCGGGACGTGGAGCGAGCGAGCATTGAAAAGCTATCGATTTCAAAACAATTAGCAATGCAGCAAGGGCGTTTACGTTTATCCGTCTGCTGACGGATACTACCTTGCTAAAGCATTGCTTTTGTTTTTGAAATTAAATGAAAAGCTTCGCATTCGCTCCTCCTAGCCTTTTTGGATACTTTTGTTCGTGAAGTTTTTTTTCATTTCAAGGTACTCACGCTTTCGCGGAGTTTATCCCGCTACAGCGGGGCTCAGGTGTGGCAATGACAAAAGTATCATTGGACGGTTTTTGACAGAAAAATTGTTGCGGAGCAAAGCTGTTTTTGAGCTAAATCACTTTTAGGACTGATAACAGATACATAGTTTATTTCAGCACCTCAATCCCAAGAACTGTACAGGCCAAATGCAATAATTTGATGCAACCATTCACGAAACAAGAATAACTCTTTAACGCCATCAGAATTAATGTCTATTGAATCAACAAGTTTAACAACTTCTTCTTTCCACCTAGCGCAGTATATGCTTGAATCTGCTGGTGAGTCTGCTGTTTTATTTTAATTTTTTTTCTTATTCCTTATATGATTTGTCAATAATGTCGGTATTGTTTTGTTGTTGACTACGTTTGCATATAGCCTTTGTCAGCGGTTCGCAATTTTTCTGTTTATAAGTTTATATTTTCGCAACATTTGCTCTTTTCTAATTTGTCTGCATAAATAGTAACACTATAAATAGCCGAGTCCGATTGTTTAAAGTTATTTAATTCTTCTGCACTTATGTGTTTTAAGAGTAACTCATCAGGCAAATTAATCAGTCGTTCATTCTTTATTTGGATATTCTGAAATCCTACATTTTTTATTATTTCCAGATAATTATTCTTCTCACTGGCTCCAGCTATGCAACTTGCATACATTTCAGCCGACTCTAGAACTCCATCGGGAAGAGAACCTTCATACACAATATCAGAAATACTAAAATGTCCACCTGTTTTAAGTATTCTATAGACCTCATTAAAAGCCTTTTCTTTATTGTGTACAAGGTTCATTACACAATTGCTAATTATAACATCGGCAGTACTATCAGATACTCCTTGCATATCTTCTATCTCTCCGAGTACAAATTCAACATTTTTATATCCTAGTTTTTGATTATTTTTCAAGGCCCTATTAATCATTTCTGGAGTAATATCAATACCTATTACTTTACCATTTTCTCCAACAATTCTTCTCGCGATAAAAACATCATTTCCTGCACCTGAGCCGAGATCTACCACCGTATCACCTTCCTTAATGTTAGCAATTTCAGTCGGCAACCCACAACCTAAAGCTAAATCAGCTTCTTTTTGATAGCCAATTACAGAACTGTAATCGGCTGCATTTTCATTACTACAACAAGCCGTACTCTTGCAACAACTCGCAGAATTTCTGTTTTTTGCAATGAACCCATAGGATTTTCTTACTTCTTCTTTAATTACTTTTTTTTCCATATTCGTTTTTTTATGAATGACAACATTGACATCCAATGGTATCACTATAAAATAATAAAAAAGACGCAAAAAAAATCACTAACAGCTACATTTTTTTTGTTTAACCTCTATGATATTACCGTAAATATCACCTTGAAAAACACAACAAGCGAGAAGCTGTTCTTTTAGCTTTTCTTTTCCTCGCTGTACTCTTGATTTTGCTCCAGAATAGGATATGTTTAGTTTTTCCGCCAACTCTTTTTGTGAAATATTTTGAAATTCGGTTATAAGCAAAGCCTCTTTATATTTTTCCGGAAGTTGATTAATGAATGGTTTTAGTTTGTCAGCAATAATCGTGTTTAGTGATTCTATTTCTTCTTCTAATACTAAATCGGGGATTTCGTTATTGTTATATGCCTGACTATTAAAATAATCTTTAATTGCATTTTTCACAATACCGTATAGATATTGTCGCAAGTTCTCCGCCTTATTTACTTTTTCAATATTGCGAATGATTTTCACAAAAACATCTTGCATTATATCATCAGTATCTGCTTGATTGCGTACGGTTTTTGAAACATAGGTTCTTAATTCTTTATGAAAATCTTCCCAAATTTTTGCTATTTCTGTAGTCATCAATTTAATATCTGAATATATAAGACCGAAAAAGTTTCAAAAAGACGCAGTTTCTCAGCATTGACTGTAAGAATGGTAGCCGATTGCAGGAGGCAAACCATGAAACCGTTATAACATTGAAGCGGGCTAAAACCACCTGAATACGCCTATCCCAGCTATTATTTTTACACATTGTGTGTGCCCTGCATGTGCAGCTCACACTTGTTGTAAGCTCGTTGAAAAATTCAAAAATACAAATTTATTTTTAAAGAGCAAGCAATAAGTTTTTTCCCAGAGGGTGTAAGTCCCTTATGTGCGAGAGTGAGATCTCGAAACATCAGCAAGTCGCAAGGCGATGTGTTGAGCTTGTCGAAACATGGTTTATTCGCTAGCGCTCATGAGAACGCTTCGCTAAGTTGTCGTTTCATAATTTCATTTCTTTTTCTTTGCATATTCTTTCAACCGTTTTGCTAAGAGTCCCTCCTGATTATATAGCATTTTCTGAGTGTCCTTGGGATAATTCGATTTTAACCAAGTCATGAATATTTCCTCTGCAATTTTTATGTCTGCTGAATATTTCCGATAAGTCTCTGTCGTGTCAATTGTTACCAGTTTTACTCTGTTGTCCTTAGTCTCTATTGTGATTTTCCAAGTTGGATATTCAACATTAAGATACTTTAGATAGTCACTTTGGTCTTCAACTAAATATTTTTTTGGCTCAATGTCTGAAATGACTCTCAATATTTTATATTTTCCGTTATAGGCTCTTGAATTTGGAAGGTATTTGTCAAGAAATGAAGATTTGTCGTTATAGTATTTAGTATAAGTTCGTTTTAATTGAAAGTCGTTAGTTATTAAGTTTTGTAAGCTGTCTTTTTGATAGCCATTTAAAAAAATCAAAAATTTGTCCGTTGGAGATGTCATGTTTTGGCAACAAGCAGTCAAGGTAAATATGAAAAACAGTAACATTAAATTGGGGAATCTACGGGTCATTTGTTTGATGTTTAGCATTGCACATAACTAGTTATAGGTCTGATAAACGTCATGCTGATTTTTTTCAAAGATATAAAATATTATTACAAATCATCAAAAGGAGATTTTATTTTTTGCAAACTCTGGCGAATGCCTATTTGTATGTTTTTGTTGCTTTGCCTCTTTTTTACTCACCATGCTTTGTATATATCACCAGTCAATAGATGGGACAAACTTAATCGCTGTTTGCGAGGACCGCTTGGTTTACACTGAGTCGAAGTGTACAGTGGTGCTAGAGGAGGCTGCTGAGCATAGCCGAAGCATTTTCCCCGTCAGCGGTTGATGAGAGAAGTCGAATCAAACGGGTGGGGTGGTCTACTCGATTGGCAGCTGTTTTTAATTATTTCCTTCTGGCAACATGTTTGAAATCATTTCCTTGCCTGCTTTTAATAATTTTTGATTTGTCGGGTTAGCCAACCATGTCATAGTTTTTGTAATGAATGATTTAAACCATCCACTCTTTTTCAATGAATAAATAGTTGTCTTTAATATTTCTATTTCTTCATGCAGCTTTTGCAATTGTTCTGTAATCTCACTTTTATCTTTATTCTCTGAAGATAATTGTTCTGCAAGTTGTTTTTCAAGTGTCTCAAGTCTATTTTTTATCTCGTTTCCTTCGTTTACAGAAAAAATTCATCAGGCATGTCTTTTACCTTTTCTTTTATTTTTTCAATCTCGTTTTTTTGAGCATTAAAAACTCTATTCTCTGGTGTAATTGTTAAGTCTTCCCATAAATGGTCCAGCCATAAATCAAGTGCCTTTTTAATACCATTGACACCCTCATTTTTAAAATCTTCGGTATAAGATAATTGTCCTGGACACATTTTACCTTCTATCTGATACTCTGAATATTTAACATCTTCAGTTGTAGATTGTCCTATTATATTGGTCGTTTTTCTTTCTTTTGTAAGTGTCGTTTTTTCTGAAGGCACTTTTATCTCAATATAATATTGAATATCATATTCGTAGATAATCTTTACAAGCGTTGAACGGTACGCTGTATCTTCGATTTCAATCTGAAAATCATTGTAGTTGAAATACTTGTTGCTGTCAAGTTGCGTGTTTATTAACTGTCTAATTTTTGCTCTTATCATAGTTCTAATCTGAGGGTTTCTTTTTCTTTAAATGGGTGCTAACGTTTTCGGGCTTTGCATTCGGGCGTGTTTGGGAGCACAGAACCGTCAATAGGCGCAGCACTTGAATAGAAGCACGAAGCTCCACGTTTACACGTTAGCCCCCTGACGAAAAGCTGGTACCGCTACTCCTTGAAAAATCTGTCAGGCCATTGTTTTTTATTATCTTCGATCGCTTGTTCGATTTTTTCAAATTCTTCTTTTGAGTAATCATTTCTATTTAAAGTTGAGTTTCCGTTTGGAATTTCCATATTTACATGTGGAGCACTTAATAATTTGTCATTAACTATAAATGCGAGACTTTTACCGATTGCTTTTCCGGTGGCTTCACGCCAAGCATCTGTTCCTCTTGTTCCAAATTTCATTGTTAAATAGGCATTTCCAAGATTGTTTGTTTCTACTGCAAGTGTTGTGATATCTTCGGCTGTTAAAATGGGAAAAGGATTAACTTTATAAAACTCATCTGTTTTGTCTAGTTGTCGTACAAATCCGCTGTCGGTATCGGATACGTAATACCAGCCTGTCATGAGCATAGCGCTTTCGATGTTTTTTTTAAAACAGTCTTCTAAACTTATATATGTTTTTTCTTGTTTGCCCTGATTGCTACAAACGGTTATTAAGATCACAGTTGACAATAGTATAATTGAGATAAAGAGATACGCTCTTTTCATAAGTTTGTGAGCTTTTGGTACAGACTGTTCGAACTCTTTTCTTAAACAATAGATGGAAATTGCGAAAATTGAAATGGACCCAACTAATACGAAAATTAAATTCAGAGCGCTACCGTAACTTTCAACTATAGTTTGGTTCGTTGATAAAATACCGGAATTGCTAAAATAGCCTATTAAGAAGCCTCCCAAATTATTTGCTGCATGTATTATTATTGCATAGCTTACACTTTTGGTTTTATAGTAAATCCAACCTATAAATGCTCCAAGAGAAAGAGCGGCGACAAATTGCCAAGGGTTTAGATGAACCAATCCGAATAAAACGCTCGAAATTAATATTGAATTTATTGGTGAATACTTCTTTAGAAGTCCGTCGAGTATAATTCCGCGGAATATTAATTCTTCCAGTATTGGTGCCGCAATTACAATGGATAAGAATGAGAAGAAACTGCTTTGCCCTATTAAATCAGCAAACAATTTTTGCCACAATTCAGACATAGGGATTAATTCTATAATTGGGGATATTAAGCCGAAATTCAATGCAACTATAGAAAAAATAATAAATGGAATTATTCGTTTATTTTCGATTTTAAATACAAAAGTAGAGTTACCGGTTTTACGTTTTCTTATTAAATACGCAATCCAAAATGTTACACCGGCAGCAATTATATAGTAAATAAAAAAGGAAAAATCTTTATCAATGAATTTACTAGTAATAAGCGACAACAGAGAGGTTAGTATTGATGCCAATATCATAATCCCTGCTATTCCGAAACTTTGTCCTACGTTTGGGTAGTTCTTGTTTTCTGAATTTTTCATATTGTTCTTTTTTTTAGTTCTTTTGGTAAAAACATATCAATTTCTTCGTCCGTAAAAGTTAATTCTTTATTTGATTTTAATGCTTTACTTGCTTTGTGCATATTTTTGTTTATCAGATAAATATCAGATGAAACCGGTGTTTTATGCGTACTTGATATTAATATATTATTCATAATTCAAGTGGTTTATTTTATCGGCAACAAATTTAAATAATTATTTTTTAAATTCCAAAATAATTCAACAGGCTTTTTCATGGTTGGAGGCACAAAAATCAATACCGTTTTAATCATAATCGTGGCGATTATTTTTATATATGGATGGTTGCCATAAAAATAATAAGCATTAAACTCATAATTCACAATTCCGCAAAACAAGAAATTTTCAATTTCAAAGTTTTAGCGAGGATCGTTTAACCCTCGTTTACGGGACCTACACCATGCACCTTTTCCCTTTCAGCCTTTCAACTCTTGAGCGTAAATCTCAACCCTCCGTATATCATTCGGCCTTTAATCGGGCCCCAAACAATGGAAGAATCGAAATAGCTTCCGAAAGGATCTTTGGCCGCAATAATCGGGACCATTTGCATGTAATTTCCGAGGTTCTCGCCCCCCAAATAGAACTCGATTTTTTTGAATCGACGGGTAATCTGGGCGTTAAAAGTGAAGTAATCGGGGGAGTGGGTGGGGAGTTGGTATTCCACCGGATTCTCCGACAAATCGGGGAGGCGCATGGCCCCATGATATTGGGTGGTGAAATCGAACTGCCATTTGTCGTATTTGGTCTTGTAACTGAGCGACAATACCGCTTTATGGATAGAGGCGAGCGCCTTCTCCCTTAACTTCCCATCCACGGTTTGCCGGACGTCGTTGATCCGGTAGGCGATAATGGCTTCCAGTCCTTTCAGGGGATAGAGGATGGCTTCGGCTTGAGCGCTGTTTGAGTACGAAATGCCATGCAGGTTCGAGATATAGGCGAAATCAGGGCTCTTGTCCACGTCAACAATCACCTGGTTTACAAATTCCGTGCGATAGTAGTCCAGCGAAAAGGTCGCGTCTTTCTTCTTCATTTTGAAGGTGCGGGTAAGGTTCAGCCCATAGTTCCACGCCTCTTCGTTGTCCAGCTTTTCGGTGATGACAAACTTTCGGGAACTGGTCATCAAAGCGGTGTTCTCGGCATACACGTTGGCCACGCGATATCCCTTGCCCACGGTTGCTCGGGCTGCCCAATGCTTGGTGAGCTGATATTTGGCATGAACCCGCGGCGTGTAAAAGAGCCCGAACTGGCTATGGTAATCGGCTCTGAACCCAGCGATAATGGCCAGCGATTCGTCGATGGTGTATGAATATTGTGCATAGACTCCGGGAACCGATTCGATGTGCGAAAACGAAGAATCGTTATATTTTTCGGTGTATGAATCCATCTGATAACTGAGGCCTGCGTTTATTTTGTGTTTTTTACTTTTAAAGATCGGACTGGCGTAAAGGAAGTTGGCATAGATGCTGTTCTGGTCAGCATTGTAAGTAGTTTGACCAAAAAACGACTGTTGGTCGTGATGTGTCAGTGATATTTGAGTACCGATGCTCCGGTCGTCCCCCTTTAGGAAAAAGCCGTTTTTGGTGGTAAAGTTATATTGGTTGCTTCTGATTCCCACGCCATAATGAGTGGTGTCCAAATCCTTCGATTTATCGAAAAGCAGTTGTCCCCCGGTCCGGTCTTCGGTGAGAACATTAAAAATCGCTTTTCCCACCAGTTTATCAGGAATATCGTAATCCCAGCGGTTTATCACATGAAGCTGTTTGTTGAGGGGAACATCCAGAAAACCATCCATATTTTCGTCGATTTTAGAAAATTGGTCTTCGGCGTGAACGAGCAGCATGGTGCTCACGTTTTTCCCGACTCCGACACGGGTGTTGAGGTTGAGTTCGCTTTTCCCCATCTGGTCGCCATAAAGGTTGACAAATAAGGCTTCGTTATTGTTTTTTGGCTTTTTAAACTCCACATTAATCTGTCCGGAGATGGATTCGTAACCGTTTATCACCGAAGAGGTTCCTTTTGAGATGGAAATGGATTCCATCCATGGGCCGGGGACGTACGCCAACCCAAACGGAGTGGAAAGCCCTCTGATCAATGGAATATTTTCTGCCAGAATCTGACTATAAACGCCCGCGAGGCCAAGCATTTGGATTTGTTTGGCACCGGTAACCGCATCGGAATAGCCTACATCCACGGTGGCTGAACTTTCGAAACTCTCCGCCAAACTGCAACATGCCGCTTTTTTTAATCCATCGCCGGTGATGATTTGGGTGGAAATCGGTTTTATCGAAACCAGATAGCCCTCGTCACTCCGAACTTCCACTCCGTTGAGCATTTTTCCGCCGGAAAGGATGATTTTTATAGGCTTGTTAAAGTCTGTAATGGTAAGGGTGTCTGTTGCATAAGAGATGTGTTTTACAACAATTCGGTTGATTCCGGCTGTTGTGGGCAATGAAAAATTGCCGTTTTCATCGGTGGAAGTACCCTGCGAGGTGCCATACCATTGAATTGTGGCTCCGGGCAACCCGATAGGCTTGTTGTGCTTGTCGAGCTCGAAAATTGTTCCACTGATTTTGCTTTGTCCAACAACAGACAAAAGATAAAATAAGGAAAAAAACAGGCCGAATAGATATTTCATTTTATGTTTTTTATGCTTGATTAGACGCATTTTAAATCTTTATCTTGCGTTTTGTTGTTGTTGTTGTTGTTGTTGTTGTTGTGCGAAGTTTTTAACTTCGCACATAGTTGCCTTTGTACTAATTTTCAGCAACCCGGCTCTTTGCATCGATTTCCCTCACTTTCAGTTTCAATGGTGATATGCTGAATATTCAAATGTTTCAATTTATGTTTAATAATCCCTTTAATTTTCATAGTTTCTTCGTTTGTCAAATGGTCTGTTACTACCAAATGGCCTGTTAACGCGTTTTGGGTTGTACTGATGGCCCAAACATGCAGATGATGAAAATCCGTTACATTTTTTATGTTTAATACTTCATCCATAACTTTTTGAATATCCACATTTTCGGGGACACCGTCGAGTGAAAGCCTCAGGCTGTTTTTCAACAGGCTCCAAGTGCTGTACAAAATTACTATGGCGATAATAATACTTAAAACGGGATCGATCCAATAAAACTTAGTATAGTAGATGGCAATTCCTCCGATAACAACGCCCAACGAAACCAATGCATCGGCTAGTAAGTGTAGATAGGCACCTTTTATGTTCAGGTCTTTCTCTTTGTCTTTGAAAAACAAAAATGCAGAAACGGAATTTACCGCAATTCCTGCAAAAGCAACAATTGCAACGGTGCGCCCTTGTATTTCTATAGGTTTCCCCAATCGATTTATTGTTTCCCAAAGTATGGCACCTACGGCAACAAGTAAAACCACTGCATTGGCTAAACTGGCAAGAATTGTAGTCTTTTTATACCCGTAGGTGTAACTTTTATTCGGCTTGATTTTGGCCAGACTAAATGCAAAAAGCGAAAGTAAAAGGCTTCCTACATCGGTTAAATTATGTCCTGCATCCGTAAAGAGCGCCAGCGAGTTTGTTCGAAAACCCGCGATGACTTCGATAATTACAAACAATAAATTTAAACAGATGCCAACGATAAACGCTTTGTTTATGCTTGTAATCTCTTCTGTTCCATGATTATGATTGTGTTCGTTTGTCATAAGCGTTATTGTTTATTTAATACTCGGATGTGCGAAGTTTATTGTGCGAAGTTTGTAACTTCGCACTAGTTGTGCGATTCCGAGTTATCGGAATCGCACCCAACTTCGCACAAATGCCTAGCAAGCCATATCTCCTGCATTTTTCATTGCGGAAAGCAGGCTATAGGCCCCTTTAATAACAATTTTACTTTTAGCTGAATCAAAATCCGCAGGTAAAATCACCTCGGTAAAGCCGTTGCTAGAAGCTCCTTTTTTCACCTCTACGATTTTGAACAACGTAACCATTTTAGTGCCCTCTTTTTTCTTTTCCGAGAAAATGAAGATATAGTTTTTGTCCTCGAAAGAAAGCACCGCGTCATTAGGTAAAGCGGTAACCGATTCATTGGTAGTTTGAACGGTTGCGTTCACATACATTCCCGGTAGCAAGTTTTTCGATGATTTCTCAATTGTGGCATAAGCTTTTACCGTTTTATCGCTGTTAATGGCTTTCCCAACCTGATAAATTACGGCAGTCTCTTTATCATCTGCTTTTCCGGGAGAACTAAAGCTAATCTTTTGTCCAATAGAAACCTTGTTGATATCTTTTTCAAAAATAGTAAGTTCTAAAGTCAGGTTTTGGGTATTGACAATCTCCACGATAACATCGGTCGGATTGACATATTTGCCCACGTTTACGTTTACGGTTTTCACATATCCACTGATTGGCGAGACGACAGAAATAGTGCTTCTAATCTTGTTGTTTTGAAGTTTTTGGGCATCAATTCCGATGAGCTTCAGTTTTTGATCGAGGGCGCAAACGGTCGATTGCAGGCTTTTGTATTCGGCAGTAGCCATTTGATAAGTTTTTGCGGAATTGATATTCTCTTTGTTGAGGTCGCGTTGCCGGTTGAATTCTGCTTCCGCATATTCGAGTTTGCTTTTGCTTTCGAGATAACTCCGTTGCAATTCGATGAATTCCGGATTTTCTATCACAGCCACCACTTGGCCTTTTGCCACAGGACTTCCTTGCACCAAACTGGTGCTTTTGATGTATCCGCCCATAATGGCGGAAATGGATACCAGATTTTGAGGGGATACATTGATCAATCCATTGACTTTTAAATCGGAACTGATTACTTTTTGTTCAACGGATCCCAGTTCAATACTGGCCGCTTTACATTGCGCATCGTTCATTTCCACAATGTTGGCTGGTAGCTCTTCATGTTCCGACTCCGTATTTTCTTTTTTACTGCCGCAACTTATGCTGATTAAGCCGGATAACAGAATAGCCAAAAATATATTCGTTTTCATATTTTTTGATTTTTTATAATTCATAATTCAAATTTTTCATGTTAATTGGTCTTACCCAGCATTTTATCAATAGCGACGATCGATTGATTGTAGTTGTTGAGTGTAATCAGATAGTTCAATTTGATTTCCAGCGCTTTGTCCAAGTTCATCACATATTCTACATAATCAATATTGCCGGCCATATAGCTTTTGCTCGATTGCTCAATAATCATGTCTGCTTGAGGAATTGCCGCTTTTTCGTAGTATTCGAGACTTGTTTTGTATTTCATGTACTCTTGTTGCAGAATCTGAAACTCGCTCTGAATTGCAGATTGATAATACTCGTAGTTGTTTTGAGCAATTTGTTCATTAATTTTTGAAGCACTCACTTTTGACACTTGAGAGTTGCATAAAATCGGGATCGCAACACTTACCTGGACTCCTGTGAAGCGGGCGGAAGAGCTTAAATCTTTATTGGACTGGTTGAAATAGCCCACCGATAGATCGGGCAACAGGCTCATCCTTGCCATTTGGGTTTCGCTACGGTTGGTCATAATTTGTTGTTTGACCAAATTCAGTGAAGGGTTGGAGGCAATTGCCGCACTATCAAAAACTATTGTGAAATCCATTTTTTTCAAATTCGGATCGGCGATGCTTACCGGAGATTTTTCGTTTAACAAAATTTGCAGTTTTTGCTGATAAATTGAGATATCTGTGTTTACTTGATTGATCAACGTTTTAATCTCCATAAGCCGCGATTGGGCTGTCACTTTTTCGAGCAACGGGCTTTCGCCTTTTTGATTCTTCAAATCGGCAGCTTTCAGGAAGTTCCCATAAATCGAATCCTGATACATCAGCAGTTTCTGATACGAATAAAAATATTCCAATTGCATGTACACCGATTTAACATTGCTGACAATCTCTGCCTGCGACATCGTTAAGCCGATCTCGGCATTTTTTACGTAAGATTTTGCCAGCTTCGATTGACCAATATTTGAGAAAACAGAACTAAGCGATTGAGAGATGGTGATATTGTTGTCTTTGGCAAATGAGTTTGTTTGCCCGTAGCTATAATCAATGCTTGTCTTGTCGAACTCCCAACTCGACCGTTTCAGTTTTTTCTGATAATCAACTTGCAGAGAGGCTGATTTCAGTTCCCGGTTGTTATTTAAAGCCTGCTTGATCGCCTGTTCTAAAGTGTAGGGCGATGTTTGAGCGGAGGATGTTTGAGGCAAGCCAAGCAACGAAAGCCCTAAGGCAAGGCAAAATATGGCCACGATATTTGAATTCACTGATTTTTTCTTTTTCCTTCCGATTGAGCCTCCCGAAAACAAGATATACAATACCGGCAACACAATCAACGTGAGGAGTGTGGCCGAAATCAGCCCGCCAATAACTACGGTTGCCAAGGGTTTCTGGACTTCTGCTCCGGCTGAGGTGGAAAGTGCCATGGGTAAAAACCCGAAAGAAGCTACCGTGGCAGTCATTAGCACCGGACGAAGCCGTGTTTTAATGCCCTTGATTACCCGCTCATAAATATCGGCAATGCCTTCTTCCTTTTCGAGGCGGTTAAACTCGGCAATCAGCACAATTCCATTCAATACGGCAACCCCAAACAAGGCGATAAATCCAACGCCGGCAGAAATACTGAAGTTCATGTCCCTCAGATAAAGGGCTATTACTCCACCAATCAGCGACAGAGGGACAGCCGAATAAATCAGGAAGGTCTGTTTTATGGATTTGAAAGTAAAGAAAAGCAACACGAAAATCAAGAGCAATGCAACGGGAACAGCTATGGCTAACCGTTCTTTAGCAGCAACCAAGTTCTCGAACTGTCCGCCATAAGTGATATAATATCCCGGAGGCAATTTCAGTTTGTTGTGATCCAATTTTTCACGAATTTCTTCGATAATGGTCTGTACATCTCGGTTGCGGACATTAAATCCAACCGTGATGCGTCGCTTGGTGCTTTCGCGCGAAACTTGAGCCGTTCCTGTCTTTATCTCAACGGTTGCCAATTGTTCCAACGGAATTTGGTTGCCATTTGGAAGCAGGACGTAAAGCCCTTTGATAAAATCAATGTCGTTCCGGAATTCCTTATCAAAACGAACCACTAAATCAAAACGTTTTTCCTCATCGTAAACCACCCCGGCAATATTCCCGGCAAAAGCAGTCTTTAACAGGGTGTTTATATCGCTGATATTCAATCCGTATTGTGCTATTTTTTGTCGGTTGTAGTTCACCTGAACCTGACCCGAACCGGTAACTTTTTCAACATTGATTTCTTCGGCACCATCAATTTTTTGAATGATTTTTTCAAGATCTTCGGCTTTTTCAGCAAGTATATCAAGATTATCGCCGAATATTTTAATGGCTACATCTTGCTTCGAGCCGGTCATCAGCTCATTGAAGCGCATTTCGATAGGTTGCTGGATAGTAAATACGGTTCCTTTTAACACAGACAGCTCATCTTGCATCTTCTCCATCATCTCTTCCCGCGTTTTTGCCGAAGTCCATTCGCTTTTATCCTTCATCACAATAATGTAATCTCCGGTTTCCATGGGCGTAGGGTCGGTCGGAATTTCTCCGGTGCCGATTTTGCAAACCACGTGTTTAACTTCGGGGAACTTAGACATCAGGATTTTGTTGGCTTTTTCCACAGTTTCAATCGTATTGGATAACGAACCGCCTTGAAGTGTCATCACACCGGCAGCCAAATCACCTTCTTCCAAGGTTGGAATAAATTCACCCCCAAGCGAATTAAACAAAAACAAGCTCGAAACAAAAAGAACAACCGAAATGGCAACAACTGCGATTTTATGTTTTAACGAAATCATTAAAAGCGGTTTAAAACCCTTATAAATGCCATTCATCAGTTTATCGGAAAAGGTCTTTTTATGGGCTGTTTTTTTGCTGAGGAACAACGAAGAAGCAACCGGAACATAAGTGAGCGAAAGTATCAGTGCACCAAAAATTGCAAAGCTTACCGTTTCGGCCATTGGGCGGAACATTTTGCCTTCAATTCCCACTAAGGCAAGGATTGGCAGATACACGATAAGAATAATAACTTGCCCGAAGGTAGCCGAACTCATCATCCGTTTTGCGGAACTGAACACCTCATGATCCATTTGTTGCTGGCTTAATTTGGGAATGCCTTCGTGATGGGTTTTACTTTGCGTGATACGGTGGATTACACTCTCCACAATAATCACGGCCCCATCTACAATTAGTCCGAAGTCGATGGCACCCAGACTCATCAGGTTGCCGGAAACACCAAATAAGTTCATCAGCGAAATGGCAAAAAGCATGGACAGAGGTATTACGGAGGCTACAATTAAGCCTGCTCGCAGATTTCCAAGCATTAAAACGAGAATGAAAATCACGATGAGTCCACCTTCGATGAGGTTTCTCGAAACTGTGCCTACAGCTCGATCCACTAAATCTGTCCGGTCGTAATAGGGTGAAATTTCCACCCCTTCGGGAAGTGATTTTTGAATGAGCTGCATTTTTTCTTTTACGCCGGAAATCACTTCCGAGGCATTTTTTCCTTTAAGCATCATCACTACGCCACCAACTCCTTCCCCTAAAGTATCTACAATGAATGCCCCATAGCGGGGTGCACTCCCGAACTGAACATTGGCAACATCGCGAATTAGCACGGGAACCCCGTTTTCGGTGCTTTTCACCACGATATTGTTGATGTCTTCAATCGAACTGATTAACCCTAATCCTCGGATAAAATAGGCATTGGGTTTTTTGTCGATATAGGCACTCCCCGTATTTTGATTGTTCTTCCCGAGTGCGTCAAAAATGTCATTCAACGTGATATTCATGGCTCTTAACCGCTCGGGATTTACCGAAACTTCATACTGTTTAAGGTAGCCCCCATAACTGTTTACATCGGCAACGCCCGGAGTTCCGAGCATCTCCTTGCGGACAATCCAATCCTGGATGGTTCGGAGCTCCATTACGTCGAACTTGCTTTCGTAACCGGGCTTCACGTGCAGGGTGTATTGATAAATTTCGCTCAATCCGGTGGAGATTGGTGCAAGCTCGGGCTTTGTAATTCCTTCGGGAATCGATTCTTCGGCTTCTTTCAAACTTTCGGCAATCTGCTGACGTGCCCAGTAAATATCCACATTGTCTTTGAATACTACGGTTACCACCGACAACCCGAGTCGTGAAATGGAACGGAGTTCCACTTGGTCGGGGATATTTACCACAGATGCTTCAATGGGTGCGGTGATAAATTGCTCCACTTCGTTAGCAGCCAAAGTGGGAGCCACCGAAATAATTTGCACCTGGTTATTTGTGTTATCGGGAACGGCATCAATCGGGAGATTCTTTAGCGAAAACAAACCCCAGACTAAGAGTGCCAGAACAAATAATCCGATAATTAACTTATTGTTTATTGAGAACTTAATGATCTTTTCTATCATGATTTTTAATTTTATCGTTTAATTAAAAAATTCAATAGTGAAAGTTGCAAGTTCACTTCAAAACAGTTCCAATAATTTTAGCTCTAAGAAAATCCTTAGAAATCGTTATAATCAGAAATTCATTTATGCAAAAAACTGATTTATTAATAAAAGCGTTATTGAAATGAATGCAGCCTTAAACCCAATTGAAAAATCAGGAATAAAAAAGATGCTGCGAAATATAATTCAAAAATTCATGATCACCGGCTTGGGTAAGCGAAGGAGGTGAGTTTGTTAAAAGGGGGATTTCGGATATAATATTAATGTCCATTGTTGCGGCGGGAGCCATCATCGTAAATAAATCCAGACAAATGGGTTGGTTTTCCGGTTGACTGAATCCGAAATAGGGAGCGTTTATTCTGAAAAATTTATGTGTGGTTTTGCAATGATGCTTTGCTACTCCACAGTGATGATTGTGGTTTGTAGCCTCATGATGGCATTCTGTGCAACAATTATCGTTACACTCTTTCTCCGACTGATGAATGTGAGTACTCTCGGTGCAACAGTTCGGATGCTGGAACATGAACAATTTTGTTTGGTGGCAGAAATCGCAGTAATGCAACGAAAAGCTTAATCCATTACTAAACAACACAAAGAGAAGCAGTGTGCCGAATAAGATAAAGGATTGCAATAAATGTTTTGTTGCCTTTTTCATGGTGCAAAGATAATTGAAAAGAGAATAAATAATTAAAACAATCTGATTTTTTTTGATAATGAGATAAATTTCAGGAGAATGCAAATGGCAGTTTTTTGCTTTTGATGATTGTTTTATAAAGTAAGTTCTCATGTGAAACTCCAAAACTCTTAATTTCTGCATTCATTGGTAAACGATTTTCATCGTGTATTCATCCCTTTTTGCCGAAAAAAAGCCTCAGTTTCTGATTTTTTTGTACTTTTGGCGAGTGTAATATCAATTTATGGTATCGTTTAATAATCTCTTTTAATTTGTGCGCTCTTTTTAATGAAAAAACGTTATTTTCTTCAAATAGTAATATTGCTCTTTTTTCCCTGTAGTTTGTTTTCACAGTCATTCGTTTATAAAGGTAAAATTGTTGATGCGCAAACAGGAGACCCTTTACCATTTGTAAATATTTTATTCGGTACATTTAATCAGGGAGTTACTACTGATATTAATGGTAAGTTTGTAGTTAAATCGCCTAGGAAGATAGATTCGTTACAATGTTCTTTTGTGGGTTATAAATCCGAAGTTTACCGAATTAACGACAATACCTATAATGATAACATATCCATTGTGTTAAATCGTAAAGTATTCGAACTAAAAGAGTTTGTGGTGTTGCCCACCGAAAATCCTGTCCACCGGATTATTGAAGCTGTAATTAAAAACAGGGACAAAAATAACCCGCTTAAGAACAGCTCTTTTACATACACTTCATATAATAAAATGGTGTTTACTTCCAGTGTCTTTCAAGACACATCGGCAATGCGAATTGCAGCGGATACCACGTTGCAGGATTCTGTGTCGAAAATGAAACGGAGAACTGTGGATTTTTTTACAAATCAGCATTTGTTTATGATGGAGAGTGTAAACAAACGTTTTTTTAAAGCACCAAGCCAAAATTATGAAAAAATTATTGCATCCAAAATCTCCGGATTTAAAGATCCGCTTTTTTCAATTTTGATAACACAAGTACAATCGATCTCGTTTTACGAAGACATGTTCCTTCTTCTCGACAAAAAGTTTGTAAACCCAATCAGCAACGGGAGCACTTCCAAATATTATTTTGAAATTCAAGACACAACCTTTCGGGACAAAGATACGGTTTTCATCATTTCATACCGACCCCGCAAAGGGACTACATTTGATGGATTAAAGGGTGTTTTATATATTAACACGAACGGATATGCCATCCAGAATGTAATTGCCGAGCCTGCTAAAAAAGGAGGCGGTTTTAATATCTCCATTCAACAGCAGTACGAGCAGATAAACAACGACAAATGGTTTCCCGTTCAGTTGAATACTAATTTTTATTTTAACGCGGTAGTTGCGAATGGGTATAAAATAATTGGGAACGGGACCTCTTTTATTCAGGATATTGTACTCGACAGTGCTATAAAAAACAGCTCTTTTGGTAATGTGGAAATCGATTTGGATATTGAAGACCCAAGTAAAAATGATGAAGTGCTTACAAAATATCGCCGAGAACCACTTTCTGCTCAGGAGGCTAAAACATATATTGTAATTGATAGTATCGGGAAAAAAGAAAATTTTGAAAAGTTTCTAAATCGTGCTAAAACACTGATGACCGGTAAAATTCCAATAAAAAACTTAGAACTCGATATCGCTAATTTCATCAGATTCAATGTGTACGAAGGATGGCGCCTCGAATTGGGGCTTTACACGGGAAAGAGTGTTTCCCGATACTTTACTTTCGGGGGTTATTATGCTTATGGATTTGCAGATATGTATAGTAAATACAAATTGGAAACCGTTTGGAATATTAATCGAACTAAAAATACAACATTGTCGATTGCTTACAAAGATGATATTTCCGAGTCGGGCGTAACATCAATGTTCTATGATACGAAAACGCTTTTAGATGGCGATTATATGCGGCGTTCTTTTGTTACTCGTTTTGATAGAGTCGAAAAATTCGAACTGGCGGCAACACATCGGTTTTTTAAATATCTTACTACGCGCTTGGAATTTAATGTTCAAACTAAAACGCCAATGTATAATGTTGAACCGGAGTTGCTACCAGGTGAATCGGTGAATGTCTTTAGCCCGAAAATACATCTCACGGAATCGGTGCTTTCATTAAAGTATGCTTATAAAGAAAAATATATTAAAAATGGGGATTGGGTGTTTTCGATGGGAACCGATTATCCGATTATTACCGCACAATTTATTCATGGATTTAATCGATTGTTTAACTCGGAATTGGAGTATAATAAGATTGAAGCGAAAATATCCAAATCCTTTCAATTTAAATATTCGGGCAAGTTGTCCGTGCAAATTGCAGGAGGTTTGGTTGATAGGCAAGTGCCACTTTGGGGTAATTTTGTTGCCAAGTCGTGCTTTAACGATGCATCACTGTTTTGCGACAATGCATTCCAATCCATCAGAATAAACTCCTTTGTTTCCGATAGCTACTTTGCAATATTTTTAAAACACAATTTTGAAAAAAAATTCTTCAAGGGATCCAAATTTAAACCCGAATTCTCAATTCACCAGAATATTCTTTATGGCGACTTAACGCACAACAGTTACTTGGTTAAATATAATTACCAGGCTCCAAGATCAGGCTACTTTGAAACAGGATTAATGGTTAATAAACTTTTGGATTTAAAGACTATAGCCTTTGGGGTTGGAGCCTTTTATAATTATGGGAAGTATGCCGACTCGAATTTTAAAAATAATTTCACCTTCTTATGGAACTTTTCACTGCCAATAGAATAATCGGATTGAGAATAAAAAGTAAAGTGTTTTTTTTGACTATCTTTTGCTTATTGTTTAGTGTCAGTCCCAAAAGTGGGTTCGCACAAAATATGAACACATGGTCTGCATCTGCAATAAATGCTTATTACGATAGCTTGAATTTTATTCCGAAGTCTCAAAACATTGATTCTGCGTTTAGATACCTCACCGTTAAGAAAAAATTTAATGGAGTAGTGCTTATCAGCAAGCATGGGAAACTTTTTATTCATCAAGCAATTGGGTACGCAAACCTTAAGCGAAAAACCAAGCTGACTAAAAATACGATGTTTGAACTTGCTTCTGTTTCAAAGCAATTTACGGCCACGGCCATCATGTTACTTGAAGAACGCGGGCTGTTGAAATATTCCGATACGGTACAACGATTCTTTCCCGATTTTCCCTATCCGAATATAACAATTCATCTTTTGCTATGCCATCGTTCGGGACTACCACACTATTATAATTTTGCGCCAAAGTATTGGAAATTTAAAAATTTGGATCTCTCGAATGATAGTCTTATGACCATGATTATCAGGAATAAACCGCCGGTTCGATTTAAACCGAATGAAAAATTCGAATACAACAATACCGGTTATTGTATCTTAGCGTCAATAGTAGAAAAAATCTCGGGGCAATCGTTTGCGGATTTTGCCGAAAAAGAGATTTTTTTAAAAGCAGGGATGAAGAACACGGTGGTTTGTACTAAATTTAACAAAGCCGATGGCTACCTAACAGCTGACGGACATGATGCTAAAGGGCGCATGCGTAAACATACATGGCTGTCCGGAACCACAGGAGACAAAGGGGTATATTCTACCGCCTATGATTTGTATTTATGGGATAAAGCACTTCGGGAATGTACCGTGTTAAAGAAGGAATCGCTAATGAATGCATTGTTGGGAAAATCATCCGACCAAAAGCCATTTAATAACTATGGTTATGGTTGGCATTTGGGCGCTTTTTATTGGGGACAGCCGTTGGTTTACCACGGCGGACTGTGGAATGGGTTCAATACCCTTTTTATCCGAAGACTAAATGATGACGTGCTTATTATTGTATTAAGCAATGTTACCAATTGGAGCTTTACTCGCCAAAGCAGTGCATGGTTTGAGATTATTGATGGAGTCTAACTTGGTTAATTGCAAGTAGTGAGTCTCAATAGTAAAGTGGTTTATGTCTCGAATATTCTTTTATGGCCGATTTCTGAAAATGGAAAGCAACAAGATGTGATGTCTCTTTTAAAGAAGTGTCTGATGTGCTTTTTAAATGTCGCTTTCAATTCGTTGTTGATTACTTAAATGTCGGAAAATATTCTTTATGATCTGTTTTTATGATTCGAGGCTTTGTCTCTTTTGTAAAGAGAGGAAAATTAATACCCTTATTAGTTTGTCTATCAATTTGCGATAAACAACGTGTGTAAATTTAAAAATCCATCAACTAAAATTCAACTAAAATGTGTATAAAAAATTTAGGAAAAGTTTGACAATCTGGAATGTTAATCCCTGTTTTGTAAAATTTGAATTCGTGTTGTTTATAAAATTTTAAAAACGGAGCCGCTGTTTTCAGTAAAACATAATGCTTTTGGATATATTTTTATTTTTATGGAATATTCATAATTTAAATAATTATATTTGCCGGCATAAAAATTAAAACAAAAATAATAATTTAACATGAAGAAAGTAGCTCTTTCAACAATCATTGGTTTACTTTTTATGATTGTAAGTGGGTATTCCCAAACAGGATCGTCGTGCAGCACCCCAAGTGTTATCAGCACGTTACCGTTTTCACAGACAGGATTAAACACCGCTAACGGTGGCAATCCGTTTGATTCTACAATGGCATGCCAAAGCCCGTACATGACCGGTATGGACTATGTATTTGCCTATACGTCAACTACGGATGAGATAGTGAATATTGCACTTACCGGAACAGGTCAAGGTGTGGGTTTGTTTGTAACGAACGAATGCCCGTCGGTTGCAGGTGCATCTTGCATAGCTGAAGTAGAATCTTTAGCCGGCAATCCAACTGCAAATTCGGTTACATTGCATCATGATACCACGTATTACATTGTTGTTTCCACAAGATCATTTACTCTTTTTGGGCAGACGATCAACAATACAACAGCATTTGATATTAATATAACTAGTGTAAATCCCAATGACTTGGTTTTACAAACATTATTAAAACCTCAAAGCGGATGTAATCTTACCTCCACCGATACGGTAAAAGTTAAAATTAAGAATAATGGTCTTGTAGCGGCAACATCAACACAAATAGCTTATATGCTTGACGGTGGAACAGCTATTGTTGAATCCTTGCCTGTATCAATCGCTCAGGGCGATTCGATAATCTTTAAATTTGCACAATTGGCAGATTTATCGGCAACCATTGACCATCAGTTAAAAGTCTGGATTATTTTTCCGGCAGACGGAATTCACTCAAACGACACTATTAATGCTGTGATTTCGCATTTACCTATTGTAAATGCCTATCCGTATTTGCAAAATTTCGAATCGAGTGCAGGGGGGTGGTATGCAGAGGGTTCCGGCTCTACATGGGCCCTTGGCATACCGGATAAAGATTCAATATCATCGGCGGCATCCGGTGTAAATGCATGGGTTACGAATTTAACGGGAAACTGCTCGCAAAACGAAACTTCATACTTATACAGTCCTTGTCTTGATTTTTCGGCCCTAACTCTTCCAATTATTCGACTCAAGACAAATTATGCAATGAGTAGTGGATTGTTGGCAAATGTTAAGTTGCAAACATCTACCGATCAAGGACAGACTTGGACGACCGTGGGAAGCCAGGAACCCGACTGGTATAATTCAACTTCGGGATGGAGTGGTACTACTGCTAATAATTGGGAAACCATGAAGCATAAACTTTTCGGCTTGGGTGGAAACAGCTCCGTGCGTATTAGGATTGCTTTTAGTGGGGGATATGTGGCTAATCCGGGGGTAGGTATTGACGATATCGAAATTTATGATAGTCCGGCGAATGATTTAAGTGTTCTTGAAATCGTGTCTCCAACGAGTAGTTGCGGTTTGGGAAGTGAAGCGATTGTTGTAAGAGTTAAGAATATGGGTACCGCTTCACAAAGTAATTATAATATAGCTTATAATGTAAACAACAGTGGTTTTGTTTCTCAAACACAAACAGCAACTTTGGCTTCGGGAGACTCAATCGACCTCACATTTACAACTCCTTATGATTTTAGTGCGATAGGGACCTTTCATCTGTTAGTCAAGACGATTCTTGCATCAGATACGGATTTAAGCAACGATACACTTTCTTCAACAATAGTCAATACTGTAGCAATTAGCAGCTTCCCTTATCTCGAAACATTTGAAACAGGAGATGGTGGCTGGGTTCCGGGTGGAACAAGCTCGTCTTGGGCACTGGGATTGCCTGCGGGTAGTGTGGTTCAAGGTGCTGCTTCCGGAACGCATGCATGGAAAACCAATCTTACGGGAGTGTATAATACCAGCGAAAATTCATACATTGAAAGTCCTTGCTTAAATTTAAGCACGCTTACACTTCCTGTGGTTGAAGTTATGTTAAATTATGATGCAGGGTTGGGAGTTCCCGGATTTCCGATGGGCGCTGCTTACGGTTATTTCGAATATTCTACAGATAATGGAACAACATGGACTACCCTTGGAGCAAATGGTGATGCCACTAATTGGTACAACGGTTCACTTACAACAGGATGGACGGGTACTTCCGGTGGATGGGTAATGGCAAAACATACGGTTCCTGCTTTAGCAGGACAAACCAGTGCTAAGCTCAGATTTCACTTTAATGGCATAGCATCAGCCATTATAACACCAACCGAAGGATTTGCCGTTGATAATATTCATATTTATGAAATGCCTCAGAAAGATTTATCTGTGGTTTCTATAACTTCGCCTAATAGTAATTGTAATTTGTCGTCCGAAAATATTAGTGTGAAGGTTGCAAACTTTGGAGCTGCTTCTCAATCGGGCATTCCTATAAAATACACTGTTAATGGTGGAGTTTCTTATACAACAGGAATCGTTCCCGGTCCAATTAACACAAATGACACGATTGATTTTACATTTGCTACTCCGGCTGATTTCAGTGCCTTACAATCGTATGATGTTCGCATATTCACCGATTTGGTAGGAGATGAAGATCGTTCAAATGACACGATTAAAGCCGTTATCGTTAATGCCCCCGTTGTAAGTAGCTTCCCTTACTTGGAAGGATTTGAAACATCAACGCATAATTGGATAGCCGGTGGAACTAATTCTTCGTGGGAAGTCGGCACAATAACCAATCAAACAATAACGGCATCTCCAAATGGAAATTGTTGGGTGACAAATGCTTCCGGAAATCATAACACCGATGAAAACTCATGGGTAAACAGTCCGTGCTTCAATTTTAGTTCATTAACCAATCCATATATTAAATTAAACATCTCTTACGATACATACAATGAAACGGCAATCAATCAGTTGTCAACCGTTCTGGAAATGTCAACGGATGGCGGTAGTACATGGAATACTGTCGGTGCTACAGGAGACAGCACAAATTGGTACAACTCCACATCCGTAATTCCCGGCATGGGTTCGGAAGGATGGCAGGGAACTTCTGGATGGGTTACCGCAAAGCATTTGCTTTCGGGTTCTGCCGGTTTAAATAATGTAAAACTTAGAATTCATTTTGGAGCTGTTTCTGATATTTCGATGCCGATTACCTCAACACCAACCGCCGGCTTTGCTTTCGATCAGGTTGAAATTAAGAATTGCGAAACGCCACAACTTGCTTTCACTCCTTCAATGGTTCAAAAAACAGTAACATTGAATAATTCATCCGTTGGTGCAACCGCTTATTTCTGGGATTTTGGTGATGGCTCAATAGGAACCGAAACCAATCCGTCTCATACGTATGCAAATTTCGGACAATATACAATTACTTTAATCGGATATAATGAATGTACTTCAGACACAATAAGTCAGGAAGTTAATGTTTCCGATGTTGGTATTAATGCCAGCTCATCAACCATGTCGATTACATGCTTGCCAAACCCTACGACCGGGATCATTAATCTGAAATTTGCCAATGTTGGCACAAGGGATGTTACGCTATCCGTTGTTGATATTACAAATAAGGCCTTATACTCGGAACAATTATCAATTGAAAACGCACAAAAGGTTTATCAATTAGATCTTAGCCATTTGGCAAAAGGAATTTACTTTGTACAAATTTCCACTTCAAAATCAAAGGTGGTGAATAAAATCGTTCTACAATAGCATATTATATAGAAAGGAGAGAGGCTGTCCGCCGACTGGCGGACAGCCTCTCTCGTATTTATGGTTGAATAAAAGTAATGTTATACTGAGTTCTATAGAGGGGAATTGGTAAGTGATTGCTAAATGGATTGATCTTTCTTCAAATTAGAACTTTTATAATGTTTTTTGTTTTGTCTTTTTTCACATTGGCATTGGTTAAAGAAATAAATTTTATACTATATGTGTTGAGATAACTAAATAAGGCTGCCTAAAATAGGCAGCCTTATTTAGTTATCTCAAGTTTATTCTTTAATCAATTTGTGCGTATAAGTAGATTTTTCAGTGTTAGTTCGAATGTAATAAATGCCTTGTTGCAAAGAAGATACATTTATATTGTTTAGATTAGTGATGCCTTTTTGAGAAATTACGAGTTTTCCAATTGCATCATAGACTTCTATGCTTTTAATTTCTTCTGTTATGCCACTAATTTCAAAATAATCTTTTGTTGGATTTGGATAAATTTTAAGTTCATTAAATAAATTGTAATCTGTATTTTGATTGATTATCCCTTTGCCTGGTGCTACAGCTAAAGATTGGTCTTCAAAAACATGCACCATGCTGTTAGAACAGTTCGTAAGCCATAAATTCCATACATATATGCCTATTGGTACTAACTCTCCTGCAGTAGAATTTGTATGTTCTCCATCCATTGGCCAATTTGTTGAATTAGTTGCGTATCCATTCCATTGTATTTGATTATTATTAAATCCTGTAAGAGTGATTCCAGCGTTGTGATAAATAAGCCCCCCCCATCTGTCATGAACTGTGAAGTAATAATAATAAGCATTGTAGCAAGGATTTGTATGGTTTAAATGTGTAATCGACCATATTGGATTTGTATTTGCATATGGATTAAAGGAGTAGGGCCAAAGAAAATCTTGAGTGGGAAATGCTCCAGTTAACACAAGGTTTGGATTAATCAGAACTGTTTTTGTTCTTGTTCCACAGCTATTTGTAACGGATACCCAATAATTGGTTGGAGATGGAGGGTTATTAATGATGTTGGTTGTTCCTGTAGTGCCATTATTCCAAATGTAATTAGTCCCATTATTATTACTACTTGCAGTTAAAGTGATTTGATTGCTGCATAATGTGTTGCCACTAATATTAATTTGTATTTCAACTGGATTTTCAACAAAGACAGTAACTGCATCTGTCGAGCTGCACCCATATTGGTTTGTAACCGTTAATGTGTATGTTGTTGTTGCTGTTGGGGTAACTGTTACTGCGGATAAATGACCATTGTTCAATATGCCACTGGACCAGTAATAGGTCGAATTCGGGTCGGTTTTTCCCCCACCAATTGTTGTTGAACTACCATTGCAAATTGTTCTGTCTGCCCCGGCAACAGCAACAGGATTGCCTGAAAGATAAAATGTATGTCTCGTTTCGGTCCATCCGGTGCATCCCCACCAACACCCATGTTTTATAGTGTAATATTTATTCGCGGTCAGGGTGTTTGTGTTTAATGTAAAAGAGGAAGTGCTGTTCAATAATGTTTGAGTTCCAATTTGCGTCCCATGATAATCGGATTCATAAATATACCATTGGTGATTAACGGGATATAAATTATTAGCAGAAACTAGGGGAATTTGCTGCCCATAGCAATAATGATCGTTTAAACTAAAATCGGTCTGCATTACTGCTGATTCTGAATGTAAATCGACATCGTCTAGATAAATTATATTAGAACCGGTACAAGCAACACTTTTTGCTAAACGAAATTCGATTCGGTTGTAACCGTTTGCTGCTTCTGTAGCTGTCAAGATAAACGTTGCAGAATAATTTTGCCAAGCTTTGACAGTAACGTATCCATCTAATGGGATGACTTTTTCTTGTGTTGGACTCCCTGCTATTCTTAATACAGCTTCAATTTTATTATCAGGACACGGTGTTTGAGGGTTAGTTCCACTGTAACAATTCATACTATATCCATCTATTGCAGAAACCCACGCCGAAATTTTATAAGGGCAATCTGCAACTAAAGGTTGGGATAAAGTCCCCATTATTGTTTCGGAATAATAGCGGTCTGGATTTGAAGTGGTGCATGATCCACTAAACCCAGCGTATCTAAAAGTTCCAGCAGTTCTGACATCCCGATTCCCCCATTTATTTGCAGGAATCTTTATTTCGCAAAGAGCAGATCTTGAATCAAATAAATCAGGGCTGCCATAAGCATATGATGAATAGCCAATAGACCAATAGGTTGGAGTTGCACTTGTTATAAATGCACCATTTGTTGTTGGAATAGCCCCATCTTCAAAACCCGGATTAAGGATGAGATTCGTTTGAGCCTGTACGTTTATAACTATTGTCGATAGCATAAATGCACAATAAATTAAAAATTTTTTCATGTAAATTTATTTTTTTTGGTTAATAATCTGCAAAAGTAATAAATATGTTATCAATAATCAGTGTTAAATAGCATTATTTGAGGTCATACCAATTTGCCATCTTTGTTTGTACGCTCATAAGAATTTTAGGCAAGGTGCTATAATCAATATGTTGTTGCCCTTATTATATCTTGCAATATTTTAAGATATAATCTAAATTCATTAATACCACGATTATTAAATAATCGAGAAGCTTTCTCTTTGCTTTTAAAAGGGATTAGTATCTTAAATTTTATCCCGAATTCTAATATTAATATTTTGATAGACGATCTTGTTTATAAACTTAAATAATTGTAATTGATTTATTATCAGTTATATTTGTCATTGTGGTCAAAATCAAAAAGCGTTGATAATTAGATTTTTACAAGACGTTGCCAAAGTGTTGTCATAAGATTATGATATCGAATATTGTTGTTATTCAGAGGTGTTGGCTCGTCTTGTTTGATAAATGCTCTATCAGCAAATAAGCCATTGTATTCATTTTTTGATTTTTTTTGTATTGACAAAGAATGAATCAATGCCTCTTTTGTTGGTGTTTTTATTGGATAACATTTTTTTAACACAAGAAAATAATTTTTTGCACTATCTTTGTTTAATTTACAAAATGAAGAAAATTGTTAGATTTTAGTTGTTTTGCAATCCATGTATAAATAATATCGAAAAATTGACCATTAAATACTATCTTTGAAAAAAAAAGATGAATGAATAGTACTATAGAAAATCGATTTGGAAGAATGAACCGCAAACTGATAATTTGCATATTTGTCAGTACATTATTATTCACCATGCCGGCTTGTAAAACCACTCAAGAAAAACAGGCGGCAAAAATAGAAAAGGAGGGAGAAAACAAAAAAAAACAAGCTGAAAAAGATTATGAGAAAGCTCAAAAAAGGCACATGAAAATTCAGGATAAAAAGACCCGAAAACGAATGAAAAAAAACAAATCAAAAATGATGGATCAAACAAGTGTGGAAAAAAGAAGTTGTTGGCAGCGCTTTTTTCATAGGAAAAAGGAAAAGACTTGCAATAAAGTAATAACTCCTGGAATTTAAGATACAAAACAAGTCGATTTTTTCATTTCAACTGTAAAAAGATCGCGTTCTTCGTATTTTAACTGCTGTTTACCGAAAAACAATCAACTATTATTTATTTTTTTAAATAATGTAAATGTTTGATAAACAGAATGGTATTACAAATAAATGAGGTGGGTGGAAAAAATTATTTTAAGAAATAAAAATTAATTTCTATTTTTACCCTCTAATTTAAGGAAATTTAAGCACAAATAATAACAAATAAAACAATGGGTATGTTGAGAAAATTACTGTTTACATTTGGAATAATGCTTGCTATCAGTAGCATAGCTTATTCACAAGGGACCCTCAAAGGGAAGATAACAGATGGAAAAGAACCGATTCCTTATGCCAACATTATTATTGTTCAAGGTGGAAAGCAATTTGGTGGTGCTCAGTCCGATATGGATGGAAACTACACCATTAAGCCGATTCCTCCTGGAAAATATGATGTAAAGGCTTCTTATGTTGGTTACAAAACCAGCATAACAACAGGTGTTCTCATTAATGCAGACAAGATTACATTCTTGGATCTGAAAATGATTTCAACTGTTAATGAATTAGATGTAGTGGAAGTTGTTTACGAAAAACCACTTATTAGTAAAGATAACACCCAATCGGGAGAAACGATGGGAGCCGAGGAAATGAAGCATGTTCCCGGTCGTACGGCTCAATCTGTGGCTACTTCTATGGCCGGAGTTCAGGGTAATGATGGGAATATGGGTAGTGTTCGAGGAGCACGTACCGATGGAACGGTTACATACATTGATGGTGTAAAAGTTGCCGGAACTTCATCTTTACCGAAATCTGCAATTGAAGAGGTTTCCATGGTGATGGGTGGTGTGCCAGCCAAGTATGGTGAAGCAACCGGTGGTGTGCTTAATATTACAACAAAAGGGCCCTCTCGCCAATATGGAGGTAGCGTTGAATTAATGGGCTCACTTGACGGGTACAATAATTTTATTGCATCATTCAGTTTAAACGGTCCGTTGATTAAAAGCAAAAATAAAAACGATGTTACTTCTCTGCTCGGATTTTTTATCTCAGGGGAACTCAACTATGCAAAGGACGGATATCCTTATCAAGGAGGGGTTACCAAAATGAAAGACGATGTTGTTAAACAAATTAGCGAAACACCTCTTCGTCCTGTAGGTTATACCGGAATCAATTATTATAATGCAGAGTTTTTGAAATCCTCCGATATGGAAAATATTCATGCCAGAGAAAATGCAAATAGCATGAGTGCTAACTTTGCAGGAAAAGTTGACGTTAAAGTGGTTAAAAACTCGAACCTGACTTTTGGCGGTTCTTATGATTATAATAAAGGTAGAAGTTGGTCAATTTATAACTCATTGATGAATTCAGCCAATAATGGAGAATCTCAAAACAGTACCATGCGCTTTTATGGAAAATTCTCTCAACGTTTTTTAACAGGAGATACCTCCTCTTTAGTAAAGAATGTTTTCTATCAAGTGCAATTGGATTATACTAAATATAATTCCAGTAACTATGATGTTAACCACAAGGACAATTTGTTTGATTATGGTTATATTGGGAAATTTAAAACCTACAAAAATACATACTACGAACGTAAAGACGTAACTATCGATAATATAGAATATAAAGATGTAATGACACTTACAAACTTTTACGACACATTAGTTACGTTTGAACGTGCAGAAACCAACCCCTATTTGGCAAATTATACTTCCAATTATTATGATCACTTTGCTGCATTGAGTGATAAAAATGATTACTATCGCAACACTGTTAGCATTCAAAATGGATTTGCTTTATTAAACGGTGATTCACCCGATAGGCTTTTCGGATTATACTACTTACCGGGGACTGTGACTTCTGGATACGGAAAAAGTCAGCTCGAACAAATAGGTTTTAATGCTAATGGTAGTGCAGATATTGGAAATCATGCATTTGAATTTGGGTTCCAATACGAACAGCGTTCTTCCAGCGGATACTCTATTAACCCAACTGGTTTGTGGACATTAATGCGTCAGCTGGCCAATGCTCATATTAAGCAATTAGATCTCGATAACCCAATGCGTGTTTATGTCGATGATGGTTTTGGCAACTTAACTTTTGCGGATACCATTAAGTATAACCTTAAATACGATCAGGCTTCTCAGAAGTATTTTGATGTAAACTTGCGGAAAAAACTAGGATTAGCGGTTAACGGTACCGATTGGGTAGATGTTGATAATCTTGATCCATCCACTTATTCTATTGATATGTTTAGTGCCGATGAATTACTTAACGATGGTTATAATTATGTTTCTTATTATGGTTATGATCATTTAGGAAATAAAACAAGCGGAAAAACAACCATAGAGGATTTCTTGACGGCAAAAGATGAAAATGGCAACTATAAACGTAGCATCGGTTCATACGAACCGATATACATGGCCGGTTACATTCAGGATAAATTTGCTTTTGACGATTTAATCTTTAATATTGGCGTGCGTGTTGACCGTTTTGATGCAAACCAACAGGTATTATCGGATAATTACTTACTTGCTCCGGCAAAAACCGTTTCGGAAGTTGAAAGTTTTATTGTAGATGGCAAGGAAGAAGCGGTAACGCACCCTTCTAATATCGGATCGGATTATGTAGTTTACGTGGATGATGCAAATAATCCATCTAAAGTTATGGGATACCGTAACGGTAGCGATTGGTATAATGCACAGGGGCAAGTTATTTCGGATCCTACGCTGTTAACGGGAACTACCGGACGCGTAACACCATATTTGGTTGAAGGTTCGGGTGTTAAACTTTCTTCAAAAGCATTTAAAGACTACGAACCTCAGTTCTCGGTCATGCCTCGTGTATCATTTTCATTTCCAGTATCCGATAAAGCTTTGTTTTTTGCGCATTACGACGTAATTACAAAACGTCCGACATCCGGTATTTTTATGGATCCGGTAAGTTATTTATATATTGAAAAGGCAGGAACGACAGATATCGCTAACCCAAGCTTAAAACCTGAAAAAAAGGTTGACTACGAATTAGGATTTAAGCAAGTGCTGAATGCGAAATCAGCAGTTACCATAACTGCTTATTACAGCGAACAACGCGATCAAGTTCAATCGTTCCGTTATTCCGAAGCTTATCCGAATACCTATTATTCGTTTAACAATATTGATTTTGGGACCGTACAGGGATTTTCATTGTCATACGATTTAAGAAAATCCGAGAATATTCGCCTTCGCGCAAGTTATACTTTGCAATTTGCTAAAGGAACCGGATCGGATGCGACTTCTTCAAAAAGCATTGTTTCTTCCGGACAACCGAACTTACGTACATTATCTAATCTGAGTTTCGACCAAAGACATGCGGTTAAAGCGAATGTGGATTATCGTTTCGGTTTTGGTAAAGATTACAATGGACCCAAGACTAAACGCTCTACAAAAGATGGTAAATTAAAAACGATTAACTGGCTAGAAAATACAGGGATTAACTTTACATTCAATGGTGCGTCAGGTTCTCCATATACTCGTTCTTCCAGAATTACTAGTCTTACAGGCGTTGGTACAAGCCAAATTTCGGGTAACTTATACGGATCGAATCTTCCATGGCAGTTCTGGATCGATGCTCGTATTGATAAAGAATTTATGCTTACTTTGAAAAAAGATAAAGATAATGCAAAAAACAACAAATACGGATTTTTAAGTGTTTATTTGGAAGTATTGAATGTTTTTAACTTTAAGAACATTACAAGTGTTTATGCATATACCGGTAATCCTGATGACGATGGCTTTTTGGCTGCTGCCGAATATCAAAAACAGATTAATTCGTACAACGATCCTCAAGCTTTTATCGATTATTACCGCTCTTTCTTAAGTAACAATAACAATTATAGTTTGCCTCGTCGAATTAACCTTGGTGTTCAATTTGGATTCTAATTATTACCGATTAATAGTACGAAAATAAAGTAAAAAAACAGATATAATGAAAAAACTGGTAAACTTAATAGCAACATCACTCTTTAGCCTTGTACTTCTCAGCCCAATGGCTTATGCCGACAAATGGAAGGGTGAAATTCGCAAAGGTACAGACCAACCTAAACCTGCATTTTGCGTTCCTGCTTCTGGATCTTCAGAATTGAATCTTAACAATGTTCGGGCTCGTATTAATACCGGTGGCGACATGTGGTGGGATTTTGAAACATCAAAATATGAAATACCGAAAGGGTCACGTAAAACTTCCATGTTTTCCGGTTCTTTGTGGATTGGAGGTTTGGATGTCAACGGACAGTTGAAACTTGCAGCACTCCGCTATCGTCAGGTTGGAAATGATTATTGGACAGGTCCGCTTACTATTGATGGAACGGCTTCTATCGATCAAGCAACTTGTAAGATGTACGACAAGCATTGGAAAATAACCCGTGCAGAAGTGGAACTTCATAAGGCAGCTAAAGCCCATCACGAATTATTTCCGGATTATGTTACTCCTCGCTCAATTACGGACTGGCCTGCTCATCCGCTTGACGGAAATCCAAACCAAAGCTACTATTTAGCTCCTTTCTGCGATGTTAATGGAAATTACAAGTACGAACCTGAAGAAGGTGATTATCCGTACTATGATTTTTCAAACGATCTTTGCCCGACTAATCCTTCAAATATGGCGGATACCACGCCTACGCCTACAATGGATGCAGATACAGATCCTAATAATCCTCATGGTGGTGTAGTTAAGGGTGGAATTCTTGTAGATCAGGTACTTAAAGGCGACCAGACTATTTGGTGGGTGTTTAACGATAAAGGTGCTGCCCATACAGAATCTAAAGGAGAGCCGATTGGACTCGAAATTAGAGCTCAAGCATTTGCTTTTGCAACAAATGATGAAATTAACAACATGACATTTTATTCTTATGAAATCATAAATCGTTCTACTTATACTTTAACTCAAACTTATTTCAGCCAATGGGTAGATACCGATTTGGGATATGCAGCTGATGATTTTGTAGGATGTGATGTTCGTCGTGGCTTAGGCTACTGCTATAATGGTTTGGATGTTGATGGTTCAGGAAAGTATAACGAATATGGATCCCAACCGCCAGCCATTGGTGTTGACTTTTTTCAAGGACCGTATATGGATCCAGATGGCTATGATAATCCCAATATTGATGAGTTAAACACACTTTATGCTCCGAGTGCATTGTATGGACATGATGGTGAATTATTACCGAATCACACTTACACCACAACGACAGGGTTAACGATAACAAAGGACGTTAAAGTGAGGTCTGAAGCTATTAATGGAGTAAATTTCGGAGATGGTATCGTCGATAATGAACGTTTTGGTATGCGCCGTTTTGTGTTTCACAATAACAACGGTGGAAATGCAGCTCAAAACGATCCGGATATAGCAGCCGAATATTATAACTTACTTAAGGGGATTTGGAAAGACAATAATATGATGTGTTATGGTGGAAATGCTCACCCAACCACTGGCGGTGATGCCACTACTCCTTGTGCATTTATGTTCCCCGGAGATACGGATCCTTGGAATTGGGGAACTTTCGGAAAAAATCCGGGTGCTCAATATTCTACGAGTCCTTGGACAGAAGAAAATGCTCATAATGCTCCGGCCGACCGTCGTTTTATGCAATCGGCAGGCCCATTTACATTATATCCGGGCGCAGTAAACTATATTACTGTCGGTATTCCATGGGCACGCGCTTCTTCTGGTGGTCCTTTTGCGTCAGTTCAATTATTAAGAAGAGTTGACGATAAATGTCAAATCTTATTTGATAACTGTTTTAAAGTTTTAGATGGACCGGATGCTCCTGATTTATCTGCTCAGGAACTTGATAAAGAGGTAATCCTTTATTTGTCTAATCCTACTACATCAAATAATGTGGGTGAAAAGTATTCTGAATTTGACCCTTCAATTCCTGCTAGAAGTGAAGGAACCCCTTCTGTAACGTATGATCAATATTATCATTTTGAAGGATATCAGATTTTTCAATTGAGTGATGCCTCAGTTTCCATTTCGGATATTTACGATGAGGATAAATCCCGTTTAGTTTATCAATGTGATATTAAGAATTTTGATGCAAGCCAAAATGCAATCGGACAATTGGTAAATTATACATACAATGATGAAATTGGCGGAAATGTTCCTAAAATTATGGTTACTGGCGGAAATGAAGGTATCAAACATAGTTTTAAAATTACAGAAGACCAATTTGCTAGTGGAGACAAAAAATTAGTAAATCATAAAAAATATTACTATATCGCAGTTGCTTATGCTTATAACAACTATTCTCCTTATAGCCAAGATGCGAATGTTATAAACGGATTAAACGGTCAAAAAACCACTTATCTTGCGGGTAGAAAGACACCTAATGGCTTGTCAATTAAACCTATTGTCGTAATTCCTCATATACCAACACCAGAAGCTAATGGTACACAAATGCAAGCTTCTTATGGTGATCAACCTCAAATTACACGAGTTGAAGGACAAGGAAACGGTGGCTTAGTTTTAGACTTAACTCAGACATCTATCGATAAAATAATGTCGGGTTCTCCTTGGAAAGCAGATGAACTGACCTATCAAGCGAACAAAGGACCATTGAATATTAAGGTAATAGATCCGTTGAACGTAAAATCCGGCGAATTTCTGATAAAATTCACCAATCCAAGCAATAAGACAGAAGTGGATACTTCTTTCCATTGGGAAATTTCGGGAGGGGAAAAGGTAATCTCTTCTGATGAGTCGATTGCTATCGGAGATGAACAATTAATTCTGGATTTAGGAATTGCAGTTCAAATTCAACAATTTACATTTGAGTATTTATATGCTGATCAAGCAAATTTCCCGGTAAATTTAGTAAAAGCGAAAGTTTTAGAGTCATCTATTACATTTAGCGACGCAAATAAGGCGTGGATTACTGGTTTACCAGATTTAGATGGTGATTCTCCAATGAATTGGATTCGATCTGGGACATTAGCCTTTGGGGATGAGCCGACTCCAGATGAAAAGAAAAAATGTGATTACTATTATGAAAACAGAGTAACAAACCCGGATAATACAATTTCTTTATACAAAGATTGGTATGATTCAGAAGAACAGTTTGAAAAGGTTGTTGATCGAACATGGGCTCCTTATGCACTTGTTGGTAAATGGGATGATAACCCCGGTTTTTCTAGCGATATTGTTTCTGAGCAGAAATTTGGGTAATTTATACAGTGTTGATATTGTTTTGACTTCTGATAAATCAAAATGGACACGGTGTCCAGTTGTTGAAACTTGCGATGATCCTCAAAAAGCTGAAGGCAATGCAGTCAAATTAGAACCAAGGAAAGCTCATTCTCTTGATATCAATGGCAATCCAGAAGCAGGTTATGGAATGGGATGGTTCCCAGGATACGCTATCAATGTTGAAACAGGAGAGCGATTGAATATCATGTTTGGAGAGGATTCCTGGTTAAGACCATATAATGGTGCTGATATGAAATTCAATCCTACATCACAGGTTTATTCTTCGTCAGGGGAAGTTATTTTCGGCGGTAAACATTTTATTTACATCATGGGACATTTGAATATTAAATCGACTCCGATGACTCAATTTGATTGCCCTGCTTATGATGAAGGTGCTTGGTTAATGAATAAATTTGATTACATCAGCACTTTAACCGGTAGTGTTAGAGATGTTAGAAAATGTGAATTATACAACAATGCTATGTGGGTAAATATTCCATTAGCAGTATCGTCTCAAGAATGGTTGTCGAACGAAGCTAAAATCAAAATTCGAGTAGCTCGTCCATATAAACGTTACCTATCTACAATTGGAGTGTCTCCTGCAACTGTAACTAATGATAACTTCCCATTGTACAAATTCAACACGACAACGTTTGCTACAGAAACTAATGTAAATGATGTGGCAAAATCTGCGCTTGATTTAATTAATGTTGTTCCTAATCCATATTATGGCTTCTCAATGTACGAAACCGACCAGTTGGACAATCGTATAAAAATTGTAAATCTTCCCGATAAGTGCACCATTTCCATTTATGCAGTAAATGGTTCATTGGTTCGCCAGTTTAAGAAAGACGATAATACTATTACTTCTGTAGATTGGGATTTGAAAAATCACGCTGGTATTCCAGTTTCCGGTGGTGTTTATATCATTCATGTGAAAGCAGATGGTATTGGTGAAAAAGTGATCAAATGGTTTGGTGCTTTACGTCCTACCGACTTAAACTCTTTCTAATTTAGATCCATTATTTACAATTTATATAATAAGAAAAGATATGAAAAAAAATATAAAAAGAGTTCTGAGTTTCATTTTAGTGGGAACGCTTACGTTATCGGCATTCATTGTGAACGCTGGTAACGAAGATCGTACCGGCCAATCAGGAGCAGCTGAGCTGCTTATTAATCCATGGGGCTCGTGGAACTGGCTGGGGAAATGCAGGTGTTGCGAATTCTCGCGGCGTTGAAGCTATCTTTACAAATGTTGCAGGAATTTCATTTACTAATCATACCCAGATAGCTTTTATGAACACTCAATATCTTCAAAGTTCAGGCGCAAAAATTAATTCTTTTGGGTTAACTCAAAAAGTAAGCGAAACGGGAGTCTTAGGAATTTCAGTCGTTGCAATGAATTTTGGAGATATTCCGGTAACAACGGTTGACAATCCTGGAAGGAAATATTGGTAATTTTTCTCCTTCATTAATGAATATTTCTTTGGCGTATGCTAATTCATTTTCGGATGCAATTCATGGAGGAATCGTGGTAAAGGTTATTAATGAATCCATTTCGGATATGAGTGCTACTGGTGTCGGCTTTGATGCAGGCATTCAATATATAACCGGTAAATATGAGAATGTTCATTTTGGAATTTCTTTAAAAAACATAGGAACACCAATGAGTTTTAGTGGTGATGGGTTATCTGTTCGTGGTTTAATTAACGGTTCAACAAATAACCTTACTCTTGAACAGCGTTCCGGGAATTTTGAGTTGCCAACAATGCTGACAATGGGATTTGCTTATGATTTTTTATGGGCTAAAAAATCAGACGCTGGTGTTCCTTCAGATGCTGCAGGTGGAGCTAAAGCTAAATCTAAAAAGAAAGATCTCACGATAGACAATGCGGAACATCGTTTAACGCTAGCAGGAGCATTTATTTCAAATGCATTTGCTAAAGACCAATACGTGTTAGGATTAGAATACTCATGGAACAATTTGCTTCAACTTAGAACTGGATATTGTTATGAATCGGATATGACTGATTCTGAACTCACAAAATCGGTCTATACGGGGTTGAATGCTGGTGCGTCAATCGTTGTCCCAATTAGTAGAGAAAAAGGATCTTTCTTCTCTATCGATTATTCTTTTAGAGCTACTCGCAATTTTAATGGTTGCCATACTATTGGAGCCGTAATCAATTTGTAAATCTAAATATTTTCGTGTATATTTGCACGATGATTAATAGAAGAGACCTAATTTTAGGTCTCTTCTATTAATTTAAGAGCTAAAGCCGTTTTATATTATGTGTGTGAGTTCTGTTTTTTATTTTTAATTGTCATAATAAAACATTTACAATGAACAAGATTGCTTTTTATTCGCAAGAGGGTTTAGATAAATTAAGGGAAGAATTAAATCATTTAACTTCTGTTGAACGTAAGAAAATATCTGAACAGATTGCTGAGGCACGTGATAAAGGAGATTTGTCCGAAAATGCTGAATATGATGCTGCTAAGGATGCACAAGGTCTTTTGGAGTTAAAAATATCTAAACTCCAGGCCCTTATTGCAAATGCTCGGGTATTGGATGAATCTAAAATTGATGTTTCTAAAGTTTTGCTATTTACTAAAGTGACGATTTTAAATCTAAAGACAAACACGTCAATGTCTTACACTTTGGTTCCGGAAACTGAAGCTGATTTGAAATCAGGCAAACTTTCGGTTACTTCTCCGATTGCCAAGTCTTTGCTCGGGAAAAAAATAGGTGATGTAGTTCAAGTGCAAGCTCCTGCAGGTGTTATAGATCTTAAAATTACAAATGTTACAAGAGATTAATTATGGAAACAATATTTACAAAAATCATTAATGGTGATATTCCTTCATACAAAGTGGCTGAAGATGAACACTATTATGCTTTTCTTGATATAAATCCCTTAGCAAAAGGGCATACTTTGGTTGTGCCAAAACATCCGGTAGATTATATTTTTGACCTTGAGGATGAGGAATACCAAGGATTGTTTGTATTTGCTAAAAAAGTAGCTAGAGCCATAAAATTGAATTTTCCATGTATTAAAGTCGGAATCGCTGTGATTGGAATTGAAGTTCCTCATGCACATATTCATTTGGTGCCATTAAACAAGGTAAATGATTTGGATTTTAAAAACCCGAAAATCAAACTTTCAAGTGAAGAATTCCTAGAGATTGCTGAAAAAATTTCCGGTTCTATTGAACAATAATTATTTCTTTTTTAAAGTAACCCGATCGGGATTTTTAGCTATAAAATTTGTCCAACTATTGTACTCGGTAGTTGGACTTGTTGTATTACGCTGTAAATAATGGCAGTATGCAACGGCAAGTGCGTCAGTGGCATCTAAGAATTTAGTCGGGTTTCTCAAAATTAATAAGATTGGATAGCATTGCTGAAACTTGCTCTTTCGATGCAGCTCCTTTACCTGTAATAGATTGTTTTATTTTTCGAGGAGAGTATTCAAAAACAGGAATGTCCCGAAACAGTGCTGCAGCCATTGCTACACCTTGAGCCCTGCCAAGTTTTAACATAGACTGAACGTTTTTTCCCGAAAAACGGAGCCTCTATTGCTAAGCTATCCGGATGATACTGTTCTATGGTTCTTAAAGTGGTTTCGAATATTTTTTTTTAATTTTAGGGGGTGAGATCCAATTTCTTCTAATCTTAATACGTCTAAAATTAGTACATTTACACTCTTTCCTTGTGCTTTTATTATGCTGAATCCCATAATATTGGTGCCAGGGTCAATTCCTAAGATAATTTGTTCCAAATGCTGCATATTTTTAAAAACACAAAGGTATTAAAAAAGCGTAACCTCTTGATCAATGGAGCTGTTTTTATTTTAAGCTACGGGGTGCTTTTTCGGTATTTTAAAGGCATAAACATTTCTGAATCCATTTCTTTTTTCAGCGAGGTGGCTTCTTCTGCCGAATCAATGCTCCTTATCGGCTTTATTGTTTTGTTGAGTTTTGCCAATTGGATGATTGAGTCCTATAAGTGGAAATTTGTAATATCACCGTTGATAAAATTGCCTTATACAGACGCTTTAATAGTTTTGATGGTGTTTGGTTTAGTCTGTTTTATCCCGATTAGAGCGGAGTGATTTGTGGGAAGAGTATATCCACGTTCAATAAGGAAGGGGTTGTGGATTGGTGTGGGGTTTTTTAGTTTTTTGAGCCCGAATGGAGCCGGAGATTTTTTGGGAAGAGTATATTCCGTTCCAAATAGTGATAGAAGGGGAAGGGGTTGTCTGATACTTTACGCTTTTGGCCATTTATGCTCAATTATTGTGCTACGCTCTTATTTGTTACTGTTGGCCTTACTTTTTTTTTCTTTTGTTACAAGGATGCATTTATTCAAATTAATTTATATTTAATGTTTGTGCTGGTTTGTTCGTGGATTGCTTGCCTTGTTGGTGTTCTTTTTTATTTTAAGTCTTCAATACTCGCAACAATTGGAAAAAATAGAAAATCGCGATTTGTTCTAAGGCTAAAATCATGGGTAGAAGTATTAAAAAACGTCCATTTATTTAATTTTCTTGCTGTTCTTTCATTTATTCATTTATGCGTTATTTCATATTTTCATTTCAAATGTGGCTATGTTTAAAATTGGTTGGCGTTGATTTGAATTCTTTCGATGCTTTCTTTTTTATTACGGTTTATTACCTTGTGCTCACTTTTATACCTACGGTAGTTTATACAGAAATAGGGATCAGAGGCTCGCTTTCGATTTATCTTTTCGGACTATTATTGTATATCACCGGCACCCCTGAGTATGATTATCAGTTTGCGGTTCCGTTTGCTTCGGTTTTAGTATGGATCGTTAATATTGTAATGCCGGCAATACTAGGCAGTTTTTATTCCCGACGGTTAAAGTTTTTTAAAAAATGATAGCGCTAATTATTATTTCTTTTGTATTAATAGGTGTGTACATTTTTTTCTTTAGCAAATACACACTGGTTCATGAAGAGAACCCATCGGAAATACATACTGCCAATGTCCCCATATCAATATTAATTGTGGTGAGGAACGAAGAACGGAATATCTCTAAATTAATTCATTCGTTGTATAGTCAAGATTATGCTCATTCTGCAATTGAATTATTGTTTTTTGATGATGATTCTACAGATCAAACATTGGATGAATTATTTAGAGTTTTACCTGTAACGGCTTTTCAATGGAAAGTGTTTTCCGGAAATGAGTTGAAAATTGCTGGGAAAAAATCAGCGATTTCATTCCTTTTAGCTCAGGCCAACGGTGAACTTCTTCTTTTTACCGATGGAGACACTATAGTGCCGACGAATTGGGTTTCTTCTGTAGTTGACAGTTTTAACGGTCAAGAAGTTCAAATGGTTTGCGGGGGTGTAGCATTTTCCAATACTCATACTTTTGTCGAAAAGCTATTAGCTATAGAATTTGCTGCTATGATTCAAGCTTCTTTAGGCGCAATACGTCGTCATTTTCCTTTTATGTGCAATGCAGCTAACATGGCGGTGAGAAAAAGTGCATTACAGACAATACCCGACAGAAAAGGGAATTTGCTGAGTTCAGGAGACGACACGTTTTTATTGCAGTCGATTACTGAATTTTATGGAAATAGAGCCGTTGTTGCAAATTTTAAATCGCTTGTAAAAACAAGTAGTCCCGAAAACACTAAAGAGTTTTTTCACCAAAGGATTCGCTGGGCGGGGAAATCATCTAAGAGTTTTTGGGGAAATTCGTTTGTAGTCGCTTTACTGGTTTTTTCAATTTCGTTGTGGCTGGTTTTTCTTGCAATATTTTCGTCGTTTAGCACAAATGCATTAATTTGTTTACTGATTGTTTTTGCCAGTAAATGGGGAATTGATTTTCTTGTGCTCAAAAAATACCGGAGCAATTTCGGTTTGTTTAAAGGTGGATTAATCATGAGTGTAGTGCTTTCTTTGGTCTATCCGTGGTATGTGGTTATTACTGCTTTATTTTCGCTCAAATGCACTTATTTGTGGAAAGGAAGAACGATGAAGTAATAGCTTCGTGAAAGTTTCGGCTAACATTAAATCGAAGGGGGTGGTAATCTTTATGTTTTCCGTATTGCCACGAATGGTCTGAATAGAAATTCCGCTTTGCTCTAAAACGGAGGCATCATCGGTAAATAATGGATTTTCCTGTGTATTGTATGCTTCAAGAAGGGTTGTGCTTAAAAAGGTTTGAGGGGTTTGTACCGCAAATATTTCGGCTCTGTTTAAAGGTATGTTCTCAGAAGCGTTGATTTTTCGAAGACTATCAACCATAGGAACCACAGGGATTGCGTTACCTGTTTTTTCCGCTTCATAAAAGGATTTTGCAATTACATCTGAAGAAACAAATGGACGAACCGCATCATGAATTGCAACCAAACTATTCTTTGGAACAAGAGCCAAGCCGTTTTTAACAGATTGGAATCGAGTTAATCCTCCAGATACAATTTTATGTGCTACGCTAAATTTCTTCTGTTGAATAAGCTCATTCCAGTATTGAATATAATTTGGGGGTAATGTAAGAATGATTTTAATATCAGGCTGATATGCAACAAAAGCTGTAATTGTATAAAATAAGACGGGAACTCCGTTTATTTCGAGAAACTGCTTGGGCAACGCTTGTTGCATTCTCGATCCGACTCCCCCGCCTGTAATTATGACATATTTGTTCAATTGAGTTAGAGAATTAGCATGGCATCCCCATAAGTTAGAAATCTGTATTTTTCTTTTATTGCCACATTGTATGCTTCCATTAAGAAATCATACTCGGCAAAACTTGCTACAATCATCATCATTGATGATTGTGAAGGATGAAAGTTTGTAATCATTGAAGTGGCTACATTGAAATCATAAGGTGGAAATATAAATTTATTAGTCCACTTGTGATCCGGTTTAACAAGACCCGATGGGTAAGTGGATGACTCCAATGCTTTCATAGATGTAGTCCCCACGGCACAAACATTTTTCTTATTTGTTTTTGCTTTATTGATAATCTCTGACGTGTGCTCATCAATGATGAATTCTTCCGAGTCCATTTTGTATTTTGTCAGGTCTTCCACATCAATTTGTCTGAAATTTCCTAAGCCAACGTGAAGTGTAATTTCTGCAAAATTAACCCCTTTAATTTCCAGCCGTTTCATTAATTCTCTGCTAAAATGTAATCCGGCGGTTGGAGCGGCCACAGCCCCTTCGTGTTTTGCATATATTGTTTGATAGTTAGTTTTGTCTTCGGGAACAATATCACGAATTTTTTGCAAATCTTCAGGAATTGGAGTTTCTCCAAGCTCTTTTAGTTTGTTCTTAAATTCTTGATGGGTGCCATCAAATAGAAATCGTAGTGTTCTACCTCTTGAAGTCGTATTATCAATAACTTCTGCAACCAACGATTCATCGTCTCCAAAATAAAGCTTATTTCCAATCCTTATTTTTCGAGCCGGATCTACAAGAACATCCCATAATCGTGCTTCTTGGTCGAGTTCTCGCAACATAAATACCGTGATTTTTGCTCCGGTTTTTTCTTTTTCTCCATATAGCAATGCCGGAAATACTTTTGTATTGTTTAAAACCATGACATCCCCATCGCTAAAATAGTTTAAAATATCTTTGAATTGTTTGTGTTCGATGGTATGCGTTTTTCGATTTAAAACCATTAACCGGCTTTCGTCTTTTTCTTTTTCTGGATGTAAGGCAATGAGTTCTTGTGGTAAATGATACCGAAATTGTGATAATTTCATATATGCTTGTTCTTTCTATTTTTTTTAGTAAGTGTGCTAATTTTTAGTAAGCGTACAAAGTTACATTAATAGGACCCCCTTTGTAAAGATAATTAACATTCGTTAACAATTTAGTTCGAATTGGTTCAGAATTGAAGAAACATCTTCGGGGTTTAATGCGTTTTCTGCAGAATAATTTCCGATTTTAGTCCGGCGAAGTTCAGTTAAATGCGCACCGGTACGGAGTTCTATTCCAAAGTCTCTGGCAATAGATCTTATATATGTTCCTTTACTGCACTGTATTTTGAAGTGCACATCCTGCTCTTTAATGTCGGTGATATCAAATGCCGAAATAATAATTTTTTTCGATTTTATTTCAACGTCTTCTCCTTCTCGTGCATAATCAAATGCTCTTCTTCCATTGATTTTTACCGCTGAGTAAATTGGTGGAACTTGTTCTTGTTCGCCGATGAATGATTTTGCAGCTTGTTCTATTAATTCAGATGTGATATGACCGGTTGGAAATTCAAAATCAATAGCCTTTTCTAAATCAAACGAAGGCGTTGTACTTCCTAATCTGATAATTCCGGTATATTCTTTAACGAGTGACTGGAAATAATCAATTTCTTTCGTTTTTTTCCCAATGCAAATAATGAGCAACCCTGTTGCAAGAGGATCTAGTGTGCCGGCATGACCAATTTTAAATTTTTTCACGCCTGTATGATAACGAATAATTGATTTAAGCTTTGCCACCACATTAAAGGATGTCCATTGATAGGGCTTGTCGATTAGGATAATTCTGCCCGACTCAAAACAGTCGTTCATATTAACTAATGTTTAAGTTAAACCCGGCAATTGCTAATACTAAAATAATTGTACCAACGGCAATTCGATAGTATCCGAAAGCTTTAAACCCGTATTTAGTAAGAAATCCGATAAAAAATTTTATTCCTAAGATTGCAACGATGAAAGCTACGATATTTCCAATAACCAGTATGTTTAAATTTTCCGATAACATTACTGCTCCATCAGGATGTGTAATTAGTTTTAACAACTTGTAGCCTGAAGCGGCAGCCATAGTTGGAACTGCCAAAAAAAATGAAAATTCTGCAGCGTTTTTTCGGTTTAGTTTACTAGCCATTCCTCCTATAATTGTGGCGGCCGATCTAGATACTCCGGGAATCATGGCAATACACTGGAAAAGTCCGATTTTAAGGGCGGTCTTGCTTGATATTTCTTGATTTTCAGAGGGTTTGTTAAACCATTTATCTACAAAGAGTAGAAACACACCACCAATTAATAAACTTACAGCTACGACAATTACATTTTCTAAAAGGCTATCAATGAAATCGCCCAGCAAAAAACCAATTACAGCAGCAGGAATAAAAGCGATAAAGAGCTTATAATAGAATTTAAAACTTTGAAAAAAACGCTTCCAATAAAGAATAATCACCGATAAAATAGCCCCGAATTGTATGTTTACAATAAATGCTTTGACAAACTCGGTGCTTTCAATATGTAGTAACGATTGTGTGATAATCATGTGACCGGTGGAGGAGATGGGCAAAAATTCGGTAATCCCCTCCACTATTGCAATGATTATTGCATGAAATATATTCATTATTGAATTGTGTTTTTGTTTTCAGGAGATTTTTCCGCTTTGTTCTTGGGGCGGTACATAATAGCAACTATTTCAATGATAAATCCGATAACCAGCAAAACAGGAGCCACAACCAGTCGCTGACTGTTAAAGATGGCATCGTTAAAAACTGTCGGATCGTTTGATTTTCCACCAATCATTAATAAATAGCCTAATACTAAAAAGGCAATGCCCAAAAACATAATATATAGATTGATTTTGGTAAATACAAACCCAAATTGATGCTCTTTTTTTACCTGTTTTTGTTGAATGCTAGGCTTTTGATTCGTCTTAGTTGTGTTCATTTTGTTTCTATTTTTATAAATATAAAAGGTCGGTTTTCATTTTGATAAATTTTCTTACGGCAAAAATGGTAGAAGTCCAAGAGAAAAAGATACCAAATCCTGTACTTATTGCAAAAATAATTAGATATATGCCAATATCCGAAACGCCAAAGATATCCGGGAAATAATATATACCGCCATATAACGTTGCCCCAAGTAAAATTATTGCAATAATTGAGGCCCAAATCCCCTGAATAATGCCCTTAAGAATAAAGGGGCGTTGAACAAACTTTCGGGTTGCACCTACCAAGAGCATGCTGCGAATGATGAAGCGCTTGGCATATACAGATAAGCGTATGGTGCTGTTAATAAGCATAATTGAAATTAAGATTAAGATAATACTGATTACCATTAAGGTGTAACTGATGTTTTTTAAATTGTGATTTATGATATCCACAACGGGTTTCGAATAGGTAATTTCTTTTACGATTGGATTGCTTAAGAGGCTCTGTTCAATTTTCTTAATGCTGTCAATTGATGTATATTCACTTTTTAAGCGAATATCCAGAGTGGGAGGAAAAGGGTTCGTGCCGGAAATATCAATTACGTTTTCTCCAATTGATTTTTGCATCTCTTTAGCAGCCTGATCTTGGGATATATACTCGGTTGACCTTGTGTAAGGAGCGATATCGAGGGTTTTCTTTAAAGATAAAATGTCAATTTCTTTACTGTCGTTATGAAGAAATACCGAAAAACCAATATTTTCCTTTACAAAAGCAGAAATTTTCGAACCGCTATAAATCATAATTAGCAGCAACCCAACCATATATAATACTAATGATATGCTTAAAGTGCTGTATATTAGTGTGGTCGTTAGTCGCCGTTTAGTATAGCTATCAATTTGATTCGACATGATTTTACTAATTTTAAGGAGCTAAATTAGTCATTTTTGTTGAGATTTTTACTATTTTTCTTTTACCACACCGCTATTTCTTAAACAATGGCTTTGCAATTTCCTTTTATATTGTTGTTAATCAGCGATTTTTTGTTCAAGTTTGTATGGGGGCACATTTTTACGCATAAATTATCATAAGTAATTTGGTTTTATCGCGAGGCAACAGCAATGGCAGCAACGCTGATTTTCAACTCAATATTATCGAATGAAAGTAGCTTTTGTGCCGATGACTCAATGGTAGAGCCGGTTGTAATTACATCATCAACCAGTAAAATGTGTTTGTGATTAAAGAGTTCGGGATTCACACAATAAAAAATGTCTTTAACGTTGCTCCAGCGATCGAAGCGACTTTTTCTGGTTTGTGTTTCCGTAAATGTTTTCCGAATAAAATTTTTAGTATCTACCGGAATTTTCAACGACTGAGAAAGCCCCTCAGCAAAGCGTTCGCTTTGATTGTATCCTCGGATAACCTGTTTTTTCGGATGAAGCGGAATTGGGACTATGACGTCGGGAAGCGGATCTCCCGAAGCGGCTAGTTCTTTGCCATATAATTGTCCGATGCGGACCCCGATTTCGGGGCTGTTTTTGTATTTAAACTGATGTAGTAAATGCTGAATCTTACTGCCTTTGCGAAAAAAACAATATGCACCTGCCGATTCTAATGGAAATTTACCCCAAAAAAGTTGTGCTACAGGATTATCCTTCCCTAAATTGAAGTTTGTTTTTGGAATTTCGTAAAGGCATCGTGTGCAAATAACTTCTTCGTGCCGATACAATGGGCTATTGCAGGCACTGCATATTCGGGGATAAAATAAATGGATGAAATCTGAAATGAATGAGAACATGGCATTTATATCAATTCATAAAGCTATTTACAAACAAAAGTAAAGATATTTTAAGTACTCTTCAAATAATGTTTAAAATATTTCGATTTATTTTGTAATTTTGTGCCCATAAGTACGTTAAGTCTTTTGTTGCAGGGTGTTATTTATATAATTTGTGTAAGCAAAAGATGAAATTTTATAATAAAAAATGAAAACAGAAAACGAAATAAGAAAATTTAAGATTGCTACTATTGCCTTGTCGGTAATTGCAGCCGGGTTGCTTATCGCTCTTATCTTTACCAGTGTTCAAGTAAAAACTATTGTTGTTGAAAAAGATAAGGCAGGGGAACAGGCAACAGAACTTAAATCGGAACTTGATTCAATGATGCGGCAACATGAGCTTATTAAAAAAGAATATGCTTCAATAAGTGGTAAATTATCGGAGAAAGATAGCATTATTGCTGCTAATGCTGAAGAAATTAATCAGCTAATTGCTAGAAGTGCAGATTATCGAAAGATTAAAAAGAAATTGGATCTGCTCCGGAATATGACCCAGGGGTATCTTAACCAAATGGATTCTTTGATAAAAGTAAACCACATATTAGTCAATGAAAATACGAAATTCAGAACGGATATAGATAATTACAAACAAACGACAACATCTCTTGAAACGGAAAAGAAAAGTTTAACGGAAAAGGTAAATTCTGCATCTAAACTTAAGGCTTATAGCATTGTTGCAAAGGCAGTCCGTTTGAAATCTAAAGGAACGAAAGAAGAGGTGGTGGAAAAAGCAAGCCGGGCCGATCGTTTTAAAGTATCTTTTACGTTGAGCGAAAATAGTGTTGCTGCAGCAGGAACTCGAACTATTTATTGCAGATTGGCTCGTCCCGATGGCAAAGTGCTTATTCTTGGCGATGATGATGCAAACAGTTTTGAATCGGGTGGTAATCGTTTGCAGTTTTCTATTAAGAAAGAAATCCAATATGAAAACAAAGCTCAAAACATCACGCTCAATTGGGATGTAAAGAATGCCAAAGAAGAAGCCGTAAAAGGAAGATACTACGCAATCCTTTACGTGGATGGGTATCAAATAGGAGATGCCTCTTTCGACTTGAAATAAAAATTAAAACAAAGGGTGGAAAAAGGAGTTGTTCGAAAAAGCAACTCCTTTTTCATTATGGATTTGTGTAGGAATGTAGCTTTTTTGTTTTACCGGATCTGAAGCAATTGGAATAAATATTTCCGGAAATTCTAATTATTTCACAATCAAAAAAAATGTAATTTTGGTTTTACAAAATTTAAAATGAATTTTCAATACAAAATATTACATGGAGTTAGTCGAGTATAAATGAAAAACTTTTATAAGTACTTCGATGATTTTATTGAGACTAGAACAATCTGTTTTTTAATGATTTCACTGTACTTAATATAAAAAACAAACGAATGAATACCGTAAAAATTCTAATTATAGAAGATGAACAGAAAGTTGCAGGTTTTGTAAAAAAAGGACTGGAAGAAAATGATTTTGAAGCCGATATTGCTTTCGATGGACTAATAGGGCTAAAAATGTTTCAGCAAACCATTTATCAGCTAATAATAATAGACATCAACCTGCCGCTTATGAATGGTTTTGATTTGTGTAAAGAAATCAGAAAGACAAATAGCAGGGTTCCCATATTAATGCTTACGGCGTTAAGTGGTACCGACAGCAAAGTAATGGGTTTTGAATCGGGTGCTGATGACTATTTAGTTAAACCTTTTGAATTTAGGGAACTCATTGTAAGAATAAAAGCGTTAATAAAGCGTTCCGAAAGGCAGGTTTTTTCCTCAAGTATATTAAAAATAGCCGATCTTGAAATGAATACAGACAGCAAAATAGTAAAGCGTGGAAATGATATTATTGAATTAACCGCAAAGGAGTTTTCTTTGCTTGAATATCTTCTGATAAATCAAGGAAGAGTGGTTTCAAGAGTTGATATAGCCGAAAAAATTTGGGACATTAATTTTGACACCGGTACAAATGTTATAGATGTTTACGTTAATTTTATTCGAAAGAAAATTGATAAAAAATACAATTCCAAGCTGATACACACTGTTATAGGAATGGGCTATGTATTGAGAGAAGGAGAATAGGGTATGAATATCAGGCTAAAACTTTCAATTCAGTTTACGGCAATAGTTCTGTCGATACTGGTTTTATTTTCACTGGCAATTTACTATTTTTCGGCTGATTTTCGTAAAAAAGATTTTAATACTCGTTTGGAAGAAAAGGCACTAACTACGGCTAAACTACTTATAGAAGTAAAAGAAGTTGATAGCTTATTGCTGAAAATAATTGATAAAAACACAATCAATGTTTTGGAAGATGAAAAAATAGTAATATACAACGAGGCTAATAAACAAATATACAAAAGCTCCGATAAAATAACCGAAAACACGGAATTGGAAATTTTAAATCAGATTAAAAAACAAAAAAAAATACGTTATACCAAAAATAAAAATGAACATGTTGGAATAATATTTAATTTTGAAAATAAAGATTATGTTGTAATTGCTTCTGCTTACGATAAATACGGTTTTTTGGAATTAAAAAATCTCAAAATCATTCTTATTATCGGTCTGTTTTCTGCATTTCTGCTAACTTTTATTGCGGGTTTGTTTTATTCGGGCAGAGCAATGCATCCTATTCTGGGTGTAATTAAACAGGTGAATAAGATTAGTGCTTTGCATCTCGATTCCCGTGTAGATGAAGGAAATGGAAAAGATGAAATTGCTCGACTTGCAATAACTTTTAATAAAATGCTCGAACGTCTTGAACTAGCTTTTGAAAATCAGCGACAGTTTGTATCTAATGTCTCTCATGAACTTCGAACTCCACTTACCTCTTTAACCGGACAGCTGGAAGTAACATTAATGAAGGAGCGGGAAACAGCCGAATATGAAGCACTACTTGTCTCCATGCTTGAAGACATTAAAACGCTTAACTCTTTGTCGAACGGACTGCTCGAATTGGCTCATTCTAATATTGATATACCCGCTTTTCAATCGAAAAATATCAGGATTGATGAGATACTGTTTTCAGCACAATCGGATTTATTAAAAATTCACAGCGATTATATAATTAATATTGACTTCGATGAAATGCCTGATGACGAACAGAAACTTATGGTTCGTGCAAATGAGAATCTGTTGAAAATTGCATTTATAAATATTATGGACAATGCTTGTAAGTTTACAAGCCAGAAGCGGTCGGATGTAAATATTGGATTTGGTAAAAAATACATAATTATTAAATTTGAGGATAAAGGCATAGGCATACCCGGAGAAGAAATGAATAAGGTTTTTGAGCCGTTTTATCGGGCAAGCAATTCGTCTAAAAAACAAGGTCATGGCATCGGATTGTCATTAGTAAAGAGGATAATTGAGATGCATAGTGGAGTTCTTAATATCAGTTCCCAAATTAATGTAGGGACCCAAATTACTATTTCACTTCCATATTAGTATTATAAATGTTTCATGGTTTCCTTAATGAGTCTAAGAAGCATTATACCTGCAATTTTAATCCAATTTTAATTTGGGGTATTAATATTTGTCGTTTTTTTGCTAAAAATTAAAACAGAGAAGCATGGCAATATTAATGGTTATTATTTTTATGTTGGGCTATACGGCAATAGCGCTTGAGCATCCTTTAAAAATAAACAAAACGGCAAGCGCACTAATTCTTGGTGTCCTAATTTGGGTTATTTATGTTCTTGGAGGTGAAAGCATTTTAGATTTTACTCAGAATAAAGATGCATTTAATTTATTTTTACAATCAAATCCGGGAGGCCATTTTTATGAATTTATTTCACATAATGAGCTTTTAGAGCACTTGGGCGAAATATCGGAGATTCTGTTTTTTCTTATGGGTGCTATGACAATTGTGGAACTAGTGGATAAACATGATGGGTTTAAAATTATCACAGATAAGATAAACACAACCAATAAAAGGAAACTTTTATGGATCATAAGCTTTATTACATTCTTTTTGTCAGCGGTTTTAGATAATCTTACCACATCAATTGTCATGGTTGCCTTGCTGCGTAAACTAATACATAACCGTAACGAAAGGTGGTTCTTTGGTGGTATGGTTATATTGGCGGCAAATGCTGGTGGTGCATGGTCGCCAATTGGAGACGTTACTACCATTATGCTTTGGATCGGGGGACAAGTTACAACCCTAAATATAATTGTTAAAACATTTATTCCCAGCTTATTGGCAATGGTGGTCCCTCTATTGTTTATTTCATTTTCGATGAAAGGGGAAATTACAAGGCCTCAACTGGTAAATGAAAACTCTCCAAAAGCAAGTGATTTCGAAAGCAAATTATTGTTTTTTATGGGGGTAGGAGCACTGCTTTTTGTTCCGGTATTTAAAACAATAACGCATCTGCCGCCATATTTGGGGATGTTGTTGGGATTGGGCGTTCTTTGGGTGACAACTGAAATTTTGCATCGGAATAAAACGGATGTGGAAAAACATTCTTTTAGTGTTGCTGGTGTTTTGCAAAAAGTCGATACACCAAGCATCCTGTTTTTCTTAGGAATATTAATTGCGGTTGCCGGGTTGCAGTCGGCAGGTCACCTAAATATGCTGGCAGCCTATCTTAATGAGCATATTGGTAACTTTTATCTTGTAAATATTGTTATTGGTACATTGTCGGCTGTTGTTGATAACGTTCCATTGGTAGCTGGTGCAATGGGCATGTATGATTTGACTATTTATCCTGTAGATCATTCATTTTGGGAATTTTTAGCATATTGTGCCGGAACGGGAGGAAGCATGTTGATTATTGGATCTGCAGCTGGTGTTGCAGTGATGGGTATGGAAAAAATTGATTTTATTTGGTATTTGAAAAAAATTAGTGGTTGGGCGTTATTAGGCTATTTATCAGGAGCATTGACTTTTTATCTTTTAAATGTTTATTTATTTTGAGATTGATTTTAATTGGATTTTAATGTCTATTTAATTCCTTATTAATTTAGATGTCTCACATTTGTCATACTTACATGACTAATCATTTAAAAATCAAATATCATGGCACAAAACGTTCCGGAACCTATGGACAAGTCAACCAAAGTCGCTTTAGCAGTTGTAATAGTAATTTTTATTACTTTATTGATTATATATTTATTGTGATTGTTTTAGGTTTATTTGTCAGATAAAAACGATATATGTTGATGATTTGACATATTTTGATGTGAGAAAAGGAGAAGTCTGTTTTATTTTTAAATAAAACGCTTCTCTTTTATCCGTTTTATCAGTAAAGCTTAGCATATTGTTAGATCATAGAATTGATCAAATTTTTCTGAATAAAGGATGTATGTATAATAAGCCATAACAAAAAAGGTGACATCGAGAATTAGTCCCTGTCGCCATTTTTTTGTGGAGCATTACGGAATCGAATCCCGCCATTGCAAAAGCTCTTTGGTTGAAAGGTGCAATTAAATCAAGGGGAAGAGTTTTTCCGCAATGGCGTGGATCCTCGAAAATTCACGCACCCAGAGGGTTCTGATTTTCGGGGCCGAAGACCCCTTGATTGCCCAAAATTGCAAATTTTTGTCGGGCAATAAACTCCTGCATTCGCATTCTGCTTTTACAGTTTTTCAACTTCCGCTCCATGGAAAAGGCTTCACCTCTGGTTGAGAACTCTTTATATGCATAGAGTTTCCATGGTAAATATCTTGCCGACGATTTCACAAAACCGGAATTATGCTTGGAAATCCTGTCTTCCAAATCCTGAGTTTGACCATAATAATAGTGATCAAACTTTTCTGAATAAAGGATGTATGTATAATAAGCCATAACAAAAAATGGCGACATCGAGAATTTTATCCCGGTCACCATTGATTTTTTTGTGGAGCATTACGGAATCGAATCCCGCCATTGCAAAAACTCTTTAGTTGAAAGGTGAAATTAAATCAAGGGGGAAGAGTTTTCCCGCAATGGCGTGGACCCTCGAAAATTCATGCACCCAGAGGGTTCTGATTTTCGGGGCCGAAGACCTCTTGATTGCCCAAAATTGCAAATTTTTGTCGGGCAATAAACTCCTGCATTCGCATTCTGCTTTTACAGTTTTTCAACTTCCGCTCCATGGAAAAGGCTTCACCTCTGGTTGAGAACTCTTTACACGCATAGAGTTTCCAGGGTAAATATCTTGCCGACGATTTTACAAAACCGGAATTATGCTTGGAAATCCTAGTTTCCAAATCTTGAGTTTGACCATAATAAAAGTGATCAAATTTTTCTGAATAAAGGATGTATGTATAATAAGCCATAACAAAAAATGGCGACATCGAGAATTACATCCCGGTCACCATTGATTTTTTGTGGAGCATTACGGAATCGAATCCCGCCATTGCAAAAACTCTTTAGTTGAAAGGTGCAATTAAATCAAGGGGAAGAGTTTTTCCGCAATGGCGTGGACCCTCGAAAATTCACGTACCCAGAGAGTTCTGATTTTCGGGGCCGAAGACCCCTTGATTGCCCAAAATTGCAAATTCTTGTCGGGCAATAAACTCCTGCATTCGCATTCTGCTTTTACAGTTTTTCAACTTCCGCTCCATGGAAAAGGCTTCACCTCTGGTTGAGAACTCTTTACACGCATAGAGTTTCCAGGGTAAATATCTTGCCGACGATTTCACAAAACCGGAATTATGCTTGGAAATCCTAGCTTCCAAATCTTGAGTTTGACCATAATAAAAGTGATCAAACTTTTCTGAATAAAGGATGTATGTATAATAAGCCATAACAAAAAATGGCGACATCGAGAATTTTATCCCGGTCACCATTGATTTTTTTGTGGAGCATTACGGAATCGAATCCCGCCATTGCAAAAACTCTTTTAGTTGAAAGGTGAAATTAAATCAAAGGGAAGAGTTTTTTTGCAATGGCGTGGACCCTCGAAAATTCACGCACCCAGAGGGTTCTGATTTTCGGGGCCGAAGACCTCTTGATTGCCCAAAATTGCAAATTTTTGTCGGGCAATAAACTCCTGCATTCGCATTCTGCTTTTACAGTTTTTCAACTTCCGCTCCATGGAAAAGGCTTCACCTCTGGTTGAGAACTCTTTATATGCATAGAGTTTCCATGGTAAATATCTTGCCGACGATTTCACAAAACCGGAATTATGCTTGGAAATCCTAGCTTCCAAATCTTGAGTTTGACCATAATAAAAGTGATCAAACTTTTCTGAATAAAGGATGTATGTATAATAAGCCATAACAAAAAATGGCGACATCGAGAATTTTATCTTTGTCACCATTGATTTTTTTGTGGAGCATTACGGAATCGAACCGAAGACCTCTTGACTGCCAGTCAAACGCTCTAGCCAACTGAGCTAATGCCCCAAAAAATAAAAATTATCTATAATGCTATTAATCAAGATGATAAAAATGTTAAATAGTTATCGATTAGTGTCATTAAATTAAAATATTGTATTTTTGTATGCAAATCGTATGCAAATGAACTCTGAATATCATATTTCAATCGTCCTTGATAAAAGACGAAAAAAGCAAAATGGAAAGTTCCCCGTAAAGTTGAGAGTATTCACTCCATCGCCAAGAGTGCAAAAATTATATTCAATCAATTTTGACATGACTGAGGTTGAATTTGCTAATGTTTGGGAAACATTAAAGCCAAAAAGAGAACATAAAGAAATCAAATTAAAGCTACAATCAATAGAAATTAAAGCAATTGAAATAGCTGAAAATTTAAAATATTTTACTTTTGAATCATTTGAGAATTCTTGGTTCAATAAATCAAGTGTATTAAAAAACAACATTAATTCATATTATGATGAAGCGATTGAACAATATAAAATCAACAATCAAATTGGAACAGCAGTGAATTATGAATATAGCATTAAATCTTTGATGGTGTATAACGAGCAGAAGTCTTTGAATTTTCAGGATGTTACAGTACAGTGGCTAAAAGGATATGAAAGATTCATGATAGATACTATGGAGAAAAGCCAAACAACAGTTGGGATTTATTTGAGACCATTGAGAGCAATTTTTAACAAGGCGAAAGAAGACAGGATCATTAATGCTGAGCTATATCCTTTTGGAAAGAGAAAATATAGTATACCTGCTCCTAATAATGTAAAGAAAGCTCTTTCCCCTGAGCATTTGAAGCTGTTATTTGAATCAGTTCCTGTATCAATTGATCAACAAAAAGCAAAAGATTTTTGGTTTTTTTCATATTTTGGTAATGGAATGAATATTAAAGACATTGCAAACCTTCGTTATAAAGACTTGACTGAAAAACTGTTTTACTTTTAAACGAGCTAAAACTTTTAATACGAACAATTCACAAACACCAATGGTTGTGTATTTGAATGAATATACAAAAGGAGTTATTGCGAAGTATGGGATTGTAGATAAAACTAATTTTGTGTTCTCTATTGTTGACTCTAAGGCATCAGCAATCGAAAATCATACTCATATTAATAATTTTATAAGATACATTAATCAACATATTAAAAATTTTGCTAAAGTTATTGAAATCGATGAGAAAATATCAACGTATTATGCCAGACATACTTTTGCCACAACGGCTATCCGCAAAGGTGCTAGTATGGAATTTGTTAGCGAAGCACTTAAGCATACAAACATGAAAACTACAATGAATTATTTTGCCGGTTTTGAAAATGAAACAAAAAAAGAGTTTGCTAAGAAATTAATGGAGTTTTAAAGTGTATTAGAAACGATTGGTGCAATATAATAGATATCAATCAGACTCAGGAGTTTAAATTTGCTTTAATGTTAATCTAAAAGAGCTTATTTTTCTGATTTCAATTTCAAGGGGCAATCAAATATTCAAAAAGGCACGGCAAGTTTTTGCAAGAATCATATATAAATATTATTCACAAAAACCTACCGTGCCCTTTTTATAAATTCTACCTAAGATTACTATAATAGAGATTGTTCAACAAAATAAATATATTGCTAGATTACACTTCTTAATCAAAATTTCTGAGTCAAAATTTGATAAAAATATTTTGTGTATTATATAATTTACATATCATTGTTTTAATTAATCATATATTAGTTAATTTAAATTGAAATATTTTGATCGTTTTTCAAATAAATCAAATTGCATAAATAAATATACATACATTTCATATAATCAAAGTATTATGATTTTGCAATTTTTGCAAAAAATTAAAATAAATCTGCTAAGATAATACATTTAATGACATAAAATGTAAATAATTTGCATATGTCAAAAATAATTATTAATTTTGCACTCGAATTAGATAATAATTCAATTTCCATATCGCATAAATTAACACATAATTTTAAAATTACATCAGAATTACGACCTGAATGTAAATTTTAATGACCCAATAACCAGATTCAAATTAATATCTGCTCACTATTTTACGCTCAAGACTTTAAGGATTAAAACAAATTAAAATATAAATAACAACAAACAGAAAGGAGATGAATATGAAAACATAAAAAAGAGAGATTAAACAAAGCAAAATCCCACTAAATAAAAAAACAAGTTTAGAAAAATAACAAAATTAATAAAAATAAAAAGTATGATAAAAACAATTAAAATGGCAATTACCTTAGTAAAGGAAACAGAGGCTGAGTTTTTTAAAGGGGAAAACAGGAATTCTATGCTTTTGTAACAATGGAGATATTATGAAATGGAATATGATAGCACTTCAAAATTGCAAGTTATTATCCCAGAAGACAAGAAAACAACAAAAACTTTGATTTTAAGGATTTTAAAAGAGAAGTTCGGGGAATGAATTACCGAGTAAAAATCATAATAAAAAACAAGGTGGAATTAAGTTGAACGAAGAACAATTGCTTGCAATTAAAAACTATTTAAGATTAAATGATAAATTTAAAAACTCATTTTTCTGGGATAATCTAGGCAGTGCATGGAAACGCAGGAGTCAAGAAATAGAAAATAGTTTTGAATATTTAGATGATGTTTTCAGCTTAAATTTTATAGTAAAATATGAGTTGTCGGAATGTTTATTTAACTAAAGAGATTTTCGTTTATAATAGAAAAAGGAATGCACTTTTTTTAAGGAATTTAATCAATAACAATATTCCCATAGAATTAAATACATCAATAAATCAATAAAAAAATATGAAAAGAATTATAAATAAAAAATGTTACAATACAGAAACCGCAGAATTTATACAAGAATACTGGAATGGCGTTTCTAAGGGCGATTTTGAATATGTTTATGAAAAATTATATCGCACTCAAAAAGAATCCTGGTTTTTACATGCTTCAGGAGGCGCTATGTCTGACTATTGTTGTTCGTATGGAAAATGTACTTGTGGAAATACGGTAATCATTCCATTTTCAGAGGATGAAACTTATGATTGGCTAGAGAAAAACAACAAAGTAAATGAGATTGAAAAGTATTTTTCAAATAAAATAGTTGACGCTTAAGACATTCAACAATACAAAATGACGTTGTCCCAAAAAAACTAGAATATGAAAACACTATTCGAAAAAACGGATAATTGGAAAGCTACAAGAAATTAAAATCATGTAGCTTTTTTCTTTTTAGCACTTACACAAATTCCAATTACTAGTTCAAAATCTATATATATATATATATATATATTATGTGATGTACGTTTAAAAAAGAGAATAACATTGTCAATTTTTTCACCAATCTCACTGGAACAAAAGGTGTTTTTCACAAAACAAAACCGGAAAACTATAATTAAATTAATCACTGTTGAATTCCAATATTTTAATTCAAATTCATTTTTGCACCAATTGTATGGCGCAGAATTACAATGCTTTATGATTTGTAATGCAATTTAAATTCGAAATAATTTGGAATCCCACTTTTCAGGTCATATATTTGTATAAATAAAATCATAATCTCCAGATAATGAAGGCATTAAAACGTTTACGCATTGTAGACCCCGATCTCTTATTGTTCAAAATTTGATAAAACAAAAATATTATGAAAACAAATAAAAATCAAATACTGACTCCGAATCTGATCAACAATTGCAAATTCGATCTCACTGTAAAAAAGGACATATCGTATTCTCTTTTTTATCATATAACAGGAGAATTTCCTTTCGAGATTAGTTATTCAAATATAGATTTTGATCAAATTGCAAAAGTAATTTTTGAAAAATACCCATACACAATTGGAGAGGAAATTACAAACAAATTTTATAACTGTACAACAAGTATTTGGGAAATAATATATGGTCTTATTCCTGTCACAGACGACATTTTTGTAATTCTCGATGAAAACGAAGTAACGATTTATTATAATCAAAATTCAGACTTACAATTACTTGAAGAGCTAAAGCAGACGATCCAAAAACAATATAGTTATTGAAGCCCCAGCCGGGAATATAAATTTACTCATGACTGAAAACGAAACATTTTCGCTTAAGGCGTTTAAACTTAAAGACTGTGATTTAAATATACACACACACTATAATGAAGATTTTGCTCCACATTACCAGAAAATATGTTCAAGTTTGAGTCAGGAAAATAGCAAGGGATTGGTTTTGCTATATGGTCAGCCAGGAAAGTGGTAAGAGCACACTAATCAAGCATTTTAACTACGATTATTATAGATAAAACCTTTATCTATATTCCATCGGATTTTGCCAGCCAATTATCTAGCCCGAATTTTGTTCACTTTATTATGGCGCACCCAAATAGTATTATAATAATCGAGGATGCAGAATCCGTTTTGTGCAATCGTAACAAACATGCAAAATCGGTTGTATCAAATTTGTTAAACATCACAGATGGTATACTTGGCAACATATTGAATATCTGTATTATATGCACATTCAATGTGGATATTTCTGCTATTGAGCCAGCATTTTTACGTCCCGGCAGATTACTAGCCAAGTATTGTTTTGGTAAGCTATCGGTCGAACGTACAAAAAACCTATTAAGCATATTAGGGCTTCCTTTCGAAACTGATAAAGAACTTCTTCTCTCAGATATATACAATTTCGAGAACACCATCTATTTGGAGCAAGAAACAAAAATTGGATATAAAATTTAAACCTATACATTATGGAAAACAATAATTAATTCCGAAATCAGGGCTGGCATTAAAAATGAATTAAAAATTGAGGCGACTTTACTGGGATCCTTATACTTCAAAGCTGTTAACAGCTATCCATTAGTCCTAAAAATTGAAGACCTCAAAATTGATTCCTTTAAAGCTTTTGTTATTGAGAAGTTTTCAAATTTATTCAATGAAAATATTTACGATTTAGAGTTTGTGTCTAAAACTAAATTATACAACTCGAAGGAGAATTTATTTGTTATCGATGAGAATATCTTTGTGTTGATAAAAGAAGATATTTTCGATAAATACGTCTTAATATTTTATTGTAAGAGGTCAAATGTTGAAATTGTAAATCAATTAAAAGATGCTGCAATTAGCAACATCATTAAAGAAGAAGTTGATGGGGAAAATACATTTTCTCGTTGCCCAAAATAATAGACTTCGACTCTGTGATTTTAAAACTGAATAAAATTGATGTAAATTATCTCTAAAAATTATAATGACAACTTCCTGCCTTTTCATACAAAAGCAATTGAACAACTTTCCAAATCAAATTCGAAAGGATTGTTATTACTTTTTGGCGTAAGTGGCTCAGGGAAAAGTACTTATATTAAATGCTTGGCAAGTCTGATTAATAAACGTATTATATATGTCACACCTGAACTCGCTGAACAACTCGCATCCCCAGGATTTCTCAAATTTTTAATGAGCTATCCTGACTCAGTGCTTGTAATAGAAGATGCCGAAAATCTTTTAATGAGTAGAAAAAATTGTTCAAGCCCTGTGATAACGAATCTACTAAATCTAACGGATGGTTTGCTCAGCGACTGTTTGTCAATAAAAATCATCTGCAGCTTCAATACTTCTTTAAATTTCATTGACAAATCTTTTCTCCGAAAAGGGCGATTAATCGATCTTTATTATTTCGACAAACTCGAAGTTCCAAAGGCTCAAATTCTCTTGAGAGAATTGGGGCATAATGTGGAAATCAGCTCTCCCTTGACTCTCGCTGAAATCTACAACTATTCTGATGCCGATTCTATTAATGAAAGTACCCAAACTAAAATTGGCTTTAAAAAATGATATTATGGAAAATATAGATGAAAAAAATCCAGATTATTTGAATTATTACTTTAAAAAGAAGAGAGAGGTTGAGATTCTTTATAAACTTGGGCTTGAGACAAAAGCAGCATTTCAAAAAACTAAGTTGGATGATTACTTCAATTACTTATGGCTGAAGATAGAGTATCATAATTACCTTCTTGACAGTGTATTACTTTGTGCAATACTCGATCACTTCATCGATTTGAAAGACGATTATAAATGCAAGCGAATTGCATTCTTGCTAAAAAAACACTATCACAAGAGTCTTGAATGGCAACTAGAAGATTGGATAGAGGAAGAGAAATACGAAAAATGTGAAATCCTGAAAAATCTTATTGAAAAAATCAAATAGAATGAAAAACACAAATATTCAATCATCTCAAAATCTGATTATTATTAAAGGGATAAAAGATGATTTAGAAGCCATTAAAGCCAAAGCCTTTCACGATAATGAACACTTCTTTTGGGAACCAAATCTTATCCAAGATTTGGCATTTGAGATAGATGATTTGGAGAAAAGCTTCAGTGTCATTTCATTCGAAAGTGAAGGAGAATTACATTACTATGTAAAAAATATTCGCAGACAAAGTCTTGATCTTTCGAATATTGCAATTCAATTTCCAGAGTTGCTATTTTCTCAGGTTGTTATCCAGAGCAAAGATGATTCGATAAAATACATTGAATACTCTAAATGGAGTCCAGGAGTTGAATTTGAACTTACAATTCCTGCTGGTTTTATCAATTGGCAACTTTCATTTTCCGCTTTTTCGATCGCAAATATAGAAGAGATATATTTAAAAAATCTGCTTTCTAAGAGAAGAGAAAAATTTGTGTGTTTGAAGAAAGTCAACATGATTTTTTTGATTTCTACAGTCCTTATTTCACAACGAAATTATGTCCAAAAATATAGAGATAGATTATTGGACTTTATTCAAAATGAGCAAGGGCTTAAAAATAAATTAGCGGACTTTATCTGCGAAAAATCTAGTCCGATGAAAAATAAAACTCAATATTTGATCATCTAAAATTATACCATCTAACTTTAGTTGATAACGAGTTAGCAATAAATACAATAATAGATTTTTTTCAAAGAACTTTGGAAAACCAAACTATTCTTAACCTCAATGAGTGTCGAGCTATTAATTATACTTACCAGTTTCTGGATATCGAAAATGTAATACTTGATTTTTTCAAAAAAGTATATTGAAATACAAATTCAAAAAGCTGATTATTATATTAAAAATAATGATGATTACTGCAAGTTGTTATCAGAATATGAAGGTTTGATCCCAGAATTTATGGGTTTTGATGATTATTATATTAAAGACTACGTTACCAAGTACTTATGGCTCTCATCAGATTTGACAAATAAATATTTTGAGAAAATTTCACAAATTCCAATAATTGATGTTGTTGAAGAAGCAATACTATTCCAAGAGCGGTTTTTTGAAATTTTACAAGAAAGCCGGAAAGATGCAAAAATATTTGTAGACAAACGATGGGAGCTAATGAAAAAAATTGAAGAAAATTTAATCAAATGTGAGTCTAATTTCGAATTTAAAACTGATTTTAAAATATCAAGTAGTATTATTTTGAACCCATATTTCTTCGACAACCAATTATTAAAAATTGCTGATTATCGCTATAAGTTTCCCTTGCTTAAAGATGATGAAGAAGAAGATTCGCTATTTTAATTAATCACAATAAACAAACGCTAAAGATGAAAAAAAACTGGAATAATCTAAAATTGCTATTGGAAAAGGAATGCGACACGTATATTCAAGAACTAGCGAAATGCGAAAAAGGTCTTTTCTTAACCCGCTATCTTAATAAGCGAAATTATAAATATGACGATGGATTTGATAATACTGCTATATTAAATAACAGAAAACCAAAGAGTATGAATCCCCTGATTCACAATTATCTCAATGAATTTTTTTTTGATCAATTTAAATGGAAAATCCGCAATGGATGCTTCTGCTATTCACGTAATTTACTTAAGGAACCAGAGCCATTAAGTATCTTTGACAAAAACTTTATAGTCTTTCCTACTGACTCCAAAATTGAATTTATTTACGACCCTGACATTATTGACTTAACTGTTACATTTCAAGACTTGAACAAATTATATTTTGATATAGAGGCAACAGTAAATGATATTCAATTAGCACAAGAGTATAATCAATTAGAAAAAGAGCTCTTAAAAAGAGTTGAGACTTTAAATTATTCAAATAAGAATTTCAACTCAGCATTGAAATCTAACTCTGAAATCAGTGTCAAAACGAATTTCTATTATTTAGTTCATAAACGATATAAAGATGAATTAATTAAATTGATTTGGGGATAAGAGCTAATAAACCTTATTGGCTTTTCACCACTTTGAGCGATTTAAAGGAGTTATGCTCTTTTCCGTTAATGAACTATAAAGACAAATAAACATTTTCTATTTCTTCTTCCCGAAGTCCCAAATAACGTCTTGTTATTGACAAATTGGAATGCCCAAAGATGTCACTTAACAATACTAAGGCATGCTCTGATTGATTGTTGTTATCATATATTTTCCTCCCAAAACTCTTCCGAAGGGAATGACTTGAAATATTTAACTTTTTGAGATTGAATATTTCTTTTAGTAACCGATTAACAGACACAGTAGAGTAGATAGTGTTTTTTTGACTTTTGAAAATATAGTCATCTTCTTTATATTTATTTTGTTTTTTTAATTCGGAAACTAATGTCGAATATGAAAGTGCAACATGTTTATTAATCGTAATTCTTCTTTTTTTCTTAGTCTTTTTCTCTTCTATTAATAAACAGTCATTTTCTTTTAAATCTTTAAAATCTGAAAATTTTAGTTTCAAGATGTCACATGCCCTCAGCCCTATATTTATAGATAGAGTGATATAAAAACCAACTACACACTTTTTTGGATCTTTAATTAATGACATTCCTTTTCTCAAAGCAATATCGAATTCAATATAGTCACTTGTGTTATTCATGTTTTTAAAATTTTACTTAGTGTAAATATAAGCAAATAAATGCATAATAACAAATATATTGAAATATTATTATACATTAAATTTGATTATTGTTTTTGAAAACATACATATACTGCTGAATATCAACAATATAAGCAATTAATGTATAATAATGTTATTATTATACATTATTTGAAATCGGCTGTTTTAAACTTTTTGCGAAATCACAAACGAGCCTTGCCCATTTTGCAATATTTTGGATCCAAAAGAAATCTAAATGATACTATATAATAATTCACAATTTTAGATCCCCTGCATTGGCATTTCAAATATTTATCGAAAATGCAAATTATTCCGGAAAAACATTCAAAATTAAAATCACAATTTGGAGTATACACTAAAAGTGTGATTGGATAAAAAAAACAATGACTTATTCTACCTCATTCAATTTGTAACAATCTATTCAATTTGTTTTTTCGTAAATTATTCAGTTTTTCACATTCTAGCTTTTCCAAGTAGTTAAAGAACTCTTCATTTTCAAATTTTCCAGATTGTCTGTTTGCATAATAATTAATTCCTCGTCCGATTGCATTAAGATAAGTATCAAAAACCTCAAAGCTTTTATGCATTTTTTCTTCGATTAAAATTAATGGCTTAAATATATCACCCCTTATTTTTATAACGAAAACAAAAACACGATAAATATTCTTCCGGATTCGATAAGAATCATCACCAATTCGAACAAAGTAATTTTCTGAAACCTCATTATAAAAATTGGATTTATCATTAAAAAAAGTTTTCCAGCGCTTGTGCATTATTTTATATATTGCATTATCAAAAAAATCAATTGTCTGGTGAAATACTTTTTTAATCAATATTCTTTTTTGCCTTGTGGATAATGATAATTGAACCCATCGTTTTGTCGACAAGCAACTTTGGATTCTCTTTTTTCTCATCGAAAATCTATCTCATTTTCGGCTAGTTCTTCTATTTCAAATTCAATGTCATTTTCAACTTCTATTGTTATAGAATTATGTAAAATATACTTTGTTTTTATATTCATAAAATCACTGTATCTGTATAAGTTTAATTTTTTATTTTCAATTTGATTGGCTACAAAACTTTCATATGTTCTCATATCGATTTGTTTTTACCTTATATATTAAATTTGACAAATGAAAAATCATTTGATGATATGTAGAAAAAGCATACATTTGTAAAAATTAAAGCTCGACAGCACTTGATACAAGCCACCCTAAATTAGCTGTATTAGACCGTATTTGTCTTGCCTATAAACTATTACCGCCAAGTGAAAAAAAAAGACAGCAACAACAATAAATTGAAAAGTAAGCCATTGTGGAAGGACAGAAAAAAGAAATATCGACAGAACAAGAAAGCCGACAAGATGTTTTTTTATTTTTTTGCCACCGCACATTTTCTAAAACAATTACTGACCCAAAATAGCACATTTACTTTTGCCACTGCACACAAAGTCAACACTTCGCCAGAATCAAAGAGCTATTTTTTTATCCTACACGCAATCCAATTAAACAATAGAGTATGGAAATGAGCATTTCAAAACTTCACATTTTTTCTAAGAATACAGATGCTAATGCTTCATTGCGTGGCTACCAATATCAAATTCTAAGAACGCTTGAAACTTGGTTATATAATGCAATTAATAAAATTGATGAAGCAATATATTGTGATTACGAAGATGATATCTTTCAAAAAAACGAACTTTCAAAGACAGCAAAATTTAGGCAATTAAAATTATATTCATCTAATTTCTCTTTTAGCAGTGAAGAAATTGAAAAATGTATTGCACATTTCTTTATGCTACATGTAAAAACAGACTATACTAATTTAGAAAAGGAATTTGTGTTCGAGGCAAATTCTGCAATTGCCCGCAAATATACTGACAACGGAGCTGAATTACTCAGGAAATGGAATGAGAATCAAGGTAAATTAACACCCGAAATTTTACAAGAATGTTCAAATAAAGTTAAAGATATTGTTTCAAATTACATCCATGACCAAGCAAAGGCAATTAAAGACAAGGTTGATGAAAATATAATTGCCGAAGCCCTTGAGGTTTTAAAGAATATTACCAATGAACAATGGTATGAATTTACAAAAAGGATTAAATGGCGTTTTTTAGATGTTCCACCTGACCAAGAATTTCAAACTGTAAAAGAAAGAATAGAAGTTTTAATAACAACTCTTCCTTTTCCTGTTGCCAAAGACGAGGTTTCTTCTGTATTTGGATTACTTACAAATGTTGTATGGTCAAAAGCGTCAGAGGCAAATCCAGATAATCGCAAACTACAAATATCCGAACTCGATTATCATTTAATAAGTTTGGGAACCGATGACGATAAGTGGTATCTTAACGTATTTGAAAAATGGAAAGATGTGAAAGATATTGACTATTTTTTGATTGGTGAGTTTTTTGAAGTTATTGATGCAGCAAAATATTGCAGAAGAAATAAATATCTATTTGACCATTCTCTAATATGGATTAATCTATTGGACATTTTCATTCATAAGCTACCTATTGAAAGAGAATATAAATTAAAAGCTATATATGAACATATATGGATAAGAATTCAATTTACAGGACTTTATGAAAAACCTAAGGGCAATTTAAATGGTTCTGAAGATTACGTCAGAAGCTATTTTACAAATTTTAATGATTTTAGAAATGCGTCAGAAATTGAAGATGCACAAAGCATATTGAACATTGCTTTATCAGCTTGCTTTCTAAAACTATCCGAAATCAAACTAAGTGAGGTTAAAGCATGGTTAATACAAATTGAAAAAACCATTAAGGAACAAATTGCTAAATCTAACAACCCAAGTGAGACCTGCCATTTGCTTGAAAATCTTGCTACAGATAATTTATTTTTTCTTGCAAGAAGAAAACACAACAACAATTTCAATTCATTTAAGGAGCCTCTAGAAAATATTCTTTTAAATATAGAAAAAGCTGAATTTTACAATGTAAGTCAACTATGTGATAGATTAAATGCATATATCAAGATGCTGATTTCAATTAATTCTGACACCAACTTGGAAATAATTGATTTTTTAGAATCATACCTCCAAAAATTAGATGGATTTGTTCTTAAAAGGGAAGGAAATTATAAAGCCGCCAAAATACAAATTGACAGAGGTATTGAGTATTTAAAAAGCACCAATCCGATTTTTGTTTTAAAAGCATTAAACTGTTTTCATAAAGCCAAAGACCTATGGCACCAACAAGAAACCATTGAAGGGTTAGTTCTTGCATTAATAAATATCTCTCAACTTTATTCTGGCATTGGTTTGAATATGGCAGCCAAATATTATGCTTTGGCAGGAGTTTGGGTAAGTGTTAATAATGGTAGTAAGAAACTTCTTAAACGGATTGCCGACTCCTTGGGTATGTTATTTTATGCGGATTTTAAGCAGGGCTCATGGATGAACACAATTATTGCGTTTCAAAAGTATATGAGTGCAAGGCATGAATTCAAACCGAATTTCATTGGGAACAATGATGAAGAAATGCCGCTAAAAATAATTGCAGATTTTACGCTTCTACTTTATTCATCACCTATCTTATCCCCCGCACTTAAAGTGCTTATTGATTCTGAACTTGCACAGCTTGGTTATATCAAGGATGAGTTTATCAATCCTTTATTCCCAGGTCTAAACGCTGATTTTCCAACAGATATTTCGTTAAAAGGTTTAATTGAAAGAAAATTGACAGATAGACCCCTAAATGATATTGGAACAAAAAGATTCATAACCTTTAATGCTTTGGGCAGCATTTGGCGCATTTCATTTATTAACGATTATAACACTAACGCAATAGCAGAAGAATTTTGTGCTATACTTCAAATTATGCTAGGTGAAATAGCACTTTCGAAATATGATTTTCACTTACTTAAAAGCACTATTGAACTAGAATTAGAAATAAAAGATGGAATTAATCCACCTGTGCAACTCCCTTCTCACTCAATATTTAAATGGAAAATATTTTCAAATTATTTTGAAGATAAGGACCCAAAAGAAATAAACTTTCACGTGGCAACTAAAGCTGGTACACTTATGATTATTCTAAACGCAGTGAGTCTATTACCTGATGATGAATTTAATAAGAACTTTGAAAGTTTATTTAAGGAAAACGACTTAGCAACTAAAACACTTTCGATGAATGCATATCAGAAAATGTATCGAATGGTTTTTAATGAATCAGACTTTAATTCACTCCAAAGGCAATACTTCAATCCTGTTGAAACACCTTATTTAGATTTTCCTACTGAAAATGATGTGATAAAATGGAGATCCGATTTAAGTTCGAAATATAATCAAGAGAAATGTATAAAACACATTGGTATTAGATTCAAATATTCTAAACAGTGTATACACTTGACGTTAGCAAAACTTTATAATCAAAAAGAGTTTCAGAAATTGATTATTAAGTTAAGGAAAGATGGCTGGCAAGATTGGTTAATTATTCTTACTTTGACGAACTTTATGCTGAATTATAAAGCAGATAGAGAATTAAGTACATTCAAGATTGATGTTGAAGAAGAAAAAATAAAAAAAATTCAAGATTTATTTTTCAAATATCAAAAAATGGATGAAAAAGATTGCTATATAGAGTTTCCTGTTGAGGCATTTCAAAGTCAAGAATTTAATTTTCAACTTCAAAATACTTGCGTTATAGTATTGAATGCTTGCGGATTTGAGAACAAAGCATCTTTTCCAAACTTTAAAGCAATAAAGGAATTTCTCGATATTAGGTTCAATATGGCTATTGATAGGAATGACGATGATAATCCATTAGCTAACATAAAAGATGAATAGTAATAAAGAAAGTAAAATAACAATGACCGAAAAGCTCAACATTGACTTTGATTTACAAGATCGAAAGACAGAACACCATGCGGTAATCGAGTAGATTGTCCCGTCAGTTAACCTGATGGGAGTACCTCCTATACGTAAGCTTCTTTTATATAACGGCTAATTAAGATGTGGAGCAATTTTTTATATCAAGCGTGAATTCTAAAAGATGGGTCTATAATGGTTTGGTAAAAATAGGAGTTGCGAATTGAATGTTCAACAAAATTATTTAACTTTGTTGTGCGATGAAAGCGATGCGGAATTTAGTCCGTTGCTGCGTAAAGCCACCTTCGTTATCTGCTATGTTGACAGATCGTTCACCACGACACACTTTGGTGGACAGACAATCTAATTTGGCGAAAACGGGGATACTGAAAGCCGACCAAAGTAAACATAAACAGTAAAAACAAAATAAACATGGCACTTTACAAACTAACAGCACCAAGAAAATTCGGAGATATGCCGAAAGGTTACACATTTCAAGTTCCTTCTGCTACAACACCGACCCCAAATTCACAAGATGTTGAAAAGGAAATTGCAAGATTGGGATTTAACAAACAAGCACAATCTTATAAAAGCCCTGGAAATTTTAAGGTAGAGAAAATTAGCTAATCCTATGTTTGACAAACATAAACACGACAAATACGTAAACCGTCAGTTCAAGCACAAGCAAAGAAAACGTTGCATCAGACAAAATTAGGAAATGGAAGAAATAAACCTAGATATAAAATCACCTCACGAAATCCTTGAAATTCTTGGGGGACTCTTTGAAACATCAAGAGGACAAAATGATTTAGAAAGGTTAACAACTTCTATAGAAATTGCAATTTCTGTAAATATTAAAAACTTTGATCCTCATTCCAAAGCGAATTATTACTATTTTCTTGGAAATGCTTGGTCTTATATTCAGCAGATCAAATATCCCAATACAAATTTTGAATTTGAATCCGAAGAGATAGAAAAGCAAATTACATATTATAGAAAATCCTTAGGATTACTAAAAGAAAATAATGATGACTTTATTAAATGTCAGGTCTTAACTAATTTAGGAAATCTATTTAGTCATATTGGGAGGATTGTTGAGGCTCAAGAGTATTTTAATTTATGTCTTAGTATAGATTCAAAATTCGGGATGGCAATTGGAAACCGAGGTTTTGGATTATTTCATTACGCAAGAGTAATTTTTGAACCAATTCATCAATTCATCTTCATGCAATACGCTCGTAAAGATTTATTAGCATCGTGTAAAATGAATGATGTTTATATTGATGCAAAAAATGCTTTTCATTCTCTTGCAAAACAAATAGAAACTGCTTATCCTCTTGAAGAATTAAAAGGCTTTAAAAACTATGATAATTATTATAAGGGATTAGATGAAGTTGAAGTTGATTATCGAAAATGGTGTTCTGAAAACAAACTTTTTATTAATCCATTAAATGATGTTTTGACTGAAAGTGTAGTTGCAAATGATCATTTGTTTACTCCATCAATGGTTTTGAAATTTGATGAAAAGCCAATTTTTCAAAGTATGTTTAATCAACTGAAACAGGAATATGTAAGTGCAAGATATCTGTTTTACGAATCTCTTTTAAACTCTGAAATTCATTTTTCGGATAAAGAAGTAACACTTATGGACACGCTCGACTATTCTACTTATTCTTTATCCATAGAAAAAGCAAAGATTGCTTTTAAGATTTGTTATTCGATTTTTGACAAGATTTCATACTTCTTAAACCTTTATTTAGGATTAGAAAACATTCCTTCCAAAGTAAACTTTAGAAATATTTGGTTTAAAAATCTTTTTAAAAATCAAGGTTTAAATGAGTTAATATCAGATTCTAGTAATTGGGCATTAAGAGGTCTTTTTTGGTTAAGCAAGGACTTATATGAGAAAGAGTTTGACGTTACTATTGAACCTGATGCAAAAGAATTAGCAAATATTCGAAATTATATTGAGCATAAATCATTTAAGGTTGTAGAATCCTTAAATCCTTACTGGACAAAGGAGACTGAAACTTATGAAATAGATAGAAGATTATTTGAGGATAAAACATTCAAAATACTGAAATTAAGTCGTTCAGCTATAATGTATTTATCATTTCTTATTTATGAAGAAGAAAACAAAAGAGAGAAGAATAGAAATGATGGATTAATAATGCCTGTTGATTTTATTAAATTAAGAGATGAATACAAAATATAAAAAACTAACTAATGACATTACAAGAGTTTGAAAAACAAGATTTGAAAGCGGTCATATATTAATATTAAAAGATTTCAATCCACAAAATATTTGTTTGAAACTGTGATTAATAATCTTATTGATAAAGGTTTCATAAATTATGAGTATGCTTCTTCTGGACCTGAATGCATAAGATTAACAGAGTTGGGATATGAGAATTTATATTAAACCTGCAATTTTTATAAAAGGATAATTCATGGTACATTATGATTTTAATAGCGATGTTTACAATAAGATAGTCGAAATTGTAAAGTTCAGGTTTTATAAAGAGATTAAAGATACTGGAATCGTTTTTAACGAAATTCTTTTGGCTGAAAACATGTTGACAAATTCAAGATTTTATATATTAGAGTGTAATGACCAAGAGACAATACAATATCTAAGATTTAAAGACTCGAAGTTGTTCCTAGTTTATCTAATTCAGATAGCTCAAACAAGACTTAAACGATTAGAGGCAAAAGAATCGGAATTGATAAAAGTGAATAATACAGAATCTTATGGAGAGTCCAGATATTATAATGACACAGAAATGACTGCAATTGGAATTTCTTCGATTAAAAATTTGCTACAACACCTTGAAAGAACTAAAATGAAAATTGAAAAATAACTTTGGCTAAGAGAAGCTCTTCCCACTAGATAAACTTTCGAAGCCTCTTACAACTATATCCATCTACTTCTCTCATTCAGCGGTTCATTAAGATGAGAAACAACTCATGTTCGCCAAGCATAGATTAATGAATCAATTATCAGCAAATAGACCAACCAATGTAAATATCGAACATCAAACCAAAAATGCCCAGTTTGATACTGAGCATTTTTGGTTTATTCATATTGTTTAATATGTGGTTTTATTGCACTACTATTCGTTTAATTGTATTGCCTTCATCTGAGCGAATGTTCACAAAATAAAGTCCTTTTGAAAGGTTTTCGATATTGATGTTTTTCTTGAAAGTAATATCTGTTGAAAAGATGGTTTCTGTATGAATAATCTTTCCATCAACAGAAGTTATAACAACTTCATATTTCCCCAATTTTGATTCTTTAAATGAAAGTGTAAAATCACCATTGTTTGGATTTGGGTATAAATCGACTAATAAACCGGAACCGACCTGATTAACTATTCCAGTTGTAAGTGTAATTACAATGTTTGAGAGTGATGAATTCATTGATTTACTAGGATTGCAATTGATTGGGTTTACCACTTCGATTTGATAATAATAAGTACCAGTGCCCGGATCATCAGTATATGAGGTTAAATTGCTTTGGATGCTTCCAATCATGCTCATGTTGCTTGGAGACGTTCCACGATAGATGTTGTATGTTGGGAAACTAAATCCTTCATAACCATCCCAAATCAGATTCCAGTTTGTGCCTACACCTTGGTTTATGGTTAAGTGGTTCGTTTTATGAAAGTCGCTTAACGGAGTTTCACTACCACAGGTATCAACTGCTGTAATTTTGTATCGGTCAGCTTTAGTGTTTGGATTTGAAGTATTGTCAATAAAGGTGCTTAAAGAAGCATAAGGCTGGGCTCCAATAATAGCATATACATCAGCAGATGTGGTTTCTCTATAAATGTAAAAACTATCAATTACGTTTGAAACCGGTTTGTTCCATACAACCATATTCTTACCACTTACAACATCAACTCCCACCATACAGATGCTTTGAGTCGAAAGATAGGAAGTGTTTAAAGTATATGGATTTGATATCGCACTGCAACCATTCGCATCAGTTACCGTCAAAATATAACTCCCAGATTGGGTGACATAAATAAATGGCATTGTTGCTCCAGTTGACCAATTAAATGTGTTGTAAGACGATGCCGTATATAGTTTTATACTGTCGGATGAACAGGGATTAATAGTACCTAATGCCAGAATTTGAGGAGCCGTTAAATTTGAAAAGTTTATTTGAATAGCAGATGAAGTAATTGAACATCCCGTGCTATTTTGATTGATAGTTACAGTATATGTCCCCGTTTGCAGAACATATATTTGAGAAGTGGTAGCTCCTTGAATCAGTGTACCATTCTTTTTCCACTGATAAGAATATGAATTATCGGTATTGCAACTTAACAGCACGGAATCTCCCTGACATCTATTAATTGGTCCGGTTTGAAGAATATTAGCGGTATAACTACAATCAATTCCTCCGGTACAATAGATGTAATCTGATTTAATTATAGTATCAGTGCATTGGCTTATGGCATGAGTTGCTATTAGCAAAACTGAATATAAACCATTATTACTATATGTGTGAAAAACACTTGGATTGTTTGAATTCAGGATGGTACCATCCCCAAAATTCCAAGTGAAATTAAAATTACTCAAATTAGGGGTTGTATTTGTATATTGAACTACAAATGGCGGTGCAGTAAATAGTGTTTGACTAGCTGAAAAATCGGGGTTAAAATTCGCATTATTGACTGTTACTGTAACAGAATCTGTAAATGTTAAGCCTGTTGTTGCCGTAGCAGTAACTTTATAAGTAGTGGTGAAATTTGGGCTTGCTATTGGATTACGGATATTGGGATCCGACAATCCATAGCTTGGACTCCACTGATAGGTGAAATTATTTGCATTCCCATTAATAATAGATACATCTAATTGTATAATATCACCGCAAGTAAGTATAGTGTCATTTGATGCGTAGCCTTTTGGGGAAATTTTAATCATAATAGAATCTGAAAAAAGAGACCCTTTAAAGCCATTATCTATAGCTTGCACTTTGGCATAATATGTATAATCAGAAGTTATTTTAAGGAAGTGAGAAAATGTTTCCAACTGACTATTTCCCATCGCTACCACTCTTCTATATCCATTACTTAAATCAGCATGAGGCGATGAGTATTGTATTGGATTAACATTTGTACCAATGGCTATATTATAGGTTAGAGCAGCAGAAGGAGTGGTGTTATCTGTGGAAGGATTCCATGTAAGTTTATTTACCAACCCATCCCATAGCAAATTAGTGGGTTTGCTTGGTGCAGTATTTACAACCATTCCATTGTTACGGTAAATTTTAGAGATAGTTGTTGTTCCATCAGTACCTGTCAAAAGAATATCCAAATCTCCGTCATTGTCGTAATCACCCCAGGCTACGGGGCTGTAATTCACCTCTATTAGAGCGATTCCGGTCTGTTCAGTAAAGCTGTTATTACCATTATTACGGTATATTTTTGAGGCAGGTGTTATCCCAGCAGCACTAGTAGAGCCAGTCAAAAGAATATCCAGATCTCCGTCATTGTCGTAATCACCCCATGCTACGGAACTCAAACCTACTCCTGTCAGCGCAATCCCGGTCTGTTCAGCGAAGGTGTTATCTCCATTATTACGGTATATTTTAGAAATAGTTGTTGTTCCATAAGTACCTGTCAAAAGAATATCCAAATCTCCGTCATTGTCGTAATCACCCCAGGCTACGGAGCTATTATAGACACCTGTCAATGAAATTCCAGTCTGTTCGGTAAAGCTGTTATCTCCATTGTTACGGTATATTTTTGAAATAGGTTCTGTTCCTGATGCTATCAAGCCGGTCAAAAGAATATCCAAAGCCCCATCATTGTCGTAATCGCCCCAAGCTACTGAACCACGATAAACTGTTACCAAGGCGATTTCGGTCTGTTCGGAGAAGCTGTTATTACCATTATTACGGTATATTTTTGAGGCAGGTGTTATCCCAGCAACACTAGTAGAGCCAGTCATTAGAATATCCAGATCTCCGTCATTGTCGTAATCGCCCCATGCTACGGAACTGGATCTCACTCCAACCAAATTTATTCCGGTCTGTTCGGTGAAGGTATTATTTCCATTGTTACGGTATATTTTAGAGATAGTTGTTGTTCCATCAGTACCTGTCAAAAGAATATCCAAATCTCCGTCATTGTCGTAATCACCCCATGCTACGGAACTACGAAAAACTCCGGTCAAGGCGATTCCGGTTTGCTCAGCGAAGGTGTTATCTCCATTGTTGCGGTAAATTTTTGAGACACCTGTTGTGCCATCAGTAGTGCCCGTTAAAAGAATATCCAAATCACCGTCATTGTTGTAATCCCCCCATGCTACAGAACCTTCACGCACACCCTCCAAAGCGATTTCAATCTGTTCGGTGAAAACAGTTGGGATTACTTCTAATATTTGGGCTGTGACAATACCGCAAGGATAAGTAGGAGTACAAGTAATAATCCCAGCTTCAGCACCAACTGTAACAGTAATAATATTTGTTGTTCCTCCGGCTGTTTGTGTCCAGCCTGTTGGGAATGTCCAATTATATGTTACGCCTTCTAGATTGCTTACACTGTATATTTGGGTAGTACCTATACCTGGTGTAGTTGACCCGGTTATGTCACTTGGTTGTGGATTTATAATTGATACTTTTACCGTGTCTTTGGCAGTACAACCCTCAATAGAGGATAAAGATACAATATAATCCGAAGTTGTTATTGGGTTTGCTGTTGGGCTTTGTACATTGGTCGAACTAAGTCCAGTAGAAGGGCTCCAACTCCATGTGAGATTACTTGTTGCATTTGAATAATTAGTATTTGTTGTTAGTGTTGTAGAATTACCACAAATTATTGTTTTATCAGTTCCAGCATCTACAATTATTGGATTTACCGTTACAATTACTGAATCAGCAAAAGACAAACCTGAGCTAGCAGTAACGTTAACTTTATATGTTGTAGTATGGTTTGGGAACGCTAATGGATTTCGTATATTTGCATTTGATAATCCAGCACTTGGGCTCCAATGGTAAGTTAAATTATTGGCGTTGCCATTAACAATAGAAACATTTAATTGTGCTTGATTTCCACAAAGGATAGCAGTGTCAATTGACGTATAACCTTTTGGGGAAAATTGCACTAATATTGAATCAGAAAAAAGCGAACCCATAAATCCATTATCAATAGCCTGAATTCTTGCATAATAGATGGAATCAAAATATCCTGTATAAAAAGAGATTGTGTTTAACTGATTGTTCCCCATGGATACGACCCTTCGATATCCGTTGTTCAAATCAGCTTGAGGAGATAAGTAGCTTATAGGTTTATTACTTGTACCAATTGCAATATTATAAGTGAGTGCCAAAGGAGGGGTATGGTCATCATTTGATGCATTCCAGGAAAGAGATTTTGTCACATTACTCCATTGCAAATTTGTGGGTTTGCTTGGAGAAGCATTCAAAGCTATTCCATTGTTTTGGTAAATTTTTGAAACATAAGAACCCGATTCTGTTTGTCCAGTCAGCAAAATATCCAAATCACCGTCATTATCGTAATCGCCCCAGACTACTGAGCTATTAGACACTCCTATCAAAGGAATCCCGGTCTGTTCGGTAAAGGTATTGTTCCCATTGTTTCGGTATATTTTTGAAATATCTGATGATCCTGTATACCCAGTCAGCAAAATATCCAGATCTCCGTCATTGTCATAATCGCCCCAAGCTACGGAACCATTTGCTCCAGTCAAAGAGATCCCGGTTTGTTCGGCAAACGTGTTATTTCCATTGTTTCGGTATATTTTTGAAACATTTACCCCTGATGATCCTGTATATCCAGTCAGCAAAATGTCCAAATCACCGTCATTGTCATAATCGCCCCATGCTACGGAGCCATTAAAGACACCTGTCAATGAAATTCCAGTCTGTTCGGTAAAGGTGTTATTCCCATTGTTTTGGTATATTTTTGAAACACCTGTTGTGCCATCAGTAGTGCCCGTTAAAAGAATATCCAAATCTCCGTCATTGTCGTAATCGCCCCAGGCTACGGAACTATAATAGACTCCGGTCAAAGGGATTCCGATTTGTCTGGTAAAGGTGTTGTTCCCATTGTTTTGGTATATTTTTGAAACACCTGTTGTGCCATCAGCAGTGCCCGTTAAAAGAATATCCAAATCACCGTCATTGTCGTAATCGCCCCAGGCTACAGAACTATAAAAGACTCCTGTCAAATGAATCCCGGTTTGTTCGGTGAACGTGTTGTTCCCATTGTTTTGGTATATTATTGTTCCGTTAAAACCGGTTAGCAAAATGTCCAAATCACCGTCATTATCGTAATCGCCCCAGGCAGTGGAACCATAATAAGCTCCTGTCAAAGGAATCCCGGTTTGTTCGGCAAAGGTGTTATTCCCATTGTTTTGGTATATTTTTGAAATAGCTGTTGTTCCGTTATAACCGGTTAGCAAAATGTCCAAATCACCGTCATTGTCGTAATCGCCCCATGCAACGTCACCACAACGGGCTCCAGTCAAAGAAATCCCGGTTTGTTCGGTAAAGGTCTGTGCTTTAATACTGCCTTGCAGAATTAAAGCGAATAAGATTAGGTAAAGTTTTTTCATAAATTTATTTGTTATATCAATTATTATTTTGCTCATAAGACATTACGCCACAATCAGTTATTGATTAATATTCAATATGATTACATTTCGTACATTTAATTTTCCCACTTTCAAACTCAAAAAATGCTATACCTTTTTTGCATTTATTGCAATTTGTAAAATTTCCTTTTTCGTCTACTAAGGCTTTACCAACGGGTTTAATATCTCCGTCATTAATATAAACTGCCTTGATCTCTTTAATTTGCATTTTCATGATTATGTTTTTTACCCCTAAGTCCCTCAGATATGTAAAAATTTTGACAAAAAAAGAGCGTGGGACTGAAACTATATCTGCTTCTGAGGTACCGCCAAGCACCCATATCTGCAAATAAGTTTAGCCCACGCTGTTGCGTGAGCGTATCACTTATTATCCTGCAGATATTTGAAAAATTGGCGGTTTTCAGAAGCAAGAATAAAAGCTAACGCTTTTTATGTTTAATTTCCGCTTAAAGCGGTTTTTATTAATGTTTTAGTTTTTTGGCTGGTGTCTCCTTCCTTTTATTAATATACAGTATTTATACTTTTAAACGATCTTAATAAAACAAAAGTAATAAATATTTTTGAAACAATCTTTTTAATTCTGATATAACACCAATATTTGTTCTGCTATAAATACAAGAAGTTAGCACCAATATTGTTTTTAATTGATTTTATATTTCAATAAAACATGATTAATATAATCTTCTTTTAGTGTGTATATTTATTTCAATCAATTTTTTATTTATTAACGGGTTGTTTTGGTAATTAATGATTCTATAGCCGGCTCATACACCTATGAATATTCTTTGTTTTGGGATCAAACTACCTGCAAAGTAGTCCATTAAATTTTTTAACACTCAAATTACTAGCTATTGTTTCAAACCATTTTATTATAGCAGTTATTTATTTTAATTGATTTGCCGGACTGTCTGAATATCCAACTGATTGCCATAGAATATCAAAATTTGGTTTTAATTGTTTATACAAATCAGTTTCGTAAGTAGGCAGCACAATTGGCGGCAAAACAATATCTTCCGTCATAAATCGTCTGCTATAGCCCCTACTGCCCTTTATCGTTCCACCTAAAACATTGTGTATGCTGATGCAGATCAAGAAAGGGGATTCAATTTGGAATTTATTTAAAACAATCAATCCGTTGTTGACTTTTTTTATAGTCTCGGGGATGAAATTTTCGCCATACATACAATTGACTTTATTTCCGTTCTGGTCAGCCTGTACAAAAAGGCTCGAACTGTATACTTCATATACACCATTTCTAAAAATCTGGTCGTAGCTTTCAATTTTTTGTCTGTCAGATGTCATAGAGAATGTGGCATATCCGTCAAGGTTGAACATTGTATCCCAACCACTTGAAAACATTGGTTTCATATATGTCAATAAATTCATACCCTCAACATTAGAGAAGTCGATTATTTGGTCACTTAAAAAACTAAAAGGGATTATTTGAATAAAAAAAGAAGTAGAATTGTCAAGTGTTGGAAAGACTTTGAGATTTCTAACTTTTTTAATTCTTTGAAGTCTGAATTTTTCAGCACTTTCTTTTAATACTTGATTTTGCATAAACATTTGATTAAGTTCATAAACATCAACTGCATACTTACCGCTATTTCTTCTTCTGAAAAATTTATTTGTTTCATTAAATGTAACCATAGAAGGTAGCCCAAATCCTTTGAAAATTCCAATGACTAAAACATTATTTCCCTCTACATTTATTATGTTCAAAATAAGATTTGAAATACTTGGTTCAGTATTCCCTCTTACGATGTCTTCAATTTGCTGAGTGAGTTTATCTGAATTATCTATTTGAATACCGTAAATAGTTTCTGGTGTTCCTGTATTTTGTCCTTTATCATCTTTACTTTCTCCAATTCCAAATATTAAGCAGCCACCTTCAGTATTATACATTGCTGAAATATCAAAGAGAAATTCTTTTTTATCCTTATCTTGTGAAATTTTAAGTTCCTTTTTGTAGTCTAATGATTTAGTCTCTTGAACTCTATTTTGAACAAGTCGTAAAATATCTGATTCATCAAGCTGATCAGCCCTTTTGTTTAAAATATACATATCATATGTTTTTTGTTAAGTATTGTCTATCAATTAGGTTTGTAGCAAATGGATATGTTTTCCCTAAAAAAATGCAAACGTTTCTTTCCCATTCATAAAATCCATTTTCCCTGAATTGATATTTCTCTGCATTATCTAGGTGCTAATTTCGTCTATACACTTTGCAAGCATGATTATAATGGATATAAAAACGCTGTCAATTGAAAACCCATACAATCTCTTTGCTCGTTTAGTTGTAAATTCATTCTTATTAACCTTATTAATTATTTATATAGCTTATATAATCACGACCCTCATTCGTATGCTACACATATTCAATATTATATAAAATATCGATAGTCATATTCTATCTTTTCTTTATTATCAATCAATTTGCCAATCCGAGCAATATCATTTGATGATGAAATGGTCGCTGGTAATTGAGAATACATATTTAACGAATTCCAATTCATTTTTGTCAAACCTAAAATTTCATTTGCAATCTGCTCCAAACTACCTGAACCATGATGTTTAATTATTTTTAGAGGTTTCGGGATATATCTACCTCCAGGATAAAAATTAAAATTTGGGTTGTTAACCGATGGAACAACTCCATGAGCCCACAATAACGCTTCACTTGCATTTAATTGGATACAAGTTCCACGAGATACAGAATAACCATCAATTTTAGTTTCACCATCTTTAATCTTACTTGATACATATTTTATATCATCTTCAAAATTTATCTCGACCAAATCAACCGATTCAATCTTCGTATTATCATACAAACTATTCAGGATCCCATTCTTTTCATCATCTGTGAAAAAAGTTCGTTTATGAATCACCACTCTCTTCGGAATTTCATTCATTGACTCATAAAATAGATTTATCACATTTTTCCCAAACTCATATGCATCATCATAACTTAGGTGGGGTTTCTTATGTCTCCATTGTATTTTATCATTACTTATCTTGGATAATTTATATTTTAAACCTTCCCCTGAAGAGCTATAGATATGGCTACAACCTAAAATTATATGATTGTTATTGTCTTCTTTAGAATCAATACTATATCCAATACCCGCAAAAGCAGTTGTTTTGTCAATATTACTTAAGATCCAAGGTGTTCTTAATGATTTAACAAAATACGATAATGAAAGCCACCAGTTTATCTGACAACTTTGTTTTAAATCAATAATAGTCTTTTCTCTAATAAATTGAGAAGTAACCTTTTTTTCGACACAAAATGCTTTTATATAATCATGTAAATCGTATGATTCTCCATTATCATGGTAACTTGTAAAATTTTCCCATCTTTGCGGAATATAGATAATTAATACTTTTTGATTCCCACTAGCACATTGTTTTGTTATTTTATCACAAATATTTCTTTTAATTTCATAAATATTTTCATTGAAATTTTTGCTCATTGGTTCAGAAATAAATTCCCAATCTGAAGACGTTGGGATTGGAATATTCAGGCTTAAACCATAAGTATTGTAAAACCCTTTAAAATCGATAATATAATCTTCCTTTTCACTAAACTTCGGAATTTCTTGATTTTGTTTGGATAAAAAATCAAATAATGCTTTTGAATCTTGCTCTGGAGAGAGAACTCCTAATTTAATGGTAGTATCGAGAAAAGTATTTAAACTTGTTTCATAAGGTTTATTATTAATCAAACCCCTCATAGGATGAGTATCTGAGATGTGGCTATTTCCATGCTTTGTTGAAAATGATAAGGTTGCCTCTTTAAACTGAACGCCCTTAAGTTTAATCAACTTTTGTGGTACATTATGAGAATTCGAATATTTGTTATTTAAGTCACATATATTTGTAAATATTGGAGCTTTCCCAATAATGAAAATAAATCCGCTTGCAGAATTTATTGGAAATTCATATTTATCCTCTGTAAATAATAGTTTACGCCATGCATCAACGTAGCTGTTATATTTATCATTCCAAATTTTATGGTAAAATGTTATACCAACCTGCTGAATTATATCTTTTGTCACCCCCTCTTTTTCTATAACAAAGCTTGGGTTAAGTGTCAAGTAAAATTCAGATTCTATTTTCTCCAAAGAAAGTTTGATTGCATTAAAAACCTTTTGATTTGCAATATTTTGAAATTGGTCTGACCATATTTTATCTCTGTAATCAGTCTTTACGTATTTTGAAGATGAAAAAATCTTACATATTGTTGATAACATCAGTGAATTTATTCCTGAGTGATATATTCTTGTATCACTCAATGGCTTTCTTACTATGTCACCAGTAATTTGATTTTTAAAAGCCTCTTTTATTATTTCTAAGGTGCCAAACGCCCAAATCTTTTTTTCATATGGTATTGCAGCAATATCATTTCTATTTAAAACAATGTTATTCACAACTTCCCAAGGCTTTTCATTCAAAACAGCATCAAATACAAATACTTCTTCTGGAAATTTTAAAGGGAAACAGTTACTTTTTAGAATTTTATTCGCACGTTCTGGCTTTAAATCAAAAGGAGCAAATGTATCATTGTTATTACTCAATTGTTGAATAGAAACTAATTCTTGTTTTAACTTACTATTGCCTTCAATTACTAATTTTGTAATATTAAGCATCGTAGTATCATAACCATCTGTTGGCACATAAAAAGCTTGTCTGTTATTTTTGTTAGCGTGTTGGATTAGTTCCGTAACCTCTGGACTATTATTGTTATGATAGCCACACCAGAACAACATTCCACCTCCTTTTTTCGAATACGCTTCTTTTAAAGCACCCATAAGTGACGCATCACGACCGCTATATCCAAGTACAATTAAGTGTTTATCTCCTAAATACTCAATAAGCTTTTTCCTAAAGGTTTCATCTTGCTCTTGCAATTCTCCATCTGTGTTTTTTAAATCCCCATACTTAAAATCTCCATGAAGTTTAATAATTGGAATTTCATTTCTATTCTGAGTTCTTTGATTTATTCTTTCAACAGTATCTAATGAAATCTCAATTCCTTGAACACCGCCTAAAACACAAGAATTCATCACTAAATCATCAAGATTTGTAGTCCAAATAGAATCAAGTAAGCCGTGTTTAACCAATAATGGTATTGTTCTATATCCAATAGCAGGTTTTACATTTGAGCATATCTTTTGAAAGTACTGGCTGCGATTTTTCTCAATTGGGAAACACTTTTTTGCATAAAAAGAATATTCTTCTTTACACCCGATTTCCACATAATTACCTTGATTATCTAGCCAAGACTGTATCGTTCTTTGTACTTTTGGATTTCTAAAATTATCAATCCAATCATTAGTTGATGAATTGTTACTCTTATAGATAGCCCCTTTCCAATCCCAAATACAGTCATTTGCAGAAGGAATACCTGAACTAATAGAGCACCCTGCACCTAATAAAAGTGCATAAGTATCATTTTTGCTTATTGCAACGGATCTTAAAAATTCATCAAATTGTAATTGGTTCATAGTATTGTATTTCAAATTTTCAAACTATACTAATGTCTCGTTTGGTTTTTTTATTGATGGTAAAACAAACTTGTTATAATGTGCATTAGAATGGCTTTATCATACATTTTAATATTGGCGAGCAAACATTATATTATTCAGGGGTAAAGTTATTAATTCTTATCAAATTATCAAAGTTTATTTTATTGTTTCGTCTTTTAACGATACTAATTTACAGACAATGGGGAATTGGTGTAAATGAAAACAAAGGGCACATGTTGATTTTTAATACTTGAATGATTAAAAAGACCAGCCCTTTCGGACTGGTCTACCCACCATGAAAAAACTGCACACGTGTGTACAGTGAATGCAAAAGTACATTTATTTTGTAAATTTCAAAATTAAATTGAGTTAAATTATTACATTTGTCTGTAATATTACTATTAACCCAACAAATTTAAGAACATGATAAAATTAGACTTTAAAAAAATAGGTTTATTTCTTGTAACATACGGACATCCAATATTATGGGATATACTTTATACTAATTATCAAAAATATAATGGAAATATCAAATTTGATGTGGCTATTAATCAAAATATTGAAGCTCTAATAATAATAACGATTCTTGGTTATATTATTAGTTACTATTTTTTGAAAATACGTAAAATAAACCAGAAAATTAATGAATTAGCATTTGATCATGCTATGCAAATTAACTATATTAAAGCATTACTAGCTTCAAATAATATTAAAGTATGTGAATTTGATTATGCTAAAAAAGAACTTACCATACCGGAAATCAAATATTTGAAATTTGATGAAAAAGTTATAATAAATAATGAAAATTTGCATATAGGGTATATAAAAACCACCAATTCAAAAATTATAAACCTCAAATTTTTAAAGTTGGGCAAAAGGGACACTATAAATATTAAAGGTGCAGAAATTCCGCACCTTTTACGTTTTATTTGTCCGGATCTATCTCCAAGTTCCAGAAAAAGACAAAATCAAAATATTGAGGGAATGGGAAACGCCAGTCGCTAATACATAGCGGGATAGACGAAAAGCCATTAAAAAGTTCCAATAACGATTTACATCATTGGGCTTTATGATCTATCACCTGTTCAACTATACCCGGGTTTGGATAGTTCAACAAGATTAATTAACTTTGGGGAGGATTGATAGGGAAAAAGGATTTTTTCGCCACTGTGCAAAGCCACAATCTACATGCAACATGCTAAAAGTGTCAACCGCAAATTTAAGTATATTTGTTTTTTGCCGACCCGCAAGAACCAAAACAAAAAAACAAAAGAGCTTGGCTGTATTCTAAAATTAGGTTGATAAGTTTAAAAATGTTTATCTTTGGGCTATAAATAATAAAGATGGATACACTACAAGAAATAAAGCTTCTTTTTGACTCATTAGATAATCTTCAGAAAAAGAATTTATTAATGGAACTAAATATTGATTTAAATCATGCGATGAAAGAGGACTTTGTTCAAACTATGGATTGTTGCCCCTATTGTAAGTCTGAGCTTATTGTTAAAAATGGGCACAAGAAAAATCAACAAAGATTTAAGTGCAAAAAATGTCACAAAATTTCACTCAGACTCCAACCACAGGTACGAGCATCCATGGCATTAAGAAAATTGAGAAGTTTGAAGAATACAAAAGACTGATGTTTGAGCAATATCAGCCACTTAAGGCATTAGCTGAAAAAGTTGGCATTTCAATTCAAACAGCTTTTGATTGGCGACATAAAATTTTGAGTGGTTTATCTTCAAGTCCTATTGAATTTAAAGGAATTACAGAGATGGATGATCTTTGGTTTTTATATAGTCAAAAAGGGAGAAAGGGTTTGAAATATTCTCGAAAACGTGGAGGTTCAAGTCGAGCTGGAGATAATAATTACCAAGTAAAGTTATTGGCTACGGCTGATAGATTTAGAAATAGGGATTTTTCAGTTGCTAAAATTGGAAGAATTACAAAGAAAGATATAGAACGTAAAGTTGGTGGAAAATTTAATGATTCGTGCACCCCTCGTTTCCGATAAACACAGAAGCATATCAGCTTTTGCAAAGGCAGAAAATGTAAAACATGTTAGTTTTATTTCTTCTAAACACACGGCTGGTGGCGAATTTCATGTTCAGAACGTCAACAATATGGCATCACGATTAAAAAGCATTGTAAATCCACAGATTTAGGGGTGTTTCTACAAAATATTTACAAAATTACTCGAATTGGTTTGCCTTACAAAATAGTGTTTCTTCTGAAGATAAAAATATTTTTCAAGCATTGAACACCAACAATACAGCATGGGGGATATTTACAAATATGGAAGAGTATTATAAGGATTTCATTGATAATCAATCTAAAAGAACTTACAGATGCCCTACAAAACGGAAATGCGGTGTCAAAATTGAACTCAAATGAATATGCGAAAGTGCCCTATTTATAAACTTTCAACCTTTTCTTAGATTAGAGCCAAGAGCTTTAATTTTGCCAACACTTGACAAAAACGATAAAAAGAAAATGAACTAAACCAGATTGAATGAATCAAACGGTACAAGAAACAAGAGCTGATTTATATAGGTCTCAAACCCAACGAAACGACCTGAAACAGCATGCGGATAAAATAATTCAAGGGATTAAGAAAATAGGTCCTAATCATGCCAAGCGTGCTATCTGGGAATTGTTTCAAAATGCTGTGGATTTAAGCCCCTCCTGTGAAATCTCAATAAGTATCACAGAAGACGAACTAATCTTTTCGCACAACGGGCATGCCATTCACCATGCACACATTAGATTGCTTGTTTACTCAGGTAAGCTCTAAAACCCTTATGGAAAAGAAACTGGACAAAGATGAAACCGACCCAATTGGGCAATATGGTACTGGTTTTATGACATCACATTCATTTGGTGATGTGGTGAAAGTTAGCGGTGTGATTAAAGATGATTTTGAGGGTAAGGGCTCACAAGTGGAATCGGAAGGACATATCAAGTTTGAGGATCTTATTATTGACCGAAGCACACAGGACTGGGAAAAATTATGTGATAAAATAAGTAATCTTAGGGAAAAAGGTTACTGAGCTTTTGAGCAAACCACTTACTTACGAAGAATTACCAGCTACTGTTTTTAAATTTGGGTTCAACAATGATCAAAATAAGAGAAGAGCATTTGATGCCATTGAATCACTCAAAACAATATTGCCAAATGTGATGATATTCAATGACAGATTAAAAAAAGTAAGCGTCACAGATATTAACGGCAATACAACTTACTATCAAAAAAACGATAATGATGAAAGTACGGAGTATTGCTTCATTCGGACTATTCGCATTAATGAAGAGGTAAAACAATTTTATTACTTAAAGTCGGACAGACTAATAATAGTACTTCCCTTTCACAATATTTCGACAGAGGACGGTTCTTTTGGAAAAGCAGAATCATTACCTGGTTCATTGCCTAGACTGTTCTTATTCTATCCATTGATAGGAACTGAAAACTTTGGATTTAATTTCGTTTTTCATTCCAAAAACTTTCAACCAACCGAGCCAAGGGATGGCTTGCATCTAAATTCAGAAAATGAAAAGAACAAAATTGAAGAAGAAGCCAATCAAAAACTAATGGATGAGGCTTCAAATTTGATTTTTGACTTTTTGGAAAAGAATCTTTCAAAAATACAAAGTCCTCATTTGTTAGCCGAAATTAACTTTGCTGTAAGTTCGGACGATACTGAATTGAATAAGTACTTTGTTGGTCTAAAAGAGAATTGGACAACAAAATTCAAGTCACTTCCATTTGTAGAAACTCAAACAAGTCGAATTTCAGCACAGGAAGCCGTTTTCCTTGCTTCATTTGTTATTGATGGCGCAGAACCGCCAACATTACAAGCCATATACAATATAGTTGGCAAGTTTTACCCAAACATCCCTAAACCAGAACTCATACCAAACTGGACAAAACTCACTGATGATTGGGATGTAACTGATATAGTACGAATTAGCTTTTCGGACATAGCAGAAAAAATTCAAGAACAGGGAACAATTGAATCCTTCGATAAGGAAGAATTGATTCTCTTGTACAATGAGATGATTCGCAAAGGAGAAGGAGAGCTTTTTGCGAATAAGGCACTAATGCCAAACATTAAAGGGCAATTCAGAAAACAAGTCGAACTGAGCCGATCTGTTGATTTAACAGAAGAGCTAATATCATTGGCTGATGTGATTAACCCTAAAATATCAAATAGGCAAATAGATGAAGACTTTTTATTAGGTGGCTTGGAATTTGAAACTTTTGGTAGACGGAATTATATGGAGTTAATCAATGCTTCTCTTGATGAGCAGATAAAAGATGGATCACGGTCATATGACCTTCCTGAAAATTATCTAGCCAGTTTAATACAATATGCCAGCATTGTTCCAAAAGAAGGTTCAGTAAGTGGTCCTGTTCGTGTTATAAAATTAATAGAAGCACATTACAATCTGCAATTAAACCAAATTATACTTCCATCACTCTCTAGTGAGGACAATATAGATGTAAGAAAGGGGCAGAATGATTTATTTAAAATCTTTTTAAACGATATCAGCGACAAGGACGAAGAGTGGGTCGAATCCAATATTTTTGATTTAGCAAATGTTTTAACGGAAGCATTCTGTTATGCAGAGGTCAAAAAAATCTTTTTGAGATATGATGTTTATCCTAACCAGCTTTTCAAATTGAAAGCAATAACATCCTTGGATAAGGATAACCATATACCTGATTTTGTAAAAGTACTATATGATAAAGTTGTTGACCCCTCTGAATCAGTAAAGTCAAAGTTGGCACATTCTGTTATCGAGAATTTATATGAGGAAATGAAAATTATAAAAGCTTTAGACCTAACAAGGCATATTGAACAACGATTTTTTGGTGAGTCAGGAAATGAAATCCATATGGAAAATCACTCATTTAAACCTGATATTATAGAGATAATCCGAAATTTCAGACCAGACCAACCACAATGGGAAACATATGAAATGCTCTTTCCAGCCACATCCCGAAACAAATCTGCTATTTTGGTTCAACTAGCTGATGGTGAAGCTTCATTTACAATTTTAAGTCAGGATGAAGCAGTAATTAAAAAACTTGCAGGTATTGCTGCCCATCCAAATCTTGATGAATTAATTAAACTTGGCGAAGATGCTTTACTTAAGAAAAAGCAAGAGGAAGCTGAGATGAAGTATAAAAAGAAAATCGGAAATCATTTAGAAGATGTTTTACGGGAGCGTTTATCCCAAAATATTGATGCAAAAGTTTTACCTGAACAAGATGGTCAAGACCTTGTAATTTATATTGAAGGTAAGCCAATTTATTATATCGAAGTGAAATCAAAATGGCTGGAAACCACTCCCATCCGAATTTCCAGAAATCAAACACTTAGAGCACATGAGAATCCAGATTGTTTTGCATTGTGTTCAATAGATATGACCAAGTACACAGGTGCAGATAAGTATGAAGTGGAGTCAATTGATAGTGTTATTGAATTTATGAAATGCAACACTGATTTAGGGAGCAAAGTAGGGCATTTGGTTGATATTTACACAAATGCATTCCAAGAAGATAAATTCAGTTTGGACGGAGACTTCAGAACACTTATCCCTTCAAAATACATAAAGGAAGGACTTGATTTAGGTGGTTTTGAAAAGGATCTCCTTAATTATATTAACAGCAATTATGGAAAGCAAGATTAACGAATTGATCTTGAAAATTTTCACCACAGCATCTATAAACTTTGCCCTGTCACTTCAAGCCGATTACAAGCCAAAAATTGGCAAAGAGTATGGTTGCTCGAACGCCCGGCAGGAAATCCAATTGAAAAAGAAGCACGATTGATTGAACAACGACTTGAAACAATATCGGGGTGATGGATTTTGAAAGTTCAACAAAAATAATTAACTTTGGTGTGCAGTGAAAGTGATGAGATGCATAAGTCCACCCCCTTGCAATGCCAAGAAACATTTTGTTCAATATTGATTTTTTTTAAACTATGGATAATGAATATTATTTTTATATTGCAAATAAAATACTTGAAATTCCAACATCGAGTATACGTGATATTCCAATAATATTTAGAATTAAAAGGGATTTTGTTTTTCAATTTGGATTTTCTGACAGAAATGAAGCAGAAGGACCGTTCGGTTCTGTTTTTGAACTGAAAAAAAAATCATCTATTTTTAAATCTATAAAACTGGATAAGCATAAACAAAGAGTTTTAAAGAATAAAAATATTAAAGAAATAGCAGACTTTATTTTGACAGAGGCAGAAACTGAGTATGAAATTACATTTATGGCAGCTTTACACCACACAACAGTGGGTAAAATCTCCAATGATAAAGTTAGTGGTGTGCATTTTTACAATCCTAATGAAATAAAAATTATTGAAAAAATTTCAGTCGATAATGAAACTGGCGCTTATTCAGCACGTATAGCTAAACTTGACAAAATGACTGGTGAATGGATTGAAAAAAATGAAATAACAAGCTTTTTCCCTGACAATTGGTCTATTCATAAATTATTTCATGAATCCTTATATGCCTATAACAATAAGAACCATATATCAGGAAATACTTATATCTCAAAAACAATTTCTGGAGTTACTGTGAAATTTATTATAAATGAAAGCGGAAAAATATTAACCTTTTATCCTGAAATTTAATGAATTAAAATTCTGAACACAATTCCGGTGCTGTGGGTTTTTGAGAGTTGCACAAAAATTATTAACTTTGAAGTGTATTGAAAGTTATTAGGTGCTTATTCTGTCACAATCTATACCTAAAAACTCTACAAGCATGAGGTCTATATAACCCCAACTAAAAAAACAAAGACTTGCTAAAAGCAATAAAACTACTAACTTTGACGTGAAATTAATAATAGAAAATAAAATGTTTGAACAAACTTTCAAAAACATAGATGACATACTGCATAAGGACGCAGGTTGTGGGAGCGAATTAGATTATGTGGAGCAAACCTCTTGGGTTTTGTTTTTAAAGTATTTGGACGATTTAGAAAAGGACAAAGCCACTGCTGCTGAACTTACCGGCAAAACATATTCACCACTTATTGAACCAGAATTCCAATGGAATGTGTGGGCTTCTCCAAAGGATGCTGAGGGTAAATTAGACCATCACAAAGCACTAACTGGGGATGATTTGGTTGATTTTATAAATTTGAAATTATTCCCCTACCTCAAAAAGTTCAAGGCAGATGCTGAAAGTGCCGATACCATTGAATATAAAGTAGGAGAGATCTTTAGCGAACTGAAAAACCGAATTCAAAGTGGCTATAATCTTCGTGAAGTAATCAATCGTATTGACGAATTGCGCTTTCGCACACATGCTGAAAAGCATGAAATGAGTCATTTGTATGAGTCTAAAATACAAAATATGGGCAACGCTGGACGTAATGGTGGCGAATACTATACTGTGCGACCATTGATCAGAACCATTGTAAAAGTGGTGGACCCTAAAATTGGAGAGCGTTTGTATGATGGTGCAGGCGGCAGTATGGGTTTCCTTTGCGAAGGATTTGATTATTTGCGCCACAGTAAAGGGAGTCCCAAAAACTTAACCACAAAGGATGTAGAGATTTTACAGAAACATACATTTTATGGCAAGGAGAAAAAAGGACTAGCCTATATTATTGGAATCATGAATATGATCTTCCACGGCATTGAAGCCCCAAATATTATACATACAAATACACTTGCCGAAAATCTTGCCGATATCCAGGAAAAAGACCGTTATGATGTGGTGCTTGCCAATCCGCCTTTTGGGGGCAAGGAACGTGCAGAAGTACAACAAAACTTTCCTATTAAAACCGGTGAAACAGCTTATCTGTTTTTGCAGCATTTTATCAAGGTTTTAAAAGCGGGTGGCAAAGCGGGGATCGTAATAAAAAATACATTTCTCAGCAATACAGATAATGCCAGTGTTGCCCTTCGGAAGCAATTGCTCGAAAATTGCAATCTGCACACTGTGTTGGATTTGCCAAGCGGAACTTTCACTGGTGCCGGTGTGAAAACCGTTGTTTTGTTCTTTGAAAAAGGCAAACCTACGCAAAAGGTATGGTTTTACTCGCTTAACCTCGACCGCAATTTGGGAAAAATGAATCCGCTTAATGAAAATGATTTGGCGGATTTTGTGGAACTTCAAAAGACTTTTGCCGATAGTGAAAACTCTTGGACGGTAAATGTGAAAGATATTGATCAAAGCACTTTTGATTTGAGTGTTAAAAACCCAAACAAAAAAGATGAAGTTGCCCTTCGCCAACCGCAAACTATTTTGGAAGAAATGAAATTATTGGACCGTGAAAGTGAAGGGATTTTAAACTCAATTATGAATTTGATATGAAGCAAGGTTGGGAAATAAAAAAGTTGGGAGATGCCTGTTATAGTAAGTCGTCAAATATTTCTCAAAATCAATTAGCAGATGAAATTGGTGATTATCCAATTTTTGGTGCAAGTGGTTTGATAAAAAATGTAAGTTTCTACCATAGAGAAGAACCATATTTATCAATCGTTAAAGATGGTTCAGGTTTCGGGAGAGTTACTAAAATGGATGCTTTTAGCTCTGTAATTGGAACTTTACAATATATTTTACCAAATGATGATATAGATTTGGATTATCTAAATTATTCATTGATGTCCGTTGATTTTAAGAAATATGTTCAAGGTGCTGCTATTCCTCATATCTATTTCAAAGATTATAAGTATGAACCTTTTTTATGGATGCCTCTTCCCGAACAGAAACGCATTGTAGCCATATTAAATGAAGCATTTGCAGCGATCGATAAAGCAAAAACCAATGCCAAACAAAACCTCAAAAACGCCAAAGAACTTTTTGAAAGTTATTTGCAAGGGGTGTTTGAGAATGGAAATTGGGAAACGAAAACATTTAATGAGATTTGCGAAATATCTTCCAAACTAATTGACCCTAGAAAACCGGAATTTCAAAATTTAATTCACATTGGTGCAGGCAACATAGAGTCTATGTCAGGAATATTGTCTGATTTAAAAACTGCGAAAGAAGAAAATCTAATTTCAGGAAAGTTCTTGTTTGATGAGTCAATGGTTCTGTATAGTAAAATTCGACCCTATTTGATGAAAGTTGTAAAGTGCGATTTTCAAGGTTTATGTAGTGCGGACATTTATCCGCTAAAACCATTTAAAAAAGTTATTACTAAAGATTATTTATATCATCTGTTGTTAACTAAAGAATTTACCAATTACGCTATCCTCGGCTCTCAACGTGCGGGAATGCCCAAAGTAAATCGTGAACATCTTTTTGCATATAAGTTCAAATTGCCTTCAGTTGAAGACCAACAAACCATCGTCCGTAAATTAAATGCCCTTTCCTCCGAAACTAAAAAAATGGAAGCCATTTATCAGCAAAAACTTTTAAATTTGGATGAGTTGAAAAAGAGTGTGTTGCAAAAGGCATTTGCGGGTGAATTAAAAACATCAAAAGCATTAGTGTTATGATAAAAACATATTTGATTTGTGATGAATCTGGGGCTAAGGGGTTTTCAGATAATGATGAAAAATTTGAGGGGGAATTTGGGATATTCGCTGGCTACTTTCTTACAGAAGAAAATTTTGAAAAGATGAAACCTTTATTTCAAGATATCTATGATAAATATTCAATAGAGACTGGGAAATTACATATCACCGATTTAGATAATAAACTTCAAGAAAACCTTAGGAATGAAGTATTTGCAATTTTAATTGGTAATAATATACCAATTGTTTTTGAAGCAATATCTGTTCGGGGATACAAAACCAATGCAGATATGTTATCTAAGTTTAAGACTGATAATATTGAAAATTTGAAGAAAGATTATTCTTTTTCAAAAAACATTAATTTAGAAAGACTGCACACTGATTTGTTTGAGGGAATCTTTGGGAAATCTATTGCGTATAGTATAGATACTTTTGGTAAAGATGAAGAAATACAATTAGTAGTAATAACTGACAACATTGATAAAAAACTAAAACAAGAATTTGAATCCAAAGCGAATGAACTTATAGCTCCATTTCCATCAAGTTCAAAAGTTAAAGCATTTAACAAAAAGAATAAAAAACCCTTATCAAAGGAAATAAACTTCACTTCACCACAATTAGAAGACGATTCAATTTCTAAAATTAAATTTGAGATAATAGTACAAGATGATGCTCTTACATTGATTGCTGATATTCTTGCAAACAGCCTTTGTTATTATATACAACAAGAGTTGAAAAACAATGTAAATATCACGCTCAACTCTAATGATGCAATTATAAAATATCCTTTATTAAAACAGATATATGGATTATCAACTAAGACCAATGTTAATATTGTTTCAGATATAATTTATGGAAGAGAATCTACAAATGATAATTTATTTAATAAATGAACGAAGTAGAATTTAGAGCAATTGAAATTCATATCTCAAAAAAATTAGTAAATTTGAAGGAGCTAAAAAAGAGTATTTTGCAAAAGGCGTTCTCAGGAGAATTATAATTATGGCAGAAATTGGATTTATTAAAGGGGTTGGCATTTGGTATAAAACCGAATTAAGTACAATTAGAAAGAATGAAAATTCATTTTTACAACCAATATTTGAGGCGTTTACAAATTCGTTAGAATCGATTGCGATTTTTAACGAACAAAATCAGTCATCAGAGAAAGGAAGTATAACCTTAAAAATGTATCTAACAGAAGACTTGTTTTCTGCAAATGATAAAAAGTGTGATTTTCAAAAGATTGAGATAATAGATACTGGTATTGGTTTTACAGATAGCGAATTTGAAAGGTTTATTAATTTACGTGATGATAGAAAGAATTTTGCCAATAAAGGTACAGGTAGAGTCCAATTTCTTCATGCTTTTGATTTTACTAAAATAGTGAGTATATTTGTTGATAGTAACTCACAAACTGGTTATAAGCAACGCAAACTTACGCTATCAAAATCAGATGGATTTTTAAAAATGAATTCAATTATTCGTTTTGATGATGAACAGGAGGTTTCTGCAGATTCCCCTTTAACAATTCTATCGTTTGAAACAGTATTAAATTCAAAAGATAAAGAATATTATGAATCTATAACTGCTGAAGAAATTAAAGATCAATTAATTCGACATTATTTAGCACGGTTTTGTGAAAACAGGAATAATCTACCTCAAATTAAAATCATTACTTTAATTAATAATGAAATTGAAGTTGAATTAGAAATTGTTTCAGAAGATATTCCAATTCCAGATCAAGAAATCCCAATAGAGATTTATTATAGCAGACTTAATGGAAGTAATATTGAGCGAACAACAAATCAAGAGCTTTTTAATCTTAAATCTTTTATTATCCCGCATGATGAGTTAAATAAAAATGCAATAAAGTTGGTGAGTAAAGGAGAAATTGCAAGAGAAATTAAACTGGAAAACCTATTACCGAATGATCAAATAAATGGAAATAGATACTTGTTCCTATTAACAGGGAATTATATAGATAATAAAGATAGTGATTTAAGAGGAGATATTAATCTCGTTAAGAAAAAAGATTTTAAAAGGATAAATTCTGATTCGCTTTTTAGTGTTGAAGAAATTCTTTTAGAAGATATTGAAGATAAAGCAAATCAAACGATTCTTCAACATTACGATGAAATTCGAAAAAAAAATTTAGAGAAAGAAAAAAGTATTGAAGAATTGCAAAAAATGTTCTTGTTAAATCCACAAACACTTTCTTCCCTGAGAACTAAAATTAATATTGGAGACACAGATGATACAATTCTTAAAAAAGTTTATGAAGCAGATGCAAGAATTGTTGCTGAAAAAGATGCAGAGTTAAAAAAACAAATAGAAAATATTGAAAAGTTAGATACAACAAGTAATGATTATCAAGAAAAATTATCAGAAGGAGTTGCAGAATTTGTATTAGCAATACCATTGCAGAACAGGACAGCATTAACGCAATATGTTGCAAGACGAAAAATGGTTTTAGAATTATTCGATAAGATTTTAAAAAAGGAAATTGAAAAGTTAACAAACGGTGGAAGAATAGATGAAGACCTGATGCATAATCTTATTTTTCAGCAAAGTTCGAGCAATCCAGAAGTTAGTGATTTATGGCTTATAGCAGAAGAATTTATATATTTTAATGGCTTTTCAGAATCCCGACTTAATCAAATAGAAATTCAAGGGATAAAATTATTTAAAGATTCATTTACTGAAGAAGAGAATAGATACCTAAATTCTTTAGGGGAAAGAAGATTGACAAAACGACCAGATATTCTATTATTCCCCGATGAAGGAAAATGTATTTTAATAGAGTTTAAAGCTCCAGACGTTAACGTGTCCGATCATTTATACCAAATTGATTTTTATGCAAATTTAATAAGAAACTATTCTAATGATGAGTTTCAAATAACGACATTTTACGGTTATTTAATAGGAGAAAGTATTGAAGACAGAGATGTAAGAGGTCGTGTAACTAGATTTGAGCATTCATATCACTTAGATTATTGGTTTAGACCATCAGAAACTGTAACTGGATTTGATAATCGTTCAAATGGATCAATTTACACAGAGGTTATTAAATACACTACTCTATTAAAACGTGCTCAACAACGGAATAAAATATTTATTGACAAATTAACTTGCTAAACAATGAACGAAGCAGAAACTAGAGCAGAACTCATAGATCCTAAGCTGAAGGCATGCGGTTGGGGCGTTGTAGAAGGTTCTAAAATCCTTCGAGAATATAACATTACAGCCGGCAAGATACAAACTGGTGGGATAAGAGCAAAAAAGCTCACTGCCGATTATGTATTGGTTTACAAAGGTATTAAGCTGGCAGTAATAGAAGCCAAAAGTGATGATCTAGGTGTGGGCGAAGGTGTGGCACAAGCCAAACAATATGCAGATAAGCTTAAAATAGAAACTACATACTCCACCAACGGGAAAGAGATATACAGCATTTGCATGAAAACTGGTGCTGAGGGTTTGGTCGCAAATTACTTAACTCCAGTAGAACTTTGGGATAAAACCTATGCAGAACAGAACCAGTGGCGAGAACAATTTGCCGCTATACCGTTTGAAGACAAAAGTGGCACTTGGCACTTGCGTTACTATCAAGAAATAGCAGTTTTAAATACGTTAGAAGCCATTGCCAATAATAAAGACCGTATTTTATTAACCCTTGCCACTGGCACAGGCAAAACAGCTATTGCTTTTCAAATTGCTTGGAAGTTATTTCAAACACGCTGGAACTTAAAACGTGATGGAAGTCGCAGACCACGAATACTCTTTTTAGCAGACAGAAACATATTAGCAGACCAAGCATATAATTCATTTTCTGCATTTCCCGAAGATGCGTTGGTGCGAATTAAACCAAACGAGATTAAGAGAAACGGCAAAGTTCCTACTAATGGTAATATTTTCTTTACCATCTTTCAAACTTTTATGAGTGGAACGGATAAAGAGGGCAAACCAGCTCCTTACTTTGGTGAATATCCACCAGATTATTTTGATTTTATTATAATAGACGAATGTCATCGTGGTGGTGCAAATGACGAAGGCAATTGGAGAGCAATAATGGATTATTTTTCGCCAGCAGTTCAATTGGGATTAACAGCAACACCTAAAAGGCAAGACAATATAGATACATACAAATATTTTGGTGAACCAGTGTACATTTATTCCCTTAAAGAAGGTATTAACGATGGGTTTTTAACCCCTTTTAAAGTAAAACGTATCAAAACCACGTTAGATGATTATATCTACACGAGTGACGATACAATTATTGAAGGAGAAATAGAAGAAGGTAAAACATATACCGAGTCCGATTTTAACCGCATTATTGAAATAAAGGCAAGAGAGGCAAAACGTGTTCAAATTTATTTGAATGAAGCCAATCAGAAAGAAAAAGCCATTATTTTTTGTGCCATACAAGACCATGCCGCAGCTGTTCGGGATTTAGTAAACCAATACAAAATATCAAGCGACCCAAATTATTGTGTGCGTGTTACTGCCAACGATGGCGAAATTGGAGAACAGTTTTTAAGAGAATTTCAAGACAACGAAAAAACAATACCAACTATCCTTACCACATCACAAAAACTCTCTACAGGAGTGGATGCCAGAAATATTCGCAATATTGTATTAATGCGCCCAGTAAACTCAATGATCGAGTTTAAGCAAATAATAGGGAGAGGAACACGGCTATATGATGGTAAAGAGTTTTTTACGATTTATGATTATGTAGATGCTTTCCATCATTTTGCTGATCCTGAATGGGATGGAGAACCCATAGAACCGGAACTAGAGGGGGAGCCGAAACCGCCAAAGTCACCATGCAAAATATGTGGGAAAAGTCCTTGCATATGCGAAAAGCCTCCCAAGGAACCTTGTAAAATTTGTGGCGAACTGCCTTGTATTTGCAATAAACGAAAAAAGGTCAAAATTAAATTGCGTGATGGAAAAGAGCGAGAAATCCAATCAATGATTGCAACTTCGTTTTGGAACGCAGACGGAAAACCAATTTCAGCCGAAGAGTTTTTGAATAATTTGTTAGGCGAATTACCCAAACTTTTCAAAAATGAAGATGAATTACGGACGCTTTGGAGCAATCCAATTACAAGACGAACTTTGTTGGAAAAATTAGATGCAGCAGGTTTCCCAAAAGAGGAGCTTCAAATGGTGCAACAATTAGTGGATATGGAAAAGAGTGACCTCTTCGATGTATTGGAGTATGTATTTAACGGTAATTATCAATCTATGACCAGAGAAGCAAGAGTTGCAGCATCGCAAGCGACTATCTTCACTTTACTCAATAACAGACAAAAAGAATTTATTGAATTTGTATTGAGTAAATACATTGAAACTGGCGTAGATGAACTAGACCAAGATAAACTACCCGTCTTGCTTACAAATAAATACCAATCGTTAGAAGACGCTTTAGATGTATTGGGTGATACTTCCAACATAAGCCGACTGTTTATAGAATTTCAACAGCATTTATATAATCAGAAAATTGCATAATGATTAGATGCGTTGAACTTATTAGCGAATTATGGTGATATTAAGCGATATTAAAAAACACTAGATCGACTACAGTCGTTATTTAATATATAATCTGAAGAAATTATCAGCCTAAATTGTAACTAATTGAAATTCTAATAGATAATTTACTCTAATCTAAGTTTAATAATGATATGATAATAACAAGAGAAAATTTAGGATGTTCTGGAAGCTTCAAAATAGGTTATAGTCGTGGAGAACCAACATATATGGCACCCAAACTATTATCAAACAAAAAAACAGAAGAATATTTTATTACATCCTTATTTGCCCAAACATTAATTAATAATCAAATTCCTGTTATTGGAGTTGAAGTATGTGAGGACGATAAAGATAAAGGAGCTGACACAGTAATAAATAGATTAAACGATGAACCTATTACAATTCAGGTTACAAGATTTACATTGACAGATTATATAAAAAGGAAAAAAATAGCAGAAGCTCAAATTAATAGTATTATAGACCAAGTTTTAAGCTTATTCAAAGCTGAATTTCCAATAAATATATCTATAAATGCATTAAAGCAAGAGAAATTTCCTTTAAACAATAAAATAATGAAAAATGCATTAGCAACGGAGATAGCTGATGCTTTGAAAAAAAATTATACTATTTTAAGGACTTCAAATGAATTTGTCAATGTATCAACAAATGATAAAAGGATTATTCCATTCAGTCCTTTATTGACATTACAGAGTATTCCTAAAGGGTTCTTTTCTAATTTTCGTGGAAAAGAAAATATTTTTATTGATTTTTCATTTGACAACGTAATGTTTGATTTTCTTGACATAAAAAATGAGTGTCTAAATATCTTCAACAAAAAGAATGGTGGAAAAGCAATGGTCTTGCTTATTTGGGCTGACACTTTTGATATATTATACGACCCAAAACAAATAATTGAACAATTGAAAATTCAATTTAAGGATACAACATTTGAAAGTGTCTTATTTTTTAATTTTTTCAATAATATTCCTTTGTATCTTAAAAACAATGTCAAAGTTGCTCTAATTAAATAGAAAACATTTCCTGCAAAATATCGGGATAGCTTGTTTTAAAAGTGTGAATTAATTAATCAACGTTGGTGTGTGATAAAAATGTAGTTGTATTTATTCCACCAATGTTAACAAACAGACTAAAAAATGAAAGAATTTCATAGAGCAATATTTTTCACAAAAGTTCCACTAGGTGGTTGTTATAAATATAAAGATATATTTCAAATATTTCCTTGCGACATTGAAAACATGCCTTCTTCTGAGATGCAAAAACACTTTCCAAACATTTTGGAATTTTGGACGACAGATGAGGATGTTATTGAGTTGCAATGTGAATTTCCAGAACTAAAAGATTTATATAATTTTACAGCAACAATAACGACCAAAATTGATAGAATTTTAGCTTTACTAAGCACCTTCACCAATAATTTGTTTTTTCGTTATTCCGGTTTTGATGGAGCATGGGGGATACCAATATTAAAAAATGGTATAGATGAAGATAACGATTCGTTCTCAAAATGGTGCATGAAGATGTACTATTTCCCAGATTTACCAAAACAGCTAAACATAAACACATTCTCTTTGCCAAATTTATCTGAGATAATAAAAGTTCCACATAATGAATTTTATACTTATGACTCAAATCTCGATTTTGACAGTAAAAAAGAAATTGTTTTACCTTTAACAATAGATGAATTATTCGACTCTTATTTCGCACTTAAAAAACCAACATCAGCTTTTATTGATACTGCCACGTCTTATACAGTGTCTGCAATCGAATTAAAAAAAAGCAAAAAGACACTTTCCTTGTTAGCTTCATTTACTGCAATGGAGACAATGGTTAACCTTGAATACAAGGATGTAATTCCTGAAAAATGCGATAAATGTTCTCAGTTGCAGTTTCGTGTTTCGAAAAAGTTTAGAGACTACTTATTAAAATATATTGGGAATTCAGAAATAAATAAGAAAAAATTCAACTCTTATTATTCATTGCGCTCAAAGATTATACATACTGGCAGCCAGCTTAAGACAGAGTTATTATTTGCTGACGTTACAAAAGAGGAAGAGAATTCCGAACTATTGACACGAATTGAAATTTTACAATTAGGAAAACTTGCAATTGTAAATTGGTTGTTGCTAAATAATAAACTTGAATAAATAATGTTAGTATAAAAGCGAATCAAGTATGTTAAATATCGCTATAAATAGAACATTATGACATATCAAAAAGAAATAAAAGAGTGGTTAAGAGACTACAAAATATCTCACTTTAAAGGATTGGAAGACGGAATATGGAAAAAGAATAAAGAATCATATCCTCACATTCTTCCTGAAAAGCACAAGCATGATAATATACTTTCTACTTATAAGGATTCATTTTGGAAAAGCATTCATAGCTCGATTAAATTGCACCCAGATTTTCATCATTTGAATTCATCCCAGGCAATGTGTATAAATTTCTTTTATCCATTGTTCAAGGAAAAAAAACTGGATATAATATTAAAAGCTCTTAAAATCGAAAATGATTCTGTCGATTATAATTCCGTTCAATTTGAAAAGGATTCAGATGTTGAGAAACAAAGCAGACCGACAAGTTTTGATTTTTATTTTCGAACCATGAATGGTAAAAAAATTCACTTTGAGATTAAATTTACAGAGCAAGAATTTGGCAGAGCTAAACCTGACACAGAACATATTAATAAATACGAGTTAATTTATAAAAATAATTGCAGTGTAATTAATTCAGATTACTGCAATTGTGATAGTTTCTTAAAAAATTATCAATTGATGCGAAATTTGATTCATCTTTCCGATAATTCATATGTTGTATTTATTTATCCCGTCAATAATAAGAGAGTTAAAAAACAAGCAGAATTTGCCAGATTGAATTTTGTGAAATTTGATTTGCAGAAAAATGCAATAAATTTGACCTGGGAGCAATTGGTTGATTTTGTAGACGTGAATATTGCTGATTCAAGTGATTTAGTGTTTCAAATGTCTGAATTTAAAGATAAACATAAAATTAAGCCCAGTAAGCAATAGAAATACAACCTCTATAGAGAGCCATCCGGTCTGAGTTATAAGATTAAATACACCACTGTAATTATACTCTCCATTAAGATATAATCAAGAAAGTCCTTTGGGCTATTTTTAACACATTGGATCGGAATATTCATAACAAATTCAATCAGAACCAATCAAGCCCCAATAAATTATATTGCGGCTTATTTTTTTTACACTCATTATCAGTGCTATATGGTTTTTTGTCTTTTTTGGCTCAAAAATATTAATATATATCTAAAACAAATTACAAAAGTGTAGCTATAAGCATAGATGTTTGGAATTACACACCTGAATGAATCAGGAAAAAAAGAATAAAAAACATGACTAAACAAGAAAGATATTTAGTGGTAGGATTAGAAACCAAAAGGAAAATCAAAGAATTGGCAGCAAAAGACTGCCGCTCGATGAAATCATTTGTAAAAGTCTTAATTGAGAGAGAATTCCTCAAAATATCAAATCAAAAAGATTAAAGATAAAGGTTCTTTCATACCTCAAAAATGAAACATTTTTTTGCATGATTTGAAGGGTGGTTTAAAACACCCTTCATTTTTCAAAAATGCAAAAAAAATAAAAAAAAATAAAAAATAAAATGCATAAAAATGAAAAGAAGTACACATTATTAAACAAAACAACAGGGTACCCAAAACCCTATGAAATTGGGCTTGATGAGGTAATTAAGTACCTAAAAGGAGAATTAAAAGACTGGGGCGAAAATGAAAAGAATGAGTATAAATCCGAGATGGATCATATCGCAGATTTATATCGCAAAATGGGTATTGCAGAAAAAAACAATGACCCTTCACAGAGGGAAATCGAAGCCGAATATAGAGCAAAGAAATTGGAGCAGCCTTGTTTTATTGCAGGAGCAATATTTGATGCCAATAAGAGCAAGTCAAAACAGGGTTATTATTCAATCAGTAAAGAGTTTATAAAGACTTATAATTATTGCATAGTAATCGACATAGATGAGAAAGCGCAAAAACCCAATTCTAATTATGACGTAGAACGCTCATTCAAGGAATTATCAAATGATAAATTAGTCCATTTAATGTTTCGATCTCCATCAAGAAAAGGATTAAAGATATTGATAAATATCAAAGATAGATTAGAAATTAATGAATGTATCAAAAATAACAGAGTAAAAGATATAGATGTTTTATGGGAGTTGCATGCATTAATTTATGCTGAACTCGAATGCTATTTTTTAGACAAATATGACTTAATTACAGATTTAAGTTGTAAAAACATCAATCGAAAGTGTATATTTTCACTTGACCCCAATTACTATATTAATCCGGATTATGAAGAGTATGTTTTTGATGCGCCTATCCCAAGAAAAGCGGTTAAAAAGAAAAATAAAAAGAATGAAAATAGAGTTATTGAAAACGATTTCTCAAAAGCTGAAAAAATAAGCCATCTTGAAAATATTTTGAAATATTGCATAGATAACAAGGTCTCATTAACTAAAAGCTATACCAACTGGATTAATTTTGGCTGGTTTCTTATTTCATTTGTCTCAGATGAAAATACAGGATTAAAATATTTTTTAGATTTTAGTGCAATTGATATTAGTTTTGACCAATATGAAGCCTCTACTAAATTCCATCAATTAAAAAATAATTTTGATACTTCATTCACTTATTCACTTTCGAAATACTTAAAAATAGTTGAAAAAAGTGGTTATGTTTTGAGTGAAGAAGAAAGATTAATTATTCAAAATAAAAACATCAAATATTATGCTAAGGAAGGCTATGATTATTTCAATTTCAAATATGATCATACTTTTGTAGTCAATGAATATATCAAGGAAAAATATCATGAAATCAAGGCTGCTTTTAATAACAATATAAATGTGATAAAGGCTCCCGCAGGTGCCGGTAAAAGCAAACTGATGGAAACATATATTATGGATGAATATCGGGATAAAAACGTGTGTTTTCTATCATTAAAAACAGGACTGCTGGATCAACAATATAATCAGTATGTAAACGAGCAAATAAATGTGTGGAAAAACTATGACGAGAATTATTGTAATCACATAAATGTATTAAATCAAAAAGGGAATATTGTCTTTTCAACCATACATAGTTTCCATAAATTGAAATCAATCAATTGGGATTTAATAATTGTTGATGAAGCGCATCTTCTTGTCGATTATTCAAAACTTGGAGCTACATTTTGTTCAAATTTCTCAACATTGTATGAGTTATTGGAAACGGGGAAGTTTATATTCCTCAGCGCAACTCCAGAGAAATTTATATCCTCAATTAATAATTTGAATTACAATTACATTGATATTAAAATAAATAACTATCAAAAAACAAAAATTAATTTAGTGTATACATCTAAAACCTTTGATTTGTTGTTCGAAAAATTGGAATTGAACAAAAGTTATAATAGAACAAATATCATTTATTTAAACGATAAAAAGAAAGGAGAAAAGCTCCGGGATGACTTGTTTACGAATAATCAAATTGAAGCAGTTTTATTGAATACTCAAACAAAAAAAGATGTTGATTTCAAGAAAATAATCAATGAAGAGTTAATTGAAATAGGAAAGACATATATTGTCACTTCAATTGTTTCTGAAGGTTTGAATATTTTAAATAAAAATGCATGCGACATCTATATAATTGATAACTATACTACATATATTGAAAATGTTTACCAATTAGTGAATAGATTTAGGAATAGAGAAGTTGTAAAAAATGTATATTATATAACCACTCCACCTTCTCATGGGTCTGGGAAATGGAAAATAATTGAAGGAAAGAAAACATGGGTTAAAGATGATAAAAAGTATGATGACATTTATGACGGATTCAAATTAGAGCTTGAGTTTAAAGCATGCGAAAATACTCTTAAATATATTGATTATGAAAAGCTAAAAAAACGAAGAATTTCGAATGCTGAGGATTTTGTCGGAATTAATATTAATCGATTCTTTTTAGCGAATAAAATGTATGATCAATTTATGAAGTACATCAAATGTAATAAGTTGTATTTTGAATCTTACATTGAATATTTTTTTGATATACAGGATAAAACCTATGAGAAAAGAGATTCAAAACGAAACGAATTATATCACCAAAACAAAGTGGATTTAAGGCATGAATATAGCAAAAATAGAAAATTATACCATTATATGTTTGAGACTGGTTTTAATAAAATTAGTGAACAGTTGTTTTTTGAATTCTTAAATTCAGAGAATCAATTTTCAGATATCGAAGTACATCAGCAAATGGATGTTTTTAATGCCTTTTTTAAAAAGAATTATGATGAATTCAAGAAAATTTACACACGGGAAATTGAAATCTTGGAAATTAAAAAAATGTATCAAAAAAAAAATATTAAATATGTTACAGATGTTTTGGTTGAAGATTACATATTTGAGCATGGTGTAAGATATGACTCAATGAAAAATAAGTTAGGAAGCTATTTAGTGAATAAATTGGATGATAAAGATCTTGAATCCCTAGACCTTGTTCATAAAAAAGAGTACAAAAAAATAGTTGAATTTATTGAATCAAATAAGATTAAGGGTAAAAAATGTGATTACATTTTTAATTCTGAAATAAGAGACTTTATGGTTAGGACAAATCTAATTGTCGTTGGAAAGAACTATATAGGAGATATAGCTAATATGATTGGATGGACGCAAGATTTTATTAAAATTAAAGGAAAAAGTCATCGCTGTTTAAAGATTTGAAAGCAATGTGTAGTGTCTAGAGCTTTAATAGAAAGAAGATGGATTTTAAGCAAAAACAAGGGGGTGTTTGAGCACCCCATTGTTTTTTTAAATTATGTTTGTGAGAAAGTCGTTTTAAAGGCAAGTTTCTTGACTCGTAAAAAAAGGCACGGTTAGTTTTTATAAAGATTACTAATATATATGATTCTTGCAAAAACCAACCGTGCCTTTTTTGAATAATTTATTGTAATGAAATCAAGTTGATTAAGGCTCATTTTAAGGGGCTTTGGGATGTTTCCCTGTGTTTGTTTATCAAGAAGGATAGCGTGTCGCAAATCGCTTCATTTCCTTATTAAACACAATTAATATTGACTACATGTTCTAGTCGTTTATGATGATACATCTCTTTTTTAATTATATTTATATCCTAAATGAAATGTAATACAAATATTTTGTATTTTTGAGCTTTATTCACGACACAATATGAAAGATTTAGATCTAATTATCCAGGGATCCTTAGAAACAAAACGAGCAGTTGCTGTAAAAATGTCACTAAATGGATATACAGTTGAACAGATCTGTAATTTATTAAATGTTTCCAAAGGATTTATTGACAAATGGCGAGCAAGATACAATAAAGAAGGAGTTAGTTGCTTCGCAATTGCATACAAAGGTAGCGAGCGTTTTTTGAGTAAAAAACAGCTCGAGGATGTCTTTCAATTCATTAATTCAAAGCGGTCATGTAGACTTGAGGAATTGATTAATTACATTCAAAATGAGTTCAAAGTAGTGTATAAGTCGAAACAGAGTTACTATTTCTTATTCGAACAATGCGGCATGAGTTGGAAGAAGATAGAAAAGTCAAGCCCCAAGAAAGATGGGAAAAAAGTGGCATTAAAAAAAGATGAGCTGAAAAAAATCCCATCAAAGAAAAGAAAAAATACTCTCCGGGGATTTGGTCGTGTTAATGTAAAATGAATATTATTTATAATAGTTAAATAGGTTGGATTGTGTTTTTGAAAGAGAAATAAAAGGATAGATATTCATGTTTTTTCAAGTTAAAAATCATTATTATCTTTTTTGTATAACAGAAAAATTCACTTTCATAAAATTCAAATGTATCGGAATTATATTTTATAAATGATTTAGGATAATTGTAGATAAATCTTTAATGTTTATTCAACAATTAAAAAGGGCACGGTAGGTTTTTATTAATATATTTTATTTAATGATTCTTGCAAAAACCTGCCGTGCCTTTTATAAATAATTGATTGTATTTAAGTCAAGTTGAATAAAGTCTATTTTAAAGGGCTTTTGGGAGTTTTCCTAATTCTCTGACTCAGGAAGGATAAAGTGTTGCAAATCGCTTAATTTGTCTATTCAATGAAATGATTATTGGCTATATGTTTGGGTTATTGAAAATTATAATGCCCCAATTTTTTTAAATATGTTAAGCTATTTAGCCGGTCATTTTTTTTTAATAAACACCTTTTACCCAAAATAACACCAATTTATATTGAGAACATTCACGGTATTGCCAATATTTATTATTCTCATTTTGTATGCAAATCGTATGCAAATAAAAAAGAGTTACACCGTTTTATTGATGTAACTCTTTGATATTCAAGTGGAGCATTACGGAATCGAACCGAAGACCTCTTGACTGCCAGTCAAACGCTCTAGCCAACTGAGCTAATGCCCCCAAAATAATGAACGAAGGAGCCAGTCAAACGCTCTAGTCCCGAAAATAAACAAATTTATAATTTGTATTATTTTCGAGGATTCTCGGATTTTCAATCCCGACTAAAATCGGGATGTAAATTCGGAACCAACTGAACTAATGCCCCAAAAAATAATGAACGAAGGAATTGAAAGCCAACATCTCATTTCATTTGTTTGCAAATATACATTTTTTCTTACATTTACACAAAAAAATATCATGGATGAAAAAAAGCGGTTGTTTGTAGCCATAAAATTTACGCCCAATAATAGTTATATTTCAGCATACGAGTATTTGAAACGACGGTTAAGAATGGATATGATTTCCTGGATTGATCCACAATCGGCTCATTTAACACTTAAGTTTTTTGGAAATACTTCGATTGAGCGTATTGAGGAGATTCAACATTCGTTATGCAAAGCCGTTGAGAATCAGTATTCCTTTGAGGATACGATTAATAAATTTGGAGTTTTTGGAAGCAGCCATTCACCTAAGGTTATTTGGACCGGATTTAAGGATGGTCAGCAGGTGATAGACCTTCATCAGCGAATAATGAAGGCTATTCGCCCAATCGGCTATTTTCCCGATCCGGGTAATTTTGTTCCTCATGTGACGATGGGGCGGGTGAAGAAAATGACCGATAAAGCGTGGTTTTGGGATTCATTGGCAGAAATTCAGAATTCTGAAATTCAAATAATTAAAGTAAGCAAAATTATACTTTACGAAAGTATATTGCTTAATAAGGGTGCGCAACATATTCCAATAATGGAATTTCCTTTTATAATTTGAAGTAGTTTTCAATAATTACTCTAATAATCAGAACCAACCCAAATCCGAATAAAATAACGCCAACAGTTTTGTTGATAAAAAACAGGACACGAGGAGATAGTATTCGCTTAATTTTATTGGCAATAAAACATTTGACAATGTCTGTGGAAATGAGGGTCAAGAGGGTTGCGCCAAAAAACAAAAAAATATTTTCTCTGGTTTGTAAGCTGGATTTCATGCCAACGGAAACAGTAATCCAAAAAATCCAAACAAATGGATTCATGAAATTCAGGAAAAATCCTTTTAAAATGTAGGTAAGCGCTCGGCCTATACGACTGTCTATTTTTACTTCATGAGATGTGTTCGTGATTTCTTTTTTCAAAAAAGTATGAAGACCTACTCCTATTAAAATAGTGCCGCCAATGATTCCAAAATAAAGTTGGGTGCTGGGTGCATCTATAAAGTGAATTACTCCTAAGTTCATCAGAAATACCATAATAGTATCGCTGAGCGAAATGCCCACAGCCATTTGTACTCCAGATTTGAATCCTCTATTGATACTCGTTTGAATCAACGCAAAAAAAGCGGGCCCAATCATGAATGCTAAGGTTATCCCTAATACAATACCTTCTACCAGAACTTTAAGCATAGTTAATGGCTATTATAGGTTGATAGAAATTCGGTCCACGAGTTGTATTTTTCACCGCGCATTACTCTGGGGAATTTGTTTTGGCTACCTTCTTTCCCCTGAATTTTCATCCAATCGTAAAAAGCGGAAGGCGGCAATATCTGACAAGTGATTTCTTTTATTGCTTCCATGCGTTCAACTCGATAATCATCGTTGAGCTCTTTTAAATAGTAATCAATTTTTTGAGCTGCCAGTTCGTTTGAAATCGGTTGATCGCAACCGATATACCATCGGTGTTCAAACATGCTTCCGTGTGTCCGTTTTAAACCGGTCACTGTAAACTCCCGAATACCTATGTGCATTTCGTCATCAAGCATTTTTACGGCTTTTACAAGGTTGTCAACAGAAATATGCTCTCCGCATAAGTTTAAAAATTGCTTAGTCCTTCCTGTTATCTTGATTTCGTTAAATTCTTTATTTACAAACTTAATGGTGTCGCCAATAAGATAACGCCATGCTCCGGCACATGTGCTGATTAATAAGGCATACTCCTCGCCTTCTTTTACTTGATCGATCGTTAAAGTTTGGGGATGTTTGACAATATTATAATCTTCGTCGAAATTAGAGCCATTAAAAGGAACAAATTCGAAAAATATCCCATTGTCCAATACAAGCTCCATGGCATCTGCATTCGGACGGCTTTGATAGGCGATAAACCCTTCGGAAGCAAGGTACGTTTCCATATACGTGAGGGGTTTGCCCAATAATTTTTCAAAACTTGATTTGTGGGGAGTGAACGAAACTCCGCCATGAACAAATATCGATAAGTTGGGCCAAATATCGTGGATGTTATTGACGTGATACCGTTCGATGATTTTTTCGAGCAGTATTTGGAACCAGGCCGGAACACCAACGATAACACCAATATCCCATTTAGGAGCCATCTTAATAATTTCTTCTAACTTTGTTGGCCAATCCCGTTCTCGGGATATCCGGTTTCCCGGTTTGTAAAAATGTTCAAACCAAAATGGAATATTTCCGGTAGTTATTCCTGATAAATCGCCGGCATAGTATGTGCCATTGTATTGTAAATGTGTGCTTCCACCCAACATTAAAGCCGGTTTCTCGAAAAATTCGGGGGGAAAATCATACTGCGAAAGCGATAAAAGCTGCCGGACACTGGTTCGTTTTATTGCCGCAACCATTTCTTTAGTTACCGGAATATATTTACTGCTTGCTCCACTAGTGCCAGAGCTCAGTGCAAAGTTTTTTACTTGTTTGGGCCAACAGACGTAACTTTCTCCGTTTAATGCACGGTACCACCATTCCCGATATATGGAGTCGTAATCGTAAACAGGTACATTTTTGCGAAACTCTTCAACAAAGTTTTTCTTTTCGAGCATTTTTGTAAATTGAAATTTATCGCCAAAAGAGGTATCGCAAGCTTGAGTTAATAGCTTTTTGAGCATTTTCTTTTGAAGAGACATGGGATTCTTATTTCGCTTCGATTTTCTGATAAGCTCTTTAGGAAACTTACTGCGTAATGTTATACCCTGTTTTATTATAGACCCAACGATTGCCATATTTATTTTTTTATGTTGTCAAAATTACAAAAAAAAAGTTGGTAACAAAAAACAAATATATACAGATTTTCGCTGATTTTACTTATTTTTGTCAAATTGTAATAAAGAGAATAAATGACAAAACACACAAAAAGGTGGCTGATTTGGACTCCAGTGGGAGTTATTACTTCTATTGGATTGTATTTTGGTGTGGTGATTCTAGTGGCTTATCTATCTGATTATAAACCGGGTATCAAAGAACCTGTCGTCATTGTTCCCCAAAAGGCGGAAAAAAATATTCCTTCATCTGAATCTGAGTTTTCGTTGATTTCATGGAATATTGGCTATTGTGGACTGGGAAAAGAACAGGATTTTTTTTATGATGGCGGCCGTATGGTTAGTCCTACGTCCGAGGATTATCAAAAGTATATTAATGGTATTTTTAGTTTCTTGTCGAAAGTAAATTATGTCGATTTTATCTTTTTACAGGAAATAGATGTCAATTCGAAGCGGAGTTTTTATAATAACCAGATAGAAACTTTTGTAGAAGCGTTACCGAACATGTCGTATGCTTATGCCCTCAATTATCAGGTGGGATATATTCCTGTTCCCGTATTGCAACCTATGGGAAAAGTAAAAGCAGGAATGGTTACATGGTCGCATTATGTCCCTTATCAAGCCGAGAGGATCGGTTTTGATGTTAACTTTGAATGGTGGAAGCGAATTTTTATGCTTGATCGGTGTTTGGTGGTTACTCGCCACAAATTGCCTTCGGGAAAAGAGCTGGTGATGATTAATCTTCATAATTCCGCATTTGATGACGAAAATATACTAAAGCCTGTAGAGCTTAATGCATTGAAAAAATTGATGATGGACGAGTACAATAAAGGTAATTTTGTAGTAGCAGGTGGCGATTGGAACCAAAATCCACCGGCATTCATCCCCGGAACAATTCGTAAAGAGTGGAATCCAACCTCGATTCCGCATCCGATTGCTACAGATTTTCTTCCTTCCGATTGGAAATGGGTTTTTGACCCTAATATGCCCTCGGAGCGTTTCAATGACAGACCTTTCGAAAAGGGTAAAAACAAAACAACCATCATAGACTTTTTTGTAGTTTCTCCTAATATTAAAGTGCATTCGGTGGAAACAATTAACCTTGAATTTAAATATTCAGATCACCAGCCGGTTTTAATGACTTTTGATATAGCCCCCGAAGACTCATCTGCGGTTGAATCATCTAATTGATAATTATTGTAAGCATAAATATAAACTGCAGAAAAGATGAAGTTGAAAATTGATCGTCACAAGCAAATTATGCAAGGCGATAAAAAAGTAATCAGGGCATGGGTAATGTACGATTGGTCAAACTCTGTGTTTCAACTTACCGTGTTATCTGTTGTATTTCCCGTATTTTACGAAAAAATGACAGTTTCGGGAGATAATTCAGTGGTTTCTTTTTTTGGCCTCAATATTATTAATTCTGTTTTGTACTCTTGGGCGATAGCATTTGCTTACTTAATCGTGGCACTTTTTTCTCCATTTTTTTCATCTATTGCCGATTATACCGGAAGAAGAAGAGGATTTATGCGTTTTTTTACCCTTCTCGGTGCGATTTCCTGTGGTTCGCTTTTCTTTTTTACTCGCTCTAACCTCGAATTTGGTATTATTGCTTTTGTACTAGCAACGGTCGGATATTGCGGAAGTATCGTTTTTTATAATTCGTTTTTACCGGTGATTGCACCTCCTGAGGATCAGGACCGTATCAGTGCCAATGGATTTGCAATGGGCTATTTAGGTGGAGTTATCCTTTTGCTGTTTAATCTGGGGATGATATTGAAACCCGACTTTTTTGGAATCATAGATAAAACCTTGCCTGCAAGAATTTCATTTATTACCGTAGCCATTTGGTGGATTGGTTTTTCGCTGATTACATTTTTCAAACTCCCGAAATATACGCTTGGAAATCGTTCCAAAAGAGGAAAAACATTCACGAAAGGGTATCAAGAATTAAAAAAGGTCTTTCAGCAGGTGAAATCCATGATCCAACTTCGGATTTTTCTATTTGCATATCTGTTTATGACCATGGGAGTGCTTAATGTGATGTTTATGTCTGCAATTTATGGCAAAAAAGAGTTGCACTTGAATGACTCGGTGCTCATTCCCATTATTTTATTAATACAGTTATTGGGGATGGTCGGCGCGTGGATGTTTGTGAAGGTATCAAAACGCTTGGGCAATATCAGGTCGTTGATTATTTCTATGGTAGGATGGATTTTAGTGGTTTATGGTGCATATTTGATCACGGATGCTCTCGGGTTTTCTATTGTTGCCTTTTTTGTTGGCTTGGTTATGGGCGGAAGTCAAGCCATTGCACGTTCCACTTATTCAAAAATGATTCCTGAAGATACACATGACCATACTTCTTTTTTTAGCTTTTATGATGTAATGGAAAAGTTAGCTACCGTTGCGGGTACATTCAGCTTTGGGATTATAGAAGCTATTACAGGAAACATGAGAATGTCGGTGCTTGCGGTTGATGGGTTCTTTTGTATTGCCTTGGTGTTTTTTGTATGGCTCTATTTTTTGCAGCGAAAACTTAAGTTGCAAACTGCAAAATAACACAAAGAAAAATAAATATGTTTTTATAATTACCGGAAGAGATTAAGCGGAATATTCGTTCCCCGAAATTAATGTTATTGTTGTTTTGCAAACCAGTCGTATAATACAACCGCGGTTGCAATGGCCGCATTTAATGATTCGGGGCCTTCAACCCCGTCGGTTTTCCGATTCCCCGGAATGGCAATCTTTTGATGGATCAGTTGTTCTATCTTTTTGCTGATTCCGTGTGCTTCGTTTCCAATGATAAATGCGCAGGGTTGGGTATATGCTATGGATTTTATTGAGATGCCGTCCATAAATGTTCCATAGAAAGTATATTTTGTTTTATTTTGAAGTATAAAATCCTCAAGTAAAGCATACCTTACCGTGACTCTTATAATTGATCCCATTGTCGATTGAATGACCTTTGCGTTGTAGCAGTCCACGGTTTCGGGTGAGCAGATGATGGTTCTTATTCCAAACCAATCCGCCGTGCGGATAATAGTGCCTAAATTTCCCGGGTCACGGAGATCGTCTAATATTAATATAGAATTGGATGAGTTTTTGATTCTTTCATTATTGGGCTGGTGAAAAATAGCTAAAACAGGCGATGGAGTGGAAAGTCCGGTGATTTTGTTCATCTCTGATTCTGAAATTTCGATGAAGTTTAAATTATGATTTGCAATAAAAGTTGCATTCTCCGAAATCCAGGATGGAACTCCAAATAGTCGTTTTACTTTACCGCCACAGTTAATGATATCTTTGATTAGTTTGGAGCCTTCGGCTATAAAAATCTGATGGGCATCACGCTCCTTTTTTTTGTCGAGTAATTTGATAAATTTGATTTCATTTTTTGTCAGCATAAATCAGCCTCCTCCAAAGACGTGCATAAGCATCACCTCATCAAATTCTTTAATTTGAGGAATGTCATAATCTTCATCGTGAATTACTTTGCCATTAATGATCGCAATAATGTCTTTGTACGTGAACGATTTAATATGTAAAATATCATTTACAGAAAGCAATGCTTCCGAGCTGATAATTTCTTCTTCCCGATTATTGAGTTTGAGTTTCATTTCATTAAAGAGATTAAATCAATCAATTTTTGACAAAAATAGTGTTTTTTTCTGAAACAATCGTTCTGGTAAAAAAAGATGAAACGGGCAATATTCTATTTGTAATCGGTAAAAAATAATAGGCTATTTATTCGTAATTTTTGTATTTATATGCAATTAATGATTAAATTTAGCCCCGATTTATAAATATAAATATTCATTTAAAATAATTAAGTATCATGGGAAAAGAGATTTGTAATTTAGAGCCCAAGGCATTATGGGAAAATTTTTATAACATGTGTCAAATACCTCACCCGTCAAAGCATGAAGAAAAAATTCGTGAGTATTTGGTAGCTTTTGGAAAAGGCTTAGGATTAGAAACTGTTGCGGACGAAGTGGGGAATGTAATTATTCGTAAACCGGCTACTCCTGGAATGGAAAATAGAAAAGGCGTTGTGTTGCAGGGACACATGGACATGGTTCCTCAGAAGAATAATGATAAGGTTCATGATTTTGAAAAAGACCCGATCGAAACTATTATTTGTGAAGATGGCTGGGTAAAAGCAAACGGGACTACATTGGGTGCCGATAACGGTATTGGCTGTGCTGCAGGAATGGCTGTTTTGCAGTCTAAAGACATCGCTCATGGTCCAATAGAAGTTTTAATTACTACTGACGAAGAAACAGGAATGACCGGTGCCTTCGGTTTGAAACCCGGGTTATTAAAAGGTGATATTTTGATGAATTTAGACTCGGAAGATGAAGGCGAACTTTATGTTGGCTGCGCCGGAGGCATTGATGGTACTTTTGTTTTTGATTATAAAAAAGAAGCGGTACATGCCGGTTCCGAAGCCTATAAAATAAGTATCGGCGGATTAAAGGGAGGGCACTCTGGAATGGATATCGTGCTTGGACTTGGAAATGCAAATAAGCTCATTATTCGGTTCTTATATCAGGCTATTCAGAAGTTCTCATTGAGCCTTGCTTCCGTTGAAGGTGGCAGTTTGCGCAATGCAATTCCTCGTGAAGCTTCGGCTGTAGTGGTTGCTCCCAAAGGATCCTCGGAGGCATTGAAACAATTTATGATGGAGTTTTTCGACGTTACTTCTGCCGAATTATCTATTAGCGAACCGGATTATAAAATGACTATTGAGCCGGCTTCTATTCCCGAGTTTGTGATTGATGCAGACACTACCAATCGTGTTGTAAAAGCAATTTACGGATGTCCGAACGGCGTTATCCGTATGAGCGATGCAATGCCTGGATTGGTCGAAACTTCTTCGAATTTAGCAATCGTTTCTTCCGGAGACGGAGAAATTACCATTAATTGCTTACTTCGCAGTTCTGTAAATTCTGCCAAAGACGATCTTTGCGATATGATGACTTCAGTGTTTGCTTTAGCAGGTGCTAAATGCGAATTTGAAGGTGGGTATCCGGGTTGGAAGCCAAATCCTAATTCGGCAATTTTAGCATTGGCAAAAAATGTTTACCAAAATAAATTCGGTAAAGTTCCCGAAGTAAAAGCAATCCACGCGGGTCTTGAGTGTGGCTTGCTCGGAGATGTCTATCCGGCATGGGATATGATCTCTTTTGGTCCGACGATCCGTAACCCGCATTCTCCTCGCGAACGGGTAAACATAGAAACAGTGAATAAATTCTGGACATATTTGGTGGAAATTCTTAAAAATGTTCCGACAAAATAGGCTTTTGAAGTGATTCATTTCAATTTTTGGAGAGTGTAAACCCTATTATAGGATTTATGCTCTCTTTTTTTAATAGTTAATGAATTTTTATTTTTTTCGTTACGTTCTGAATTTAGTGTAAATTTGTATAATTAAACAATAAACAAGATGTGTGTATGAAAAAAATCATCATTGCTTTTATCTTCCTTTTCGGTACTTCGTTTATTTATTCGCAAAGTTCCGTCAATAACATTTTGAAGGCTACGCAATATTATAAAAAAGGAGTTTCATTAATAAAAAATAAGAATTATACCCAAGCAATTTCAATTTTAGATAGTTGTATAAAACAAAATCCTAAATTAGGGGTTGCATATTATCAACGTGGCCTTGCTAAGTTGAAAACAAACGCAACAAATAAGGCAAACCAATATACGAATGTATGCGAAGATTTTACAACCGCTGCAAAATTAGGATGTAAAGTGCCTGCAGGAATTAAGAAACAGGCAAATTGTTCGGGAAAAAAATAACTTGCACAATATTCTTTCCGGTTATCATAGGAGCTAAGCGGTTAGGGGTGCCGGTTTAACTATAAAATAAAATTTATGAAAAGAAATTTTTTATTAGCATTTATTGTCTTTTTATTTGTATCTGTTAATTTATATGCTCAACTTAAGCAGGGGAATATTATGAGCGGAGTTTCATTGTCGTCAAGTTGGGGATCGCTTACCTCAAACCCATTTGACAACTCGAAATTTATATTGGGAATTACCCCTTCTGCAGGTTATTTTATCAGCGATAAATTTGTAGTTGGAGTTTCAACACCGATTCAGGTCATCCGTCCTTCAGGTCTGAATACAGGAGTGTTTGGTTTAAGCCCTTTTGTGAGATTATATTTCGGCGATTATAAATCGGTGAAATTTTTCTTTGTTGGAAAAGCCGGATACAACGATTTTATGAAATTATTTCAAGGCACTCAGCAAGCAAATGAGAATGCTACAGGTTATCTAGGTAGTGGAATATCGTTTTTTATTAATAAGAATATTGCAATTGAAGGCCTTCTAAAATATGAAGGCACTTTCTCGGAAAGTGCAAATCCATCATCCTCTGTAGGTGGCGAAATCGGAATACAATACTTCTTTTCAACGGGAGGAAAAGCAGCTAAAAAATAAATATTATTTTCAAAAGTTTTTATTAATATCAGTGGAAGGATCGTTGTTTTTTATTGCCAAAAAGTAATTTTTTTACCTTCAAAAATTCGTGGTTTATAGCTTAATTATAGCTATTTGTAGAAAAAACAAAGAATTTTATGGATTTTTGGAAAGAGTTCCGTATTTTTACACTTTAAAAAACAAACTATGGAATGGCTTAGAAAGTTTATCATATCATTAATTACCTTAATCATCCTGATGATTTCTCAATTATTTGCGCAACAACCCGGTTCTGTAAAGGTTTGGAGTCTTCAGGCATGCATTGATTATGCGTTGCAAAACAATATTCAAATTAAACAACAGCTGCTCAACGAGGAACTTTCTCGTCAGGAGGTTATTCGAAGCAAATGCTCCGTATTGCCAAGCTTGAACGGAAGTGCTACGCAGGGGTTTAATTGGGGCCGTAACGTGGACAGATACACTAATCAGTTTTCGGAATCTGAAATCCAGTCTAATAATTTTTATTTATCCAGTTCGATGACCCCTTTTTAGCGGATTTCAACAGTATAACACCATTCGCCAGTCTCAGTTATCGTTGCAGGCGGCAAAATACGATTCTCAAAAATATAAAAATGATATTGCCTTAGGTATTGCAACGGCCTATTTGAATGTTTTGTTTGCCAAATCTCTGGTAGATAACGCGATTATTCAAAAGCAGGCAACCGAAGTACAGCTTGCGCGAACCCAAAAAATGGTAGCGGCCGGGGCCTTACCGGAAGTTAATTTGCTGAATATCGAAGCCCAGTTTGCTTCCGAGGACTTACAACTTACCAATTATGAGAACCAGTTGTCGATAGCATATCTTACCTTAACTCAAATGCTTGACCTGAAGAATACGGACGGTTTTGATATTGAAGTACCTCAAATATTGGTAAAAGGCAAGCCGGAAATGATTCTTACGGTTATGGATATTTATAAAACATCGCTTACTAAAATGCCGGAAATTCAGGCTTCAGAAATTCGTGAACAAATTGCACATAAAGGATTACAAATTGCACGTAGTGGATTTAGTCCATCACTAACCTTGCAGGGCTCGTTAGGCACCGGATATTCCAATGGCAGCAAAACAATTACCGGAGCCACTCCCCTCGGCTATGAAACGATTGGCTATGTGGATGGAACATTTCAGCAGGTGCTGGCTCCGACTTATACATACAATTATGCTACAAAATCTTTTGATGACCAGATAAACGATAATTTTAACAAATCCCTGACCTTTAGTCTTTCCGTTCCTATCTTTAACGGATATCAGGTAAGAAGTGCTGTGAATAAAGCTAAAATTAACTATCAGGTGACACAATACAACACCGAACTTCAGAAAAACCAGCTTTACAAGAGTATTCAACAAGCTTATAGCGATGCCCAAGCGGCACTTAAAAAATATTATTCGGCCGAAAAAGCAGTTTCTGCCTATCAACGGGCATTTGATATGATAAATCAGAAATACACTTTGGGAAGTGCAAGTTTTTACGAGTTTTCGGACGCAAAGTCAAACTTTACAAAGGCCCAAAACGATTATATTCAGGCAAAATTTGATTATATTTTTAAAACCAAAATTATCGATTTTTATTTAGGAAATCCTATTAATCTCAATAATCAATAAGGATAAGAAACATGAAGAAGAAAAAAATTATTCGCTGGTCAATTATTGGAGTGGTTGCACTAATCATTTTATTGGTCATACTCAAAAAATCCGGGGTGATAGGGAATAAGCATACCATAAAGGTAACTACGGAGATGTCTGCAAAACGATCTATTATAGAGACGGTCACTGCAAATGGAAAAATACAGCCGGAAACAGAGGTCATCATCAATCCGGATGCTTCGGGAGAAATCGTCGATATTTTTGTTAAAGAAGGTGCTCAGGTGAAAAAAGGAGATTTGCTGGCAAAGATTAAACCGGATATTTACGAATCCACTTACGATCGTATGGAAGCAGCCGTAAGTTCCGAAAAGGCGACATTGGCAAATGCTAAAGCTCGCTTGTCGCAAACGGAAGCACAGTTTATTACGGCCGAGTTGAGTTATAAGCGAAATCAGAAACTTTGGGAACAAAAAGTGATTTCCGATGCCGAATGGGAAACCGCTTCTTCGCAGTACAAAGTAGCTAAAGCAGAAGTGGAAGCAGCCAAACAGAGTGTTATCGGTGCCGATTTTGGGGTTAAAAGTGCGCAGGCCGGCTCTAAAGAAGCCAAAGAAAATTTATATAAAACGGCGGTGTATGCACCGATGGATGGGACAATCTCTAAGCTTACCAAAGAAAAAGGCGAACGTGTTGCCGGTGCCTCTCAGTTTTCGGCAGGAACCGAAATTATGCGTATAGCCGATCTTCAGTATATGGAAGTTAGCGTAAATGTAAATGAAAATGATGTGGTTAAAGTGTCCCTTTACGATACGGCAACGGTGGAAGTGGATGCTTACCCCAACCGGAAATTTAAGGGGATAGTCACTTCTATTGCCAATTCCGCAACCCTGAGTTCTACCGGAACTTTTTCTTCGGATCAGGTAACCAATTTTGAGGTTAAAATTAGAATTCTTCCCGAATCCTATTCAGATCTTGTTCCTGCGGACAAACCATACTTATCTCCATTCAGGCCGGGAATGTCCGCAGCCGTCGAAATTATTACAAAAAAGGTGGATAATGCTCTTTGTGTCCCTGTTCAGTCGGTTACAACCCGAGACGATACGGTTTCTAATGTAAAAGCCGTTGTTGCTAAAAAAGTAGCGGAAGATGCCGATGGAGCAAAAGACAAAAAAACAACCGGGAAAACGTATGTTGAATATGTTTTTGTATATGAAAAAGGGAAAGCCGTATTACATAAAGTAAAAACCGGAGTTCAAGACAATTTATACATTCAAATACTTGAAGGACTGGATGATAAAACTGAAGTGATCTCAGGACCGTTTAATGTAATTTCTAAAGAATTGATTAATGGTGCCACTGTCGAAAAAGTCGATAAATCGGCTTTGTACAGCGATACACCTAAAAAATAACAGCTTAATGACGAAAATACTCTGCATAGAAACAGCAACCGAAGTCTGCTCGGTTGCTATTTCTGTAGATGGGCTTCAGGTTCAGTATCGCGAGACGAACGATCAGAACTCTCATAGCGAACGAATTACGGTGTTTATCGAGGAGCTTCTCAGCGCCTGCTCTATTTCTATTTCGGAATTGGACGCTGTGGCGGTGAGCATGGGTCCCGGATCGTACACCGGTTTGCGAATCGGAACATCCACGGCTAAAGGACTTTGTTATGCTCTCGATATCCCGTTGATTGCAATTTCCACGCTCGAAGCCATTGCCAATGGTTCGAAAATTTATGCTTCGGAAAATAAGGGAATTATTATCCCGATGATTGATGCCCGAAGGATGGAAGTTTATACCGCCACTTATGCCCACGATTTATCGTTGATGGAAGAGGTAAAGGCCAAGATTGTGGATGATGAATTTTTAACATCACTCCCTACTGAAACTCCAATCGTTTTTTGCGGGAATGGAGTGGAAAAATGCAAATCGTTGTTGCAGAATAAGGCTAATGCAATTTATGCCAACAGCGCATCTTCGGCCCGATTTATGGCCGATTTGGCCTTCGAAAAGTTTAAGAAGGAACAATTCGAAGATGTGGCCTATTTTGAGCCGTTTTATTTAAAGGATTTTATAGCCGCCCAGTCGTATGTTAAGGTCTCCGATAGTTCCGATCCCGACAAAAAGAAACACCGCATTATTGCGCTGGTCGATGATACCGAGTATGGTACGGTTTCATTGGCGCATGCCTTTAAGTTTGCGCGCATTTTCAACGCCGATTTGTGTGTAATTCAGCCCGAATCAAAGGGAATCAGCGATAAAATCAGGTTGGGTATAGAACAACTCAATGCGGAGTTTCCGGAGGATGCAAAAACATTGGTGCTTACTCCCGAAATTTCAGGCGTTTTCAAGAAGAATATTTTCCATTACGCCGAAGCCGAAAACGCCATAATCATGGTATTGCCGGCTTCCCGGGCCAAAGGGGAAACGCTTTACACCCATAAATCGGCGTTGAAGCTGATTCAGAAATCCAGAATTCCCTGTGTGGTTACCGGTTTGATGCTGCCTGCCGCCGATGCGTATAAAAATGTGGTATTGCCGTTGGATTCACTTCGCCAATCGAAGGAAAAATCGCTTTGGGCTGGCTATTTCAGCCGGTTTTATAAGGCCACCGTGCATATCCTGATTGCCTCGTATAAGGATGAATATCTGAAGGATAAGGTGTTGGGCAACTTGAAGTTCACCCAAAAGATTTATGCAAATCTCGAAATAGACTACAAAATTCACAATGTCGGAGAAATCAAGGAGGATATTGATGAATATGCGCTTCAATTTGCCCCGCAGGTAAACGGGACGCTGGTGCTGGTGATGACGACCCGCTTTTTTACTGTTTTCGACCTGTTTTTAGGCCCTCACGAACTAAAGGTGATCGCCAACCCGCAACAATTGCCCGTGATGTGCATAAACCAGCGGGATGATTTGTATGTATTATGCACTTAGCCCTGATTTTTGCTGATGAGATTGCCTTTTACTAGGCAGAGCTGAAAGAATATAGCCTGTTGGGTATTTTTGATTTTATGGCACCTATCCATTCATATATAAAAATAATCGCCACGCATTATGATTAAAACAGAATTGATTTTTCATAGAGACAAGGAACGGATTAAGCTGATTTTTGGCTTCAATACGGAGATTTCAAACAAGATTCGAACGATTTCCGAAGCGGCATGGAGTCGGACCCATAAGGCTTGGTTGGTGCCAAATACTCCGGAAGCGATAAAACAACTAAAAATTTGGTTCCCCGATTTGAGGTTGCCCGCGGTTTTAGCTCCCGTAGAAACGAGATTGGAACCCAAAAGAACGATTGTTCCGAAGGATGAAAACCCTTTTAACGATCGAAATGCGATAAAAATCGAAGTCATCGGGAAAAAGATTATCCTGAAAAATGCCCAAAAATGATGCGGACGTGGCTTTTGTCCGGTCGTTGAAATTCAGCCGGTGGGTTTTGGGGAGTTACTTTTGGGAAATTCCCAATTATCCAGGGAATCTGGATATGATGAAGGATTATTTTAAGGAGAGAATCGACCAACTAATTGTACATGAAACGATTGATATAAGTATAAATTCTGAACAAAGGAGCGTAAATGCGAACGATTTGCTGATTATTAAAACAAAAACTGGCCGGTTAAAGTTGATTTTTGCATTCAACAAGGAGTTTATGAATTTTTTGAAGCAGTATCCGTATCATAGTTGGGATGCCAAAAACAAATGGTGGACCATTCCCTTTTCTGATCAGTATTTGGAAGAGTTGAAACAATTTGCGCAGGAAAAAGGGGTTTCGGTAATTTATGAAGAGGAGCCTGCTGGCGAAAAAGGAGTAAAAAGGATTACGGCTTATGATATTCCGAATTATCGCTCATGTCCCGAAGAGATGATCTTGAAAATGAAAGAACTACGTTTATAGCGAAAAAACCATTAAAACTTATAAAGGAGCTTTCGAGGAATTTATCAATTACTATCATCGTTATGAAATCAACAAGATAGATGAGCAACAGATTATTAAGTTTTTACGCTATCTGGTCATGGAACGAATGGTTTCCACTTCGTATCAAAACCAAGTGATCAATGCAGTAAAATTTTACTATGAAAAGGTTTTGGGCGGACAACGTAAGTTTTATTTTATAGACCGGCCGAAAAAGGAAAAAACCCTTCCTACGGTTTTAAACGAAGAAGAGGTGAAACGGCTGTTTGCGAATGTAGAGAACATCAAACACAAATGCATTTTAATGCTTGCCTATTCGGCCGGCTTGCGGCTTGGTGAAATTGTTAGGGTTCGATTGGTGGATATCGACCGCGAGCGGATGCAGATTAGAATAGAGCAGAGTAAAGGCAAAAAAGACCGTTACACGAAGCTTTCGGTTAAATTCTTAACTATTTTGGATCAATATATTGAAGAATACAAACCCAAGGATTTTGTATTTGAAGGGTCTACCGGAGCCGAATACTCACCCAGCAGCATTCAAAACACCATTAAAGCGGTCTCAAAAAAAGCAAAGATTGAAAAAAATGTGACCATGCATACGCTGAGGCACACATTTGCCACACACTGCTTGGAAAATGGCGTAGATTTGAGATATATTCAGAGCATGATGGGGCACGAAAGCAGCAAAACCACGGAAATTTACACTCATATCACCACCAAAGGGTTCGACAATATAAAAAGTCCACTTGATAATTTGGATATTTAAAAAAAATGATTAAATTTGTTTCCAATAAAAACAAACCACTTGAACTATGAATAAAAAACTTATTAAAATAATGGATAAACCTTTATGTAATTCGTGTATTTATTTGATTTACAATAATATAAGCAAAGATTCCAGTCTTAAACTAAGTACGATATAGTCGCCATTAGGCGACTATCCAATCGTTAGTAGCCATTAAGCTACCAGCAACTTACAGGCTTCTGTAATATTTAGAAATACATTTGCTGGTAATTCACCATTTGCTTGTTTAAAATCATCTAAAGCCTCCTTCATTGCGTCAGCAGTAAAACTTGAAACCATTATATAAATTCGGCTTGGTTTTTCAATCGCTTCATCTAGGATATATCTGCAAAAATGTCGCATCATTGAGCTTCCTATAGAAGCTCCACCCCAATCAAATAGCAATATATCATAACTTTTATTCCCGTTAAATGGTGATTCATCTGTTGTTTTAATTTCATCAATCTGAATACCATTTGTGTAAAAATCTCTTTGAAATCTTCTTACTTCTTCCTGTGTTTCTTCTTCATTTGTCATATAATCGTGAAAATAAAGAACTAAATCATTAAGTTTTTTCATCGTTTAAAAAATTAACGGCTACTAACACATGCTATAAAAAATAGCGGTTTCGTGCGTTCATCGTGTTTATTACTATTAATTTATTTTTATCTCGTTTGATAAGTTACTGCCATTAAATCCGCTACTTTTCATAGCATCAACGTTAGGCACAAGGCGAAAAAACAAGTTACAGTATTAATTGAAATAATATTTTAATGAAAGCAATTACGATTTCAATAACGTTTTTAATAATTATTACAAAGATATTTGGACAAGATACTTGTTTAAAAATAACTCGTCTTACTCCATATGACACAGTTACTGAAGCGGATTATATACACCGAACTATTTTTTTGGTTGAAAGCCTAAAGGACACAGTAGAAATTGAGAGATTTGCAAGTTCATGTGGTTGTGAAGCTCCATATATCGCACATGGAATAATATATCCCAATTATCCAGACACCGTTTATGTAGCGTCTTTATTATTGGGTCGTCCAGGTCCTTATCATAAGTCAACATATTTAATGACAAAATCTGGTTGTTTTCAGACAATTTTTACGGATTTTTATGTTTCAAATTATCTTCCACCGACAAATATAACCATAGAAAGATTCCACAAAGAAATTTTAGATGAATATTCCTTTGTGGAAAGTAAAAATGATTGTATTTACGATTTATTAGTAAATAATATTGGAACAAATAATTTAGTTATTAAGGATATTAAAAGCACGAATCCAGACATTATAATTTCGTCGTGGGATAGGCAAAAACAAATTAAAACAGGTGATTCGGATTGGCTACGAATATTCTTGACAAAGACTAATGCTAGCGATAGGCTTTCCATTGAAATAATATATAATACGAACCAAAAACTGACATGGAGTGAAGACTAAAACGCCCAGTGCCTAACAAAGCCTTGCTTTCATCGGGGGTGAACTGAAACTAGAAACGACAAACAAATTAATAAACGTCAGCGGTAAGCGACAGGAAAGTGGGGTTTAATCCCCGCCGAAAAGCAAGCCTCGGGCGTTAGGCACAAGGCGAAAAAAACAAGTTACAGTATTAATTGAAATAATATTTTAATGAAAGCAATTACGATTTCAATAACGTTTTTAATAATTATTACAAAGATATTTGGACAAGATACTTGTTTAAAAATAACTCGTCTTACTCCATATGACACAGTTACTGAAGCGGATTATATACACCGAACTATTTTTTTGGTTGAAAGCCTAAAGGACACAGTAGAAATTGAGAGATTTGCAAGTTCATGTGGTTGTGAAGCTCCATATATCGCACATGGAATAATATATCCCAATTATCCAGACACCGTTTATGTAGCGTCTTTATTATTGGGTCGTCCAGGTCCTTATCATAAGTCAACATATTTAATGACAAAATCTGGTTGTTTTCAGACAATTTTTACGGATTTTTATGTTTCAAATTATCTTCCACCGACAAATATAACCATAGAAAGATTCCACAAAGAAATTTTAGATGAATATTCCTTTGTGGAAAGTAAAAATGATTGTATTTACGATTTATTAGTAAATAATATTGGAACAAATAATTTAGTTATTAAGGATATTAAAAGCACGAATCCAGACATTATAATTTCGTCGTGGGATAGGCAAAAACAAATTAAAACAGGTGATTCGGATTGGCTACGAATATTCTTGACAAAGACTAATGCTAGCGATAGGCTTTCCATTGAAATAATATATAATACGAACCAAAAACTGACATGGAGTGAAGACTAAAACGCCCAGTGCCTAACAAAGCCTTGCTTTCATCGGGGGTGAACTGAAACTAGAAACGACAAACAAATTAATAAACGTCAGCGGTAAGCGACAGGAAAGTGGGGTTTAATCCCCGCCGAAAAGCAAGCCTCGGGCGTTACCGCCAAGTGTAAAAAACGACACCGCAGACAATTTGCTACTAAAATGACAGAAAAAGAAGAACGAAATAATGAACACCCATCGCACAAAACAGCACATTTGCAAACCGCACAAGCCGACACACGACCAAAGTTTGCAAAAGAGCTGTTTTCTTGCCGACACACAAACAGAATATCAATGATTGAAATATGTTAGAAGTTAGAAAAAATACATACTCAAAGAATTATGAAAACACGTTTTTCCGTGAATTTGCAAGACACTTACACAAGTCTTTCACAGACAATGGACGGTCTGGCTTACTAATTGGCAGTCCGTTTTGTGAAATTGACGAAAGATTACAAATAGACGCTTTGCTAATTACAAACCAAGTTATTTGCATTATAGACTTTAAAAACTTTAGTGGCAAAATTAATCTTCCTAATGAGAAGAATTTTGAAATGGGAATGTGGTCAAATGAAACTGGCGAACAAATTAAAGGCGGTAGTTCAATAAATCCATTCATACAGTTAAAAAATCAGAAAAGAAGATTTTCAGAAGTATATACAAAAAGTATTAAATCAAACCTTGCTGATGGTGATACATTAGATTGTAGTCATATTGTAAGTGTTGTGTGTTTTCAAAAAGAAATTGAACTAAATAGAGAAATTCCAAATTCAAAGGAGTTAGCATTTTGGATTATTGATAGAATAAATTTTATAGAGAAAATCTCTGATATTATTGATGTTTCCGACAAGGATGTAAACATTTCGCCAAATTCCTATGATGCTTTTAAAAAAGTATTTCGTGCTGACAAGTTTAAGTTTGACGACAAACCGCTTGAAGATAAATTAAAAGTGTTTGCCGATAAATCGGCTACACTTGATTTTAAAAAGCTTTATGCCGACCAACATTCAGCATTAACTGAAATAAAAACATTTTTAGAAAATCCAGAACAACAAATTTTCGTTTTACAAGGAACTTCTAATAGTGGTAAATCATATCTAATTCCTTTTATTCAGGAACTTGCCTACAACTTAGGAATACAGGAAACTGAAATTTTTGCTTCATCAAGTCGAGTAGCAAACAACTTGCTTACGATTGGCGGATTAGAAAGAGTAAATAGCATTTACTCATACATTTATGGTGGACAAAAAAACAATAAGCAAGAAGACGAGCAAACAAAAGAACAAGAGAACTCCGAAGAAATAGACGAAACCAATGATTCAGAAGAATTACAAGTTGAAGAAATTCCTTTAAAAAACTGTGATAACGCAGAAAACGCTTTATTCATCGTTGATGAATCGCAACTTGTGTCAGATTCGTTTAATCAATCCATTGATTTAATTTTTGGTACAGGTTATTTACTGAAAGATTTTTTGAGCTTCACAAATTTAGCAAATACCAAAAGAAAAATAATTTTCATTGGTGACCCTTTTCAACTTCAATTAGGAAAAACTGATGAATCGCCTTTAAATCCTTTGTATTTAGAAGAAGCGTATAAGTTAAAAACTAACGCTTATCAACTATTAGACAAACCCGACTTTTCTGTTATCAATAAGGAAGCATTGTTTTGCGTTGATAAAATTCGCACTAAATATTTCAATTCACTTCAATTTATTGCAGGCGACAGTTTTCGCTTTTTACAAAAAGAAGATGTTACAAAGGCGGTTTCTGATATTATCCACAATAAAACTGAGTGCCATATTCTTTGTTTTAGCAACGAAGAATCACAAAAAGTAAATTATTGGATTAAACAATCAATAATCAAAAACGGACAAGATATTGCCATAAATGATTTGGTTCTATTCAATAACAACATATCTATTGAAGATATAAACGACCCTTTTGCTGAACCAAAAAAAGTTTACAATGGACAGTTTGCAACAATAACAGCAGTCAATAACACACCGATTGAAAAAACAATAAAAACCAAAAAGAACCTAGAATCAATAGTTCTAACTTTTAGAGAAATTTCTTTAACTCTCAATGAAACTGGACAAAAAGCAATTGTTTTAAGCCTAGAAAACTATAGGATAAATGCAAAAGCTGAGTTATCAAAAAATGAAATTGTAGCGTTCAAAATTCTCTTGAACTCATACATTGCTGAATATTTAAAGTCGCATCCATTTGAAAATACAACCGAATATTCGGAAATTCTAAAATCAGAAAAATATGTTTTGCTGGAAACTGAAATTAAAGATTTAAAGCAAAAACTTGAAAGTGGAGAAAAGGTTAAAACTAAATTAGATGAAAAAATAAGAGAACAGAAAAGGCTGTTTAAATCCGCAAGCAAAAAACATCGTTCAAATATTGAAGCAACTTTAAGGAAAGACCCATCAACAGAGTATTATAAATTTAAAAATTCTGCTTTGTTGCGGTTTGGTTGGGCAATGACAGTTCATAAATCAATGTCTTATAAGTGGCAAGAAGTAATTTTCAATGTTGAAAAAGCTGGAACAACAAACGAAAATCATTTCAGATGGCTTTATACGGGAATAAGTAGAGCAAGAAAAAAAGTTTCTTTAATCAATTACAAACCAATAAGCCCTTTTGATAAAACTGAATTTGTTGATAGCAATACTGCAAATGCCACAAATGAATTTTTTTACATTGCTGAAAGCCAAGAAACCGAAACCCGTTTGACTGAGTTTAAAGATTTCGTTTTAAGTAAACTAATTGATACGGAAATCGAAAGAATTGAAAATCTGAACTGGCAAGAACGTTACCATTTAAAAAATAATACAAAAACCACTATTATTTCATTCAGCTATAATGGTCAAGGAAAATTTAGATTTCCAACATTATCAGGCGGAGACACGGCTTTTGGTAATGAAATTATTGAAAAGTTAAAATCCAAAAGCCTTTCATTTGATTTCGGCATTGTTAAAGACATTTGGCGAAAAAATCAATACGAAATTCTATCAAATTTTTTGAAACAGGATAATGTATTTTTTAGCCAAATCATTCAAACTAATTTTAAGGATAGAATCAAATTGTTTAGCACAGAAAATGACGAATTAGATTTAGAAGTTGATTATAACGGTGACGGTGCTTATAGCAAAATCACAGCAAAGTATTATTCAAATCAAGCAATATGGAATTCTTTCATAAATGCTATTACTCAAATCAAAGCTTAAACTATGGCTTCATTATTCGACTTTAGTCAAGCTATATCTAAACTCAACAAAGAGAAAAAATTTGCTGAGACATTAAAGTATTTCAAAGATGGCAAGAATGAATTTACACCCGAACAAATTGGATTAAACAAATTCATCGTTTATGAAATGATTTCAGCATTAATTGAAACTAATCATTACGATGTAATTTTCACTTTCATTGAGCAATATAATGTAGTTTTAGACCCAAAGAACTTTTCATATTTACTTAAAAAATTCAAAGACAAACCTTCTGTAAATTGGACCGTTGTAAATAGATTTTGCGATTTGGTTTCCGTTGATTCACTTGATACAGAATGTAGAACCATTGAAGTTGAACGAAAAGGAGGAAAGAAACCAATGGAACTTGCATCAAGCAAAGAAGATTGGTATGCAGTTAAGACTAAAGCACTTTTTGAAACACAACATTTTCAAGAATGTTTTGATTTATCGAAGAAAGCTCTAGAATCATTTGAAAAGTTCCACTATTCAAATGAAGTTTGGTTTGCAAGAAGAATAGCATTATCAAAAAAACATCTTGGCAATTCTGCTGACGCACTAAATGAATTGCTTTTGATTCTTAAGCGAAAAAAGGAATGGTTTATTCAAAACGAAGTTGCTCAGATTTATAAGGAAAATGGCGATTATGAAAAGGCATTTAATTTTGCCATAAGTGCAATTAATAATTTTGGCGACCTTGAATATAAAGTTGGCCTAATCGTTTTAATCGCTGAGCTATTAGCTTTAAAAGAAGAAAAAGAATTATCCTTTAAACATTATTCATTATCAAAATTATTAAGACTACAAGAAGAATGGAACGTTCCAAATTCTGTTTCTTCGGCATTAAGTCAATTTTCTTTTGAGCAAATTACAATTGAAAAATTGCCAGATTTAAAAAGAGAATTGAAAAAATACTGGAGTAGTTTTAATACGCAGCAAACAGCACCAAGACAAAATGCAACTCAAAGACAAATTGGAAAAATTGAAAGGATTTTGCATAATGACGAAAAGGGAGCAGATGGATTCATTAAATATGACGGGAATAAATCAGTTTACTTTCGAGTAAATACAACAGAAGAAATAATTAAAAAAATAGCAGTAGGTTTAGAAGTGGAATTTAAGATATTACCAGCGACAGATGACAAAAAAGAAAAAGCGGTTCAATTGAAGATAACCCACGCTTCGTAGTCAAGCACATTGGCTGGTCGCACAAAAAGCCAACACACGACCAAAACCAGCCAAAGAGCTTGCCTACCCAAACGCACGGCAGACAGAAACGATGTAGCAAATTGATAGAAAAATGACAGAAAATAAAGAACACCAGGCGGTAACAAGCGGTATAAAACATTGGGGTTTAAGTGGTTATTCGAGCTTTCTGCCCCGCATCAGGTTCGGTGTAACTCGACAGGAAAGTAGCCCGCAATCCCCAACGATTTCATACCGCCAGCCGTTAGCAAACATATTAAAAAAGAAACCTATGAACAGAATTTTATTGACAATATTAATTTCAGCCAGTTTTTTAATCTCTAAAGGACAGGTGAAAAATTATTTTATCCCAACATCTGAATATTTTAATGAAACATTCTTATATCAATCAGAAAAGTGGGAAAATGAAAATGGACAGTTTCAGACAAAAAATGAGGTGCAATATTTTTTAGACCAATCTGGTAATTACAAGAAATATATTATCAGTAAATCATATAGATATAATGTTTTGGAAAGTCCTATACTAAAGGTTCATCAGTTTTTTTATGTAAGTAATAATTCAGTTGCACAAATTTATAATTACATTGAGGGAGTATCAGAAGAATTAAAAGCAATGGGATTTGATAATACCAATATGAATACAATTCTTTTAAAATATCCACCATCAAATTGGCAAGATAAAAAGGATAAAGATGTGACGGATTTTTATAGTTGTGAGTTTGGAAAATTACAAACGGATTATGCTTACTATGATAATTGCATTATTGTAACAAAGACATCCAAGGCAAATTCACCAAAAGAGAAATGGGTTGAGAAATACTCTTCAAAAACATATTATGCTCATAATTTAGGATTAGTAAAAACGGAAGATTATGAAAATGGGAAATTACTCAATATGAGTGTTGGTTATGGAGGTACATTAGTCGATAATTTTTCAGAATATTCATTTTACATAAAAGAAAAAGAAAAAAATGAAAAATTAGAAGCTGAAAGAAAAAAACAAGAAGAAATAAAAAAGCTAAACGCTTTTTTATTGGAAAGAAAGACTAAGGTATATGATTATAAAGAATTAAATTATTCTGACTACAATTCAATTAATAATTCCATTACTACTACAATTCAAAATGTCCTTAAAGAAAAGAATATTAAAGGTATGGCAGATTATAAGTTTACATACACAATTGACACTCTTGGAATTACTTCATTTACGCTTTTAGAGACTGGTACTCCAAACGATGAGATAACCAATCTTATTAAACCACTAATAAAAGATATTAAATTAAAACCAGTTACAAAAAATGGTTATTCTGTTTTTGCAAAATCGGAGTACGCAATTAACATTAAATTGGAGGAAAAAACATTTGATGTTAAAAAAAATAATGTAGAAACTATTATAATCAATAACCCAAATAACCTTTATGAAAAAGAAATTAACTCTTTGATTTCTTCTGCACCTATTGGTAAATACACGATACAGATAAGGAAAAAAGAAATTAATAGTATTGATTTTTCAAATAATTATGTTTCAAAATATAAAGGTATTGGAGGTCCGTCAAATATGTTTTTATCTGTTCTTGTACCAGGATTAGGAGTAAAAGGGGTTACAGGTGGAAGCAAAAACGGACTTAATCGCACATTGTTGTCATACGGTTTTATTCTATCTGGGGTAGGTTGTAAGCTTTGGTCAATGAGTGAATACGATAAATATCATTCTGCAACAGACCAAAGCTCAATTGACCAATATTATGGTAGTGCTAATTTTCTTAATAAATCTTTTTATGTATTAACTGCAACAGGTGTTGCAATATGGATTTATGATATAATTTGGGTTGCAAATAAAGGGTTTCAAAACAAAAAAGAGCAATCCTTATATAAACAAAAATTGTCATTCTATTATGAGCCAAACAATCAGATGCTCGGACTAAATTACAAACTCAAATTTTAAAAATTATGAAATATTTACCATATATTCTAGTATTTATAGTTGCTTTAGTTTTATCAAGTTGTGAAAAAATAATGCCTGATTTACCACGAGATAATCCAAATGATTATTATTTTGAGGGTGATGACGCTGACAAAAATTATGATATAAAATATTTTCAAAGCGAAATTACTTGCAAAATTCCCAAAGGTTCAAACAATTATTCAGAAGAAAAAACTATAAAAGCAGGAGATAGAATATTTATGAGTATTGAATTAAAAAATGAATGTAATTTTGATTTAAATAGTATTCGTGCTACAATAACATCTCAAAATCAATTGGCGACAGTTGAAGGTTTAAACACTGGTTATTATTTGAAATTCTCCGAAGGTAGCACCGATGATTATATTGGTGTGGGAAAAACCGGTTACGGTGTAATTACCAATGGACAATATTATCATTCAGCACCAAATAGTAATTTCTACGCATTAGAATTTGTTGTTTCAGAAAACGCTAAAATTGGCGATGTTCTGAGTTTTAATATAAACATTACCGATGATTTTAACCATCAATGGACAGAAAACTTTACTGTTACTGTAAATGAAGCAATCCCTAATTTAGCTTTTTTTAGTAGCAACGTAGCTTGTAAATATTCATTGGGGTCTTCTAATTATTCTGATGAAAATTCTGTTAAAGCTGGGGACAGGATTTTCTTAAATATAAAAATGAAAAATGAGGGTACATCAAGTATTTACGGAATAAAAGCAAATATTACATCAGCAAGTAATTTGATAACAATAGAACCATTGACAACAGGTTATTATTTAAAATTTACTCAAAGCAGTACACAGAGTTATATTAATGCAGGGAGTACTGGTTGGGGTGAAATAACGAATGGTCAGTATTATGATTTTGCACCAAATTATAATTCATATTCTGTTGAATTTAAAGTATCTGAAACAGCAAACATTGGCGATATAATAGAATTTTCAATAGAGGCATCTGATAATTTAGGAAATGAATGGACTGATAATTTTTCAATTACAATTCAATGATTTATAAATTCTTTCAAAATAGTGAATTTATTTTGTCGACATTGATTAATGGTCAGCTTTGGTTTAGCAAAGTTGAAGATTTTAATGACCCTTTTGAATGGAATTTCCTTTATAAAATTAATGTAGAGCGAGATAGATTAGATATTGAAAATTACGTTGAAGAAACAAATTTTGGGCGTTCTCAATCTGAAAAAGAGAAAAAATTAAAAATATACTTAGAAACCCCAATTATTTTAGAAAATGAGTTAAACAAATCTCTTCAATATAGGAAAAACAAAGGAGTGTGTTGTTTTACAGAAGAAGAAAATAAACTAAATGTGTTAATGTGGTCGCATTATTCAAATTCTCACAAAGGAGTTGTTTTGGGTTTCTCTGAAGAAGAAATTGTTTTAATACATTCGGAAGATTATAGAGTTAACTCAAATAGCGAAATTATTTTTTCAAAACCTGACCGTAGAAATATTAATTATAAAAACATCCCGTCATTTGTAAACCCATTTGACACAGAAAGACTTGGCGTAAGAGATTACGAATATATTAAATCAGAGGACTGGAAATATGAAAAAGAAATCCGAATGGTTTCACCCAAATTTGGACTTCATTACTTTAATAAACAAAGTCTTAAAGAAATAATTATCGGTATAAATTCTACAGATAACTTAATAAATACAATAGGAAATATTACAAAGGAAATAGCAGAGTACTCAAATATAAAACTATTGAAATGTCAAAGAGAAGAAAATATATTAAAAATGAAACTGACTGAAAACTAATACGTTTGCTAACATGCGGTATATTTTATTGCCGAGATAGTGCCGAATTCAACTGCTGTGGCTCGCTTCAAACTTTATCTTGGTTTGACAGTGAAGTGCTCCGAAATCGGCAACAAAAACATACCGCCATCCGTTACAAGCAACCATAAAAAAACACTACATACAATGAATGAAACTGAAAAATTTGAAATTTGGTTAAAAACCACAACTTCAGAAAAGAAAAAAACTAATTCTACTGCATATAATTATTCTAGAGCTATTAAACGAATTGAACAACATTATAAGGAAACAACAGGAGAAAATATTTACTTGTTTCTTACTCCAATTGAAGTAGCAGAAAAATTACTACAAAAATATTCTTTAAATGGTGAATATTCTGAATTTGGAAAATATGGGAATGGAACTATTCGAAATGCTTTGTCAGCTTTAATTAGATACAGAAAAATTTCTCCTAAAATCGAATTTGATAATGATTCCCAAAATGATTTTGAAGAACTACCAAATTTTCATTATGAAAATGATTTACAAGAAACAATTTTATTTCAGATAAACGAATTATTTCCAGACTATATGATTTTTGGCGATACCTCAGAGGAAGGTGTTAAATATCGGATAGAAGGAAAAGAAATTGATATTTTATTAGAAAGTATTGACGGTACATCTTTATTAATCATTGAGTTAAAGGCAGGTAAAGCTAATGAAAAAGTTTTTGGACAAATTGCTATGTATTATGGTTTGGTTAAAAAAAAGTATCCAACTAAAAACATCCGAGGCTTAATTATAGCACAAGAAATAGCCGACGAACTTTTGTATGCAGGAGGTCTTTCTGAAAAAATATCTTTTATGACTTATTCCCTACAAGTAAAATTACTTCAAATTAATTAACACATAAAACTTAAACGAAATGAAATTTTTAAATCTGTTATTTGTAGCATTATGTAGTGTTGCAATATCTTATGGTCAGTCTAGCCAAAAAGCTTTGAGAACTGAAACAATCAATTATAAAAATGGTAAAGCAACATTCCAATGTTATGAAGATTCAAAAACAGGGAATCTTATTAAGCATGGAACTTTTAGCTTTGTAGAAAATCAAAAAGGTGAATATGGGTCACAAGATGTTACAATCAAAGGAGAATTTAAGGATGGATATAGAAATGGCTCTTGGATATATACAATCAAAAAAGTGGATGCTGAAAACCAAAATGGAACTTTTACTACTGGTACATTAACTTCAACCCAAAATTTCAAAGATGGTTATCCTGATGGTCAGTGGATTTTGAATAATCAATGGAAAACAAGAGATAGAAAATACGTTGATTTTAAATATGTTTGGGGTGCTTATAGTAATATTGAAAATGAAAGTGCAACTTTTACTTTTAAAAAGGGCGTAATGATTGGTGCTGTGAATTATAAAGAATACGGTAAATCACATACAATTAATTTAACTCAAGATGGTTTTGCTACGGGTTCGTTTATTGATGAAAATTCAGGCACCACAACAGAAAAGAACTTTAATTCAAAAGGTGTCATTACAAAATATGTTGAAAGAGTTTCTGCATCAGGTACAGTTTTGAATTCAATTGATTTTGATAATGAACTATTACAAATTGCGGATGCTTATTTAAATAATCAAAAGACGATTGCGGATTTAGATAATTTGTCGATTAAATTAGATACAATAAAAGGAATTGCAGAAGATGCAGGTTTATTGTTCTATTCTGATTATTTTTCATTACCTGGAATTGATGGAGATAAAACAATTACAGAAAAAGGTAATATTCGTGTTCATGGCAGATATTTAAAGTTTGAACGTATTAAAATAATTCCTTTTGAAGAACATCCACGATGGCCACGTAAATATTCTGGTTATTCAGATGTGAAATCAAAAATTAGTAGTTATAATGATTTTCTAAAATTCTACGGTAAAGAGGTTAGCAAAGATGATTACATTACAATCCAAGGTTTAATAAAAGAAGCAGAAAACGAATTAAATTCAATTTCAAATCAACGAGAAGCTCAAGAAAAATACTCTGAACTATATAAACAACTTAGTAGCAAATTTGAAGTAAAATCAAAAGTTTCCAAAACAGAAGGTCAAAGTCCGTACAATGTAAATACTCATGTGTTTTCAAGAAACACAAAGAACACTTTAGGTAAATATTCGAATAATGCAACGAATCTATTCTTTTCGTATAAATATTCAAAATCAGATTTTACTTCTCAAGGCTTTAAAGGTAAAGAAAATGATTATGTTGCATCATTAGCATTGTTGAATGAATTTACTAAGTTTTTAGATGTTAAACAGGCAAACATTGACTCCCTTTCAACCATAAAAGCGTGGACTTCTGACATTATTTTTAATTCTAACGATATAGAATGTAAATATATCATTAATCAAAGCAATAGTTCATTTAATACTTACTCAGAGTCAAATCCTAGACAAACAAAAAAAACAAAATTATATGTTCCATATTTGAATGTTTTTGAAAACCTTTTGCTAGAAATTGGGAATTGTAAAACTTTTGATGAATATTATAGCAAGTTTAATGAGCTAAATGACCTTTGTTTATTTGTGAATAATTCGTTAACGAGCAAAACATCTGATATTGAAAAAGAGCTTAAAACATCAACAGATTACAAAGCTCAATTAGAGGTATTTAAAAAAGCTATAAAATCTACTGGTTTGTAGATAAAAAATGGCAGCTTGTAACACGCAATATAGCAAAAGGCGGGTGTTGTGGTTAATTGAACCTTTCTACCCCGCATCAAGTTTTGTAACGGGGGATAATGACGCAATCCGCATTCCGCCTCTTGCCATATTGCCATCCGTTAGGCACAAGGCGAAAAAACAAGTTACAGTATTAATTGAAATAATATTTTAATGAAAGCAATTACGATTTCAATAACGTTTTTAATAATTATTACAAAGATATTTGGACAAGATACTTGTTTAAAAATAACTCGTCTTACTCCATATGACACAGTTACTGAAGCGGATTATATACACCGAACTATTTTTTTGGTTGAAAGCCTAAAGGACACAGTAGAAATTGAGAGATTTGCAAGTTCATGTGGTTGTGAAGCTCCATATATCGCACATGGAATAATATATCCCAATTATCCAGACACCGTTTATGTAGCGTCTTTATTATTGGGTCGTCCAGGTCCTTATCATAAGTCAACATATTTAATGACAAAATCTGGTTGTTTTCAGACAATTTTTACGGATTTTTATGTTTCAAATTATCTTCCACCGACAAATATAACCATAGAAAGATTCCACAAAGAAATTTTAGATGAATATTCCTTTGTGGAAAGTAAAAATGATTGTATTTACGATTTATTAGTAAATAATATTGGAACAAATAATTTAGTTATTAAGGATATTAAAAGCACGAATCCAGACATTATAATTTCGTCGTGGGATAGGCAAAAACAAATTAAAACAGGTGATTCGGATTGGCTACGAATATTCTTGACAAAGACTAATGCTAGCGATAGGCTTTCCATTGAAATAATATATAATACGAACCAAAAACTGACATGGAGTGAAGACTAAAACGCCCAGTGCCTAACAAAGCCTTGCTTTCATCGGGGGTGAACTGAAACTAGAAACGACAAACAAATTAATAAACGTCAGCGGTAAGCGACAGGAAAGTGGGGTTTAATCCCCGCCGAAAAGCAAGCCTCGGGCGTTAGGCACAAGGCGAAAAAACAAGTTACAGTATTAATTGAAATAATATTTTAATGAAAGCAATTACGATTTCAATAACGTTTTTAATAATTATTACAAAGATATTTGGACAAGATACTTGTTTAAAAATAACTCGTCTTACTCCATATGACACAGTTACTGAAGCGGATTATATACACCGAACTATTTTTTTGGTTGAAAGCCTAAAGGACACAGTAGAAATTGAGAGATTTGCAAGTTCATGTGGTTGTGAAGCTCCATATATCGCACATGGAATAATATATCCCAATTATCCAGACACCGTTTATGTAGCGTCTTTATTATTGGGTCGTCCAGGTCCTTATCATAAGTCAACATATTTAATGACAAAATCTGGTTGTTTTCAGACAATTTTTACGGATTTTTATGTTTCAAATTATCTTCCACCGACAAATATAACCATAGAAAGATTCCACAAAGAAATTTTAGATGAATATTCCTTTGTGGAAAGTAAAAATGATTGTATTTACGATTTATTAGTAAATAATATTGGAACAAATAATTTAGTTATTAAGGATATTAAAAGCACGAATCCAGACATTATAATTTCGTCGTGGGATAGGCAAAAACAAATTAAAACAGGTGATTCGGATTGGCTACGAATATTCTTGACAAAGACTAATGCTAGCGATAGGCTTTCCATTGAAATAATATATAATACGAACCAAAAACTGACATGGAGTGAAGACTAAAACGCCCAGTGCCTAACAAAGCCTTGCTTTCATCGGGGGTGAACTGAAACTAGAAACGACAAACAAATTAATAAACGTCAGCGGTAAGCGACAGGAAAGTGGGGTTTAATCCCCGCCGAAAAGCAAGCCTCGGGCGTTACCGCCAAATGTAAAAAAAACGACCACAGTAGACAATTTGCTACATAAAGACAGAAAAACGAAACAAATGAACAGCCAACGCACAAAACAGCACATTTGCAAACCACACAATCCGATACACGACCAAAGTTTGCAAAAGAGCTGTTTTCTTGCCATCACACAAGAGAAAAGAGCCACTTTTTTTGTACTTTTGCACTTATGATTAACAAGTTAGATATAGAACCTATTATAAATGAACTGCCAAGCGATTATGCTGACAGGTTGGGTGTTTTCTATACTCAAAAAGTAACAATAAAGCACAAAAAGGAAAACGGACAATTTTTTACACCGACACCAATTGCCCGATTAATGGCATCTTATTGTGATTTTAAAAAAAATACAATTAAAATCTTAGACCCTGGGTGTGGGACAGCTATATTAACTTGCACACTAATTGAACATTTAGTAAAATCCAAAAATGACATTGAAATTATTGATTTAGTTGCTTACGAAACCGACCCAGATTTAATTTCATATTCGCAAAAGACTTTGAGTTATTTAAAAAAATGGCTTTTAGAAAAAGGGATTATTCTTCAATATTTGCTTCACATTCACGATTTTATTTTAGATAATGCACAAGCATTAAAAAAAAATTACAAAGGAGACCAATTTGATTTAATCATTTCAAATCCGCCATATTTTAAACTGGCAAAGGACGATGAGAAAACGATAGCTGCAAAAGAACTGGTTAGCGGACAACCTAATATTTATTCAATTTTTATGGGAATTGCTGCAAAACTTCTTTCTGAAAATGGTGAACTAATTTTTATCACACCAAGAAGTTTTGCATCAGGCAACTATTTTAAAGCATTCAGGGAACTTTTTTTTAATACAGTTCAAATTGACAAAATACATTTATTCAATTCACGTAAAGACACATTCAACCGTGACAGCGTTTTGCAAGAAACTGTTGTAATTAAAGCAATAAAAGAAAAAATCAACTTTAACAAAAGTGTTCTTGTTTCTTCAAGTGTAGGTATTAAAGATATTTTTGAGCCATCAATAAAATTTTTCAAATCTTCAGAACTCATTGACCTAAATTCAAAAGAGAAAATTTTGCATTTACCGACAAGCGATAAAGAAGAAAGTATTTTAAATTTAGTTTCAACTTGGAAAAATGGTTTGTATGATTTCGATATAAAAATTTCAACGGGACCAGTAGTTTCGTTCCGTGCTTTGAATTTTATTCAAAACAATTACGAAAATGGAACTGTTTTTTTAGCACCTCTTTTTTGGCTGCATAATGTAAGCAAAATGATTTTAGAGTGGCCAAAACAACTTAAAGATAAAGGGCAATTCATAAAAATTGAAAGTGGCTCAAAATCCTTGCTTATCCCCAACAAGAACTACATTCTATTAAGAAGATTTAGCACAAAAGACGACAAAAGCAGATTAATTGCAGCCCCATATTTCTGTAATTATGTGAAAGCTGATTTTGTTGGAGTGGAAAACAAAGTGAATTACTTATACAGAAAAGATGGACATTTAGACCGTAGTGAAGTAGTTGGTCTTTGTGCATTACTTAACAGCGAGTTGTTCGATACTTATTTTCAAATCTTCAACGGTAATGTAAATGTGAGTGCTACCGAATTAAGAGAAATGAAATTTCCACCAATAGAAAACATAAAAGAAATTGGAAATAAAATCATACTCTCCAATGATTACTCTATGTCCAATGTAAACAGCATTGTAAACGAGATTTTTGAATTGGAAGTAATAATGAACTGATATGAGTAAAATAGAAGAAGCACAAGAGATTTTAAAATCGTTAGGTTTGCCGCCAGCACAATACAACGAAATGGCGGCTTTGACCTTTTTAGCTATTTGCAACATCAAAGAAAATGACAGTTGGGCAAATGCAACACGTCAAAGTTTGGGAGTTACAAAAGGCATTATGACTTTCGTCAATGATAATTATAACAAATCATATGCCCCAAATACAAGAGAAACATTTAGAAGGCAAGTGCTTCATCAATTCGTTCAAGCGAGAGTTGCAGACTACAATCCTGATAAGCCCGACTTACCTGTTAATAGTCCAAATGCCCATTATGCATTGACTAAAGAAGTTTTGGAAGTTGTAAAAACATACAATACAAAAGATTGGGATAAGGCATTAAAAAACTTCATTGATACAGTTGGGAAACTTTCGGAAGTTTATTTGAAGGAAAGAGAATTAAATCAAATTCCTGTAACACTTCAAAACGGAGAGACAATTAAGCTTTCGGCAGGAAAACATAATGAAGTCCAAGCAGCAATAGTTGAACAATTTGCTCCAAGATTTGCAAATGGCGGAACCCTGCTTTACTTGGGCGATACTGCTAAAAAAAATTTGTTTGTTGATGAGAAAGGACTTAAAGATTTGGGCATTCCGATTGACCAACACAGCAAATTGCCAGATGTTGTAATCTATGACAGTAAAAGAAAGTGGTTATTTCTAATTGAAGCCGTTACTTCTCACGGTCCTGTTTCACCAAAACGACTTTTAGAACTTGAAGAATTTTTGAAAGAATGTAATGTTGGGAAAGTATATGTGACAGCTTTTCCTGATATGACAGAGTTTAAAAAACATTCAAACAATATTGCTTGGGAGACAGAAGTTTGGTTAATGGAAGTACCTGACCATATGATACATTTTAACGGAGACAGATTTATGGGGCCACGATAGCCATCGCTTCTTAGTCAAGCACATTGGCTGGTCGCACAAAAAAGCCAACGCACGACCAAAACCAGCCAAAGAGCTTGCCTATCCCAACGCACGGCAGAAAGAAACGAAGTAGCAAATTGATAGAAAAATGTCAGGAAAAATAGAACACCAGCACCCAACAAGCGGTATAAAACATTGGGGTTTAAGTGGTTATTCTAGCATTCTGCCCCGCATCAAGTTCGGTGTAACTGGACAGGATAGTAGCCCGCAATCCCCAACGATTTCATACCGCCGACCGTTAGGGCAAATTTTAAAACTCGCTCGAGCTAACGGATTCAATTAGAATAATTAAAATTTTTAAAGTATGATAAAGACATTCTTAAATGTATTGATTTTTTTGTTTTGTATTAATGTTTATGGACAAGAGAAATATTCAAAAAAGGAACTTACTGAGGATATTCAATACCTTTTTAAAACAATTAAAGAAGGTCATATTGACCCATATTTCTATTCAAAGGATATAGATACTATATGTCAAAGTATAATTAGTGGTTTACCTAACCAAATGGATAAAGATAGTTTTCAACATTATCTAACTTTACAAACAAGTAATTTATGGGATATACATACAGGCATTACTAATTATTATTTTGTAAGTAAAGTTTCCGATTCCAGTAAATTAATTCCGAATAATTTTATAATTAAAGACAGCTCTCTTCTTTTGGTGCAGGGTAATAAAAAGTTGCAGGTTAACAATATCAATGGTATTTCTTCTAAATTAATACTCGACAGATTTTATAAATATACTAAAGCGGACATGTCTCCAATTATTAAACAACGGTTTGTGGAGAAATATTTTTCGCTTATGTTTAATGCTGAATTCAAGGGATTTTCAAAATTTGAAATATGCTGTGGTCAAAATGCTCAGATTATAGCCTTGCAACCAGTTAGATGTAGCGATTTGTATAAGCCGTTCGGAAGTAGAAAGGATTTTGATTCTTGTTACTTTCAAAAATATTCTTTAGCATATTTAATAATAAATACTTTCGAGGGAAATAGATTAAATGACTTAAATCTATTTTTAGCATCCTCATTTAAAAAGATAGATTCTTTGAAAATACAGAGTTTAATTGTTGATATTCGGTTAAATGGGGGAGGCAGTGATAATTGTGCTAATGCTTTATTAGATTATATATTTAATGGGGACTATAGTATTTTGTATGGTTTTAATAGGACTAAAGATAGTAATGGAAATATTCAAAATGGAAGTTATACATGGGAACGTAAGAGTAAACAAGAACATGTATTCAATGGTAAATTTCTTTTATTGCAATCAACGCAAACGGCATCAGCAGCTATGGATTTTTCTTCGGCAATAAAAACTAGTCATAGAGGATTAATTGTTGGAGAACCAACGATGGATCCTGTTTATTCTTTTGCAAATGCTAAGTCTTTTGAAATGCCAAATTCAAAGATGGGATTTAGGTGTGCACAAGGTTTTTATGCTATGCCAGGCTCCAATGCTAATGTTAATAGTGGTGTAATCCCTGATTTATATTATAATTTTGAGAATGATAATATAAATTTAGAAGAAATGAACAAGATAATAAAATTAGCAAAAGAGTACTATAAAGGCTACTTCTATTTTGATTATAAAAATTAAAAAAAACTTGCCGCTAATAAATAGGGCTTCAAGCGGTGCGAAGCACCCAGCCCCGCATACAGCGAGGGTAAACAAGAAGTGCAGGTTGAACCAACTCTTTGGTGAAGCCTATGGATTTCCAAACGAATTAATTTGGAATATGGTGGTGAAAAACTGTTTCATATCAAAATCCGGAAGCTATTTGTTTTGGCTCAAAAAAGAAGGTTGGGATTAGTGAAGCGTATTCAAAAACAAATTGATAAATTTGCATTGACCAACGAAGAACTCGGGGTCATAATCAATTGATAATTAGTGTATAATAAAAACGTTAGTCAGAACCTTAACTTAAATTAAAAGAAATGAGCAGATTAACAATAAAAGAATTAAGGTCAACGATTTTTTTGGAAAGTAAATTATCGTTAGAAAACAAAATTGCCTGCACCAAACTGTTTATAGGCGAGGGTTTTTTGGCTTATAATTATGAAACAGAAAAATATGAAAATGCCTCGCTGTTATTGAGTGAGGAGTATATCGAATACCCCCGTAATTCGTTGAGATATAAAAACGAAGATTTTGTGTTCAGTAGTTCTGTTGACAAAAATTTTATGAGCTATCTGATTGACGGAGTGAGCGAAAATGCACGAATAGTCTTGAAGCTATCGGACGAGATTGCCCAAATTGTGGGAAATTTCAAATACGCATATCTAGATAATGCAGGCGACAGTCCGAATGATTTGGAAAAAACAGTTGAAAAATTAACCTTAAAGCATTTCTTCAAATACAACTATTTCGGAAAAGTGTTTATTGAAAAATACGGTCGTGCATTTTTTGAAAATTTTCCTGCGGAAAAGGTAGAGTTTATAACAGAAAATGTTGTTCGCGTGGATATGGTCAAAGATGTTTTCGGAAAAATGACAGTCGAAACGCAAAACAACGTGATAAACTACTTGAGCAATTTCGGTATCGAAAAAGTAAAATTTTATAACTACAAAAATCATTGGTATGATTAATCCCAATTAATAAAGGGCTTCTGATAACACGGGTTTTGCGTCAGGCGGGCTGACGTGGAAATTTGGAGCTTTGTACTTCTATTAAACATTGGTAGTAAATTGAAACTTTGTACTTCGAAACCCGCCCGAACGCAAAGCCCGAAAACGTTAGTGGCAATTGTAAAATGACAGTAAACGAAATAACAGACATACAAAAAGAGCAGCTTCTTAAGGTGACACCATCAAAAGACTGTACAATGGAATATCGACCTTGCCAAGTGACTTTAAAAAATGGTGACAAGCTTGACAACGTTTACGTCCAAGAAGAACAAAACTATTTAAAGACTTGGGGTTTTATGCCAGACGTAGATTCGAAAAAAAAACATGTATTAATTGAGGACGTGATAGAAATTAAAGAAAGTCCAAATCGACTACGCCCTGACTTGGCAAATAAAATTTATAACGCTGGTGAATCGGGAATAGGATACTGTCTTTACAAATTGGTCTTAGACAGCGGAAAAACAATAGACATCTGTGTGGGAAACGCTGTTGACTTTGTTCCATTACCGAATGGACTGACAACAAAAAATATTGAAGACGTTTTACCACATCAAGCATCGAGAAAGAACTTTGTGAATGGACCTGATTATTATTGGTGTTTATTCAAGGGCGACATTCCGAAAACATATAAAGACAACCGAGACGAAAAAAACAGCTGCAACTAATAAATAGGGCTTCAAGCGGTGCGAAGCGCCCAGCCCCGTTCTGGGGTCGGATTAACTCAGAATCAGCGATTTTGGGTTAATAAAGGTTCGGTATATTGTTCCAAAAAAATGGCGTAGATTTGAGCTGTATTCAGAGCATGATGGGGCACGAAAGTAGTAAAACCACGGAGATTTATACTCATATCACAACAAAAGGGTTCGACAATATAAAAAGTCCACTTGATTATTTGGAAATTTAAAAATCATTATTTAAATTTGTTGCCGATAAAACAAACAACTTCAGCTATGAATAATACATCAATATCAAGTACGCACAAAACGCCGATTTTATCGGATATTTATCTGATAAACAAGAATTGCATAAAATAATCAGCCCTAAACTAAGTACGATATAGCCGCCATTAGGCGATTCTCCAATCGTTGGGTGTAATGTTGGAATTGCTTACAACCCAAAGATTGATAAACTAAAAAGGAATAAACAATATGGTTAGACTACTCGATTTACAAGATTATGATGCCTGGATAGAACTTGCAGAAGAAGTTGAGCCTTTATTCGGACCAATGATAGATTCAAAAGAATTTCAAGATGGAATAAAAGATTGTATATTAAATAATAATGCATTTGGTCTTCAGAATGAAAAAGGCAATTTGACAGGAATTGTAGCTTTAGACAGAGCAAATAATGAGATAATGTGGTTAGCCGTAGCAAAGAAACACCGCGGAAATAATTATGGAGAAGAATTAGTAAAAAAGGCAATCGAGGAATTGGAAAGCAATGGAGATATATACGTTCAAACCTTTTCAGGGAAAGTGAATATAGGAAAAATTGCCAAGAATATTTATGAAAGGAATGGATTTGTGGATTTTAAAGATGCTGGCAGAAACCCTGCAGGTATTGAAACAGTGATTATGATAAGGGGAAAAAACACTGCACCCAACATCATATAAATTTTTTTGGGGGAATTGCGGATTCTAAGGTGTTTGCTTCTAATTTCGTTCTTAACGTCTCGACAGGAAAATGCTTGGAAATCCCCAACAAAACCTATATGCAGCATTAGCAGCAAGGCTGGGGGAACAAATATGTAGAATAGAATCCTTTGAAAATAATGAAAAAGTTATACGATGCAATTGAGAAATACGTATGTTTATCTGATACAGATATTTCTGTAATCGAACAATATTTCATCAAAAGAGAAATAAAGAATCACGAATGTTTTTTGAAAGCAGAAGAAGTTTGTAGATATTTCGCATTTATAGAACAAGGACTTTTTAGGCATTTCATCAATAATGAGGGGCAAGAGGAAACAATTTATTTCAGTGCTGAAAATGAGTTTATCTGCGACTATGAAAGTTTTATTGATAAAAAGGCTTCAAGCAAGACAATTATTGCTTTAGAAAATTCAATTATTTACGCCATTTCATACGAAAACATGCAGCAGTTTTATACTAAAGTACAATTTGGAGAACGATTTGGACGGTTATTAATTGAAGGTATTTTTACAAAAGCAATTAAACATATTGTATCCATACATACCGATAATGCTGAAGAACGCTATTTGAATTTTTTAAAATTTCACAAACATATTCAACAAAGGATTCCTCAGTATTACATTGCTTCATTTGTTGGAGTTACACCTCAATCATTAAGTAGAATCAGGCGAAAAATATTGAATAAATGATTTATTACCCTATGGTAATCATTATGTTCAAAGTAGTTCTTTCCTTTGCAAAAAAAATATTTAAGCAATGGAAACAAAAACTAATAAAAATGTTTTTTGGTATAAAACATACCATTTACTTTCAATTCTTGGCTTCATATTGTGTTTAGGGAGCATTTTTTCATTTGTTGTAATGAATATTGCCTTAGGAGAAAGTCCTTCGGTTGATTCAATTTATTGGCAACGGCTATTTGTCTCGAAGATTACTTTTGTTTTAATCATTCCAGGCATTTGCCTTTTCCTGGTTGCTGCAATTTTCCTTAGTTGGAGGTATTATGGTTTTTTTAGTAATGTTTGGGTCTTGCTTGTTCAACTATTAGTTGTATTAGTTGTTGTAAACTCAATTAATATTGTATTGCTAGCGGAGAAAGCAACAGCAATTGCAATTCATCAAAAAGAAATCATGCAAAGCATTCCTGAATACATTAAAATCAAGAGCAGAGAAGATATCTTCGGTGGTATAAATATGCTTATACTTCTGGCAACCCTTATGGTCTCATTTTATAAGCTTAAAAAGTAGCTTTATGAATACAAAGCAGATAGGCATTAAGCTGAAAGAGAATCTTGGATTACAATACTTCTTCATCCCGACAAAGAAAAATGACGAAGTCTCCATGTTGAAGCCCCTTGACAAATTCAAAGAAAATGGAACTCCTATATTTGTTGTTTCCTTTGCATCACCTTATGAATTAAGCGGATTAGTATATTTGCTGCACTATAATTCACTGCTACCAGATAATCTTGTTATAACAGGATTTTATTCCGGTTGCGGTTCAATATTTACCAACTCCATGAAATTAATTCAAGAAGGCCAAAAGAAAGCCGTTTGGGGAGTGCACGATATTTCAGCCAGAGCAAGGTTGCCTAAAGATATAATGACACTTTCGATGCTATTTAGTATAGGTAGTTGAGATTATTGATAAAAGTTTTGTCATAACCGATAACTGGACAAAAAATAAGAACACGAAATTTGTCTTTAGCTAATAAGCCCAGCTGCCAACAAGTGGAGCTTTAAGCAGTGCGAAGCACCCAGCCCCGCATACAGCGAGGGCAAACAAGAAGTACAGGTTGAACTAAACCTCGAATACTTCTCAAGATCAAAGCAATGAATTGAGTATTCGAGGGTTGCCCCAACTAAATCAACGGCTTTGATTTTTTAATACAGAGATTCCATTAATCCCGATTTCGCATTGATATTGGGTTTACAAACTTTTTTCGTAAATTCGTCTTTTCTTTTATACTCAAAAAAATAGCCGGATGATTCCCTTTTTACAACAGGTTGCGCGCAGTCTGATCTCGAAAGATCTCGATCGATTTGATCAAATTTGCATTGTGGTCCCTTCGCAACGGGCGCATTCGTTTCTGCTGTCCTTTTTGAGCAAGGAGCTGAAAAAAACTTTTATCGCACCCAAAGTGGTGACCATCGACGAGTTTATGTCCACCATTTCGGGGTTGAAATCCATCGACAACACGCAGTTGCTGCTCGAAATGTTTGTGCTGAACAAAAAGATCAACCCTTCGGGCGACAACGATATGGTGAAGTTTTCGGGATGGGCGCAACAGTTTTTGGGCGACATCAACGATATCGATCTGCATTTGGTGGATGCAAAATCACTTTTCACCACGGTTGCGGATATCAAGGAGCTGGCACTGTTCAATACGCCGTTGGAAGAGCGTTCGGCCCGCCAGCTGGCATGGCTCGAGTTTTTTAAACGGCTCTGGCTTTTCTATTCCGAATTCAATGTCTCCCTGCTCAACCGCCATGCGGGTTATCAGGGGATGATATACCGATATGTGGCTGAGCACATTCATGAGCTGATCCCGAATATCGGGTATTCCAAAATCATTTTTTGCAGTTTTAACGCACTCACGGTTGCCGAAAAAAAGGTGATTGAGGTGTTGCTCAAGGAACAAATTGCGGAAACCTATTGGGATGCCGATGAATATTATCTCAACGATTCCATGCGGGATGCCGGTCAGTTTTTACGGCAGAATTTTGCGGAATTCAATCTTGAAGAGCCCAACTTCAGGGTGCGGAATTATGCCGAAATTCCGAAGGAGATTCATGTGGTTGCCGCTCAACACAATATGGCGCAAGCTAAATTTGTGGGTGAATTATTTTCCGATAGTTCGAAGTTCGATTTGGATAAAACGGTGGTAGTTCCCGCCGATGAGAGTCTTTTAATTCCCCTGTTGTATTCCATTCCGGTCCGGAAAATGAATATTACCATGGGATTGCCCGTTGCACATACGCAACTGTTTTCGTTTTTCACCCTATTATTCGATATGCAGCAGAATGCGCAGCGGGTGGCGGAGCTGAAATCGAGAAACAGCAATAAAGTCTATGTCAAGGATTTGATTACGATATTGAGTCACGCGTATTCTCGCGATATTTTGAGCAGTTTTAAGGCCAATGCCGATGAACTGGTGTTTCGAATTCAGCGTTCGAAGCGAGTGTTCTTCACCTTGGAGGAAATCAAAAAAAATGTAGATTACCCGGTTCTTGATGAATTTTTAGAAACTGCGTTCATGGTCTGGCAGTCGGCTACTGATGGCTTAACGCGGTTGAAACAACTCTTGGCCATTTTTGGAGATAAGTTGCTTTCCGATGCATCCCGTCAGGAGATCATGGCGAATCCCGAAAAGCTCATTTTTTCAAATGCATATCTCGCCTTATCACGTGTTTTGGAACGGTTGCTCGAAGCCACTCAACTTTTCGGAGAAGTGATTGATGTGGCGAATCTCCGGTTTTTGTTCGATGCCGAAGCGCACAAGGAAACCTTATCGTTTAAAGGCGATGCCAAAGAGGGTTTGCAGTTGATGGGAGTACTCGAAACCCGTACCCTCGACTTCGATAATGTCATCTTCCTTTCGGTAAACGAGGGCGTGCTTCCTTCCGGAAAGACGGTGAACTCACTTATTCCCTATGATGTGAAACGTTATTATAAACTCCCGTCATATCAGTATAAGGATGCTGTGTTTGCCTACCACTTTTTCCGGCTGTTGCAACGGGCTTCGCTGGTCTATTTGGTCTATAATTCCGGTTCTGCCGATGGGAAAGCCGAACGGAGCCGGTTTATCAATCAGCTTTTGCTCGAACTGCCCAAATACAATCCAAACACCCGGATCATTCATCAATCCATTAATGTGGAGGCATCCATCGATTTATTGCCTTCGATTTCAATTGCCAAAACACCGGCCGTGATGGAGGCGATCCGTGCAATTCCCCGTTATTCGCCCAGTTCGTTGAGTAAATACATCAACTGCCCGTTGCAGTTTTATTTTGCATCGGTTCAGAAAATCCAGGAACCCGACGAACTGCTCGATGCCGTAGATGATGCCACGCTGGGAAATGTCATTCACGGCACACTGGAGGATATATACAAACCCTTTATCAATGCGAAGATCGATCTTAAACCCGTTCATCCGGAACGCCTCAATGAACTGATATATCATCATTTTGCCAATCCCAACCACAAAGTGGTGCTGAATGCCGAAGATCTGGAATTTGGTAAAAACCGGCTGGTGCGTGAGATTGCCGTCCGTTATATCGAGAATGTGTTGAACGCCGATATGCTTGCCAAAAATACGGTGGTGCTGAAATCACTGGAGCAGGAACTTTCGTTTGAGGTGACCGTTGACGGTTGTTCCATCAAATTCTATGGGAAAGCCGACCGAATTGATCAGTTCGACAATGGAACCATCCGGATCATCGATTACAAAACGGGTCGGGTGGATGTCGCCAAGTTAAAGGTTAAAAGCATCGGCGATATGTTTGTAAAACCGGATCTGGGAAAAGCGTTTCAGTTGATGATGTATGCGTTGATGTATCATCACGATGTTTCCGATATTCACACCATTTGCAGTGGTATTGTGAGCACCCGCGAGAAGAACGCCCCGTTTAATCCCTTGCAGTTGCTCGATTCTGAGATTATTGATCCGGAGTTGATAGTGGAGTTTGAAAAGCGTTTGTTGCTTATGCTTCAGGAAATTCTGAACCCGGAGGTGGAGTTTCAACAGACTACCGATGTCAAACGATGCGGCTACTGTACATACAAGGCCATTTGTAACCGATGATATAAAGCCAATTAGGGGTCTGCTGAATAACTTTTAAGAAGAGCCCTGAAAGGGCGAAGGCAAACAACCGAGTGGATGCTTCAATTCGACGTGAGTTGAATGGAAGCATCTGCTCGGTGAAAAAGATGAGAAAAGATCATCAGCCCTGAAAGGGCGGTAGCTAATCTATGACAAAGCATAGACCTTTTATTGATTTGAGACTGAATTTTTTTATTTTACACACTGAGTTTGAAAATTATTTATAATTTTGGGATATATACAATCAAAAAAACTATTATGGGACAATCATTAGTTAAGTTATACGCACATATCGTTTTTAGCACTAAGCATAGGCAAAATTTAATTGATGAAGAAATTGCAGATGATTTATTTGCATATATTGGTGGTATTTGTAAAAATCTTGAATGTAATCCAATCATAGTGGGGGGATATCGAAATCATGTACATGTTTTATGCGTTCTTTCCAAGAAGATAGCATTGATGACGCTTTTAGATAGAATGAAATCCAATTCTTCCAAATGGGCAAAAACGAAAGGGGATAAATACCAAGATTTTTATTGGCAAAATGGATATGGTTGTTTTTCTGTTAGTCCATTGGGCGTTGAAAGTTTAAAGGGCTATATTTCAAATCAAAATGATCATCATCGGCAAAAGAGTTTTGAAGAGGAATATATTAAATTTCTGGAAGATTATCAAGTTGACTATGATGAGAAATATGTTTGGGATTAGCATAATGCTGTCGCCCATTCAGGGCTAAGTCTCTTAATCGACAATAACCAAGTTCTGGCGAACTTGGTTATTGCTTAAAGCCCGTTGGGCTTAGGAAGGAATCCAACGAAAGTCAACAGGGTGCTATTCATCTCAAATTCCGCAATTAAAATTGCTTAGACGGGGTGGCCCTGGATCAAAGCATTAGTGAATTATCACGAATATTTCGATTGATTAATTCTGGTTAAACACGCGTTGCAAAAGCGCGTGCGCCCATTCGGGCGCAGACTTTTGTTTCCCAATGGTACTTTAGTCTTGATAGAAAAAGAGAAGTTCTAGGTACTTCAACGCTCCGTTGAAGCTGATCGGTTATTTGGAATTTTTTAAGCTTGATTTCAAAGGAATATGAGTTTTTCAGCAAGCCCCAATTGTTTTTTTGCATAAATTTGCGAAGAATAAGTTTTAACCTGAATAAAAACAAGAATATGAAAGTAGGAACAAGAGTTGACCATGAAAAATATGGCGAGGGAATTGTCAGTTTTGACAGCATCAGTGCCTGTAAAATTATTTTTGTTAGAGGGGGAGAAGTTCAATTTTCCAAGCATAATTTGGAACTGGATATTCTTAGTGAACCGGAAGAGGATGGAGATTCCGCTTCATCGAATGGCATTCAGTTGAGTGATATTGAAGTTGCCTTGGAAGGGATTTTAAACAAGTATTACGGTAGTGGCGAAATTGTCCCGTTAGGGGAAAAATGGAGCGGCGGTGTCATGAACTTGCAGCCTGCCGACCGCAATTTGAAGGCAAAAGAGGTTCCGATTGAAGTGTTCTTCCACAAAATCGTCATGTTGAGAGACCGTCTGCGAGTGTTGGAACAACAAATCAATGCGCACGGAAAACTTTCGGACGAAGACAAAGTGAACCTGCAGCAATATATTACCCGCTGCTACGGCAGTTTGACCACCTTCAACATACTTTTTGCGGAAAAAGAACAATATTTTGTGGGGCAAAAGGGGGAATAATTATTAATATACAGCCCAAAATATTGTTTTAAAACTGTCTGATTTTTGTAAATATTATGGGTTACTATACAAAGCAGGGGGAGACTCACCTATAAAAGTCTGTTTCTTTTCTTGGGAAAAAAAGCATATTATTAAATTTGGGAAAACCTAAGAAGCATGAAGATTTTCCTTCTTTATGACCTCAAGCCGGTTGGGCTCATACTTTTTTCCTCCAGCTGAAAAAAGTATGCAAAAAAAGCCTCCGCTGTCGCAAAAGTGCTAAAAAATAAACAGTTCCACTAAAATCGATGAACTCCTCCTTTTAGCCAAAATGATATTTTTAGTGTAAACGATACTTTTAATTTCCATTTTGTCTAACGTCGTCAAACACCATCGATTTCTTAACGCTGAACTGTTGATTTTTCTTAACGCTCTTTTACTCAATGCGGTTCCTGCCCACAATGTGAGATTAATTCGATGGATATCCAACTTTTGGTTTGGCAGGTCTGCATTATAGACCCGCGCCAGCGTTAAAAACGACCTCATCAAAAAATCGTAAAGAAAATCAACCATTTATACAGTAAAAGCGAGGCGGGTGGTATAGTGTAACTAGATTTCAAGCCGAATAATCCGTCGGGAGAATTTAATTCCTTGAATAACGCTCATTACTTGCCTCGATCAGTATAAATGATTGATTTTTAGTTTTTTTGGTGCAGTCTTGAATTTTTTGTTACTCTTTTTGTTTCAAGACAAAAAGTAAGGCGACAAATGTTTTTTTATTTTATAAAGATTCTTCTCCCTCGGAAAATTGAACTGATCAAATATTTCCATCAAGGGCACATCCGGTCCACCATTGGGTTTCCTTGCTTCATGCCGAGTTTTCTGGATTTTTGGACATCGTTGCATCCCAAATCCGGATGATTGGTCTGGAGATAATACGCCCCGCGGTTGTAATAATACTTGGGATTATTGGGCTTTAACTCAATGGCCTTGTTGTGATCGGCAAGAATGGTGGTGTCTCTGGTGTAGGTCTTGGTAATCGCCCGGTTTGAGTATGCATCGGCATAATCGGGCTTGATGGATATGGCCTTGTTTAGATCGGCCATGGCCAGATCAAATTTACCGGTAGTTAAGTAAATCACGGAACGGTTGTTCAATGAGTAGGCTGACTTTGGGAATAATTCAATGGCCTGATTATAATCCTGCAATGCATGTTCCAAATCATTTTTTTTGTAGAAGGCAGATCCCCTGTTGTTATAGGCTACATACGAATCGGGGTATTTCTCAATTACATCGGTGTTCACGGTAATAGGGTTTGAGAAAACTTCAATCCTATTTACGGTGGAAACGGTTAAAACAGCGATGTAAATCCCGAGGAATCCGAGGGCGATTTTGCGGTACTTCGGGTTTAATGATAGGACATAGTGAGCAATCAATATCCCGATTCCGAGGATGGGAAGATAAAGGTAGTGGTCGTTCAGCAAACCATACGAATTTGGAAAAAACTGCAACATCAGCACAAGGTTTATGGAGAAGAAAAGCACTCCGAAAAGCGTCGTTTTTTTGTTGTGCTTGAAGAGCCAATAACACCAGTAAAGCACCCCGCAGGCTAGGACAACACCCAGATATCCATACCCCGGAAAAGCATTGGGGTAGGGGTGAATCAACGAAAGATGATTTGGGACCAACACCTGATATATGTAGAGAACATAGCCCCACAGTCCGAAAAGAACCCGATAGAAAAATGGAAATTCGAGGGCTTCGTCGGTGATCTTAAATTCAGGGGAGGCTTGTTTTACGCTTACGGCCACAATCCCAAAGACAATCATAAGGATGAAAAAGGGGATTTTCTCCACAATATTTTTTCGGGTGATTACTTTTAAATTCAGAAAATAGTCCACGACAAAGAGGAGGAACGGCAATAAAAGTGCCTGCGTTTTACTGAGAAGAGAAAGCAGGAAGCAACCAATCGATAGCCAATACAGGGAACTCTTTTCCTTGGTTTTGTATTTGATGTAGAGCAACATGGAGGCAATGGCAAATAGCGAAAAGAGCAAGTCTCTTCGTCCTGCGATATAAGTTACGCTTTCCACCTGAGCTGGGTGCAGGCTAAAAAACAGGGTAACGATGGCTGTAAAAAGGAGGTTTTTCGAGAGTGAAAAGAGCAAGAAAAACACTAAAAGTACCGTAGCCAAGTGTATGATGATATTCGTAATATGATAGGGTTTTGGATTCATTTTTGCCTGAGCAAAGTTCATCGAGAGCGATAGCGCTGTAAGCGGGGCATATACTCCGTGTGTTTCCCCTTTGGTGAACGATTGTTTGATGCTCTTTGAGTTCAGGGCGATGTTTGGATTTTCCGTAACATAAACAGTGTCATCCCAGTCGATAAAGCCGCATTTTGTGCTTGGATAGAACACAATCAGGTTTACCAGTAAAATAGCAAAGATCACGACTCGTTTAAGAACTTGGTTTTCGGGTTTTATCGCAGTTTTTTTAGCTTGATTTTGCTCTTTTTTCATACCATTTTTTAATTTCCGAAAGTAAAAGTAAGAAAATTAATAGTATTTTCATCATCAGAAATAAAATGATCCTTAACCGATCGTTTAAAGTATTGATTGATCGCTTAAACTGCTTATCCCTTTATGTCAAGTTATAGGATTTAAATCGATATTCGCATAGTCGTGTATTATTTGTGTAGCATATTTACGCTACTTATTAAACTCATGGTTCTTAAAGAGCACCTTCGGTTACTATTGTGAACAAAAAAGTTGAAGAGTTTTTTGAATCACATAAGTTAGTTTAAGGATACTTATGAATAAGTGGTATGATGATCTTAGTAAATAAAAAAAGCCACAAGATTCTCCTGTGACTTTTTAATATGATTCTCTACGGATTATTCGGCTAATCTTTTTTCTACCGCTTTCCAATTTACCAGGTTCCAGAATGCCGCCAAATAATCGGGCCTGCGATTCTGCACATCGAGGTAATAGGCATGTTCCCATACATCGCAGGTGAGAATCGGTTTAAGCCCTTTGGTCATTGGATTTCCTGCATTGCTTTCCTGGGTGATTTCCAACTTGCCATCCGGAGTCTTAACCAGCCATGCCCAGCCTGAGCCAAACAGAGTAACCGATGCTTGGGTGAATTTTGTTTTAAACTCTTCGAAGCTGCCGAAATTTTTAACGATTGCATCTAAAACGGCACCTGTAGGCAAGCCTCCGGCATTTGGAGCCAGCGATTCCCAGTAAAAGGTATGATTAAACACTTGAGCTGCATTGTTGAAAATACCGCCACTACTTTTTTTGATAATGGTTTCGAGGTTGGATTCATGCTCGAATTCGGTGCCTACCACTAAATTGTTGAGGTTGGTAACATACGTTTGGTGATGTTTTCCATAATGAAATTCGAGGGTTTTTTGCGAAATGTGTGGCTCCAGAGCATTCATTTGGTACGGGAGCACAGGTAATGTAAAAGCCATGATATTATATTTTTTGGTTTATAAATTCTTTTTTTTTATTATTGCAAAATAAAAGTACAATAAATTATGAACAAAAAACTGATTAATTCGATTCTTTTGAGTTCCATTTTGGCTGTAAGTGTCGTATCGTGCGGACAATCAAAAGAACAACAAGCGGAACTAAAAAAAGAAGACTCATTGGCAGATATTCAGAGCAAAGAAGCATTAAACCGTGCGAATGAACTGCTAAATTCCGACACCATTACCGTGGATTCAACTAAAAGAACGAAATGATCATATAGGTAACGCCTCAAAAGCTTATTTGTTTAAATAGAGATGTGCTATTTTTCAGGTAAACATTTAAACCATTAATCAATACTCGTTATGTCTTTATAGTACGCTAATTATCAGTACTTTGTTATTTTAAGTCCGAATATAAATTTTTTTGATTAGCAAAATGAAAAATTCGTCAAGGTATTGATTAATGGAACATTTTACTAATGTTGCCTATGGTGTATTGTAATTGTTTTTTGTGTAAGTGTCTGTGAATCAACCCACTAGTATTTTGTCTTTTATGTAACTCTTTCGAGCTTGATAGATACTCACATTCAGCTCGAAACCGATTAATAGCACAATAGACATGAAGTATAGAAAAATTAGCATGGCAATTAGGGTTCCGATCGATCCGTATAGGACGTTGTAATGGGTGAAGTTGCTTACATAAGCATCAAATCCGACCATAAGAAGCAACACCATTAACGTTGCCAATGTGGAACCCGCCGATATAAATTTATAGTATTTTTTATTTGCCGGAGCTAGAAAATAGATAAACGATATGGCTAAAAATATCAATGCCATTACAATAACCCATTTCCCAAAGATCAGGGAGTTTAAAGCAAACCCTCGTTGAAGCAGTTCTTTTTGAACCAAATATCCGGTTAGAATTTTCCCTCCTATAATTAAGCCGATCGCTGTTACAAGAAGCAACGAAATAATGGCAAGTAATAACAAAGACATAATCCTTTGCCTAAAAGGCTTGCGAGTGTCTATTTCATGATAGGAATTATTAAATGCCGTTGAAATTGCCATAATTCCGTTTGAAGACAGATATAGTGCCGAGATAAAAGAAATGGAAAGAAGGCTCCCTCGTTGTCGACTTATGATATCGGTAATTATCGGGCCGATGACATCCCATGTTGCCTGAGGAATAAATTCCGAAAGTGTACTTAATAAAGTGGTCTGAAAATTGGCGATAGGAACGTATGGGATCAGGGTGAAAAAGCTAATGATTAAAGGAAACAGTGCTAAAAAGAAAGTGAAGGATAATGCCGCTGCTCGTTGAGATAAATATCCTTTAAACAGCCCTTTTATGAAAAAAGCAAAGACATAGTAAATTGGTATATGGCTGAATCCGGGAACTGTAATCTTTTTTGAAAGAGCCATAACATGACACACAACGGGAAAATTGAGTATCCGCTGGATAATTCGATCCTTTAAAATCGGTTTTTTGCTCATTTCATGGATTGAATTACAATACGGATTTTAAACTTAAATCGAGGCTTTTAATATGGTGTGTTAGTGCGCCGGAAGAGATAAAATCTACACCGGTGGATGCATATTCTTTAATGTTGGTTATATTAATCATTCCGGAAGCTTCGGTTTCATATTTTCCGGCAATCATATTAACGGCTTCACACATCAATTCTGGAGTAAAATTGTCAAGCATGATACGATTTACGCCACCAATGCGAAGGACTTCACTAACGTCCCTCAGTGAGCGGGCTTCAATTTCAATCTTCAGGCTCTTGCCTGTTTCTTCTAAGTAGTCATGTGTGCGGTTAATAGCATTTTCAATACCTCCGGCAAAGTCGATGTGGTTATCTTTAAGCATAATCATGTCGTACAATCCCATGCGGTGGTTTATCCCTCCTCCAATTCGCACAGCCCATTTTTCTATAATTCGCATTCCGGGTGTCGTTTTTCGAGTGTCGAGAAGTTTACAGTGGCTGTTTTCCATGGCCTGAACCATTTTATCGGTAGATGTGGCAATTCCGCTCATACGTTGCATAAAGTTGAGCACAGTACGCTCTGCTGCCAATATTGAACGAACTGATCCGGATACGTAGAACGCAATATCTCCCGGATTTATGCGGGAACCATCCGGTAACCGAATATCTATTTTAAGTGTTGGGTCAATTAGGTTAAACACCCAAGTGGCAAGTTCAATACCAGCCAGAATACCTTTTTCCTTAACTTTTAATTGGGCTACACCCATTGCTTCAGCCGGAATACAAGATAACGAAGAATGGTCCCCATCTCCAAGATCTTCCTCAATTGCACGAGCAATAATTTCTTCAATTTGTATTCTCATATTGTTCGGAATTACTTTAGTTCAAATTCTAAATGCTGAATTAATTCTTTATTTCCCACTTTTTTAGTTACATAATATACTCTGAAATTTTTGTTCGTTAGAGTAGTATAAGTGCCGATTACAAAATTGGTATTATTGGGAGAACTTCCTTCTTGCATAACGATAAACGATTTTGCCGGATATTTATCAAAAAACATGGAAAGAATCATTTGTGCCTGAACTTTGCTATAAGTGCCCTCGTTATTGGGCAACGAAATTTCTATGGCGGTGTTGAAATATTGAGAAAGATCGGAAGCATTTCCTCTTTTTATGGCATTATTTATTTCAACGGTTTCGGGAGTAGGTGCCTCTTCGAAAGCAGGGCATTGATTTGAGCCGAGCGACCATGAAATAAGTTGTTTTATGTAGTCAAATTCTGTAGCTTGAGTCTTGGACTTCAATGGTTGTGAGGGATTCGACGTACTTGCGGAAGACAGAGTGCAAGTGGTACATAAAATCACTAGAATAAGGCTTTGTATTAAATTTTTTTTCATAATTTAAAGGTTTAACGTAAATGCTAGAAGCAACGTTGAAATGCAAATACCGCACCATTAATTTATCACAAAAATACAACAATTGTTTTTAAATGCAAATGCAATTTTCATTAATTAAAGGGAACCTTTTTTAAAATATGCTAGAGCATTAGGCATTGCATTGTTTTTATTGAAAAATATCTACATTTGCAAAATGTTTCAATAATAAAACAAAATGAAAACAAGAGTTAAAAAGCAAAACCCAGTGGTGATGTTTCACCGTTGGTCCAGAAAAAACTATGCTGTTTTTGGCAGTTTGGGAAAAACGATAAAAGTATGCACCCTTGGTTTAAGTTGTGCACTTGCGGCTATTCCCGAAAAGACCAAAGCACAACAACAAGACACCACTTCGGTGACAGATCGTATGGATTTGCAGGAAGTCGTTGTTACTGCAGAACGAACCCCTTCGTTATTAACCCAAACGGCCAAAATGGTTACCGTGCTGACTGCCGATGACTTGGGACAGCGACCATTTGCCTCTATTGATCAGGCCCTTCGCTCTTCCGGATCTGCTGATGTGCGCCAGCGAGGAAGCTTGGGAGTGCAGTCTGATATTTGTATTAGGGGCGGAAACTACGAACAAACGCTGGTGCTGCTCAACGGGGTTAATTTTAACGACCCTCAAACAGGTCACTTCAACCTGAATCTCCCCATCGACATTAACTCCATCCAACGTATCGAAATTCTACAAGGCTCTGCCGCCCGATCTTTTGGCCCCAATGCCATGAGCGGAGTGATAAATCTATTGACGGTTCCCGAAAAGACAAATTATGTCAAGGTTACAGCAACGGTCGGCGATTTTGGTTTTTATAGTAGCAGTGCTATGGTAAATTTAAAATTGGGCAAAACCTTAAACTATTTCTCCACGAGCAAAATTGCCTCTCAAGGCTATACACGGAATACCGATTTTGAAAACAATAATGTTTATTACAATGGCGTTTGGCAACCGAAATTCGGGAAATTTGACTATCAGGCGGGTGTCAATTTCAAAAATTATGGTGCAAACAGCTTTTATTCTCCAAAATACCCGGATCAGTTTGAGGAAAACAAAACCTATTTGGGAAGTGTGAAGTTTGCAAGTAATACGAAAATTAAGTTTTCACCTACAATTTATTTTCGACAGAATTACGATCGATTTGAACTTTTTAGGGGGTATGAAAATGCTCCATCGTGGTATTTGCAGCATAATTATCACAAAACCAGAACACTGGGAACTTCGCTCAATTTCTGGTACGATTGGGCTTGGGGCAAAACTTCACTCGGTGGCGAATACCGAAAAGAGGGAATTGTGAGCTCGGTCCTAGGCGAAAATCTATTATCTCCTATTTATATTGCATACGAATCAACGAAAAGTGGAGATTCTGTAAAATATACCAAAGGCCATACGAGAGAAGTGTACAGCCTCTTTATTGATCATTCACTGAATTATAAAAAAATGTTTTTTTCATTGGGAGTGATGGCCAATTATAATACGGATTCAAAAACCATGAATTATTTTCCCGGTATTGATTTATCTTGGGCATTTATCAAAAAATGGCGTGTTTACGGCTCCGCAAATTCTTCAATGCGCATGCCCACATACACCGATTTGTATTACACTTCGGCAACACTTATTGGAAATACGGCATTAAAACCGGAGGAAGCGGTGTCGTATGAAACCGGTTTTAAATTCTTTTACGAAGCATTTCATGGAAATGTAAGCGCTTTTAGAAGAGAAGGAAAAAATTTGATTGACTGGATAAAATATCCGACAGACACCAAATGGCGGAGTGAAAATTTGACGAATATCGATTTTCAGGGAATTGAGGCGAATATTACAATGAATCCGTCGAAATACAGCAAAAAATTATCATTCATAAATTTCATTTCTGCTTCTTATGCATTTTTAGAGTCGTCGAAAAAGAATCAAGACTTTTTGTCGTTTTATGTTTTGGATCAGCTTAAAAACAAATTCGTCGGAACCATCGATTTTGCAATTTTAAAGCATATCGGTTGGTCTGTTCAGGGAAGTTATTTTGATCGTTATGGTTCATATCAGGCTTATGAAAATGGGTTGGCTGCAACAATGGTTGACTTTAATCCATATTGGACTGTGGATAGTAGAGTGTATTGGAAATCGAAAAGGTTAAATGCTTATGTGGAAGCAACAAATGTATTCAATCAAAAAATTGTGGATGTAGCCAATGTTCCTCAACCTGGGCGGTGGTTTAGGATAGGAGCATCATATCGAATAGATTGGAAGTAAAATTAATGGGAGTCCTAAAATTCTTATAATTTGTCATTCTGAATGCAGCGAAGAGTCTCTGTTATCATGATAGGTGCTCGTGCCCTCAGCATAACAAAGAAAATAATTTTTCAGGACTTCCTATTTTATTGCTTTTTCAGCATCGCAGCCTTGGCGTATAGTAATTTGTCCTCTTCGCTCTCGCATTCAAGTTCAATGCCGTGAGGTATCGGTTTGGTGTTATCATCTACATGAACAAAACTGATAAAACCATCTACGAGGTTCCGATGATCTTTTCCATGAAGGATGCTGACATGAACAATCAGGCTACTTTTGCCGGCATAAGCCAGCTTGCTGTTTAATGAGATGGTTTCGCCACCTTTTACCGGAAACTTGAATTCCATTCCATGAATTTTTAAACAGACGATGTTCTTTGGATTAAGATAATTGGAAACAGCAATAAATCCCGATTCTACAAACCATTCAGCTGTGCGTCCGGCAAATAAAGTTCCATGATGATTTAAATCTTCACTTTTAATTAAGCGGTGAGTGACAAATATTTGAGTTTTCATTTTTTTTTTCGACAAAGGTAATCATTTCTTTATAGAGAACGATGAATTGCCAATAAGAACGAATCTTTCAACTTTTCCTTTTTGACTTTTAATTCGGTTGGATTCTTTTTTGTAATTTTGTAATAATTAATAATTGAATATTTTGGAACAGATATCTTCCGACTTAAAAGACCTTTTTATTTCTTGGTCTCATGAAGAGCCTAAATCTTTTGGTTTACTTCCCCAATCGGGCTCCAGCAGAAAGTACTATCGCATTATTTCCGATTCGTATCAGGTAATTGGTGCCTGCAACTCCGATGAAAAGGAAAATGCTGCCTTTATTGCATTTACCGAGCATTTTATAAAACAGAATTTGCCGGTAACCGAAATCTATGCATCAGACCTTTCTAAAGGTATTTACTTGCAAAAAGATTTGGGAGACGAAACCCTCTACTCTTTTTTGGTCGAACATCGTACAAGCAAGGAAATTCCTGCGACGGTTGAGAATATGTATCGGAAGGTGGTTCGGGCATTACCGAAATTCCAGATTTGTGGTAATAAAAATCTGGACTATAACTATTGCTATCCTCGTAAAGAGTTCGATCGGCAGTCAATGATGTGGGATCTGAACTATTTTAAATACTATTTCTTAAAACTGGCACAGATTCCATTTGATGAACAAAGCCTCGAAGAGGATTTTCATGCCTTTTGCGATTTCTTGCTTAAAACGGAAAATAATTATTTTCTTTACAGAGATTTCCAGTCGAGGAATATTATGCTGGTCAACGATGAACCATATTTTATTGATTATCAGGGTGGAAGAAAAGGAGCCTTGCAATACGATATAGCTTCATTGCTGTATGATGCCAAGGCCGACTTACCCCAGGATTTTCGCAATAAGATGTATGATCTTTATGTAAGCGAAGTAGAGAAACTTATCCCGATAACCCGGAATGATTTTGAAAAACAATATTACGGGTTCGTGCTGATTCGTATCATGCAAGCGTTTGGAACTTATGGATTCAGGGGTTATTATGAGAAAAAAACTCATTTTTTGCAAAGCATTCCCTATGCACTGGCAAATCTGGAGTGGATTTTAAAAAACAAACAGCTTCCGGTTAAAATGCCGACTTTATTAGCCGTGCTTAACAGCTTAACCATGTCGGAGCGATTGAGATCATTTACCGATTCACCTAAAATACTTACTGTTTTTGTGAGCAGTTTTTCGTTCAAAAAAGGATTGCCCAAAGATGATTCAGGAAACGGGGGAGGCTTTATTTTCGACTGTCGGGCGTTGCCGAATCCGGGACGTCTCGAAGAGTTCAAGGAAAAAACCGGAGTGGACAAGGACGTGATTGCGTACTTGGAAAATCAGCCGGAAGTTACGATTTATTACACACATGTAAAGTCGATTATCGATATGTCGGTAGAAAACTATATCCAGCGGGGATTTACTTCCTTGCAAATTAATTTTGGCTGTACGGGGGGCCAACACCGCTCGGTTTACTTTGCTCAGCGCACGGCCGATTACCTCAAATCCACCTATCCGATTAACGTGGTATTGGTGCATCGGGAACAAGTGTAGATCCGGGTTATGAGTCGAAAAAGTGCCGCAAAACAAGCCTGTTAGTATCTGTGGAATGTAGTTTGTGGTTGCAGTAGTCGTCAAAATAAGAGATATAAAAAAACGCCTCAGATAACTGAGGCGTTATATATATATATTGGGTTTGTGAATTACATCATTCCACCCATGCCGCCTGGCATACCACCGCCCATTGGCATTGCAGGGGTTTCTTCCTTGATCTCAGCTAAAACACATTCGGTAGTTAGTAACATACCAGCGATTGAAGCTGCATTTTCCAAAGCAATACGAGCAACTTTAGTCGGATCGATAACACCGGCTTTGTATAAGTTTTCATAAACTTCGGTGCGAGCATTGAATCCGAAATCATCTTTTCCTTCTTTTACCTTGTTCACGACAACCGAACCTTCGTGTCCAGCATTTGTTACGATTTGACGCAATGGTTCTTCGAGGGCTCTGCGAACGATTTCAATTCCGATTTTTTCATCTTCATTAATACAGGTTGTATTATTAAGTGTTTCGATGGCACGGATGTAAGCAATGCCGCCACCAGGGATGATCCCTTCTTCAATAGCAGCACGGGTTGCGTGTAAGGCATCGTCGAAACGATCTTTTTTCTCTTTCATTTCCACTTCCGAAGCCGCACCAACATAGATTACGGCAACGCCACCGGCTAATTTTGCCAAACGTTCCTGAAGTTTTTCCTTATCGTAGTCTGAAGTTGATTTTTCGATCTGGCCTTTAATCATGCCGATACGAGCATCAATGGCTGATTTTTCACCTTTACCGCTAACGATGGTAGTGTTTTCTTTATCCACGGTGATTTTTTCAGCAGTACCTAGATATTCCAAAGTTGCATCTTCGAGTTTGTATCCTTTTTCTTCGCTGATTACCGTTGCACCGGTTAAGATAGCGATATCTTCCAGCATTTCTTTTCTTCTATCACCAAAACCAGGAGCCTTAACTGCAACAATTTTTAATGAACCGCGGAGACGATTAACTACTAATGTGGCTAAAGCTTCGCTGTCGATATCTTCCGAAATGACCAATAAAGGACGACCGGTTTGAAGTGATTTTTCCAGAATCGGTAAAAATTCTTTCATGTTGCTGATTTTCTTGTCATAAAGCAAGATGTATGGATTTTCGTAAACGGCTTCCATTTTTTCAGCGTCGGTAACAAAATAAGGAGAGATATATCCGCGGTCGAATTGCATTCCTTCTACTACTTTTACGGTCGTTTCGGTACCTTTAGCTTCTTCAATGGTAATTACACCTTCTTTTTTTACCTTCGACATCGCTTCGGCAATCATTTTTCCGATAAAGCTATCATTATTTGCCGAAATCGTAGCTACTTGCTCAATTTGTTCAATATTTTCGCCAATAACTTTTGAACGTTTTTTTAAGTCGTTGATAACCATTTCAACAGCTTTATCAATACCACGTTTTAAATCCATCGGATTAGCACCGGCTGTAACATTTTTTAAACCGGTATTAAAAATGATTTGAGCTAGTAAAGTAGCAGTGGTAGTACCATCTCCGGCCTGATCGTTGGTTTTGGAAGCCACTTCTTTAACCATTTGAGCTCCCATGTTTGCAACTGCGTCTTCCAGTTCAATTTCTTTTGCTACGGTTACTCCGTCTTTAGTAATGTGAGGTGCACCGTATTTTTTATCGATAATCACATTTCTGCCTTTTGGTCCCAAGGTTACTTTTACTGCGTCTGCCAAAGCATTAACGCCTTTTTTTAATTGTTCGCGGGCTTCCCAATTATATAAAATATCTTTTGCCATTTTAAAATGTTGTTTTTTAGATTAGTAAATGATGTTGATTAGATTACGGCCAAAATGTCCGATTCTTTCATGATTAAATAGTTCTTTCCGTCGATGGTGATTTCAGTACCGGCATATTTTCCATATAGTACTGTGTCATTAACTTTTACAGTCATCGGCTCATCTTTTTTGCCGGCTCCTACGGCTAAAACTACTCCTTTTTGAGGCTTTTCTTTAGCGGTATCGGGGATGATGATTCCTCCGGTGGTCTTTTCTTCTGCTGCAGAAGGTTCCAACACAACTCTGTCTGCTAATGGTGTAATGTTTAATCTTGCCATATTCGTTTATTTTATAGTTTTATTTATGTTCTGTCCGTGGGACTAATTCCATGCCATATTCGAATGGTTTTTCAATGAATTAGCTTTATGCTTTGATTTAAATGGTTGAAATATATAGCTTTAAATGTAATAAATGAATAATTCTAGAACTTTTTGCCTTTTTTGTATGTGTCATTTTTTCATTTTGATATGACAGGGTGGCAGAAAAAAAGAGTTGTCGTTATATTTCGACAACTCTTTAATAATTTCGAATAAAAGCATGCTTATTTTGCCGGTTGCTCCTGTGCCGCAGGTTTTTGTTGCGCCGCAGGTTTTTCAGCAGGTTTTTCAGCCTTTTTTTCTGTCTTTTGTGCTTCTGTTGTTTCTGCAGTAGTATCATGGCTTGGAGCTGCAAATGCTGATAAAAAGCTAAAGACTACAATTAAAATTGCTAAGGTCCAAGTTGCTTTTTCTAATACGTCAGCGGTTCTGCGAACACCCATGACTTGGTTTTGTGATGAAAAATTTGAAGCTAATCCGCCTCCCTTTGGGTTTTGTACCAATACTACAAAGACTAATAGGATAGATGCGATGATTACGAGTACCATTAAAAACATTAACATAGCTTATCGTTTTTGATTATTAACTTTATTTTTTTCTGCTTCTTCAATTAAGTTTGCAAAGTAACGGTTTTTTTCTGGATTTTTCAAACTTAATGTGCGATAAATTTTTATAGCTTTGTCATAATGCTTTTGCTTCACATATATTTTTGCCAGTGTTTCACTGGCAATATCGTCGTGTTCGGCTAAACTTGACTTTGCATTTTCAACTTGTTTTAGGGCTTCCTCTGTGGGCTTCGAAACTTTTATGGTTTGTTCGGTAAATCGTTCCACCAGATTATCCAGTGTGATTTTTTGAGCTTCGATTTTTTGAGCTTCTTTTATGCTCTCAGTTGTTTTTTTTTCTGTTGAGGGCTCTTTATGTTCTAGTTCTATTTCTTTTTCAGTTATCGATATTTTAGCTTCGGCGTTATTGATTTTTTCTTCTTCAGAAGAAGCTGCTTTAATAGGGACTTTCGAATATAGTTTGCATAAATGGTAAAATTGAGATCTGCTTTGAGCAAAACAGATTTTCCGGGCAATTATTTTTTTGCCTAACGATGGATTAACCTGATTCCAGTAACCGGCAACCAATAAATGAGGTATCGAAAAATAGGGGTATTGATAGGCGATAACCTCAAGATTTGTATTATCGGTTTGGGTCATCATCGAAGGAGCGTTGATGAGCTCGATTAAATGTTCTTTTTCCATGCTCTTTTTATTTTTACCAATTCACGAATGCTTTGTTATAAATATCTTCTACTAATAATTCGTTGATTTGATTTACAAGATCCGATTCTACTTCCGATAGATTTTTCGAGCTCGAGTAGTCAAGATAGCGGCTAAATGATTGCTCAAAATTTTGCTTTTCATCGAATCGGTTTGTATATCTGACATTTATAGTGATTGTAAGTCGGTTAAGTGCTGCTGTTTGGTCCCCTTGAATTGCTATTGGCTGTGTAAAGTATTGAGTGATTTCACCCTCAAAGGTTAAATCGGCTCCGCCCCCAATTAAAACCAAGTTACTTTGCGATTGGACTTTTGTTCTTAGTGCTTCTGTAAATTGACTGCTCAGGGATGGATTTACCAAAGATGCATTATTTGGAAATGTTTTTATGGATGCGGTTTTTGCCTCTTTTGGAATAGAGGCTCCGCTAAAAGTGTAAGAAACACATGAATATAATCCGATAAATAGCAATAAGAGTATAATTCCCACTATTTTTGTGGATTGAATGTGTTTAAGCATTTTTGTGATTTTAGTGCTCATGATTTATTCGATATTATATTCTTTGATTTTTCGGTAAAGCGTACGCTCCGATATGCCTAGGTCGATAGCGGCATACTTCCGTTTACCGTTATGTTTATTGAGCGCTTTCAAAATAAGGTCGCGTTCTTTTTTTTCTATCGATAATGAATCGTCGGCATGAATAGTAGAAGCTTCTTCGTATGGATACTCGTCGATGGTTTCTTCGAATTCGTTGAGGTTGTAAGGTGAATTCTCGCCAGTTTCGTGAATCAAATCATCATCAATTTTTATTAATTTATTGAGAATAGCTCCTTTATGTTTGTTATCGAGGTTTACGGCACCACCGGATGAGATGATTTCGGCGACCAAGTGTTTTAGTTCTGTTACGTCGTGTTTCAAGTCACCCAAGAATCCGTATATGAGTTCACGCTCGAAGCTTTCGCTTGTACTTGGTTTGCGTTCCCTAAATAAAATGGGCAAGTCTGATTTACCGGCATCGGCAGGAAGAAATTGTAGTAAAATCTTAGCATCAATTAATCGTTCCGATTCAATAATTGAGATTTGTTCCGTAATGTTTTTTAGTTGGCGCACGTTCCCGGGCCACCGGTAAGATTTTAAAATGTTTTCGGCTTCAGGGTCGAGATGGATTGGAGGAATTTTAAATTTGTCTGCAAAATCGCTGGCAAACTTTCTAAACAGCAACAGGACATCTTCTTTTCGTTCGCGAAGTGGTGGAACTTCAATAGGAACTGTGTTTAGCCGATAAAAGAGATCTTCTCTAAATTTCCCATTTGTGATGGCTTCTTGGAGGTTAACATTAGTGGCAGCAACTACTCTGACATTCGTTTTCTGTGGTTTTGATGAGCCTACACGGATAAATTCACCGGTTTCGAGTACCCGTAAAAGACGAGCTTGCGTGGAAAGAGGCATTTCTGCTACTTCATCAAGAAAAATGGTGCCTCCGTTTACTACCTCAAAGTAACCTTTTCTGGCATCACTGGCTCCGGTAAAAGATCCTTTTTCGTGACCGAATAATTCCGAATCAATTGTGCCTTCGGGAATTGCCCCGCAATTAACAGCAATATATGCTCCGTGTTTGCGGGCACTGTATTGATGGATGATTTGTGGAAATCGTTCTTTCCCTACGCCACTTTCCCCTGTAATGAGTACCGCCAAATCGGTTGGAGCTACTTGCAATGCAATACTTATAGCGCGTTCCAGTTTCGGTGAGTTGCCAATAATTCCAAATCTAAGTTTTATCGATTGCAATTCCATTATTATAAGATCTAATTGATGACAAAAATACTAAAAATAACTGACATTTTGGCAATTTTTTCTGGATTTAACGTCAAAAAACAGCAATTAACCTAAAGAATAATTATTCAAAGTCCTAAGCGAATGTTTCTGCTTATTTTTTATCTCATTGATTTTTTTGTCATTGTAATCCTTGGATTTATAAAAAATATTTGGAATATAGGTCTTTTTTAAGGTTATGGTTTTATATGTTGGCATTAAGGGGTTTTGGGTAAAGATTATATTTCATTTTTGAGGAATACACATAAAAAAAGCTGTTCACCAACGATGAACAGCTTTTTTTATGCTTCGCTAAAAATTAGTATCTGCGATTTCCACCATTTCCGCCGTTTCCACGATCTCCACGATAGTCGTTACGAGGTCTGTCTTCTTTAGGACGAGCTTCGGTAACATTTAAGTTACGACCATTGATTTCCATACCGTTAAGTGCGTTTAAGGCTTCGTTAGCTTCGCTATCGTTAGGCATTTCTACAAATGCAAATCCTTTACTTCTGCCGGTGAATTTGTCAGTAATAATTTTTACAGAATTAACTTCGCCGTATTCAGCGAATAAATCTGATAATTGATTTTCTGTTGCTGTAAAAGCAACATTTCCTACGTAAATGTTCATTTTCCTTTGATTGATAATTAATACGCTGTAAAGGTACACTTTTTTTAATTACAATAATCATCTTGTAATTCTTTATGGATAATTATTTTTTATTTGTGATTTATTAATTGTGATATTTGGCTTGAAAATTAATATTTAGGCTTAGGTAAATAATGAATGGCATGTTTTTTAAGAATCAATCTTTTTTTAAAAAAATTATTAAGAAATTCTCATTTTTTTCATTTTCACGAATAAAAAAAAGATACAATAAAACGAAATAAAGAGAAAATTGGCAGAAAATGTCAAGTGCTCTTGAGTATAAATTAAATATACTCTAACGTAACCTGTTTTAGGAACTTGTTTTCGAGAAGTCGTGCGATGTGCTTAATTACAGTTCGGCGAATTTCAAGTTCCATCGGAAGATTCGGATCTTGATGTGCGGTGTTAATGCGTGTGCCGATTACAAAGCGAATTTCATCGCTTTCGAGGAAGTATTTTACAATTAAGTCGGCGGGTCCGCGACCGAGGGAGGTTTTTTTACTGTATTCCTCTAACATCCGGTTTACCTTGCTTAGGGTCAGGATCCCCTCGGTGATTAGGTTGATGCCATCCATTTTTGAAATCGGAGGCAATTCAGGATCTTCAAATTCAAAAACATCTACGACTTTTTTGTTGAGGACTTTTGCCATGATATCTGCAGTGGTTCCTCCACAAAGGACTTTGATTCCATTGAATGTCTTTACGATGTTTCCATAATCAACATCTCGTTCCATTTCGTATGGAGGGCCGGTACACAAAAGCATTTTTCGGGGTTCACGGAAATAGATTGAAGCGCAGGTCGTATCATCAAGCGGCGAATAATTATCGTGCATATTGGCACGATTCACCAATTTATTTGCGATGTTTTGTCCCGAAATATCCGGAGTTTGGTTAATAAGTCCGAGGATATATTCGATGATTTTTTCCCGTGGCCATCCAAAAGGGTTTTTTTCGCTACCCATTCCCGATTGTTCAATTCCATCCGAAAACAAAGTAATCCGATCCTCTTTTTGGGCGTAAAACGAACAATAGAGTAATTCTCTTTTTGTTTTATCGGGAGTGTCTAAAATCATACATTGCCATTCCGGTTCATATACTTTTCCCCCTCTGGTGATGACACATTGTGGATTTTCGTATTCTATAATATTAACTTTTCCCGTCGGATTCAATATCAATGACGGCAAAAGTGGAATACGCAATTTTGCGCTCGCTACAAATGGGGGAAGGGTTTTAATTATTATTTCCGCTATACGAGCCGGGTCACGATGCTCTTTAGTGAAGTTCATGGCCATTTTTGGCTGTAAGCGTTCCTAAAACATTCGCTTTTACGCCATGTCCCATGCCCATCAGATAATACAGCAATAACACGATTTTCATCTTTAAGGCGTTCGGATAAAAAAACATCACCACAAATCCGTTGATCGTGATAATAACGTTGCGCATAGCTAACCTCTATATAAAAATCGGTTCCCATACTCGTTACTTTTGTTCTTTTTTAAACGATTCGATTACTGAGTTGAGCATACGCTCTGTTTCAGAGGCACCTTCGCCGAGCAAAAAACCAATTTGCTGAACCATTCTGAGATTTTCGTCGATTACATCGGTAATTCTCTTTTCAAATTCGTCGTATCGAACTTCAGGAGCATGGAAGTTGCGAATTATTGCCCCCGCCATTTTATCGGTTTCGACAGTAAACACATTTAAGATGAATTTTTGTTCACCAATAGTAATATCTTTATCGACAATGGATTCATTGCTTTGCAAAGCAAACTCAAACATACTGTTGACGGCAGGTGGCATTAGCGAGGCTAGATCGGCACCTTTAAGTCCGGGAATTACGTCGTTAATCAATTGAGCGTCTTCTCCGATAATGTCTATAAATTTTTGATTGGTTTCTACAATTTTTAAGCGATTATCGTAAAGTACGATTCCTGCCGATATTTTATTGATGATACTGGTTAGTGCAGTTGTGGCATTTGTAAATAATTGTTCTTTTTTGTCGAGATTGTCTTTGTACTGTTCAATCTCAATTTTATAGCAACCGAATGCGTTCGTCATTCTGTTTCATAAATCGCGACAATGCTTTTTGGCTGTTAATCGAACGGCGTAGGCACATGTCGGGGTGCCCGTTGCCTTGTGCAATGCCAATTGCTAATTCGGTGCAGTTTTTAAATCCGCAAGCTCCGCAGCCGTGTTCCAGATCATTGTTGTCGTCTCCTAATTTGGCTAAAATTTCTGCAATTTGTTTTTTGCCGGGTAGTTTTCTTCGTTGATCGTTTGCATGATAAACCGCCGGTGTTTCTATATCTGCATATTTTTCAATTTCAGCTTCCCATTTAGTATAATTCAAATTGCTGATTCTTTTTTTGGCGTAATCGATGGTGTAGGCGCTGCGAGAGTGCTTATTATTGGAAGTTGCACAGCCTGGACCCATCATACATCCTTGACACATAAAGAGGTTGAGGTGTTTATGCAACATTTCGATATCTTCTTCAAATGTTTTTATCGCTTCTTTTACATCCGAACTACTTTCAACTGTTGGATGGGTCGAGTGAGTAGGGATTTGTCAGGAGAGCAGGATTCTAAAATCCCTTCACTTATCGGGTATAAAGCTCCTTTTTCGCCGATGGGACTGTCAAAATCCGAGTATTCTACTTTTCCTTCCGTAATTTTGATCTTTTTCAAATAGCTGACGAAGTTCTATAAAGGTTATGGCTGAATCGGGGCGAAGTGTTCCGGAATATTTTAAAAGTTCGTTTTTATTGGCAATGCAGGGTCCAATGTAAACAACCTTAGCGGTATCGCCATATATCTTACGCATAATAGTTGTTGCAACAATCATGGGGGAAGGGATGGGGCGAAAGGTTGTCGATAAGCTCGGGATGATATTTTCTCTACCAGTTCAACGACCGAAGGACAATTTGCAGTGAGGTAATATTTTCCCTTAAAATCGGAGAAAAGTTTTTTATATTGCAGGGCTACAATATCCACAGGCAAAAGCGGCTTCGTGTACTTTGCTAAACCCCAGCATTCGAAGCATGGAAACAAATTTTTTATAATCGGCGATGTCCGGTAAACTCCCGATGAAATGGAAGGGTCACAAATGGCAATTACATCTTTGTTTTTCAGATAAAATAGATGAAACCTCTTCGGTAGTCTGTCGAAACTGAATGGCGTTTACCGGACAATTTATGGTAACAGATTTCCGCATCCAATACATCGATCGGGGAGAGATGTCCGCCCATTCGGGTGAGTTCTTTTACGTCAATAGCCTTTACCGGGCAATTGCGAATGCATGCAAAACAGAGCGTACATTTGTCTGTTTCTACGTAAAAAAGTGGCGTTTCCATAGGATTGCAAATTATTCGGTTTCAAAGATTGTAGAAAGTAAAAAGGTCACATCTTCGGGAGTAACATGTTTGTGCATTTTTCCGTTAATTTCTAAAACCGGACCTTCCGCACAAATTCCTACGCAATGCTTCCCATGAAAACTTACACAATTTTCTAAATTATGCATCTTGATATATTGATTTATGCGCATCAGCACTTCTTTGTTTCCACGTGAAAAACATGAACTGCCTAAACATATTGCAATGTCAATCTTTTGATCGTTCATTCTTTTTTGTATTTCGATTTGTACTAATTTTATTGAACGCTGTAGCTTTATAAAAAGAGAACTTTTATGGCAAATTTAATGATTTTTTTTCAGATAACAGGTATGTTGAAGTTAAATCAACAACATTGTCAGACCCTAGATTATATTCTATTGAATTTTTAGAGTTTATTCTTCAAATTTAGGTTTGGTAAAGTATCCCTTAATGTCGAACATGCTCCGCATCATTATGCGGAAATTCGCTTGGGTTTTTGTGTATAAACCATCAACTAGAATTATTGATACAAGCATAGACAAAACGGATGCCCAGATGGCCCCATAAGTTTCATAAGCAGGAATCCACAGGTAATTCAGAGAAATATTGATGATAACACCTATTATACCGGTCGCCATATAATATTTAAAGAGGCTGTTGTTGATGATATAAAGCGTTTTAGCAACTCCATAGTTTACAAAAAGCAAACGTATAGACATGATTCCCATATATAAGCCGGCATTTTCAAATTCAACACCAAATAAGAGATTGATTATCGGTTTCCCGAATATAAAACAGCCTCCGATGATACCAATAGATACGATAAACATGATTTGGTAAATTCTAAGCAACTTGAATCGAAAGAGTTCTTCGTTGATTGCTTTTGCTTTTGTTATTTCGGGCGCTACTGTAGTATAAATAATCATTGGAATAAATCCAAAAAGAGTTATTAGTTTTGCTGCAGTTGAGTAAACGCCCAATTCACTGTCTCCAATCCAGTCTCCGATAAAAAGTTGTTCTATGTTTTGTTGGACATACATTAAAAATGATGTGACAATCATTGGCCAACTAAGTATCAACAACGATTTTGCCGTTGAATAATCATAATTCCACAGAGAGATTTTATTCCCTTGCTGTTTGTACCAATACATCATTAAAAGTGCACCAATTGCAAATTCGATAAATTGTGTCCACACAAATGCAATCAGCGAAGCTCCGGTCAATATCAAGATTACTTTCAGCAATGAAGTAAAAAGATATCCTACACTTTTTGACAGTACGGTGTATTTAGAAATTAGATGCCGTTGATTGTGCAAGTCGATGGTGTCAAAAGCTAGAAAAATATTGGAAGCAGCTGTGATAATAACAAAGTACAACACTTCGATGTCTCCCGGTCGTCGAAAGCATACAGTAATGGTTGCAATTATAATTAGAATTACGGATCCGCAAAGCTTTAGAACAAACGAAGCCCCCATAAGCTTGGAGGTCTTTTCGGGATAAAGGATCAAGTCTCGTACTACAATTGAATCAATTCCTAGGGATGCCAGTGGCGAAAGCATGGTGACAATAGCTACTGCGTAATTCCAGATACCTAATTTCTCGGGGCCAATGTATTTCCACATCCAAATATTTACCGCCATAACTACCGTCATCTTCAGTATTTTGTCGGCAAGTAACCAAGTAAAGTTTCCGGTCATCTTGCGCAAACCTTCTCTGCTATTGAGTTTTGAGATGATTGTTTTGGGTGTTATTTTTATTGACATCGGTTGTTTAATGAATAGGATGTTAACGTCTATTTTTTAAATTTATTCTTGAAGCTGTAGCACTCTGAACCACAAAGTTACGCAAAGTATTTAATTTTCGAAATGCGTGAATGGCTATTGGCCTTTAGCTGTTGGACTTTGGTTCTTGGTTTTCCTTTCACTCCCGTAAAACAAGAAATCTTTGGTTTCATAGTTTTACGAGCCCCGTAAACGAGGGTTAAAAGATCCACGAAAAATTAATAAAATCCGAGATTTTATTAATTTTTCGGGACTTTCACCTCTTAACAGCCTCCAAAGCTTTTTTAAAAGTGTCATCATATTGCAACCAAATGGGATAAAATACAGAATCCCCAAAAATTGATCGACCGATAAACGATTTTAGCCATGCTTTGGTTTTCTCCTTACTGAACGCAATTTTAGCATTATCGTGCTTTAATCCGGACTTTTCGGCGAATTCTACCAGTTCGTTGAAAAGTTTATCACTAATCGAAAAGGATTTGATGAAGCTGTTTGTATTGTAAGTTGATTTTAGTTGCACACGGTTTTCATCTGCAAATTTGAATGCAAATTGGTTGATTAATCCCATGTTAAAAAGTGCATTAAACCAAGTGTTGTTTTCGTTTTTTCCGAGCGGGATAAAAATATCAGGCATTATGCCACCACCGCCATAAACCGTTCGTCCAAGCGAGGTTTTAAATTTTAATGAATCGGCAAAATGAATGCTGTCGGGATGCTCAAGTTCCCCATGTTCGATGCGAGTAAGCAATTCCGTGTAATAATCTTCCAAACTACCTTGATAGGGGCGCTGGATGCATCTTCCCGAAGGAGTATAGTAACGTGCTACCGTCAGCCGCACGGCAGAACCGTCTTTCATCGGGAATTGATTTTGGACCAATCCCTTGCCAAACGAGCGACGGCCAATAATGATGCCCCGGTCGTTGTCTTGAATGGCTCCGGCGACAATTTCGCTTGCCGAAGCCGACCACTCATCAATTAGCACTGCAATTTTGATGTTTCCCAAACGGCCTTCGGCTGTGGATTTGTACTCCTGATTTTGATATTTTCGTCCCTTGGTGTAAACAATCATTTTTCCTTTGGGTAAAAATTCATCTACAATTTCCACGGCCGCATCAAGGTAGCCTCCCGGATTTCCACGCAAATCCAAGATCATCTCTTTCATCCCTAGAGAAAGAAGTTTGTCGCTGGCTTTAATGAATTCTTCGCCTGTAGTGGCCGAGAATTCCGCAATTTTTACATATCCGGTGGTTGGAGATGCCATAAATGCTATATCTACGCTGTAAGTTGGAATCACATCCCGCTCGATAGTAAAATCGGTGATTTTGCTTACTCCTCTGCGTTTAATGCCCACTTTAACTTTCGTTCCCCGTTTCCCTTTAAGCTTTTTCATTACCTCCTTGTTTGTGATTTTAACACCCGCAACATTTTTTTCATCTACTTTCACAATTCGGTCGCCGGCCATGATCCCAATTTTTTCGGAAGGGCCTTTCGGAACGGTATTCACCACCATGATGGTATCGTTCTGGATATTGAACTGAATTCCAATGCCTTCGAAATCACCATCCAGCTGATCGTTGGTTTCGGCGAGTTCTTCGGCCGGAATATAAACCGAATGCGGGTCGAGGCTTTGCAACATCCCGTTAATTGCGCTCGTAAGCAACTGATCGCGGTTTACGGTATCTACATAATTTTCTTTTACCAAGGAGATGATCGAGCCGATTTTCCCCTGATCGCCACCGATGCTTTGCCGGCCGGGGAACAGGTATATTCCCGCCAAAATACCAGCGATTAATATTCCTGAATAAATCAGTGGATTATATATGTAGTTGGGTTTTTTAGGTGATTGTGGTACCTGAGCGAATTCTTGTTCCATTTTGTAAATTTGTTAGTGTACAAAATTACATATTTTTTCCGGTTTCATGACCTTTATTAATATTCTCCGCACTTTTGATTGCAACTTATTGTAGGCGTTGCAACTTAGTCCCGCAAAGCGGGATGAACTCCACGATCTCACGACCGGAGGGAGTAAACCGCACGTGCTGCCTTTTTAATGTGCGCCAGCTTGGGCAAAATGGCTTACTATGGCATACTATCAGGACTATCTATGAGCGTTTTTTTAAACATCAAGGTGTCATTTTCAAATTCATAACAATTATTACAAACATAGTCTTTTTGTAATACTAGAAGCATCGCTATTGAATTGTCTTTTTGTTTTGATAAATCATAAACATGACTGCTACGTGTTTGTTTATGATCAGAAATTCTAATCATGGGACTGATATAAACATAACCATATTCATAAAACCCCTGAAAATATAGAGTGTCAACGTTTGAATTATTATCTATAAACAGATAGCCTTTATAACTCGAATGATTGAAACAATACTGCGTCCCTTCAATTTTTGTAATTATTAATTTCGTTTTATTTTTACAATTTACGCATTCAAAAACAAACTTTCCTTTGCTTTTTTCAAAAGCATCATGTGAAATGCAACATGATTCAAAAAAAACGATAAGCAGCAACAACTTGATTTTTCTCATATATTGAGTTTTACTATTCAATATGATGGTACATTTTTTCCTTTTGTTTTTACTCAGATCCCCTGCTGTTTTATGGTAAACAATAGTTCTTCATTCCTTGCGGCAATAAAATCATATTCTTTTTATTCAAAATTTCCCGATGCTTGGTTTGCCCTCATGGTTAATTCCGATATTTGAGGGCTAAAATAGTCAATTTTTGGATTGGGTGCAGAGAAACGCGAAAAATTTGGTTATTCTTCCGTGACCTCACTCTCGAAATATTAAGAGTTAATGTCTGTTCTGCGTAGCTTAGTTCGGCAGGCTCACTACATCGCACTGCATCGCCTACGGACAATGCTTTGTTTGAGTTGGTTCGTTTTTTATTGATATTAAAGTCCTACGGACTATAATATCTTGATGGAATTTATCACAACAGTATTCCAGTTGTATTCTTGTCCGTAGGACATAAATATCAATAAAAAACACAATTATCCAGAGCCACATTCCACGTAGTGGATAAACCGTTCCTTGGGATGAAAGGACGTTCAATGGTTGATGGTTCGAATTTGCGGGGGCGATAGATTAAGTTGGTGACAATGCGCGCCAGCTAAGGAATGCGCCCTTATTGGGCGCACGCGCGTTTGTAACGCGTGTTTCTTTAACTCAGTTGAGGATCTCTCATATTGAATTGTATATTGGCATTTGTCAAATCTTGATTTCAATATTAATTCTATAATGGCTTGAAATAGCGTAGATATTTTGAAATCATGTTTTTTTTGACTGGATTCCAACCAAATAAGTCATTTTGAAATCCTTCATATTTATCTGTAATAATCATATCAGAACAAAATTTTACCACACCATCTTGGAGAAAAGATATTGTCAAGTCAGGTGTACATATATCTCCCTCGTACATGTTTTTAATTTTCCACTCTCCTTTCATTTTGTTCATAATAGCGGTATCAGATAAAAACAAACATGAAGAGATTGAACCCGTTTTGGTTTGACTTCTCAAAGCAGGTAGATCTTTTTTATTAAAAGTAATATAAACGATCCATTTCCCCTTAGAAAAATCAAGATATTTAAGCAAAAAAATCCATTTTTTATTGGTGTCTACTTTTAAACCTAATTCTTTTAATGAATTAGGAAATAATTCTCTATGTAAAGAGTCGCAATTTATAGCTTCTTTTTTCAATGAATCTCTATGAATTGTCGAATAATAAAAGGTTCTACTTTTCAAAGCGTCAGCCTGATTTAAACGGATGTTTTTGTCTGCAATTAATTTTGTTGAACAAAAAATGATCAGTAAAACAATGAGTAACTTTAAATTTTTCATTTGGCATAATTTAATCACACAAAGCTAATAAAATTTTGGATATTAAAAAAGCCCCGAAAATCGGGGCTCTCTGTTGTAAATTCAAGACATATCTTACTTCACTACGGTCATCTCTTTAATTAGATGGCTGGCACCGGCATATTTGTCGATGATAAACATTACGTAGCGGATATCCACACTGATGGTTCGCTGCAATTTGGGCTCAAAAGAAATATCACCGCTCATGGCTTCCCAGTTTCCATCGAAAGCCAAGCCTACGAGTTGGCCTTTACCGTTGATTACCGGACTGCCGGAGTTTCCTCCCGTAATGTCGGTGTTGCTCAGGAAACAAGTTTTTAGTTCGCCATTTTTACCATATTCGCCAAAATCCTTGTTCATCCACAATGTTTTCAGCTTTGCAGGGACTACAAATTCCCAGTTATTCGGATCTTCTTTTTGCATTACGCCGTCTAAGGTGGTGTAATATCTGTAGTCAATTCCATCGGCGGGTGAGTAGGGGAGCACTTTCCCATAAGTCAAACGAAGAGTAGAGTTGGCATTGGCTGCAAAATTCTTATCCGGGAACATCTCTTTTAGTCCTGCAATAAAAAGCCGGTTTGCTTTTGCCAGTTTCTCATTAACGCCCTTTATTTGTTCCAGTTTGTCGAAATACTGATTATAAAATGAAGAAGTAAGAGCAAAGGCCGGATCTGCTTCCAAGCCCCCCTGTGTTGGCGATTTTAAATAGGCTTCAATTTTCGCTCTATCGCTGAAGATGGATTTTCCAAAAATGGATTCAGTCATCTTGGCAAAATCGTTGTTGCTTATTTTTACAAGGTCTTTAAACTCTTGAGGTTGTAAGCTGTCGGCAACGTTTTTTGAATACATTTCCAATACCGAAGCCATCATTTTTTGATCAACATTTTTGTTGTAATTTTTAAAATAGAGTTCCAGTGATTCTGCAATTCGCTTGGTAATTTCGGATGTCTCTTTTTTTGATTTCAATAAGCTGTTTAAAGTGTTGAAACGCCAAGCCATCGAAAAGATTTCGGGGCCGCGGGCAATGGCTTCGCTGAAGTAGTTTTTCCAAACTTCGTAAGTGCCCAATGTTGCATAAGCTTCGCTGAAGTCGGAAAGGACGTTGCCATATTTAGCCATGCGATCCTTGCTTCCGGATACCCAAGTCGCAAACTGATCTTCCAGCGCTTTTTTCTTGTCGCCTACTTTGTTATTCGTCAGCTGTTTGGTCTGCCCGATGAAATATTTCCAGTAATTAGCGGTGGAGGCATATTTTGAGGCATATTGGATGCGCACTGCAGGATCGGCGAACATGTATTCGCGCATGATTTCAAGTTTCTTGTCGCGGATGCTCACAATGGTCGGGTTTTTATATTGAAGTGCGTTTTTAATTCCGTAAGAGGTCAAGTAACGGTCGGTGGTTCCGGGGTAGCCCATAATCATCACGAAGTCGTTTTCTTTTACCCCTTTTATTGAAACCGGAAGATGATGCTTGGGTTTGAAAGCAATATTATCTTTGCTAAAATCGGCAGGCTTGCCATCTTTGGAGCTATATACCCGGAACATTGAAAAATCGCAGGTATGGCGGGGCCACATCCAGTTATCGGTATCGGCACCGAACTTTCCGATACTTGAAGGCGGAGCTCCAACCAGACGGACATCGGTATAAACCATATTGATGAACATATAATAGTTATTACCATCGTAAAAAGGCTTAATTACGATTTCATAATTAGGATCGGTTTGAGCCTCTTTTTTAATCGTTTTAATGTTTTCCTGAACTTTTTCGCCACGCTCTTTTTCGCTCATCAATGCGGTTACTCCGCTCAATGCTTTGGTGGTGACGTCTTCCATGCGGACAAAAAAGCGGGCGGTAATTCCCGGGCAGGGAAGTTCTTCACTTCGGTTCATGGCCCAGAATCCGTTGGTCAGGTAATCGTGATCCACGGTGCTATGCGATTGAATGGAACCGTAACCGCAATGATGATTGGTTAGAATCAATCCTTCCGAAGACACGATTTCACCGGTGCAGCCGTTGGCAAATTGGATGATGGCATCTTTCATGCTGCTGTGGTTGATGCTGTAAATGTCTTCGGCTGTCAGTTTCAACCCTTTCTTTTGCATTTCTTCAATGTTCTTGTTCAGAAACATTAAAATCCACATACCTTCGTCCGCACGAGCCACTTTCCCGAAAATTGAAAAGATCATGAGGGCGATTAATAGACTTATTTTTTTCATTGTTTATTATTGTTTATTATTTCAAAGATTTAATTTTTTAGACGTGAAAAGATTTTCCGTGAAACGTGAAAAGAAGATCACATGGCGAGTCTAAAGTGTTAAGGTTTTTTTTGTTTTTACCACATAGTCACTAAGTACACTAAGAATCACTAAGAGTGCAATTTATTCAGTTTTTTTGTCCAGTGCTGTTGCTATCTCAAAAAGTCTCGCTTTGCGCAACTTCTTACTTCTTCCACTCTCTTACTTCGGCTACGCTCAGTCTTCGTTTTCACTTTTCACCTTTCACCTTTTACCTTTTTCCCCCTTTTAGATAAATCGATCTCCTTTTTCGGCTTGCACATCAGTCACGAACTGGCGGATTTCTTGTTCATCTTGTTTCTTACATATCAGCAGGCAATTATCGTTTTCTACGACAATATAATCTTCCAGACCTTCGATTACAACAAGTTTTTCCTTTGGCATGTTTACGATGCATCGCTTTGAGTTATAAAGCATCACATTTCTCCCCATAACCGTATTCCCATCATCGTCCTTTCCTCTAATGTCGTATAGTGATCCCCAAGTGCCTAAGTCGGACCATCCGATATCCGTTGAGAAGACAAATACATTGTCTGCTTTTTCCATTATGCCGTAGTCGATAGAAATGCTTTTACACTGCTGATAAACGGTTTTCACAAAAGCATCCTCGTCGGGGGTATTATATTTGCCGGTGCCTTCTTTAAAAAGCTGGTTCATTTCGGGTAAGTTTTTTTCAAACTCGTTCATAATAGTGGAAAGCTTCCAAATAAAAATTCCCGAGTTCCAGAGAAATTCTCCGCTTTCTACCAATTGCTTGGCCATTCCGAGATTGGGCTTTTCGGTAAAAGTCTTAACTCGATAAAGTTTCGGATGGACTTTATGCGAAATGGTTTCATCAAATTGAATGTACCCATAGCCGGTTTCCGGTCGGTTGGGTTCGATGCCGAGTGTAAATAAAGCTTCGGTTTCTTTGGAAGCTTGTAACGCTAAATCAACTACTTTAACGAACTCATCTTCCTTTAAAACAATATGATCGGAAGGTGCCACCACGATATTCGCATTTGGATTTTTATCTAAAATCTTGTAATTGGCATACGCAATACAAGGAGCTGTATTCCGGCGTGTCGGTTCACAAATTACTTGATTTGGATTCAATCCTGGTATTTGCTCGTTAACGATATCTCGATAGATTTCGTTAGTAACAATGTAAATGTTTTCGTGAGGGCAAATTCTTTCGAAACGCTTAAAGGTTTGCTGGATTAATGTTTCGCCGGTGCCAAGAATATCAATAAACTGTTTGGGGCGAGCCATTTTGCTTAATGGCCAAAATCGCGACCCAACTCCGCCGGCCATAATTACACAATAATTGTTTTGATCCATGATATTTTTATTTTTTATAATTTCTAAACTAAATTTTCCTCCAACAGTTCAACGGGAGCCAACGGATGAAATACGTAGCTTCTCCGGTTTGTCACACATTCGCATTTGATGCGGGTACGCAATGGAGCTCCTTTAATAAATAATCGTCCTTTGTATTTGAATGAATTTCCTTGAGCAATATCTTTGATTGTGGTTACCGATTCTGCGGCTTCATTATATTTGCCCAGTGCTTCGGTGAGTTGTATATCGTAAGAAGATGATGACTTGATGTGCTTGCAATGTTTTTTTAATGCTATTTGAACATCTTCCGGAAAATATGTGGGGCTGATTAACGGGAACAGTAGATTGTGATAGGCCTGTTTCCACTCCTCGCCGTGGGGCGAAACTTTCCGCTTGTAGTTGTTCCAGGTGATTAGGTGTGCCACTTCGTGAATGAAGGTGATTAAGAATGCATACTTGTTGAGGCTCCCATTGATGGTAATTTGATGATAGGGGCGCTTAGGGGTGGGATGCGTATAATCGCCGAGTTTGGATATCCGGTCTTTTTTAATAATCAGTTTAAATCCATATTTAGCAATCAGTTCAATCATGAGCTGAGCTGCCGATTCAGTTGTGAACGCAGTAAGATTTGATTTATCCAAAGGTTTTCGTTGCATCGTAGCCGGTGTGTTTTTTTAGTTCACTAAATTTTGGGCAATCGCACCCTTTGTGCGATCGTCTTTTGCCCCTACGATGGGTGTTGCAAGAAGACAGGGCCATGCTCGACAGCAGAACCCCAACAGTAAAAAGAAATAACGTTCTTCTTTTCATTTGTTTTTTTTTCAAAGATACAAAATATATCATTATTTCAAATCTTTTGGTGAGAAATCGTTACTGTTGAAGGAGAGGTGCGTGCCAGAGGATGATTATTAAAGTGTCAGACAGTCGTTCATAAAATGTTACATGCCCTGTTTTGGCAGCTGGCTTTCGGTTATTCATTTGTTAGGGGTTACATTGCTTTCCCCGGTAATTCGTCCTGAAACCCAACCTTTGTCAGATTCTCAGCGAACCCCGGAAGCCCCTGATGCCATAGTAAGACTCAGCTCCGTTGTGATACACGAAAACCTGATTGTAGCGACGATCGCAAAAGAGGGCGCCGCCGAGTTTTCTAATCTCAGCAGGAGTCTTCACCCAGCTCGATGTTTTCGTGTCGAAAGCTCCCAGTTTTTGCAACTCCCGATATTGCGCTTCCGTTAAAAGCTCAATGCCCATAGCCGCAGCCATATCAATCGCGTTATTTTCCGGTTTATATTCTTTCCTTGATTCCAATGCTTCACGGTCGTAGCATACACTTCTGCGACCTTTGGGGCTTTCAGCGGAACAATCATAAAACAAGGTTTCTCCCGTTTTTTTATCAAAATCCACCACATCCGGTTCTCCGCCTGTTTTTTCCATTTCGTTGAGCGACCAGAGTTTTTCAGCATTCGCTTCCAACTTTGCCTGAATTTGATCCCATTCCAACCCTTTATGGCGGTTCATGTTTTTCTCAAAACGGGCTTTCAAAATGCCGATCAGCTCTTCTTCTTGTTCTGGCGACAACTTCTTTTTATTTTCCATTGTTTTTCTGTTTTATTCCGATTCGCGAATAATGTCTTGCTTCTCGTGATGTTCCATGTCGGGCTGAGTGGTCGTTTAGCTTTGCTGCGAATGGAGGCGATTTTGCGCTCAAGAGGACTAAATCCAACTTTACCATCATCTCACCCCAAAGCTATTTGTTTTTGTTGAATCAGCCATCGGCTGACAAGCTTTCAAAACCAGCCACCTCGCTTTTGAGCCCGGATTTATTCTTTGTTTTCCAGTATTTTCAATAATCGTTGATTAAGATATAGTTTTTCTTTGCCAACTTTTACCGATTGCAAAAATCCTTTTTCTTCTAATGTCATCAAATAATTACCGACTGTTTTTGCGTTTCCTATTTTCTCGTCAATTAAATTTTGTCGTTTGGTGTAGGGTAATATTTTCAAATGTAAGTTTTACACTCGTGTTTAATACGAGGGTAAAAATACAAAATATTTACTCACGTTCAAAATTTAATGGTAAAAATTACGTTCGTTTGTTTTCACTTCTGTCGAATTGCCATAAAAGCTTGTCAACTCAAAGCGACTATGCATAGTGGCGGACTAAATCCAACTTTGCTTTCACCGCACACCAAAGATATTTATTTTTGTTGAACCAGCCATCGGCTGACAAACTTTCAAAACTTGTCAGCTCGCTTATTGAGCCCGTAGTTGGGAAAAGTGCCAGTCAAGTTGATAAAAGCCCCCGATCAAGCCATCCCTTTTTTTGCATTATCAATGGCTTCCGGCCATTCATCGCGTTCGGACTTTCTGATATTTAGCATGAGTTTGTACTCATGGTCGTCTTTGTCGCTTATGACGAGTCTCTTGGAGAATCCAAACCGTTTAAACGTATGATTCACGTCGGAAAGTGGAATGTCAAAAATATGTTCTTCTTCTATAGTGTCATATCCCATAGCCTTTTCCATCTTATCCCTGATTATATTTCCAGCGGCCCCGTGATTGAATTTCACCCGTGCCTGAGTGCCCGAATAAACGATTCTTTTGTTCGTTAGGATCAGAAATCCCTCAATCATGCTGGTGGCGGATTTAAAATACTGTGCTTTTGCTTCTTTAATTATTTGTTCTTCCATAATCTTGGTTTTAAATTGTCGTATAATCGTATGAGAAATAATTTGACTGTCCGTATATTTTGGAACAGAAAATCATCGTTAAAAGAAAAAAGATTATTCGCTTCATAAGTTTGTTCCCAGATGCATTCTTTGCCAGATCAAGTCAGACTTTAATTTTTACAAATATATTGATTATTTCCGATTTTTAAAATGGTGCTTGTTCGGGAAAAAAGTGAGTGGCGCTTTTCCGTTGGGTTCTCGTGAGGTTTGATTGATTGTGCGTGGTCTCATTTTTTAACCATGCCAGTTGTACACTATCGGTTTTGTTTGTATTTCTTATTGATTTCCGTGAGTATTTCTCTTTTCACGAAAAAGGCATTGTATAATGTGCGGTTCTCACTGTTTGTGTCAATTTTTTTCTCATTGAAATCCTTTTATGGTTTAGTTGTAGTATTTTGTTTTATATTCCTTTGGTATTAATTCATTATATAAGCGAAATGATAATTTCTATTCGTTCGTTGTAGCAACTATGTGTAAATATTTTTCACTTTACCCTTGCTCCTGAAATCTAAACGAAATTATAAAATTGCACAAAGTCAAGCTCAAGTAAGCGTTATTTCTTAATCGTGTATTTTTTGAATTCACTATTAAATTGATCATTATACCGAAGTTGAACTATTATAAGTTCTCCACTCTTAATCGAAGGCGTAATCACGAAATTTTCATTTTCTATGCTTAAAGAACCCCCAGCAATTGAGATTCCTACTAGATAGGAAGGTATATTTAAAATTCTAAAAACAGTCGATTCCTTTTCTTTAAAAATTGTATCTGGAAGAACCTTAATACTATCATAAAATTTCAAAAGATCGAGGTCGAATGATTTTTTTATTTTTTCCTTTTTGTTTATTAAATTTGATTTCAAGCTCCCATTTTCCCATACTTGAATTAGGCGCAATTTGCCTTTGCGGAAGTATTTAAGAGTATCATTTAATAGCCCATTTTTTATATGACCAAGAATTAGAAAGTTATGTGCTTTTGTAAGAACATCTCCTTGATTATTTAAAATTGAATTATCGTTGGACATAATTTTGCATCCAACAAATGTTATTAAAATGAAAAGTATGCAAATTTGTGGCTTCATAATTAAGGTTGCTAAGTTTCTTTAAAGTCTCTTTGGCGTTTCAGTCTTATAGATGACTTTTTTTGTCTTTTATCTCTTTAAGATTAGCTGTCACAAAAATACATAAAAACACGTTGCTTTTTAGAAGAAGGTTGATTTTTTCTGATTTTCTAATTGGTTTGTTGTTAGGAGAGAAGCGGTGCTTTTTTCTGTTGGGCTATTTGGCGGGGAAGTTTACTCGATTAGCGGGATGTTGTTTTTTTCTTCACTAGTGGATGGTTCAATCCTCCAACCTCATTATTAATCACTTCATAATTTTTTAAGCTGGAGAATAACTGAGTCAAATTTTTAAACCCATACGCACGTGGGTCAAAACTTGGGTCAATCTTTCTCAAATTAGATCCAATACTAGCAATATGAGTTTCTTCTCCTTCATAAACGGACATGTCAAATGCTCTATTAATTAATATTTCATCAACTACAGGAAAACTAACACTCTTTTTAGGAGATACTTTCGTCGTAGTTGTTGTTACTGGCTCTTGAATTGTCAATTCTGTAATAATATTTTCGCAATATGTAAATATCTCGCAAGATTGAACAAAAGCATTCGGAGTTTTCTTTTCTCCAATTCCCATAACAAAGATTCCCTCTTCTCTTATTCTTTTGGCTAATCCTGTATAATCACTATCACTAGATACAATACAAAATCCATCAACGATTTTATCGTGTAATATATCCATTGCATCAATAATTAGAGAGCTGTCAGTCGAGTTTTTACCTGTAGTATATGCAAACTTTTGGATCGGATTAAACGATAAATCATTTAATATTTCCTTCCAACTGTTCATTTGAGGAATTGTCCAATCTCCATAAATCCTACGAATAGTTACTTTACCATATTTTGATACTTCCTCAAGTATTGGCTTTAGCAATTTTGATTGAGCATTATCTCCATCAACTAGGATTGCAATCTTGTTTATTTTATTTTCCATAAATATCATAAATATGTCGTTAATATCCTAAAATTTCATCTTTTTTATGTTTATCAATGCTTGTAGATGCATATTAATTATCACAACTAATTTATATACCAGAAAACATCAACCTTCAATTTTCTACAAATCAATACAACACAACTTTTCGATAAGTACAATTTCCATTTTTTGAACCTGTTTTTACAATGTAGCTTCCCTTAGGAAAACGGGAAAGGTCGATTTCGGTCGTTGGTTTATCCAGCGCAGTGCGATAAACGGTTTTGCCGAGGAGGTTGAGCACTTCGAGCGAGGTTCCTTCGGGGGCTGTACTGGTGCTTACGGTAAAAATCCCTTGGGTCGGATTTGGGTAAATCAGGAAGTTGTCGGCGGAAGAATAGGCAGGAACCGATATTGAAGAGCCCGAGATTGTGAAAACCTTGAAATCATCGAAATAAAACCCGTCTTCGTTGGCTCCGGCATCTGAAACCAAGGTGAACCTGAATTTCAGCTGTTTGCCGGCAAATTCGGTCAAGTCGATCTCCTCTTTTACCCACTGGTTTTGTTCGCCATCGTAAAGCGGTTCCGATAACAATTGATTTTGGCTTCCTTCTGAGGTGTATTTTCCACACAAGGGTATCCAGTTTGCCCCGTTATCCTCGCTGGCTGTGAGCTGGACGTAGTCGTATCCCTTTTCGATGTTCCATTTGGCCATAAAATTCAGCCACGACTTCGAGTCGGTAGGAATCACCGTTGGGTGTGAAGTGGTGATCGTTTTTGAAGTGTTGTCGGCATAATTCCCGTTGCCGTCGGTGATACAACTTGGGGCCGTTACATAAGTGGATGTTGTTGTAATCCAGGAACCGCCCGAGCTTGTCCATTGCGAAATAGTATTGCACGAGTCTGAAAAGGCAAGATCGGGATACCCATAAATAAAAGTTAGGGTGTCTGTGTGACTGAAATCGCCATTGGAGATGTTGAGCAACAGATGAAATTCGGTACCGGTCGGGGTTTCCATCGTGACATTAAATGCAATGGAATCGTTAATTTGTTGCAGCAAATGAACGTTTGAATATTGTTTTGGTGTCTCAATGGAACTGCTGTAAATATCGGCGTTGGAGAGCGAAACGGTAAAGGTCCCCGTGGTGTCGAGCCCCAAAATGGAAATATTGAAATGAGCTTGGTTTGAAGCACCGGTCACAAAATCTGAGGAAGTGTTGGTAATCTTTGCGTACTTGTTGGTTAATCGGGCAATCATCAAATTCATGGTGGCAAATGTGTTGCAAAGCTCATCAATCCTGCTTTCTGCAGGCCAAAAACCGTCATCGGGACTACCGGCTTCGGGCGAAAAAGCAATAATCTTGTCCTTGGTGGATTGCTCTCCGTAAAACCAGTCGAAAGAACCGCCGTTGGTAGTATATAGAATTGCTCCGGGGGTACCGTAAGTAAAATTATTGTCGCTGGTTAGCAACTGTGCATAAGCTTCAAAAATGTTGTTGTCGGGAGTTGCCTGATTAATGTATCCCCAAGGATAAAGCAGAATATTGCTGTAGGTGTGGTAATCGATTAATAGTTTAATATCTCGATGTTCGCAGAACCATTTGATGGTTTGGGTTTCGGGTTCCGAAAATCCAGCGGTACCGCGATAAGTTTCCGAGGAAGGGTCGGTTGACGAACCGATGTCATCGTAGCCCCATTCATATCCGTAATTCCGGTTTAAATCGATGCCATAGTAACTTCCGATCGCTCTGCGATTTTTTCGCCACATGCCTCCGCCGGTGGGGTTTGTGGTTTGGTTGTAAACATATCCGTCTGGATTTACCACCGGGATAAAAAAGAGTTCGCTGTTGTTTATCAAATAAGTGATCTCGGGATTGGTACCGTAGTTTTCCAATAAATACCACATAAACCAAACGAGCTGCTGCATGCCCATAGGTTCCCGGGCATGTGTGAGTGACAGGTAGAGCGCTTCGGGTTCATTCTCATCTATCGCGACGTTATCCGAGATCTTTACAAAATAGAGCGGTTGTCCTTCTAAAGTGTGAAACGTATCAATAGCAGCCTTGGCCGAGATTAAACTCGGATAATAAAAGTGCATGCTATCGAGCTCCGACTGCAGTTCGGTATAAGTTAGATACCCGCCCATGGAGCCATGCCTGAAATGACTTGGTCGGGTGTAATTGGGAATCAGCGAAGGGCAGTAAGGTGCATCTTTAGGGGCTGTTTTGGTCGTTTTATTCCGATTTTGATAAAATTTGGACATATCGCTTTCAAGCACTTGGTAGGTAAATCCGTGAGCTGATAGTTTTTCTAACGATGAGGCTGGAATTTCGGTCGTAAACCAGCTCCCCTTTTTGTATTCACCTTCTTCGGAAAAGCCCATTTGCAATAGTTGACCAAATTGTTTTGTGGTTAGGTCTATTTTTACCTTAACATAGCGTTCCTGCTGTGCCTGAGTGTGATTTATTACGACGAATCCGAGCATTAACAGAAGCGTTAATTTCAAAAATATCGATTTTTTCATGTTAAAAAGTTTGTTAATGCTCAAATGTACAAATTTTTTAATGTCAAAACTTAAAAAGCTGTACTTTTGATAAAAAAATCGATGGCCGGGATTTACATTCATGTTCCATTTTGTGTTCAGAAGTGCAGTTATTGCAACTTTTACTCCATTGCGAATCTACCTTTGAAAAAAGGTTTTTTGAAAGCGCTGGCGATAGAAATTGTTCAGCATAAAGCGGAGTTTGAAAATGAAATTGTAGAAACCGTCTATTTTGGGGGCGGAACCCCGTCGCTCTTGTCTGCCGATGAAATTGATGCTATTTTAATGCTATTGTCCAAACATTACCATTGGGGCAATGATATGGAAATCACATTGGAAGCAAATCCTGATGATCTTACGCCCGATTATCTTATGAAATTGGCGCAGACGAAGGTGAACAGGCTTAGTATCGGAATACAGTCGTTTAACGATAGCATTTTAAAGCAGATTAACCGCAGACACTCTGCTGCGCAAGCGATTCAATCTATTGAGGATGCACGAAAAGCAGGGTTCAGCAATCTGTCCATCGATTTGATCTATGGAATTCCCAATCAGCATGATGCGCAGTGGCTCGAAAATTTATCCTTGGCCGTAAAACTCCAGATTCCACATTTGTCATGTTATGCCCTTACGGTGGAAGAACATACTGTACTGCATAAAAAAATAGAGATGAACCGGGCGGATGCTCCCAACGAAGAGGATGCCGTACGGCAATTCGATTTATTGATGGATTTTGCTGACAAGGAAGGGTATCATCAGTACGAAATATCAAATTATTGCCGGGATAATCTATATTCCCACCACAACCGTGGTTATTGGAATGGAGTGCCGTATCTCGGTTTTGGACCCGGGGCCCATTCATTTCATGGCAATACTCGAAAATGGAATATCACCAATGTGGTCGAATATATTAAGGGAATAAACAACGGAACTTCGGTTGCAGAAGAGGAGCAACTCACGCTTCGCGATCGGTTTAATGAATATTTGCTGACTTCGCTGAGAACTGATGCCGGCGTGGAGATAGATCTAATGGAAAAATATTTTGGTGTTGAGTATGCCGATTGGATAAAATCCAGGCTTGGCAAAATAGATTCGGAACTTTTTTCAATTTGTCAAAACCGGATAAATCTTACGCAAAAGGGAAAACATTGGGCTGATTATGTCACCCGTGAACTTTTTATGGAAGAATCGTGAAAAAATATTGCTTGTTATAAAGGATTAAGTTAACTTTGTTCGACGTTATCGACAATGGAACGGGTCTGATAATAAAGTTGTTGATAACCGCGTGTATTAATAATAATCGAAATTAATAACAAGTTTATGAAAATACAATTTTTAGGAGCAGCCGGTGGAGAAGTAACCGGAAGCAAGCATTTGATTACCACAAACGGAAAGAATATTCTCCTTGATTGTGGAATGTATCAGGGAAAAGGGCTTGAAACCGATCACATGAATAAAGATCTTGGATTTGAACCTTCTCAGATCGACTATTTAATCCTTTCACATGCTCATATCGACCATTCCGGGCTGATTCCTTATATTGCTAAATTGGGATTTCAGGGTCAGGTTATTTGCACTCCCGCCACTATGGATTTGTGCAGTATTATGCTCCCCGATTCAGGGAAAATACAGGAATCTGATGTCAGGACCTTTAACAAAAGGAGAGAACTGCAACATTTGCCTCCGATAGAGCCGATCTATACCATGCAAGATGCCAAAGATTGTATGGGGCTTTTTGTCGATGTCCCCTATTTAAAAAAGCATAAAGTTACCGATAATGTTACGGTTGAGTTCACCGATAGCGGCCATATTTTGGGAGGCGCAATTGTTAATCTTACCATTGAAGAAGAGGGTAAAGCAAAACGATTGACTTATACCGGGGATATCGGAAGATATGACAAACGGATTCTTCGAGATCCGCAATCGTTTCCTCAAACCGACTACCTTATGGTTGAATCTACTTATGGAGATAGAGCACACTCACTTATTGAATATGCTGATTTCGAGCTGCTTAAAGTGGTTATCGATACCTGTGCCAAGAAAAAAGGTAAACTCATTATTCCTTCGTTTGCAATTGGTAGAGCTCAGGAAATAATATATGCGCTCGACCGCTTGCAGCGTAAAAAATTGTTGCCGGATGTAGATGTTTTTGTAGATAGCCCATTGGCTGTTTCTGCTACCGATGTGTTTAAAAGGCATGAAGAGTGCTTTAATGAAGAAATTCTGAACTACATGAAAACCGATTCCGATCCGTTTGGATTTAATAAGTTGCATTATGTTCAATCGGTAGAAGATTCCAAACATATCAATAATTTTAATCGTCCCTGCATTATTATTTCTGCATCAGGGATGGCCGAAGCCGGTCGTGTTAAACACCATTTGGCAAATAATATCGAAAACGCTAAGACTACAGTATTGTTTGTCGGGTATTGTGCTCCTTCTACTTTAGGTGCTAAAATAAAACGCGGAGATTCGGAAGTCTCCATTTTCGGACACCGGCTAAAGGTGAAAGCCGACATTCGGATTATTGAATCTTATTCCGGACATGCCGATTATCTCGAAATAAACAAATTTCTGGGATGTCAAAAATACGATAAGATTAAGCAGACTTTCATGGTTCACGGGGAATCGCAGACGCAACTTGTTTTTAAGGAGTATCTGGAAGCACAAGGGCTTAAAAACATTACTATTCCGAATAGGGGGGATTTTGTTGAAATATAGCAAGATATTAAGTGATTTACTGGCGGATATTTGTGTCGATTGCAATAAAAAAAGAAGCGATAATCAATTTTTGGTTATCGCTTCTTCCCTTTGGTTATTAATTTAAACTGTTTCATTTTCTGTTGCGTGTTATAACATTACTATTATTGTAATTATGATTCCCATTAATGCAACGTAAATGCCCCAAAGTACACTTTCTTTAACTGTTTTCATGACTTTCATTTTTTTAGTTATTGGTTATTTTTTTCCTATCCTATGACCAAAACGCATGCCAAAACAAATTTGTTGTTTGAATAGTAAAATATTTTTCACACAGAATAGACCAGAGCATCTTATAATTAAGCTTATTGCCTGAGGAAAAGAGATGTAGAAAGTTTGAGCCGTTTTTAAAAGATAAAAAAATTTTACATAAAGGAATGAAAATATTTACATTAATGAAAAACAGATCCTGAATAATAAAACAAATACATTGCGAAACAAAACATATAAAAAATCGTTTTACGTCTATTAAAGAATAAAAAATGAGCATAATAAATCAGTCTGCAGACATTCTGTTGCTTCAAAAGGAATTTTTTAAAAGCGGGGCTACACGCGGTGAAAAGTTCAGAAAAAATCAGCTTAAGCAACTTCGAAAAATGATTATTGAAAATGAACCGCAAATAGTTGAAGCGGTTTATCAGGATTTACGTAAGCCACTTTTTGAGAATTTACTCACAGAAACACAATTCGTGTTATGGGAGATCGACTATGTGTTGGCAAACTTATCGGAATGGATGGAGCCTGAAAAAGTAGTTACTCCACTGTTTCATCAGCCGGCTGCCAGCAAAATCATACCGGAGCCCATGGGAAATGCGTTGATTATTGCTCCATGGAATTATCCGTTTCAACTGCTTATTGCTCCGCTAGTGGCTTCGATTGCTGCCGGAAACACGACGATACTTAAGCCCTCGGAAGTGTCGGCGAATACGGCTAAAATGATTGCTTCGCTAATTCCGAAATATTTCGAGCAAAATTATATAGCCCTTGTTGAAGGAGGCGTTGAGGAAACCACTCGCTTGTTGGCAAATGTTTGGGACGTGATTTTTTATACTGGGAACACCCAAGTTGGAAAGATTGTAATGAAAGCTGCGGCAGAGCATCTAACTCCGGTGATCCTCGAATTGGGAGGGAAAAGTCCTTGCATTGTAGATAAGCATACGAATATCAAACAAACAGCTCGCAAAGTTGCCTGGGGCAAGTTTTTAAATGCCGGTCAAACTTGCATCGCGCCCGACTACGTATTGGTGCATCATGAGGTAAAGGCGCAATTCGAAGAAGCAATAATGAAAGTGATTTGTGAATTTTATGGTGAAAACCCGCAGCAATCCAAAGATTTTGCTAGAATTATCAATTCACGGCATTTTGAGCGATTGAATCAATATTTAAAAAATGAGAAAATTCTTTACGGCGGAATTTGTGATGCCTCCGATAAGTATATATCGCCCACGCTTATAGATCACCCTTCGGAAACATCCGCAATTATGAGTGAAGAAATTTTTGGGCCATTGCTTCCAATTATCCCGTATCATTCCGACGAGGAGGTTGTTGAGTTTATTAATCAGCGACCCAAACCGTTAGCGTTATATATATTCTCCAAAAAGAGCTCGTCTGTCGATTATATTGTTGCAAACACCTCTTCCGGTGGAGTTTGTGTGAACGATACCTTATCTCATATTACAACATCTTATCTGCCTTTTGGTGGAGTGGGAGAGAGTGGAATGGGGCAATATCACGGAAAAAAAGGATTTGATAATTTTTCGCATTTTAAAAGTGTGATGTACAAATCGCAACTTTTTGATGTTTCGATGCGCTATCCTCCCTACATGAAACTTAATAAATTTCTGCTGAAAATCTTTAAATGGGTTAATTAGTTGAATAAGTTCATAACGTTGAAAGTTTGTAAAGTCTATAATGGAAGATAGCATAGAGAGCCATGCTTTGTCATGCTGAGCGAAGCGAAGTATCTATACTGTGACAAAGCCAATCAAAAGAAAAAATACATTATAGTAAATAAGGAATTGAACCACATAAAAGATGTAGTGTGATGTAGTGGCCTATCGAACTGCCCAACTTGGTTTTGGGTTAGGCAGCGCTTGATCCGGGGAGGTTTATGAGGTAATATCACGCAGAAAGGGAAGCTTGGTTTTCGTTGAAAAGAGTTCTGTGCCCAAGTTCTCGTATTCCAGCCTTTTACCTTTCCCCTTCTTAATTCCGCTTATCCATGCCCCAAGAGAGTTTATCGCGAATAGTATCGTAAAACGATAAATTTTTGAAAACTACTGTTTTAATGGTCTGTTTCGCTTTTTGCAATTTAATCGATTCTGTAATAGGAATAATATAGCTTTCGGAGTCGATGGTTAACGAGTAATGATTACACCTTCCGGAGACTGATATTTCTATTTGCGATTGGTCGGAGATAACCAACGGACGGACGGTCAGGTTATGAGAGGCAATGGGGGTGATGATGAATGCTGTGGCGTTGATGTCAAGGATGGGGCCGCCACAACTCAGAGAATAGGCTGTAGAACCGGTCGGAGTGGCTAGTATTAGCCCGTCGGCCCAGTAATTATTTAGCAATTGCCCGTTTACCGTTGCTTTAAATGTTAGCATATTGGCTCCTTCTGTTCTGCGGATAGTAATGTCGTTGAGGGCGCACAAACTGGGAATCCTCAATTGGCTATTTGGTATTTCAACTTCTATGAGTGTGCGCTCAATTAACGTGTAGCTATTGTTGAACCAATCATCGATGGCCGATTTAATTTGGTCTTGAGCCACATTCGCTAAAAAACCTAATCGTCCGATGTTGATTCCGATTACCGGAATATTTCCCCCAATAGCAAAGGGAACCGTTCCAAGGAATGTTCCATCCCCGCCGATGCTAAATAATACATCAATAAATTCTATATTTTTTTGAGCGGAATAAAAAGTGTTCTTTAAAGGCGTTGTCTGGCTGAGTTTTTCAGCAATGGCTTGGTGAAAAATGACTTCGCCACCCAGAGAGGTTACGCGATCCACAATTTGCTGGATAATATCAATGGGAGGGTCTGCTTTCGGATTGCAATAAATACCGATTCTTTTTTTAGAGGTCATTAGATTGCTGCTTTAAAATGAACACAAAAATAATATTTCCGAAATGCAAAGTTATATGAATATTCGGTACGGATAACCAAATCGTAGTAGGTCGAAAAATCGAGTCCGCATCCCATCGCACTTAGCCAACTGTTTTTTAAATACATCGATTGTTCGTAATTCAATGCCCGCTGGTAATCAGCAAAAGCTCCATCGGCAAATATCGTGGCATATAAAGCATAGTGAATAAGTGCAAATTTTGGATTTTCGAAAAAATGAATTTTCTGCTTGTCCCTTTTAAGAATCTGATACTTGAATGTTGTTCTGCCAATGGCTAGGGAGGTTACAGGGATTTGCACTTGTTCGAAAGATCTTATCTCCAGCCCCGATTGGCCGATTCTGAATCCAAAGGGAAACAGGTATTCACTTGAGGAAGAAGTGGATGCGGTTATTCCTAAGGCTGCATAGCTTCTTCTTCCCAGTTTTCCAAACCACCTGGCATTGACCGTAAAGGCAGCATAATTAATACGGGTAAGAGATGGGTTCAGGTTAAAGGCTTTCTCCAGAATTAAATCGTAATATGTCCCTTTTAAGGGGTAGGCTTTGTTGTTGCGATAGTCGAATTTCAGTTTTGATGTAACCCGCAGGATATCCATCGACTTTTCAGGATAATAATAGTGGTTTATCCATTGCAGTGTATCATTAAAGAGATAGTGGGCGTATGTTACCGAGAGTAATTCATCGATAGCTAGGGTCGGGCGGAAATAAACCATCATGGTCGCCTGAAAGGTCGAAATTAAAGGATCGGAAGAGTTGAGGAAATATCGAGGTTTGTAATCAAATAGCCCGAAGATAGCCTCTTTATTCCTTGTGTATTGGATTTCGGTTCCACCGCCGAGGGTGTTTATTCCAAATATTGAAGGACGCAAGTATTTAATACCGACGGATTGGTTAAATCCTAAGCTTCCCGTTATCGCCAGCTGTTCGTGGAAACCTCTGAAATTCTCGTCGGTTATGGAGAACAAAGCTGAAATATGACCGAAATTCATATTCTCCACCCATGCATTGATGTTTTCCTCTTCGGTTTTAATTTTTATACGGGGGATAATATACCAGCGTTCCTGTAAGGTGATATTCAAATCGATTTGTTGGTTGTTGACACGAATCCAGCCGATATCTACAAAGTTGAATAAAGAAGTTTTGATGAGGTTGTTTTTACAGGCGGCTTTTATGTAATCGGAGTCGTTGAGGGCAATTATAGCGTTTTCTTTAATAGTGAGCTCCTTTAGAATAATAGCACTCTTTGTTCGATAGTTTCCGGAAATATTTATGGCATGGACGGACACGGAATCCGTCGATTGCGATTTTCCTGCAGGGAGGCTGAGGAAAAATCCGAAAGTGATGCCTATTATGGCTATATGCAATCGCATGACTTAAACATTAAGCCATTTCATAAATTCATCGTAACGGTCGTGCATATCATCCAATTCTTCTTCTTCCGTGTAATAATCGGTGATGATGTAGTTATATCGGTTAAATGTTTGAATAATAGGAGCAATATCGCTTTTATTTACCTTGATGGTGACTTCCATTTTTGTAGATTCCGGGTGAGTGGTTATCGTGCTACTCACAATTCTTGCATCGTTATATTCTACAATTTGTGCAATTTGGCTCAAAGAATAATCGTTAATGTTTACTTCTATTATTATGATACTGCCGGGCAGATTGATGGCTGCAAATTCCGCAAACTGACTGCTCAGAGATTTGAGGGTAATGGATCCGAGATATTTGTTTTTGCGTGAAATTACAGGAACAACGGTTATCTCTTTTTGGGCAACGATTGCAAGCACGTCATAAATATGTTGATCTTCATATATGTGGAGATTGCCCATTGATAGCATGTGATCTTTAATCTCCATTTCCGGGTCGTTGGAATTTAAAATGTCCAATTCGGAAATCAGCCCCAAGTATTGATCTTCATCCACAATGGGAAGATGTTCAACCTTGTATTCATCCATCATTTGCATTCCCAGATATCCGTTATCCGTATTGCGAAGAGGAATTATGCTGTTGTTTATCAGATCTTTTGCTTTCATTATTTTGCTTTTCGTGAGTAAAAGTAATAAAATTTTTAAATCACAGACTCAAAAAATGCTATGGGCTATGGAATCTTTATTGCAAAAATTTGTTTTACGCCCAGTTTTTCAGATAATAAAGCGGGCGGACTTTTAATAATCAATTTTTGAATATTTCATTTATAATAAAATATTTGATTATCAATATGTTATTAATTAATGGGGTTTTTGTTTCCGGAATTATTAGTGGTATCTTTGAGGATATTAATTTTTTGATGTAAATTTGGAACTGAATTAGCAAACAATCAATAATTAATAATATTATTATGAAGGTACTCATTGTTGGAAGTGGCTATGTAGGTTTGGTTACAGGCACTTGTTTTGCAGAAGTCGGTATTGATGTAACTTGTGTAGATATTGATAAAGAAAAAATTGAAAAATTAAAACAAGGAATTTCCCCGATATATGAACCGGGGTTAGAGGTAATGCTACACCGGAATATAGAAAAAGGACGGCTCCAGTTTTCGGATAATTTAGCCGAGTCGCTGTCGGATGCCGATGTGGTTTTTAGTGCTGTAGGAACTCCGCCCGATGAAGATGGAAGTGCCGATTTGCAATACGTAATTGATGTGGCTCGTACGGTAGGAAAAAATATCAAACGTCATGTATTGGTCGTAACCAAGAGTACAGTACCGGTGGGAACGGCAAAAAAAGTCAGGACTGCAATACAGGAGGAACTTGATAAAAGGGGCGTTAAGATTGATTTTGATGTGGCTTCTAATCCGGAGTTTTTAAAAGAGGGTGACGCCATAAACGATTTTATGAAGCCCGATCGTATTGTAGTGGGCGTGGAGTCGGAATTGGCTGAAGATATTATGTCGCGTTTGTATAAGCCGTTCACTCTAAATGGGCACCCGGTGATTTTTATGGACGTTCCCTCTGCCGAAATGACAAAATATGCTGCAAACTCCATGCTGGCTACTAAAATCAGTTTTATGAATGATATCGCTAATCTTTGTGAGATTGTCGGTGCCGACGTTAATATGGTTCGTAAAGGGATTGGCTCCGACAGCCGCATTGGAAATAAATTTATTTATCCCGGAATTGGCTATGGTGGTTCTTGTTTTCCGAAAGATGTAAAAGCGCTGATTAAAACGTCTAATCAAAACGGGTATAAACTACGGGTTCTACAGGCGGTAGAAGATGTGAATGACGACCAGAAATTAGTGTTGTTCCATAAACTCCAAAAATATTACAACAACGATTTAAAAGGCAAAACCATCGCGCTTTGGGGACTCTCTTTTAAACCCAATACCGATGATATGCGCGAAGCTCCCGCTTTGGTACTTATTAAAGCGTTAATCGGCGCCGGTGCAAAAGTGCAGGTTTACGACCCTGTAGCAATGGAGGAATGCTATCGTCGAATTGGAAATGTAGTTACTTATGCAAAAGATGCTAACGAGGCCATTCTTGATGCTGATGCATTGTTGCTGGTTACCGAATGGTCGGAATTTAGAATTCCTAATTTCGGGGTCATTAAAAAATTGCTTAAAACTCCTGTGATTTTCGACGGCAGAAATATTTACGACAGGGAAGAAGTAAAAAATAATGGTTTCGATTATTTCTGTATAGGCATAGATACTCATTAAAAGAGCCTGAAAGAACTATAAAACGTGAATTGCTAATTATATATACTGAGAAACCCTTTGATCTGAAGTTGGGGGGGCTGCTTTATGTTGACTTATCGTCTATATTCAACGATTCTTTTTATCGTTTTTCCAGATAATGGATTTTTATGATTTGTAATTTTTTGGTGTGTAATTCCAAAATTTTAGAGATGGCCGAATTTAGCAATTGTGTTATATTTGTAAGGTTTTCCGTTAAATATAATTAGAATTCAATCTATTATGAATTTTCGGCTCTTGATATATTTTAGTTATTAACAAACAATTTATCAATTAAATAGTTATATTTGCAAATAAATTTAGATTTTGAACAATTGCGAAAAGTCGGATAAATGTTATGAAGAATAAAATATTGGTGACCGGAGGGGCGGGATTTTTAGGTTCTCATTTATGTGAACGCTTGTTAAATGAAGGGAATGAAGTCATCTGTTTAGATAATTTTTTTACCGGAAGCAAGCAGAACATTGCACATCTGATAGGGAATCCATATTTTGAATTTATTCGTCATGATGTAACTATGCCGTTTTTTATTGAAGTGGATCAGATTTATAATTTAGCTTGTCCGGCTTCACCGATACACTATCAGTATAATCCTATAAAAACCATAAAAACATCTGTAATGGGGGCTATTAATATGCTTGGGCTTGCCAAACGCATAAGAGCTACCGTATTGCAGGCTTCTACAAGCGAAGTTTATGGAGATCCTGCTATTCATCCTCAGGTAGAAGAGTATTGGGGCAATGTGAACCCGATAGGAGAACGTTCATGTTACGATGAGGGGAAACGATGTGCAGAGTCGTTGTTTGTAAATTATCACAAACAAAATCAGGTGGATATTAAAATTATCCGCATTTTCAATACCTACGGGCCACGAATGCATCCTCACGATGGGCGGGTTGTGTCTAACTTTATTGTGCAGGCGCTTAACAACGAGGATATTACTATTTATGGCAATGGACTGCAGACACGAAGCTTTTGTTATGTTGACGACTTACTTGATGGAATGATTCGTTTGATGAACAGTCCAAAGGAAGTAACAGGGCCTGTTAATGTGGGAAACCCCGAAGAATTTACCATGATTGAATTAGCCGATGCTGTAATCAGACTCACCAACTCATCCTCAAAAATTATTTACATGCCCCTGCCTTCGGATGATCCGTTGCAACGCAAACCAGATATTTCTAAAGCTCGTGAGATTCTTGGTTGGGAACCGACGATTAAATTAGAGGAAGGATTATCAAAAACCATAGATTACTTTAAAAGTATAATTTAAAAAAATTAAATCATGAATCAAACATTGAAAATCATGGTTACAGGAGCCAATGGACAACTTGGCAGAGAAATTCAAAAAAGATCGGTTGGGAATAATAATCAATTTTTTTTCAACGATATTAATGAGTTGGATCTTACCGATAATATAGCTGTCGCAAACAAAATAGAAGAAATCAAGCCGGATGTTATTATTAATTGCGCAGCATTTACCGCTGTGGATTTAGCGGAAACAGAACAAGAAGCTGCAATGAAAATTAATGTGGAGGCGGTAAGAAACATTGCGAAGATTGCGGTTAAAAAGAACATTAAGATCATTCACATTTCTTCCGATTATGTTTTTGATGGGTGCTCATATCAGCCATACAGCGAAGTGCATCGCCCAAACCCGATTTCATTTTACGGATACACAAAACTGCTTGGCGAGTCGGAGCTTATCGAATCGAAATGCGATGGTATTATCATTAGAACTTCATGGCTTTATTCTAATGAAGGAAGAAATTTTTTTAAGACAATAGAAAGACTGGCTCAGGAACAAAGTGAACTGAGTATTGTTTTTGATCAAGTTGGAACACCAACGTATGCTGGAGATCTTGCCGATGCTATTTTATATATCATTCCTCAGTTGAATACCGTTTTTGGAATGGATATTTACAATTACAGCAACGAAGGAGTTTGCAGTTGGTATGATTTTGCTACGGCAATAGTAAATGAATTAAGGCTGAATACTACAATTTATCCCATTCATACAGAGGAATATCCGGCACCGGCACAACGTCCGTTTTATAGTGTGCTCGATAAAAGCAAGATAAAAAACGATTTTGGGATCCAAATAAATCATTGGCAAAAAAGTCTTCAATTAATGATGTCGAACAAATAAGTTCGAATATTAAACCGACAGTACTACTTCTGCTTTTCTGTAAAAATATTGAAGGACAAAATCGAATATGCTATTTTGTCCTTTAAATTTATGAGAAAAATCAGAATGTTTGATAAAATGAGTTCTGTTGTAAAATAAATTATATCTTTTTGCGTATTTCTTATAAAATCACAAAGATTCTTATCTTTGTATTATTATTCAACAATTTATTCATTATCTGATTAGTTCAATGCTTAACAATATTCTTCCGGATCACTTTTATAAATCTTACGTGAATAGAATCGTTTTATTTGTATTTTTTTGGATTTCAGCGACTTCAGTATCCTTGTTTTCTCAATCCACGGCCATCGTTTCCGGAAAAATACTCGACGAAAAAGGCAATCCTTTGGACTTGGTTAATGTTTCTATTAAAGGGGCACCCGGAGGAGTGATTACAAATAAAGCAGGCGATTTTTCAATTAATATTTCGGCCGAAAAGAATATTGACTTAATTTATTCATACGTCGGTTTTAAAAATAAAACCAAACATTACCGGCTTGCTCCTGGTCAACGGGTATATACTGTTGATACCCTATTTATTGATAATACGGTGTTGGATGTATTTACGGTAGAAGACTCTTATGTAAATCAAACGGGGTTGACCAAAATTGAGTCTAAAAACACAGGATTAATACCTTCGGTATCGGGAAGTATTGAGTCTATGATAAAATCCGCTGGATTGGGAGTTACTTCAAACAATGAATTATCATCGCAATATAATGTTAGAGGAGGTAACTTTGATGAGAATTTGATTTATGTTAATGATATTGAAATTTATCGCCCTTTTTTAATACGTTCCGGTCAGCAGGAAGGACTAAGTTTTGTAAACAGCGATATGGTGGAGTCTATTCGTTTTTCGTCCGGAGGTTTTGAACCGAAATTTGGGGATAAACTTTCCTCAGTTCTCGATATTACCTATAAAAAGCCGAAAAGAATCGGTGGCACAGCTTGGGGGAGTCTTTTGGGGGGATCTTTGTTTGCCGAAGGACTTTCCGACAATAAAAAGCTCACCTACCTACTTGGTGTTCGCTATAAATCTACCGCTTATCTTTTAAAAAGCATGGAGACTAAAGGCGATTATAAGCCCACTTTTTTTGATGTGCAAACATTAATCTCGTATGCTTTTTCTCCAAAATTTGAAGTGAGCTTTCTAGGTAATTATGCTAAAAACACGTACCAACTTATTCCAACCAATCGAGAAACGACTTTTGGAACCATAAAGCAGGCGATTCGGTTAAAGATTTATTTTGATGGTCAGGAAATTGATAAATACTCTACCCTTACCGGAGCTTTTACGGCTGCATACAAACCAAACAAAAAAACTGTATTAAAACTCATTGCCTCTGCATTTAACTCTCAGGAAAAAGAAACTTATGATATTCAGGGACAATATTGGCTCGATGATATTGAGTCGGATATGGGAAGCGATAATTTTGGTGATGTCACCTTTAACCGAGGGGTGGGAACTTATCTCGATCATGCCCGCAACTACCTCAATACGACTATTGTGAATTTTGAGCATAGAGGAGAAACCAAGCAACACAATCATAAAATTACTTGGGGCGTGAAATACCAGCATGAACTGTTCGACGACAAACTCAACGAATGGCATATCAACGATTCTGCAGGATATATTCTTCCCTATACTTATGCAAACGACTCTACTATTGGAGTTGGAGTGCCACTCGGGGATACTTCGAGAGCGCTTACTTTAACTACAAGATATTATTCAAATAATCTTTTGGAATCGGATCGTTACACGGCTTTTGTTCAAGATCTACTTACGGTGAATATCGATTCATCACAGTTATTTATCACCGGAGGAGCTAGAGCGTCCTATTGGAGCGTGAACAAACAGTTGGTAGTTTCACCCCGGTTGACATTCGTATATGTGCCTCATCGGCATGACAATATGGCTTACCGCTTTTCTACCGGATTGTATTATCAGCCTCCTCAATACAAGGAAATTAGGGATATCAGCGGAGAAATACATACGGACGTGAAGGCACAGCGTTCAGTTCACGTCGTGTTTGGGTACGACTATTCCTTTAAGATATTAAGCCGTCCGTTTAAACTATCCTCGGAGTTATATTACAAGTATCTTGATAATGTAATTCCATATCTTATCGACAATGTAAGAATACGATACACTGCAAAGAATGAAGCTGTAGCTTATGCTACGGGAATTGATGTAAAATTGGCCGGTGAATTTGTGCCGGGCACGGATTCTTGGATCTCGGTATCGGTGATGAAAACGGAACAAAATCTTGACAATGATAGCTATTACGATACTGAGACCGGTAAAATGGTTGATCCGGGATATTTCCCACGCCCATCGGATCAGTTAATTAATGTGAACCTCTTTTTTCAGGATTATCTTCCCATGGATCCCACCTACAAGATGCATCTGAACTTGTGTTTTGGCACAGGACTACCCTATGGTGCCCCGAACACTCCTTTATACAAACATACATACCGAATGCCAGCCTACCAGCGCGTCGATATAGGGTTTTCCAAACAGCTTCTTACAGAAGCCGGCCTGGCCGATCGCCATGGCTTCTGGAAGCATATTCGTTCGTCGTGGCTTAGCTTAGAGGTCTTTAATTTATTACAAATAAGTAATACCATTTCTTATATATGGGTCACCGATATTTTTAATACACAATATGCAGTGCCTAACTATTTAACTCCAAGGCAGGTAAATCTTAAGCTCATGGTGGAAATTTAGAGCGACGTTTGCTTTTTACTTGTTCTGTTAGTTTTCTTGTATATTTGCAAAATTCGATAAAAAAACTGAAATTTTAAGTAGTCTTAAACATTCAAAATAATAAATTGTATGGTAAAAGCATTTAACGGGGTGTTCCCAAAAATTGATGAAAATTGTTATATCTCCGAGTCTGTCGATATTATTGGTCGCGTTACCTTGGGAAGAGATGTGAATGTCTGGTTTGGGTCCAGAATTAGAGGAGATATTAATACAATTGTTGTAGGTGACTATTCAAATATTCAGGAGAATTCAGTAATACATGTAGATATAAATTCACCGACAACAATAGGTAAAAATGTTACGATCGGCCATGGTGCAATTATTCATGGATGTACTATAGAGGATAATGTGCTTGTGGGAATGGGAGCCATTGTGCTTAATGATGCTCATTTGGCTAAAAATTGTATCGTTGGAGCCGGAGCGTTGGTTACACAGGGGAAATCATTTCCCGAAGGTTCGTTGATTCTTGGAAATCCGGCAAAAGTTGTTCGTGCTCTTACGCCTGAAGAAATTATACATATTCAGCAATCAGCGGAGGAGTATGTTGCTTTGAGTAAAAATCACATGAACTTATAAAGGTAAAAGTTACAAAGTCGAAATTCGCTTTCGAAAAAACATGAGAAATAGAAAATAAGGGATAATATTAATTGCCCGGATGAACTGATCACGCTTTGTTCTATAGTTAGTAGCGGGTTGAAAAGCCAACCGTCTAAGCATAACAACGTTTGAGTTTAATGGGAATTAAATACACAATTAGTTCCTTCATAGAGTTCATCGTAACTAAAATTACCTTCTCAATTATTGATTACTCTTATCTTTTTCCATTTTCCGCCATTAAATCGTCTGATAAGTATAGTGCTAAATGCCAGATAGAATAGGATCAGTATAAACCAGCTAAACTGAACTGACATATTAAATACATTTAGACACAAAAATAGCAGTGGCACAAATAACCAGTGAGTGATAATGGAAATGATCATCGTAAAATGAGTATCCCCTGCACCGCGTAAACCACCTACTATTGCCGACACCACTGCTTCGGCAAGCACGTATAGTGCTGCGATGCGTATCATGGTTACGGCAATGGGTGTGGCTGTGGTGAAAATATCGCTTGGGTTCGCCGGGTGAAATACATTAACCAGTGTTTCGGGGATGAGAACAAACAGTACCAGTATAACAAACGAATAGATTATACCCGTTTTAATTCCTGATAAAGCTGCGCGATGGGCTACTTGAGGACGATTCGCTCCCATATAGCGTCCCACCAAACTGGTTACACTGGTTTCAATGCCTAAAAGTGGAATAAATGAAACCATATCCCAGTTGAACATAATGGTACTGGCCGTAGAAACTACATCTCCTTGCGACTGGAATAACAAGATCATGCAAAAGAAAGCCAGAAAATTTAGGAAAAGTTCAAATCCGGCCGGAGAACCGTAATAGATTAGTTTTTTCATAATTTCCGATGAAAATCTGAACGATTGCATTACTCGAAATTCATTGCTGTTTTTGTGTCCGAAATAGGCTGCAAGCAAAATAAGCAACGCCACTACCGACCCGATAACTGTAGCTATAGCAGCACCTGTTATTCCCATCGGGGCGAACCCAAGTTTGCCAAAAATAAGAATATAGTCTAGAACGATATTGGTAAGCATTGCCGCAACGGTTGCTTTCATCACGATCATTGTACGTCCTATCCCCACAAAATAACAGCTGAAAGTATGACGAAGCAGTGGAAATGCGCAACCCCATGCTAGGATGGAAACATATTGTATTTGAAAATCAATCTGTGAAGTAGGAGTGTGCATCACGCCAAACATCGACACGACCAATGGCTTTAATAATAAAATAAGCGGCCAAGCGAGCAAGGTAATAATGACGGCCTGAAATGTGGTTCGAGCTGAGTTCAGTTTCTTGCCTGCTCCCATGTATTGAGCCGTCAGCGCTGTGGTATATCCTATAAGTCCGATAAAAAAGAATGATAACATTTGGATTGTTGTTCCACCGGCCAGTGAAGCGTTCATTTGTTCAGATCCCACCCGAGCCAAAAACAAGCGGTCGGTGAAGGTCATTATGCCATCGCAAGCTGTTGACACAATCATGGGTAAAGCAAGCATAAGCAGCTCTTTTTGCCCACCCGGCTTATGATAGCCCGAATAAATGCGCCTTAATAATTTTATCGTCATAGTAATGAGAAATTTATCTTTGTTTATTCTTTTGCAATATATAAGGAGTCGGCTTTTAAATTGTCGAGTACCAATATATTTAATAGTTAGCCGAATAATAGCTAAAGTGTAAGCGTCTGCAAAATAACTAAAAATTCGGCAATAAATAAAATAAACTTTATTGGTTATGTCTAGAATAACAACACTTCGATGAATTTTTTATTTCACGAACTAAATATTATAACTGATTATTAGAAAGATTTCTCTCCATGGATTGAAACAATAAATATTGATAATCAAATTGTTATAAGTTTTAACAAAAAATATTGAAATAGAGAAAGTGGGGCCTTTTTAAACAGCTTCAGAAAGAATAAGTCATATTTTCCGTAGGAAAATTTATTCATAAAAAGCAAAAAGAGCCGATTTTTGATCGGCTCTTCAGGTAAAAGATTCTCATTTTTACCAAAGCATCAAATAAATACCGGCTGTAAACGGGTAAAGTTTTGGGCCTTCTTTATCCTTAAACAAGGGGGTAAGCGAGTATGAAGCAAATAAGTTAACAATGTCATATCCGATACTGGCCGTTGCATCCAAACGAATTGGATTGAGGTTGAAATCATCGGAAACGGTAATTTTTGTCTCTGCACCATCATCAATAATGGTTTTGGTGTGTGAGCATAATTTTACGCCAAAGATTACGCCGGCGTTTATATGGAAACTTTTTTTGTTGTGATTAGGGTTTGTTTGAAACTCAAGCAACAAAGGAATATTAAGCATAGTATAGCTTAGTTTGCTTTTTTTGTATCTTGAAGCATTTACGGTGTCTATCATGCCATCAATTGCGCCTTGATTTGCAAATAGTTGTGCGTTTTTTGCAAAACGATAGTTATACCATTGAAAACCTAATCCGGTAGTAATGCCCAGCTTGTTTTTGATAAGTGAAAAATTTTGTTCCAGTAAGTTAAGGGCAAATGTGCGTGAATTGGTAAAATCAGGGTCTAAAAATTCATATCCTACCGGGACTTCCATTTTTCCGCTGGCATTAAAAAAATTATTAAATCCAATCATAAGTCCACCCCAGTTGCCATCGTAATGATTCTTTTTGAAGAAATTGTTGTGCCATTTCGATTTCCCCTCCGGTGCCTTATCCTTGAAAGTGCTATCAATCTCGACTAAAATATCAGTAACCATATTGTTTATACTATCCATAGGAATAGTTAATGCCTCATCTTTGTTTTCGTCAACATTTACTTCGTTGAATTTTTGTGATTTGGAAACATCGCTGGATTCAATGTTTACGGTTTTTACGTTTTCAAAGTAATGTAACGATGAAACGTCATGGGTTTTCCCATCAATAGTTTCCGTTGCATTTATCCATGCCGATGATGCATCTCTTGTTTCCACTTTTACGTGTGAGGCAAAAAGCATTTCGGCTTTGATAGATGAAGCATCGTTGGCCGCTACTGTTAAGTTAAGCGTTTTCCCGTTGATATTAAGCTTTGATGCATCGTTGGTAGTTACAGTGATATTTTCCGAAGAAACGGTCAATGTTTGACTTGACGCGTCACTGAGACTGATTTTTAGCGTTGGGCTTGAAATTATTGTTCCATTCGTCTTTATTTTAACAACATCGGACGAAGATAATTCACTGATATTTTTAAGCTTAACCCAAACGTTTCCTTCTTCCGAATTGATGGTGAGCACATCGTCTTTTACTTTGTAATGAATATTCTCTGCATTTGCCTTGTCGAAAGATATTGACGATTCGGTTCCTTGTTCAAGGATTAAGGTAAAGGTTCCATGGGCTACAATTTTGCTGACTTCGTCTCCAAATAAAAACTTGTTGCGGTTTGCATTTGTTGTGTCATTATTTTGCGCAAATCCGCAAAAAGGAATAACAAATAAGATCGTTAACAGTGTGTAAAAACATTTTTTTGCTTTCATAATTCATAAGTTTTAGACATGTCATATTCTTGATTTTCGACATGTGCGGTAAATACTAAAACGACATTTTCCCAAGTTTAAGACCCTTTACCGCCAGTAATTCATCTTGAAAAAGGTTGATTTGAGTTTCTTCGCCGTAAAGTTCGAGGACAATTACTGCATTAAGCCCAAGATCTACATCTTCTAAATGGTTGAGACCTAAACGTGTTTTTATGATATTTCCGTAAATGGTAAATATTTCCTGTAATTTTTTGGCGTTGTTAACGTCAGGAGTTAGCTGAACGCCTATTATTTTTTGAATAAATGCTGCCATTTTCGTTTTGTGTTAAAGGGTGAAGTTCATTTGTTGGACATTTATGCCTTCGATGGTGCAAATTTCAGTGTGAAAACTACTCCATTTCAAGGGATCTCCGACTAAATGAAGAATGATAATTCCTTTTCGGGAGCAAACTTCTGTAGAGAGCTCGTGAAAGCCGATACGAGAATTTATGATGTCGGCATGTTTCGAAAGTAAGAGTTGTATTTTGCCTGCTTCTTTAATTCGGTCGGTAATTTGTATCCCGATAATTTGTGTATGTTTCATAATACTATATTTTTAGAAGTACAAATCGCGTTCTCCATTTTTGATACGTTCAATGCGGAGGCGAATTTCATTAGCGGCTTCGCTTTCTCCCATTTCCTTTAGCTCTGCATTAATAGCATCCCATCCTTTGTGCGAAGTTTTTTCCGGAGCATAATCCATAAGGTATTCTGCCAGTGTAAGCATTGCATTTGGAGTGCAGAAGCGTTTAATAAATCCGGGGACTGAAAATTCCATAAAATGCTCGCCTGTGCGCCCCATACGATAGCATGAGGTGCAGAATGAGGGAAGAAAACCATTTTCCAGCAATTCGTCCACAACCTCATTAAGAGAACGATCGTCGTTGATTTTAAACTGTTCTTTGTTGAGGTTCTGGTCTGCGTTTTGGGTGTCTGAATAACTACCGATTTCTAATTTAGTTCCACCATCAATTTGAGAAACACCAAAAGACATTGCTTCTGCGCGTAGCTCTGAAGGCTCTCTCGCGGTAAGAATTAGGCCGGTATACGGCACAGCTAGTCGCAAGATGGCGATAAGTCGCATAAAATCGGCATCCGATACTTCATATTCGGGTTTGATGCAATTGTTTGATGCTGCTTTGATTCTTGGAAAAGAAATGGTATGAGGTCCCACATCATAGCAAGCTTCAAGGTGATTGGCATGACGAACCATGGCCATTACTTCAAAGCGCCAATCATATAGGCCAAATAAAGCACCCATGCCTACATCATCGATGCCGGCTTCTTGACAACGATCGAATGCGGTTACACGCCATTCGTAATCTCTTTTCTTACCTCCCAGATGATACCATTTATAAGCTTCCGGGTGGTATGTTTCCTGAAAGATTTGATAGGTGCCAATACCTGCTTTTTTCACGGTGCGGAACCCTTCAATATCAAGTGGTGCTGCATTGATGTTTACCCGACGGATTTCACCGTTCCCTTTTCTAACGGAATAAGCTAGCTCGGCGGTATGTGCGATGTACTCGGCACTATACTCTGGGTGTTCCCCATAAACTAATACTAAACGCTTTTGTCCATTGTCTTCAAGAGCCTCGATCTCATGAATAATTTCGTCGTCGCTTAGGGTTTTCCTCACTTGATCCGTATTGGCAGTTCTAAACCCGCAGTATGCACAATTGTTGGTGCATCTGTTGCCAATATAAAGGGGGGCAAACAATACAATTCGATTTCCATATATGCGTTTCTTTAATTCGCGTGCTCCCGCTTTAATCTCTTCAATTAATTCGGGATCATTTGCATTTAGTAAAACAGCAGTTTCTTCGAGTGTTAAACGTTTTTTATCAAGCGATTTCGAAATTACTTCACGTACCCGCTGACGGTCGGGTTTTACATCCTTAAGAAATCCTTCGATTTCTTCAACATCAATAAACGGTTTCATCCGTTCATCTTTAATCTTGTACTTTTCAGGAGTGAAAATCATTTTTTTAAGATTTTAATATTTTTCTCAAAATTAACGTTTTTCTTTGTGCGAATGTTCGTTTGGCCAATAAATAATGTTAAACACTTCATCTTTCGTCGAATTGATGGAACAAAGGTCGGGTGTAATTTTAGCGTAATCAATTTTTTTGGATAACCATCCTCAAAATTCCGATATATGTCAGCTTTACAATGATTAACGGATTATTTTTTGCCTTTGGTTTCGGGATGGTGTTGGTCGTGTAAAACTGGACGTTTGGCTTAAATTGCAGCAGAAGAGATCGAATTTGATGGTACAAGAAAATTTATTGCCGGAGCTTGTTGATCATTGCTTCACGTTCCTTCTTCTTTTTGTCTTCTTTCAAGTAGTAGTCCAGCACAAATAAGCTGAGCATTAAAAAAGGCATACCGGGTATGCGGTAGCGTGCCAAAGCTCCAAAATTAGCGGAAGCCAGACCAATACCATAGGAGAACATAAAAGTATATAAAAGAGTAAAAATTAAAATCGGGTCACGGCCAATAAACGAAAACATTCTTATCACTCGTGCACGATATAAAATAGATAGGGAAAGGATCATGGTGAACAAATTCTCCAAACCCGATAGAGCCATAAACGGATTCCGGGCTTCCCAAATAAAAGGACGATATAGTCCTGCAATGATCGCTTTGGGCATTAGTTTTACCAATCTTGATGGACTGTTCTCTATGGTGCCTAAATCATAATAGTTCTGACCATATTGCTCTCCTCGTTTTAAATCTTCTTGTGTCAGCTTAGCCTTATTCACCATTTTATCCATGGAGCCGTAATCGCCAAAGCTCGAGCCAAGACTTGACAAAATCAAAATGCCTATAGCTAATGAACCTGCCATTATCAGAGGGTAGGCCGTATAACGTAAAAATTGACTTTTAATGGCTAAAATACGTCCGTGAGCATACCAAATAGCTGCTCCGGGTATCATGGCAATCAACACATAGGCTTTGATGCTAATCATAAGCCAGCTTGAGATCAAGATGCTGAAAACCGAACCTATTGTTAATTTCCCATTTACGGCTATTTTTAAGAAAGAAACTGTAAACATAGCCACAGCAGCCATTATTATGGCATCCTTAAGAATAGAAGATCCCCAAAAAAGCACAGAGGGCATAAAAAGGATGGCAATAGCCATTTTTAAATCTAAATTCGGGTATAAACGGGCAAAAGTAATATACATTTTCCATAGAAAATAGAATGAAACCCAACTGATAATCATGGTCGTTATTAAATAACTTCCAAAGCCTAACATTCCGAAAGGAGAGAGAAATCGAATAACAAAAAAAGACTTTGAATTTACCCACATGTGTCTGTCAGGGCACATGGTCTCGTTGTTAAAATAGGAGAAAAATTCAGGCTGGTTTCCCTTAAACAATAAGTTGAGATAATGACCGAAATTGTCTGCAGCTACATTGTTCAGGGCATTCATTCCATGAAAATAATCAAGCGGGTCCCCTTCGTAAACCGTTAAATATAAGATACAAAAAATAGTGCCTGCAAGTAATTTAGAAAGCAATCCCCATGTATAAAACCGATAGTGTGGGTTGTCTTTATTTTTATGTTGTACAATATATCCCCATATTCCTGCAAGCATAAATAAGACAACAGCCATAAACAAATCGGTTAACGTTAGGCGTATATCAGGATAATAAGAGTATTGTACTAAAGGTTCCACACTTTTTTTTTCAAAATTACGAAAAAAAAATCAGTTTATGAAGAGAGAAAGTTTGTAAAGTTAAACCAAAAGCAAGGGAATGAACCACGTGTACGGAAAAAATAAACTATGCCAAATTTGGGGATAAAAAATTAACGCTTTAGATTTTTATTATTTCCCGTTTATCACTTTGAAATAATAAACCTTGTCCGTTCAATTTTATTAATAAATCCGACTTCGATAATGTAAAGTCCATTGCTTAAGTCCGTCAGGGATAGTTTGATTTTTGTAACGCCTTTTTTGAGGGGTTGATCATTCCATTTAGAGACTTCTTTTCCGGTAGCTGAAAGGATTCGAATAGTTGCAGTGCTTTCAAGAGGTGACGCAACCCAAAGGTTAAGGGTTTCTTCAAAAGAAGGATTCGGATACACATTGATAATTGTGAAATTTTCCGTTAACGAGACACATGACTGATTATTGCTCAGGTCGGTCTCTTCGGTAAACAATGGAGATTCTACTTCGGCACAGCCGTACATTAATGCTTCACTTGAGGGTATTAACATTTGGGTATGAAAAGTATAGGGTACTATATTCCCAGGCTGGAGTATTCCGGTCCATTGTTCTCTAGTGGATTGCTGGTTGAGCTTTAGATTTAACCATAAGTTGGTGATATTACGGTTGCTCATATTCATGAGATATGCCGTTGCTTGCCGATAATTACCGATGGGGGTAATAGCAAGGTTGGTAATGGCAATATCCATAATCGGTTTACTTACCAGGATAGTTGCATTGGCCGAATCTGTGCACCCCTGTGTGTTGGTGGCGATTAAGAGAATAGAGTAATTTCCTTCGGTGCCAAAATCATATTGAGGTTCGGTTTCAGTCGAGAATAGCGTAGATTGATTGTACCATTCATAGGTAAATCCTCCATTGGTAGTATTGGTGAATTGAATTTGATACCCGATAGTGTGCTCATCGTAATTATATGAAAATTGTGCTTGCGGAATGGGGTTAACAATGAGGTTTTTTGTCAATGTATCTGTGCATTCATGTGCTGTGGTAACAATGAGCTGTATCGGGTAGGTATTTGCGCTATCAATTTGAAGCGTAACCGGAGATGTTGTCCCCAGCGGTTCTCCATTTGTACTCCAACGAAAATGAATTATAGTATCGTTGGTAACAGAGCTTGTGCTTTGCAATATGATGGGCTGGTTTAAACAGACATTATCTGCATTGAACTCGGCTATTGGATTGGCATAAACGGAAATTTCTTTCTGAATGGTATCCGTGCATCCATTTAATGATTTAATAATGTAGCTTATCGGATAATTGCCGGAATGATCGAATCGTGTTGATATTACAGGACTTTCAGAACTTTCATTATTGTAGAACCACCAACGCTGTGTAATCGGATTCCACGAATCGTAGATAGAAGAGTCTGAAAACCAAGTGGGCTGTCCTAAGCAGGTATTTGAAGATTCAAAATTGGCGACGGGAGATTTTCGTATTTCAATGGTTTTTGTAAGCGAATCGCTACAGCCGAAAAAGGAACGTGTTACCAATTTGACCTGATAGGTTCCGGCAGTATCGAATTCGTGAAACGGATTTTGCAAGTTACTTTGGTTAATCGATCCGCTTTGAGCATCTCCAAAGGTCCAGTTCCACTGCGTGATCGGATACTCATCGGTAGTAAGATCGTTAAACCGGATGGGGACATTATTACAGCCCGTTGCCGGAGTAAAGTCGGCCTCGGGAAGAGTATAAACTACCGTTGGTATGGAAACTGTGCTGCTGCAAGTAGAATCGGTAGAAACAGAAAGTGTGATGTGATAAATACCGGGATTTGCATACTGATGTGTCGGATTCTGAAGCGTGGAGGTGCTAGCATCTCCAAAATTCCAATTCCATTCAATAATATTGGATAAATCGAGGGGATACGAGAGATCGCTGAGCGATGTGGTTTCCCCAAAGCATTGTCCGGGAGCAGTAAATGCAGCTACGGGAGCTTTCCCTTTTAGTGTAATCACCACAGTGTCATTTGCTACACATCCTCGCGTGTTGGTTATTTGCAGCCAATAGCTACCAGAATCTGTTAGTAATATCGTTGCAGTAGTATCTCCTGTGCTCCATAAATAAGAGCCTCCTTCCAGTGTGTAATTATCCAAAGAAAACGTGAGCGGGTTTCCCGAACAGAGTAAGGTGTCGTTGCCCAATGTCATACGTATGGGCAGGCTATCCAATCGAAGATTAAACGTGTCGCGATAAACACACCCCAAAGTGTCGGAAAGAACAGCAACATAAGTCCCTGCCTGGGTTTCGGTAAAGGTACTTCCATTGTCTCCATTGCCCCAGTTTAGAGTATAGTTGGTAAGAGGGAACCACGAGTAGTGCAACGTGTCTCCCATGCAAAGAGTAGTGTCTGCAAAAGTATGGTGCGCGGTAAAATATACTTCAACAGTATCGGATGATTCAATGCCAAAAATATTGGTTGTCCTTACCCAGTAACTACCGGAACGATTTACACGGATGGTTGAAGTGGTATCCCCTGTACTCCAAAGCCAGTTGGTAAACCACGGTCGATTTGCTCCCGTTAGCACAGTATCGCATAGTTTATATGGAATTTTTATATCGTAACCCAAATTAACGGGAGGTGCGTATTTATTGGATAAGTAACGTTCTACGGATTGGCGGGAGTGGTCATCTAAAAGGGTGTCATAAACCAATATTTCGGCAATATTTCCGTTCCAATAGTTTGGAGCCAATGAAAAATATCCGACTTTATAGGCTGCATTTGTAAATGAATTTATAAGGCTGCTTGTTGTTGAAGAATTTCTTAATGTTGAATTTACATAGATTTTACTTACGGTATTCAATTGTTTTGTCACTGAATATATTCTAAAGGGAGTTCCGCTTGGAGAGCAATCTTCATTATTTGAAGAATTAAAATTGCTATTATTTTGATAATATCCTAAAGGACCGGCCGATGACCGAATTAGCTCAAACCCTCCAGAAGAATAATTACCAAAAGAGATCAAGCCTCTGGCACTTCCTGTTGCGGGTAATGTATTGTTTCGGGCAACAATAAAAAGACTTAACGATTTGGTGTTTATGTTTGGGATTGTTGTTCCTAATAAAACGTCATTGGTCCCGTCAAAGCTAATAGATGGCTTATTGGCTATGGTACTGTCAATTTTTGTCGGTCTGTAAGCAGCTGTGCTTTGAGTTAAATGAAAATCGTTTCCGCTTAAATCATTCCACTGGGATACAGCGCCTCCTGTTATGGTAACACCTGTGTCGGCAGCAAGCCATAACTTTGTGGTTACAGGTTGTGGAATGAACTTTATAAATGATGAAACCTCCGAAATTGTTGGATCTAAGCATGGATTCAGCGCTTTAACTCTCCAATAATAAGTCTTGTCTTCTGTAATAACCAAATTTAACTGTGGTGTGTAGCTTGCAGAGAGTTGTTCGGTATAAACAAGAGATGAAAAATCAGCATCTTCACTTAATTCAAAGAGATAGTATTGTGCATTTTCAGCGGCATTCCATTGAAATAGGATGCTAGAATTCGATAATTGCGTATTGTTTGGTGGAAAGATCGTGGTGAAATGTTGAGGCAGAGGATAGGATTCGGGGACGATGATATTTTTTGTGATGGAGTCGGAACATGAATTTGTGGCTTCCGTGACAAGCGAAACCTGATAATTTTGTGATGCTGGAAAAAGAAGTAGTGGTGATTCTTCGGATGAAGCCGGATCCGAATCGATATACCAACGATTTGCTTGAGTGAAATATCCGTCGTTTAAGTCGGATTTATTACTAAATAGAGTCGGGACTCCTGCGCAAGGTGCAAGATAATTGAAATCAGCAATAGGCTTTTTATTGACATGAATCACTACGGATGTGTCTTTATAACACCCACCATGCGAGATAACACTTAACCCGACAGCATAGCTACCCGCAGTATCAAAAACAATGTTTGCATTTTGATCGGAAGAGAAAAAAGCGTTATTTACATTCCAGTTCCAAGAGGCAATGCTGTCTGCAGGATATGAAAGATCGGTAAATGCAATGGTATCCCGATTGCATAATCGGCCCCATTCGAAAAGGGGGGTTGCAGCAGTTCCTTTAATTTGAATAGAGATGGAGTCGTGCACAACACAGTTTCTCGAATTGATAGCTGTTACCTTGTAAACACCTGCACTGTAAATTATTTTGTAATTATTAGTGTCATTGCCGGGAGACCATAAAACACTTTGAATACTTGTGTCCTGGGAAATTTGGATGCGGTTGCCCGAACAGATTATCGTATCGGAATTTAATAAATTGCGAACAGGAAACGAATCAACAGAAACTACAAATGAGGTTTGAAAAGAGCAATTTGTGGTATCTGTTAAGGTCATCGTATAAGTTCCTGCTTGTATGGTTTTAAAAATCGAACCTGTGTTTCCATTAGACCAGTTTATGGTATAAGGAAGAGGTTTCGAATACGAACAGGTTACGGTGTCACCTAAACAAATAGTGAAATTAGAAAATGTTTGCACTCCTTCATAGTTAACAACAACCGTATCGGCAGAAACGGATCCAAAAACATTGGTTGCTCTTACCCAGTAACTACCGGAACGATTTACACGGATGGTTGAAGTGGTGTCCCCTGTACTCCAAAGCCAGTTGGTAAACCACGGTTGGTTTGCTCCCGTCAACAGGGTATCACATAGTTTATAGGGAATAATTATATCGTAGCCCAAACTGACGGGAGGTGCATATTTATTGGATAAGTAACCTTCTACAGATTGGCGGGAACTGTTGTCTAAAAGGGTGTCATAAACCAATATTTCGGCAATGTTTCCATTCCAATAGTTTGGAGCCAATGAAAAATATCCGACTTTATAGGCTGCATTTGTAAATGAATTTATAAGGCTGCTTGTTGTTGAAGAATTTCTTAATGTTGAATTTACATAGATTCTACTTATGGTATTCAATTGTTTTGCCACTGAATATATTCTAAAGGGAGTTCCGCTTGGAGAGCAATCTTCATTATTTGAAGAATTAAAATTGCTATTATTTTGATAATATCCTAAAGGACCGGCCGATGACCGAATTAACTCAAACCCTCCAGAAGAATAATTGCCAAAAGAGATCAAGCCTCTGGCACTTCCTGTTGCGGGTAATGTATTGTTTCGGGCAACAATAAAAAGACTTAACGATTTGGTGTTTATGTTTGGGATTGTTGTTCCTAATAAAAAATCATTTGTCCCGTCGAACTTAACTGCAGGTTTATTAGCTATGGCATTATCAACTTTTATTGGCCTGTAAGCAACGGTGCTTTGAGTTAAATGAAAATTGTTCCCGCTAAGGTCATTCCATTGAGAAACAATACTGGACGAATCTATAATTCCAGTGTTGGCAGCAAGCCAAAGCCTTAAATTAGGGGAAAGCGTGGGGCTAAAAAGAACAAATTTATTTGTTAACGAAGTGTCATTTGGTAAAGAAGCATAACTTGCAATTATTCTCCAAAAGAAACTGTGTGAAGTTAATGCAATGGGATTCGTTATTTGTAGATTGGAAGTAGTGTTTTGAAATATAATTACGGAAAACAGAGAGTCGGAAGATAATTCAAATTGATAGTTTATTGCGTTGGCTTTGCCGTTCCACTGAAATAAAGTAGGAGACTCGGCTAATGTAGCGTTCGATTGTGGCATCACAGGGGTTAGGGGCTGAGCTTTTATTTGAATTGCCCCGAACAAGAATATGAAAAAAAGAAAAAAATATATAATATGATTTTTTTGTACGGCTTGAGTTTGCATTCGATTGTTTACTTTGCCGTTTAAAGATGCAATGAAACTTCGGTTGCTATTGCTCCTATCGATAGAAAGTGATGAAATAGTAACCGGTCTATGCATGTTTTTATAATTTATGGTCTTTAACAAGACAATGATTTGCTTTTTTAAGTTGTAAAGATAATCCTTTTTTTCAAATTTATAAAGTGAAAATCGAAAGAAACTCACATTGAACACCTTTATTAAAGGCATTTGTGTTAAAACAAATACTATTTCTAAAAGTTTGGATAGGGTTGTAACTTTAGCCGTTTAATTCTGGTAAGTTTGTTTTTTTCTCTTTAAAATTAGCAAATAAAGAAAATTTCACCGACTAATTATTGTTTTACTTATGATATTTTGGTGTTTGTAATTTCGTGCTTTGTTTTTCATAAATTAAATTATTATTTTCTATCTTTGCCCTTTAAACATTAAAATCATGCAAGAGCCTCAATTTACTACGATTAAGCCTCAATCAAGTTTATTCGAACTTAATTTGAATGAACTTTGGCAATATCGTGATTTAATATACATGTATGTAAAACGGGATATTGTAACATTTTACAAACAGACAATTATGGGACCGCTTTGGTTCATTATTCAACCTATTCTTACTACCATTATGTTTATGTTTGTGTTTGGAAACCTTGCAGGAATTTCTACCGACGGTATTCCGAAGCCATTGTTTTATTTTACCGGCATTCTGATTTGGAATTATTTTGCCGATTGTCTTACCCGTAATTCCAAGATCTTTATTGAAAACCAGAATGTATTCGGAAAGGTTTATTTTCCCCGTCTTGTTGTCCCGATATCCATTACTATTTCAAACCTAGTTCGGTTTTTTATTCAATTTGGCATTTTCCTTATCTTATATTTCTATTACTACTTTTCGGGAGCCAATGTTATCATTAATAGCTATGCGTTACTTTTCCCATTGCTTATTATTATGGTGGCGGGTTTAAGTTTAGGCTTCGGGATTATATTCTCATCCCTGACTACGAAGTATCGTGATCTTACTTTTTTGCTCCAGTTTGGAGTGCAATTATGGATGTATATCTCTCCTGTAATTTATCCGTTAAAATCGATTGCGGCTGATAAGCAATGGATTGTACAACTGAATCCGATGACATCCATTATTGAGTCGTTTAAATATGGGTTCATTGGCACAGGCACTTTTTCGTGGGGATGGCTTGGCTATAGTTTTGGCTTTATGATCGTGTTGCTGGTGTTCGGAGTTGTGATATTTAACAGGGTGGAAAAAGGATTTATGGATACGGTTTAGGAGGAGGTTTTTGATTGTTTGGAAGTGGGAGTAGAGTGGAGTGGTGGCTGAGAGGCTGAGTGGAGAAGTAGCCGGGTCCCGAAAAATAAAAATTTGGGATTTTTTTGATTTTTCATGGATCCTCGATAAACAATTAAATCGGAGATTTCAGTTTTTCGGGAGAGGCAACGTTGCGTAGCCGCCCCCTCCACTTCGCCACCAGACAACCCCGCCACTTTTAAAAAAATATTATCTTTGAAACCTTAATCATAAAAAATGAAAACACATAGAGATTTGGATGCGTGGAAGAACGCAATTGCATTAGTTACTGATGTTTATAAAATTACCAAATACTTTCCAAGCGATGAAAAGTACGGATTGACTAGCCAGATTCGAAGGGCTGCGGTTTCGATTCCATCGAATATTGCAGAAGGTGCCGGTCGAAATCATGACAAGGAGTTTATTCAATTTCTTTATATTGCATTAGGAAGTTTGTCGGAGCTTGAAACACAAATGATTATTTCTTGTAATTTGGATTATATTAAACAAGGAATTCTTGATGAGTGTAATGAAAAGACTAAAATTATATCAAATCAGATTAATGGATTGGTGAGGTATTTGAAAGGGAAGTAGCCGAGTAGCTGAGAGGCAACGTCGTGTAGTCGCCCCACCACTTGGACACCTGCCCACCCCGCTACTTCTTATAAAAATGAACATCTCGAACACGGAACTTTTTTGTATCTTTGTACTATAATTTGTGAGAAGAAATGGGTGATATTGCAATAAAAATTGAAAATCTGAGTAAGCAATACCGGCTGGGAGTTGTAGGTACCGGAACATTGTCGCATGATTTAAAGCGTTGGTGGATGGTGAGTGTGCGGGGACAGGAAGATCCTTATCTTAAGATTGGCGAGGAGAACGACCGGGCATCGAAAGGAGCCTCCGATTACGTATGGGCGCTTAAAGATGTTAATCTTGAGATAAAGCAGGGCGATGTAGTTGGAATTATTGGAAAAAACGGTGCTGGTAAATCTACATTGCTAAAGATTCTTTCCAGAGTTACAAAACCTACTAAGGGAACCATCTCATATAAGGGACATATTGCTTCGCTACTTGAAGTCGGAACCGGATTTCATCAAGAGATGACTGGGCGTGAAAACATTTATATGAACGGTTCGATTATGGGGATGAACAGAACCGAAATTACTCGTAAATTTGATGAAATTGTTGACTTTGCCGGAGTAGAACGTTATATCGATACTCCTGTGAAACGCTATTCCAGTGGGATGACAGTACGCCTCGGTTTTTCAATTGCCGCTCACTTGGAACCTGATATTTTGGTGGTGGATGAAGTGCTTGCTGTAGGTGATGCTGAATTTCAGAAAAAAGCCATCGGTAAAATGCAGGATGTGAGCAAAGGAGGAGAAAGAACGGTCTTATTTGTAAGTCATAATATGGGCGCAATAAAAAACCTGTGCAATAACGGCGTCTTAATAAATAATGGAAGAGTTGCTAAAATAGGGAAAATAGATGAAGTAATACACTCATATTTGAATACATATATTAGTGAACGAAAAAAAATTGAATATTCATTCGAAAATGCACCCGGGAATCGTGAAGTTAGACTAATAAGAGCGGAAATAAAAAACCAAAAAGAGCCTATTGAAGCTGGGGATGAAGTTGAGTTATATTTTGAATTTTTACACCAAAGCGATGAAATAGCTGTTTATGATGTAACCTTTCATTTATATGATGAAATGAATAATTTGGTTTTCGTAGGGTCAACAGGTAGCGAAAAATGTAATAAAACCGTCACAAAAAAAGGATTGTACATCGCTAAAGCTATCATACCGTTAAACTTGCTAAATACAGGTACCTATAATATTGCACGATTGATATACGTGAGGAATAGGGGACAAATTGTTTACGAATTTAAAGACACCTTAAGTTTTGATGTTATCGTAAAAAACACAGGGGGGTATGGATGGTACGGAGCTAAAGAAGGGATTGTAAAACCAAAGTTATTATGGGAGATTCAATTGCCATGAGAGAAAATAATAAGCCGATATATGTTACAAAACCATCATTGCCTTCGCTTGATGAGTTTAATGAATATTTAAAACAAATTTGGGAATCCGGCATTTTAACTAATAATGGACAATTCCACAAAAAACTAGAGGAAGAATTATGTAAATACCTCGGGGTGAAATATATTTCTCTTTTTTCAAATGGAACTTTGGCGTTAATTACTGCTTTACAGGCTTTGCGTATTACTGGCGAAGTAATTACAACCCCATTTAGTTTTGTTGCTACTACACATTCTCTTTGGTGGAACAAAATCACTCCGGTTTTTGTAGATATTGAAGTTGATTATCTAAACCTTGACCCGGCTAAAATTGAAGCTGCAATTACAGAAAGGACTACTGCAATAATGCCTGTGCATGTTTACGGAAACCCTTGTAAGGTCGATGAAATACAAAAAATTGCAGATAAGCATGGATTAAAAATAATTTACGATGCGGCTCATGCTTTTGGTGTTAAAAAGTCTGAGGAGTCAATTTTAAACTATGGCGATTTGTCTGTGTTGAGTTTTCATGCCACCAAAGTTTTCAGTACTGTAGAAGGCGGAGCAATTATTTCTCATAATGAGCAAATGAAACACCACATCGATAATTTAAAAAATTTTGGTTTCAGAGGAGAAACAATAGTTGAGGAGCCCGGAATTAATGCAAAATTAAACGAAATACAGTCAGTCTATGGTTTGTTACAACTTAAAAGTATTGATTATTATATAAGTCAACGTAAAATAATTTCCGAACAATATCGTAAATTGTTAAAAGGTGTGCCAGGGGTTCGCTTTCTGAATGATATGGAAGATGTTTTACATTCATATTCGTATTTCCCGATTTTTATTGATGAAACCATATATGGTATTTCCAGAGATGAATTATACACAAAGCTAAAAGAAAATGAGGTGTTTGCGAGGAGATATTTTTATCCTTTGATTAGCAATCTCGAATCTTACCGTGATTTATTCTCAGCTACTAAAGAAAATCTGGTTGTAGCTAATAAAATCTCGGATCAGGTACTTTGTTTGCCATTGTACGTTGAGTTAGAGGAAGAATTTGTTGAGAAAATTTGCCATGTTATTTGTAATTATAAGAGTTATTAAACAGATTATCATATAATTCAATACTAAAACCTTAATTTGAATAAAGATGAAAAAACTGATTATTTTAGGAGGAAGAGGTGTCGGGATGTGGGCAGCAGCAATAGCCAAAGATCTTGGAACTTTTGAAGTTCTGGGCTTTTTAAATGACGTAGTCCCGATTGGCCAGAAGATAGGAGTATATCAAGGATATAATGTGTTGGGCACATCTAAGGATGTAGAAAAATTTATTATGAAAAAAGATGTTTATTTTTTCATTGGATATTTCGGGCTGCAAAATGAAGAAGATACATTTAAAAAAATCTGTGATCTCAATATTCCTAACGAAAAATTAGCGACACTAATACATCCGACAGCATATTTCCCCAAAGAGTTTTGCTCTATAGGCCATGGTGTTCTTGTAGCTCCTTTCGCCCGTATTTGTCCTGATTCTACAATCGAAGACAATTGTATATTAATGTCAAGTTGTATTATTGGCCATGATAGTACTATGAAACGGTTTTCACACCTGGCGGCAGACAGTATAGTGGGAGGAAATGTTGTTGTTGGATATGGAGCCCATGTCGGGACAAATGCAACTATTCGCGAGAATGTAACTATCGGCAATTACTCACTTATTGGTTCCGGATCTGTGGTTTTGAATGATGTCCCGGAAAATGCTATAGTTGTAGGGAATCCATCAAGAGTATTGCGGATAAAATCTCCTTCATCCTCAAAATAGAACTTCGCCTGAATATGAAAAGTTAATTTTCGGGTAAATTATAGTAAGGTATCCATGTGGATTTATTAAAAACATATTCACATATTTATCTGATAATCTGACAGATACCACTTTTACTTAAAATTATTATACTCGAAAAAAATATTTATATGATACTATAATAACGTAGTGCTTATACAATCAGATACTGTTCAAAATCAAGCGGAACCTCATGTAAATTTTAGTAAGTACTTGCAATTTAAGTACTGAATTTAACAGAAAAATTTACTCACCTGTACTTTTTTGTAATTTGCGGATTTAAGGTTCCATATCAAATATTTTTTTTATATTAGCGAAAAATAAATTTGAAAATTGTATTTCAAAGCTAAAAGACACAAAACATGTTGAAATCATTTTTTTTTGTACCTGCTAATAATGCAAAATTTATTGCTAAAAGTAAAGACATTAATGCAGACTATATTGTCTTCGACATAGAAGATGCTGTGCTTGGTCAGGAGATAGAGTTGTGTTTTAGCAATTTGAGTTTATTGGAAATTGCAGATAATCATTTTGTGAGGTTTCGTTTTTTTGACGCAAAAAACAATTTAAATGATAATGATTTCAATAGATTACTGGGTATGGGGTTTCGCAAATTTATCATACCAAAGTTTTCCGGGCTATGTCAGGCAGAAATTATACGCGACTTTATTGAAAAACTTGAGTATTCAAAGAATTTAACTTTTTGCCTGTTATTGGAAGATCCATTCGGTTTGCTTTCGGTTTATGAGACATTACAGAAAAATATTATTCCGGTTTTTGCAATTGGTTTAGGTAGTCACGATTATTGCAATTCTATTGGTATGAAACACACTCAGGCAAATCTGTATTTTGCAAAACAAATGATACTGAACCATGCCAAGGCTTTTAATGCATTAGCATTGGATACTGTTTCGGTAAATATTGGCGATGATCAGGAGTTTATTGATGAAAGCCTGACCGGTTTCAACATGGGTTTTGATGGAAAGTTCGTAATTCATCCTCAGCAAGTCAGGTTGTTAAAAGAAATCCGTTATTACTCTGAAAATGAGGTGGCAGAGGCAGAAAGAGTATATGATAAGATTATGGAAATAAAAGATCAAAAAGCTGCAGTCGTTAAGATAGGTGATAAAGTATTTGAGAAACCTCACATAAACCGCATTATTAATATAATTAATTGGAAAAAAAATTATGGAAATAAATAAAATGGGACATTACTTCGAAGATTTTGAAGAAGGGCAAGTTTATAATCATTGTCAGTCGAAAACTATTTTCGAAAGCGACAACAACATTTTTAGTTTACTAACAATGAACCATCATCCTGTTCATACTAATATTGACTATTGCAGTAAACAACAACATGGGCGTATTTTGGTTCCGGGAACACTTGTTTTTTGTTTAACTGTACACATGAGTGTATTGGATATCAGTGGACAGGCAATTGCAAATCTGGCGTATGAAAACATTGACCATCTTGCTCCTACATTTATTAATGACACAATATACAGTAAAACAACTATTCTGGAAACCAGGGAATCAAAATCCAAACCGGACAGAGGTATTATTTATGTTGAAACGGTTGGATATAATCAAAATAACGAAGACGTAATAAAATTTAGAAGAAAAGTATTAATAAAAAAAAGACCTAAGTAATTATGGATAAATTCAATTATGTAATGCGCAGCCTGATGTTTGTACCCGGACACAGCCAAAAGTTACAGGAAAGTGCTGCCAAATCTAATGCGGATGTTATTCTGCTGGATATTGAAGATTCTGTTTTGCCTGAATCGAACAAACAGATTGCCCGCGATATGATCGTTAAAAATGTTAGTGATGGAATGTTTAAGGATTACAGTGTATTTATAAGAATTAATGATTTGGAAAGCGGATTTTTACTTGATGATGTCTTGCAAACAACAATACCGGGAATAGATGGCTATTTATTTTCTAAAACCTATACTGCAAAAGATATTGTCTTCTTCGACAAACTGCTTATGTCAATTGAGTTAAAGAAAAATATACCGGTCGGGACCTTTAAAATAATCCCTATTCTGGAAACAGCATCATCCATAATAAATGCAGATGAAATAGCAAAAGCATCAAGCCGCAATGTAGCTATTGGTTTTGGTTCCGAAGATTTTGTCAGTGACCTTCAGGGGATTCGTGATTTTGAAATGGCACATAGTATATTCTCACCAAGAGCATGGGTTGCTATGGTTGCCCGTACAAACAAAATGATACCTATTGATGCTGCATATATTAAAATTCATGACGAAGAAGGGCTTGAGAAGCATTGTCAAATGGGAAGAAAACTTGGTTATTCAGGAATGTGGACATTACATCCTAAACAAAATGATATGCCAAACAGATATTATTCGCCCTCTGAAGATGAAATTAATGAAGCTTATGAAATACTGCGTTTAGATCAGGATGCGAGAAAATTAGGAAAGGGAGTTGCAATTATTAACGGGAAATTTATTGGCCCGCCACTGGTTGTAAAAGCAAACCATGTGATAAACAGAGCAAAATTAATTGAGTCAAGACACAAAAAAAATCTTGGAACAATTGATTAGAATTTGCAAAACACCGGTAAACAAAATTTCTAATTATTAAGAAGAAAACAATTATGCCCTTCAATAATGGCCAGCCTGATTAGTTTCTATGGTACTTCCGGATTATAAATAGGAAAAGCATTCATTTTTGCAGTGATTATTTTCTTATAGGAGAAACTCCATGCTAATTATAGGTCTTACATCAAATAATTGTTTTACTTATGTTCTTATGCCAGTTGACAATATTGGGTTAAATTATTAATACAGCCATTTCTTTTTTATGCAGTAGCATCTAAAATATGTAGTAAAAACAACCTCGCTAAATGGGGATATATTGGAAGAAAATACTTTTTTAATTATGAATAAAGAGCCACTGGTTTCCATACTGTGCCTGACTTATAATCATGCAGGTTTTATTTCTCAGGCAATTGAAGGATTTTTAATGCAGAAGACAAATTTTCCTTTTGAGATTTTAATTCATGATGATGCGTCAACAGATGGGACAACTGAAATTATTAAAGAATATGAACGTAAGTATCCAGAACTCATAAAACCAATTTACCAAAAGGAAAATCAATTTTCTATAGGGGTGAAAATTACACTTACGTATCAGTACCCGAGAGCAAGAGGCAAATACTTAGCATTCTGTGAGGGTGATGATTATTGGATTGATCCAAACAAATTACAAAAGCAGGTTGATTTTTTGGAAGCCAATTCTGACATATCTCTTTGTTATCATGGTGTTAATCAAGAATTTATTGGTGGTCAAACCGAAGTTAATAGCCTTAGCGTTGTTGAGGCCGGTGATATTTTTGACACAAGTAGTATTTGGACGAATTGGACGATTCAAACAGCTACTATAGTTATTAGAAGAGAAATTGTAAGATCGCAGGATTTTATATTAAAGGCTTCGGATTCAAAAATGTATTTTGGCGACATGTTTCTAATTTTGTCTGCAAATGAGTACGGCAGGGTCGTTGGGTTAAAAGAAATAATGTCTGTCTATCGTAAGCATTCCGGCTCAATAACAGATCAAGGAAGCAACCCTACCGTTGACAATATGGTGAAAATGCTTAATTATATTCACTTTATAGGCACGCTATTTAACGGTAAATACAAAAGTCAGTGTAGATCTTATTACTCTTTTAAAACATTCAGATATGCATACGTTTGTAAAGAAAGAGGTCTAATTAATAAATCTATTGTCTTTTTTATGAAGTCATTTTTTAGTAATCCTTTCAAGTTTTATACTTTACTTGTTGGAGAAGTTAAAGTCAAAATCCACAAAAAACATTAAATTTGCATTTGATTACCAAACATTGAAAATAGATGAAAATACTAATCACCGGAGCGGACGGTTTTATCGGGTCTCACTTAACAGAGATGTTACTTGAGCAGAACCATGAAGTCAGAGCTTTATCATATTATAATTCGTTTAATAACTGGGGCTGGCTCGAAGGAATTAAACATGAAAACCTTGAAGTAGTTTCCGGTGATATTCGCGATCCGTATTTTTGCAGAACAATTGCCAAAGATGTGGATACGATATTCCATCTTGCCGCTTTAATTGCCATCCCTTATTCGTATGTAGCACCCGATAGTTATATCGACACAAACGTTAAAGGAACCTTAAACATTTGCCAAGCGGCACGGGATTTAGGGGTACAAAAAGTAATTGTTACTTCCACTTCGGAAGTTTACGGCACAGCACAATATGTTCCTATAGATGAAAAACATCCCAAGCAGCCACAGTCGCCATATTCTGCATCAAAAATAGGTGCCGACATGATTGCGATGAGCTTTTACAATGCGTTTGAATTGCCGGTTGTAATAGCGCGTCCGTTTAATACATACGGCCCCCGCCAATCAAATCGTGCAATAATTCCGTCGATTATAACTCAAATTGCAAATGGCATTAAAGAGATAAAACTGGGCGATTTAACCCCAACCCGGGATTTTAATTTTGTAAAAGACACCTGCCGTGGTTTTATCCAGTTGGCACAATGTAATAAAGCAATAGGCCAAGAGGTTAATATTTCAAGTAACTACGAAATATCTATGCGCGATACTCTTGATTTAATTGCTGGAATTATGCAGTCAGATGTAAGGTTTGTGGAAGACAGTCAGCGCATTCGACCCAAAAATTCCGAAGTTTTCAGATTGTGGGGCGATAATTCATTGATAAAATCATTAACCGGTTTTGTTCCCGATTATTCTATTGAAGAAGGGCTTAAAGAGACGGTAAACTGGTTTTTGCAAAAAGATAATTTGCGAAAGTATAAAGCAAATATTTACAACGTATAATGAGAAGCTATGAGTAATGTACTAATAACGGGAAGTTCCGGTTTTGTCGGAAAAGTTCTGATGTCCGAATTGCAGAAAGAAAACATATCTGCACAAGGCATTGACATTGCCGATGGCTTCGATATAACGGACTTTAGTACATTGGAAAAGCTTACAGATATTGATTGCATTGTACATCTTGCAGCAAAATCATTCGTACCCGATTCGTTCACAAAGCCACGGGATTTTTATCAAACCAACATTTCAGGAACTTTAAATGTTCTGGAATTGGCAAGAAAACATAATGCAAGCGTGATATTTTTTTCCAGCTACCTGTATGGGGCCCCTGAATATTTGCCGATTAACGAAGAGCATCGACTTGATCCGCATAATCCCTATGCTCAAAGCAAGCTGATCGGTGAATCTTTATGTTGCGCCTATCATAGAGATTTTGGAGTTCCTGTTATAATCTTCAGGCCATTCAATATTTATGGAAAAAATCAAAATTCGGATTTTCTTATTCCCACAATCATAAAACAATGTGAATCCGGATTAATCAGATTAAAAGATTCTAGACCTAAAAGGGACTATATTCACGTTTCGGATGTTGCAAAAGCAATATGCCTTGCAATTAAAAAGCAAAACAGCAATTTGGAAATATTTAACCTTGGCACGGGAGTTTCTTTTTCCGTGAAGGAGATTGTTGAGCTAATAATTAATAACTTTGCTAAAGTTATTAACGTTGAGTACGACAATAAGCAAAGAAAAAATGAAGTGCTCGATTGTTATGCCGACATTACTAAAATGAAAAACTATTTCGGCTGGACTCCTCAGGTTTCTTTGAGTGAAGGATTGAAGAGCATTTTAAACAAAGAATAAAATTAAGAGATTATGAAAAATATAAGTCAAAAAAGGATTTTAGTATTTGGCGGAAGTGATATGCAACTTTCCATAATAAAACAATGCATGGATTTAGGCCTTTATACCGTGGTGATTGATCCAAGTCCGAATGCTCCTGCAAAAAACATAGCCGATGCTTTTGAAATTGTAGGCGGGCAAGATTTTGAAGGGACTTGTGAAGTTGTAAGAAAGCACAAAATAAACGGAATACTGACTACTGCAACAGATAAACCGTTAGTTATGATGGCAAGAATTGCAAAAGAATTCAATTTTCCGTTTATTCCGGTTGAAACAGCTGAAATAACGACCAATAAATATTTAATGAAGCAGGTGTTTATTAAGCATAATATTCCCTGTGCAAACATTCGTTTAATCGATAAAATTGATGATACCCTTGAATATCCATTAGTGATGAAGCCCATTGATAATTCGGGGAGTAGAGGTGTGATATTTTGCAATAACAAACAAGAGGCCGAGATGCATTTTTCCGAAGTAACGCAGCACACTAAAAAGGAAAATATTGCAGTGGAAAACATTGTATATGGTCAAGAATATAGTTTGGAATCTTTGCATTATGAAGGGAAAACCATATTATATCAAATAACTGAAAAGTATATGACTCCCAAGCCGTATTTTACGGAAATGGAACTCTTGGAACCTCCTTTATTATCAAACGAAAAAGTGAATGAAATCAGGCGTGTTGTTGAAAAAATAGCAGAGGCCTTTAATTTCCATAACTGTGGCAGTCATAATGAAATTAAGATCGACCAAAATGGAAACATTAAAGTTATAGAGGTAAGTCCTAGATTTGCCGGCGACTACATAACATCTACTCTCGTTCCGTTATCGACGGGACTTAATGTAGAGTTAAATTTAATAAAAATAGCACTTGGCTTAGAGCCGGATCTAACGATGCCCAAAAACATAGCTCATTCCGGTATTTTTTACTTTAATCTAAAACCGGGTATTGTTAAGAAAATGACAGATTATCAATATATTAAAGAAATAGATGGGGTGATAGAGCTAAAGTTTAATTTGGAAGTCGGCTCAATTGTAAATGAATTTCATCTTGGACCCGACAGGTACGGTTATGTGATTTTGCAACGTGACAGCAGAGAGCAGTTACTGAAGTTAAGGGATCGCGTGTACGAGGAAATGAGAAAAAACATAATTATCGAACCCAAATAATTTACATATGAAAAAAAGAGTAGCATTTCTTGGCTCAGGTGAAATGGCAAGGCATATAGCCCACTATATGGTCGAAGATAATCAATTCGATGTCGTTGGCTGTTATGACGACTTTGCAGAAAAAGGAACCATGGCTTTCGGATATCCTATTTTAGGAAGATTAAACGAAGTTGAACAAGATTACCGCAATGGCGTTTTTGATGAAATTATAAATGCAATAGGCTATACAAGATTCAAATACCGTAAAGAACTATATGATAGATTCGTCGATAAAGTTCCGTTTGCAACATTTATTCATTCTACGTGTCTTGTTGATAGTACTGCAAAAATCGGAAAAGGAGTAGTGATATTCCCGTTTTGTATTGTTTATTTGGATGCGGTAATTGAAGATGATGTTTTTATTCAAATAAGAAGCTATGTAACGGATTCGAAAGTTAAAAAGCATACGCTTTTATCCGGTACGGTGTCTATTGCCGGAAGAAGTGAAATTGGGGAATGTTGTTTTTTGGGTATTTCAACAACGGTGAGCAACGATGTTAAAGTTTGTGACTTTGTTACAACGGGGGCTTCCACAGCTGTTGTGAGAGACATAACGGAGTCGGGTTTATATGTGGGGGCTCCTGCAAGAAAAATTAAAGATATTTATTGATATGCTTGGAACCAATGTCGTAGAAACAGACTTAACCATTATTTCAGCCCTTAAATTAATGGATGAAATAAAACAAAAATTATTGTTCATCGTTGAACCTGACAATAAGTTTATCGGGGTATTAAGTCTCGGAGATATTCAAAGGGCAATTATCAATCAAAAATCTTTGGAAACACCCATTTCCGAGATTTTAAGGAAGAATATAACGATATCCGATACGGAGCAATCATTTGAGGAAATAAAGCAAGTTATGCTCGAAAAAAGAGCGGAGGCCATGCCTGTTCTTGATGACAAAGGATATTTGGTAAAGGTTATTTATTGGGAAGATATTATTGGAGACGATACCACAAAGAATAAACCGCAAATAAACTTACCGGTTGTAATTATGGCGGGAGGACAAGGCTCCAGGCTAAAACCGTTAACGAATGTAATACCCAAACCGCTTATTCCGATCGGAGATAAAACAATTCTTGAAGAGATCATGGATAGCTTTAAAGAATACGGATGTGAGAATTTTTATATTTCGGTAAACTACAAAGCTGAAATGATTCGGTATTATCTCAAAAACCAAGCAAAAACCAAGTACAATATTTCCTATTTTCAGGAAGAAAAGCCGCTGGGAACTGCCGGAAGCCTGCATCTATTAAGTAAAGCTTTAGATAATACGTTCTTTGTCTCAAATTGCGATATCCTAATAGATCAGGATTATTCGGAAATATTATCGTACCATAAAGAAAATAAAAATGAGCTTACGGTGGTTGCAGCTTTGAAAAGCTATTCAATTCCTTATGGGACAATTGAAACACGCGAAAATGGTATTTTAGACTCAATTACAGAAAAACCGGACATTACGTTTAAGATAAACACAGGATTGTATATTTTGGAACCACATCTGCTGAAAGAAATTCCTCAAAATACATTTTATCATATCACCACACTTATCGAAGATTTACAAAAACAAAACAGAAGAATTGGGGTTTTCCCGATAAGTCAAAATAGCTGGAAAGATATTGGTGAGTGGAAAGAATACTTGAAATTGATACATGAATAAGATGAGAGTAAATATTTTAACTCCCATTCCTTTTTGGCATCCCGGAACACAAGAGTTAATTAATGGATTGAGGGAGAATAATATAGAAGTGGTTTGTCTGGATATTTGGGAATTAAAATCTTTTGATCAAAACAACCGGGTTCATAATTTAATTCCTTCAGTCTTTAAAGGTTTTTCGGCTAAAATTTATCGTAATGTTTTCAGGCGAAAGGTGATTAAAAAACATATTCATGAGAACGACATTGTCGATATACAATGGTGTGGTTATTATTATTCGAAGTATATTGATTTAATAAAAAAGCAAAGTAATAAGATTATTGCATCTCCATTCGGATCGGATGTTCTCAGAGCTACAAAAGAAGAAAGAAAAATTCAAAAGAAAATATTTAACACGGCTTTAGCCATTGTGTTAGGCCGAAATTGGGCTGATACGTTTATAAGCTATTTTCCCGAGGCACAAGAAAAGCTACGCTTTAATCAGTTCGGTTCAGCCAGATTTGATATGATTAACGAGTTATGGTCGCTTGAGCGCAAAAGAAAATTACGGAAAAAATATCAAATCCCCGAGCATAAGATTGTAGTAACCTTAGGCTATAGCGCCAATCCGCTCCAACAACATTTGCTTTTCATGGAGATGCTGAAACAAGCGGACTCGGAAATAAAGAAAAAACTGTTTTTAATAGTCCCGTTAACTTATGGGCTAAATAAAAACGATCCCTATTATATTAATTTGAAAAAAACTATTGCCGAGTCGGGGATCGAATTTTTGTTGTTTGAAAAGCGCTTGTCGGACATGGAACTTTGTGAAAGCAAAATTATTTCGGATATTACGGTTAGTTTGCAAACTACAGATACACAGTCAAGCTCTATTAAAGAGGCTTTTGCTGCTAAAAATATACTAATGGCAGGTGATTGGCTGCCATACGAATTTTATGAAGAATTAGGCATATTTATCAAGCGCAGTAGTTTGGAAAACTTTTATGCCGATTTTATTGAAATTGTCAAAAATTTTGATGACTATTATCAAAAAAGTGAAGATAATTCAAACAAATTAGAAGCGTTTGCATCGTGGAAGCTTATTGTTCCTCGGTTTATTGATGTATATAAAGAAATAGGATATGGCCGGAATTGATAATAGTTTAAATCTTGGGGTTGGAAATATTTCAGATGAACCGTTTTTAGGAGCGTATTATCAAGACATCTCTCCTTCGATTGTTCATATTACAAGGGGAATATTTGCCAGTTTAGATGAAAATGGTATTCCTTATTGTATAAATGGTAATCAAAAAAAATATGCTCCCGTAATCACAATTCAATACGGATTAATTTGCTACGATTTATTGCTTAGAAATATGAGCGTTGAAAAAAATAGTGAAATTGTTAAGAAGTGTTTAAATTGGTTGGACGACAACAAGGAAGAGTTTAAGGACAGTATTGTTTGGAGAAGCGATGCAAACGATCAGTATAGCTTGCCTAAGGGGTGGGTTTCCGGAATGTATCAAGGACAAGCCATCTCTTTATATTTAAGAGCATATCAGCTTTATAATGATGAGTCATACTTAATTACTGCTGAAAAAATTTATAATTCATTTAAATATGATTACAACGAAGGTGGTTTTAAAAGAGTAGATAAACAGGGTTGTGTCTGGTTTGAAGAATACCCCTCAGCTACGCCATCGTATGTGCTAAATGGTTATATTTATTCAATTTTTGGAATTCTTGATCTATATCGGGTCACCCAAAGAGAAGAAGTTAAAGAATTATGGAATTCTTGTGTACATACTTTAGAGGTGAATTTGCCCAAATATGACGTGTGGTATTGGTCGGTTTACGATCAGTTAAAAGAACAGTTGGTGAGCTACTATTATCAAAAAAATGTTCATATTCCGCTCATGAAAATCATGTATTTATTAACTCAAAAAGAGATTTTTAATAAATATGCGGTAAAGTGGGAACGTAACCTAAACAATCCGGTTCATAACTTCATCGTGAAAATTATGTATCGGGTTCAACCACGAGTGTTTAAATTAAAAAAACGATTTAAGTAGAAAATAGAATATGAAAATCTTTAAAATTATAAAATCACTCTACCAAATGTCGAAAGGCCCTTCTTTAACTTACAATAAGGGGATGAATAGCACTATCGACGCACTTTCGGATTTAGTGGAGATTGGAGAGGGATTTATATCGGCTCCCGGCTCAATAATTTTAGCACATGATGCAAGTACAATAATACACTGCGGCAAATCCAGAGTTGAGAAAACCATTATTGGGAAAAAAGTTTTTTTAGGTGCGAATGCCGTAGTCTTACCAGGGGTAAAAGTTGGCGATGGATGTATTATCGGAGCAGGAGCCGTGGTTACAAAAGATATTCCTCCTTATTCTGTAGTAGGAGGAAACCCGGCTCGAATTATTACCACGGTTGAAAATTATATAAAAAAATGTGAAGATCGAAATGTGTTATATCCTATTACAGAAGCTGTTCTTAAAAAACATGGCACAAAGGTGAGAGCCACAGCCGAAGAAACAAAAGAGCTGATAAATAGTATATATCAACAGTACAGTGAAAGAGAAGACCAGCAAAAAAAATAGCTTCCCGGGCGATAACGGCAAACAACTAACTCGATTTTGTTGATGAATTTACGTCAGATAAAAGTAAAAAGATTGATGAATAAATTTTCCGGGAGTTTTTTTACTATAGCCTTCATCGTTGTAATAAACGCTTGGAAACTAATCTTTAAACAATGAAGAAAGTCCTGATATTAGCCTACGATTTTCCTCCTTATGTTTCGGTAGGAGGATTGCGCCCGTATGCATGGTATAAATATTTACACGAATATGAGGTGTACCCAATTGTGGTCACTCGTCAATGGGATAATAAATATAAAAACCACTTAGATTATATAGCACCTAGTGGCTCAAGGGAAATTATCATTGAAGAATCTGAAATTGGAACAATATTGCGTACCCCATATATCCCAAATAAAGCAAATAAAATAATGCTAAAATATGGAGATGCAAAATATAGATTTTTCCGAAAAAGCATCTCTGCATTTTATGAATTTACACAATGGATTTGGAATATTGGTCCTAAATCAGAACTATATCATTCTGCGAAAGAATATCTTAAAATTAATAAAGCAGATGTCATCATTGCAACAGGAGATCCCTTTATTTTATTCAAATATGCATCTAAGCTTAGCCGAGAATTTAATATTCCATGGATTGCCGACTATAGGGATACTTGGGTTCAGGATAAAACCGGTTCTAAAAATTCATTTGCTGTGCCGTTTCGAAAAATACTAGAGCAAAAATATTTAAAGAATTCGGCATGCATAACTACCGTTTCTTCATTTATAGTAAAACATTTAACTTCAAACATTAGAAACAAAGAATTCAATATTATCCTAAATGGATTTGATGAGGATGCATTGATGAAAAATGGTGCGGTTAAACAAGAAAGCAATGTTTTTACAATATCATTTTCCGGAACAGTTTATAAATGGCATCCGTGGAAATCTTTCCTCACAGGCTTATCCGAATTTAAAAAGCTTATTAATGCCGAAGTTTGCATGATTTTTTGGGGAGTTAATATTATAGGAGAAATGGAAGAGTATATAAATAAAAATTGTAAGAATATTGCCGAAAATGTACTCTTTTACCCTAAAATTGAGAACTCGAAACTTCTTGCTGAATTGGCAAAATCAAATTTATTATTATTATTTAATGACTACTCAATATTAGGGACAAAAATATTTGACTATATTGCCGTAAAAAGAAAAATAATCTTCTGTTATTCAAATGACAGCAATGCATTAAAGCTTAAAGCGGAGCACTATTGCCTTGATGAATATGAAACCGAAAGTAGCCTATTACAAGAAGAAATCATATTAAAAACCGAGTCTGGTGTTATTGTAAACAATTCGACACACTTAATGGAGGTTTTTGACGGGTTATACAAAGAATTCAGGGAAAATGACTACGTAGCGTGTAATTCATGCGATATTCGGACTTACTCTAGAAAAGAACAAACAGCGAAACTGGCTTCGCTTATAAGGAGTCTCACTGATAAAACTTGATTTCTTACTTAAACGCATATCGTAGAATCAAGAATCTTCAGCTTTTTCATATATTTGCATAATTAAAAAAGAACAAATGAATAATATTGCCTATAAACAATGTAGCCGTTGTGTAATGGATACTTCCGATGTGGACATCCGCTTTGATGAACATGGAATTTGCAATCATTGCACGAATTACTTCGACCGAATAGCAAGCCGGGTTTATCAGGGAGAAAAAAGCGATGCAGAGTTGTTGATGTTAACTCGTAAAATTAAAGCTTCTGGAAAAAATAAAAAGTACGATTGTGTGATTGGAGTCAGCGGAGGTATCGATAGTAGCTACGTTGCTTATAAAGCTAAACAATTAGGACTAAGGGCAATACTTGTTCACTTAGATAATGGCTGGAATTCTGAGATTTCTGTAAAGAACATCAAGAATTTGGCTAATATTTTGGGTTTCGACTACGAAAGCTATGTGCTCGATTGGGAAGAGTTTAGAGACATTCAATTGGCATTTTTACGCGCATCTATCCCCGAAATGGAAACTCCCACAGATATAGCCATTCCCGGAGCGTTGCACCAAGTGGCTGCGAAATATGGAATAAAATACATTATCAGCGGGGGAAATTTTGCTACCGAGGGCATTCTGCCTAAGACTTGGCATTACAACGCCAAGGATTTTACCTATTTCAACCATATTCAAAAGACGTTTGGCACCAAAAAACTTCGTAAATTTCCGTTTTTCGGATGGAAAGAGGAGTCATACTATAAGCTTGTAAAGGGGATTAAGATGATTTACCTGCTAAACTATGTGCCCTATAATAAGCAGGAGGCCATGCAAATTTTGCAGGATCAACTTGGTTGGCGTTACTATGGGGGCAAACACTACGAGAGTAAATACACCGGTTTTGTGCAATCGTATATAATGCCCGAAAAGTTCGGTATGGACTACCGTAGAGCCACATTATCCACTCAAATATGTACAGGTGAAGTAATTAGGGAGGCAGCACTGGAGGAGCTTTTCCACAAACCATACGATGAGGTGAAGTCGCAAGAGGAGAAGGAGTACGTTTGTAAAAAGCTGGGAATTACGGTTCAGGAGTTTGACAAAATTATGAGTGAACCGGCAAAGATATATCGGGATTATCCGAATGCAGAAAAGAGTCTGGAGTTTATATACAATATCTATAGAAAATTGTTTAAGAAGCCAAGTTATAAGGAGTAGTGGACCGTTGTTCGTCAACAGCGGTTTTGATTTTTTGGCTTCTGAATTTTTTAAGTATTATCCGATGACCGAGCAAAGCCGAAGACAGCGGGAGAAGTTCCAAGTCATAGGCTTCGAGATATAGTGACCACCCCAACACAAAAAAAAGAATCGCGCTTAATCGTTAACTCCGTAAATTGTTGTAATTTTGGGGAATTAAATAAATAAAAATGACTCAACCGACGATATTAGTAGTGAACGATGATGGCATTACGGCTAAGGGAATTCGTAATTTAATTGAAGTGGCCAAGGAATATGGAAATGTCCTTGTTGTTGCTCCCGATGGTGCCCGTAGTGGAATGAGCCATGCAATTACAATGAATGTTCCGCTACGTATTAAAAAAGTTGCGGAAAACGGTAATGTAGTGGAGTATGTTACTAACGGTACTCCTGTGGACTGTGTAAAGCTAGCTCAAAAGGTAATTTTAAAACGGATGCCCGATCTTGTGCTTTCCGGAATTAATCATGGGGCCAATACGGCGATTAGCCTGATGTATTCGGGAACCATGGCGGCAGCTCTCGAAGCAGCCTTTGAGCAAACTCCAGCTATCGGTTTTTCATTATTAAGTTACGATCAGGATGCCGATTTCTCGGCTTGTAAAGTCGTTGTGAAAAAAGTATTGGAAGCTGTGTTATCACACACATTTCCCAAGTACGGCTGCCTGAATATCAATATTCCGGATATTCCCGTTGAACAAATCAAGGGATTTAAAATTACTCGTCAGGCTAAAGGCTTTTGGAAAGAGGATCTCATCCCGCACTTAGACCCACATGGTCAAGAGTATTATTGGCTTACTGGGGAGTTCTTCAATCAGGACGAAGGTACCGATACCGACATTTGGGCTGTGGAAAATCAATTTGTGTCCGTTCAACCGGTTCATTTTGATCTGACCGACCACCGGCGTAGTGACCGCTACAATTTTTTAACTGACCTCAATATTGCGACAACCATAAATACGAATTGATATGAACCGTTTACGTACCGACACCATTTGGATGGGAATTCTGCTGGGAATTCTACTTCCCGCTATTTCCTTCGGAATTTTTTATGCCATCGGGCTGGGACTCAACGTAGCGAGTGGAAAAGAACAGGTTCTCAAACCGCAAACATTGGCTTTAATTAGTATTTTTACCAATCTTTTCACGCTTCGATATTATCTGCTAAAGTTAAAATACGATCGCACGGGCAGAGGAATTCTTCTGGTAACTTTTGCGATGACTTTAGTCTATTTTGGATTTTTCTTGTAAAAATTAACGATGAAGTACTATATAATTGCAGGAGAAGCTTCGGGCGACATGCATGCTTCTAATCTGATGCACGAACTCAATCAACTGGATGTTGATGCCGAATATCGTTGCTGGGGCGGAGATTTGATGGAGGCGGAAGGTGGAAAAATTGTGAAGCACTACCGTGATCTGGCCTTTATGGGCTTTGCCGAAGTGATTCTAAACCTCCGCACCATTACTCGAAATATCTCGTTTTGTAAGCACGATATCGTCAAATATTGTCCCGATGTTCTTATCTTGGTCGATTATCCCGGGTTTAATCTCCGAATTGCCGCCTTTGCCAAAGCACAGGGTATTAAGGTGTATTACTATATTTCGCCCCAGATATGGGCGTGGAAAAAATCAAGGATACATCAGATTAAACGAAATATTGACAAGGTGTTTTGTATCCTTCCTTTCGAACAGGATTTTTATGCAAAATATGATTATCATGCCGATTATGTTGGGCATCCATTGCTCGATGAACTTCGAAAATATAACACAAATACCTCGGTGAAATCGCTCGAAATCAATCGAATTATTACTCGTGATTCCCGTCCAATTATTGCTTTGTTACCGGGCAGTAGAAAACAGGAGATATCTAAAGTATTACCGGTTATGGTGTCGATAACGGAAGCATTTCCTCAGTTTCAATTTGTAATTGCCGGTGTTAAATGGCAACCCGAGGAACTTTACCGCTCGTTGATGCTAAAAAAACCGCTACCAATTGTTTGGGGAGAGACCTATGCGCTACTTCAGCAAAGTTATGCTGCGCTTGTTACTTCAGGTACAGCTACACTCGAAACGGCATTGTATAATATTCCTCAAGTGGTGCTTTATCAAGCGAATGGTGTTTCTTATGTAATTGCAAAACAGCTTGTTAATGGTATTTCTTACATTTCGCTTCCCAATCTGATCATGGATAAACCGATAGTTACGGAACTGATTCAGAACGACTGTAATCGGCAACGAGTTATTGATGAACTTGAAAAAATAACGATTGATAAGGCTTCACGAAATCAAATGTTGGATAATTACAAGCAACTTGGAGACATACTTGGAAATGGGAATGCTTCGTTAAAAACTGCTAAAATAGTCTATGAATCGCTGCTGAACAATAAATAAAATGTATTTTAGCGAATCAAAATATTTATATGAAAATTATTCGTTATACGATAGCTCTTCTTATTTTCTTTATATTGAATTCATCAACTGGATTTGGACTCTCTTTGGATGTACGAATTTTTTCTTCAGGCACAGTATCTCAAATATCATTTACCCCAATATCAGGAAAATACGTGATGAAAGCCGACAACCTTCCTTTGAGTGTTGATATTTATAAGAATAATACGGTAGAATTCAAATTGGTTGGCAGTAAAATTCAAATCACAAAAAATAATGTTGTTTTGGGAGTGTGCTCTGAGCTCAGCTTGGAAAGTATCGGTTTGGTAAATGCTTTTAATGTTAAGACTAATGCAAAAAAAAATGCCGAGCGGGTATATGATGATGAGTTGAAACTGAGCGTTCAAAACAATAATATTGTGTTAATCAATCGTGTGGATTTAGAACGCTATGTTGCCGGAGTGGTTCAATCGGAGGTCTTGGGAAGCAGTAATGATATCGAATTTTTTAAAATTCAGGCCATCATCGCTCGTACATATACACTTACGAATATCATGAAACATGTAAACGACGGTTATAACTTATGCGATGAAACCCATTGTCAGGCCTATTATCGTCGTTGTAATAATTCGGATATTATGCTTGCTGTGTCTCAAACATTTTGCGATGTGATTGTAGATGCTGATGGAAAATTAATTTCGGCTGCCTTCCATTCGAACAGTGGGGGGCAAACTCAAAATTCGGAAAATGTATGGAGCATTTCCACCTCTTATCTTCGTTCGGTTACCGATACTTTTAGCATGGGAGGGAGAAGCTATTTGTGGGAGAAAAAGATTCCCAAAAAACAATGGCTTGATTACTTTATTTCCAACTATCCTTATTTAGTCTATGACGCACAGAAGCAACAAGCGCTTTGCAATTTCAATCAGGACAACAGGCAAAAATATATTCTTGATTCCATTCCGTTGCGCAATATTCGAACCTCGTTCAATCTCCGTTCTACCTATTTTTCGGTTTCGGAAGACAAAGATCAGGTTCTTCTGAAAGGAAAAGGATATGGTCATGGTGTGGGATTAAGTCAAGAAGGAGCCATTAATATGGTGAAGCAAGGAAAGAAAGCCGAAGATGTGATTCGGTTTTATTATACCGGTGTAAGGATTGTGAAATATACTGATATACTGAAATTTTAGAAGGAAGAAATAGGAAGGAAGAAAGAATCGTGACCCTTCGACTTCGCTCAGGGTGAAAACGTGAAACGATGATTCGTGAAAAGAAGATCGCAATGCGGGACTGAAGAAGAACGAAGACTGAGCGAAGTCGAAGGCTGAGTTGAAGAATCAAGAATCGTGATCCGCCAGCTGGCGGATCACGATTCTTGTGATTTTTCGAGCCCCGTAAACGAGGGTTAAAACATCCACGAAAAACAGGGAAATTATAGATTTCTGGTTCTGCGGGATTAAGGTTATCAAAAAAACAATCTTTAAAAAAATGTCAGACCTGACTTGTGGAAGCCTTATTTCCCTAAAATAATTTTGTTGAGTTCCGCGCTGAATTCATCGCACTTTTTCTGCATGGAGCTATCCATTTGCTGGTGGAAAGCGGCAAAAGCATTCACCAAGGCCAATCCTACGGGGGTAAGCGTTGCAGAACCTTTTTCGGCTCCACCCCGGGAGGTCTCTATCACCGGAAATCCCAGTAATGTTTCCAATTTCTGAAGATTGTTCCACGTCTTTCGATATGAAAGATTTAGTTTTTGTATTGCCAACTTCAGCGATCCTGTTTCTTGGATGGCCATTAGTAACTTCCACCGCCCATCTCCGAGTATTCCTTCGCCATTTTGGTTCTCGACCCAGAACTTGTATTTTACTTCAAAAAGGTTGTTGTCTTTTTGATTCTCCATAGCTCAGCTTATTTTTGTCACAACAAATATAATATAAAAATATGATTGCCCGATGAAATTTTAGGAATTCATGCGTGGGCGTTGATAAGAATGAATTTTTGTTCATAGGTTTTCATTTTATACGTTGATAGGGAAGCCTATAAACACATCAACTTATTATTAAAGTTAAGCTGCCCTTTCAGGGCGCATTTTCTAGATGTGTTGAGCTTGCACCTATGGCGTTGCCATAGGTAAGGATAATCTGGGCTTTCAGCCCGCAAAAAGTTTGCTTTTCTTTGATTTGTCCCGACCCTAAAGAGTGAAGAAAATCTGTTGAAAAAAGGATTATTGAACAGTCTGATATTCATTACTCTATAGGGTAGGGGTGGAAATGAAAATGAAAATCAGAATGAATAAGACCTAAAACTTGCTATAATTGCTATCGGATTGATTTTCTTCATTTACCCCAACCCTAAAGGGAGTGAAGAAAATCTGATGTAAAAATGATTATCTTTGACAACTTGAAATAAGAGAAATGGCAAAAAGTAAATTTGATATTATTGATCGATTTATGTTTTTCGGAGCTCCTCCAATTATTTTTGAGAGAGCCAGCGAATTAAGAAATAACCTTACTGATGCTGAAAAATATTTGTGGGAGTTCTTAAAAGATAATCAAATATTGGGACTACATTTCAGACAACAGCATCCAATCAATTATTTTATTGCAGATTTTTACTGCCATAAAATTAAATTGGTAATTGAAGTAGATGGGAAAGTTCATTTAACTCAATACAACAAAGAACATGATGAAGGTAGAACATATGAAATTGAAAAATATGGTATTACAATAGTTAGATTTTCGAATGAAGAGGTTTTGTGTAATTCAAAGGAAGTCGTTTTGGAAATAACAAATAAATGTATTGAATTAATTGCTGAACAACACTGATTTTCATCGCCCTTTAGGGTCGGGGTAGAAATGAAAATCAGTTTGAATGTGTAGGACCTAAAGCTAGCCAAAAATGGGATTAGTGGATTTTCTTCGTTTACCCCTTCCCTCCCGCTTTATGCAGGATAAATTCCGGGAGTGAAGAAAATTAGTTGTAAAAATGATTAGTGAACAGTCCGATATTCATTACTCTATAGGGTAGGGGTGGAAATGAAAATCAGTGGTATTATAAATTAAAACGGATTCCTCCCGAGACAAAACGCCCTAAACTTTGAAGGCCTTTGTTGTCGATATAGATGGTGTTGGTGAGGTTTTGTCCCTGAATCCAGAGGCATAAGTGTTTATTGAGTTCCCTGGATAATTTTAAATTGAGGGTGTAATATTCCTTCATCTGAATCAGGTTTTCGTCGTCGGAAAAAGTAGTCCCCACGTAGTTAAACGAAATATGCGCGTCCACAATCTTATTCTCCCACGTAATTCCGATACTTGCCATATCCTTGGGCACTTCCGTCAAAAATTTTCCGGTAAGGTCGAGGTCGCTTTCGGTCTTGCGGGTGTATTTGCTTATTGTTGAATGGTTATAACTATAGTTGAAGTATCCCGAAACTCCGTGCCAAGGGAAAAATCGTAGCGTGGCTTCTGCTCCGAGGATGTCAACTTGGGCGATATTGTCGCGCTGTAATATGGGTTTGGGCTTATTGTCGCCCCAGATGGTATCGCCAGTGGCTACAAAATAATTGAAATCGTGACCCTGCATAAAATAAACCGAGGGTTCGAAGACAAAACACCGTTTAAACCGATATGATCCACCTGCTTCGATGGCATAGACTGTTTCGGGTTTCAGCGCAGGATTGGCCAATTTAAATCCTTTGGTGATACTCCGGTTGTTGACCATATCATCGAGCATCGGAGGGCGGAATCCGGCAGATCCATTGATAAAAGTGGATGCATGGTCGGAAAAGATCCAAATGAATCCCGTTCGGGGGCTGAATCCCTGCCACGATTTGGGACTGTAACTGGTGTTGTAGTATTGCATCAACTCATTGCTTTGCGAAGGGGAATAGATATTATAACTGCCATCGATAAAGTTGACGGCATCATATCTCAAGGCGGATATCCATTTTAGTCTATTTTTGAAAAAAGAGCCTTCATGTTGGATATAGGTGCCGAAATTTTGCAACGTTCCCTTGGTTTTCATGGTATCGGTGGAGGTGAACCATATTTCGGAACTGTATCCCGACCCTTGACGGGCTTCGAACCCATACGTTATTTTATGATGTTCATTCAACTTCAGCTGATGCCATGCTGTGACTCCGAAATCTTCGCGGATGGCGTTGGTTTGGGTGAGATTATAGGCGGTTACTTCGTAGGGGGGGATTTTGGCTTTTTTGAAGTTTTCCTTCTGATAGAGATAATTTTCGCGTTGATAATACACCAACACATTCAGAACGCCCCACGTACCTTTATCCGTTTTAAACAGCACACGGCCGTTATCGGTAGTATAACTGTAATAAGCTCCTTTGGGATCGTATATTTTGGTGCCGTCGCCGGATTCATTGTAGGAATGGGTGAGCTCAACTTCCAGAGCGGTTTTTTTAGAAAAATTGTAACCGCCCAAAAAGCGGGCTGCATAATCTTTTACATATAATTTTGCGGATGTGGAGTCGAGGGTGCTGTCGGGTTGTGCATAGTATCCGTCGCCCAAACGGGAGAATCCATCGATGGAGAAGTAGAATCCGGTATCCGCTTTGGCCCGATGCCCGTAATACATGGATGCTCCCTTGGAGTTGAAATCACCTGCCCAGGCAGAAGCGCTCACTTCGTTCTTTGCTTTGGGCTTCCGGGTAATCAGGTTGATGACTCCACCCATGGCATTAAAGCCATAGAGCGATGATCCGGGACCTTTTACCACTTCGATGCGTTCAATCGTTTCGGGATTGATCCGGTTCCAGTTCACCCCACCTCCGTCCGTTTTATTGATCGGTACGCCATCGGATAAAATCAGCACACGGGTGCTTCCATTGAGTCCGCGGAGACTTACAGATGAATTTTTGGAAAAGATGCCATTTCTCCGGTCGATATAGGTGTTTGGAACCTGGTATAGCAAATCATCGATGTTTGTATTGGTAAAGGTGCTTTTATCTGATGGGACCAACACCGAGCCGCGCATGGGGATTTTGTGCAGCGACAGTTCATCCCGGGTGGCGGTGACGATATAGGGCTCCAACGTGTCCTTTTTGTCGACCGGCTCCTGACCAAACAACGCTATCGAGGAGATGAGAAACGACCCCAAAAATATCAGAATTTTAAAATCAATGCGCATGTTTGCTCTGTTGTTGAATTTTTATCGAGAAGGTAATGGTTCCGGTTGCTTCACCTTGCGTGTCCATAATTTTGATCAATCCTTTTTTCCCTGCCATAGGTCCGGTTTGAACCGCAAATGGAATCACATTACCGGCAATTACATTTTTTGCCTTCCGTTTTCCAATCACCGAGTTGTCGTACGACGCCAGGATTAAACTGTCGTTCATAACGGCATCATAAGCGGCTGGCGAGACTTCCGTGTAGATATCCTTGTAGCGCATTTCGTTTTTAGTCGTCATGGATAGAATTGAGGGATAAAAACCCGGAGCTTCAGTCTCGTTGGGAGACGAGAGAGTGTAGTCATTTATCGTGCTGTAATAGGCTAGAAAATCGACCGTGGTTTGGTAACTCACGGAGGATACACCCGGAATAACTTCCCCGGTACTTAAGGCCATCATATTTCCGCCGTTATTCTCCTGCATTTTCAGAACCACGTTCGGATATTCCACCACGGGACCGTAAAGAGCGTTTGGATTTCGGCGAATGGAAATGGATTGAGCGGCTACAATACCCTCTTTATTTTTGACATAAAAGGTCCATTTTTCCGTATTGTTTCCGCCAAAATAAAATGATTTTGCCAGATTGATGTCTTCCGCATAGATTCCCGAATCCAACACCGTACTGGTGACTCCGTTGGTTTCAACAGAAATGCGGAAGTTGGTGGCGGGAGAGCTACCTGAATTCCCTCTGATTCGAATTGAAAACAGTTGTCCGGGATCGGCAAGGGTATCCGTATAGAACAATCCCGTTTCGGGAATCAGTTGTATAATTGGTCGTTCGTAATCTTTTTTACATCCCCCAAGAAAGAATACTCCGATGAATAAAAGGAGAAAAAAAGAGTTATTCCGAAACATGTTTTTTGGTTGATTTGCCAGCAATTTTTAATGCGGAATAGGCCAATAATGCTCCTACACAGCCAAAAGCGATATGGGAAATGAATGGCACAACGGGCGCAAATTTTGGGATTCCGTGCATATAACCGGTAGTGAGGAAGATGATCATCCGGGAAACCGGAATCACCATCCAGGCTAGTCCACCGGCAAGGATTACGAACCAGACTTTATCCGAAAAAGGTTTAAAACAGATAAAAAGGATGTCTATTACAAGTCCGATAAAGATATAGGTAACCGGCATAAAAGGATCTGTGAATCCGAGGACATTGGGGAGTAGCAGCGCAACGGCCCCCAGCGAGGCAATGGTTGCCGAAAACCGGAGTTTTGAACTCAAGTGTGCGGTCATGATCAACGCCATATAAATCATCCCATATTTCCCCGGCATCTGTGTGGGAATACGAAGTTTGGCGTGCAAGGTGATAGCCAGCGCACCGATTAGAAATACCAGTATATACTCGGCAATATCGCCAGCCAGTTTATTGGGTAATACTTTTGATATACTCCTTGGGAGCAATTTGCCATTTATAGTGCTCATGTTGAACCTCCTCTACAATTAGTGTTACTTTTTTGTTTAACATTATCGGACGGCACCATTCGCCTTTCAATAGCATATCTGAGTCGTTGATCGGCTGATGGTTCATGTCGATAATGGAATCGATGTCGATATATTCTTTTAATTTCTTTGCTGAAAAAATTCCGGAGGTATTTCTCAAGTTCTCCGACCATAGCACTCTGCCATCATCTCCTTCGGCGCGTAAACCAACCGCCGAAAGAGCCCCGATGATTCCGGTTTTAAACCCGGTGTAACCTTGCAGGAACAATCCATGTTTTTCGGCTAAAGCATACGCTTCCGCTTCTGTAACAATGGTTGATTTTGCGCTGCGGGCAAATTTTGAGATTGCTTCAATCGGGGAATCCTGATCCGGCGAATAGACGCATAGCCCGGCATCGGATCCATCGGCAGCGTATTTCAGCAGATATTCCGCACAATAGTTGCGAACCGCTTCCCGATCCGAAACCTGATCAATTACGAGAGATGCTGAGCTGTTGTGGGATGTAAATGGAATATCGGGATGGTAATAGAGTTGATGACGGGTGACATATCGCAGCCGCCCCAGTTTCTCGGCAGTAATGAACTGTCCCAACTCCCGAGCCCGGAATCCGGTTCCTCTGCTTTCTAAATTATCAGTATCATCTATTCCGATAATCAATTTCATCCTTATATTTTTTTTAGAATTGCAAATATAAGCATATTCTCAGCAATTGAGAAAATTTTAATGCAGATAAATACAAATACAATCCCTAATTTTATTAGGTGAAATTAACGTGATTTACAGAATGATACATTCTGCTTTCAGCTTTGTTTTGCACTGTTTTCCTTTGTCTGGAAAAAATATAATAAATCAACATGAATCCGAATAGAAATATTTTGCAATTCAAGAAAAATAGTATAAATTTGCGAATTGTAATAAAATTCAATACGAATTAATAGGGAAATGAAACACGTTCACGTTCTCATAATTATAGTTGCCTTTATCCTGTTCGGTGGTTTGTCGGGATGTAAAAAAGACGACTCTGAGTCCCTGCCTACAATTTCTATAAAAAGTGGCGGGGACTTTACTTCTGATGGTTCGTACCTAAGCAATCATACCGCTAAAATCGGAATTATTGCTGATGGAGGGGGAAAGAATATAACCAATTTAGTCATTAGAACTACCAAAAACGGAATTACTTCTGTCTTATTGGATGAAGGTTCCAATGCTGCTTCTTTGGATCTTACTAAAGTTTTGCAGATTAGTCAGGGAGATAGCCTTACCTGGACTATTTCGGTGATGAATAAAGACCGTAAGTCGGCTTCAATTTCTTTTTTTACGCGAGATACCACACTTTCTTATGGTGAAATATGGTCGTATTCGGGCATTCGCCTTGGGATGCAAAATTCTACATTGGGTACTTTTTTTGATCCGTTTACAGGAACACTTTATACGGCTTCGACCATTGCCGGGCACGAAAGCAGTATCCATATTTTGGGTTACTATTACATTACGAGCGGTTTACCGTCGTTTACCTTTTCTTCAGCAGGGGACTCGGATGCGCCAACCTACTATTCGACAGTATCAGGCTGGAGCACCAAGAATTACACCGATTGGGATTATGTGACCTCTGTCAGTACCGCTTCGTTCGATGCCGCTACTAATGACAGTTTGCTGGTGGCTTCGTTTCATTCGGGTGCAGGTTTCAGCAGTCGAAAATATAAGTTTGCAGATGCGGGGAAAGTGGTCCCCTTTAAAACCACAAATAACAAAACAGGATTGATCAAGGTAAATGCAATTACAGCCTCAGATGAAGCTGCCGGATATATCGACTTCGATGTTAAAATTCAGAAATAAACGCTAAATGATTAGCTGTGATAGTCTTTAGTATATGTTCTTGAAAATCAATTTACGGCCTTTAAAATTGAGGATAAGCAAATTGATTTTTCCAGGGTAAATGAAAAGAATAATAAATTCAATAACAAAACAAAAAGAAAGAAAAAAATGAAAAAAACTTTACTTTTTTTATCATGTATCGCATGTATGGCCATGGCCATGGGACAAGATACAATCGCCGCATGGACTTTTTCAACATCCATTAAAACCCCAACCACAGGGCTAAGCATTAATATGCCTAGATACATTGGTACCGAAAATGATACCTTACACCCAATATACTTCACTACCGGGCAAGCTTCCGGAGATACTGCGGCAACATCCATCGGATGGAACAATGGTGTTGGTACAAAATACTGGATTTTGAAATTCAAAACCACCGGTTATAAAGATATTAAAATTTCCTCGAAACAACGTGCCGGTGCTCAAAATGGTGGTGGCCCCAAAGATTTTCTAATCCAATGGAAAAAAGGGACTGCCAGTTTCGCAAATATTGTTGATGATACGATTCGCGTTGCCAACGATTGGACAACCGGCGTAGTTGCAGAAGCAGCTTTCCCTGCAGGTGCCGATACCGCATCTTCAAACATTTCGGTTCGCTGGGTGCTTGCATCCAATGTGAACACTTCGGGAACCGCAATCGACACGTTGGCCATTTCTAAAATAGATGACATCATCATTACCGGAACTTCAGTAAGTACGGGCGTTGAAGAAGTATTATACGAAGCCGCTTCAATAAATGTTTATCCTAATCCATCCACGGGTATCGTAAATATTGTCAGCAATGAACTGTTGGAAAACGTTACTGTTTATAATCAAATAGGTGCGGTTGTTTTCGAACAAAAATCAGTAGTTGAAAAACTGAGCATCGATCTATCTCAATTCGGACGTGGAATTTATTATGTAAACATGAAAAATTCCGAGGGTAAAACCAACGCTAAAAAAATAGTTATCCTTTAGTTATAATTCGCGAATAACATACCCAGTGTGAGTTTTCATTAACTGACGCTGGGTTTTTTAATATTTGGATCATGAAAAGATTAATGCTCGTAATTTCCTTGTTTATTTGCGCTTCGGGTTTCGCCCAGTTCGAGATTAAGGGAACGCTTGTCGATATTACCACAAGTAACCCGATATCCGGGGCTCATGTTTCGATTGTCGGGAATCCTGAAATTCAGGTGACGGATAATGCAGGTGCTTTCCATTTTAATGTTCAGAAAAAAGGAGATCTCGTATTGGAAGTCTCTCATATTTCGTACATCCACAAGAAAATATCCATTTCCATCCCGTTGTCTCAACCGTTGGTGATCCCCTTGGATCCTGCAATCATCCAGATCAATCCGGTGGTGGTCACCGCTACCCGGTCGGAGAATAACTTGCTGGATGTACCTTCGAAAATCAGCTATATCTCGTCGAAACAAATCGCCATCGATCCTGGCAAATCGCTCGATGATGCACTCCAATATTCTTCGGGCATCTATGTGAACCGCAATTTTGGAATTCTATCGTCAAAATCTACCGTAAGTGCCAGAGGATTGAGTTCCAAAGACCAATCGCGGATGCTGGTGCTGGTGGATGGTGTTCCGGTGAACAAGACCGATGGCGGGGGCGTAAACTGGAACCTTTTCAATAAGGAGACCATCGAATCGATGGAGGTACTCAAAGGGCCGGGCTCTGCAATCTATGGCAACAATGCCATGGCGGGAGTGATCAGCATTAACACCAAAAAACCGACTCAGCCTTTTCAGGGAAGTGTGGGCTTGGAATATGGGACGTATAACACAAGTATCGCCCGGCTGAACCTGATGGGACGGACGCATATAAAGAACAGCGAAAAAGGGCTTTATTGGCTATTTTCGGGACTGTGGAGCAACAGCGATGGATATATGACCTACCCCGAAAATCTACGCACCCAGTATTCGGTGAACACCTATTTGAAAGAGGTCGGAAGTTTGGCCAAAATCGGCTATGACATAAACAAAAACAACAGCGTGGAATTCAGTTTTACCTTTTACGATGACAAGCATGGGGGGGGAGAAAAGGTGTACGAAGAGGACGGAACCTACAGTAAATACAATACATATCGCTATGCGTTAACCTATAAAGGGAAATCGGAAAAAAGCAATTGGATTATCAATGCATTCTGGCTCGACGAAAATTATGGCAAATTAAATGAAAGTCTCAAAGACCAGACGTATCAGCTATATGATGTGACCTCTTTGCGTCGCGATTTTGGATTGCTAAGCAGCTATTCACGAGCGCTGACCGAAAACAACAAACTCACCTTCGGACTCGATTTTCGTCAGGGAAGTGTGGATGCAGCCGATGTTTACTATTCATCCACCGACAAGGTGATAAATAAAGGTAAAATGGACTTTATGGCCGGATATATCCAGGATGAATGGCTGTTGATGAACAAAAAACTGCATGTTAATATCGGCACCCGGTTCGATTATGCTAAATATCATGACGGAGCCTATTATATCGAAAATCCATCCCAAGCCATACAATACTTGAGTGTGTATCAGATTCCGACCATTCAGGCAGCGGAATGGAATTCCATCAGTCCGAAAGCTTCTGCTTTGTATGAACTTTCGAAAGTGGCCCGTACCTATCTTTCCTATTCCATCGGATTCCGTCCTCCCGTGCTCGATGATATGTGCAGAAGCGGTAAAATCAGTGGTGGTTTTAAAGTGGTGAATTCCAATCTGAAGCCGGAGCATATTCAATCGGTGGAATGGGGTTGGAAATTGAACTGGGAGAACGGCATTTCCATTAACCCCTCGGTGTGGTATTCGCTCGGGACCGATTTTATGTATTATGTCTCCACGGGCGACAGTGCTTACACTACAGGCTTTTGGAGTCCCGTACTCAAGAGTTTGAATATCTCGAAAGTCCAACTCTATGGCTTCGATCTCGATGCCAGCTGGCAAATCAACAAGAGTTTCACGATTTTTGGAAATTATGCCTACACTCAGAATGAAATCTTGAAATACACCATGCCCGAAGGCTCCAAGCTGACCGATTTAACGGGCAAACACCTTACCGATGTCCCCAATCATCAAGTGTTTTTGGGAGGGACCTGGAAAAACAAATTTGTGAATATGATCATCACCCATAAATTTGTTGGCGCTCAATGGGTGAATGATGCCAATATTCCGGATGACAAATATGGGTTGCCCGACAAATATGAGCCCTACGATTTAACGGATGTGAAAATCTGGCGCATGGTAGGCAAACATATTTCTTTGGGAGCCAGTATGATCAATGTTTTCGACAAGGTTTATCTTACCAGTAAAAGTCAGGTAAATCCAGGAAGAATGGTGTTTGGGGAACTTAAAGTGATCTTTTAATAAATAAAAACCAAAAAATATGAAAAAACAATGGGTATTTATCCTGCTGATTGCTGCTTTGACCTTGAGCTCATGCAAGGATCAGAAACAACATGGAGCCAAGAGAGAAGCGGAACTGAACAAAGTCGATTCCACCGACCAGACCAACAACTTCTATGACAATGTGGAATCTCAGGCTTTGCCGATCAAGGACATAACGATTGAAGGTGAAGTGATGAAATTGGGAAAGGTTGATCTTTCGAAACTGCAAAAGCATACAGTCATCGTAAAAGAGGCCAAAATGCAAGGGGACAGCAATAAATTCATCGGAGCTTATCGCTACGACGGCTATTCGTTGTTTGACATCCTGAACGAATATATCCCTAAGAAACTCAACGAAAAAGAGTTTAGACCCATCATCGACCTTTTTGTTGAAATTGAAAATGACAAGGGCGACAAAGTGGTGGTGTCGTGGGGCGAAATCTATTATCCCAACCATTTGCATGAAATTCTGATTGCTACGAATGTTCGTCGCATTGTGCCTTCCAAAACCAAAGAGTTGTGGCCATTGCCCACGGAATCGAAGCTGGTGGTTTCTTCCGATTTGTTGACCGAACGGAATATCTCCAATCCGGTGAAAATTACCGTAAAATCGTATCCCCGCTCGTTTAAAACGGTCAAGGATATGAAACCATGTCTCTCCAAAAAACTGGATATCATCGTAAACGATTCCATCATTAAAACATTGACGGACAATCCGAAAGAGTTTACCGTTCAAAACTACAACACCATCTTCTATGGCCGGGGTAAAGGAATCCATTCCACCACACCGTTCCACGGAATTCTGCTTAAAGACGTATTGTCATCATACGTAAAAGCCGATCCGGAAATGCTGAAAAAGGGGTTTATACTGGTGGTTGCCGCCGACGGCTACCGCAGTGTTTATACTTTCAGCGAACTGATGAACCGAAACGATCAGGCAGAGGTCATGTTGGTTTGCGATCCGAAAAAGACCGATGAGGGAATTTTTAAAGTCTTCCCGGCTTGTGATTTCTTCTCGGACAGAGCCGTGAAAGCGATTGTTGGGGTTTATGTGGAAAAATTGAAATGAGAATAATGTGCTAATGAGAGCAATGTGCTAATGGCGCGAAGCGATATAAAAGGCGTGAAACGTGTGCCGAAAAATAAATCCGCCAACCGGCGGATTGTGATTTTTCAAGCATCCTCGAGAAAATAAGAAATTCAAAATTTCTGTTTTCTCGGGAAAAAGAAGAGCGCGAGGCGAGTCTAAAAGTGTGAAGCGAGAATCAAGAAGTAAGAATACGGAATCAAGAAGTAAGAATTCAGAATGGAGAAAAACTCAGCGTCTTAGAGCCTTCGCGTGAATCGTGAAAAGAGAATACAGAATCAAGATGTCTAAGTGCCTTAGTGGTTAATAGTTAAAAGATAAAGCCGGGTTTTGCGCTGATTTTCATTCTTCGATCTTTTCCAAAACATTAAAAAACTTCCTTGTCGATTGATGGGGGAGTTTTTTTTGCTAATAATTGGATGGGAAAACGGATGGAATGGGTAGGGGATTGTGATTATTCATCGGAGGCGACTTTGCGCATTAGGACACTAAAAAAAGTATTTAGCGTTTCGTTGTGGTAAATCAGCTAAGCCCCATGCCGTTTTGCTGACGTCAGCAAAATGATCAGACACCGCTTCAATACTTGTTTTTTACTAACCTTAACGACCCTATTTTTTTGTTGGTTTGAGTTTTTTCTTGGCAATGTATTTGTTGCTTTATTTCACTCTTCGTTCCAATTTTTTAATATCCACTTCTGCTGGAAGTTGCTCCGGTTTAATGCCGCTTTTTCCAAGAAGCTCCCTAATGTCTGTATTGTTTTTAATGTGTTCGTCCGTGATTTTAGATTCCCCTTTCAAATCGTTTTTTTGAACATTGAAATTGGTGATTTCAGTAGCCAATTGTTTGGCAGAGATGGTGATGGTAGGCAAAAAATCGGCCAATGGTCTGTTTTCAGCAATCCCCAATTTCCGCTTCATGGCACTGGTGTTATGTCCTCCAAACAGCGCCCAATCTCCTTTACTTCGGATAATCGCAAACCCTTTATTATCAACGCCCCGTTCAAAAATATTCTTCGATAATTCAGTTTCTGCAATGGCTAGTTTTTCTCTGGCTTGCATACGTTCAACAAGCAGAATCCGTTCTTCGAGCAGCTCTTGCTTACGGGTTTGAATGGCAAAATAGCTTTGAGCAAAAGCAATTTGTTCTTTCTTCGGATCCCCGTTTTGCGCAATCAGATAACAGGCATAGCGGGTGAGCATGATATCATCTTGCTTACGTTCTGCACCAGATCCAATTCTAACCATTTTGTTGACGTCAACAAAATGGTTAGAAATATCTTCCCCACTTGTTTTACAGCTTTCTTTCGCTTTATCAATTGCATTGACAAAATTGCGCCATTCTGCATAACCCAGCAATTGCTGCAACTCCCTCGCGAGCCAATATTCGATGCCCTCTTGCTCGTAGGCACACTCTTCAAAAGATTTGTTTAATTTACCAATTGTTTCTTTTTCCATAGGTTTGACATTAGGGTTTTGGCGGATAAATCATTTTAATTTTACTATTTTCACTACAAATATAAGCATTTTTCAAATTAGATTTTCATAAAAAAAGTCGCTGGGAATGCGACTTTTTTATTAGGGATTATTAAAACTATTCGGTGGGGTGTAGGGTAGATCAAACTTCTGCAGAGCCTTCTTTGTATTAAGTTAAATATTGTAAGAGATGTTGCTTGTCAGCACCTCGTTTAAACCGAATGAAATCACGGAAAATATGACAATAGTAACGACTAAGCTTATGATAAAGAAAGAAGCTTGTTTGTCGTCGGATATCTTCATCATGGGTTTTAATCCTAAAAATAAAAGATATAAGCCATACAGTCCCAAAATAATTCCCAATAATGAAGTGGCATAGTAAAAATAGAAAATACCTCCAATCAAACTTGGGGTGTAGGAGTAGATAACCAATTGCAATGCTTTGCTAAAGTTTTTTTCGGAGCCGAAAGATGGGACTAAAACATCGATAATAATTGTAGAAAACAATGTCCCTGCAATGGTTGAAACAAGCATTGCAATAGCCGAACGAATACCGAGCTCATAAGAATGTACCGATCCGAAAAAAGCAACTCTATAACCGATAATACCATAGGAGACAAAAGTAGCGACTACAGGGATTAATAATAATGGAAAAAAATAGCTCCATAGAATTTTCGAAATCGGGATATTCTCCTGAGCAATTTCATCCCATGCCACTTTGGGGTTAAATAGCAGGGCTTTAATTCGTTCGGTAATTTCCATGTGAATAATCTTTAAATAATAAGCGAATGTACAGTGTATTACGTTTTCTTGAAAAAGAATGTGATGTAATCGTAAAAATTGTCCGTCATCTCCATGAATTCTGTGATTGGATTTTTGGCAGTCAAAAATAAAACGCTTATATTTGACACAAAAAAACGATGAAACGATTTGCAATCATACTGTCTGGTTCTGGCTTTAAAGATGGAAGTGAAATTCATGAGGCCACGATGTCGATGCTGTCGATTATTCAGCACGAGTGTACGTACGACTGTTTTGCACCTGATATTATTCAGCATCATGTGATAAACCATTTAACGGGAGAAGAAGAAAATGAAATTCGTAACGTACTTGTAGAATCGGCCAGAATAGCAAGAGGAAACATTAGGTCGTTAGATAAATTTGATGCCAACGAATTCGATGCGGTAATATTTCCCGGAGGATCAGGAGTAACAAAGAGTTTCAGCAACTATGAATACAAAAAAGATCAATGTGAGGTAAATCCTCAAATTTGCAAAGTAATTTTAGACATGCATCGTTTGGGTAAACCAATCGGAGCTATGTGCATGGCACCGGTGATTATCGCAAAAGTGTTGTCAAACGTTACGCTTACTATTGGTAATGATGAGGAAACAGCCACGGATATCACCAATATGGGGGCTACACATGTGAACACTTCCTATGGTGAAGTGATTGCCGATAAAAAGAACAAAGTTTTTACGACTCCTTGCTATATGCTCGATTCAAACATCCTTGATGTTTACGATGGAACTTTCAACCTCATTAAATCAATTCTGGAAAACATATAAGGTAAAAGGTACAAGTCCCGAAAAATATAAAATCCCAGATTTTATTAATTTTTCGTGGATCCTCGAAAAACAACGATCCGCCATGCTTCGACTTCGCTCAGCATAAGGCTGGCGGATACTGTTTTTCGGGAGTGAAAGGTTCGCGAAGCGAGTCTAAAGAACTCCGATGACTGAGCGGAGCCGAAGTCGAAGGAGGAAAGGAGAAAGGTACTCGTCCCGAATTTTAAAAAATCTATGATTTTTGTAAAAATTCGTGAATCCACGAAAAACGAAAAAATCGGAGATTCCTGTTTTTCGGGAAGACGAGTCGGAAGAGTGGTGGAGCTAAAAGTTAGCAATGCATGGCAAAAGAGTGAAGAGTTGTGTGTAGGTTAACGACCCATGGACAAAAACTTTTCCGCCTCTTTTAATTGTTCCAGTTTTCCCACGTCAAACCATGCAGAATCTTTGTCAATCACTCCTTTTATCGGCTCATGTTTAGCTATGTCCAGATAAAAAGGCATAATCGGGAATGGCGTATTTTCGGTTTTAATATATTTTGAAATTTTGGGGTCCACAATGTGAATTCCGCTGAACGCAAACTCTTCGGTAGTTGCTTTAGTACCGTTTACCCAAATTTCTTCTCCATTTGAGGTGTTCCTCCATCCCGATAAATTCATTTCTCGATCGAAAAGCAAGTAGCGGGAAGTGTTGCGTTTACGAACCATTAAACTAGCCAAAGGCCTTTGCATAAGATGCTGCTTGTAGAATTTACCTAAATCCACAGAGGTTATGATATCTACATTATAGGCTAGAAACGGCTCTCCATCAGAGAAAAAATGCAATGCTTTAGCCAAGCCTCCGCCAGTATCAAGCAGTAAATTCCGCTCGTCGCTGATGGAAATACGAGCATCAAAAGAGTGTTGACTGACAAATTCAATAATTTGGGTTCCAAAAGCATGAACATTGATGATGATGTCGGTAAAGCCGTGATGTGTCAATTTCTGAATTGCCAGTTCCAACAGTGTAATGCCGTTGATTTCCACCAAAGCCTTGGGTTTGTTGAGGGTTAGCGGCTGTAGTCTAGTGCCCAATCCGGCAGCAAAAATTATTGCTTTCATCTTTTTTTGATAAAATTACTCATTTCGTCGAGAAAAAATGCCGTTTTAACAAGAAAAAAAAGAATTCCGTACAATAAAATTTTATATTTGCCCATTATATATCTTTAATTAAAAACAACCATTATGTTAAGATTTAAAACGTTCTTTTGTGTAGCTGTAATCCTTGTGCTTAGCTCAACTATCTACGGTCAGAAGTTTTTTTCCATAAAAGGAGCCATTGTCGATTCCACTAATCAGAAAGAGATTCCGTATGCCAACATTGCCTTGCTAAAGCAATCGGACAGCACTATGATAAAAGGAACAACAGCTGATGATAAAGGAACGTTCCTCTTCGATAAAATTTCCTCGGATTCTTTACTGATAAGATATTCGAGCATTGGCTTTCAAACAGTATTTCAACGGGTAGTGCTTGTTTCCGGAAACACCGATTTGGGGAAAGTAATGCTTTCTCCTGCCATATCGGTTTTACAAGGGGTGGAAGTTACGGCTGCCCGCCCCATTTATTCGTTCGATGCTGATAAGCGGGTGTATAATGTTTCGGAAGATCCGTCAATGCAGGGCGGAACCGCATCGGATGCACTACAGAATGCACCGGGGGTATGGGTGGATATGGAAGGAAATATCACGCTGAGGGGTGTTTCGGGTGTGGAAATCTGGATAAACGGAAAGCCTTCCAAAATCAAAGAAGATGGGCTTAAAAGCTATCTCCAGCAACTTCCGGCCAATGCACTCGACAAAATTGAAGTAATGACGAATCCGTCAGCAAAATATGGAGCCTCCGGGACAGGAGGAATCATCAATATTATAACCAAAGAGAAAATCAAAAAGAACCATTTATTAAGTTTTGGTGTAAACGGAAGTACGCGTCCCGAACTTTCACCTTGGTTGTCGTATGTCTGGTCGAACGAAAAATGGAATATTAGTACCTATGTAGGTCACTCGCAAAGTACTTATAAGTGGAACAGCAGTTCGAACGGCATTGTTAAAAATAATCTGGATACTACGTATTCTTATGATAACATGAGCGAATCAAATTCCGATTACAGCTGGAATTACGGTTATATCGGGACGGAATATCAGTTTGATCCCAAAAACACCATGTCTGTTTATGTTGGAGCCGGAATGAACGATGGAAACAGCAATAGTACATCTCTTGTCAATCGCTTTATGTATGGGGAAAATACGAATTACAATATTAATTCGGGAAGTAAAGGAAGTAATTATGGTTATAATTTTCATGGGGGAATAAATTACGAGCATAAGTTTAATGATAAAGGTAAAAATCTGTCTATAGATCTTTCTTCCGGTCAATGGCAGGGCAAAAGCACCTCCGACTATGAAGAACTGTATTTAATTCAGCAGAATAAGAACAAGAAAAGGAAGTCGGAAAATACAAGTAAGAGCTCTTGGAATAGCTTTAATTTATATTATGAGAATCCGATAAATGATGATAAGTCTATAGAAGCAGGATTAGAGGTTAGTTATAATCCTCAGCGGGAGGATAGCCCTGTGGATACGTTAAATTTTACATCAGGCGAATGGATCAGATCAAAGTTGCTATATAATAAAAACCATGGCTATGATTTAGGTTCGGAAGGTTATTTTACTTATTCCAATAAAATATGGGTGTTAAAGTATAAAGTAGGAGCGAGAGCGGAATATCAACAGTTTCAATTCGTTTCCGATGCTTTGAGCAGGGACTTAAACAGGGACTTTTTCAACTTTTTTCCTTCTTTTTATCTCAGCTATCAAACCAAAAGCATGCACAATTTCAGCTTTAATTATGCGCGAAGAGTTCAATATCCTCAATACCAGCTTGATCCGTTTATTGATTATTCAAATGAAGAACGTCTCTATGGAGGCAATACGGAACTAGATGAGGCCTTTACAAACTCTTTTGAACTGGGTTGGTCGAAGTATTTTAAGAATGGAAGTGCTTTGAATATCAGTTTATATCACCGGAATACCAATAAATCGATTTCAAGTGTTCTATTTTCGGTCTATGACACCATATTACAACGAACGACTTTGTTTAGCACGTATGGAAATTCGGGACATGATATTTTTACAGGAGGAGAGTTCACGATCACCTTGCGCCCGATGAAATCGCTAAATATTATGATTACGAACAATGTATATAATAAAATTATTGATGCCGATTTGGGAATGTATAAGGTGTATAAAAATGATTTTTCGTTTGATAATCGAACCACAGTAATGTACACCATTAAGCAGCTTTATACACTTCAATTGATGGGATATTACCGATCGGCAAGTCTTAATATTCAAGGTACTTCCGATCCGCTGTACTATATAAATGCAACATTAAAAGCAGATTTGTTTAAGAAAAAATTATCGGTTAGACTGGGGGTACAAGATATTTTTAACTGGCAAAAAGAACTAAAAAATACAAACACACCTACGATTATCAGTTCGAGTTCCAGTAAATCGACTACTCAGTTTTTTACGGCAGGGATTACTTTTAGATTTGGAAAAATTGAACTCGAAAGCAAATCAAAAGCGGGAGCCCAACCTCAGAGCGGAGGTGCTCCGGGAATGTAATTTGCATAAAAAAAGGTGCATGGATTCCACGCACCTTTTTTTATGAAGTTAGAAATTATTTTTTCTTTTCTTCTTTCTTCACTTCTTTTTTGTCAGCTTTCTTTTCATCTTTTGCAGGAGCAGCTTCTTCTACTTTTTTAGTCGTATCGGTTGCAACTTTAGTAGTGTCGGGAGTAGCAGGAGTTTCAACTTTTGTTGAATCTGTAGCTTCAGTTTTAGCTTCTTTGTTTCCACCACATGATGCCAATGTTACTAAGCCAGCAATTGCAAAAACGAATAATACTTTTTTCATTTTAATTTTTTTAATGTTAAACAATCTTATTAATAATCCTCAGATGCAAAATTAAGATTATTTAAGAAAAAAACAAGTGTTTAAGAAAAAAATATTGTAAACAAGTTGATGTTAATATTTTAAATGGCATTAAAAACCGCTACTAAAGCCATTATTATGAATTTAGTAGCGGTTTTTATATTATGATTTAATTATTCGAGAATTGTGCACCATCCGAATATGTCGGGTTCCTCACCATACTGAATTGCTTGTAAGCGTTTGAAAAGCTTAGTACTCCATGGGCCGGCTTCTCCGTTGCCGAAAGTATAAACTTTTCCTGTTTCTCTGTCCTGAATTTCACCGATGGGAGAAATTACAGCAGCAGTACCGCAGGCTCCGGCTTCTTCAAAGTTGGCAATTTCGTCAACATGAATATGACGGCGTTCTATTTTTAACCCGAGATCTTGTGCGATATCGCGAAGACTCATGTTGGTGATTGAGGGTAAAATTGAGCCGGAATCGGGCGTAATGTAAGTTTTGTCTTTAATCCCGAAGAAATTGGCAGGGCCTGCTTCATCAATATATTCTTTAGTTTTGGCTTCAAGAAAGATGGTAGCGGAATACCCTTCGTGGTGAGCACGTTCGCCAGCACGGAGACTTGCTGCATAGTTTCCGCCAACTTTATAGCAACCGGTACCTAGAGGAGCTGCGCGATCGAAATCGCGGGCAATCTGCATCTTTACAGGTTTAAATCCGGCTTTAAAATATGGACCTACAGGGGTGACAAATACGAGCAATAGATATTCATCTGCAGGACTTACACCTACTTTGGCTCCGGATCCCAGCAAAACAGGACGAATATACAATGATCCACCCGATCCGTAAGGAGGAATAAAGCGTTCATTTAATTTTATTGCCTGAATTACAGCGTTACGGAAAACTTCCTCGGTGGGTTCTGCCATCAAAACGCCTTGAGCTGAACGAACCATTCGTTTCCAGTTTTCTTCCCAACGGAATATTCTGACTTTTTCATCTGCGCCTCTGAATGCCTTAAGTCCTTCAAATGCTTCTTGTCCATAATGTAAACAAGTTGCAGCCATGTGCATTTCCACATATTCAGACGAAGAGACTTCTAATTCGCCCCATTTCCCATTTCGATAATAACATCTGATGTTATAGTCGGTTTTAAGGTAAGAAAACGATAAATTTTTCCAATCAATGTTAGTCATGATTCTTATTGTTTTTTATGTTCAATTTTTCTGCTAATATATAAATATTATCGATATGTATCCCTTTTTTAATGAGATTTTAACCTGATTAACTTTTTTTATTCAAGGGTAAAGAACACAAGCAAAAAAAGATTACTTTTGCACTCTGAACAAATAAAAAATTATCCAAAATGGACGATTATCATTCTTATCAATTAATTATTACGCAATAGAGGAAAAGCTATATCGCCTCTATTTGCATCAACAATGGAGGATTATAGCATGATTACGTATTTAAAAAACGAGAAAGGACTTGCAGTTACTGAGAAATGGGAATCAAACTGCTGGATTAACGTTCAAAAACCCACACTAAAAGAGCAACACTATATTATTAATGATCTTCACGTACCCGAAGCGTTTTATAACGATATCGAAGATACTGATGAGCGTCCCCGTATTGAAGTGGAAAACGGTTGGACATTATGTGTAATTCGATTGCCGTATCGTAACGAGGACGAGAAACTTCCATTTATTACCGTGCCCATGGGAGTTGTTTTTAAGGGGGATATCTTTGTGAGTATTTGTTTCTATAAAGTAGAGATGATCTCTGATTTTATCAAATATACCAAACGAAAGAATGTAATAAAGAAGAATGATTTTGATTTCGTACTTCGGCTTATGCTTTCGTCTAGTGTTTGGTTTTTAAAATACCTTAAACTGATTAATCAAAACACAAAAGAAGCTGAAAATCAGTTGGAAAAATCGATACGTAACGAAGATTTGCAGGCACTACTTCGTCTCGAAAAATGTTTGGTGTATTTCACTACATCACTGAAAGGGAATGACATTCTTTCGCATCGTATCAAAAATCTTAGAGAGATAAAGGATACCTTGGACAGCGATTTGATTGAGGATGTGGATATAGAACTCCGGCAGGCACTCGAAACCACGAATATTTATAGTGATATTTTGAGTGGAATGATGGATGCTTATGCTTCAGTGATTTCTAACAATCTCAACGTGATTATGAAGCAACTCACTTCAATCTCAATTATATTGATGATTCCTACATTGATTGCCAGTTTCTATGGTATGAATGTACAAAATTCACTCGAAGAGACCCGTTTTGGTTTTTGGATAGTCGCTCTAATTTCGTTTTCTATCTCAGCCGTTGGGGTATATATGTTTAAAAAGCGTAAATGGTTTTAGTCCATATAAAAGATTCAAAATTTTAAATTGAGGTAGCTTGTTTGGAGTGAAATCGGATAGGATTAGCTTTGCCGAGTTCCCTCCGGTCGATTAACAGGATTTGATGATTAAGGAGCCAATGTGCTGATGCGATAATGTGCTGATTTGCTAATTGTGCATCCCGAATTTAAAAAAAATCATAGATTTTTTTTAAATTCGAGGAAGCGAGTCTAAAGGAAAATCAATTGAAGATTAAAATAGCCAATAGGATGACAATTTATGAAGAGACTAAATTTTCAACACTTCACCTTTTAGGCGATGCAGTGAGCCTGTCGAGATTTTTTATTTTTCGGGAAAGATGAGATAATTTGAAGACTTGAAAATTGCTCAACTTTTTGTGAGTTTGATTAAAAAAATAAAATCCAGGCTGCTTCTTAATTTTTCGAACCGATCAATGCCAATGCTTTCCCCAAATCTTCAATAAGATCATAGGGATTTTCCAAGCCAACATATAATCGAACCAGATTTATCGGCAATTTTCCGGTATATTTTCCACTGGATGTGTAGTTCGAAGCACATGCTGGAAACACTAGCGATTCATATCCACCCCACGACACCGCAATATTGAATAATTTTAATGCATTGCAAAAGGTTTCGATTTTTTGAATATTTGTAGTCTTCAATATTATAGAGAACAGCCCTCCCATGGCTTTCATCTGCTTTTTTACCAGCGAAAGTTGAGGATTGGAGGGCGAAAACGGATAGATTACTTGGGCTACCGCCGGATGTTGTTCCAAATATTTTATTACTTTTTCAACCGAGGACGTGATGCGTTCCATCCGGATTTCGAGTGTCCGGAGACCACGTGTAAAGAGCCATGCATCGTTAGGAGAGATGATAGTACCCAAGGTCAGAAACTCATGGGCAAAAATTCGGGCAATTCGTTCCGATGATCCGCATATAACGCCGGCGACCACATCGGAATGCCCCGAAAGGTATTTTGTGGCGGTATGCACCACGATATCGATTCCCAGCGCCAACGGTTGCTGATAAAGCGGGGTGCAATAGGTGTTTTCAACAATCGTGGTGATATGATGTGCTTTTGCCAGCTTGCTTATCGCTTCCATATCCTGAACTTCGAACAGCATGGTGTTGGGCGATTCCAGAAATATCAGCACTGTATTGGATTGAATGGCATTTTCAAGTTACGAATATCCTTGCCATCGACAAATGTAGTGGTTACCCCGTATTGTGGCAGGAATTTTTTAAAGAGATGATCGGTCCAGCTATAGACATGATCGACACAAATGACATGGTCGCCGGCTTTAACGGCCGATAACACGGCCACACTGATGGCTGAAACGCCGCTTCCAAGCACCAGCGCATCTTCGGCACCTTCGAGGGCGGCCAGTTTCTTGCGCAGAATTTCTACGGTAGGATTGTTGCCCCGGGTATAGGCGTGTTCGTGAAATTCGTTTTGCAAAGCATATCGCATGGCTTCAATGTCCTTGAACTTAAAGTTGCTGGTTTGCACGATGGGAGGGGTCATGGCACCAAAGTATAGCTCACGGTCTTCCCCCAGTTGGTTGATGATTTCTGAAGTGTTCATGTTGTGTGATTTACAGTTGTGCGAAGATTGTATCTTCGCACTTGTATTTATTTCTTATTCAGCTCCACAATTTTCTGCTCGATGGCGGTGGTGGAATATCCCTCCACCAAAGGAATGGTGATTACTTCTCCACCTTTTGCTTTAACTACATCGTAACCCACGATTTCTTCGGGTTGATAATCGTTGCCTTTAACTAAGATGTCCGGTTGGATTTTCTTGATCAGTTCGTAAGGGGTATCTTCATCGAAAAGGGTTACGGCAGAGACAAAATTTAGTGAAGCCACGAGTAATGCTCGTGATTGCTGGTCGTTAATGGGGCGGGTAGTGCCTTTTAATCGGTGAACGGATGCGTCGGTATTAATCCCAATAATCAGGACATCGCCCAAATCGGCAGCTTTAGATAGATAGTTCACATGTCCGAGATGAAGGATGTCAAAACAGCCGTTGGAAAAAACAATTTTCTTCCCTTTAAATCGCCAAAATGCGAGCATTCTGTCTAAGGATTCATCCGTTAAAACGGAATTTTCAATGAGTTCCAGCTTTGTTTTCATCGGTTTTTGTTTTAGTAAAAGCTACTAGAATTAACGACAATACGCCAAAAATTACTATCATGAGTTCCTGAACGCTCCAGCCCACCCAGCCTGCAGAATATCCAAGAATTTCGGGAACTCCATATAGACTCAAGGCCTCGGCAATAATTACCGGATACAACCCGATTCCACCCTGTACCAGCATAAAAGCTACAGTGCCAAAAACCAGACAGGTAAAGGCGGCCATTGGCGTTAGCCCTGAAAGTCCGTCGAAGGCAAAAAAGCAGATCCAAGTCATGAAAAAATAGCCTACCCAAATGAGCAGAGTATAGAAAATGAAAAGGACTCTTTTCTTTATTCTTGTTACAGAAATTATTCCGTGCCACATTCCGATAACCAGTTCTTCAATTTTGGCGAATAGTTTTACTTTACGAAGTTTTTTTCGGAATACAATCCACAGAATCAGTAACCCTAAACCTAAAGCCAAAACAGCCCAAAACAGTATGGATCCGGAATTGGAAGAATTTCCGAACATGGGTTGGAAAACGCGTCGATCGACATAATTGTGGATTCGGTCGAACTCCAACCAGAACACAATAAAAAACAATGCAATAAAAATCGCCATATCAATAGCTCTTTCAGCGATGATGGTTCCAAAGGTTTTTTGGAAAGGGATTTTTTCGTATCGTTGTAAAAAAGTGCATCTCAGCACTTCTCCCAAGCGAGGAACGGCCAAATTAGCCAAATAGCAAACCATCACGGCATAAAAAGAGTTCGCTGTGGAGGGGTTATATCCCATGGGTTGCAGCATTAGCTTAGAACGGGCGGCTCGGGCATAATGGCTCACCATGCCAACCAACAAAGAAAGCAATAGCCAGCCGTATTTAGCCTTTTTAATATTCACAAAAATTTCATCGATTTGCTCACTGGTAAGTTGGCGGACAAATATCCAGATAAAAAACGCACCTAATCCAAGGAAAAAAAGGACTTTAAGAATTGTGAATATGATCTTCTTCAATTGATTTGAAATTAAAGTTTGTTGTTGTTTGGAAAGACGACCTGCGGACGGAACGATTTGGCTTCTTCAAAATCCATAAATCCATAGGAGAGAATGATGACCACGTCGTGAACCAGTGCTTTACGGGCGGCAGGTCCATTGAGACAGATGACACCGGAATTGCGCTTTCCTTTAATTACATAGGTTTCGAGGCGCTCACCGTTATTTAAGTTGACAACATGTACTTTTTCGTTTTCAATTAAGTTTGCGGCTTCCATTAACGCTTCATCTATCGTGATGCTGCCAATATAGTCCAAATTAGCTTCGGTGACGATTGCGCGATGAATTTTTGATTTTAATACTTCAATATTCATATTATGTTTTCTGATTTTTTAAATTAATTAAGGGATAAATTGTCGATAAGTCTCACTCCTCCAATCCAAATGGCGATAAAAATTCTAGCGTTTTTTAAGGATGAAAAATTGTCGATATGTTGCAATGAGGACTCTTCTGCAATTTCGATATATTCTGTTTCAAATTCGGGATGCAGCAGAAATTGGGATTGAGCATATTTAATAATCTCTTCGGGTGTATGAGTCGAAATCATCTGTCTGCAGCCCAGCAATGTGTGGTAAATAAATGGTGCTAAAGCTCTGTCGGATGGAGATAAACGGACATTCCGGGAACTCATGGCCAGCCCGTCGGATTCGCGTACAATGTTGCAACCGATAATTTCAACTGGAAGTTTAAGTTGCTTGGTCATCGCCCGAATGATTTGTAGTTGTTGGAAATCCTTTTCGCCGAAATAAGCTCGATGCGGCTGTATCATTGCAAAAAAACGACTCACAATTATCGCGACACCATTAAAATGTCCCGGCCTACATGCGCCTTCCATTACCAATTCGAGTTGACCAAATGAAAATTGTTCGGTAGCTTCGTTGGGAAACATATCTTCAACCGAAGGCATGAATAAAACTTGGCAATACGGTTCGATGAGTGCAATATCGAGTTCCGGTGTGCGAGGGTATTTGGCTAAATCTTCGGGGTTGTTAAACTGGATGGGGATTGACAAAAATACTGCAAACGGTAACGGAGTTTTCTGCTGCACATTTTCTGATAAGAGAAAGATGTCCTTCGTGAAGTGCACCCATCGTTGGAACATACCCGATACTACTATCTTGAGATGTGATTTTTTGAAGTGTATTTTTTAGCTCTGCAGCTGTTTTACAAATAATCATTTTCTTCTATACTTTTATGAAGTTCATAGTATATTATTTGGCGGAAATAATATTTTAAAATATCTTTTTCTATGCTATTTTGAGGAGTTTCGACTATTCTTCCGATCTCTATTCCGTTGCGATAAAAGATAAACGTAGGGGACCTTTTCAATCTTTAATGCTGAAAATATCCATACTCCCGGCTTTTTTTTAGTCGATCAACACCGATGATTTCAATTTCGTTGAATTTTGAAGCTAGCAAGCTGTTGATTTTATAAAAACCGTGGGAACTTGCTCTTTGCTGTCTCCGCACCATGTACCGAGAACAAGTATAATTTTAATCTCTCCGTTTTCAATAGATAGAAAATGGTTGATTTGGTTAACTAACAAAGTGTCGGGAAGATAATTTGAAAACTCGGAAGCATAGCTTAATCCGAATTCACCTTCGGTTAAAAATTGGAAATCGGTAGCTCCAACAAGAATCATTGTTTGACTTTTTTTCATCCATAACCTTATCGGGTATTTGAGCGGTGACACTTACCGTAATACAAAAACATAATGCAAAGGCTAGCAAATATTTCATAATCCATGTGATTAATCAATCTTTTTTACTTAAAATCAAATATTTAGAATCCAGAGATAAAGATGATTATATTTTTTTAAATTCGAATTTCAGGCAAAAGTACAAAAAAACTGTCAAATAGATGAAAAGAGAAAAGAAGTAAAAAGATATTCTAAAGTATAGCTATTATGAATGAATGGTGTTTGTGTGGAATAAGTGAACAAGCAAAAATAGGTTGAAGGTGTAGAATAATCTCGAAATATCGGAAATTTTTGATTTTACGAATTATCAGTTAAATCTTTAGTTGTGCAATCTGAGCAATTTGGTAATTTATGATTTTTTGAGAATTACATGCGAATATCATTTTTTTATCCCCAAACTATTTTATAATTTCGTGCTCGGAAAAAAACGATAAAAATTATGATAAATCAGCAATTAATGAATCCCCGCAGTATCGTAGTCATTGGTGCATCAAATGATACGAGTAAGCCGGGTGGAAAAAATATTAAAAAAACATTATTGATGGTGGCTTTAAAGGTCCGTTGATGGTGGTAAATCCGAAGGAGTCGGAAATACAGGGAATCAAGTGCTATAGTAATGTGAATGAACTTCCCGAAGTGGACTTGGCAATATTAGCTATTGCGGCAAAATATTGTCCCGATTCGGTGGAAGTATTGGCAAAACGGAAAAATACACGTGCATTCATTATTCTTTCTGCCGGTTTCAGCGAAGAAAAGTGCTGAAGGTAAAGCTCTAGAACAGCGAATTGTTGATATCGTGAATAGTGTTGATGGCGTATTAATCGGTCCCAACTGTACCGGTGTTCTCACTCCAAGCGCTCATACGATTTTTCACCTATCCGATTCCGAAGTTGGATGCTAAAGGGTGCGATTTTTGTTACCGGCTCAGGAGCTACGGCATGTTTTATTCTGGAATCAGGAATTTCTAAAGGGCTTACGTTCGGTAGTGTTATTTCTGTTGGAAATTGTGCGCAGACCGGTGTAGAAGAAATATTAGAATATTATGATGTTACCTTTAATCCGGAAACCAGTTCCCGGGTGAAGATATTATATGTGGAAAAACATTATAAACCCACGAAAAATTGCTCAAACACGCATCGTCGTTAATTCGCAAAGGATGTCATATTGCGGCCATTAAATCGGGATCATCCGAAGCCGGAAGTCGGGCTGCATCATCACACACGGGAGCACTTGCAAGTTCTGACGTTGCAGTTGATGCATTGTTTCGCAAAGCAGGTATAGTACGTTGCGGGGGGCGAGAAGAACTTATCAATGTAGCTTCTGTGTTTATGCATCCGGCATTGGAGGGAAAAAACATTGCGATTATCACTCATGCCGGTGGTCCTGCAGTTATGCTTACCGATGTGCTGTCGAATGGTGGAATGAATATCCCTGCGTTGGATGGACCGGTTGCTGATGAGTTATTGACAAAACTCTATGCAGGGCTCTTCCGTGCATAATCCGATAGATTTTTTAGCTACCGGAACAGCTGAACAACTAGGAACAATTATCGACTATTGCGATCAAAAGTTTGATAATATCGACGGAATGGTGGTTATTTTTGGAACCCCCGGTTTGGTGCCGTTATTTGATGTTTATGAAACTGCTTGATCAAAAGATGAAGACGATCAGGAAACCTCTTTTCCCGGTTCTTCCATCTATAATTACCACGAAAGACGAAATTGCGGAATTTCTGTCAAAAGGCAGAATAAACTTTCCTGATGAAGCTGCTTTGGGAAATGCTCTTTGTAAAGTGATCAATACTCCTAAGCCAATGGCGGAACATGCTACTCAGCCGGAAATAGACAAGGCATTGGTAAGAGCGGTTATCGATAGTGCCGAAGATGGTTATTTAAGCCCCGAAACACGTTATTTCACTACTCGATGCAGCAGGAATTCCACGTGCCGGACAAGCAACTGTTTTTACCTGTGAATCTGCAGTGGCAGAAGCTGATAAATTAGGATATCCCTTGGTAATGAAAGTAGTAGGCCCTGTTCATAAATCCGATGTGGGTGGCGTGGTGCTCAATGTGAAAGACAAAGAGACTGTTGCACGCGAATTCAATCGCATGATTCTTATCCCCGAAACCACAGCAATCCTCATGCAACCGATGCTTTCGGGAACGGAATTGTATGTTGGTGCAACCTGTGAAGATAAATTTGGGCACATGATTCTATGCGGAATGGGTGGGGATCTTTATCGAAGTATTGAAAGATGTTCAGGGCTGCTTTGGTCCCCTGTAGTTAAAAGCGAAGCCATGCAAATGATCCATAACCTCAAAAGTTATAAAAATCATCAAGGGGGGTTCGTGGGCAGGAAGGTGTGGACGAGCGCATAAATTCGGGGGAAAATAATTACCCGTTTTGTCTGCTTTGTTGCTTGCAGCGCCTGAAATTACAGAGATGGACTTAAATCCGTTACTCGGGAAAAAAAGATAAAGTGGTTGCTGTAGATGCACGAATCTGTATTAAAAAATAATATATCTCCTATAAAAAATTATAAGGAAGACTTCTATTAGCATAGAGGTCTTTTTTATATCCTCTTTTTTTTGTAAGTTTGTGCTTTAATATAAATATTTTTAGAATTATGAACAGATTGTCAAAAAAAAGTATTGATTTTAATTTTTATTGCAATGATTATTTCAGCGATTTCTATGGATGTAAAGGCACAGAAAAGTGATCCCAAGTATAACTATCTTCTTGAACAGTTTTGCAGATATAAAAAATCATGCGTTATACCGTTCCGGGGTTTGATCAGCTGACTTTAAAACAAAAAAACGTTAATTTATTATCTCAGTCAGGCTGCACTTTGCGGCAGAGATATTATCTGGGATCAGAACTGCAAGCTGAATCTTCCGATTAGAGCTACCCTCGAAGGCATTGTGCTTAATTATAAAGGAGATCGCAAGAGTAAAGATTTTTGCAAACTTTATGGTTTATGTAAAACGAGTGTGGTTTTCTAATGGAATTCACCATCACTATTCTAATGATAAGTTTTTTCCTGAAATATCCAAAGATTATTTTGCCAAACTGATTAAACAGTCCGTAGGAGCAAAATTCCCCATAGGAAAAGGAGAGTCGATGGCTCAATTCATCACTCGCATGACTTCTTATATTTTTGATCCAACAGTGGCTTCAAAAAAAATCAGCTCGGATAATACTCAAGATTTAATTAAGCTATCGGCTTCCAATTTTTATGACAATGTGACCGAGAAAGAAGCCGAGGATTTTTATTACAAATTTAAAGTCAAAGATATACGAAATCATACTCCGGTATCTTATGGGCTAAATTCCAAACTGGTTAAAGAAAATGGAGAGGTAAAGGAATTGACATACAAAGTTGGAGGGTTGTATTCAAAACCGATCGAAAAAATTGTATTTTGGCTTAATAAAGCAAAAGATGTGGCCGAAAATCCTGCACAAAAAGCACATATCGAGAAGTTGATCTCATTTTACCAGACCGGTGATTTAAAGACTTGGGACGAGTACAACGTGCTTTGGGTAAAAGATGTAGAATCAGCCGTAGATTATGTAAACGGTTTTATCGAAGTCTATGGAGATCCGATAGGGATGAAAGCTACTTGGGAATCGGTGGTGAATTTTAAGGACGTTGAAGCGACTAAGCGCACCGAAAAAATCAGTAACAATGCACAATGGTTTGAAGATAATTCGCCGGTGGACTCAAAATTCAAGAAAAAAGAGGTGAAAGGAGTTTCCGCAAAAGTAATTACGGTCGTTCAACTGGGTGGAGATTGTTACCCTTCAACCCCGATAGGAATTAACCTACCGAATGCGAACTGGATTCGCAAAGATTACGGTTCAAAATCGGTAACAATGGAGAATATTACTTATGCTTATGATCAGGCTGCAACAGGAGATGGCGTTCTGGAAGAGTTCTGCTATTCTCCGGAAGAAATTAATCGAGCTAAAAAATACGGTTCGCTTGCCGATAATTTACATACAGACCTTCACGAATGCTTAGGTCATGGTTCTGGACAAATGCTTCCCGGAGTTTCCGACGACGCTTTAAAAAATTATCATTCGGCTTTAGAAGAAGCTCGTGCCGACCTTTTTGCACTCTATTATGTTATGGATCCTAAAATGGTTGAGATTGGACTGATAGAAAGCCTTGAAGTGGCTAAAGCGCAATATGATAAATATGTCCGTAACGGCATGATGGTTCAGCTTACCCGTATCGAATTCGGAAAAAATATTGAACAAGCTCACTTGCGCGACCGTTCATTGATTGCTCATTGGTGCTTTGAAAAAGGTGCTGCGGAAAATATAATCGAGAAAAAAGTAAAAGATAACAAAACATATTATATTATTAATGATTATCAGAAGCTTAGAGTATTATTCGGACAGTTGCTTGCCGAAATTCAGCGAATTAAATCTACCGGCGATTATGAAGCGGGAAAAACTCTGATTGAAGACTATGCAGTTAAGGTGGATTCTGAAATTCATAAAGAGGTACTTAGCCGTTATTCAAAATTAAATGTGGCTCCTTATGGTGGATTTGTAAACCCGAAACTTACCCTGATTGAAAAGGGTGGTAAAGTAACGGATGTTAAAATTGATTATCCAGGCGATTATACTAAACAAATGCTTGAATATAGCGGCAAATATTCATTTCTGAAATAAAAAAAATTCTTAAGTTAAAAAAGCGAAGAGAAATTTCATTTGAAATTTCTCTTCGCTTTTTTTTAATGCTTGATATAGAACAAAAATATTATAATCGTTAATTCTTATGGTTTTCGTTGAATTTCTTTAAACGATATTCCAGATCGGGAAACTGACTTTCGTTTACCAGCGATACACAGGCGCGAAGTCCTTCGGTGCGGCTACTTCCTGTAATTGCCAAAGAAATGGCACTAATTCCGTAAAATAAGAATTCTTCAAGCAGCTCTTCGCCACTCATTCCTGGATAGGAAACCGTAAAGTAAAAGCCATCCGCAATGGGAACGCCGTTGTCGGTATCGTAAACGATTTTGAATCCATTTTCGGTGAACAGTTTTTTCATTGTGGCGGCTTTGTGTCCGTAAACTTTAACTTCTTCAATAAAATTGTATTTGCCGTCGTTACATGCCTTGAGAATCGCAGCCATAGCATATTGTGCCGAATGGGAAGTTCCCGAACTGATGCAATATACGCATCCGTAAATCATTGCTTTACCAAAATTTGTGTTTCCAAATTGGACTTTTAAATCGGGATACTCCGTGTTGAAAAGAGCATCAGAAATAACCATTAACCCAATGCGTTCACCGGCATAACTAAATGCTTTAGAGCTGGAAATAAACAAAACGTATTTTTCGGTATAATGTGCAACGGTCGGTTGATAAGGCGGTTGTCCCGGTTGAGAGATGTCTCTACGAAAATCCATACCAAAATATGCTAAATCTTCAATAACTACGGCATCATACTTTTTGGCAACATCAGCAATTATTCTTAGCTCTTCATCGGTAAAGCAAATCCACGAAGGATTATTAGGATTTGAATAGAGAATCGAATGAATATTTCCTTTGGAGAGGTAGCTTTCCAATTTGTCGCGCAATTTGCTTCCACGAAAATCATACACATCAAAGGTCTCGAATTTTAGTCCTAATGCACGATGTTGCTGTTTCTGCACTGGAAATCCGGGGTCGATAAAGAGTGTGGTGTCTTTTTGCTTGTTGGCTTTAGACAGTAGCATAAATGCGGCAAAACCACCCATCATAGAGCCGACCGTAGGAATAATGGATTCGGGTTTAACATTGATGTTGAGGTAATTTTTACAGAATTTGGACGCTTCGGTTTTTAATTCCGGAATGCCTTCAATGTCTGGGTAGAGCGAAGCTACTCCACTTTCGAGGGCTTTAACCTGTGCTTTTACTCCATAAGTTGAAGCGGGAATTCCAGGAATTCCCATTTCCATGCGGACAAACTTTTGTCCAGTAGCATCCTCAATTTGATTAATCAGTTTTTTTACCTCACGGATGGAAGCTTTTCCAATGTTGGGTAATTTACTCTCTGCAATTTTCTGCTTTACGATATTAAAATCGATAGGTGTGTCTTTCATATTTTATTTTTTTCTTTTTTTTATTGTTATTTTGCATTTCCTTTGCTCGCAGCGATAGCTAGAATTATGCCCAAAGCAATTCCCAACAATGCGGCAAACAAAATGCGGTATTCTTCGGGGAGAATAAAGGTAATGGTGTGTGCGGGGATCCAGAATAAAGGAATGGTTCGTTTAAAAACAAAATTCCATTGGACCTTCCAGTTCATTGTGGATATAATTTCTCCTACTTTTACCGGAGTATAAATAGCAGATATTTTTCCGCCATGTTGTAAAATGTGGGTGTCTGTAATCTTGTGCAGGGTCATCATAACAGGCCCGAAAATGGTATTCATAAAGGTGCTGATGCAAAATGCAATGAGCAATTTTCCTCCGGAAAATCCGGGTGCAACAAAAACGTCCTTAGCCTCTTTCCAGTCCATTTTAGTAAGGAAATTCAATGTCCCGGCAGTAAAAATATCGAAACTTAACTTGATGGTGCATCCTAAAAGTCCCCAAACCAGAGCTCGTGGAAGCAATCCGAAGCCCTGCGGCATGTATTTCCCGGTACGGATACGTGAACCTAAGGTCTCTCCAAACGTTGCCAATAAAGCAAATTTCACAAAACTCATAAGCATGCCGTGTTCCTTGTTCAGGTTTTCGTAGCCTGAAAGGATTTCAGGAAAGATAAAAAAATGGAGATAAGAATACTATAAATCCGGCGAATACATAGATGTCTGCTTTCTTCATTCCGTTGTTTTGGTTGATTTTGTTGTTAATAATAATTCTCTACAAACGTACATGAATTTATTTAAATATACAAATCATTGTTGTCAATTGACTAAAACGACAACTTGTTTTTGGGGAATAAAGAGTTGATAAGTTGATGGGTTTATAAGTTGAAAGCGATCAGATGACTTCAAGGCATCCGATCACTGGTTGATACAACCCATAAACTTATAAATCAAAAGCTTGCGCTGAAAGAGTTGATAGGTTTATCGCATCCCGAATTTTAATCCACCTAGTGCGGATTAAAAAATTCGTGGATCCTCGAAAAAAGGCAATCCATTTTTGATGGATTGATTTTTTCAGGAATGCGTGACTGCGCAAAGCTAATGTTGTCCGGTCTGTTTTTGCTTTCAACTTTACGACTTTCACCTTTTTCCTGATTTCGGGTTCCCCTGTCAACGAATAAACCATAGTTGAATACCAATATCATGGATTGCCTTGCACTTTATGATAGACTTGATAATAACTTTCCACTCCGTTTTCCAGCGAATAATATTTTTTGGCGGCATTTACAAAAACCGATTTGTCTGCATTGAGAAACTCTGGGATGGAATCAATCCCCTGATCAAATGATTTGCTGCTAAAGCTTTTAATCAGGATTCCGCAGCGGGTATCGTTTACAATTGAATCCACGTCTCCAACTCCAACATTGGCAATCACGGGAATGCCCATTGCCAGGATTTCACCCATTTTTACGGGAGAAGAGGCTTGCTTCGAAAATACCGGTTTGATAAAGAATAAAGATATATCACTCAGCAGTAGTAATGCGGGAACTTCGCTCCGCGTGGCTTTTTGCACAACAATGGAGGTACTGGGAATGTGGTTGCTTTTAGCAATTTCAGCTATCATCGCTTGAGAATCGGGGGTGATGAGTAAAAACTTGGCATTGGGACGGCTGATTAGCAATTGCTTGAAAAATCGGAACATTTCGTTTCCTAAGTACCAAGTGCCTAGTGATCCGAGATAAGATACCACAAAATCGTCGGGATTAATTCTCAGCTTTTTTTTCCAATCCATCACTTGATTAATATTCACCCGGTTGCGGTTAAAATGGTCAAGGTCGGCACAGCATGGAATAACCTCAATAGGTGTTTGATCAAAGCCTTCCCAGCCGTGGATGATTTTCTTGCCTGCCTCGGTTAATGAAATCGTTACGGCAGCATTTTTTAGAAACTCTTTTTCTTTGGTTTTAAAATAGCGGTAAACCATTTTAAAGAGTGGATTGCTCAATTTCCAAATTCCACCATCGACCCGTTCGTCGGCATAAAATCCACGCATGTCAAAAATGAAAGGAACACCGGCTTTGTGTCGGAGATAAGCCCCGCCAATTGTTGCAATATGGCTGCGACAGTGGGTGTGTGAAAAATGATATTGTTGGTGTAATTTCAGAATTATCCTTTTCAGTTTGAACACATCCCACAAAGTGGAAAGTATTGGTGGCTTTTTTGTGTACTTTAACGGATTCCATACAATGCCGGCTTCTTCACATAGCTTTTCAATTAACGATTTTGTTGTGATGAATCGTTCTTGTTTTTCGAATGAGACTAGGACAATCTTGAATCCCTTTTCACTTAATTTTGTCAGATAAGGTAGTACTTGCGATTGCCCTAAAGGGTCAGTCATGCCGTCATACGAAATATACAATACTGTAGCCGTTGGTTTCATTGAATTCTTTAAAATGCAAAGATAACTTTTTTTAGAGAAATCAGTAAAAATAATTAAAGTGTTGATTATCATAATTATAATAATGGTGGATTTATTAAAAACAGGGAAAAATGGGCTCAAAAAAGCAGAATAAAATAGGTTATAAGCATTTAAAAACATTAGATTATCATAGTAGCTATAATCAGATATTGAGGAGTCAAAGGCTAAGGATGGATAGCTAAAAGTCGTAAAAAATTGTACCTTTGCAAAAAAAATAACTTAGGTAAAAATGGTTTACCCAACAACTTTTGAGCAGAAAATCGGTTTCGATCAAATTCGTAATCTGGTTTCTCAACGGTGTATTAGTCCGTTGGGCCTCAATTTTGTTCAGAAAATAAGAATGAGCACTAAGCCGGAGACTATCCGGATGATGCTTGAGCAAGTGGAGGAAATGCGCCAGATTTTGCTTTTCGACAGTCACTTTCCGGCTCAGGATTATTTTGATATGAGCGAAGAGATTGCACTGTTGAAGCTTGAAGGTTCGCATGTCGATGCCGAATCACTTGCTCGTCTGAAAAGCATGTTGAAGGCTATTGAACAGATCATCGGCTATGTGCGTAAACGGGAAACCGAAAAATATCCCCATCTCATTGCATTGGTAGATCATCTGAATTTCGACTCCACACTCGTCTCCATGCTCGATCGGATTGTGGACGATAAGGGCAATATCCGCGATAACGCTTCGCCGGAACTTCAGCAAATTCGTCGGAGTATCGGGCAACTTACTCAAAATGCGGCAAAAAAAATTCGACAGATTTTACGTAGCTCCAAACAAGAGTCTATTGTTGCGGAAGATTCCGAAATTACCATTCGTAACGGGCGGTTGGTAATTCCTGTTCCGGCAGCATTTAAACGTAAGCTTCGCGGATTTATCCACGACGAGTCGGCTACCGGACAAACCGTTTTTATTGAACCCGAAGCCGTTTTTGATGATAACAACGAAATCCGAGATCTTCAGAATGCCGAGCGTCGGGAGATCATCAGAATATTGATTGAAGTTTCCGATACCCTTCGCCCTACTCTTGAAGACCTTGAATCGATGCAACTTTTTTTAGGGCTTATTGATTTTTTGCGGGCCAAGGCTAAGCTAGCGATTGATATTCAGGCTATAAAACCTATTATTAACGAATTTGCTACCGTTGAATGGAAAAAAGCCACACATCCGTTGTTGTACCTCAATTTTAAATCTCAGAAAAAAACGGTGGTTGCTCAGGATATTACACTTACACAGAAAGAACGGATCTTGATTATTTCAGGGCCCAATGCCGGAGGAAAATCGGTAACCCTGAAAACAGTGGGGCTCATTCAATATATGTTCCAGTGCGGATTTTTAGTTCCCGTCAGCGAGTTGTCGGAATTTGGAGTATTTAAAAGTATTTTTCTCGACATGGGCGACGAGCAATCGATAGATAATGACCTCAGCACCTATAGTTCACATCTAAAGAATATGATGGTGATGATTTCGGAAAGTAACAAGCAATCGTTGTTTCTGATTGACGAATTCGGAACAGGCACCGAACCGGCGTTGGGAGGAGCCATGGCTGAAGCTGTTTTGGAGAAATTGATTGCAAACCAGTCATTTGGTATTGTCACTACCCACTTTGGAAATCTGAAACTAGTGGCCGACCAGTACTCCGAAGTGAAAAATGCCGCTATGCTTTTTGATATTGAAGAGATGAAACCTTTATATATTTTAAAAATCGGCAAGCCGGGAAGTTCATTTACTTTCGAAATTGCCAAAAAAATTGGTTTTCCCGAACCTGTGTTGGAACGTGCCAAGCAGATTACCGGCTACGATCGCATTAATTACGAACAACGGCTTCAGCAACTCGAAACCGAACTTTATACCATTAATGAACAGAAAAAGCAGTTGAATGCTGCCGACGAAACACTGGCTGAACTTATCGAAAGGTACAATAATAAAAACAGCGAGTTGGAACAGGTACGCCGCGAAGCCATCCATCAGGCTAAAGCCGAAGCCCGCGAAATAGTAAAAAGTGCCAACAAGATCATCGAAAATACAATTTTCGAAATCAGGCAATCACAGGCCGACAAAGAAAAAGTAAAAACTATCCGCAAAAAAGTGGAAGAATTTACTCAAACACTTGCCGAAAAACCGATTCCAAAAATCGCTCCGAAGAAAAAAAATGAACAGATAGAAGCATCACAACCAATCAAACAGGAACTAACAAAGCCACTGGCACCGGGCGACCACGTTTTATTATTGGGAATGGATGCTAAAGCGGAAGTTATAGATTTGAAAGGAGATGAAATTACGGTGTCGCTAAACGGGGTAATATTCCGGACAGAATTGCGGAAGGTGGAAAAAATAAGTCGTTCCGAATCCAAAAAAATTGCCCGAAATCCTCATGCAGCGCAATCGGTGTATCAGCGGATGATTGATAAATCAACTGCGTTTAAAACAACAATCGACCTCAGAGGAAAACGTGCAGATGAAGCCCTTGTCGAAACCGAACGCTTTATTGATGATGCTATTCTGCTTAGTGCTAAAGAATTACGCATTCTTCATGGCAAAGGAAATGGTATTCTTCGACAGTTAATCCGCAAACAACTGTCCAACAACGGTAGTGTAGCCAAATTTTATGACGAAAAAATCGAGTTTGGTGGAGATGGAATCACGGTGGTGGAGCTGAAATAATAAGAGCTAGTTATCGCTGGCGCGTTTGCCTTCACGTTTTGTACGCATTAAAAACGCGCACGTGCGGGGCTTTTCAAATGTGCGCCAGTTAAAAGAATACTTGGATAACTGCGCCCGAAGAGGGCGCACGCGCGTTTGTAACGCGTGTTTCTATTAACCCTCATTCACCGTAATCAACTCTTTAGCTATTAGAATCACATCAATAATACCATCTAAATCCATATAATTTCGGACAGAACTAAACATATATTCCTCCGGCCTTTTAGCAAGTTCTGCTTTTACCGGATTGTTATGAATATAATTCAGCTTTTGCCAAATAAATTTGTTGCTATACAAGACTTTTGCATGATTCCCGTCTTGCCACACTTTAAAATTCTTTATTCGTTTAAGCTTTTCCCCGGCTTTTCTAAATTCCGACAATATGGCTTCATTTTTTCCTCCCGTCTGCAGTTTTTTGATTATCTCTTTCGAAGTGAATTTCTTCAAATCACGTAAAACGTCCGATACTGTTTCCTCCCCATTCGATTGTATAATCATGTGTACGTGATTAGGCATAATACAATAAGCATATACCAACAATCCTCTGTTTTGCTGATAAAACTTTATTGCATTTATAATAATCATCTTATATTCAATGTCTTGCAACACTTTAATCCATTCTACAATGGTGAATGTTACAAAATATGCTTTTTCTTTTTCTGGAGTTTTATATATTTCTGACATTTAAAGCAAAGCTAATCAATATTTGCTTTTCTTGGTTGGAAATTGTCGCTGGCGCATTTGTCTTTCAGTTTTTGTACGCGTTAAAAACGCATACGTGCAGGTATTTTAATGTGCGTCAGCTGGGTAGACAAATCTAAAATATTTCCCAATATGTTTCAATTTGAAAAACTATATCACAATCATTCTCCTTTTTTTTAAGTCGAATCTTATTTCCTTTTTGTTTCAAATCAAGAGATAAATCTATTCTTTTGGGGTTAAACAACTTCATTTTCTTAGCTTCTGCTTTGGAAATAGGACACATACTGTGAACTTTTCTAACTTTAAAAAACTTTACACTATTTAAAAAAGAATTTGGAACATACTTGCTATCTTCATAATCATAAAAAATTATAGGTATAGACTTCTCTTTGTATCTAACACTATCTTTTGATGTTAAGCTATCAAATGGGTTATAAAATTGACCATAATATGAAACTTTCATCACTTTAACCCTTGACTCAATTGAATCATTAAACTTATAAAACAATGCCCCATTATAATGATGATAACATTTACGATCTTTGCATTTTTTATAATCTGGAAATGATATAATAATAGACTCTTTTTTTAAATATTCAGTAAAACAAACTACTTCCGAAGGCAAATCAAAAACAAAAAAGTCTTGCGCTGTTTGCTCATTAGCAAAACTATCTTCAATTGTGCTAACATAATACAAAATATAACCATTTATCAAAGTGTCCTGTGAAAACGAATTTGTTCTAATAAAAAACAAGACAAAAAACAAAATAAAACTAAGTTTAACTTTCTTCATAATGTCAATTTATAATTATTATTTAGCAGGAAGTGCAACAGGTAAATCAGAAATTGATTTTGATTTAATATGCTGATCAATAGTTTGTAGTTGTAATAGTTTTGATAAACACTTCCATCTTTTTATTCTTATGCTTAATAACACTTTTAACATTTGATCATATCTATTAAGGGATTAAGCTCAAGCATTTTCTGCACCTATTCTTTTACAAATGTAATCACAAAAATCCATTTGGAGTCGAGGAATCCAATCTTTTTTTCGCCAGCTAAGAGAATGCCTAAATAACTGCGCCCGAAGAGGGCGCACGCGCATTTACAACGCGTGTTTACCTCATGATATAATCATGGTGGTGGAACTGAAATAATAAGAGCTAATTGTCGCTGGCGCATTCTTTGGTATATGCACGCAATATAAACGTAACGCGTAGGCTGTTAATGAAAATTAGTTTCAACTTTAGGGTAGCGTTAAATCTTTTGAGCGAAGCTTGAAGATTTTACAAAAATGCGTCATTGTAATCTCAATAATTATCAGGATGCAAAACTTATCCGAGTTAAGTAAACATCCCAGAACTCTCATTTATCGAAAAGAGGAATTGTTTCATCGATTAATTTTAGCATTGAGATAATTATCGACTATTTTTGCAAGCAATTTCAAGATATGAAATAACAGAATATAAAAAGTGTATTTTATTTTTGTCTATTTTTGCACCAAATACAAATTAAAACATATAAACAAATGAAAAGAAGATTTTCTATAGTTTCATTGTCATTAGCGATGATACTTGGCTTGTCGGGGGTAAATGCCCAAGACAAAAAAGAGGATGCAAAACCCGAAGGATACAAATTTACCACAATAAAAGAGGTAAAAGCTACCCCTGTAAAGGATCAGTACAGGTCCGGTACTTGCTGGAGTTTTTCGGGAATAGCGTTTCTCGAATCAGAAATTATCCGTCAGGGAAAAGGAGAAACCGATTTAGCCGAAATGTATATTGTACGCAGAGCTTATGAAGAAAAAGGGATGAAGTATTTTCGTATGCATGGTCTGATTAATTTTGGTCAAGGGGGTGCATTTCACGATGTTACAAATATGATCCGTGCTTATGGCATCGTTCCTGAAGAAGTCTATCGTGGGCTGAATTATGGCGAAAAAAAACATGTTATCGGTGAAGTTGATGCTGCACTTAAAGCATTTTTAGATGTTATTATCAAAGACGAGAATAAAACCATTTCTACGGCATGGTACACGGCTTATAAAGCGATATTAGATGCTTATTTCGGCCCGGTTCCTGAAAAATTCACCTATAAAGGCAAAGAATATACTCCTCAATCTTATGCAAAAGAACTTGGTCTGAACCTTGACGATTATGTGGGTGTTACCTCTTTTACTCATCACCCGTTTTACAAGCCGTTTGCATTGGAAATTCAGGACAATTGGATGTGGGAACAATCGTATAATGTTCCGCTGGATGATATGATAGCCATTATCGACAATTCCATTCAAAACGGATATTCTGTGGCATGGGGTAGCGATGTGAGCGAAAAAGGATTTGCCTATAAAACAGGAGTCGCTATTGTTCCCGAAAAAGACATGTCGGCACTCAACAATCTTGAGATGGCAAAATGGGAAAAACTTACTCAAAAGGAAAAAGATAAAGAACTTTACTCTTTTGATAAACCGGGAAAAGAAAAAGTGATTACTCAGGAAGATCGTCAGAAAGAATTCGATAACTATAAAACCACAGATGATCATGGCATGCAGATTACCGGGATTGCTAAAGACCAAAACGGAAACAAATATTACATTGTTAAAAATTCATGGGACGAATCAAATGACTATAAAGGATACTTCTATGCTTCGGAAGCGTTTGTAAAATCGAAAACTACCGATTTGATGGTAAACAAAAAAGCTATCCCTGAAGGAATTCGTAAAAAATTAGGATTATAACATCAACATCTCATATTCGCAAAAGGTCGTTATTCGCAAGAGTAACGGCCTTTTTTAATGGTTTTCCACCACCTCGACATTATTTAGCAATCGGATACTGTTTTCCACTCCCTCCACTTCGACGGTAGTTTATCCCGCCGTAGCGGGACTCGGTCATCGGATTCTACTTTTCAAACTTTAAGGACTTTACGAACTTTCCACTTTATGGACTAATTTAAGATGTCGGTACGAAGCACCTTGTTTTCGATTTGATGATCTCATTTTCTACAAAGATGTCACGGCTACGCAGCTTTGTTGGCTGTTGACTTTATAGACTTTATAAACTCGAAACTTTCCCCCTCCTCTTATCGGTGCATTCCCATAACATAAAATTGAAACAGTCCCATAAATTCCATAATTAATGCGATACCCGAATGCAAAATCACACCACCCCAGATATGGCGAGTGGTATATGCTAAAACGCCCAAAATGTATCCGCCGAAAAAAGCGCTGATTGTTTCAGCCAGAGGCTTCCCAAAGTGGAGGAAAACATACACCGAAACCATTGGGAGAATTGCTTCTTTTCCCATAATTGCGACCATGCCGATGACCAAAGCACCTCGAAACATCCATTCGGTCATGGCAAAATCCATCACGTATAACATCTCGAAGATAGCCGTACTCAGGTATGAAGACATTACGGCCAGAGATTCAAACTGCCATGCCCGATATCGGGGATATGCACTGATAAAATCGGGCGTAAACGAGGCTAGAATTATTAAAGGAGCCACAATCAGTAACATTTTAAGATAAGTTTTGCCATTGCCGAAATTTCGGTTCACGCCATAAATTCCTTGTTGTTGCCGGTCGAATATCTTGCACATTACAATCAGTGGCAACGTGTAAACCAATAGACATTTAATTTGAGTAGTAAGTTTTACCACATAAGTTCGTGTAAGTGGATCGTTGATAAACGAAAACCACTGAGCATTGAAACGAAATCCCGAAGTAAAACTAATTAGGGCTAAAAACAGTAAAATTTTAGCCCAAAATTCCGGTGAAGAAAGTAGCTTCGTTTGCTTTTTAATAATCAACTTCGGAATAGCTACTGCAAACCAAGCTACCGAGTAGTAAGCAAAAAAGCGAAGTATAACTACCGATTTGTAAGGGTGATGAATTAGTATGTTGCGTTCGAAATTTATAGAATAATTGATTGCGATTGCCGAAGCTACAAAAACTAACGTCCACAAATAGCTCGTCCACTCAAAATCATCAGCAATAAAATTTTTAAGTTGTAAAACAATTTTCTTCATTTGATTTTTCAATAGATAAATGCAATATTAAGGATAAAAAACAAAACTTTCCCAAAATATTCATTATCGTACAAGATCGCATTTGAATTTCGCTTGGTGTTTCTTCGTTTTTTGGAAGGGGAAGATATACGTTCTGGTATTTATTGCAATTGGTTGCACAAAGCCGATGAAAAGGGATGTGTGAAAAAATTAATATGCTGAATAGCGCTGATTTGTATGCGATTATGTCCGGTTTTCATATTTGTCAAGTTCCATTGTTTTTTGTTATTTTTTAGTGGTAACTTTTATATTCAAACAAATTATTATATATTTGTGTTACTAATTAAACAATTCTTTCATTTATAATTATTAAAAAAGCGAATTATGAAAAAAACGATGACTACTTTTGTATTTTTATTTTGCCTATTGGCCTCTGTTACCTTATCGGCGCAGACAACAAAAGAAGATCCAGTATATCTTGAGACCATTTCAAATTCAAGCAAAAGCATTAATTTTATTGCCGGAGTATATCCGAAAACACTAGTTTACAGTGCTGCAAACGAAAACACAAAACTCACTTTGCGGGTTCTTAACAATGCTACGGATTCTTATAAATGGAAAGACTACAAAGTGTATATTATGCTTAAAGACAATACGTTGTTTTACAACTATACGACGAAAGCTGAGACGGGAGAATTCGCCTGTACTTACAGTGTCGAAGGAAATAAAGGATTTCACGATCAAACGGTTTGTTTCTCGAAAAAATTTGAGGTTGATGATATTAAGCAAATGTGGATTAGTTTTGCGGATGACACCTTTATTTCTTTAATTTATGTTCCGGGAAAATAAAAAAAGTATTTATTGAATGCTTTCTTTAGTTACCGATCTTGCGGCCTCAATTTAAGAAGATAAAGAAATACCGATTAGCATAAATCAAGGCTAAGTTTTTTGTACTTTTGTGGGATCATAATTTGTTTTCTAAGAATCCATGATGATTTTCGGAAAACACATTTAATTTGAGTATAGCCAAATGAATGCAAAAATTGTAATCGTCGATTACGGAATGGGTAATTTGAATTCGGTGAAACGGAAATTGAGTCGGATAAAAATAGATGCTCGGATATCTTCCGATCCCTATGATATTGCTGCTGCGGACAAGTTAATCTTGCCCGGAGTGGGGCATTTTTCTACGGCCATGGAAAATCTTCGCAGCCTAAATCTCATCGATTCCCTAAATGATTTTGCCGTTATTCGGAAAAAGCCCGTTTTAGGTATTTGTTTGGGAATGCAGTTGATGGCTCAGCGAAGCGAAGAAGGGAATGTAAATGGATTAGGCTGGTTTGATGCCGATGTTGTTCGGTTTAAAATTAAGGACAAGCTAAAATACAAAATTCCGCATATCGGATGGAATCAAATAATTATGACCAAGTCCAGCATGCTAATGGCTGAAATAAATGAGAATGCCGAATTTTATTTTGTACATGCCTACCATTTTTTAAATCGGATTCAGGAAGATGTCTTAAATACAACCGAATACGAATACTCGTTTACTTCGGCTATCGAAAAAGAAAATATTTTTGGTGTGCAATATCATCCCGAGAAGAGTCATGATGCCGGTGAACAATTATTCAAAAATTTCTGCAATCTTTAAATCTCCAAAACAATGTTTAGACCACGGGTAATCCCAGTACTGCTGTTGAAAGGGCAAGGGCTGGTAAAATCAATTCAATTTTCAAAACATCACTATATTGGCGATCCGATTAACGCGGTACGCATATTTAATGATTTGAAAGCAGACGAATTGGTTTTTCTTGATATTTTAGCAACGAAAGAGCAACGATTAATTTCGCTGGATTTTATAAAAAACGTGGGTGAGGAGGCAAATATGCCTTTTGCTGTGGGCGGTGGAATTAGAACCCTTGACGATATTCGGGAAATAATCGCTGCTGGTGCCGAAAAGGTGGTTATTAATAGTTATGCAGCCGAAAACCCTTCATTTATTAGATTAGCCAGTGATTGTTTCGGCTCATCAACCATATCGGTATGTATTGATGTGAAGAAAAAAATGTTTGGAGGAGTTACGGTATGGTCTAATGGAGGAAGTAAAAACACAAAATGCACTCCTGTCGATTTTGCCCGAAGAATGGAAGAAGAGGGTGCGGGAGAACTCATTATCCAATCGATTGAGCGGGATGGAATGATGGATGGTTACGATATTGAACTTATAAAGTCGATTGCAAAGGCAGTAACCATTCCGGTAGTGGCACTAGGAGGAGCCGGGTCTGTTGCCGATTTAGCCGAAGGTTACCATGAAGGATATGCAAACGGATTAGCTGCCGGAAGCATGTTTGTGTATCAGGGGAAAAATCGAGGAGTACTGATTAATTATCCCGAAAAAAAAGAGCTATTATTCTGATTTGCATAATTGGATGCTTAAAAATTGTGAGATTTTTAAAAAAAAATGTGTAAGTTTGAAGTTCATTTACAACACAATATATGCCCAATAAAAAACATTACATAGAATCGTTGCCCCCAAAAACAGTGGAGCGGTTGAGCCAGTATCGGAGAGAACTATACCAGTTATCGGATGAAGGGAAAACCCATATATACTCGCACGAACTTGCAGCCATGCTAAATATTACTTCTGTACAAGTGCGACGAGATATTATGTTGTTGGGATATGCAGGCTCTTTGAGAAGAGGTTACGAAATAAAGTCATTAATTGATTTCATCGGGAGTTTTATCGATACCAACATTCCGATGCGAATAGGATTAATCGGTGCCGGAAATTTGGGGACTGCAATCATGAACTACTTTAACGGTAAACGCACACAACTTAATATAGTAGCTTGCTTCGATATAAATCCGAACAAGGTGGGCACCGAAATTGAGAATGTTTTCTGTTATCATATTCATGATTTTTCAGAGATTGTTAAATCAAAGAATATTTCGATGGTGATACTTACAATTCCCAGTTCGGCTGCTCCGTCCACGGTAAAAATTATTATAGACTCGGGGATTAAAGGTGTCTTAAACTTCACTTCCATGCCGCTTCACCTTCCGGAAAATATCTATCTGGAGGAATATGACATGATTACTTCAATGGAGAAAGTTGCTTATTTTGCTAAACTTAACCTGAACTCTAAATAATCGATATCCAATATTAATCGCTCTAAATGAAATTATTGTGAATATTTTTGAAGGGGTACCCAAAAATCAGATATTTAATAAGGCCGTTGTTACTGTGGGCATGTACGACGGGGTGCATTTAGCTCACAAGTTAATTCTTCAGCGTGTATGTAAATCGGCAAATGCGATCGGAGGGGAATCCGTGCTTATCACTTTTGATCCACATCCTCGTGCAGTGCTTTACCCCGAAGAGAAAATTGCGATGCTCACTTTACGTGAAGAGAAAATTGCATTGCTTGAATCTATAGGAATAGATGCGGTAATTTTTATTCCGTTTAGCCTTGAATTCTCTAAAATGAGCTCTTATGAATTTGTAAAGACCATTATCGTAGATGCTATTCATGCGCAAAAAATCATAGTGGGGTATAACCATTATTTCGGGCACAACCGCGAAGGAAATTTAGCCCATCTTTCGATGTTGGGAAAGCAATTCGGTTTTGAAGTAGAAGAAATCCCGGAACAAGATATTCAAAATGAATCGGTAAGCTCTTCAAAAATCAGAAATGCTTTGGCTGAAGGCGATATGATGAAAGCAAATGCATATCTGGATTATGAGTACCAAATTTCGGTTGAGCTCAAAGAGGGGGAAACTCTTTTTTCGTCCATTGGCTATGAAGGCTGGAATACAGTCGTTGATGAGCATAAACTTATCCCTGTTGAAGGACTTTATTTTGTGAACGTAAGAATCGATCAAATGCTTTATAAAGGAGCTGCATGGATTAACTGCAGTACAAAAGCCATTCAGATACTTATTATGGATTATCACCCTGAAAGCAGTGGAGTAAAAGCAACTCTTATATTTAAACATTTGGTTTGTTTGTGCAGCACAAACACATTAACCGAATCAATTAAAAAATCGGTGGCTGCTCTTATTTTTCAGGCAAACCCTTAGTAGAGTCGGTTAATAAATCGCGAATCACCACCGATGCGGCATAGCATCCAAACATAGCGGGCATATACGAAATAGTTCCTACAGTGGTTAACTTGTTTTGTTCTTGTACTTCGTTTAGCTTTATGGAATGTTTTGGTACTACTTCCAATGAATATACCGCCTTAAATCCGCTTCTTACCCCCAGTTTATGAAGCCTTTTGCGAATCATAAACGCCAGTTTGCATTGAGTGGTGTTTTCAATTGCCTCAACGGCTATTTTGGAAGGATCTAATTTTCCTCCGGCACCCATGGCACTTACCAACCGCTGGTGGTGTTGCAAAGCGGTATAAATAAAATACACCTTAGGGGAAATGGTATCTATGGCATCTACAACATAGTCGAAAAAAGAGTTGTTGAAAATATGATCGATTTTATCATCCTTTAAGTACTCCTGAATCGTATGAAGTTTTATTTGAGGGTTGATGTCCCGTAGTCGCTGTTCCATAAGTTCGGATTTTGCCTGCCCAATGGTACTTGTTAGAGCAATAAGCTGACGATTGAGATTTGTAGAAGAAACAGTATCGGCATCTATAATCGTAAGTTCACCGATACCGGCTCTGCAAAGCATTTCAGCCGCATAAGCTCCAACACCTCCCAAGCCTGCAACTAATACATGAGCATTCTGAAGCTTAGATGTCCCCAGTTCTCCGATAAGTAGTTGTGTACGTTGATCCCAACTCATTATTTAAAAAGAACTCTTGCGTTTTCGGCAATTTTTTGTCGGAGTTGTTCTATTGAAATTTTACGGAGACAGGCTGCCGTGGTATAAATATCCCGAATATCAATATCTTCTTCATCCGTTTCCAGAAAGATACTTTTCATAGGAATAAGCGGGAATACCTGAGCCGCCTTAGATTCGTCATTAAGCAACGCTTTTCCGAACGAAAGATAAAATCCCATTTTTATCATTTGGTCGGCGGTTTGTTTGTTTGCATTAAATCCGTGAATCACCCATGGCATTTTGAATTTACCCGTTTTACGAATTTCCTGGATGTCGGAATATGCTTTTACACAATGAATAATCATCGGTTTTTTATAATACTCCGAAACTGTAATTTGAGCTCTAAAATACTTTTCTTGTAATTCAAAAGAAGTTCCAATAACCCGATCGAGACCTGATTCGCCCACAGCTAATGTCTGTGGCAACGATGCAGCCTGCATGAGTAACGCTAACGACTCGTTGAGCGGATGCTGTTCGATATGCCATGGATGAATGCCGAAACTATAATACTTACCCTGTTCGGGAGCCGTATGATAGTCGGAGCTGATTAATGCAATAGTATCGGGATGAGTGGTATTTTGATGGGTGTGAATATCGATAAATGGATCGTTGGAAAACATTGTTTTTTTATAAATAATATGTTTAAAGCTGTTTTTTAATAGAATTCTTAATTTTTATAAACGAATTAATCAAATGCAAAAATAAAAAACTTTTTCATTGATTTTTTAAAGTTTGAAATTATCTTAAAAAAAAGATTCTATACCAAGTTGTTGGAAATTAAATGACAATGGGGTTCGATCATTTTATGAAATGTAAAACAACCATTGGATTCTTCGTAATTTGCATTTGAGGAAACTTAATCTGCTTGGATTTACTCAAACTTGACTCGTTTAATTCGGTTCATATTACGGAGAATAATTGCTTGCTTGTGAATCACAAAAGGGGAGGGTCTGTTTGGGAAATAGATTCTTGGATTTGGGTAACAGGCAGTAATTAATGAGGCTTCATTTTTAGAGAGTTTAGATGCACTTTTATGAAAATAGAATTGGGCAGCGGCTTCGGCACCATATGTGCCATCACCCATTTCAATAACATTCAGGTAAACTTCCATAATCCGTTTTTTGGACCAGCAGGTTTCAATCAGCAGGGTAAAATAAGCTTCAAGCCCTTTTCGTACCCATGATCGCTCAGGCCATAGAAAGACGTTCTTTGCTACTTGCTGAGAGATGGTACTGCCTCCGCGAACCGATTTTCCGGACATGTTTTTTTCCATTGCATTTTCAATGGCATCGAAATCAAAACCACTGTGATTCATAAAGTTAGCATCTTCTCCTCCAACAGCAGCGGTAACCATATACGGAGAAATGCTGTCCAGCGGCATCCATTTCTTATCGATTTTGCTGCCTTCACTCATCTTTCTAATTACCATAAGCGGAGTAATGGGCGGATTAACCCATCGATATAAAATAGTGACCGCAATAGATAGGATAAACAACGATAAAAGAATATACCCGCTTATGCGTATCCCCTTTTTTAACCATCGGTTTTTTGATGATTTCGAGGACGATTTTTTCTTATTTTGAGCCATACAAAATCCTCTTTTTTGCAAAATTAACCTATTTTATTAAACAAGCAATTGGTTAGGTCCGTTCTTTTAACTTTTATTCGAAGTTTGCTTAAGCATGATTAATACATATAATTGTAGTGTATGATATGTAATACAATAAAACTACCTTAATAAGTTCTTTCAATTTTTATGATCGGTCTGTTTTGTAAAGAGGTTTGTGCTATTTTATGAGAAAGCTTGATGAATTTGAAATAAAAATTTGAAAGATTATACTTTAATCCATCGAATCTCGTTATGAAAATCAATAAACGGATTAAAAAAAATTGTAATTTTGCACGATGCAACAGAAAAAACTAATCATTATTATCTTCTTATTTGCTGCTTCATTTGTAGGCTGTAATAAATATCAAAAGATACTTAAAAAAGCCGACAAAGAGACCAAGTACAATACCGCAATGGAACTCTATCAAAAGGAGGATTTCATTACTTGTTTACAGTTTTTAGATGAAATAATTCCATTGTATCGAGGTACCGAAAAATCACAAAAGTTGTATTATATGTACCCAAACTGCTATTATAAAAATGGGGATTATATTATGGCTGCATACCATTTTAAAAATTTTGTGAAGCTATTTCCAAATGCACCTGAAGTAGAAGAGGCCTATTTTTTAAGTGCGTATTGTGCTTACCTCGATTCGCCGGAAGCCAGTTTGGAACAAAGCAGTACTTCAATCGCGATAGAGGAGTTACAAGCATTTGTGAACAAATTTCCGCAAAGCAAGAAGGTTGAGCAGTGCAATCAACTGATGGACGAATTACGTCAGAAATTGGCCAAAAAAGAGATTGATATTGCGCTTACCTATTTTTATATTGAAAGCTATCAGGCGGCTCATATTTCATTTGCAAATGTTCTTAAAGAATATCCCGATACAAAATATCGCGAAATGGTGATGGAATATATGGTGAAAAATATGTATCTTTACGCTCAGAATAGTATTGATCAGAAAAAAGAAGAGCGATATCGTTTGTGCGTGGATTTGGCAAACCAGTTTCTATCTACTTACCCGCAATCAGCTATTCGTAAAGAAATAGAGAATTATATAAAATTATCGAATAACAAATTGTTAACCTATCAGCATTAATTTTTAATTGGAACAATGGATATAAAAAAATCAAAAATCGACACTACCGCCGTTACTCGCAACCTGAATGATTTAGATGCTCAAACCGGTAATATTTATGAATCGATCGTTGTGCTTTCCAAAAGAGCCGACCAGATATCGACAGAATTACGTGACGAGTTGCACGAAAAAATCAAAGAATTTGCCGGTATTAACGACAATTTGGAAGAAATTTTCGAAAATCGCGAACAGATAGAAATTACCCGTGGATACGAAAATCTTCCAAAATCAACACTTATAGCCATTAACGAGTTCTCAAAAGGCAAAGTGTATTACAAAAATCCGAATAAAGAAATCGGTAAATTTTAATTGTTGAATTATGGCCGGAAGAGGAAACATCCTTATAGGCATTTGTGGAGGGGTAGCAGCATATAAGTCGCTATCTCTCATTCGTTTATTTGTAAAGTCAGGATACGAAGTTAAGGTTGTTGCAACATCAAATGCACTCCAATTCGTGACCCCGCTTTCTATCGAAACACTATCTAAAAATAAACTCTATGCCGATGTTTTTGCTTCTCCCGAGGAATACAGTACCGAACATATAGCTATCAGCGACTTTGCCGATGTTTTGGTTGTTGCTCCTGCTACTGCTAATGTCATTGGTAAGTTTGCATCAGGAATTGCAGATGACGCGCTTTCTACAACTTTTCTAGCTTTTGATAAACCGGTGTTTGTTGCTCCGGCAATGAATACCAAAATGCTTCACCATCCGTCGGTACAACATAATCTGGATGTGCTCTCGCAACAAGGTGTTCATTTTATTCAATCGGGTACCGGTGAATTGGCATGCGGAACATCAGGTGAAGGAAGGATGGAAGAGCCGGAAGCAATTTTTAACATCGTGAACGAATTTCTTCAAAGATCCGTTTTCCTAAAAGGGAAAAAGGCATTGGTAACGGCTGGACCTACGGTAGAGGCAATTGATCCGGTGCGTTTTATTAGCAATCATTCTTCCGGAAAAATGGGCATAGCGATTGCTCAGGAACTTGCTCGTAGAGGAGCAGAGGTTACAATGGTTTGCGGGCCGGTTCAGCAACAAGTTCAATCGGGTATTCGTCGGGTGGATGTGTTTTCTGCAGCCGATATGCATCAGGCCTGTTTACGACTGCAACCCGATATGGATATCGTTGTTATGGCTGCTGCTGTTGCCGATTATGCCCCATTGAAGGTGTCCGAATCGAAGATCAAGAAAAATGACCAGGCATTTATCCTTGAGCTGACTAAAACTAAAGATATACTGAAAGATTTGGGAGAACATAAACCGAAGAATCAGTTGCTGATGGGTTTTGCTTTGGAAACCGATCACGAAATGGAACATGCCCTCGATAAGCTTCATCGCAAACACCTTGATCTTATTGTTCTTAATTCGCTGAAGGATGAAGGTGCTGGGTTCGGGGTAAATACCAACAAAATTACTATTATTGATAAGTCGAAATCTGCAATATCATTTCCGCTCAAGTCAAAAATGCTTGTTGCTGCCGATATTGTGGATTCCATTGAAAATCATCTAAAATAATTGTTATGGTCAAACGTATTGGAATTCTGTTTTTTATTTTTGCGCTAACGACCCAGATGGTTTTTTCGCAAGAATTTTTATGTCAAGTATCTATAAATACTTCCAAAATTCAGTCATCGGACAAGCATAAATATGAGAGTCTGCAAAAAGCATTGTACGAATTTATCAACAATCGCAAGTGGACCAATTATCAGTATAAAAACGAAGAGCGGATAGAGTGCAGTATCTTATTTACCCTCGACGATCCTGGGGCTTCTGCTGATTTGACGGGTACGTTGAATGTACAGCTTCGTCGTCCGGTGTATAAATCATCGTATAATACCGTGTTGTTTAACTATATCGACAAAGAAATTCAGTTTACCTATACCGAAAATGAGCCGCTCGATTATGTTGAGAATACTTTTGTAAGCAGCCTTACCTCGATTGTGGGGTATTACCTTAATATTTTTCTGGCTCTTGATGCGGATTCATATTCCATGAAAGGCGGAGGTGAATATTTAACTAAAGCAAATGCGATTGTCAACACTTGCCAGAACCGATCCGAAAAGGGATGGAAAGCTTTCGAAAGTCAACGGAATCGTTTTTGGCTAGTGGAAAATATTCAGAATGGAGCCTATTCTAAAATGCGTGAATTTTGGTATAAATATCACAGGTTAGGACTTGATGTAATGAGCGACAATGTAGAGAACGGCAGACAAGCGATTACCGAAAGCCTTGAGTTACTGCAACAATTGAATCGCGAAAAGCCGGGTTTATTCTTCATGTCTCTTATAGTGCAGGCAAAAGCAGACGAAATCATCAATATTTACTCAAAGGCAACACCTCAAGATAAATCGAAAGTTACCAATATTATGCGCGAATTAGACCCTGCTAATGCTTCGAAATATCAGGTGATTATGACGAGTAAATAGCCGAATTATGATAACCCGTCTTACTATTGAAAATTATGCGTTAATCCGAAAATTGGAAATTGATTTCCATGCGGGGTTTAATGTTATTACCGGCGAAACGGGTGCCGGAAAATCTATTTTAGTGGGGGCGATATCGTTACTGTTTGGACAACGGGCCGATGGCAGTGCGCTTTATGATGCTTCGCAAAAGTGTATCATTGAAGGCTTTTTCATTATTTCCGAATTGACGGTTCAACCCTTGTTCGAAGAATATGATCTGGATTATGACCCAACTCTCATTATTCGTCGAGAGATTACTCCACAAGGGAAATCGCGGGCATTTATTAATGATACCCCGGTTACTTTGAATGCACTGAAGGCTTTTGCCGAACGACTTGTTGATATTCATTCGCAACATCACAGTTTGCTTCTTAATGAAAGTTTATTCCAGTTGAGTTTAGTTGATCAATTTGCCGGGAATAGCCGGATTGTAGAGGAATATTCCGAATGCTACCGGCGCTACCTTGTGGCTAAAAAAAATCTTGAAAAGCTCAAGGCAGAGGAGCAAAAGGCAATTGCAGATAAGGACTATTTTACATTTTTGTTTAACGAAATTGCTGAGGTAAATCCACAACCGGGAGAAGAAGTAACCCTAGAAGAAGAATTTAATATGCTTACTCATGCTGAGTTGATTAAAAGTGCATTATATAAGATTAATACACTGCTCCTCGAAGATGACTTTTCAATATTAAATCAACTTGTAGAGGTAAAAAGTTCACTTGTCGCAATCCGTAATTATTATCCTCAGTCGGAAGAGCTATTATCGCGAGTAGAGAGCAGCTATATAGAAATCAAGGATTTAGCGGGAGAGTTGCTATCCGATGCCGATAAAGTATCGGTAGATGCTTCGCAACTTGAGCAGGTTTCGCAACGCTTGGATCTGCTCAATAAGTTGTTCTTAAAACATCGTATTACAACGGCAGATGAACTTATTGCAATCCGTGACGAGTTCGATGAAAAGTTGAATGCTATTGAATCACTCGGTTCCGAAATATCCGAATTAATGGAGGTGTTAACACAAATTGAGCGACAACTTACATTATCGGCGGAAAAACTTACCGCATCGCGTCAGCTACAGTGTGAGCCGATGGCTTCCGAAATAAAATCGGTGTTGTCGCAATTGGGGATGAAAGATGCTGAAATCGCTATCAAAATTTCTCGTAAACCGAGCTACTCGCCTAATGGAGTAGATGAAATTCTGTTTCTGTTTTCTGCAAATCGTGGACAAATGCCAAAGTCAATAGATAAAGTGGCATCGGGGGGGGAAATTTCCCGGCTTATGCTTGCCATTAAATCGCTTATACATACTCGAAAACTTATTCCAATAGCTATTTTTGATGAAATTGACACGGGCGTTTCGGGAGATGTTGCCGCTAAAGTGGGCAATATTCTTGCAAAAATGTCTAAGAACTTACAAATTATAGTTATAAGCCACCTTCCGCAAATTGCAGCAAAAGCCGACAACCACTTTTTTGTTTACAAGGAAACACATGAAAACAGTACACTTTCAAATATTAAGTTGCTTTCGCACAACGAGAGAGTGAATGAAATTGCACAAATGATTAGTGGAGAGCAAATTTCCGATGCCGCTATTGCAACTGCGCGAAATTTACTGAACGAAAAATAATATCGTTTTAAATTTCAATTCCGTCTTTAGTATTCAGACTGGTGTGTAATCAGGATATGTAAAGTATATTTGAGATTGACGGAGACTATCTGAGCTCAATTTGGCGGTTATTGTTTTACGATTTTCAGCGTTTGTGTCCCTTTTTTCGTCACTACTTTAATAAATAGTATCTGTGGGACAAAAAGTGACAAATCGAGGCTGTTTGCAACCATATTTTCTTTAGGAACAATTTTTAAGGTGCGTCCGCTGATGTCTAAGATCTCAACATATTTAATGTTCTCCGTTTGTTTTCCTTCAAATGTGATTTTGTCTTTTGCAGGATTTGGAAAAGCTGAAAAAAAGGCATCTTCAGTGTAATGCGAAACCGATAATTCATGTGTTGGATTTTGGTCGAATGTTAGATTTTTTGTAGTCTTTATAACCAATATGTTATCATTAAAATCCCCAAAATATCTGCTTGAACCGCAGAGGATAAATCCGGAGTCGGAGGGTTGATAAATAATTTGTGCTGCATCTTCGTCGTAAACATTCCCATACGTACTGGACCATAGCCACCATCCCCCGGAGTTAACTTTAAACAAATATATATCGGATCCCCCGGCACCAAAACTTTGAGTTGTCCCCCCAATAAAAAAATCTCCTTCGGCGGTGGAAGTGATGGATTTAAACTCATCGTCGTAGGGGCAGTTTGTATTATATATCTCGTGTCGGAAATAGTTATTGTTGTTATCGAGTATATAAGAAAAGCCGTCTTTCATGGAAATCGAATCGTATTTTTCGGTAGTACCACAAATTGCAACATTTCCTCCAATGCCTTCGGAAATACTGTTGCCGACACTTTTTCCGAGTTCGGAGGAGAGATTTTTGCTCCAGTTAATGACTCCGTTAAGTGTTGTAGAAGCAATAAAGGCGGCACTATACAGAGAATCCGGAGCCTGATAATTTCCGGTAAGTAACAACTCGGTGTCGCCTCTTACAATCAGGTTATTTATTGAAGCTTCACCATCGTTGCCGAAGTAGGTTGTATTCAAACTGTCCCCGTTGAGGCTTAATTTGGTAATGGTGCCCCACGAAAATCCATTTGGGGTAGAATAGCTGTTTCCACCAACATAAATAAGGGTGTCTTTAATGATAATGCATTGGGAAAAGTCCCAAGAACTTCCGCCGTAAGTGATTGTTTTTTCTAAAACCAACGAAGTGTCGAAAATGCTTAAAAAACAATCGTAATCATTGGTACTTGTGTTTTGAACGTTTCCGCAAACGAATAATTTATCCCCGTTTAATGCAAATTTGCTTGCAGACATTATTCCTTCACCGGAGCCGAATCCGGTTTTTAAGATATGTCCTGCACTGTCGATATGAATCAGCATCGGAACGCTATTGTCATTATTTAATCCGCTGTTTCCAAGCACAAAATAGCCTGTGCCACAACTTATGATATCTTTTCCGTAGTTGAAATCAAAATGTCCGTAAGTTTTTGAAAAAATTTGTTGACTCCTGCAAACACCACTACTCAGAATCATTAAGATAGTAATGAGCTCGAAAATGAAGTGTCTTTTTTGCATGTAGCGTTTGTTTTGTGTGTTACAAAGTGATGATTCTGCAGTTGTTTTCAGTATTCAATAATTGCATTGCGAATTTTAGTGAGTTTAAGTAGCAATGGGTTCATTAAATCAAGTCTAAGCATGTTGGCACCGTCGGAAAGTGCTTTTTGCGGATTGGGATGGGTCTCGATAAACAAACCGTCGAAACCAGATGCAATTCCCGCTGAAGCAATAATCGGAATTAAATCGGGACGACCGCCGGTTACTCCTGCCGATTGATTGGGTTGCTGTAGCGAATGTGTTACATCTAAGACAACAGGGCATAGGTTGGCTTGCATAGCTGCCACGCCTCGATAATCGACGATAATATCCTGATATCCGAAAGTAGTACCCCGTTCGGTTATCATTACCTTTTCGTTTCCTTTTGCCCGTATTTTATCCACGGCAAATTTCATCGATTCGGGCGATAAAAACTGACCTTTTTTGATGTTTACATACAAATTAGTAGCTGCCGCTGCTTCCAGCAAGTCGGTTTGACGGCTTAGAAATGCCGGAATTTGAAGCGCATCCACATACATTGCAGCCATAGTGGCTTCTTCCGGAGTGTGTATGTCGGTGATGGTCGGAACGTTTAAGGTACGGCCTACTTCTGCAATTAATTCCAACGCTTGTGTGTCGCCGATACCGGTAAAAGAGCGCAAGCTCGATCGGTTGGCTTTACGGTATGACGCTTTAAAAATAAAAGGAATTTCTAATTTTTCACAAACAGATTTCAGCTCTTTAGCAATAGCCATAGGCATCTCACTATTTTCGACCACACATGGACCTGCAATTAAAAAAAATTGATTTGAGGAATATTGTGATAATTTCGGGAGTAAATGGGTGTTAAAAAATGAGTTCATCTTTATTCGTTTTTTATTAATCTCAAGTAATGCAAAAATAACTCTTTTTGTGATTCATGCAAATTTTTATTTTTGAGCGGTTCAATAAATTAAAAGATGTATATTTGTGAATATGATGAAAAATATATTTTACAATTATTATTTTGCAGCCATAGGGATTCTTCTCTTAGGATATACGGCTAAAGTAAATTGGGGCGAAGGTCAGTGGCAACGGGTTTTGCAAGCAGATGCGCGTGGTTATTATGCATACTTGCCGGCAACTTTCATATATCATGATTTGAACTTTAATTATTTTGATCAAGTAGAAGTTAACAATGCTTATGATAAAAACTTGGTGTATGATTATCGGCAAACGGTCAATGGAAAAGTTGTAGATAAATATTTTGCAGGAGAAGCAGTACTGCTCTCCCCGTTTTTTATAATGGCGCATGGCATTGCAAGTGCAGTTGGTTTACCCAAGGATGGTTATTCACAAATCTATATGATTTTTCTTACCATTGCAGCCTTTTTTTATGCAATGCTCGGTCTCTTTTTTATCCGAAAAACACTTCGGATTTTAAATGTAAAAGAGATGGTGATTTTTATAACCCTCTTCTCCGTGATTTTTGGAACACATCTGTTTTATTATACCATTGGGGAGCCTGGAATGTCTCATGTTTACTCGTTTGCCATGGTTTCGGCATTTATTTTTTTCGTGGTTGATTTTTTTGCCACCTCAAGGACAAAATCGGTGATATATGCTGCTGCTGTTTTTGGATTTGTGTTGATAATACGTCCTGTAAACGGGTTAATTCTTTTCGCGGTTCCCTGGCTTTCGCTCAATCCTTCTGTTTTTAGAGAACAGGTAAAGAAACTGCTTTTGCAATCGAAAATTTTATGGTGTATTTTGGGAGCAGTAATCTTTCCCATTTTAATTCAGTCATTTATTTATTATTGGCAAACCGGACAGCTATGGATTTATTCCTATGGCAACGAGACCTTTGATTTTACGAAATTTCATTTCTTCGATTTTTTATTCAGTTATAAAAAAGGGCTGTTTTTATACACGCCAATTTGTATGCTTTCTCTGGGAGGACTTATTGCACTGAGAAAAAACCGCTTTTTCTCTTTGGGAATGCTTACTTTTTTAGTGTTGGTTGTTTATGTGTTGTCGAGTTGGTGGAACTGGTATTATGGGGGGAGCTTCTCATCGCGTGTGATGGTAGAGTACTTACCGTTTTTTGCATTGTTGTTAGCTTTCCTTATCCAAAAAGCACAGCGTTGGAAATATAAAACGGTCATGGCAGTGCTTTTATTTGGCTTTATTCTGTTGAATCAGGTGCAGACATTGCAATACCGCTATTATATCATTCACTGGTCGGATATGGATAAAGCCCGTTATTGGGATGCGTTTATGAACATTGCCCCGATTATTCAGCGAAAATAAATTGTCCGTTATTCATTTTTAGTACTTTTGCATTAAAACCAAACATTTCCGATTACGATGATCAAGAAAAAAGACGGCTTTACATTGGTATTTACTTTTGCCGGAGGTGTGATGCTGCTTTTTATTATTGCTCCGCTTTTGGGGATGTTTTTTCAGAGCAGCATTCCTCAATTGCAATCGACACTCAGCGACAGCGAAGTAACACAAAGCATTTATATCACGATTATTGCTTCGATGGGAGCAACTCTGGCACTCGGTTTTTTTGCAATTCCTTTGGCATATCTTGTATCACGAAGCCGGAGTCGATGGAAGTCGTTAATTAATGGAGTGCTTGATTTACCGATTGTAATTCCGCATTCTGCTGCCGGTATTGCATTGTTGGGGGTGTTGAGCAAAAATGGAATCATCGGAAAGCCACTATCTGCAATAGGAATCGATTTCGTAAGTACCACGCTTGGAATATCAATAGCTATGGCTTTCGTTAGCGTTCCATACCTTTACAATGCAGCCCGTATCGGGTTCGAAAATGTGCCGGAACGGCTCGAAAAAGCAGCTTATACGCTTGGAGCATCGCCCAAACGTACTTTTTTTTCCATAGCGCTGCCCATGGCTTGGCGTAGTTTGCTAAGCGGTTTTGTGATGATGTTTGCACGGGGAATGAGTGAGTTTGGTGCTGTAATTATTGTTGCTTATCATCCGATGACAACCCCAGTACTTATTTTTGAGCGTTTTAGCGCATTCGGACTCAAGTATGCACAGCCTGTTGCCGTGGTTTTTATTACGATTTGCTTGCTGCTTTTTGTTGCTATTCGCCTTTTAAATAAACGGAATCATGATCGAAGTTAAAAATATATCTTATTCTGTCGATCGGTTTGCACTGAAAAACATCAGCTTTTTCATTAAAGAGGGCGATTATTTTGCAATTATCGGCCCTTCCGGTGCCGGAAAAACAGTGATTATAGAATTGCTTGCCGGCATTATAATACCTCAGTCGGGGCAGTTGTTTTTGAAGGGTACAGACATTACTCATCTGAGTATTCGAAAACGATCTTTTCCTGTTGTATTTCAGGATTGTGCACTTTTTCCACATCTTACGGCATTTAAAAATATTGAATTCGGATTAAAAGAGCGCATGAAATCTTCTGTTGATCGTAAGAAGATAATTCATGAGCTGGCAATGGCACTGAACATAGAACATCTTCTGTTGCGTTATCCGGGGACCTTGTCGGGGGGCGAGCAGCAACGTGTTGCTATTGCGCGGGCGTTGGCCTGTAACCCGCAATTGCTTATTTTAGACGAGCCGCTGGCTTCTATCGATGAGTCGGCAAAGGATGAACTGATAAAGCTCCTTAAAAAAATAAATGCACAAGGAACGACCATCATTCACATTACGCACCATTACGAAGAGGTGCTCGCCCTAAGTAACAATATTGCGGTAATTCATCAGGGTGAACTTATTCAGTGGGGAGCAACCGAAGAGGTGCTTTGCAACCCGAAGCACCCTTTTGTAGCCCGGTTTATAGGGTATAAAAATATCTTTAAAGTTTCGTTTTTCTCCGATGAAGTTACGCATGCGCTAATTTCCAACACCTCAATCGATTTTTTAATAACCGAAAAAATTCACGGAGATGGGTATGTTTACCTTTCCGAAAATGACATCATTTTGTCATCGGCCCCGCTAGATTCCAGCGCAATCAACCATTTTTACGGAACCGTTACCAACATCCATCTACAACCCGAAAAAGCAGGAGTAACGATTAATATTGGGATCGATTTGCATTGTGTGGTGTCGTTACCGTCTGCAAAGAAACTCGGACTTGCAATTGGAAGCCAGATCCATGTCAGCTTTAAAGCTACTGCAGTCAAAGTAATTCATTTAAAAAATAATATGAAAATTTGACTCCATTAAGGGTAGGTAGAAGTAGCGGTCTGAATTTTTCCTTTTTACTGAATTTGTAAAAGGCTATACAGCCATTTTTAAGACAAGATGAACGTTACAATAAATAACCACAAGGCTTGTATTTCTGCCGGTCTTTTTTTTTCTCTTTATTCGATGGAAGTCAATACAAAAGGAATCCTGTTAATCCTTCTGATTCCTTTAGATCGGGCTTTTAAAAAGCTGGGTAGTCTTTTTTTAAACAGGATGAACCTGGTTTACACGATAATATAATACAGAAACCCGTTAATCGGAACTTGTAATTGTATGATTTAAACCCTTTTAAAATAAAAAAGCCGGTGATTCAATCACCGGCTTTTTTGAAAAAACAGAAGAATTATTTACATTCTTTGCAGAAAATTTTCTTTACCTCTCCGTTTTCCATTACCTGGAAGGAGAATTGTTTCATCAACTTACAAAACCTTGTTTTGTCTATAGCCAGACAACGTTTTGCCATAGCGGTAAACGAAGGGGTGAGATAAAAATCTTCGCGATGGCTTAACAATGAAAAATACGTAAACAAAAAGTCGTCGGTAACATTTGGACTATCAACATAAGGATCCATTAATTTAATAGCATAAGACAAATCACCATATTGAATAAAGATATCAGCCAACTTATAAGCATTTTGCCAGGTTACTTTTTCCAGTCCCAATGCAATTTGTTTAATTTTTTCGTAGGTCTGTTCAGCAGCAGCTACCATTGCCTGAGATACCGAAGTGTCGGCAAATTCCAAAATTTTAAACTGAAGTTCCAGATTTAACTTGTCGATATATTTTTTGTCAATAGTCTTTGAGGCATAAGCTTTATCCACATTTGCCTGCAAATCTCTCATGATGGTTTCGTTATTGATCTCCGTATTCATCACATCGCAAACGGTTTTGTTGTAGAAAGCCGATTCGTTAGTCGGATCCAGAGCTAAAAGTGGAGTTACACCTGCACACATATCATCGTTAATGTCTCTGAAGTAATTTTGAATATAGTAATAATTGGTCCAGAACGGTACATAGCGTTTATCTTTGCCCGGAATTTTCATTTCTATTGCTACTTTTGAATTGAAGCGTCCTTCCTGAACGGCTTTTACAATATGTTTTTGAACGGCAAAAGCATTTACAAAATCACCCTTCTCAATCAGTTTGTTGAATTTATTAATTACAAACGGTTGTTCGTAAGAGCCGGAAATATCGTATGTAATATCCATTACAATTGAAGCAAAGCGGTGTTTAGCTAAAATAGGTTCCATGTCTTTGAGTAATTTGCCTTTTAAGCTCATTTTTACCTCATCGGGAGTGAGTTTTGCATAATCCGCAAATTTCGTGTTTTCCACATCGCGTTTAAACATTTCCCAACTGTCGGAAGTACTTATTTTATTGCTGATATTTGCTTTTTGACGTCTTTTGATCGCATTCATAATGCTTTCGGCACGTTTTTTTTGCAGTTCCGTGTTATCCTTGTCGCTACCTTCCATCGAAGTATATGCGGTAATGCTCATTTGATTGATGACAAACTGAGGCTCATTAAGGGCTTTAAAGAAGGGCTCGATATCTTCTTGGTTATAGGTCGATTTGTTTTGAGCAAAGGGAACATTAAATGTAAGTTGCCCGTTTTCGGCAACAGGAACATAAACAGGACATTTAATAGTGCTGGTGTCGGGTTGAAACGTAAGCTTCTCTACGTAGCTGTTCGGATTTCTTTCGATATATACTTTTTGTATCGAACGGCAAACGCTCTTCTCTTTAATCACCACCAAATTGAGTTCATACTCGCCGGTTATTTCAGGAGGGAATTTTGCCAGTTCCACATATAATTTTTTCGATTTTTTATCTTCAATCTCGTTGTATTTGAGTATCTTTTTGATAAAAAGGGGTTTGGTCAACCATCCGCGGTTTACTAAGTTGTTATCCTGAATATTCTCGTCACCGCATTTGAATTGATCCTTATAGACGATATCTATAGCCAAACCGTCTTTGCTTTTGCCGATAAGACGTTTAAGCTGTTTATAATCTTTATATTCAAAATAAATATACCCGTCTTTTACAACCAATCCTTTTTGTAACTCTTCAAGGTTTTTTGCCTGGTCACATTTTTTACATTTCTTGGCATCATAGCCTTTTAGTCCGTATTTTTTTGTTGTAAAAGGTACGCTTAATTCTTCGCGGCGCGAAGCGGTCGGATTAAGCGATTTGGCATTACCCAAAACCGCAGATATATAAATGTTTTTATTATTTGCATCAAAAGCGAACCCAATTCCTGTAAGCGCCCATTTGCGGTTGAGCAAAATAACGCTGTTCTTCGGATGGTTTAATATCGGCAAAAGAAAATCCACCGCTACATCTAGGTAGGTGTAATCTGCACTTTTCGATGCTTTCACTTTATTTACCACTTCTTCAACAAATTGAGTCCCTCCAAATGATTTAACACGCATGGCGGTGGTCTTCATTCGGGGCATGCCCTCGGTTGTTTTCACCTCGTCCATTGCCATATAGTCGGCTTGATTTTGAGCTGCCGATTCCAAGACTTCATTTGAAGTAAGAGCATCTCCTCGCATCGTCTTGTTATTTTTACGTGCCAAATTAATAGCATCTATAATACATGCCTTTAATATTTTGGGATTGTAATTCATCACCGCAAAATTTTTGCTGTACTCTTTGTTGCTTTGCAATTCGGCTGCAAATGTAGTATCCCAAACTTGCTGCTGAGCGAGTAACCCAGTGGTGAAAAATAATGTTAGTAATGCGAATAAAGTAATTTTTCTCATACAATTGTAGTTTAATAATGAAAATAATCAGCAATAATAAGCAATTTTTTTATTTTGTGAAATTTTATTTTGATTTTTTACCATTTTTAAATTAATTATTTTGCTGAGAATCTTTTCGCCATTAGTTTTTTGCTTGATAATTCTTTTTGCTCAACGCATTTTTGTATTTTTGCAAAAAAAGTATCGAGGCATGGAAAATTTGTTATTTGAAAAAATCATAATGCAATATCATCGGTATGTTGAGCATTTAACGCTTTCTCAGGAAATGGAACTTAAATATCAGCACAGTAAAAATGTAGCGCTGGTTGCCCGGCAAATTGCCGACTTCGTGGTTCCTTCCCAATCTCAGCAACAACTTGTTGAAATTGCAGCTCTATATCACGATATTGGACGATACGAACAATTTTTAAAATATAAAACATTCAACGACCGCAGTTCAGAAGACCATGCAATGATGGGAGTGACAATAATCCGGGAACAAAGGCTTTTTGACGGAATTGACACGGAACAGCAGGAAATACTTCTTCATGCAATCGAAAATCATAACAAAAAAATAATATCTCCAACCATTTCGTCCGAAGCAACATTCATTTGCCGGGTTGTTCGTGATGCCGATAAATTGGATATTCTCGAAATGCTGTCTTCACACTTTCAAAAGGGGAACTACGATGTATCCGTATCGCTCGGATTGCCCGATGATTTAACATATAACCCGTTAGTGGTGAATGAGTTGTTGGGTGCAAAAACCGTGGATTTCACATTGATGCAGTCGCTCAATGATTTTAAATTGGCGAATCTTAGTTGGGTCTATGATTTAAACTTTGCAATCTCCTACGTGATGCTGTATCGGCAGAAATATCTCGAAAAAATATATCAATCGCTTACCGTAAAAACTCCCGAAATCGATATGGCTTATCAAATGGTGGATGGAATTTGCGAAGCATACATACATTAAAGTGATGATAACATTTGAAGAAGCTTATGCAATGGTTATTGGTTCTGCCGATAGACACAACAAAACGGAAAAAGTCCTTATTTTCGATGCTCTGAATCGGGTATTGGCCGATGATATTAAAAGCGATATCCCGATGCCACCTTTCAATAAATCGGCAATGGATGGTTATGCATGTCGTTTTGCCGATCGCAATCAAGCGATGCATGTCGTTGAAGTTATTGCGGCGGGGTATGTTCCGAAAAAGACATTAGGAGTGGGTGAATGCGCAAAAATAATGACGGGAGCGATGTTGCCCTTGGGCGCGGATGGAGTGGTGAAAATTGAGGACATTGAAGAGGTTGCAATTAATACGGTAATTTGCAAAGAACTTTCCAATGCTAAAAACATCTGCTTTATCGGTGAAGACATTCAACCGGATACCTTGTTGGTTTCTAAAGGAACCTTGCTCCAACCGCAACATATTGCCGTGTTTGCCGCTGTAGGAAAAATGGAAGTGGAGGTTTATTGTAAAACAACAGTTGGGATTATCTCTACAGGAAACGAATTGATAGAACCGAATAAGACATTATCCGAAGGGAAAATTAGAAACAGCAATGGATATCAATTGTTTGCACAAGCCTTAAAGCATGGAGCCCAGCCCAAATACTACGGCATAGCTTTGGATGACAAAGAATCGGTTCGGCAGCTGATAGCGAAAGCTACTTGCGAAAATCGGATTACACTCTTGTCGGGTGGTGTATCAATGGGTGATTTCGATTTGGTGCCGGAAGTACTTGCTAACTTCGGGTTTAAGACGAAGTTCCATTCCATCGCGGTACAGCCTGGAAAACCGACTCTGTTCACGCAAAAAGAGGATGCATTATGCTTCGGATTGCCTGGAAATCCGGTCTCTTCATTTATCCAATTTGAGTTATTGGTAAGTCCGTTAATTCATAGGCTTCAGGGAGAAAACTTTAACCTGATTTTCACACCCGCAACGTTAAAAGATAATTACAGTCGGAAAAATGCAACCCGGAAAGCATGGATTCCCGTGTTGTTGGATGATGACATGCAGGTGTCTCAAGTAGATTATCACGGCTCGGCTCATATCAATGCTTTTGTTGAAGCAAATGCCGTGATGGAAATTCCGATTGGGGTTTTTCAAATAAACAAAGGAGAAAGAGTCAATGTTAGACGAATTTCATAGAAACATCAATTACCTGAGGATTTCGGTTACCGACCGCTGCAACCTAAGGTGCGTTTATTGCATTCCCGCAGAAGGGGTGAAGCTGATGAAACATACGGATATTCTTTCGCTCGAAGAAATTGCGGAAATTGTTAAAGTTGGAGTTCGTTGGGGTATTGATAAAGTGAGAATCACCGGAGGGGAACCTTTGGTGCGCCGCAATGTGGTTGAACTCGTCCGGATGATATCATCCATTAAAGAGATAAAGGACGTAAGTATGACGACCAATGGAATTCTGCTGTCCCAATTTGCGCCAATGCTTAAAGAAGCAGGGCTCCAGCGCGTGAACATCAGTTTAGACACGCTTAATCCGGAAACGTTCAGGACGATAACCCGCGGAGGAAATATCGATGAAGTATTTAAAGGAATTAGAGCCGCTCGGGAGTCGGAACTTTTTCCGATAAAAATAAACTGTGTAATCAAGGATAGTTCTAACGAACCTGATGCTGTTGCCGTAGCTGAGTTTTGCGAAAAAGAGAAACTTCAAGTTCGCTTTATTCACGAGATGGATTTGCATGGTGGCTTTTTTTCGACGGTTGAAGGTGGCGAAGGTGGACATTGCAGCACTTGTAACCGGCTCAGGCTCACGGCCAACGGATACATAAAGCCATGCTTGTTCAACGACTTGGAATATAGCACTCGGGAAATTGGGATTGATGAAGCTTTTCGATTAGCCTTCCAAAACAAGCCCGAGTGTGGAAGCATAAACTTGCATAACGAATTTAATAATATAGGAGGATAGCTATGTCCGAATTATCGCATATTGATAAAAGTGGAAAAGCAAATATGGTGGATGTCGGAGATAAGCCGGTATCACAACGGTTTGCCCATGCTTGGGGAATGATTAAACTGAGTAAAGCAACCATCGCTTTAATTGCAGAGAATGAAATAAAAAAAGGAGATGTGCTTACTGTTGCTGAAGTTGCCGGTATTCAGGCTGCAAAACGAACATCCGACCTAATACCGCTTTGTCATCCGCTGCCCATTACAAAAATTGATGTTAAATGCACGTTGACCGATGCAGGAGTGGAAGTAAACACCACTTGCAAGTGTACGGGACAAACCGGGATAGAAATGGAAGCTCTTACCGGAACAAGCGTGGCCTTGCTTACTATTTACGACATGTGCAAAGCCGTTGATAAACAGATGGTAATAGAACAGATTGCGCTAATCGAAAAAACTAAAAAAGAAATTTAACCATGAACGAAAAAAGAGAAATAACCGTTACATCTGTCAATATTAGTGAGCTTAAAGGAACTATAAAAACTCCTGTTTCGGCAATTGAGTTAGACTATTTAGGAGTGAAGCGCGACGCTCATGCAGGGGTGTGGCATCGACAGGTAAGTATGCTGGCATCCGAAAGCATTCATGGTTTTCAGGACAAATTGGGCCGTGAAATTAAGTGTGGCGAATTCGGTGAAAATATTACAACCGAAGGAATGTTGCTTTTTCATTGTCATCCCCTCGACCGCTTTTCAAATCATGATATTGAATTGGAAGTCACCCAAATCGGAAAGAAATGTCATGGAGACGGATGCGAGATTTTTCAAAAAGTAGGCACTTGTGTCATGCCCCAAGAAGGAATCTTTTGCAGAGTAATCAAGGGGGGAACCCTTAAATCCGGGAATAAATTGACCTATTCTCCGAAACAATATAAAATTGCAATTATTACCCTTAGCGACAGAGCAAGTAGCGGAATTTATGAAGATCTAAGCGGTCCGGCTCTCACAAAATCCATATCCGAATATTATTCTTCCCAAAATAAACCGTTTTTGATCGATAGCTCATTGATTCCTGATAGTGAACAGCTTTTAAAGGCGACTGTGGAAACTTATGTTCAGGAAGGTTATGATTTGGTATTTACCACGGGAGGAACGGGAATCAGCAGTAAAGACATTACACCGGATGTATTGATGCCTCTTTTCGATAGAGAAATTCCCGGAATTATGGATGCCATTCGGATGAAATTCGGAATTCAAAAGCCTCAGGCTCTCATAAGCCGAAGTGTAGCCGGAGTAATGGGCAATACACTGGTTTTTGCACTTCCGGGCAGTGTAAGAGCAGTGAATGAGTATATCGGTGAAATTACACCGCATCTCAATCATCTCTTTCTGATGCTTAATAACATCGATTCGCATTAACGTAAAAATATACCTTCGATGTAACCTCAAAATTAATATCTTTGTCAAAAATAATAACGGATGAACAGATCGGATTCAATTTTAGAAATTGCGCGTAAAACCATTAAGCACGAGTCGGAAGCAATACTTTCTCTGGTCGATTTTTTAGATCATCAATTTGTAGATTGTGTAGAGATGATCCTGTCTTCTAAGGGGAGGGTAATTATCACAGGAATAGGAAAAAGTGCCAATATTGCAACTAAAATTGTAGCTACGCTTAATTCTACAGGAACACCTTCCGTATTTATGCATGCAGCTGATGCTATTCATGGAGATTTGGGAAACGTGCAACCCGATGATGTGGTCGTTTGTATCTCGAAAAGCGGAAACACACCGGAAATCAAAGTGTTGGCTCCGCTGATAAAAATGATGGGAAATCCTTTGGTCGCCATTGTGGGAAACACCGCTTCGTTTTTGGCTCAGCAGGCCGATTTAATTTTAAATGCGACGGTGGTGGGAGAGGCTTGTCCGAATAATCTGGCACCTACATCAAGTACCACTGCGCAACTTGTAATTGGTGATGCTCTTGCGGTTGCACTCCTCGAAATGCGAGGTTTCACGGCATCCGATTTTGCAAAATATCATCCGGGAGGTTCTCTGGGGAAAATGCTTTATCTTACGGTAGGGGATCTATGCAAAAACAATGAAGTACCCAAGGTGTTTTCCGACGATTCCCTTCGTAAACTGATTATCGAAATCAGTTCAAAGCGTTTGGGCGTAACTGCTGTGGTCGATGAATCCAACCATGTTTTAGGAATTGTAACCGATGGGGATCTTCGCAGAATGTTGCAAAATGTAGAATCGGTGAGTGAGATTACGGCAAAGGATATTATGAGCCCAAATCCAAAATTGATTGAAGAAACCGAAAAAGCGGTAAATGCACTTCAGATTATGCGCGACAATAACATTACAAGCTTACTTGTGATGCGTAATAATGATTATATTGGCGTTGTTCATTTACATGACATTCTGCGTGAAGGAATCTTTTAAATTTGACGAATATGGCAAAATTAGTGGAAGAATATAATGAATATCGCGAAAAAATGAACAGGAAAATCCTTGACGGAGACAATCTGGTTATTAAACGCATTTATAATTTGGACTCAAATACCTATACAGATGGAGCGCTTTCCTCAAAAACGAAAGAAATGCTGGGGTTAGTCTCTTCGCTGGTGCTACGATGCGATGATTGTATTAAATATCACTTGCAAAAGTGTTTTCAATTGGGGATGACTACCGAAGAGTTGTTTGAAATTTTTGCGGTAGCCAATGTGGTGGGAGGAACGATTGTAATTCCGCACACCCGCAGAGCTGTTGAATTTTGGGAAGCTTTAAACGAATAACATACAAATTTATGTCAATATTATTTACAGAGAATTTAGTAAAACAATATAAAAAAAGAGTCGTTGTAAGTGATGTTTCGGTAAGCGTTGAACAAGGCGAGATTGTCGGGCTACTAGGGCCGAATGGGGCAGGAAAGACGACTTCATTTTATATGATTGTAGGGCTGATAAATCCACTTTCAGGACGAGTGATGCTTGATAATGAGGAAATTACACAACTTCCGATGTACAAGCGCTCGCAAATGGGAATCGGCTATCTGGCGCAGGAGGCATCAATTTTTCGCCAATTAAGTGTGGAAGACAACATTACAGCAGTACTTCAATTCACGAAGCTCAGTAAAAGTGAGCAACATGAAAAATTAGAAGCACTTCTCGATGAATTCAGCCTTCAGAAAATAAGAAAAAGCAAGGGAATACAACTTTCAGGGGGCGAGCGTCGTAGAACTGAAATTGCACGCTGTTTGGCCGTAAATCCGAAATTTATTCTTCTCGACGAACCTTTTGCCGGAGTCGATCCGATTGCAGTGGAAGATATTCAGTCCATTATCATGAAGTTAAAAACTAAAAACATTGGAATCTTAATTACCGATCATAATGTTCATGAAACTCTTACAATCACCGACAGGGCTTATTTGTTGTTCGAGGGGAGTGTACTCCGGAAAGGAACAGCTCAGGAATTGGCTGATGACGAATATGTAAGAAAAGTCTATTTAGGTTCTAAATTTGAACTTCGAAAGTGATAAAAATATATTGAATGCAATTCAATTCTAAAAATATAATTTTCTTTTTTTGTCAAAAAATTGGTATTTTCGGATAGTTATTTATAAATTTGCAGGCTAATTGAAAAAGAATACAGTTAAAACAAATCATTATAACAATAAAATCAAAGGTTAAAAACATGCAGAATAAGGGAACTATCAAATTCTTCGGTATTGCGTTTGCCCTGGTATGCGCCTATTCATTGTCGTTTACTTTGTGTACTCGACAAGTTGAAAAAAACGCCAAATCATTCGCTATTAACGAACAAGTTAAAGCCGAGGCTAAAAAACTTGCAAACGGAAATGCTTTAAAAGAAACTTTTTATTTAGATTCATTGTCGAAAATTCGCGAAAATTACTTTTTAGACTCAATGTCTAATGAAGTGATTTATAATGTGTTGGTTAGAAAATACACCTATCGCGATTGCAAAAGCCGTGAAATAAACTTAGGGTTAGACCTTAAAGGGGGGATGAATGTTACCTTAGAAATATCTCTTTCCGACATTCTTACTTCACTAGCTGGTAAAAATGCAGCCGATCCTATGTTCCAACAGGCTTTTAACAAAGCGTTGGAACGTCAGAAAAGTACCCAAACCGATTTTATTACCTTGTTTGGACAGGCATTTAAAGACGTGGCTCCAAACGGTCGTTTAGCTTCGTTTTTTGCCTTTAATCTGCCGGAACGTGTAAAGACAAATTCAACAAATGAAGAAGTTTTAAAGGTTTTAAAAGAAGAAACAGATGCTGCGGTAGATCGTACCTTTCAAATTCTTCGTACTCGTATCGACCGATTTGGTGTGGCTCAACCGAACATTCAGAAATTAAGCCAGTCGGGACGTATTCTTGTTGAATTACCGGGTATTAAAGAACCGGAACGTGTTCGTAAATTACTTCAAGGAACGGCCAATTTGGAATTCTGGAAAACTTATGAACTGTCTGAAATATTTCCTGCATTAGAACAGGCAAACAAGAAAATTGCGTCGTTCATTAATGGCGATTTACTCACCGATTCCACTAAAGTTACCGATTCTTTAGCTACCGCAGATACTCAAAAGAAAGATACTACTGCTGTTGCAGCAACGGCTAAAAAAGACACCAATACAAAAGCACTTTCTCAGGCACAACGTGAAAAAGAAAATCCTCTGTTTTCAATTCTTCAGCTAAGTGTTGATCAACAGACAGGACAGTTGAACAAAGGTGCTGTAGTAGGGTATGCTTCAGTGAAAGACACAGCTAAAATAAACCACATGTTCGAGATGGTGAAAGCCACGTTACCTCGTGATTTACGTCTTGCATGGGAACATAAGGCAATAGATGAAAAATCAGGCATTATTCAGCTTATTGCGCTTAAAGGCGTTGGCGAAAAAGGTGCTGTTTTGACCGGGGATGCAATTTCGGATGCTCGTCAGGATTATAGCGATAAAGGTGGAAATGAAATCTCAATGACGATGAACGCCGTTGGTGCTAAAACTTGGAAAAAAATTACCGGCGAAAATATTGGAAAATGTATTGCAATCGTCCTTGATGGCTACGTTTATTCTGCACCAACAGTTCAAAATGAGATTCCGAACGGACGTTCTTCTATTACCGGTAGGTTTACATTAGAAGAAGCAAAGGATTTGGCTAATATTCTTAAAGCCGGTAAATTACCTGCTCCTGCTCGTATTGTGCAAGAAGAAATTGTTGGGCCGACCCTTGGAATTGAAGCTATCAATTCAGGGTTGCTTTCATTCCTATTTGCATTCCTTTTAGTTCTTTTATACATGTGGTTGTATTATAACAGAAGCGGTATGGTTGCCAACCTTGCCCTTATTGCCAATATATTCTTCATATTCGGAGTGCTGGCTTCGTTAGGAGCCGTACTGACGATGCCCGGTATTGCCGGTATTGTATTAACCTTAGGGATGGCAGTGGATGCTAACGTAATTATCTACGAACGTATTCGTGAAGAATTACGCTCAGGTAAAGGTATTCGTCTGGCAATTACAGAAGGATATAAACATGCATATTCTGCAATTATCGATGGTAATGTTACCACATTAATTACGGCGGTTGTGTTGTTTATATTTGGTTCAGGCCCTGTTCAGGGTTTTGCTACCACACTTATTATTGGTATCATCAGTTCCTTATTTACCGCTATTTTTATTTCCAGAATTATTTTCGAATGGATGTTGTCAAAAGATAAACATATATCTTTTGACAATAAATATACTCGGAACTTCTTGCAAAATACACATATTAACTTTATCGGACTTAGAAAAATTCTATATTGTGTTTCTGGCGTGGTCATTCTTGCAGGGATTATTTCACTATCTACCAGAGGATTAAGTTATGGTGTTGATTTTGCAGGCGGACGCAGTTATGTGGTTCGTTTTGATCAGGACGTAAAGACTGATGCTGTTCGTGAATCATTAAATAAAGAATTTGGAGAATCACCGGAAGTAAAGACTTTTGGCCCTTCAAATCAGGTAAAAATAACTACTAAGTATAGAATCAAAGAGGATAACGTGGAAGTAGATTCTATTGTTGAAGCAAAACTTTTCAATGGCTTAAAACCGTTTTTTACAAAGAAAATTACGATTGATGATTTTAGTGTAAAGAATCAGGAAGTTGGGCTGTTAAGTTCTCAAAAAGTAGGCCCTACTGTTGCAAAAGATATTGTAATTAATGCAATTTGGGCTGTATTCTTCTCGTTGATCGCGATTTTCATATATATTGCTGTTCGTTTTAGAAAATGGCAATATGGTTTGGGTGGTTTGATTTCGCTTGCGCACGATGCCTTTATTACGCTCTCTTTGTATTCATTCTTTTATGGTGTTTTACCGTTTACATTGGAGATAGATCAAACTTTTATTGCGGCAATATTAACGATTATCGGATATTCCATTAATGATACCGTAATTATATTCGATCGTATTCGTGAGTATGTCGGTCTTCACCCGAAACGTGATTTGAAAGACAACATGAACGATGCAATGAATAGCACTTTAGGCCGAACTTTAAACACCTCAGGAACTACGTTAGCAGTATTGTTGGCAATTTTCCTATTTGGAGGTGAAGTAATTCAGGGTTTTGTATTTGCAATGCTTATTGGAGTTTTGGTTGGTACATATTCTTCTGTATTTAATGCAACTCCTGTGGCTTATGACATGATTAATATTTTCAAGAGCAAAAAAGAAAAAGTACAATAATAGTTTCTTTTAAATATAAAAAAGGCCTCAAATGTTTGAGGCCTTTTTTATATTTAAAAAATAAATTCTTTGATTCCAGCTGAAACAAACAGATATAAATTCTCGTTGAAAAAAAGAAAATTATTTTGGCAAAATGTACAAACATAAAAAAAAATCATTATTTTAGCATCGTATTTGGGATAAACTAACTTAAACAAACATGAAACGAATTTTTACATTCGGAGTATTATTACTTACATTGCTGTTTATCAGTAATTTGAGTATGGCTCAAAAAAAGAATTACACTCAAGAGGCCGATAAAGCCTTCTCAACATTTCAGTATAGTATTGCTGCTGACTTATACAAAAAAGCATATTCGAAAATTAAAACAAATAAAATTTTAAAAAATTTTGTTTTATTTCGTTTGTCTGAATGTTATAGATTGACAGGTAATCTTAAAAAAGCCGAGCAAAATTATTTAAAACTCGAAAAGATTAATTATCAAAAGGATGATCCGATTATATTTCTTCATCTCGGGGATATTAAAAGGATTCTTTATAAAGACTTTGCAGCTGCAGAAAGTTATTACAAGAAATATAAAGAAAGAGTTCCTGACGATCCACATATTGATATGAAAATTAAGTCTTGCGAACTTGGTGCAGCATGGGTGAAGACTCCTACGCGCCATGAAGTGGCAAACTTTAAGAAATTGAATACCCGTGATAATGATTGGGCTCCGGCATGGGGAAATCCAAACAAAAAAAATCAGCTATTCATTTCCTCTTCCCGCGAGGGTAGTAATGGAAAAGGAACTGATGTGTGGACCGGACAATCTTTTTCGGACATTTATATGTCGGAGAAACCGAAAAGCAAAAATACGGAATGGCCAGGTGAGTGGACAGAGCCTATTTCTATTGAATCGGAAGAAGGAGAACCCTTTGTAAATACTAAAGCAAACGAAGGTGAAGCTGTTGCGAATGGCAAAGGTTCCACAATCTACTTTACTCGTTGCGGTGTGGAAAAAAAGAAAGTTGTTACTTGTAAGATATATTCTTCTCAGAAGAAAGGAAAAGGTTGGGGTGAAGCGGAAGAAATTAAGTTAGGTCCAGACACGTTTGATTTTGTGCATCCGGCAATTTCTTCGGATGAACTTACCATGTATTTTTCGTCGAATATACCTGGAGGTGAGGGTGGATATGATATTTGGGTTGCAAAGCGCTCTAAAAAATCAAAGCCATTTGATGCTCCAGTGAATTTAGGTCCAAAAGTGAATACTTGGGCTGCAGATATGTTCCCCTCACTACGTAATGATAGCAACTTGTATTATTCAACAAAAGGACTACCCGGTGTTGGGGGATTTGATCTTTTTCAAACGTCATTAAAAGAAGGGGCTTGGAGTGATCCGGTTAACTTACAGGTACCTATCAACTCCGAAGCGGATGATATTACGATATTATTCGACGAAACGGTCTATAATGATCCGTTGTCTGGTGCTCCGTACGTGGAAAAAGGGTATTTTGCTTCAAATCGTAAAGAAGGAAAAGCAGATGGGGGATTCGATATCTGGACATTTAAACTTCGCCCACTTGTCTTTTCTCTTTCCGGTATAATTAAAGACAGTGTCTCTCTACAGCCTATTGATAGTGTTATGGTTGTAATCAGTGGATCAAATAATACTTCATATACCACTTACACTGATAAAAAGGGGTATTATATGTTTGATAAGACTAAAATCATGCTTGATGCCACTTATACAATGAATGTTGAAAAGCTCGGATACTACAAAAATGATAATACAAAAGGTAAAGAAACAACTGTAGGGTTAAAAGAAAATAAAGATTTAAAACATAATTTTATACTTAATCCAATTCCCAAAGAACCGATTGTGCTTCCCGATATTTTGTATGATTTGGCAAAATGGGATTTAAAACCGCAATATCAGGATTCACTTAAAGGATTGCATAAAATCATGGTTGACAATCCAACATTTGTAATTGAGTTGAGGTCACACACCGATGTTCGTCCTATTCCAATGACGAATGACACATTATCCCAACGTCGTGCTCAGTCCTGCGTCGATTATCTCATCAGCTTGGGAATCGAACCGGGTCGATTGGTTGCTAAAGGTTATGGCGAAAAAGTTCCGCGTACTTTGCTTAAAGATACACGTTCTGTTTATGAAGGAAAAGAATTCATCTTTAACAAAGGCATTACACTTACTCCCGAATACATTAAAGATCTGCCGTCAAAATCAGAGCAGGAAGCAGCTCATAACTTAAACCGTAGAACTGAATTTAGAATACTTCGTGATGATTATGTGCCATCTACTAATAAAAATGATTCACTTAATAAAACAGGTACGGTTACGTTTATTTCCGCTCCTAATATGAATACAATTCCTGTGGTTATTGAAGGAGAAGTGGTAAAATCTACTTGTATCGTTAATAACAAACAGATGACTTTTGCTATCGAAAATGGCTCAAATCGTATTACAATATCAATGGAAGAAGCGATGAATTTCCTGAAAGAGTACAAAATAACCATTAACGACTTTGCCGAAAAAGCCAAGGCAATTAACGAAGACGGATCCATTGTCGATAATTCTGTTCTTTATCTAACAGACCTGAAAATAGGTGAGGAAACTATCGAAAACGTTGAAGTTACTGTTGTTAAAGGACAAAAAGCCGCAATCTCTTTTGGTGATAAAAGATTGGCTGAAGAGTTTGGTGAATACACCATTGATAAAGATAAGAAAACGCTTACATTTAAAACATCGAAATAAATTCTAAAAACATCCGCAATATTGCGGATGTTTTTTTTATAACTTTGCAACAAAAATAAGGATGGATCAAACCAGATACAATCAGCGTGGAGTCTCCGCTTCAAAAGAAGACGTTCATAATGCAATAAAAAATATTGACAAAGGACTTTATCCTAAAGCTTTCTGTAAAATCATTCCCGATTACTTAGGTCAAAGTTCTGAACATTGTGTGGTAATGCATGCAGATGGTGCAGGTACCAAATCATCGCTGGCGTATGCTTATTGGAAAGAAACCGGTGATTTATCTGTATGGAAGGGAATAGCACAGGATGCGATTGTCATGAATATTGACGATTTGATTTGCGTGGGGGCCGTTGACAATATTTTGTTGTCATCGACTATCGGGCGGAATAAAAATAGAATTCCAGGAGAGGTTATTAAAGCGATTATTGAAGGCACCGAAGAATTTGTGGAACGAATGCATTCCTTTGGAGTGAATATCTTCACTACAGGAGGAGAAACGGCTGATGTGGGCGATCTGGTGAAAACCATTATTGTTGACTCTACAGTAATAGCCCGAATGAAACGGAAAAACGTAATTAGCAATGATGCAATTAAACAGGGGAATGTAATTATAGGTCTGGCTTCATTTGGCAAAGCAAAATACGAAACGGAATACAATGGGGGAATGGGAAGTAATGGACTTACTTCTGCCCGCCATGATGTGTTTTGCAAGGAAGTAGCCCAAAAATATCCCGAAACGTTCGATGAATCTATTCATGAAAAATATGTTTATTCAGGTTCGAAAATGCTTACGGATGAAAGCGTGATAGATGGTCTTACGGTTGGAAAGTTAGTGCTATCGCCTACGCGCACTTATGCCCCTATTGCAAAATTGTTGTTAGATAGATACGCCTCTTATATTGATGGCATGGTTCATTGTAGTGGTGGTGCACAAACTAAAGTGTTGCATTTTATTAATAATGATGTTCATGTAATTAAAGACAATCTCTTTCCAACACCTCCGCTTTTTGAGCTAATTCAAAAAGAGTCAAATACGGATTGGCAGGAAATGTACAAAGTATTTAACATGGGACACCGATTGGAAATATATGTTTCCGAAGAGGTAGCTCCTGATATTATTGCTTTGTCAAAATCTTTTGATGTTGATGCCCAAATTATCGGACATTGTATTCGTGGCGACAAAGGGGTTACAATTCGATCTCAGCATGGACAATTTTCTTATTAATCTCTTTTTTTGTTGTACGACAACGGAACTTTATTTCATAAAATAAGCTTTGGTTAATGCCTTTTTGATTTAAAAGTTAATCTAACGAATCAAAGAGATGTTAATTTTATAACGAATTGAATGATTGCCGAGTTCATCTGTCATTAATTTTTTCGTATTCACTTTTTCAAGAGAGCCATAATTGATGCTATAAAGCAAAATATTTGATTTTAACTAAAATAAAAGAATTGGACTAAAAAAACACCTTTGTTGTAAATAAATTACTATATTTGCGGCAGGGAAAACATTAAATAATCAAATATACGTTATGAGAAAATTGACATTATTAGTAGTGATGTGCTGTGGAATTATGCCCATATTTGCTCAGCAAGAAAAACAGATGTACACGAATTATAGCATAGCAGATCATGTGCTGTTATCTAAAAAGATTTTGGAAAACCCTAAAGTCTTTGATCGGTATGTAATCTACGAAAAGGAGATGGTGAACTTAATAGAAGCGATGAAAAGCCATCAGATATCTAAAGGTATAAACACGGACACGACGCAAAATGGGAAGAAAATCATACCGGTAGTGTTTCATATTATTCACGGCTATGGAGATGAAAACATTAGTAAAGAGCAAATTGAAGACGCAATTGCCCGATTAAATATTGATTTTCAAAAACTAAATACAGATACGGTCTCGGGTGTAAATACATGGGCCGGTTTTAATAGTCTTAGAGCGAATTGTAATTTCGAATTTCGGTTGGCAAAAATCGATCCGAATGGCAACTGCACCGAAGGAATAGATCGAAAGTACGATGAGCGGACAAATTATGCATATTATAATTTGCTACACGACTATGCATGGGATCCTAAGAAATACTTAAACGTCTATTCCGTTGCTTTTATTTATCCCGAAGGTATATCATTACCCGATGGCGCTGCAATAGGAGGGATGTCGGTATTTCCACCTTCGAATCCGCTCACTTCCCTTTTTACTAATGGGGATACGCTTGTGGATGGAGTACTGATCCGCCATGATGGAATAGGAGCAATAGGAACTGCAACGACTTTGATGGGCATGCCGATTAATGCACTAAACCGGACGTTTACTCATGAATTGGGACATTATTTTAATCTTTATCACCCATTTCAAAATATGAAACTGATTTCAGGCATACCGATGATGGGAGCCGATGGATGTGCAACCAGTGGGGGACCTTTTGGTCTTGTTACATTATCGGGAGACGAAGTTTCCGATACTCCGCCGGTTCAAGCAGCTTCTCAAAACACATCCCTAAGCTGTTATGTGCCGGGAGACAGAAATACTTGCTCCGAAACGGACGATTTGCCGGATATGGTTGAAAATTACATGGATTATCAGTTTGGTTATTGTACCAATCTTTTTACCAATGGGCAAAACGATAGAATTCAAGCTACGATGATGTCAGATCGGCGACAATTATGGTCGTATGAAAATTTAGTTGCTACTGGAGTTTGGAATGCAGCTTATAATCCTACATGTGTTCCGATTGCAGATTTTATGAGTAACGCTACTTCAGTTTGCGCCGGAACATCAATTGCATTTACCGATATTTCATATAATGGGACTGTTACTTCACGTGAATGGATATTTACAGGTGGCAATCCAGCAACATCTTCAGATGTAAATCCACAGGTAACCTATGCTGTGGCAGGAGATTATCCGGTGAAACTTATCGTGCACAACGCTCAAGGTTCCGATTCAATTATTAAGCAAAACATGATTCATATTTTTCCATCGAATTCATTACTTGTCGGAGACATCTTTGAGGATTTTGAAACGGGATTAAACAATTGGAGTGTTGTTAACCAAAATGGAAATAGTTTCGAAATCACCGATTCCGCATCATATAATGGTACTCATTCCGTTCGTCTGGTAAATTTTGAAAACAATGCGTCCGGCAGCAATGATGAGCTAATTTCCCCTGCTTATAACTTATCGCATATTACGGGATTGATTAAAGTGAAATTTGCCCGGGCTTATGTGGCCAAAGAAGTTGCATCTAATGCAATAGCCGAACTTTTATATGGAACAAGCACTGCCGACACTATTTATGATAAACTTACTTTTAGCGTGTCCTCCGATTGTGGCAAAACATGGAATATAAAAAAGACCTATACCGGTGAAGCATTGGCAACTTCGAGTTGCAAAACCACCTCTTTTTTAGCAGACAGCACAAAATTCTGGAAAGAAGATTCTGTGCTTGTAGCTGCAATTTCCGATAAGTCTAATTTGCGTTTTAAATTTACCTTTACTGGAGAGGGTGGAAATAATATCTACCTCGACAGGATTTGTACCGGTATTTGCGGTACTGATGGTATTGATGAAAATTTGGAAAAGGCCATTGATCTTTCGATCTATCCGAATCCTATGAAAGAATCGACTATTATTCGGTTTAATCTCAATAAAAATTCAAATGTGAAGATTGCTATTTTTGATGTTCTAGGCAGGGAGACTACAACTGTTGTAAATGGGGTCTTTAACCAAGGATCTTATGATTATTCCGTAAAGCGCTCTCAATTTTCGGCTAATGGTATCTATTTGGTTAAAATAATTGTGGATAACCAATTGGTTACTAAAAAAATAGTTGTTGAATAAGTTTGAATTATGTTTATTTTAAATAGCTTTCAACTAAATATATTATTTATTTAATCGATAGAACTCTTAAATAGAGGGGGACCCGTAATACTTGTTGAAAAAAATATTTGAAGAAATTGAATATTTTTTTCAACAATGTTTGGTTAATTCAATAATTTTCCTGAAATTTGCACTCCAATTCAGTAGGAAAAAGAAGTATAATCATAAAAAACCGCTCAAAATGTCACGAGTTTGCCAGTTAACCGGAAAAAAAGTAATAGTAGGAAACAGTGTTTCTCACTCTCATATCAAAACAAAAAGAACCTTTAAACCAAATTTACATCTTAAGAAATTTTGGGTTCCAGAATTAAAAGATTTTGTTTATTTAAAAGTAACCGCAAAGGCTATACGTACAATTGATAAAAAAGGTGTACTTAATTGTATGACTGAAGCATTTCAAAAAGGATATTTAAAATAATAACATTCTAAGTATAAAAAAAGACTCGTATTTCGAGTCTTTTTTTTTTATACTAATCTGTATTTGGGAACTGTAATTGTGAAAGGGTTAAGAATCATTTGCTCCCAAAAGATTAATAGCAGGTGATTTTAATAAATATACTATTTTGTGATATCTTTGCAAAAAATAACTCGGATGAATAAGCCTCTTGATATCTTATACGAAGATAACCATATTATTATAGTAAATAAGAAAACTGGAGACATTGTGCAAGGTGATAAAACCGGAGATAAGCCTTTGTCGGAAGAAATATCTGATTATTTAAGCGATAAATATCAGAAGCCTGGAAAAGCTTTTGTGGGCGTTGTTCATCGCCTCGATCGTCCGGTGAGCGGAGTGGTCTTGTTTGCCAAGACTTCGAAGGGGCTAAACAGGATGAATGAAATTGTTAAAGAGCGACGCATTCAAAAGAGATATTGGGCTATTGTTTTAAGTGCTCCTGCAAAGAAAGAAGATCGTTTGGTAAACTATCTTTACAAAAACGAAAAGCAAAACAAATCTTACGTTACGGATGAAAACCATCTTGGAGCCACAAGAGCAGAATTAAGCTATAAATATATAGCCTTTTCCGATAAATATCATTTGCTTGAAGTGGAGTTGCATACGGGGCGTCATCACCAAATCAGAGTGCAACTTTCAAATATTGGGTGCATTATTAAGGGAGATGTAAAATACGGAGCGCCACGAACCAACCCCGATGGTTCAATTTGTCTGCATGCTCGAAGTTTGTCTTTTGAGCACCCTGTGTCTCATCTTCAAATAAAAGTTGAAGCTCCGGTTCCCGATGAAAATCTGTGGAAATATTTTGAAACGGTGATCAATGAACGCAGTTGACAAAGTACTTGATTAATGATACGAATGAAATCAGCAAATGCTTTTCAGTATTATAAAGGCGACTCGGGTAATGCATTTGAATATTGTGTAACTGTAACCGGATTCTATTTCAAGTTCTTTCTATCCCAGATATTATATTTAAGGATGCACCATATTGCTCTAAATCCGTCTTTCCAACTGATTTTTTTCCCTTCAAGATAAGTCCTTCCGTAATATGAAATTCCAACCTCATAAATTCTAATACCTTTTATTCGTGATGTTTTAGCCGTTATTTCAGGTTCAAAGCCAAATCGACGCTCTTTAAGATAAAGTGACTTCATGATATCTGCACGAAATAGTTTGTAGCATGTTTCCATGTCGGATAGGTTGAGATTGGTAAGCATATTAGAAGCAGCGGTTAACATTTTGTTTCCAATACTATGCCAGAAAAATAAAATCCGGTGAGGCTTACCTCCCATAAATCTGGATCCGTAAACTACATCGGCAAATCCATCTAAAATAGGTTTTATAAGTATGTTATATTCGTTAGGATCGTATTCCAAATCGGCATCCTGAACGAGAATGAAATCGCCCGTGGCAAGTTCTATTCCTTTGTGTATTGCCGCTCCTTTGCCTTTATTGACAGGTTGATGGAATAATACAAAATTATGTTCCGGATGCGCGTTAACGTATGCTTCTATTGTGTCTTTTGTGTTATCTTTGGAACAATCATTTACAATAATAATCTCTTTTTCGACCTCGTTTACCAATGAAACATTCAATACCTTGTTTAAAATCAAGTGAATCGTTCGTTCTTCGTTGTAAGCAGGTATGATAACAGATAATTTCATGGGATTACTAACTTTTATATTTTAACCATTTCCAAAGTTCCCGATAGCTGACTTTTTTACCATACATCAAAATTCCTGTGCGGTATATTTTCGCAGCTAACCAAGTCGTGAATACAAATCCAAAAACCAGAAGAGTCATAGAAAGAATAATTTCGGGTAGTGGAACCCCAAAAGGAATTCGTATCATCATAATAATAGGAGACGTAAATGGAATAATGGACAGCCAAAAGGCAACAGGCCCACTGGGATTATTGGTGACAAACTGAGCCATCACCAGTGCAAAAATTAGTGGGATGGTAATGGGCAACATGAACTGCTGTGTGTCTGCTTCATTATCAACAGCAGAGCCAATGGCTGCAAACAAAGACCCGTAGAGAAGATAACCTCCCATAAAATAAAAAAGAAACATCGAAATCATAACCCCAAAGTTAACCGTTTTTAATGCATCGGTAACTTCATTCATCATGTCTTGATTTTTTATATTCGATAATTGATCTGATTTTGTCAGGGATGTTTCTCTAAGTGGGGTATTGCTTTTAGAAGTTGTCGAGGTGATTTCTTTGGAACCGCTCTTGGTCTCAAATAAATTAGGTTGCGAGGTCTGAAAAGCCGTTACAATTACAAAGGTGAGCACAATCCACAGCAAAAACTGGGTTAAGCCAACGAATGCAATGCCGATAATTTTGCCAAACATTAAGTGTACCGGTTTTATGGATGAAATAATTACTTCCACAATACGATTCGATTTTTCTTCAATAACGCCTCGCATTACTTGAGAGCCAAACATAAAAACAAAGAAATAGACGATAATCCCGGCAACAAGCCCTAAAATTGTATTTATTTCGGTGGAACTTTCTTCTTCAACACCCGCTTCATTGATTGTCCGGTGATCGATTACAATTTTGTTATTGGATTCTATGGCTTTAATGGAATCCAGATCAATGTTGTAAAGGTCTTTTATGAAATATCGTTCGAGATGATATTTCATGTTATTCTGAACGTGAGATTTAACGCCTAACCCCAATTGTTTGGTCGTATAAAGGTAAGCCCGATTAGGAATGCCGTTTTTCGGAATGTAGAGCAATCCGTCAAAGTGATTGCTGTTTAAGTTTGCTTTGGCTTCTTCGATAGATGTTTCCAAATCCACAAATTTTACATCCGAGTTTGATTCCATCACACCTTTATAAATTCCAGATTCATCGACAATTCCGATTGTTTTTTGTTCATCCGACATGTGTGAAATAATTGCAGGAACAATCATTAAGGCAGCCATCAGAATTGGTCCCAGAATAGTCATCACGATAAAAGAGCGCTTTCTTACTCTAGTGGTGTATTCTCTCTTGATGATATATTTGATGTTACTCATGTGCTTGTTGATATAGGGTTGAGTTGTTCTGATTATTAATACTCGAAATAAAGACCTCATTCATTGTAGGCAATATTTCATTGAAAGCCTGTATATCGGTTTCGTTTATAAATTGTTGAAGAAGTTCATTGGCTTTTACCCCTTTCGGTAAACGGATTTTCATTTTGGAAATTCCCCGATCTTCTTCAAGCTCAAGTAATGAAAAGTTTTCCGGAATTAGTGTTTTGAAGTCGAATTCAGGAGTTGCAATTTCGAGATTGTACAAGTTTGATTTATATCGGTTTTTGATTTCCTGTACATCTCCCTCCAAAATAACTTTTGATTTGTCTAAAAGTGTAATTTCATCACAGATTTCTTCAACCGAAGCCATGTTATGAGTAGAAAAAATAATGGTAGCACCATCTTTTTTTAATTGTAGAATTTCATCTTTAAGCAAGTTTACATTAATGGGGTCGAATCCACTAAACGGCTCATCAAAAATTAAAAATTTCGGTTCATGGATTACCGTAATGATAAATTGAACTTTTTGCTGCATCCCTTTTGATAGTTCCTCAACACGTTTATTCCACCATTTGGTGATTTCGAATTTTTCAAACCAATATTTTAACCGTTTTATTGCCTCAGCGCGGCTAAGTCCTTTGAGCTGAGCCAAATAAACAGATTGCTCTCCAACTCGCATTTTTTTATACAATCCGCGTTCTTCGGGAAGGTATCCGATTTGATAGATGTGTTTTTTGTTTAAGGGGATCCCGTTAAATAAAACTACCCCTTGATCGGGGGCGGTTATCTGATTAATGATACGGATAAAAGAGGTTTTACCTGCACCGTTTGGACCCAATAAGCCGAAGATGCTGTTTTCGCAAATATTTATATTTACATGGTCTAACGCTGTATGATCGGCATAAGTTTTTACAATATCTTTTGCTTCAAGGATATATGACATATTGGAATATGTTTATTTCTGAGAGAATTTCTTTTTAAAATTTTTGGATTTATTCGATTGATTATTGTTATTGCTCTTTTTGTTCTTATAGTTTTTGGAGTTACTGCGCAATGGGGTAAGAGATGTATCTACAGGAGCCTGATTGTTTTGATGAATGATTTCATGAGTTTTTGCGAGCTCGAAATTTTCATCCATTTTTAATTTTCCATTCGATAGTAATGCCAGTTGATCAATAATGAGTTGATCGTCAACGGAATCTCTGTTCCATGTGATATATAATTTTTTGAGATGGTTCCCGATTACAGATACAAAGGCTTGTTTTTCGCTGCCGTCTTCCATATTACAAGCTTTTGCAATCATCCGTTCAATAGTTTTTCCATAGTGCCTGAACCGGATTCTATTTTTTGGATACGAAATTGGTTCGGGTTTACTTGACAACATTGAGCGTTCGGGCATAGGAAATGGAGAATCGATGTCTAGTTTGAAATCAGACAAGATAAAAAGGTGATCCCATAGCTTGTGCCAATAATCTTCCGTGTCTTTGCTTGCAGGGTTTAGCTGCGACATTACACGAATCGTCGTTTTGGCTAATTGTGTTCGTTTTTCCCGATCTTCGACAGTGAGAATATAGGAGACCATTTTTTTAACATTTCGCCCGTATTCTTTTAGTGGAAGGTAATCTCTTATGGTATTGTATTCCATCTTTATATATTATCTGTATTTTTATTTAGTACTTAATTTGTTCAGAATTTACAGCATTTATCACTGTTGGTTTTAGCAGTTAAAGTCGATCTGAAATTGTTTTATTATTTTATAGTATCATCAACTTTGCAAAATGCAAAAGTAATGTTTTTTCACCAAAATTATCAAAAAAGATAATTGCTTTTTTGTTACTTCCTATGCCTTCAATGGAAACAACTTTGCCTTTGCCGAATTTTTCGTGCATAACCTCTTGCCCTGCGGCTATGGACTCGGAATTTACACTTGTAGGAGATTGAGATAGAGTATGTGTGATTTTTTTCAGGTTGGCAAGATTGGGTTTGGAAGAAATCGAAGCAGGTTTGGATTGTCCTGAAATCGTCGTCTTTTTTTCAAAATGAGGTTTGGAAAGCACTGCGGGTTGAGGCCTTTCAATAGAAAGTTGACGTTTATTTCTTCCATCCTGAAAGTCGGTAAATTCGGAATCAATCTCCTCGATAAATCGGCTGGGCTCCGAAAACTGATATTGTCCCCATCGCATTCGACCCTCGGCATAACTCAATATTGCTTTTTGCTTGGCTCGGGTAAGAGCAACGTAGAACAAACGGCGTTCCTCTTCCAGTTCGCTTCGAGAACTAAGCGACATAAATGACGGAAATAGGTTCTCTTCGAGTCCCACGATGTAAACGAATGGAAACTCTAAGCCTTTAGCACTGTGAATAGTCATTAGAGAGACTTTATTCGTGTCTGTTTCCTTGTCTTTGCTTTTTTCACTATCCTCCAAGTCTGTCATCAGGGATACCTCACCTAAGAATTGGTCTAAAGTTTTTATTGCTGAATTTGCAGACCCATCGATATTGGGTTCTTTTTCCGATTCCACAAAATCCTGAATTGCGTTCAGTAAAGCTTCGGCATTTTGCAAATGTTCAGGTTCTTCGGCACTTTTTTCCTGCAAATCTTTTATTATTCCCGACGATTGGGCAATCGAAAATGCCAACTCATATGCGTTTGAGGTGTATAATTGAGCTCCAAAACTGGCGATTTTTGATGCAAAATCAATTAGCCGTTCTAGCGTAGGGGCGTTAGCTTGCAGTTGATGCTCTCTTGGGTTGGATACGATTTCCCAAATGGGGACATTCTTGTCTGTGCTCAATGAGATAATCCGTTCAAGTGTGGTTTGCCCCAATCCTCGGGCCGGATAATTGATAATTCGTTTAAGAGCCTCTTCATCATTGTGATTGATTGAAAGTCGAAAATAAGCGATTAAGTCTTTGATCTCTTTACGCTTGTAAAACGAAAGCCCTCCAAATATCCGATACGGAATGTTTAGTTTTCGTAAAGATTCTTCAAATGCTCTCGATTGGGCATTGGTACGATACAAAATTGCAAAATCGGAATACTCCAGTTGGAGATCTTCTTTATGTTCGTATATCGATTGCGAAATCTTTAGTCCCTCGCTATTTTCGCTTTCGGAACGGAAAATCGTGATTTTTTCTCCAGGATCATTTGAGGTCCAGATTTTCTTTTCAATCTGTTTCTGGTTGTTTTTTATCAGGCTGTTAGCCGCGTTAACAATATTTTGGGTGGAGCGGTAATTCTGCTCTAATTTAAAGAGTTTATAATCAGGATAGTTTTTCTTGAAATTTAAAATATTTTGGATGTTGGCTCCACGAAATGCATAGATGCTCTGGGCATCATCACCCACAACACAAATATTCTCGTTGGAAGCGGCAAGCTTTTTCAGAATCAGGTACTGGGCATGGTTGGTGTCTTGATACTCATCAACCAAGATGTACTTGAACTTTTGCTGGTATTTATAGAGAATTTCCGGAAAATCGCGAAACAGGATGTTGGTGTTAAATAGCAGGTCGTCGAAATCCATGGCATTCGATTTTCGCAATCGTTTATTGTAAATAGAAAAAACTTCACCTGTGCGGGGTTTTTGAGTTGCCTGATCGGTCGTTTGAATTTCTGCATTCTGATTGTATTCAATGTCGGAAATCAAATTGTTTTTAGACATCGAAATACGACCCAGTAAATACCCGGGCGTGTACACCTTCGAGTCAAGGTCCAGTTCCTTGATGATTCCCTTCAGGACACTTTTTGCATCGTCGGTATCAAAAATGGTAAAATTGGAAGTATATCCAAGTCGTTCCGCCTCACTACGCAATATTCGGGCAAAAATGGAATGAAAAGTTCCCATCCAGACATTTCGTGCTTCGTGGCTGCCAATTAGATTGATAATGCGTTCCTTCATTTCGGTGGCAGCTTTATTGGTGAAGGTAAGAGAAAGAATATTAAACGGATCAATCCCCTGCTGAATCATATATGCAATTCGGTAGGTGAGCACTCTCGTTTTTCCGGAACCGGCTCCGGCAATAATTAATGATGGCCCGTGGATAGCTTTTGCTGCTTCTTGTTGTATTGGATTTAAATCTTCCAGAAAATTGGTGCTTAATGCCATTTTAGTCGTTTCTATAGTTTTTGAATCTAAGAAAAGTTTGCTTCGATTATTTGTGTGAATGAAAAAATATTAGATTCGTTACAGACAAAAGCATTAAATATCCTCCTGATATTTAATTTATGGTTTACAACGAGTTAAAGGGTGCTTTTTACATCCACAGTTTTTATTATTGCAAAGATACAAAAAAATGACATGGAACAAGTAATGGAAAAAAGTAGTTGTACTTAAAAGTTATAAAGATACTGTTGTTTCTGTTATTTGGGCGTTTGTATCATTTGAAAAAAATAGTAGAAAATAGGGAAATAATATTAACCGAATCTTGTTTAAAAAAAAATGAAAATACCGAAAAAATAATATTGGAAATGAATTAATATGAAATTATTTTTATGCAAGCCATTGATAATATGAAAATAAGTATTACCTTTGCAGTCCCAAATAAAATTGGGTAAATAAAATATTGAACTGAAAACAAATAAAGAGGAAAATGCCTACAATTCAGCAATTAGTAAGAAAAGGAAGACAAAAGTTAGTCTACAAGAGCAAGTCGCCTGCACTTGATGGTTGTCCTCAGCGACGCGGTGTTTGTGTGAGAGTTTACACAACTACACCTAAAAAACCTAACTCAGCAATGAGAAAAGTAGCAAGGGTGCGTTTAACCAATGGCAAAGAGGTTAATGCTTATATCCCTGGCGAAGGACACAACTTGCAGGAACACTCCATCGTAATGATTCGTGGAGGTCGTGTAAAAGATTTACCTGGGGTAAGATACCACATTATTCGTGGTGCACTCGACACATCAGGAGTTGATGGCCGTAATCAAAGAAGGTCAAAGTATGGTACAAAGAGACCAAAGAAAAAGTAATCGTAATTAAAAAAGAAAACTAGCATTTCTAAAACATGAGAAAGGCAACACCCAAAAAAAGAA
>CAUVYH020000006.1:0-68407 GCA_963556065.3 Bacteroidales bacterium
TTACAATTTCGAATATTCAGTACTCCGGTGTCGCTAATTCTTTCGGTACATTTTACTACCGGTGTGCGAATCCTACAAAATCTTGGAATTTCCAGCGGAATCATCATGTCGACAGGTTTAGCTTCAGGACGCTTCCCGGTACAGATGGTTCGTTTGCTTCTACCAATAATGGGGGCGGTTCGGACCCTCAACTTGCAGGGATTTCTTCACCTATCCATGATGCGGCAGTTCTTGAATTTGATTTTATCCCGCTTTCTGATACGATTCAATTTAGGTATGTTTTTGGTTCAGAAGAGTACCCAATATATGTCGGATCTGAATATAACGATGTTTTTGGATTTTTCATCAGTGGTACAAACCCTTCAGGGGGGGCCTGCATATTTAAATAAGAATATTGCAATAATACCAGGAACAAATCTTCCGGTTACAATAAACAATGTGAATAGTGGGTCTTATAATCTTTTTTTTATTGATAATGATTTTCTTGGGAATCAATATGTTGCATACGGTGGAATGACAACACCCCTAACGGCGATGGCTGTTGTTGTCCCTTGTCAAACATATCATATAAAAATTGCAATAGGTGATGTATCCGATTATGTTTTTAGATTCCGGAGTGTTTTTGGAAGCAAATTCGTTTTCAAGCCCGGGCATGAATGCCGAATTGCATTTTGAATCCGATGTAAGGCAAAATTGCGTGGTTGAAGGGTGTAGTAATGTCGATATTGTTTTCAGATTGCCTCAAATTTATAATGATAACGTTATAATTCATTATTATACGGGAGGAAGCGCTATTCGGGATGTTGATTATACTATTTTTCCCGGATGTTGATTCACTTGTAATTACTGCGGAGCCGATACAGGATATATTCATATTGCTCCAATTCAAGATAACATAATCGATGTAGGAGATACTATTTATATTATTGTTCCTGGGATAGGGTGCAGTAATGCCATTGATACAATTGAAAATACCGGTGATTGATAATTCTCCAATTGTTTTGAATGTTGCGGATGACCAATTGCTTTGTGATGGAGGAATGGGATTTTTGACGGTTTCTGCCACGCAGGGGGGTTTCTCCATATACTTATTCTTGGAGCAATGGAGCAGGTAATGTAACCTCACAAGATGTTTTGCCCGAGCATACAACAACTTACATCGTTTCAGCAACCGATTTGTGTAATAACTTGTCGGTTGATTCAATTAAAGTGGTAATCGGGAGTTTAATGTATAGCATTAGTAATGACACAACTGTTTGTAGCGGAACGCCTTTAACATTGAGTGTTTACTTTTGATGGAAATATCACGTGGGCCGGTTTTTCAACCAATCCCATAAATTTTATAGCAAATCAAACCATGGTTTATCGTGTTAGTATGAAGTAATGTTTGCGGAGTCGTATATGACAGTGTTCGAGTTAATGTTTTTCAATTGCCTCATTTGTCTTTGGGAAATGATGAAACCCTCTGCGATTATGAAACAAAAGTGCTTGCATTAAACGGTACTTTTGATCATGTTTCATGGTACTATTCCGGGGATTATTCAAACATAGTTTTAATAGATACTATTCACAACCAATTCATAGCGGATACCAGTGGAATATACATTGCCGTTGTTACCAACGGCTTTTGCTCTGATTCTTCAATGGTTGTGCTTTCATTTATTCCTTGTGAAATAACAGCTCCGAATGTGTTTACACCTAATGGAGACGGTGTTAATGATCTGTTTCAATTTACCAATTTGGAATATTATTCCGGTCGTCGCACTTGGTGGTATATAATCGTTGGGGAAGAAAAGTCTATGATAATAGCGATTATCATAACAATTGGAATGGTGATAATTTAGATGACGGAATATATTTTTACATTTTGGAACTTCCTTCAAAAGTTAACTTGAATGGCACGGATAAATGGATGAAACAAATTTCCGGTTCGGTAACAATTCTGCGGTAATTGAGTTTTTTTTTCGTATCTTTGTACTCGCAAATTTGAATGGGGCTGACTTGGTTTTGACAGCGAGTGTTTGGGTTTGTAAGCATGTCGGGCGTTGTAAGTAGGTCCCGTTAATAGCCAACTTTCATGCCTATAACTGGCGAAAATAACAATTACGCATTAGCTGCTTAGTCTAGGACTAACCAGCTTGCTGTTTCCCCGATAGCTCTGTTCTTCGGCGATTGGATCGGAAACATCATAAATGAGGAACTAGCGCTTACAGGTCTCGATGTGAGTGCGAAAATTTAGAGAATACGGTTGATGTCGGTTTGCTAGGCACCATCATCTCCCCGACAATTAAGCCGAAGCTAAGCATGTAGAAAGCATTCTTTTGCCTTGTTTGGACGAGGGTTCGAATCCCTCCAGTTCCACAGAAAGTATTAATCGAAAGCTTGCGAAATCATAATTCGCGAGCTTTTCGGTTTTATAAAACATCCCGTTTTTAGTGGGACAGGGTTGAGTGGATCCGTGTTAAAGGTCTGGTCGTTAAGAAATTTATCCCAAAATATTATTGAGTCTAAACAGGAAAAATTTTGAGTCACATACCCTCTGAATTTTCTTCTGAAGTCTGTGTTTGCACATTGAATAATTCCCGTTAAATCCTTGTCTTTGCTCTTGTTTTTTCATTTTTATTGCATACATTTTTGTTTAATAGTTCGATTTCTAAAATAAAATAAAAAGCAAATGAATGCAAAAAAACTAAACAAAGGCTCACATGACATGAACATTAACGAAGCAATTAATGGTTTTCTTTTTCACTGTCAGTTTGAAAAAAAATCTGAGTTCGAAAACGCTGAAAGCTTACATGGCTGACTTAAAACAGTTTGAATCTTATTTAAAAGGGAGGATTGAAGAGCAAAAAATTAAAAGTATGCCTAAAGAAACATTGAAAACATATCTGCAAACGATTTCTCATTTTAAACCGAAAACAGTTAAGCGTAAAGTTGCATCGTTAAAGGCGATGCTTAACTACCTTGAGTATGAAGATGATAATTATATAAATCCTTTTCGGAAAATAAAAGTTCGTCTCAAAGAACCACTAATACTGCCATCTGTAATGTCTTTAGGAGAAGTGAAAAAAATACTTTTTGTAATGTACAACGAACTTGAAAATAACTCCAATAAAGATAAATATACTTATAAAGCTCAAGTTCGTAGTATTGCGATTGTAGAAATATTGTTTTCCACGGGAATGAGGGTGTCTGAAGTTTGTAATTTGAAACTTGAAGATATAAATATGAAAAATGGGGTTATCAAGGTGTTTGGAAAAGGGAGCAAAGAGCGCATAATACAAATATGCCAATTGGAGGTTTTAAAGATAATCAGGATGTATTATCGGTTTCACAAAGATCTCATTAAAACCCGGATCTTCTTTTTTTATAAATCGTTTGGGCCTTCAGTTATCAACTCAGTCGGTCAGGCTAATGATAAAATTTTATGTCAAAAAGGCCGGATTAACAAAACATATAACGCCTCACACCTTTAGACATACTTTTGCAACTCTGCTGTTGGAGGAAGATGTTGATATAAAATATATCCAGAACATGTTAGGACATAGTTCAATTGCCATTACACAGATATACACCCATGTAAATATCAGCAAACAGAATAAAATACTAACGACAAAACACCCACGAAGAAAATTTTCGGCTTATAACGAATAGCTGATAACTATTTATTATGGATAATACTAAGATGTTGATTTATGCACATGATGGCGTTGGAGTTGGACATGTGTCAAAAATGGCTAATTTGGCTCATTTATTATATGAATACAATAAAAAAAATGAAATTCATTTTCTGTCTGGTTATAGTAAAGTCAATAATTTCCTAATTGATGATATTTCTTATATAAAACTTCCTTCTTACAACAAGGTCTTACTGCAGAGTGATTTTAATAAAGAAATAAAAGATAAAACATCTAAGAAAATAAGAAAGGATATATTAAAAGCAATTTTCTACAATACCCAATTTGATTATATTATAATTGACATGTTTTTTTGGGGTACAAGGAATGAGTTGAAAGAAATTTTGCCAAAAGTAAAAAAGAAATATCCTGAAACAAAAATTATCTTAACATTAAGAGGTGTAATATTTTCAGTGGATCAAACCAAACTGTTTTTCAAGAAATCTCATGGTATAAAGTATATAAATAATAACTTCAGTAAAGTCGTTTGTTTTTGTGATGAACGAATTATAAATATAAATAAAAAATATTTTGATGACAAGCTAACTATTCCTACAAAATATTTAGGGTACATTTATTATCCAATAAATAGTACCATCCAAACAAAAAATGGATCAACAAAAAATATTATAGTAAATTTTGGTGGAAGTTATAAATGCGATGAAATATTGGAAAATCTTCTTAAATGCTTAAATGACAACAAAGTTCCTAATATAAATATATATGTTGTTTTAGGGGAATATCTCCAGCAAACAACAATAAACAATATCTATTCGTTTTATTCTAATTTCCATATATGTAAAATGCTCCCTAAGAAGGAACTTGCAAATATCCGATTTGATTTAATAATTGGATGTGGAGGTTATAATGTAATGGTAGATGCAATATTTAACAACATACCATTTGTCGTGGTTCCAAAAGATAGAACAGATGAAGCTAGTATTCACGCTGAAATATTAAAAAAATATTCTTCAATTGAAATGCTTCCATTAAATCAAATGGAAAAAATATGGGATATAATAAATAAGCAATTGGCACGGCTTACCAAGCATGATTTAAAGTCTTTTACACAAGCAGAAATTCAAGAATTACTCAATTAAATTATGAAATTATTACTTATTACACTACATGCGGATCCAACAATTCATCCCGGTTCTGGGGATGGAGGAGGAACACATATGTACATCAATGAATTAATAAATATGCTTATCTATAAAAACATTGAAACACTCATTATTACTAGAAAAGCTTCAATTGGGAAAGATATAGTTCAATATGGTTCTGTTACCATATATAGAATTCATCTTGGTCCAGAAAGCCATTGGGATAAAAACAATTTAAATAAAATAGAAGATGAAATAAAAATATTAATCAATAACACTTTATCAGAACAAAAATTTAATCCGACATTAATACATTCTGTATATTGGCATTCAGGACGGGCAGCTTTGTATTTTTCAGACAAAATGAATATCCCTTTTGTCCATACAGTAATATCAAATGGAAAGCGAAAGAAAATATCCGGTTTCACAGAGTCTGCCGGACAAATTGAAACAGAAGAGAAAATTTATTCTAATGCTAATGTAATTATTACTATTTCAGAGCAGGAAAAACAAGACATTATAAATTTATATAAAATAAATTCTGAAAAGATAAAAGTAGTTGGAAGAGGTGTTGACAATATGTTTTTGAAAGATCTATATGATGATAAAGGGACATTATTAGCCAAAGAACTATGATTATAGAGAAACAACCAATTCTGTTTATTGGAAGGATTATTGAATCCAAAGGGCTTAAAACGCTTATAAATGCTTATTATGAAGTTACGAAAGAAATTCAGAACTGTAACCCTTTATGGATTATTGGAGGCAATAATGTAGAGGTTATGCAAATGAAAGAGCAACTTGAAATTATAAATGCTGTAGAAAAACTGACATTGTCAAATCAAATCTTTTGGTGGGGACATCTTCCTCATGATATTTTACCATACATCATGCGGAAATGCCTTTTTTCATGTTTCCCTTCAACATATGAACCAGGAGGACGAACAATTTTAGAAGCAATGGCTTGTGAATTACCTGTTATTGCTTCTCCTTTTGGTTTTGCCGAGGAAGTTGTGATTACAGGAAAAACAGGAATTCTCATTGAAACAGGAACGCTTGAGGAATGGAAAAATAAAATTGAATATCTGATGTCGAATCCTTCAATAGCAAAAGAAATGGGAAAAAATGCAAAGCAGGTTATAAAAGAAAGTTATAATATGGAAATTTTTTATCAGAAACACTTAGACATTTATTATCAATTTCAATAAAAAACGCCTTTATGAAAAAAATATACCAAGTGTTTGTAAGTTCTACGTATGAAGATCTGAAAAAAGAAAGAGAGAAAGCAATTGATGTTTTATTGAAACGAAATTGTTTGCCCGTGGGGATGGAACTATTTCCCGCTCTACATAAAGAGCAATTTGAATATATTAAAGAAAAAATTGATGAATCAGATTATTATATAGTTCTCATTGGAGGAAAATATGGTTCAATGGATGAAAATGGAATTAGTTATACCGAAAAAGAGTATGACTATGCCATTGAAAAAGGTAAAAAAGTTATGGCATTCATACAAATGAAGCCGAAACAGTTAGAAATAGATGAATTGAAGCGTGGAAAATTGGCTTTTTTTAAAGAAAAAGTAAAACAAGGGAAGTTAGTCCAATTTTGGAATAGTATTGAAGATATTTCAACAAATCTAAATGTAAGTTTAACAGAAACAATAGAAAGATTCCCTTCGGAAGGGTTAATTCGTTGTTCTCTTGAGGAATGTACAAAGATACTACCAATAATAGAGTTTAGTAGTGCCATTGAAAAAAATAAGCATACAAACATTCAAAATATACACGTAATTTGTAGTAGTGGTATTAGTACAAGTACAATCATAGAACCCTTGCTTAAATCTCAAAACCAAAATAATGTAATAAATCTACATGTATGTTTTAGGAAAGGAAAAAATATTGAAAGAATAAATTTGATAAAACAGAATAATTATAGATGGATAAAACTTACAAAAAGATACGCAAGAATAAATTTATTTGTTTATTGTGTAGGCAACTATAATTTGAGCTTCAGAGGTGTCGTGATAAATGAAGAAATAGGGTTTATTGGATTTAATAATAATAAGGACTATTCAAAAAGAGATCAAATGATAATAGCAGACCAAAATACCAATGCAGGGAAATATTTAATGAAATATTTTTTATCTACTTTTCAAGGCAAGGAACCATTTAAAAATTTCATAGATGCCATTGACAAAACCTTGTAGTTACCCCAAAATAAAATAAGCTTTATTATTCGAGTAGAAATTGCGGTCTTCCTTATCTTCAAATGAAACAACTTCTTTTTTTAACTTTTCATAAAAAGGATAAAGGGATTCTTTGATATCAATAAATTGAGAATTAATAAGATTCTCTATTTCATCTGATTTATCCAACTTAAATAAAACATAAATAGCAGCTTTCAAGGCAGCATATCTTCTGGAGCTATTTTCATGTTTTATTTCATGAATAAGAGCATTTTTTGTTTTTTCTATATGATGAATAAGAGCCCACGCAATGTTATACGCTTTGTCATTATTATTATTAACACATGATAGCTGGCTAATGTTTCCCCAGATTCTCCAAATCCACCTATAGTTATTTGCCAGCTCTCCTGACACCATAGCAGAATCCAAGCGATCTTCTCCGACAGTGAAATCACCCCTTATCCAACACAGTAGCCCCATAATATTTAAGGCTCTTGCTTCTTCCGATAAATTTATAGAATCCCGAGCTTTATCAATTGCTGTTTTGAGTTGCTTTTCAGCTTTTGTGTATTCTCCAATATAAAAATTAGCCATAGCAAAATCAACATCTATGTGAAGAGAAGAATGAGATAATTTGTTCTGAATAAAAGAATAATATTCTAAAGATTTTATAGGATCTATCGTTAAATAATATGCAGCTAAGTTTGAGTTCTTTTCAACTTGAATTTTTTTATAGTTCCATTTTTGAGAGGTTTCTTCAAAAAAATCTATTGAATCGTTTCTTAATCCTAAATGCTTTAAACTTATTCCATATGCACTTATAATTCTAACAACAATATTTTCTGGTAGATCAGGATTCAAATATACAACCTGTTTCGCTTTATCATAATATTTATGAGCTTCTTCAAAATTTTCTTGTTTAGTTTCCCTTTGACCCATATAATAGTAATATTCCAAAGAATCTTTTAATGAAAAATAGCCTTGATTACGAGTTAAAATGGAATATAATGTAGAAGCTTTTGAAGTATGCAAGAGATTGTATTTATTATACAATGACAGTAGTTTAAATGATAGTTCGCACAGTAACGATGTGTATTTATTGTTATCTGTAATGACCCCAGGTTCTTCCATGAAATTTTTAAATGCTTTTTCATAGTGGATCATGGTTTCATGGGAGTCAACCTTTCTAATGCTGTCCCCATAACATAAATAGGCAATGTAAGCGTTCTGAAATAAACCTGCATTTTCAAATAATTTTCCTTTTACTTTATCATTAAATTTTTCCGTATGCTCACTATCTAATAACTTTTCTGCATAAGACCTTAAAACTTCGCTGGATTGTTCTAAAGCAAAAGGAATATTTTCATAAAAAAGTTTATGACTAAATGTGATATAGCCATGTCCTTGTGAATATGATTTCATGAAAAGGGAACCGTACATTTCATTGTCATTCCATTCCGGGAGTAATGTCTGGATATAATTATCATCTATCCGATTATTTAAGAGATAGAGATATATCGCAGCTTTTTTTGTAGTTTTATTTTCAAAATAACAATTTAATAAATGAACTATTAATGTAGATATTTTATTATTTTGGATTTCAGAATTATCTATTAATACAGAAGTGTCGTTCAATATCCAATATTTACTATCCTGAGATATAATTATTTTTTTCTGAATGAGATATTCTATAAATAGTTGAATAAAAAGTGGAGTAGGTAGAGTATTTCCTTTTATTAGATTGATTAAATTTATATTTGCTCCTGGAAGTAAGCTTTCTATCAACTCTTTTTCTTCCGTATTGTTTAGAGGCAACAATGTATATTGAGAGTATTTTTGAATATTTAGAGAACTGAAATATTTAGATAGTTTATCTTTTTCTGTTTGGCTAAGATCACTTTTCCCTTTTTTTATTGTTGTAAATACTGAGATTTGATTATTTCTCAAGTTATTAAAAAGGTTTGTCAGAAAACTGAACAATTCCGTCTCTACATGATCCAAGTTTTCTACAATTAATAAAAGAGGTCTTCTTGTGCTACAACTAATTAAGGATTTTTTTAGTAGTTCTAAACATATCTCAGGAGCTATATTATCTGTTAATGTATTACTTCCTAAAACTTTGACAATCTGCTTGGCAATTTGTGAAGTTAAATTATATGAAATACAAAAACATTTTATTATCAAATCATAGTTTTCTTCTAAATCAGAGTAATCTAAGTTTATAAACCTCAATAAAAGATTTTTAGTAAAAGAAATGATATTATCATTAGAGACAGAAATAGGTAATAGAATCCAATCTTCATTTTGGAAATGGCGAATTAGTTGATGTGTAAAAAATGACTTACCTTGCCCCGTCTCTCCTGTTAATACTATGGTCTGAAAACTTTTTATTTCCTCAGTAATTTCAAAAAATAGTTCATTCCTTCTTTTGCCAGTTAGTCTATAATGTAAATTTGTTTCAATATCTTTGGGGTTAACGAAGGAATTATATTTTATATGATTTAAATCATACTTTTCCTCTTGGTCAATTATTGAAACATGTTTATTGTTCTGAGGATTCCCTTTTCTTTCCTTTTTTATTTTAAGGTTTAACCCTATTGCATCATTATCTATAGAAAATATAATCTGCTCATTTATCTTGATTTCTTCAGTAGGAAGTATTTTTATTAATTCGGAAATAAAATCATCATGTTTTTTGAGATTACTTTTCCACTTTTCTAATAGCGTTCTTAATTTAAATCCATCTATCAAAGAAATATTTAAGCCTGTTTTGAACTTATTAAGCATTAATTCTCTATGAGTTTGCAGAGTGAAATAGGTAGTGGTTATAAAATATATTGCCCTGATGTTTGAATTAAAAGCGATAATTACATTGCCAGCAATATCATTTAACTTAACCTGATTGGAATTATTTTTTAGCTTGGCCTCAACCCATACTTTATAGCTTATTGAATTTATTAAATCAGAATTATGATTAAAAGACATTTCCACATCTTTTCCACCATCTCGTGTCATTTGAGTAAGAACAATATCTTTAGGTGGAATATCAAATTCCAATCTAAATATTTCAAATACTAATTCCTCAAATTTTCGACTATAAGTATGTGAAAAGTCTTTTGAGTCACAACAAGAATTATCCATAATAAATAGTTATCAATTGTTTATAACGGCACAAATTTACATTATTTTTTTGAAATTCAGTAATATTTTTGTAAGTATAGATGCAATTATAATAATATTTTAGATGGGGTATTATTGCCGGTGAGGTTATTGCTTGAAATGGATTGTATAACAGGAACTTATGGAGCTAAATTATAATCCAATTCGGGATAACGAAAACGGTTTAATCGATCAATTGAATCTTTTTTTGATTTGGCAGATAAGTCGTAGGAATGCCATTGTATTCCTCAATTTTTCCGGTAACACAAACTCTTTTATCCATCAGGAAAAGCTCCGGTTGATAATCAAAATTCAATACGTCTTTGGCCCATATTGTAACTGAAAATATTTGGTTGGGAAAGCTTTTATCGAGATTAATAAAAATATTACCTTTTGCCGATTTATGAGTGCTGACCACTGTGCCGCAAATTTTGACTTCTTTAGGATAATTGTAAAATTGAGTTGCATCGGCAGTACTGTATGCATTTTTCGGCAATTCGCCGGATGTCATTGGAGCAACGTCGTTTTTTTGTTTTTCCGGAACCCATTTTGAAAAATCAAAGGTGGATTCAATCTTTTTTTCATCCTCACCGGTTAAAGATGCAAAATAGTTGATTCCGGTGATTTTTTCAATGGAATCTATCGATACGGCGTAGAAATCGATGGGGTAGGTCAAGTTTTTTTGCGGAACCAAAAAAGCAATGCCCATTCTCTTCTCATAATCCACTGCAATTTTGTAATGATATTCGGGAATCGGCAATTGATTCGGTCCTTGCTTAATTACAGGGAGGCTGTCTCTTAGAACCGGAGCCGTAACAATATACAAATAACTTTTAGGGTTGTTATATACATATCCCCTGAGGAAGCCTTCGATTTGAGCCCATTTATCCCGGTTTAATTCCGGTGATTGCGGGGTGATATTTGAAAAATAATACGATTCGGATAATGCGGTTGAAGACCATCGAAAATCGGCAGAGGGAGCCAGATGCCCCCGATCGTATCCATAGCTCTGATATTTGAGTTTGTTATCTTTGGTGAGCGTAGTAGAAAAATAATCGGAATCATTTCCGGAACAGGGAACCATCGGATCCATGCGGAAATTGTTGGTTCGGCTCACTCGTCCATCAATAATATCCGGCGTTAAGACATGAACTACCCATTTTGCCAGATGATATTTTTTAGAGAAAACAAGACACATGGCAGCGTGGCAAATCAATGAATCATCTTTTTCCAGATCGGGTAATGCATATTGATGAATTCTGTTCATTACATCGTCCAGTTTTGCTTTTTCAATCAGATTCTCAATACTGTCTTTTATCTTGAGGATGTTTTGATGCTGATAATTCAAATCCACTAGCCGTCGATTTTGGCATATTCCGGTTAAAACCATTGAAAAAATAAAAATCAGCAATAGTCCTGTTTTATGAAAGATTTTTAATTGCTTCATCTTGTTTTGCTTTAAATGATTTTTTTATTGATAAGTACTAATTTTCAAAGATACAAAATTTGAAGTTGTTACGAGCGAAAAAGTTAGTAAAGAATCACATGTAGGAATATACCATCCACGGAATTTTTAGAAACGTTAGGATATAAAATATTTTTGTACATTTGCAATGATAATGGTCGTTGGTAATCAAAATCGACGATAATAGGGAATCCGGTTAAAATCCGGAGCTGTACCCGCAGCTGTAAGTTCCGATACGTTCTTTCGAATGCCACTGTCCGGATTTGGCGGATGGGAAGGTGAAAGAAACGGGAGCGAGCCAGAAGACCTGCCTTTGTCAATAGTGATATCCAAATAGGTGTTTGTATATCTAAAAAGGATTATGAATCATTCCGGCTTTCGGGAAAAAAAGTCAACAAGTATCGATGAAAAAAAATGAATTTTTCGTTATTGCAATTATCCTGTTTTTGAGTTTTGGGTGCAAGCAACCGGCTCGGGAAAAGGTGGCTTCGGACTCAGTTATGCGTCCAAAATATGCTAAAGGATTTTATATCAGCAAAAGCGGTGAATATACCGAAGCATTTGTAAAAGATCCATGGGACAGTACAAAAACACTGGCACATTATATTTTTGTCCCAAAAAATCAGCGAAGTTCGATTTTGGTTTCAGGGGCTAAAATTATCAGGACTCCATGCATAACAGCGGCTTGTTTGTCCAGTCCCGAAATCGGTTTTATTTCCAGACTGGGATTGGTCAACACCATTACCGGGGTGTCTCAGAAAGAGTATATTAAAGATACTCAAGTGTTAAGTCGAATTGAATCGGGATTGGCGATAGATTTGGGACCTTTTGAACGATACAATACCGAACGGTTGATGGAGTTAAATCCCGATGTGCTCTTTGCGGCTCCGTTCAAAGACGATAAATATGGGAAAATCCGTCAAACTAGAATCCCTATTGCCTATTGTTCCAGCTATATGGAAGAATCCCCGTTGGGACGTGCGGAGTGGATAAAGTTTATCGCACTTTTTTATGATAAATATGATCAGGCATGTGCTATTTTCGACACTATTGCTCGGAACTATGAAAATGCTTCTGAAATTGCACGTAATATCAAGAAAAAACCGGTTGTGTTTTCGAGCAAGATGTACCAAACGACATGGTTCGTGAGTGGATTGAACAGTTATATGGCTCAGTTTTTTACCGATGCCGGAGCTAGATATTCTTGGGATGATATGCTGTTTTCGGGTTCGGAACCGGTAAGTTTCGAACGGGTGTACGAGCGTTGCAATGATGCCGATTATTGGGTTGTGCTTGAGTTTGCTCCGGATGGATATTCATATTCCAAACTTAAATCGGAAAATGAACGTTATCAAAATTTTAAGGCCTTTAAACAACGGAATATTATTTTTTGTAATACCAACGTATCGGCATATTACGAAAAGGGAATCATTGAACCGGATGTAATTTTAAAGGATTTTATTGCCCAATTTCATCCTGAGTTATTACCGGGCTACCAACCGACTTATTTTAGCAGATTAACCTATGAATAGAAAACATTATCGAATTTGGATTTCCATTGTTTTATTAGTGGTTGCAACGATCGTGCTTTTTGTGCTTAATCTGTTATTTGGAAGCGTTTCCATTCCTCTGAATGCAACAATTGATATCTTGCTCGGAAATTCAAACCAATCTGAAGTGTGGAAAAATATTATCATTGAAAGTCGTCTTCCACAGGCAATAACGGCACTTTTGTCGGGAGCTGCATTAGCGGTTTCCGGATTGATTTTGCAAACCTATTTTCGCAATCCGTTAGCGGAGCCTTCAGTGCTTGGAGTGAGTTCGGGTGCGAGTATGGGAGTGGCTTTAACCATTCTGATGCCTGGTTTTGTAGTTAACGCACTCGATAATTCGATGTTTGCTTTTCAAAATATTTCAATTATTTTGGCGGCAATGGTTGGTGCGGGGTTGGTGCTTGTGCTTATTTTGTCCTTAATGTCGCAAATAAGGGATACTGCCATGATTTTGGTTGCCGGCATCATGCTTAGTGCTGTGGCAAGTTCATTTATCGGTATCATGAATATTTTTACCCGGAGCGAAAGCCTGCATCAATTTGCAGTATGGGGCATGGGGTCATTCGGCATGGTTACCCAACGGCATCTTGTGTACTTTGTGCCGGTGGTTCTTATTGGGTTGGGGTTGTCGATGCTGCTTGGAAAATCCCTGAATACCTTGCAGCTGGGCGAAAAAATGGCACAGCACCTAGGCTTGAATATAAAAAAAGCCCGGTTGTCGATTATTTTAGTAAGCGGATTACTCACGGCTGTAATTACGGCGTATTGTGGTCCCATTGCTTTTATTGGCATTGCAATTCCTCATTTAATAAAGTTGATTTTCAGAACTTCAAATCATGCGGTGTTGTTACCTGCGGTGATGATAGGAGGGGCAATTTGTGCATTGTTGTGTAATTTGATTGCCAAGCTTCCAGGTCTCGATGATACCATTCCGATTAATGCCATCACTGCGCTTTTTGGTGCACCTGTGGTGATTTGGATTATTGTTCGCAGAAATCGTAAAACCAAAACATTATGATTTTGGAAGCTAAAAACCTATCAATAGGATATCGTTCGGGAAAGGTGGAAACCTGTTTGCTGATAAATACCGATTTTCGACTTCAACGCGGGTTTGTCTATTCGATATTTGGAGCCAACGGAATTGGAAAATCAACCTTGATTCATACACTCTGCGGCATTCTTCGTCCACTTTCGGGGGAAGTACTAATTGGGAACAATCCAGTCTCTAAAATTTCTAAAAAAGAATTGGCAAAACAGATCAGCATAGTGCTTACGGAGCGCCCTATGGTCGATTATATGTCGGTATTCGATTTTGTTGCTTTAGGTCGTACCCCTCATACCGGTTTTACCGGTTATCTGACCTCCGAAGATTATAGAATCGTTAATGAATCCATGGAATTGGCAGCTATTGAGCACAAAAAAAACCAACAGATTGATAGTCTAAGTGACGGAGAATTTCAGAAGGCTTTAATTGCGCGGGCACTTTCACAGCAAACGCCTATTATTATTATGGACGAACCGGCATCGTATCTTGATTATGAGAACCAGATCCAGTTGATGACATTACTTCAAAAACTATCTAAAGATGCAGGAAAAACAATACTGCTTTCGCTTCATCACATTAATTTGGCGATTGATTTCAGTCATTATATCTTGATGTTTAATAGCGATAAAACTCTCACGATGGGGACACCCGAAGATTTGATTTTATGTAATAAATTTAATGACATATATAAAAATCGGGAAATTTATTTTGATAATTTGGATGGATGTTTTAAAAATTCCGCTCAACCAAAGGATCGGGTTCAAATTGAGGCTTCCCCACTTCAAAAAAAATGGATTCACCACGCATTGTTAAAAAATGGATTGACCGATATTCCATTTTCACTAGCTTGTAGAGAAGGACAATACCTTATATTGCAAAATGGAATAGAATTGGAAAAGGTAAATAGTATCGCGTTGTTGGTTGAACGATTAACTGATTTGAGGATTAATTAGCTTAACTTTGAAATCAAAAATAATAAAATCAGCGTTGGATGGATAACAATTAAAAAGCCCCAATTTGATTAAGTTGAGGCTTTTTTATTTTGTGTTTTTTATTACAATAGCTATTTTAATGTAGTTACAGACCCGTTGTAATAATAATTTTTGCCGTTGGCATGATAGGTAATCACATAAAAATAAACACCCACCGGCACCTTGGCATTGTGATATGTGCCATCCCACCGATCTTTTTGCCGGGTGGTTTCAAAGATGAGCTCACCCCATCGGTTAAAAATCATCATGTGGTAATCTTCGGCAATTTTTGAAATGATGGGATAAAATTCGTCATTGATCATGTCTTCGTTTGGAGTGAACACATTAGGAATAAAGTCAGGGGATTCGTCCACCGTTACAATCTGGTATGTTGAATCTTTACAGCCTAATGCGGATGTTGCTGTAAGCCAAACATAGAAAGTCCCTTCATATAGAAATTGAGTGGATGGGCTTTCTTCTGTTGACGTAACTCCATTTCCAAAGTTCCAGTAGTATGAAATTGCATTTTGACTTAAATTTGTTGTACTTGTGTTTAGTGGAGCTACTCCTGAAGTTGGAGATATTGTAAAGTTTGCATCAACGGATGAAAAATGGAGCATAGCCGTTGATGATGAAACGCAACCGTTATTGGTTACGGTATATGTTACTTCCAAATCATTTCCAACTGTGGTTAAATCGAGAAGGTTCGATGTTATTCCGTTTCCACTCCATGTTCCCCCTTGAGTGCCGGTAATCAGCGTATTTAAATCAAATGTCGGCTGAATTTTACAGATTACAGTTGGCGCGTTCCACGAGGCAATAGGAACAGGAGTAACGCTAATTGTATGTGTTACGGTTTCGGGACAACCATGTATTGGATTTACCAAATAGCTAATCGCAATATTTCCGCTTAATCCTGCAGGATTAAATATTGAACCGCTCACCCCGGTGCCGCTCCATGTTCCGCCGTTATCCCCGGTAACGAGTAGTGATAAATCAATGGGGGTAGCATCTGCACAAATAGAACTTGGTGCAGTCCATGCCGCATTGGCCGAAAGCAAAACCTGAATTATATGAGTAACGGAATCGGAACAAGGACTGTTCCCGGCTTTATATTGTATGCTGATGTTTCCGCTAAGTCCGGCCGGGTTGAATGTGTTTCCTGTAACTCCGGTTCCCGACCACGTTCCGCCGGTTGTAGCTGTGGCATCCAGATAAGTATTCAAATTTACCGCCGTTGCCGATTGGCAGATTGATGCCGGTGGGGTCCATGCCGCATTTGCCGATGTTATTACCTGAATCACGTGTATTGCTGAGTCCAAGCATGGAGCAGTTCCCACCTTATATTTAACACTGATGTTTCCGCTAAGTCCGGCTGGGTTAAATGTATTTCCTGTAACTCCGGTTCCCGACCACGTTCCACCGGTTGTAGCTGCGGCATCCAGATAAGTGTTCAAATTCACGGCAGTTGCCGATTGGCAGATTGGTGTTGGCGGAGTCCACGAAGCGTTTGAGGACGCTATAACCTGAATCACATGTATAGCTGAATCCAAGCACGGAGCAGTTCCCACCTTATATTTAACACTGATGTTTCCGCTAAGTCCGGCCGGGTTGAATGTATTTCCTGTAACTCCGGTTCCCGACCACGTTCCGCCGGTTGTAGCTGCGGCATCCAGATAAGTGTTCAAATTTATAGCAGCTGCCGATTGGCAGATTGATGCCGGTGGGGTCCATGCCGCATTTGCCGATGTTATTACCTGAATCACATGTATTGCCGAATCCAAGCACGGAGCAGTTCCCACCTTATATTTAACATTGATGTTTCCGCTAAGTCCAGCCGGATTGAATGTGTTTCCAGTAACCCCGGAACCCGACCACGTTCCACCAGTTGTAGCTGCGGCATCCAGATAAGTGTTCAAATTCACGGCAGTTGCCGATTGGCAGATTGATGTCGGTGGAGTCCACGAAGCATTTGCGGACGCAATTACAGATATTACATGAGTTATAGAATCGGCGCAAGGACTATTCCCGGCTTTATATTGTATGCTGATGTTTCCACTAAGTCCGGCCGGGTTTAATGTATTTCCTGTAACTCCGGAACCCGACCACGTTCCGCCGGTTGTAGCTGCGGCATCCAGATAAGTATTCAAATTCACGGCAGTTGCCGATTGGCAGATTGATGTTGGCGGAGTCCATGCCGCATTTGCCGATGTTATTACCTGAATCACGTGTATTGCCGAATCCAAGCATGGAGCAGTTCCCACCTTATATTTAATGCTGATGTTTCCGCTAAGCCCGGTTGGGTTAAAAGTATTTCCTGTAACTCCTGTTCCCGACCATATTCCGCCGGATGTGGCTGTTGCATCCAATAGTGTGTTTAAATTCAAAGCCCCAGCTGATTGACAAATAGAAGCGGGAGGAGTCCATGAAGGAACAGCAGATGCAATTACATTGATATTTTGAGTTAAGGAGTCGGAACAAGATGTTGTGCCTACTTTGTATGTTATGCTAACATTTCCGCTAAGTCCGGCCGGATTGAATGTATTTCCAGTAACTCCGGTACCCGACCATGTTCCACCTGTGGTAGCCGTGGCCGCTAGTAGTGTGTTCAAATTCAATGCGGCAGCCGATTGGCAAATAGAGGTTGTGGTCCATGCTGCACTTAAAGGAATATAAGGAGCTTGGCAGCCATCATTGTAATAGGTAGCAATGCCAGCATCGGTGAAACGAACGCCACCGCCGTCTTCTGCCCCTGGAGTACCAGCAACAGTAATTAACAGGGATTTGTTATAAGATACATCTTCGTTAGTGCCAGTAGAAATTTGATGTAACCGCAAATATCTCATTGCAGAGGTGCCATAATTGGTGAAATGACCTGCTGTATTGCCTGATTTTTGAAACACTACATAAAGTGTGTCGGATAACAAAGAAAAGTCGTCGGCAAAAGGAGAAAAATCAGTACTTGTAATAATGAGTCCTTTTTTCCCAGCAGGAATAAGTCCTTGCCCGTTAGTGCCCCCAGTGGGAATAATTAACTTGCCACAGTTGAGGATATGCGCATTTATTAATGCGATTTTGGCAACCGCAGTATCATAATTTGCAGTGCCGGGGACAATCCATCCTAGGAATGAGTTGTTGGTTACATTTGGCCATTTACCAGTTTGATAAGGGAGTGTATTAGAAGCACCATCTACACGAATATCGGCTACATTTATTGCAGTGTTTTCAACATGAAAACCAACCATCTCATTTTCTCCTTCTTGCGTACCTGCACATGCATCGACCAAAATACTTTCAATTTGAAGAAAGTTTTGTCCATACGCAATTGATGATTTTGATATTAATATCCCAATAAAAAAAACAATAAAGAGCAATTTTGTTGGGAAATAACTTTTTTTATATGTTTTCATAAAAATATATTGAAAAAATAATATGATATTTTCTATATTTGATACACTAATTCTAATATACAAAGATAGACAAAAATCTCTATTAAACGTTTGTGCTTTTAAACAATTTAACAATAGAATAACATGAATTTTAAATTGTGACAATATTTGGTTTTGAAAAAAATATTTATATATCATAAAATCAGCTATATAACTTAATTAAAACAAATGGTCTGAGAAAGTAAAAGCAAATGAATCACAGATATATTGGTATTCCTAAAACTAAAAAATGACTACTTTTGCTAATTCAAAGAAAGGAGAAGAGCGAATGGATATCAAAACGGTGATAATTGGAGGAAAGGAAATCCGATACAGCGATCAGGGAAATGGAAGGCCGATTGTTTTGTTACACGGATTTATCGAACGGATTGAAATCTGGAATCGGATGAGTGAAATGCTGAGTGAAAGTAATCGTGTAGTTTGTATTGAGTTGCCAGGTCATGGCGAAAGTGAATTAATCGACGAAGTCCAAACAATGGAGAAAGTAGCGAATCATATTCATGTGTTGATCGGTCAACTGGGACTAAAAAACTACGTGATGATCGGTCATTCTATGGGTGGTTATATATCCTTGGCTTACGCCGAACAATACGAACATGAACTGGCTGGAGTGGGATTGTTTCATTCCAATGCTACCGCCGACTCCGAGGAGAAAAAACTCGGGCGAGAACGCTCTATCGAAATCATTCAACGCGATAAAGCCGGTTTTATCTTCAATTTTATTCCAAATCTATTTGCCGAAATCAATCAATCAATTTTTGCAAAGGAAATAGACGCGCTACAACAGGGAGCTAAAGATATGACTACAGAAGCCCTTGTGGCAAGCCTCAAAGGAATGGCGCTAAGGACGGATAAAATTGTATTTTTGTTTTCTACCCCGTTGCCGGTAATGTTTATCTTGGGCAAGGAAGACACTCATTCTCCCGTGAGCGAAGTAATGGCTCAGACCTTGCTCCCCAAGCATTCGGAAGTGTTGATTTTAGCCGATTGTGCTCACATGGGCTATCTCGAAAAAACTGTGGAAACCGCTCGGTTTATTCAATCGTTTGCCTCACACGTAAGTAAAATTTGAACAAAATAAAAAAATATTCTACCTTTGCGCATTCAAAAATAAGACTGTAAAAAATATCATATACCAATGTTTGAAAATTTAAGCGACAAACTCGACAGAGCCTTTAAAATCCTTAAAGGGCAAGGTCATATTACAGAAATTAACGTAGCCGAAACGCTCAAAGAGGTCAGAAAAGCATTGCTCGAAGCCGACGTTAGCTATAAAGTAGCCAAGGATTTTACCGATGAGGTGAAAAAGAAAGCACTCGGGCAGAATGTGTTGACTTCTGTGTCGCCAAGCCAGTTAATGGTGAAAATTGTCCATGATGAACTCGTAACCCTGATGGGAAGCGATAAGGTTGACATGAAAATCAAAGGAACCCCCGCAGTTATTCTGATGTCGGGGTTGCAAGGTTCCGGTAAAACCACCTTTTCGGCAAAATTAGCCAATTACTATAAAACCAAACAGAGTCTCAATCCAATGATGGTTGCTTGCGACGTTTATCGTCCGGCGGCTATTAACCAGCTAACAGTTTTAGCTGAACAAATTGGCGTTGATGTGTATTCCGAAATCGAAAATAAAAACCCGATTGAAATCGCTCAAAATGCGATTGCCAAAGCTAAGGCAAATGGAAACAATATTGTAATCATTGACACCGCCGGCCGTTTAGCTGTGGATGAAATGATGATGAACGAAATTTCTGCTTTAAAGAAAGCGTTGAATCCTCAGGAAATTTTGTTTGTAGTCGATTCCATGACAGGTCAGGATGCCGTGAATACAGCCAAAGCTTTTAACGACAAGCTCGATTTTGACGGTGTAGTGCTCACTAAACTTGATGGTGATACTCGTGGTGGAGCTGCGCTTACGATTCGTTCGGTGGTTAACAAACCGATAAAATTTGTCGGTCTTGGTGAAAAAATGGATGCCATTGATGTGTTCTATCCGTCACGTATGGCCGATCGTATCTTGGGAATGGGCGATATCGTTTCATTGGTGGAACGTGCGCAGGAACAGTACGATGAAGAAGAAGCCAAACGCTTGCAGAAGAAAATTGCTAAAGATCAGTTTAGCTTCAACGACTTCCTTTCTCAAATTCAACAAATCAAGAAAATGGGAAATATCAAGGATTTGGTAGGGATGATTCCCGGAATGTCGAAAATGATGAAAGATGTGGATGTTGACGACGATGCCTTTAAAGGAATTGAAGCTATTATTCAATCCATGACACCTTACGAACGCGAAAATCCAATCGTGCTCAACGGAAACCGTCGTAAAAGAATTGCATCGGGAAGTGGCACTACCGTTCAGGATGTGAACAAGCTCATCAAACAGTTTGAAGATACCCGTAAGATGATGAAAATGCTGACGACGAACAAAGCCGGCTTAATGAAGAAGATGAAAAGATAGCATAGAGGAATAAAGAAGTAAGAATCAAGAACGTGAAAAGATTTTCCGTGAAAAGAAAAACGAAGGCTGAGTAGAGAATTAAGAATTGAAAATCCCGATAACCGAGCGCAGTCGAGGTAGAGGAAGTGAATTAAGAATTAAGAAGTCTTGGTGCCTTAGTGGCGAAATGTGAAAATAAGAACGAAGACTGAGCGGAGTCGAAGTCGAAGAAGGGAAAAGGCGCGAGGTGCAAAAACGAAGACAGAGCGATTTAGATCGAAGGCTGAGTAGAGAATTAAGAATCAAGAATTGAAAATCCCGATAACCGAGCGCAGTCGAGGCAGAGGAAGTGAAAAAGAATTAAGAACTAAAAATTAAGAACTAAGAATTAAGAACTAAGAATCAAGAATTAAGAACGTGAAAATTAGAATCTTAATGTTCCTTAATATCTTAATGGTTTAAAATTGAATAAAGAAGCAAGAAGCCTTAGACTAGTTGGTGAAAATAAAAAAAACAATGCATGAAAATTATTGATGGAAAACTGATTTCGGATCAAATTAAAAAGGAAATTGCTGCCGAAGTTGTTCAAATGCTCGACAAAGGGCAGGATGCACCTCATTTAGCTGCCATCCTTGTAGGTGAAGACGGCGCAAGCCAAACCTATGTTGCCAATAAGGAAAAATCCAGCCACGAAGTTGGATTTATTTCCACAACGTATCGTTTTCCGGAATCAATCTCCGAAAAAGAACTCCTCGAAGCTATCGAATTCATTAATCAGGACGACGAAATTGACGGACTGATAGTTCAGTTACCGCTCCCCAAACATATTTCTTCCGAAAAGGTAATCAACGCTATTGATCCATCCAAGGACGTGGATGGTTTCCATCCTCAGAACCTTGGCAAACTCGTACTGGGCGAAGATACTTATGTTCCCGCTACTCCTTATGGAATTATGCAGCTACTCAAACGTTCGGATATCGAAACTGCCGGAAAACATGCCGTGGTTATCGGAAGAAGCAATATCGTGGGCACCCCCATGAGCCTTTTACTAAGCAGGAATACAAATCCTGGTAATTGTACGGTCACGATTTGTCACAGCAAAACTCAGAATATAAAAGAAATCGCCCAAATGGCTGATATCCTAATAGTTGCAATTGGTAAACCCGAAATGATCGATGCTTCTTATATTAAGCCCGGTGCAACCGTAATCGACGTGGGAATTCATCGAATTGCCGATGAAACCAAAAAGTCGGGTTTTCGCCTAGTGGGCGATGTCAATTACAACGAAGCCATAAAAGTAGCCGGTGCCATTACGCCTGTTCCCGGTGGAGTAGGGCCGATGACCATCGTTGGATTATTGCAGAATACACTGCTGGCCCGAAAGAGGAAAGCAGTTTAAAGGTTGTAAATAGAACGTATTTGTAAAAGAGTTGCCAAGATCATTTTGGCAACTCTTTTTGTTGATAAATGGCTGAATATTAATGCTTTTATCTTAGCTGTAATGTGTTAAAAGGACTTGCAAGCATACGCTAATAAATTATGGCTATTTTTCCAAAGATAGCTATATTATAGAAATTTAGCAGGTTCGAGAGTTAAAAAAGATTTAAAGTGTTATATGAATGAATAATAGTTATACTTTTGTAACCATTATATAAAGTGAATAATTAAATTATGTAACATGAATGATGAAAACAAAAAAAAATAGATGTGATATTCGAAAACCTCACAGCGATACACCCATTGCTAGGTAAAACTTTTACTAAAGCAATCCGTTCGAAGACAATGCTTACTCCCGGAACTTTATTTGTGGTGGGCATACTCGTTAAGCATAAAAAGCTCACAATGTCCGAAATTGCTTGTCGTTTATCGGTGCCAAAACCCCATGTTACGGGAATGGTCGATAAATTAATAGCTGAAGACTTGGTGGAAAGGCTTTCGGATCCCGACGACAGAAGAATTGTGTATATCCAACTTACGGATAAGGGGCACGAAACATATACAACCGTTAGAACACTGATTAGCGAAGAATTGCACCAAAAACTACAATTACTTAGCGATGAACAGATATCTGTGTTGTCAATTGCATCACAGCAGGTTAAAGATATCTTAATGACTGTATTGCTTGATAACTCATCAAATCTAGAGCCCAGGTGTAAAGAATTAAAGGACAAATAAACGAGAATAAATTAATTGATAGCTAAAAAAAAATGAAAAATACTAAAAGAAACTGGAAAATTTATATTCCTCTTGCAGTCGTTGCATTAATTGTAACCGTTAGTGGAATATTTTGGTATATCGATTATTCAAGTTATATAAAGACGGACGATGCTTACCTTACCTCCGATAATGTTTCGGTAAGTTCCAAGTTGCTTGGACGAGTAAGTAAATTATATGTTGATGAGGGAGATTCGGTCAGGAAAGGCCAACTGTTAGTGGAGCTCGATAGTATGGATTTGTTAGCGCAAAAAGAACAGGTAATTACAGCTGAAGCTCAAACAGAAGCTACAAAAGCTCAGGCGGAAGCAAAATATCAACTGGATGTAAAAAATGTAAAAGTCCTTCAGATTTCACTCGAAAGAATAAAGGATGATTTCGATCGTGCTACTGTACAGTTTACAGGTGGGGTAATTACTAAAGAGCAATTCGATCATGCCAAAAAAGCGATGGAAACCGCACAAGCTCAGCTGGAAGCATCACAGGCTCAGGCAGATGTTTCCAAAACACAGATAAAAAGTGCGGAAACGGCTATTGCCACAGCTCAGGCGCAAGTTGATGTGGTTTCTACTCAGCTGAGCAATACAAAACTTTATTCCCCTACGGACGGTGTTGTAGCGAAACGTTGGTTGCTTCCGGGTGATATTGCTCAACCGGGACAGTCAATTTTTACAATAAATAACGATAAGAAATTTTGGGTACTTGTATATCTCGAAGAAACTAAATTAAGTTCGGTGCATCTCGGACAAAGGGCGAAGTTTACTTTGGATGCCTTTCCCGGTGTTGATTTTAAAGGAAAAATATTCACAATAGGGTCTTCTACCGCTTCCCAATTCTCGCTTATTCCACCCAATAATGCATCGGGTAATTTTACGAAAGTAACGCAACGTGTGCCCTTGAAAATATCTGTTGAAGGTACTGAAAACAACGATAATTTGCCCTCTTTTAATTTTATGACGGGAATGTCGGCTGTTGTGAAAATCATTAAAAAATCATGAGAAAAGTCTCGGTTACTCATAAACTTCGCCGGAAACTGAGGAATAGAGATTCCCTCTTTCATCCGCGAAATCGTTTTTACAAATGGTTTGTACTGGCAAATGTCATGTTGGGCACTTTTATGGCTGTTCTCGATAGTACCATTGTAAATGTCAGTCTTCCGAAAATCATGTCTGCATTTGGAGTTGGTTTGGATACCATTCAATGGGTAATTACCGCATATATGCTCGCAATGGCTGCAATGTTGCCCACTTCGGGATGGCTGGCCGATAAGTTCGGATACAAAAAAATGTACTTTTTCGGATTGCTCTTGTTTACATTTGGATCTTTGCTTTGTGGATTATCAAACAACGAAACCATGCTCATTTTGTCCCGGATAATTCAAGGTTTAGGTGCAGGCACAATTCAGCCGTTGGGTATGGCCATTATTACCCGAGAGTTTCCTGTACGTCAGCGTGGATTAGCCCTCGGATTTTGGTCGATTGCCGCGGCAGCTTCGGTCTCTTTTGGCCCTATGATTGGCGGTTATTTGGTTGATAATTTTAACTGGCAACTTATTTTTGATGTGAATGTCCCGGTCGGGATCATGGCTCTGTTATTTACCATCCTGATTCAGCGGGAATTTATTAGCCCGAATGCACGAAAATTTGATTTTGTCGGTTTTATCTCTGTAATCATTTTCTTGCCGGTGCTGCTTTATGCATTGTCCGAAGGAAATGCCGCTACAAACTCGGCCGGCTGGTCGGCTCCCTATATCTTGCTCTGCTTTGCAATTTCGGGAATTGCACTAGCGGTTTTCCTCACGCAAGAGTTAACCACAAAAAGTCCGTTGCTCGATTTGAGACTACTATCCGACTACAATTTCGGGATGAGCAACCTGGTAATGCTGATTTTTAGCATGGGAATGTTTGGAAGCACGTTCTTGTTACCGTTGTATTTGCAGAACTCGATGGGTTATACTGCGTTGCAATCCGGAGCTGTCTTCCTGCCGGTAGGAATAATTCAGGGCTTAATTGCACCCATGTCCGGAATTTTTGCGGATAAAGTGAGTTCTAAAACTCCGATTTTGACGGGTGTAGCATTATTGGTTTTTAGTTTTTATCTAAACTCCGACTTGTCATTTCTCACCGAACATTCTTATATCATGACATCGCTTTACGTCAGGGGCTTTGGCATGGGGTTGATATTTACCCCGTTAAGCACATTGTCACTGCTGACGATCCCTCGTGAAAAGATGGCTCAGGCATCGGGAATCATGAATACCATTAGGCAGATTGGAGGAAGTCTTGGAGTGGCTATGCTTACGACATTGCTTACATCTCGCTATAATTTTCATGCTCAAATGTATGGCGAATCCATTCAGTCCGGTTCACAAACATTTCAAAATGTAACACGAAATTTGGCCTACCATATTCAGCAAAACGCAGGAGGATCTTATGCTCATGCCGTTAAACAAGGCCAAAGTCTGCTGGTCTCCAGCGTGAGTTCTCAGGGATTTATCCAAGGGATTAACGATGATTTTCTGATGGCTGCATGTATTACCTTTCTTGGTTTAATTCCAATTTTGGTATTAAGATCGAAGAAAAAAACATTGAAAAATTTATCAAATGTTCAATCATAATTCACATAAAATGAGATTATCACTAACGTATATTGTTTTATTTCTTGCTTTGCCTGCTTTGGGGGCGCATGGACAAACTATTGAAAAATCATATCCCGATTCACTAACCCTTTCATCTGTTATTAATGAGGTGATTCACAATTATCCTTCAATTAAAAAAATTGAAAGCGATATTGAATCGGCAAATGCCAAAATCGGCATGGCCAAGTCGGCATATTTCCCGGACGTGAATTTATCATCTTCCTACACGCGTATTGGTCCTACATCCTCAATCTCTTTTCCCGGTTTTGGAACTTTTGATTTGTATCCCGCCAATAATTATTCGGCAACACTCAATTACAATCAAACATTGTATGACTTCGGAAAAACCGCAAAAAATGTATCTTTTGAACAACAAAATAAAGAACTTGCGATACAAAATGAAGAACTTGTGAAACAACGATTGTCGCTTACATTGGTGGGAACCTATTATGCCATTGTTTTCCTGCAGGAGGCCATTAATATCAAAGATCAGGAGCTGGCAACGCTGGCGGAGCATCTTCATTTCGTGGAGAAAAAAAATGCTACAGGCTCAGCTACAGAATATGAAATATTAACCACGAAAGTCAGAATTTCCACAATCGAAAATCAGAAGACCGATTTGTTGACCTCGTTACAGGTGCAGTCGTGTCAGCTGAATTTGTTTTTGGGGCAGTCGGAAAAAACGAAATTGAAGGTAAAAAAAGAGCTGCAAACGCCTCAGACTGTCGTTCTGTCCGATTCTCTGGTTGCTTATGCCATCGCAAATCGCGAAGAGATGAAAATTGCCCGCCAGAAAATAAAAATGAATGAAATCAGGTACAAAATGGTGGGCGCTCAAAACAATCCGGTGTTTAATGTTATGGCTTCGGGTGGATTTAAAAATGGGTATGTGCCCGATTTGGATGTTGCAAAAGCAAATTATGCAGTGGGGGTCGGATTCAGAGTCCCTATTTTTGATGCAACCCGGACTAAAAACAGCCGCTTGCAGGTGAAAGCCGATTTGCAGGGCAATAATCAGGATGTGGAGCTGGTGCGACGGAATATTATCAATGAAATTGTAGAAAGTCAGGCAAACGTGGAAGCCGCACTCCGGAAAATAACACAATCGGAATTGCAGCTAAAACAGGCAATGAAGGCCTATTCAATGGCCGAAGCCAGTTTTCAGGCAGGAGCCATAACCAACGTTGAATTGCTGGATAATTCTACCTCTGTGGCCGAAAGCCGGTTGTCGTTGCTAAAAACTCAAATTGACTATACGGTCAGCCTCTTAAAACTCAAAATTGTCATTGGAGAACGAATTTATCAATAAAGTTTTAACCTAGATTAATTAGAAAGTTGCCTGAGTTTTGGGCAACTTTTTTTATTAATGTTATTTGTATCCGTAAAATATTTCTCGTTCCTTTATTTGGGCTATTACATCATCAATGGTTGATTGCAATTCAGGCGGAATTCTTAGTGCTAAATTTTCTTCTTGAACATTATTCAAAATCAAGCTTACGTAGTATAATACTGCATATTTTTCCTGCAACATTTTGCCAAATTCTTTATTCCTAAACAATCGTAAAACTAGATTTTTTTGTTGTTGAATTAATAGTTCAGTTAAAAAATTAAGATTAAGATTTTCGTCATTATCTTCAATAATAGAACGATATACTCTGTTTTCAATATCACTAAAAATTCCGTTCCAAATTTCAATAATTATTTGAATCTTGATATTCAATTTGTTTTTTGAAGTTGAAACGCAATTGTTTATTAAATTGAGAGACTCTGTCTTTTTAATATTTTTATTGTAGTAAAGGTATGCTAAATTATTCATTGCAAAATCATCACCTTTTTCAATAGCCATTAAATAGTATTTTTCAGCTACTTTTTGTTTCCCTTGTTTTTCATATAATAATGCAAGGTTAAACATAGCATCAATATCACCACATGAGATTGCAAGTAAGAGATATTTTTCTGTTTTTTCATCTCTATTTTGTTTATGATACAATAAAGCTAAATTGAACATAGCATCAATATTATTTTTTCCAATAGCTAATAAATAATATTTTTCAGCATCTTTGAAATTATTTTGATTTTCAAATAGCAATGCTAAATTAAACATTGCCATACTATTTCCACTTTCGATAGATAATAAAAAATACTTTTCAGCTTTTTTATGTTTTCCTAAGTTATTATATAAAACAGCTAAACTATTTAAAGCGTTAATTTCTCCATGTTCAATCGCTAATAGAAAATATTTTTCGGCTTCACTGAATTTTTTTAGATTATTGTATAATAATGCAATATTTTTTAATGCTTTAGTTTCACCTTTGTTTATAGCATATAAATAATATTTTTCAGCATTCTCGAAATCTCCCTGATTGTAATATAAGTTTGCTAAATTATTTAGAGCCTCTAAATGTCCTTTTTCGATAGCCATTAAGTAATATTGTTCTGCTAATTCATTGTTTTTTAAATTATTATATAAATATCCAAGCATGAAGAATTTATGTCCATCTTCTTCATTTTCAATATTACAAGTAGCTTCTATGGCTTTATCGAATTCTTTATGTTTAACTAATTTTGATAGGTCTTTATGAATTTCACTGAACTTTTTGGGGAGTTCTATTAAGCAGTTGCTATTTGTATAATCCTTTTTTTCTTCAGTTAATTCAAGAATAGTATCTCTTTCTTCTAACGAAATATATTTGCTTTGGCATAGCGCTTTTGTCTGAATAATTGCTTTTTCCCAGTTGAGATTATTATTTTTCAGGTTGGCAATATGTTTGGCAGAAAGTGTTCTGAAATCAGAAGCATCGTACCAGTTTTCGAGGAATATGCTCAACCATTTTGCTTTTCTTTTTTGTTCGGGGTTGCCTTGTGTAATAATCAACCACAGGTTAAAAAAGCGTTCAGAAATTCGGTATAAATGGTTTTTTTTGCTGGTTTCAATTTTTTCTACAATTCCTTTATCCACCAACGTCTTTAAGTTGGCAGAGATTAACTTGCTCTCCATTTTTACTTTTTCCACCAATTGCTTGGTTGTGCATGCTTCCCAAATAAACGCCATTTCCAAAACCGTTTTTCTCATTTGGGCGGGCAGGTTATTGAGCCGTTCCTGATATAATGGCGTAACGTTGTCCATTACTTTTTTTAAGTAGTCGTAGCTGTTAGCATTGTTGTTTTGTAAAACCATTTGAATGAAAAACTGAATAGTTCTTGGAAGTCCATCGGTAAGTATTCTGATGTTTTCAATTTTCCCGGGGTTGTTGTCGATAAAAGTTTTAAGCTCCGGTATATTCAAGAGGTTACTCCAATGATAGAGGAGTTTGAAGATTTCTTCTCTGCTTAATGCTTCCAGTCTGTGTCTTCTTAAAAACTCATAAAAAGGCATGTCGTATCTCCAAAAATGTTCGTCCATTCTTGTGCTTCCAGCAATAATTTCAATGTCGTTGTAGTTAATCAGCGTTTCTCGCAATAAATTTCCGTCATCTGTGAAATTCTCCACTATTCTGTCGAAATTATCTAACAGAAGTACAATTTTCTTTTTGTGTTTATTGCACAATTCGTGAATTACCTGATATAAATATCTCGTATAATCTTGATTGTTATCAAATTGGGAGAACTCTTGAATTTGAATTTCGATATTTAATTTATGTTTGAGCTCTTCGATTACCTGTTCCCATAAATCAAACAATCGGTAAATGCCCGCTTGCTCTTCAGCTAAGTTGATTGCGATGTATTTTGTGGTTAATTTATTGTTTTCAATGATTTCAATCTCAATTCTTTTCAATAATGTAGATTTTCCACTGCCTCTTCTTCCTAAAATGAGCTCCTGTTGCAATGGATCGTTTGCATTTTTGTTTGCCAATGAATTTGTGATTATTTCAAACTCAGCTTCCCTGATAATGAAATTGTTCTTTATTGAGCTAAAATCACTGTTTGCCGATTGATACACATTTAATTGGTCAATAAACCAATTTCCGGCGTCTATTTTTCTTTTATCCATTGTAATTGGGGTTGTTATGTTTCCAAAATTCTTTTAAAAATGGAGAGATGAATATGTATTTTTTATTTTCTTCTATAATATAACCATCGTGTTCTAGTTCATTGATTAAGTCCATATAAACATCATTCTTATTGTACTCTGATGCTTTATTGTAGATTTCTTGAATTGTTATATTGTCTTTATGCGCTATATGGGTGAGAATATTATTTACATATTTGAAATCCTCCTTAGGTAAATATTCGGATAGACGGTTTTTCCAGTCTGAAAAATACTCATTATTCTTAATTACTAAATTAAATGCGTTGTCAATGCTCGATTTTGTCATCGTTTGATTCTTTTCTTTTCTTGCGGTATTATTAATAGTGTCAAACATAATGTTGAAAAAATATGGTACAAAATATTTTATTTTCTCAAGCAAATAGTCTCTTAATTCATTACTGTATTGTATTGTTGCATCTTTTGTTGCCCAGTCAATGTATTTATTTATTTCATCTTTATCTAAAGTATTGCATTGGATTTTTTTTAAGTCATTCAAATCAGAGTTTCTTCCTTCAATTGCATTTACGACGTAATGTATTCCGATTGAACCAGCTAAAACAAATTTTAAATTTTTGAATTTCTCATCTTGTCTCCATGTCCTTAAATTTTTCAAAATAGAAATTGCTTCCTCCTTTTTACCGTTTTTATTCAATCGATGTAGGACTTCTGGTAGTTCATCTATAAGTAAAACAATAGTCTCACCAATTTCATTAATATCACTAATTATTTTGTTAATCTCATTTAAATAATTAATTGATGTGTTAGAAATTTTGAATCCTCCTGAAATATTAACCTCTGTTATAGATTTTGTTTTTAAGTACGTTTGAAAGTAATTTTTTAATTTATTACTTGTGCTTAAGCAACTCAATATTAGTGCGTATATTGCTTTATAAAATTCTTCTTCGGATGTTAGGCTTTGAATGCTTTGGAAAATTACTTTATAATTTTCTTTTGGATTATTTTGAATATATCTCATTATTGATGTTTTGCCCACTCTTCGAGGAGCTGCCATTAATATAAAACATCCTTTTTCTAGTTCTTCCCAGATTTCACTTACAATTTCCGCTCTGTGATAGTAATAATCACCTGTTGCAACGGGTCCAGTTATTATTTTTGGCGATTTCCATTTTGTTTCCATAGTTGACAGTATTTCCATTGTTAAACATATTTGACAGCAAATATACTGCTAAAAACATTAAACAGTAAATTTACTGTCAAAATAAAATTGTGCTAATTTGTGATATTATTGTTATTCAGTGTATTGTGATAATAAAATTTGATAATTTAAAATATTTCTAAATAATAGCTGCATGTTTGAATGATTTTTTGCTCAATAATCTATAAAACTCTCAATAGTTACACTAGATACATTTGTGTGTATATGCACTAATAGAATTAATGAAAACAAGTAAAAAGCAGTAAAAACAAGTTATCGTAAGACTGATTTATTGTGCATTTACACTCAACCGAAAAACCAGCGCTGGAGAATTGCCGTTTGCTTGCAGGAATTCTGCTGGAATAGCCACCGTCTTAATCCCGTTTTTAGTTTTTACGGGAAGCGCTTTGGAATATCCCAACAGCTTGATTTCCTTATGGCTTCCTACAAAATCAGTTGGAAGTTCCACGGTCGGGGCGAGTTTTTCGCCTTCGGGCAACAAATAGAACGCAAACTGGGTGTGGCCGTCTTTTGATTGTGTAAAGCAAAAGTTCCCCGATTTATAGGGGTCAAGCGGTTTTGAATTGTAAATGGCCGAAGAGTTAACATCCATCCATTTGCCGATTTCTGCAAGCCGTTGATAGACTTCGGGAACCAGCTCTCCGGTTTTGTCCGGCCCGATACCCAGCAGGAAATTTCCGCCTTTGGCCACAATCTTAATCAATGTTTGGATTGCCCACGTGGAGGATTTATAATGTTCTGCGGGGCCGGTGGAATACCAGCTATCGCCCAATGTGATGCAGCTTTCCCAAGGATAAGCCGGCACGATGTCGGGGATTTGCTGTTCGGGCGTTTGGTAGTTCTCAAATTCGCCATGTACCGATCGATCTACGACCAATATCCCGGGTTGATATTTACGGGCCATGGCGGCAATTTTAGGAATATTCACGTCCTGCACCCACTGGTTTTTTCCAAGCCAGGGTTTGGTCTCTTCGGTCAGTGTACCGGCTGGCCGCACCCAACCGCCGTCGAGCCACAGGATATCAAATTTACCATAGTCGCTCATCAGCTCTTCCAACTGGTTGTAGGTATAGTCCTGAAACCGTTTCCACCGTTCGGGATACTTGGCAGGATCGTAGTTTACGTTGCGGTCGTGTACCGGAAAGTAGGGCCACCAATAATCCTCATTATGCCAGTCGGGTTTGCTGAAATAGGCTCCGGTAGCCAATCCTTGCTCCCGAAATGCTGTAAAAACCTCTTTGGCAACATTGCTTTTGGGATTCTGAGAGAAAATACTGCCCTTGTCGGTAATCTTGTAATTGGTGTATTTGCTGTCGAACATACAGAATCCATCGTGATGTTTGGTGGTAAAAACCACGTATTTCATGCCCGCATTCCGACATGCTTTCGCCCAGTTTTGCGGGGCGAATTTCGTAGGATTGAACGTCTCCCTGATTTTCTCATATTCACTAACATATTGGGAATAATTGCCGGAGTAGGGGCCACGTCTTTCGCACCACGACTCATCTTCGGGACAAAGGCTCCAGCTCTCCACAACGCCCCACTGACTATAAGCACCCCAGTGGATAATGACTCCGAATTTCCAATCCTGCCACTGATCCAGCTTATTGCTGACCGCCGTGTCTGCAGGAACAGTCGTAGAAACAGAATTTTTCAAATCACTAACTCCATCAATGCCAGATGCAAACGAACCGAAAAATCCGCCCATCAAAAACAAAACAATAATTCCCAATTTAATTTTTTTCATATTTTCAATTTATTACTCAAAATCCATCATTCAAATCTCTTATTTCTTACTTTTCACCTCTACTCATCCTTAGCTCAGGCATCGTATTTGTTCCGCTTCGCGGTTCACTCATAACTCATAATTCTTAACTCTCAACTCTCAACTCTCAAAATCCCTCTTTGCGCACCCTTCACCGTTTACCTTTTACCCTTCACCCTAATTCCCTTTCTTTGCCTAATATCCTTCGAAGAAGCTCCGATCATGATTCTGAAATCTCCCGGTTCCACCACTTTTTTCAAGTTGAGGTCGAGCATCGAGAGCATCTCGGGATTAATTGAAAAACGAACTTCTTTGGTCTCTCCGGGGTTCAGATGGATGCGTTTAAACCCTTTTAACTCGGTTACTGGGCGGGCTACCGACGCAATTTCATCATGCAGGTACAGTTGAACCACCTCGTCGCCGGCGACTTTTCCCGTGTTGGTCACCTTCACGGTTACGAAAGTGGAATCATTGGAAGAAATGGTGTCTGCTCCCAACTGGATATCGGTATATTCAAAATGGGTGTAGCTTAATCCATAGCCAAACGGGAATAGGGGCTGACCGGTGAGATTGTTGTAATCGTCGCCTCTTCCGGTTGGTTTGTGGTTATACACCAAGGGCAATTGGCCTTCAAAAATGGGGAAGGTAATCGGTAAACGACCTGCGGGATTGTAATCGCCGAATAACACTTCAGCCACCGCATTTCCGCCCTGTTCGCCGGGATACCAAACATCAAGAATGCCATCGACCCCTTTAATCCAATGGTTCATGGTAACAGCACTGCCTCCAACGAGGACAACAACAGTCGATTTTCCTGTAGCAGCGACCTTTTGGATCAGTTCTTCCTGTCTTCCCGGAAGACTTAGGTATGCACGGTCGCGAAACTCACCTTCTTCGATTCCTACAACCACAATGGCCATATCACTTTCGGCAGCCATTGCGACCGCTTTTTCAATTTTTTCGCTTTGGTCGTTGTGAACCCCGACGTCCCAAACCAGGTTGAACCAAGCATTTCCGGCAGGTTCGTAGAATTCAATCCGGATATCGTACTCTTTGTTCTTTTCGAAATTGTAATCGGCGAGAATGGTTTGTTTTGAACATTTTATCCAATTGTCAATCACCAGATTCCCGTTGATATATAACCGGTAGCCGTCGTTGCCATCGATTCCGATTTTATAGATTCCAGATTCCGGAGCCTTGACTTTTCCTGTCCAGCGAACGGAATAGAAATCGTAGGAAAGCTTGGTTGGATCGGGGGAAAACAGAGTCCATTGAAACTGAATCTGAGCATCGCAACGCGTGAAAACTGGAGCGCCGGCGAAGGTTACATTGTTGAAATATTCCCCTTTCAGTCCCTGAAGATTTTTATCGTTTATGCTGCATGAAAGCGCTTCAGCGGGAATTGTAACGTATTCTATGCTTTCGCGATTGCAACCCATGGAATGGTTCACCTTGACATCTTTCCCGACCAAGTTTTGAATGCCCTCAAGTATGCTCACTTTTTTATTTCCCGGACCGCTGTAACCGCCAAGACGGGATTCATTAGCATCGGGACCGATCACGGCAATGGATTTAATGTTTTTGGATATCGGCAATATGTTTTTATTGTTTTTAAGCAATACGATGGATTCCAGCGCGGCTTTTTTTGCCAAAAGGATGTGTTCGGGATGTCCGTTCCAAATGGTGGCAAGTTTCGGGTTCACATAAGGGTTTTCGAACAGCCCGAGTTCAAATTTCAGGCGAAGGACACGGGCAACGGCTTCGTCGATTGTTTTTTTATCGATACTTCCATCGTAAAACGGGGGAGAAAAAAGGGTTTGGTGGTCGTAATTGGTCTGAAAAATCACATCAAGCCCCCCTGAAATCGATTTTGCCGCGGCATCCGGGTAGTCGGCAGCTGTAAAATGCAAAACATTTGCTCCGCCGGTTCCTCCGGCATCGGAAATAACAAAGCCCTTGAAACCCCATTCCTTTTTTAAAATTCCGTTGAGCAGCCAATCGTTGGCGGTGCATGGAGTTCCGTTATAGGAGTTGTACGAGGTCATGACCGAACGGGAGCCACCTCTTTTAAAGCAAGCTTCGAAGGGAGGCAAAATGATTTCACGCAAGTAGCGTTCGTTCCCATAAATTGGATAACTGTCGCGGCCTCCATCGCCCACGTTGGCGATAAAGTGCTTGGGGGTGGTGATTATTCCGCTCTTTTCGAATGCCGAAACAAAAGCGACGCCCATTTCGGACGAGAGGAATGGATCTTCGCCATAAGTCTCTTCGGTGCGGCCCCAGCGAACGTCCGTGGCGATATTTACAACCGGCGACAGAATCTGCCGTATTCCTCTGGTGGAACATTCCATGGCGATTGCTCCGGCCACTTGGTTCATCAACTCTGGATTCCATGTAGCGGCCAAACCCATGCATTGTGGAAATGCAGTCGCATTTGATCGCACCAGCCCATGCAAGGCTTCGTCAAATGGGATGATGGGGATCCCGAGCCTGCTTTTTTCAATAAAGAATTTCTGGATCTGATTGATCCGCACGGCCGTTTCATAAGCCGAATTGCCTTTGCTGTAGTTGAGCATCTGTCCGGCGGCATTGGAACTTTGTCCGATGGTATTCACCTGCAAACCAAAGATGCCTGATTTATATTTTACACTGTCTCCGGCGATATCTCCGGGAATCATAAACAGTTGCCAAAACTTTTCCTCCAGGGTCATTCGCGACAATAAATCCTGAATCCGATCTTCAACAGGGCGCTTCGGATCCTTGTATATCTGACAGGAAACAATTTGTGCTGTAAAAATTAAAATAAGTGTAAAAATAAGAGATCTCATCCGCATTCTGATTTTATATTTTAAACTATCTGACTACAATTTCATCTGCAAAAACCCATGATCCGCCACCAGCCGAAGGATGCCAGTCAAAAAGCTTTAAACTTCCTTTAACATCAAACTTTACATAACGGTATTTCATGCCTTGCGTATCAAAGGTAAAAGTGTGATTTACCTCTTCGGTGTGCTGGTCTCCGTCAATTGCTTGTTTTTCAATTAATTTATAATCGGTTCCGTTATCGGAAATAAAACAGCTTACAGAAACGGGATGTAAAATCCAGCTTTTAGGGTCCCAAAGTGTACTTATTTCAATTTTTGACGCTTCTACTAGGTTTTCCATATCAAGTACCAGCGAAAAATCCTTAGATTCCCAGCCTAGCCAATGTACTTTAAAGTCGTTTGCACCTCTTATTCCGTTTGTGAGGAACGAAAGCTGACCCCCGCTGTATTTTTCGGACGGTAGCGGGCGGGCTGCAACTTTTTTTCTGAATGCGTAATTTCCCTTTACCTGCACATCAATAAATCGTTTGGTCGAGATATAATACTCTTCTGTAGTGAGCCCCGATTCATTTATCGACCTACAATTCCCATCTTTGCTTGTTTGGTGAAAAGATTCCAACATATTGATCATGTTTTGATTCGGGATAAAATCACCGTCTTTTTCTTTGTACCAGCCACGAGGTCCAAACATGTCGTTTTTTCCAATCTCCATAATTGCATATTGAAGAGACATGCGGGCGATACGCACATGCAACAGATAATCAGGGTTTCCGGCTGCTGATTTTTCCGCTTCATCAAAATAATGGTTATATGCTGAGATGTTTTCTGAAGATAAAAATGTATTTTGATAATTGGTTGGAGGACCGTATATATCAAGCCATTCTCCGGTTTTCAGAATTTCGTCTTGCAGGTGGTAAATATATTTGCGTATCCAGATTCCGGCCGAGCCATAGAACCCATTTGTAAACTCTTCGATAATTTTAGGGACATCTGCATTGGGATTCCAAAGCAGTTTTGCCAGAAGGTAAGATTTTAGTTCCGAAAATTCATGACCTATTCCGGTATTCGTTTGCTGAAAATGTTCTTTCACATTGTTTTTAACGAACAGTTGAATATTGGGCTGGAGGGTGTGAAGGTTTGGAAACGGACTGTAGCTGTGTGCAAAGTCAACCGTATAATCCCACAGGTAAATATGATTGCAGATTTTCCCCCATTCTTCCAAATCCTTCAGAAAAGACGCACTTGAAGAATCGTTGACGATAGGCTTGCTGCGATTAAGTTCGATGGTGCAAAGCATTACCTGAACGTTTTTAAGCGGTTTGGTTTTTTCCGGAGCTTTACGACTATACTCATAAGCCAGCGTTGAAATAATTTTGTTGGGAAATTGTTCTGCAATCTGGTTTACAAAACGTATAATTGGTCCGGAAGCACTTTTTTCTTCTTCAATAATTTTTTTGCAACGATCGCACTGACAATAAGAAAAATTATCGTTTTGACTTACCGACCATACCGTTCTACCGGGTTGCAGTAACATCTCTTGTTTTAATTTTTTAATCACGATTTGCAATACCTCGGGATTTGAAAGGCAAAGTTGATCGATATGGCGCTTGCCGTTTATTAATGCAAAATATTCGGGATGCATTTCAAAATATTCCTGCCATGGGATAAACTTGTTAAAAGTATGAACATAATAATTATCGGAAAATATATCGTTGATGTTATTTAGTCTGTGAAAATCTCTGTAGTCTTCATTATCGGAAAATTCACCATGAACATTGCGGTATGTGTTTGGAGATGAACCTTCGATATTGATCACAGGCAACGAAATATTTCCGGTTTTTGGAATTATCACATATTGAGGACTGTAGTATCTTATGCCCAGATATTTTTCCAGGAGTTCGCATACACCATAAATGCAGCCTTTATTTTGTCCTCCTTTTATGATTAGCTTGTCTCCCGAAGTATTGATTGAATAGCCGTCACCGCTTGCAATATCGTCAGATTTTGAAATAATGATACATCTTTCAGAATTAGAGTTACAAGAATAAATAATAGGTAAGTTGCAATCTGAAATTTTTTGTAAATGGTCTTTCAGAAAACTTGCAGCCCGAACTTCCTCTTTAGAAGCTTTTTCGGGTATTACAATTGAATAGTTGCTTTTTCCGTTTTCAATCAACGTAATAGCATTTGCGGCCTTGTGTGTGCAGCATAAGATTGTAATAATAACCAAAAGAAAAAATAGTTTGCCTTTCATCGGGCTTATGTTGTTATTATATATTTCAATGTTAATACTCAAAAAAACAGGTCACTATATCGATTCAGCTAAATGATATTTATTTTAATCGGCATGCAATATCTTTCATTTGCGTACAGGTCTTTTATTCTGATTTTTAAAAATAACGGTTCGGTAAAGTTAGTAATTATTTTTTATGATTATCAGCTTTTAGTCCTAAAAGTGATTTTGACATAAAACATAGTACTGCTTCGCAACAATTTTTCCGTCAAAATTTTTGTATTTATACATTTTGCCCCCATTGCATGGTTGCTGAGCGAATTCGAAGCAATGCACGGGGCTAAAAAATTAGGTAATAAAACGGATAAATTACATCGTCCTATATTTTACTTACGGAATTCATTTATAAACAATATTAATAAAATATTTTTTATAAATATTATTTTCATTAATTAATTGTTTAAATTTGTATTTTTTTTGTTATGAATTTATTCGTTTATAAATGAGGTATTGATGTAAAATAGCTTGCTGAATTAGAGTTTGTGTGAAAAAGAGTTTCGTAAAATAGAAATAAGTATCATTTGTAATTAATTAAAAAAAGTATGAAAACAGAAACTATTGAAAACAATCCATTAACCGCTACACAACTTTGGGCGGGGTCGGGAACAAGTGCAGATCCTTATCAAATTAGCACCGTTAATGATTTAAAGTCATTGTCAACTTTTGTTAATTCGGGGAACAGCACAAAGAATTTATATTTCATATTGGTAAACAATATTGATATGACGGGCGTAACGGACTATATTCCAATTGGGGGGTGGAATGAAAACGGAAGTGCATGCAACTTAAATGTTTTTTTTAGTGGAACTTTTGATGGTAATCTAAAAGAAATTAGCAATTTAACCGTACTAAAGGATACAAATACTGTCGGGAATGTTCGCGTCGGTTTGTTTGGTTATGTGAAAGGGGATGCCGGCAATCAACCATCCATAAAGAATATTGGAGTGACAAACGTTGATATGTCAGGGAATAACTATGTTGGAGCGTTGATTGGTGATTTTTCCTATGCAAAAATCGATAATGTTTACGCAACCGGTAAAATCAATGCATTTCAGGTTTCGGGTGGACTATTTGGAAATGGAGATAATTCAATTGTCAGTAATTCATATACCAACTGTTATGTGAATGGAGGTGATTATTTGGGTGGATTTTGTGGTGAAAACAGTAACAATACGACAATTCAAAATTGCTATGCTGCTGGCGATTGCTACGGAAATAATAATGTTGGCGGATTTTGCGGCATAAACGGAGGTGTGATCACGTCATCTTATGTGAACAATGGTGGAATTGGAGGTGGAGATAACGTGGGCGGCTTTTGTGGTTATAATTCAAAAGGAAAAATCAATAAATGTTATGTCGTCAATGTATTCAGGGTTTTTGGTGATAATTGCGTGGGCGGTTTTTGTGGATATAATTATGATTCGTCAATAAAGAATTCATATTGTATCGTAGAAAACGTTAATTCGACTGATTATTCGGGTGGATTTTGCGGGCAAAACGATTATCCAAGTTCAACAATTCAAAATTGTTACACATCCAGTAGCTTGTCCAATATGACAACTACAGGAAAAACAAATGGAAGTTTCTTAGGTCTTAACTCAACCGGTGCAAGTATCAAAAATTGCTATTACGATAATGCCAATAAAAGTCAAAACAAAAATGGCACGGCAAAATCTAAGGCTGATATGATGAAGGCTGATTTTGTTAAACTGTTGAATGATGATCAGAGTCCGTTGCCATGGAAACAAGATTTTGCAAATGCAGCTGCAATAAATAATGGGTTCCCGTTATTGGACTTTCAAACTCCATCTGTTACTGTTACAACCAATTCTAAGCGGGATGGTGATGCATCAATTGTAACCTTGGTCGGTTCATATATTGAGCAATATACAACAATTGTATCAAAAGGATTTCAATCCAAGTTATCCACTTCAGCAGATTGGGTCTCTCAACAAGTTGATGGATCGGATTTTACAAGTACAATTAACATCCAAGCGGATAATTATGATTATAGGGCTTATGTTGTAAACCAGAACGGGGATGTTTTCTGTGGAAATATTTTGACTTTCGGCTACACGGTAGATGTGAAAACGAGTTATAAAGGTGGTCCGATCGGATCGAATCAGAAGGTAATTATAGGCTCTTATAATGCACAAGAATCGATGGTGGTGAATAAAGGCTTTGATTGCAAACCGAGTTATGCGAATGATTGGAGTTATAAACCCATCACCGGAACTAATTTTAGTTTTTCGGAGGTAGTGCCCGGAAAATACTGCGATTATCGGGCACGGGTAGAAAACCAAAGTGGAACTGTTTTTTATGGCAATACCATACGCATCAATAGCAGTGTTTCTCCAACATGATTGACATTACAGAAAATATCGATTGGATCGTTTTTACAATCAATCGGTGAGAGCTATCTTATGACGAGCAGCGTATTAAAAATACGCATTTTTAAGTCAATAAAAAAGGAGGAAAGTTGCCTCCTTTTTTCATTCTCAACGCAGTGAAGAATCTATTTATTTTACAGTGAAATGGATTTCTCATGTTCGTTCATATTTGAGCAGAGGATAGAGGACTTAACCGAAAGATAAAAAGATGTTGTTGTTGATTACCAACAATATATATAGTAACAGTTAGAAGATTATCCAAAAAATAGGGCGTCAATGTTTCAGCCGCTCAAGATCATTTTGAAGCTCTAAGATAAAGTGTTTTTATCGGACAACAATGTTTGTGAATATATAAATTTCATGGAATCAGAAACGAATCGGTTTATTTATTAATTTCGCAGGCTTAAAGGCTTGGAATTCCATGAAGAATTATCAAAAAAATAAAAGTGGCATAATTATGGTTCTCCTGCGATGACTTTTCGAATAAAATTAACCTTAACGGATATAAAATGAAAAAAACACTGATCCTTCTCTTGTTCATGTGCTCTTCCATAATTGTGGCCCATGCTCAGGTAAACAAAGTGCCTGCATCCAAAAAACCGATTGAATACAAACAACCGGACGGCACAACGCTGACGATTTTATTAAAAGGGGATGAACGATTGCATTGGGCGGAAACGACAGACGGCTATACTTTGCTCCCAAATAACAAAAAGGGGTATGAATATGCGAAACTTAGCAGATGCAAAAAAAATCTGATATTGTCCGGTAAATTGGCTCATGAGGCAGATAAACGGAAGGAAAAGGAAATCAGCTTTTTGACAAAAATTCCTAAAGGATTACACTTCAGCGAAGCCCAGATTAAAAAATCAAAAAAATAATTCAACTAAACAGTGTCAGCAAGAATAACGAAAAAATTGGCGTTTTCTTGCAAACACTAAATACACACAAAAATTAAATCAAAGTCTATGAAACAGGTCAACACAATCTGCTTAACTGCAGTTTTATTTCTAACAATGCTCAACTTAACTATGGCACAAAATTCAACGTTGCCAAAAGTTCAGTACCAAGTTCAGGGAAATGGAATTCCTGCAAAACCCGGTCAAATCAGCTATCACCAGCCTGACGGATCAATGGTAAATATCGTATTAAAGGGAGATGCGGCTATTCATTGGGCTGTTTCCGAGGATGGTTATACCTTGTTATCGAATCCAAACGGGTTTTACGAGTATGCCAAACTCGATGCCAACTCAAATTTGGTTTCAACCGGAATTACTGCAAAAAATGCGAATGGCCGCAAATCCGCCGAAACTGCCATTTTGAATACTATTTCCAAAGGAATCAATTTTTCCGAAAAGCAGATATCCCAGAAATTGGTCAACTACAAGTCAACAAAAAAAGGAAAAAATCAAGCAAAAAGTTTTCAAGCCAATGGTATCCAGAATTTTATCGTCTTGATGATTCAGTTTCCGGATATGCCATTCACCAATACGGTCGCAGATGTTGATAATTTGATGAACCAGTCCAATTATGGCGGAACCGGTAGTTTTAAAGATTTTTACTTCAAAAATTCAAACGGGAAATTAACGGTGAATACTACCGTAAGTGGAGTATATACCGCTGCAAATCCGCACGATTATTATGGACAAAACGATGGGGGCGGGAGCGATATGAATGTCACGGAACTTGTCTCCGAAGCCATTGCGGCAGCCGATGCTACAGTCGATTTTTCACAGTTTGATAATGACGGGGATGGCGTTGCCGATGCTGTTTATATCATCTATGCCGGAACAGGGGAAGCCTCCAGTGGAATTCCAACCGATATCTGGCCGCATAATAATCCCGGCATCACGCCGATTACCGTGGATGGTGTGGTCATTAATGCATATACTTGCTCTAACGAATTGGTGGGTACTTCATTAGTCGGCATTGGCACAATTTGTCACGAATTTGGTCATGCACTGGGCTTGCCCGATTTTTATGATACCGATTATGCCGGTTCAGGCGGTCAAGCGGAAGGTTTGGGCTCATGGGATGTGATGTCGGGCGGAAATTCCAATAACAATGAAGCTTCACCGGCAAATCACAATCCGGCTTCAAAACAATTCTTAGGCTGGCAAAATCCTCAAATCATCACGGCGAATGGTCCATACATTCTGACTCCGGCAACTCGCGATACCATTCCTTTATTAGTGAATGCGACCACGGCAAACGAAGGATTCTATTTGGAAAACAGACAGTTGGAAGGTTTTGATATTGGATTGCAAGGCCATGGAATGTTGATTTATCACAGCGATTATGCCTATTTCGATCAGGCTCATTTATCGGCGAATAACATTAATGTAAACCCCGTCCATCAGGGCTTTGATCTCGAAGAAGCCGATGGCGAAACCACGAGCGAAATTGGGGATACATACCCAGGAACAACATCAAATACCAGTTTCACCGATGTAACCACTCCGAACTCTTTGCTTTGGTCAGGTTCAGGTTTTGCTTTACCGATTGTGGATATTGTTGAGAATTCAACGACCCAAAATATCGAATTCAATATCAGCGGATTTACCGGAATCAACGATGTGGTTTCAAACCCAAATATTCAGGTTTCTCCAACCTTGGTCCGCGACTTTATCGAAGTCAAAAGCACGGAAATGATTCAACAGGTTTCGTTGATCAATCTTCATGGTCAGGTGGTTTTCCAAAATAGTGTTGGAAATCTTCAAACCCGAATCAATCTCTCAAATCTAGCCGCAGGCAGCTATTTTGTGAAAACAAAAACGGCAAATCATACTTCTGTTTCTAAAATTATTATTGGGAAATAACTTCACGGAATTGTAGATTTTTGAAACAATATATTGCAAAAAAGGAGGGAAGTTTCCTCCTTTTTTGTGTCTTACAATACAAGATTTTTCTTCTAAAATTTTTCTTTTTAAGAAAAATAATGTAGGTTTGTAGTAAATTAGAACGTCACTTTTTATTGGTGTTTGCCACTACCAAATTATTATTCAATATGACCAATAGCGAAATACTTATATATCAAAATCCGGATGGCAAAATCAAAATTGATGTCCGCTTGGAAGAAGAAACCGTTTGGCTGACTCAAGAACAGATGGCAACATTGTTTGGCAAAGCTAGAACAACTATAACTGAGCATATTCAAAACATTTTCAAAGAAGAAGAGTTAGATGAAAAAGTGGTATGTCGGAATTTCCGACATGCCACCCAACATGGTGCAATTGATGGAAAAATTCAAAATGTATCCGTAAAAAATTACAATCTTGATGTCATTATCTCAGTCGGTTATCGGGTCAAATCGCCTCAAGGTACACAATTCCGGATTTGGGCTACTCAACGATTAAAAGAGTTCAATAGCCAATGATGTAAAATTTAAAAACCTATGGAAAAAAGAAGTCTACTGGATGAAATCGAAGATTTGAATTTTGCTATTCATCAGCACATTCATAAAGGAAGATCTATGGTGGAAGTAATCGAATTGCTTAAGAAAAGAGGTGTCTCACCTGAAAAAATTGAAGAGATCTCACTGTTAATCAATAAAAAATATCAGGGAGTTTCTCGGATTCTGTGTAGCAAGTCCAAAAGAGCAATCAATTTCTTATTCGATTTTTTGATTGTTATAGGTATTTTGGTCTTAATCTTCTTAGCGATCCCTCCATTAACTTTCAGAGGAAGCATACTTTTTGTTCTTTTGATCGGGATTATTATTGTTTATCTTATTCCCGAGTCTCTTTGGGGGCAAACTCCGGGAAAGTTGATTACCAATACGGTTGTTGTTAACGAAGAAGGCAAAATCCCAAGTTTTTCATGGATTCTTGTCAGGTCAATTCTGAGATACAGTCCATACCATTGTATTGTCTCTGCATTTTTAAATGATAGACCAAAACATGATGTTTATTCAAGGACTTATGTAGTGAGCAAAAAGCGGTGGAATCAACTGTACGCTAGTCCCAGAATGGTAAAAGATGGATTGTGCGGATAAAAATATTGCAAAATTTCTGTTGTGAGATTATTTATTCTTATTTTGCCTTCTCACTGATCGAAGATCCCAGAATAATCAACAATCTGATTCAAAATATATGATGTTTGCTTGTTTGTTTTTTGATGTTATTTTTATTTTGTCAAAAAGAATGTGCGAATAATTATTGTTTACATTTGTGGAAAAATACTCAATTTTCCAACATCACCCGAAAAATCGTAAATTTGAAAAAATATTGATTTTTTATGAAGCTCAATAAATATCTGATTTTACTTATAGTTCCGGCATTGTTGGTGTCGTGCAAGCCCAAGACCGACAATCGGGGAAAAACGGTGTTCAAGTACAACGAGTCGTCGGGAATCGGGACGCTCGATCCGGCTTTTGCCCGCGACCAGTCGATCATCTGGGCATGCAATCAGCTTTACAACGGGCTGGTGCAACTCAACGATTCCATGCAAATTGTTCCGGCTGTTGCCAAGTCGTGGAACATCAGCAACGACGGCAAAACCTACACGTTTATCTTGCGGGACGATGTTTTTTTCCATGAAACCGAGTTCTATCGCTTCCCGGCACCGCGCAAGGTGGTGGCTTCCGATTTTGTGTATAGTTTTAATCGCATTGTTTCCTCCGAAGTGGCATCGCCCGGCAAGTGGATATTTGCCAGCGTGGATACCAATGCCACCGGAAAACCGGCGTTTGAAGCCCTCAACGATACCACATTCAGCATCCGGCTTTCCCGGCCGTTTCCGCCGTTTCTGGGAATTCTTACCATGCAGTATTGCTCGGTGGTGGCGCACGAAGTGGTGGATAAATACGGCAAAGACTATCGGAATCATCCCGTGGGAACCGGTCCGTTCCAGTTTAAATACTGGAAGGAAGGGGTGAAGCTGGTGCTCGCAAAAAATCCCCGCTATTTTGAGTTTGAAAACGGACAACGCCTGCCATTTCTGGATGCGGTCGCAATCACTTTTATCGTGGACAAGCAGTCGGTGTTTATGGAGTTTGTAAAAGGTAATCTGGATTTTCTTTCGGGCATCGATGCCAGTTACAAGGATGAATTGCTGACTTCGTCGGGGGCGTTGAACCCGAAATACAAAACCAAGTTCAAGCTCTCCACACATCCTTATTTGAACACCGAGTATCTGGGATTTTTAGTCGATGCTGGTAAAAGCAAGCCGGATAATCCGTTGCTGAAAAAAGAGGTGCGGCAGGCCATTAATTACGGCTTCGACCGGGTAAAGATGATCCGTTTCTTGCGCAACAATATCGGTACTCCAGCGTATGCGGGCATGGTTCCGCAGGGACTTCCATCATTCGATTCATCCGTGGTGAAAGGATACAGTTATCAGCCTCGGAAAGCATTGGAACTTCTTGCCAAAGCCGGATATCCCAACGGAAAGGGAATACCTGCCATCACGTTGGCTGCATCTGCGTCGTATCTCGATTTGTGCCAGTACATTCAGCATGAGCTGAGCAAAATCGGCATTGAACTCAAGATTGAAGTGAATCCTCCGGCCACTCAGCGCGAAATGATTTCGCAATCGAAGCTTCCGTTTTTCAGAGGCTCATGGATTGCCGATTATCCCGATGCGGAAAACTATCTGTCGCTATTCTATTCTAAAAATTTCTGTCCCAACGGACCCAATTACACTCATTTTTCAAATGCTGAATTCGACCGGTTGTACGAGCAGTCGCAGAATCAGGTGAACGACACGTTGCGTTACGAAGTCTATAAAAAAATGGATGCCATCCTGATGGAAGAGGCTCCGGTGGTGGTGCTCTACTACGACAAAGTGATGCGATTGATCCAAAACAACATCGAAGGTCTCGGGAATAACTCCATGAATTTGCTAACGCTGAAAAGGGTGAAAAAGGGGAAGAGGTAAAACGGTACAAGGTTCAAGTCCCGAAAAATATAAAATCTCGGATTTTATTAATTTTTCGTGGATACTCAGTAAAACTATGAAATTGAAAATTTCTGGTTTTACGGGAGTGAAAAGGTGAAGGGTGAAAAGTACAAGAGTGAGTTGTGAGAGATTTTAGTGAACTGAAGTTAAACGTGAAACGAAAAAGAGGACGATGTCTGAGCGAAGTCGAAGATAGAGGCAGAAGGTGCACATCCCGAATTTTAAAAAATCCATGATTTTTGTAAAAATTCGTGGATCCACGAAAAACGACGGAATCAGAAATTCCTGTTTTTCGGGAAAGCGAGTGATGGTAAATCTTAGTGAATCAATTCGGCAAGCTACCGCCATTGCTTAGTGTTTTAAGTATGCCGGTTTAAAATAATCGTTAAATTGATTGTGGTTCAAAACAATTAACATTCAATGAAAAAGGGCTGGTTAATCACAAATTATTGTTATATTTGCATCGCTGGATTATTTTAAGATTATTGATCTCAATCGGTTTAGATATGATTGTGTTGAAAAGCTGGAAAAGTCAAGCGCTTAAATTTTAGAAATATGAGAAAAAGAAGAAATTGCTGTGCCTTGAGTGGGGTAAAATTATTAATATTGGTTTTGTTCGTATCATCTGGTGTATTTGCACAGAGTTCAAGGCCTCTTTCTGTGGCAAATCCGTCGATTTATGTAAACCCGTTTATCGGCACCGGTGGGCATGGGCATACCTATCCCGGCGCACAGGTTCCTTTCGGGTTTATGCAATTGAGTCCCGATACACGGCTTACCGGATGGGATGGATGCTCCGGATACCACTATTCCGATACCTTGATTTATGGCTTCTCACATACCCATTTGAGCGGTACTGGTTGTAGCGACTATGGCGATATCCTTGTAATGCCGACTTCGCAAAGCGGATCTCCGGCCAAGAATGCCTTTGCTTCTTCATTTTCGCATTTAAACGAAACTGCATCCCCCGGCTATTACAGCGTGATGTTGAAAAACGGAATTTTGGCTGAACTTTCTGCAACCGCTCGCAGCGGTATTCATAGTTACGCTTTCCCGTATGGCGCAAAAGCTCGCTTATTGGTCGATTTAAAACATCGCGATGTAGTTAAGGATTCGTATATCGAAATCGTAAGTCCTACCGAAATTAGGGGGATGCGCCGCTCATCAGCGTGGGCTGGCGATCAGGTGATCTATTTTGTTATGCGATTTTCAAAAACGGTAACGGCAACATCTGTTTATATTAACGACACATTACAAAAAGCGAAGAGTAAATTTTTTCAGGCAAAAGATTTGAAAATGGTTTTTGATTTTCCTACAAAAGATAAAATTGCACTGGTGGTGAAAGTCGGGATTTCGGGTGTGGACACTACGGGTGCTCGATTGAACTTGGATAATGAAATGCAGGGTTGGAATATTGATGTTGTAAAAGCCAATGCACGGAATCTTTGGAATAAGGAGTTGCGAAAAATTGAAGTGGAAAGTGCTGATCGCGAACAGCTTTCGATTTTTTATAGTGCATTATATCATGTCTTTCAGTCTCCGAATATCTTTAACGATGTGGATGGCAGATACTTGGGACGGGATAAGAAAATCCATAAAACAGAAGGCTGGTGCTATTATACCGTTTTCTCGTTGTGGGATACATATCGGGCTTTGCATCCATTGTTGACCATAATTGACCGAAAAAGGACGCTGGATTTTATTAAGACCTTTATAGCGCAATGGGAACAAGGCGGCTTGCTGCCGATGTGGGAGCTCTCTGCCAACGAAACCGATTGCATGATCGGCTATCACGCCGTCTCTGTAATTGCGGATGCTTATGTAAAGGGAATCCGAGACTTTGATCTCGAAAAAGCATATCAAGCCATGAAAACCAGTGCCATGCAGAAACGGTTGGGGATTGCATCTATGAATGAAATGGGATATGTTGCTTCTGATGGCGAACATGAGTCGGTTTCAAAGACTTTGGAATATGCTTATGACGACTGGTGTATAGCCGAGTTTGCCAAGTCGTTGGGAAAAAACGACGATTATCGATATTTTATTAAATTGGCTCAAGGCTACAAACATATTTTTGATGTCTCCACCGGATTTATGCGTCCTCGTTTTAATGGGGGTTGGTATAGCCCGTTTATGCCTACCGAAGTGAATAACCATTACACGGAGGCCAATTCATGGCAGTACTCGTTTTATGTTCCTCAGGATATTTCGGGCTTGATTGCGCTTCATGGCAGTGATGCCGATTTTGAAAAGAAACTTGATGAGTTGTTTCTTACAAATGATGTGTTAAGTGGCAGAGATCAGGCGGATATTACCGGATTGATCGGCCAATATGCTCATGGCAACGAGCCAAGCCACCACATTGCTTATTTGTATGATTATATCGGGAAACCGGAAAAAACACAACAGCGGGTACGGCAGATTATGCGGGAGATGTATAAAAACAGTCCCGACGGTTTAAGTGGTAACGAGGATTGTGGACAGATGTCGGCATGGTACGTCATGAGTGCGTTGGGATTGTACGCCGTGTGCCCGGGTTCCGATCAGATTGTAATTGGCTCTCCGCTGTTTAAAAAAGCAATCATTCATCTCGAAAACGGGAAAACCTTTGAAATTTCCGCTCCGAATAATTCTGGAGTAAGGCCATATATCAGCGAAGCAACATTTAATGGTCGGCCTTTTGGAAAATCATATCTAACTGGTGAGCAAATTAATAACGGTGGAGTGTTGACTTTTTCCATGAGCGATTTTCCCATAGGAAACTTTGGTAAAAACAAAGCGGATTTTCCTTCAACGAAGATTGTGGAGTATCCAATTGTTATTTCACCGTTAATCAGCGCGGTTTCACGCACTTTTACCGATAGCTTGGCTGTAAGTGTGAAGAAAGATTCGGGTATTAAATATTATTACACTTTGGATGGATCGATTTCCGATAAAGCGAATCAGGAATATAATGAACCTATATTAGTCAAAAATACAACGAAAATAAAAGTTTTGGCATTAGATACGAGTACAAATAATCGAAGCTTTTCGGAAGCCATGTTTGTAAAAGTGCCTAAAGATATCACGGTTACCTTGCAGAATAGCTACAATCCCCAATACACGGGCGAAGGTACTCAAGGGTTGATCGATGGAATTTATGGAACTGTAAACTGGCGACTGGGTGGATGGCAGGGATATCAGGCTTGTGATTTTGTTGCGGTTTTGGATTATCATAAAGAAATATCGTTTACCGAAGTTGGTGCCAACTTTTTACAGGATACTCGTTCCTGGATTGTAATGCCTAAAGAGTTTGAAGTGTTCACCTCCTTGGATGGAGTGACATATGCCTCCATCGGCTTGGTGAAACAGACCGTTCCCGTGGATAATATGGAAACCCTCACACGGCCGATGGTGATCAAGACCAAAACAAAAGCACGATTTGTGAAATTCGTGGCTCGCAACTATGGCACACTTCCCGCTTGGCACGAGAGCGCTGGAGAGAAAGCGTATGTGTTTGTTGACGAGGTTTGGGTGAAGTAGAGTTTGGGTGCTAAGTTGCAATCCCGATAATTTTCGGGATCGCACAACTTTAGGCATTCGTTAGTAAATTAACAAAAATAAAACATTATAAATCGAAGATTTTAATGCAAGTAGAACATGTGTTTTGATTTATAGAGTAGCGAATGAACAGATTGGTTGTAAGAAAAATGGTAATTGTAAGTGTTGCGGATATTTGAATTGGCAAGTCTTACTTATTATTGTGTTAGATATGAGAAAATACAAAGATTGAAATTATTATCTAATATATATTGCTGTTTATTAGCAGAGTTTATTCTAAATAAATTGTGATTTATTTAGAATAAGTTGTAGTTTTACAATGTTTATGTATTTCACAGATTCAAATGCTTTGTTTGTGTGGGATCAAAGTCAAAATATGAACCGAAGGACGATGAAATCAATATTAAACAACCTCATTTATATGAATGTATTTTCTCCATTTTATAAAAACGACAGAAACACCGATCATCATTTTTTTAATAATTCAAATAGAATTGCCAGAATTTTTTATCGCATAAATTCAAATAAAAAAATTTTTCAAAATGCCATAAAAAAAGGGATAAGCGTATCGAATCTTTTACGAGCGCAATTCCCATATTTGTTTTCTGATGCTATTGAACCCCCAATAGTGTCAATAGAATTGACAAATAATTGTAATTTAAAATGTCCTTATTGTACGAATTCACTTGGCCTCAGAAAGAAAGGTTTTATGAGTGATGATGTTTTTAATAAAATAATCAATGATTTGGTTGTTATGAAACCAGTTAGAATCCAATTGGTTGGAAACGGGGAGTCAACCTTACATCCGAATTTTGGAGATTATGTTTCTAGACTAGCGAAAACAAATAATTATTTGTCACTGGTTACCAATGGACAATGGACAAATTCAAATATTGCAGAACACATACTTAATGCTCCATTGGATTTAGTTGAAATATCAATTGATGCGGGAGGAAAAGAGAAGTATGAAGCATCAAGAATCAATGGAAAATTTGACACTCTTTTGTCAAATATTTTATATTTAAAAACACAAAAAAACGCATTGAAATCAAAAGTGCTAATAAATATTAGGGTTATGCTTCGTCCAACACAACTTAATATATTTAATCAAGAACGAAAATTCTGGAGTAAGTATTCGGACAAAGTAATGCCTCAATTCATTACTAAAATCAACAATACGGACTATGAGGAAAATGTTTTTTCTCCAATTCAAAATAAGCATGGCGATTTTCCGAAATGCTCAATGCCGTTTAAACATATTGAAATAAAATATACAGGAGAGGTTTTGATGTGTTATTATACTCAATATCAAATAGGTATGCCAGGGCTTGTGATTGGTGACGTGATGGATTCTACAATAAATGAATTATGGAATAGTCGGATAATGAAAAGCTATAGAGATGCACACAGAAATAGAGATAAAGAAAAGATGACTGTTTGTAAGGGCTGTCCAGGAACATGATTTTTTGCAATTGTTGATAATGTGGGATTTCTATAGTATGAAGTTCATGCGAATAACTATTTTAATTAGGATGAAAATTGTATAATTAGCTTATCATCTAGTGTTTTGTCTATCAGTTTATTGCGGGGTTCAATCCTTGTTTATATCTTTTTTATGCAAACTCAGTTTCAAAATTAAAAAATCAAATATTTTACTTCATTTTTTTTGAACATTGGCTAACAAATCGCCAAATTACATTTGTTAATCCAGTTATTTCAGTAGGTTAAAGAGTATTTTTGCTTTTTCGTTTTTAATGGTTGATCTTTGGGGTTCAAAACCAAAAAACTGAATTATGAAGACTTGCAAACCATTGATCAATACCGTTTTCGGACCTGTAAATTTGCGTCGAATTGCGATTGCGGGAATTTTTGTCGCCTCCTTTTTTCAGGGAGAGGCACAGAATGTCGACAACATCAAAAAAACCACAAAAGTGTTGTCGTCGCCCGCTTATTTCGGGAGAGGATATGAACATCAGGGAGACTTCTTGGCGGCTCAATATATCGAAAAAGAGTATAAAACCATTGGCCTTGAAAAGCTGCAAAACCAATATCTGCAACCGTTTACATTTTTAATCAACACCTTTCCCGATACATTGGAACTTTCTGTTGATGGAAAAAAGTTGATCCCAGGGAAAGATTATGTATTGCGAAAATCTGCTTTTGACACAACTGTAACGTTTAAAATTCTCTATTTCTCAAACAGTGATTTACAGTCTTTCAAGAGAGTGGAAGAGTTTGAAAAAATGAACCTTTCGGATAAAATATTGGTGTTTGATTTTGATTTCTTGAACGAAAATTTCAAAACCTATGATACGGTCTATAAACGGATGTTTTCGTTGCCGGTTGCTGGAATGATAAATCTGACCACGCATCCGTTGCGCTCATATGCAATGCATTCCCTGAAAGTGCGTAAAAGGTTCTCCTGTGATGCCAACAAAAACACGTTTGACACCACGGCAACCACCTTGTCGCTGAAAGTCCATACGAAGTACCTGAAAGATTACGCCACCAACAATGTGGTGGGAATGATTAAAGGGAAGAAATTCCCGAATAAGTATATCGTCATTGGTGGACATTATGACCATCTGGGAGTGATGGGGCAAAACGTCATTTTCCCTGGAGCTGATGACAACGCCAGCGGAATTGGAACAATGCTAGAATTGGCCCGTTATTTCAAGAAAAACCAACCGGATTATTCGCTGATATTTGTGGCGTTTAGCGCCGAGGAGGCGGGATTGCTGGGGGCGACCCATTTTGTGAAAAATTGCCCGGTTCCCATTGCCGACATCCGATTTATGCTGAACTTGGACATGGTTGGATTCGGGGCAACGGGCATCGATGTTTTCAATGGAACAAACGAACCGGCGCTCATGGACAAAATGAATGAAATTGTGAAATTGAAGAAACTGGATATCAAATTGGTTTCGAAAGAAAATATTAACCAAAGTGATCACTTTCCATTTACTGAAAAGAAAATTCCTGCTCTGTTTGTTACAACGGGTGTAAAAGATTCCCCATGGTATCACAGCGTGGATGATACATACTCATCGGTGACTTTTGACAAGATTGAACCGTTGATGCAACTGCTGATCGAAATGATCAAAGGATAGAATTTTGCGGGAAATTGCGAGAATCTTCCAAAATCTCGCAATTTCAACAAATATCTCTGTTTGGCTTATTGTCCTTAGATTTGCATAAATGAATGATTGAAAAATACTGTAGTTGTCTCTCTTTCGGCAAATTCAATTTCCCCAGCCGATAAACAGGAGGTTCATACACCCTTCGGTCCATGAGTCGGGGATTAGCGATGGCATGTTTTCATTGTTTATCATAATTCCAACTCCAAATTGTTGGGCCCACTTTCCATTGTACATGACTCCGTATTTTAGGGTGAAAGTTCTTAAAAATGTTGTAATTACCCCTATTTCGGGATAAAAAGTGATTTTTGTTTTTTCGGTTTTAAAATACTGTGTATTTGCGCTAATTGTTTTTCCATTGACGATATTGTAACAGTTGTATTTGCGAACATCATCGTATTGTTCGTAACCGATTGCTCCGTATATCCAAATTGGATAGCTGATGGGGTTGTATTTTACGCCCAAAGATAATGCGGTTAAATCTCTACGCGTATCATTTGTTGGGGTGATTAAATCGTATTTCGTTGAATTCGTCCCATTATTGTTAAATGTTACCGTCTCATAATCAAAAACATTGAATCGAAAATTGTAGAAAAAGCTGATTTTTTTATTGTTCAATTGGCTGATGGTTATGCCGTAGGATGGCTCTGTGTCATAGTTAAACATGATATAGGTGTAATCAAATTCTTTTATGCCATTTTCGTCGATAATTCCTCCAAAAAAGTTTGCTCTTTTTAGCTTTTTTTCAACTGTGCTTTTGTAAATGCCATTCTCGTATTTTTGCAAGTAGGATGAATAGATGCTTGATGCCGTATTGAATCTCCATTTTCTAAAATAGGAGTTGCCTGTTGTGAGATAGTTTTTTTGTAAAAGAGAGTCCAGAATCATCGTTTTTTCATCGTTTGGAAAAGTTTCAATATAAGTCCTCATGTCATCACTGTCAAGCCTTAACGCATTTTCATAAAGTTTTGATTTGTAATGTTCCCTTACCAAAGAATCATATTTGCCCTCCGGAAAATAACGAAAGTAATCTTTGATAACATGTGGATATGGTGAATTTATCGATTTTTTATAACAGTCAAACTCAAGACTGTCCAATAATAGTGTGATCTCTTTTGAATGAGCCCCGTTAGGATGATTTTTTAAATGGCGCTGGCAATCTGAAATTTCTTTATGACGGATACAATATTTCCATGAATCATTTTCGTTGTAGCTTGGTAAAGAGTCCGTTACTGTTGTTATGTATTTCCCGTTAGGATATTTCTTTGTGTACTCATAAGCGTAATAGGAAGATTTTTTGCTCTGAATCGTATTAAACAGTTTGTCTTCTTCTATGTTCTCTTTTTCGATATATAATTCATACTCCCTCACTTTGACATAGGATTCACTGCTCTTGTCCTTATAATGCTTAAAAAAAGATTCAATCTGTTTTTGGGCATTGAGATTATCATCGGTTTTGATATACGAATGAATGAGCATGACTTGGAATTCTGTCTTTTCTTGGATGAAAACCTCTTCAAAACCAGGAGTTGAGCTGTTGTTATTTTTATAATTTGATATTATATCAATGTATCTTTTAAATTCATGCGAATTGTATGCTTCCTTTGCGTTCTGTAGTATTGCTTGATTCTCGTTTTGTGAAAATACAAGTAGAAAATTGAAAAATAAAACGATGAGGAGTAGCGCTTTTTTCATAGAGAGTTTTTTGTACAAGTTGCTGCTTAATCGAATGTTTGTACAAATTTAATCATATTTTTTCATTTATTGTAAAATTTTAAGTCAAGATATTATTTTCAATAAGATCAATACGACGAAAACGATTGCAAGATCAATGTTCCAAAAAGCAATTTATCTGCAAAATCTCACAATTTCACCAAATGTCTCTGTTTGGCTTTTAATCCTTAACTTTGCAGGATCGTAAAACTCAAAATACAACTATGTCACAAGAAAATATCAACCGGATGTGGCCGGCATCTAATATGGTAGCTCAAATTCGCAAACATATTCAGCAGCAGCTTGCAACGGTTTTTCTCGATGAGCAGGAGCGAAATGTGTTGACCTCCATGATTTTGCAGCGCATCACCGGGTTGAGCAAGACCGAGATCACCATCCAGCCTGATTTCAGGGTCAACGAATCGGATATCGTGTGGCTGAAAAATGCACTGGAAGATTTGAATGATCACTGCCCGGTCCAATATGTGGTTGGTTATGAGGAGTTTTATGGACTGAAATTCAACGTCAACAAACATGTGCTCATTCCCCGTCCCGAAACGGAAGAGTTGGTGAAATGGGTGCTTGATGATCATGCAACTTCAAAAGCTCCCTTGTCTCTGATTGATCTGGGAACCGGTAGCGGATGCATCGCCATTGCTCTGAAACACAATCGTTCCGATTGGTCTGTTAGCGGTCTCGACAAAAGTGTGGAAGCCCTCACCGTGGCGCAATCTAATGCCTTGCAAAACGGGGTGGAGGTCGATTTTGTGGAAAATGACCTGTTGGATTTTAAACCGATGTCCCGAAAATTTGACATTGTGGTGAGCAATCCACCCTACATCCGGAATTCCGAAAAGAGGTTGATGCAAAAGAATGTGCTGGAATTCGAACCTGAAATGGCGCTGTTCGTGGAAGACGATGATCCGCTGATTTTCTATAGGGCCATTGCCGAAATTTCAAAAACATTGCTCAAGGATAAGGGGTTCATTTATCTGGAAATCAACGAAGCCTTTGGGAATGAAACGGTGGAAATGCTCAAAGAATATGGGTACGGGGGTGTTGAGTTGAGAGAAGATCTGTTTGGGAAATCGAGGATGGTCAAAGCAAAGAAGTAAAAAGTTTGAAAGTGGAAAGTCTATAAAGAGTGTTTTAATAAAAATATTTCAGCATTATTACTTTGGATAAAATTTAATTGATTTATGTTTAGCTTAAACAGGGTTTTTGATTTTTGGTTAATCATAAATTGTGAAAAAGTGAAAATAATTTGATGATTACCATTGTGTTTTTTAAACTTTATTGTAAATTTGTTCCGATTAATGATGATTGATTAAGGGTTCTATAATTATCGTTAATTTCAAACCCAAAAAAATCAGGAGAACTCCCCATATATTTAAATATGAAAAAAACAATTACATTTTTAATGTTGTGTTTGGTTGCTTTTAGCTTTCAGGACACACAGGCACAAGATTGGGCTCAAAAAGCAAAAGCTGTGCCAGTTCCATACTTACAAACTTTAAGCAATCAAAACTTTGGCAATTCCGTTGCTATTGATGGTGCCTATGCAGTGGTAGGAGCTCCAGGATATGAAAATAATTCAGGAGCAACTTTTGTGTATTTTTTTAATGGTAGTGTGTGGACATTATTAACGAGGTTAAAGGCTTCCGATTTGGTTTCCAATGATCGTTTTGGTTCTTCTGTAAGCATTTCTGGAGATAATATTGTGATTGGATCTTATCGAGCAGCATATGTATATACCAAACCTGCTTCCGGCTGGACTGAAATGACACAAACTGCGAAATTTATAGTTTCTGATGTGTCCTCAGTATGTATTTCAGAGGATAATATTGTTGTAGGAGCCAAGACTAATAATTCAAATATTGGTTCCGCTTATGTTTATACCAAGCCGGTTTCGGGTTGGGCTGATAATACTCAAGCCGCAATACTTACTGCATCGGATGGAGCTACAAATGATTATTTTGGAAATTCAGTAAGTATCTCAGGGGATAATATTGTGATAGGTGCTTATGGCGATAATGACAATGGTGCTGTTTCCGGTTCTGCTTATCTTTTTACCAAACCAGTACTTGGTTGGATGAATATGACTCAAGCTGCTAAATTAAAGCCTTCGGATGGAGCTACAGGTGACTATTTTGGATATTCAGTAAGTATCTCAGGGGATAATATTGTGATAGGATCTTATAGCGATGATGATAATGGTTCTGCTTCAGGTTCTGCTTATGTATTTGCCAAACCTCTTGCAGGTTGGACTTCTATGACTCAAACTGCCAAAATAAAGCCATCAGATGGGGGCGCCAATGATTTCTTTGGATATTCAGTAAATGTTTCAGCTGATACAGTTGTTGTAGGGGCTTATGGTTCTGATAATGTTGTAACTGAAGCAGGTGCTGCTTATATATTTGTAAAGCCTGAAGCCGGTTGGACTTCAATGATTCAAACTGCTAAAATCAGCACCTCTGATACGGTAAATTACGGCAGGTTTGGGTGCTCAGTAGCATTTTCCGGAAGCAATATTTTAATAGGAGCTCTTAATAATAGTGATACCGAGCTAAATTCTGGTGCAGTTTATTGCTTTCGGAAGCCGGTTTCTGGTTGGAATAATATGATTCAAACGCAAAGAATACTAATTCCTGTTTATTTTGGTAATTTACATGATTACTATGGCTATTCAGTTGCAATAGATGGGGATTATGCGGTTATTGGAAGTAATAGATATAAAGATTCTCAAGGTATTGCTTATGTGCTTCATTATGATGGGAACACATGGATAACCCAAGCAAAACTCACTGCATCAGATGGTTCGACGAATCAATATTTTGGAGAATCTGTTGGGATATCAGAAGATAATATTGTTGTAGGTGCATTTTATGATAGTGAAAATGGTAATACTTATTGTGGTTCTGCATATGTATTTACTAAACCTGCTTCAGGTTGGACAGATATGACCCAAACAGCTAAACTCAGTGCTTCGGATGGAGCCGGAGGCGATTATTTTGGAAGATCTGTATGCATCTCAGGGGAAAACATTGTAGTTGGAGCTTATACGGATGATAACTCTATGGGTTCTGCATATGTTTTTACAAAGCCTGTTTCTGGCTGGGTTAATATGACACAAACTGCTAAATTGACTGCTACGGATAGAAATGTTAGTGACTATTTTGGATATTCAGTAAGTATCTCCGGGGATAATGTTGTGATAGGAGCTTATGGTGATGATGACAATGGCTCTTCTTCCGGCTCTGCTTATCTTTTTACCAAACCGGCATTTGGTTGGGTTAACATGACTCAAACCGCTAAAATAAAACCTTCGGATGGAATCCCCGGTGGATGTTTTGGGTTTGCAGTGGATATCTCAGGGAATGCATTGGTAGTAGGTGCTCCTTGTAGTTATGGTTCGGCTTCCAGTTCCGCTTATGTTTTTGTTAAGCCTACTTTAGGTTGGGGGGATATGACCCAAACAGCGAAATTAATTGCATCTGATTGTGCAATTGATGATTTTTTTGGCAGATCAGTAAGAATTTGTGGAGATAATATTGTTGTAGGATCAGATGAGGATGACGATAATGGTTACCAATCCGGTTCTGTATATGTATTTTCCAAACCTGCTTCAGGTTGGTCTCAAATGATGCAGACCGACAAAATTAAATCGATAGATGGAAGTGATAATGATCATTTTGGTGAATCAGTGGGTATTACTAATAATTATATTATTGTTGGAGCTCCATATGAAAATGGAAATGGGTTTTTAACCGGTTCCGTATATCTGTTCGAAAAATGTGTTCCAACAGCTAGCACAGACATTCATGCCGCATGCGATACTTACACCTGGATCAATGGGATAACCTATACTGAAAGCAATAATACAGCTACTGATACCCTTGTTAATTTTGCGGGTTGTGATAGTATAGTGACATTAAATTTAACCATTAAACATTCAACTTTTGTTACGGATGTTCATTTTGCATGTGATAGTTATACATGGATAGATGGGAATACATATACGTCAAGCAATAATTCGGCTACTTATATAACTTCTAATTCTGTTGGGTGCGACAGTGTAATCACCCTTAATTTGACAATTAATTCTGTGAATTCAATAATTGATCAAGCATCTTCAACGCTTACAGCTAATCCTGCTGGAGGAACATATAAATGGTTAAATTGTAATGGATTTAGTCCAATTAGTGGACAACTGAATCAGGTTTATATCCCTACAGCTAATGGAAGTTATGCCGTAGAAGTAACTAAATTCGGATGTGTGGATACCTCATCATGTGTAAATGTTACAACTGTTGGTGTTATTGAGAGTATAGATAATAGCCAATTTCAACTATTTCCAAATCCAACTACGGGTGAAATAAACATTAAGATGAATGAAATTAATAGTAGCGTTAAGATTAATGTGCTTGATGTTACAGGAAAACTTGTTTCATCTTATGAATATAAAGATAAACAGTTGATTACATTCACTATTAATGAATCTCCTGGGTTTTATTTTGTTGAAGTATTAACTGACTTTGAAAAAATTAGGACAAAGATTATTAAACAATAACATGTGAAAAGAAGGTTGGGAAAAATATTTTTTCAACCTTCTTTTTGGGTTAGGATTATGGTATGAACAAAAAAAGGATGACTCAAAACCACCCTTTTCAATTTTATTATTCAATAGCCATTGAATTAGTCTAAAGTATGAATCACCAGACCTGAGCGCAATTTGGGTTCGAACCAGGTTGTTTTTGGAGGCATAATGTTGCCGGTGTCTGCGATGTCGATCAATTGTTTCATCGAAACGGGATACAGTGCAAATGCCACGGCCATCTCACCATTGTCTACGCGACGTTTGAGTTCGCCCAAACCTCTGATTCCTCCTACGAAATCAATTCGTTTGGAGGTTCTTAAATCTTTGATATCCAAAATTTTGTCTAATACCAAGTTGGAAAGGATGGTCACATCCAATACGCCAATCGGATCGGCATCGTTGTAAGTTCCTTGTTTTGCGGTCAATTTGTACCATTCACCATCGATATACATGCTGAATTCATGAAGTTTTGCAGGAGTGTATATCTCTTTGCCCATGTTTTCAACTTCAAAAACTTCGCTGATTTTAGCGATTAGTTGTTCTTTGGTCAACCCATTCAAATCCTTGATTACGCGGTTGTAATCGATAATCCGTAATTGATTGTCGGGGAAAATCACCGACATAAAGTAATTGTACTCTTCGCTGCCCGTGTGATTCGGATTGTTCTTCTTTTTTTCAAGGCCTACCAATGCAGCGGCAGCAGTACGGTGATGACCGTCGGCAACGTATAACGAAGGAATATCGTTTTTGAAGATTTCAATGATGCGGTTAATGGTGGCATCGTCTTCAATTACCCAGAAATGGTGTCCGAAACCTTCATCGGATACGAAATCGTATTCTGCCGGTGTCGAGGTGATACGGGCAACAATCTGATCGATTTCCTGATTGGCGGGATATGCAAAGAACACGGGTTCCACGTTGGCATCTGCTACGCGCACGTGCATCATGCGATCTTCTTCTTTGTCCTTACGGGTAAGTTCGTGTTTTTTGATGTTGTTGTTAAAATAATCGTCAATATGGGTGCAACCCACGATTCCGTATTGAGTCCGGCCTTCCATGGTTTGAGCGTAGATATACAGATTCTCTTTGTTATCGCGGACCAACCATTTTTCGGCTTGGAACTTTTTAAAGTTTTCGGCTACTTTGTTGTAAACTTCGTCGCTATGTTCGTCGATTCCCTTAGGTAAATCGATTTCCGATTTGGTGACGTGAAGTAGTGAATATTGGTTGCCTTCCGCTTCGATGCGTGCTTCTTCGGAGTTCAGCACGTCGTATGGACGTGATGCCAATTGTTGAACGATGTTTTTCGGGGGACGTAATCCTTTGAATGCTTTAAGAATTGCCATGATATTTTTGTTTTATTTGTTTGCTAGGACAAAGTAAATAAAAAAAGAGGCAACCACAAAATTTTCCAGCGATTTTCCTTGTTTTTATCTGAATTTAAGAGTAAATCCTGCATTTGCAGGATTTACTCTTAAGAGATTATTTTGATTTTTTGATTCTTCGTTTTCTAATCAACCATCGGATTAGAAAAGTTGAAACGGCAATCACAATAATGAATGGCCAGATTGCAATAATCCATAAGAAAAAGTCAACAATCGAGGCCCATCCGCTCGCAAGAGAATCCTTAATCTTTTCGGAAAAAGTTTCCGTTTGCAGAGGTCTGTTTTTATGTGCTTTGATCTTGGTGAGGGTTAAGGATAATGAACTGTAATCGACTTGGTCGGTGATGTATTTCAGCCGGCCTTCACTGCTCTCGATTTCTTCCTGCAGCGTCCGGATATTTTCCTGAATAGCAAGAATGTCTTTAATGGTGGACGCCTTAGCCAACAGCTCTTTATATCTTTTGAGATATTCCTTTTTGTTGGTCAGCCGAGTTTCCAGATCAATAAATTCATCTGTGACATCTCTGGCCTTAATATTCTTACTGGTGATTTCGTTCTTTCCATTCTCGATTGAAGCGATGAAAAGTTCAAAATTATTTGCCGGAATTCTTATCGTTAATGAATAGGTGATTTCATTGTCGTTGTTTTCAAAATCCTCGTTATCGTAGTAGGCGTTGAATTTTTTTACAGTTTCATCGACGTTCTTTTTGCTTTCAAAAATATCCTTTGTCAGGACAAATATTTCCCCGTCCTTGATGATCTTTTTCTTGTTTATCTTTTCTGCCGAGGTCTTGATCTCATCAATCGGGGCGATGTCCTGAAGCACACAGTCTTGTATGTTTGCATCATTTTTAGCGTTCGAGGTTATCTGTGGAGCACATTGAATGGTTTCTTCGGACACATATTCCACTGGTTTGCTTTCACCCTTTTTATCAGACTTTTTATTTGAATCACAGCCATAACTGACGCTTAAAAGCATTAGTGCCAATACTAAAAATTTTGTTTTCATTGGAGTGCGTTTTTGGTGATTAATAGTTGATTTGTTACAGGTAAAACGTGTCGGCGGTTAATTTAGTGTGGGGTACAATATAAAGGGGAAACATCATGATACTTAACTGGATTTTTATAAATAGAATTCAGTTCGGCAAGCTCTCTACATCGCGACAGCCTTAGATTCATTTTTAGCATCGCTGAGCTCTCCGTCAGCTGACGGATCGGTTCAGCGTTAAGCTTCAATTTTAAAAATCAACAGTGTCCGAGAAATATAAATTTCATTATTGAGATTCACTATTGTCCGATAAATTTTCAATATTTTTTTACCCCCTGCCCCCTAAAGAGGGAAAAATATTGAAAATCTCTTATGAATATCAACACAAAAAACCAAGCTCCATTTTCTCATATCAGTTGTAAATATCAATTAATCATTATATTACATTTGTTTACTTAATTTTAATCGGACAACAATGATTGAGATTCTTTACTCCACTGCGTTACGTTCAGAATGACAGGTTTTTATAAATTATTCGCAGGGAAGAGGGGGGCTTGCTGGCGGCGAAGCCGCCAGCAAGCCCCCCTCTTCCCTAAATCAAGTTAAACCATTGTCATTCTGATCCGCCTAGTGGCGGAGAAGAATCTCAATGGTTTTTCGGACAACAAAGTTTTAAAATCTTGTTTGCTTCAAAAAATCGAGTTTTTAGAAACCATCTTTAATAAAAAAGCACCATCGCTTCCAAGGAGTATGGTGCTTATATTTTCAGAAGAAATATATGTAAAAGAGTTGAATGGCTATATTTCGTCGATATCGTCCGTTTCTTCTTTGCCGTTATTGGGCAATGAACGTTGCAATGAAGCAATCAGTGATCCCACCATCTTGGTGAGTTCCATCAGTTGGTTTCTGGAATATTCCGTGTTCTCTTCATTGAAAAGACTCATCTGGGAAGCAATAGTTGTGTAAACCAAACAATCTCTGACGGCACTTTTAGCCATTTTCAGATAATAGATAAACTGACTTTTGTTTCTGGCCGAACCTTCTGCAATATTCAATGCAATGGTTTGGGTGGTTTTGATAAACTGATCGGTTAAACCTGCGTGAACAGATTCCGGAAAAGTTGAGGTTGCTTGATAGACCCAGTTGATGTAGCTTAGCGCTTTAGCGTAAATGCGTAAATCTTCAAACCGGAAAAAACTAACAGTGTTTTCTGCTTCAGTTCCCATGTGTACAAGTTTTAGTTAATATCAACATTAAGATTTCAGCCGTAAATATACAATTATTTTAAATAAATACAAATATTTTGATTTTATTTGTAAAATAAATTTCTATCCTTTTGATTTTCTGTGATTAGCATTATTCAATACTTTTTAAGGAGTACGGTAATTTCATATCGTGTCTGGAGTGAAAAAGGTCGCTTTTTACCGGGTGTTTAAAAAAAAATCGGAGAAATTAATACTTCTCCGATTTGTTCTAAAATGAGGTCTATGGCCTATTTGTTCACCTGAAATTTCTTGTTTCCGTTTTTGATGAAATCTACAATTTGTTTGGCCGCGGCGATTCCGGCATTGATATTTGCCTCCGAAGTCTGCGCACCCATTTTCTTGGGAGTGAAGAAATACCGGCTTTTAAATTCAGGATCGAATAACGTTTTATCTTTGGGCTCGATGTCTGAATAGTATTTAAAATCTGGGCGTTCCGCAAGTAATTTGCCAATTTCTTCTTCATTGATCACTTCTGCTCGGGCGGTGTTGACCAATGTGGCTCCTTTTGGCATTTTCGATACCAAGTTGAAGTTGATTGATTTTTTAGTTTCAGCCGTTGCCGGAATGTGCAAGGAAACATATTGACAGGTGGAATACAGCTCTTCAACGGAAGAAACCGGAGTTACGCCATCGGCTTTAATGGCTTCTGCCGGTACAAATGCATCGAAAGCATATACGTCCATGCCAAATCCCATGGCGATTTTTGCCACTAGGCGGCCAACGTTTCCATACGCATGGATGCCCAATTTTTTACCTTTGAGTTCAGTTCCCGAAGTGCCATCGTAATTGTTACGGGCAGCCATCACCATCATGCCCAATGCCAATTCGGCCACAGCATTTGAGTTTTGTCCCGGTGTGTTCATGGCCACTACGCCTTTGTCGGTGCAAGCCTGAAGGTCGATGTTGTCGTAACCGGCGCCGGCACGAACCACGATTTTCAGATTTTTTGCGGCATCAATCACTTCTTTTGTCGCGTTATCCGAACGGATGATCACTGCATCCACGTCGGCAACAGCGGCTATTAATTCCGCTGGAGTGGTGTATTTTTCCAACAATACCAATTCGAAACCGGCGGTTTCAACCACGTTTCTGATTCCGTCAACAGCAACCTTTGCAAAAGGCTTGTCTGTAGCTACTAATACTTTTGTCATTGTGTTATGTTTTTAATTGTTTATTTTTTTCTGTTAAAGAACAGGTGTTAAGATTGTCAGTCTGTCACGATAGCCATCGTGATAATCGAAGACCTTGTTCCAAGCACACTTCGATAAACTCAGTGTGACAAACATTTGTTTTTTTATAATTAAGAGGGTTTCTAAAAAACAATTTTTTGAAATTTCGAAATACTCTTGTTTGTGAAAAGGAGAAGCTGGTATTTCTTCAACTTCTCCTTTTTATTTATTCTGTTAATGGTTTTTCATTTCGGCTCTTTGAAATTGATTTTCTTTATTTGCCCCTACCCTAAAGGGTGTAAAGAAAATCAATTTGCTCCCTTTAGGGATTGGGGTAAACAAATTGATTTTCAAAGAATCGGTGAACCTTTTTTTTTATGCGTTAAGTTTCTCAAACTCCTTCATGCAATCAACTAATGCCTGAACGCTTTCTTTCGGGCAAGCGTTGTAAGTGGAAGCGCGGAATCCGCCAACCGAACGGTGTCCTTTAATCCCGATCATGTTGCGTTCTTTGGCAAATGCCATAAAGTCCGCTTCTTTTTCTTTGTATTGTTCGCTCATTACAAAGCAGATGTTCATCAATGAACGGTCTTCTTTGGCAGCAGTTCCCACAAACATCGAGTTGCGGTCGATTTCATTGTAAAGCAACGCCGCTTTCTCTTCGTTTATTTTTTGGATCGCTTTCAATCCACCTAAGTTTTTAAGCCATTTCAAGGTTTGAGTCATTACGTAAATCGAGAATACAGGAGGCGTGTTGAACATCGAACCTTCTCCAGCGTGAGTTCTGTAATCCAACATCGTTGGCAAATAACGGCCTCACTTTTCCAAGGATGTCTTTTCTCACGATCACGAAAGTAACACCGGCAGGACCTACGTTCTTTTGAGCTCCACCGTATATCATACCATATTTACGAACATCCACCGGACGGCTCATGATGTCGGATGACATATCGGCAACCAAAGTTACAGGGCAGTCCATATCGGTGCGGATTTCAGTACCGTAAATGGTGTTGTTGGTCGTAATGTGGAAATAATCTGCATCTGTAGGAATGGTGTAGTCTTTAGGTACGTAGCAATATGTTTTGTCAGCCGAGGAAGCCACACAAACCACTTCGCCAAATCCTTTGGCTTCTTTCAGCGCTTTTTTGGCCCAAACGCCGGTTTTCGAGATATGCAGCTTTCTTTTCCAAAAGGTTCATTGCGACCATAAGGAATTGAAGGCTTGCGCCACCACCGAGGAATAATACGTCATAGTCTTCAGGAATGTCCATAAGTTCTCTCCATAATGCCGTACACTCAGCCATCACGGCTTCCCACTCTTTTGAGCGGTGTGATACTTCGATTACAGACATGCCGGTTCCGGCAAAATCTTTCAGTGCTTCAATAGATGCGGCAATGGCTTCTTTTGGAAGGACGCAAGGTCCTGCATTAAAATTATGTACCTGTTTCATAATTATATATGTTTTTTGTTTATTTCTTTGGCAAATATAGTACTTTATTCTCTTGCTAAAAAAAATATTTAGCGATTTTTAGGGAATATATTTCTTCGGATTTTAAAGCCGTTTAAATTGCCTTTGATTTATGAAATTTCTTAGGGCATGCCCTCGCCTCGTTATCCTTTTTTTTTAGTGATCAGATGACTCCAAGTCATCAGCTCACTATGCTGGACTTTTGAGGCGAGGTCGGGCTATCTGCTCCTAGTCCTCGTCGCGCCGCTCCTGCGGGCTATCCGCTACTATCCCCTCACGCGAAATCAATTTGAAGATGAATTGATTTGAAAATTTGAAAATTTACCTTTTGGAAAACTAATTAAGATAGCAGAGATAGCCTTGCTTTGTCATGCTGATCCGTCAGCTGACGGAGAAGCATCTGTACTGACAAAGCCACTTATTGAGATAGTCGATTTGCTAATTTGAGGATGTGCTGATTAAAATAGCCAATTTCGATAGCAAATATTACAAACTTTGCATTGTTATGCTCTCATATGGAATCAACTCTGCGCCCGGTAAGGGCGCACGCGCGTTTGCAACGCGTGTTTCTTTACCAAGATTGGCATATTTACCTTCTTGTTATTAAGTGATTAACTTTCATGGAATCCGAAGTTTGAAAAGATCGCAAATGGGTCAATAAACCATTAGATGTCGGGGCTAACGCCCCTTTTGTTTATTTGGTTCTCTTTTTCTACAAAGATGTCGGGGCTACGCCCCTCTAGAAAATTTAAAAGCAACGTAGTTGCGGAATCTTTGTAGAAAGAAATCCGATTATTGCAAACAAGCTGCGTAGCTGCGGCATCTCAGATTCTTAGATTAAGATGTCACGGCTAGCGCCCCTTTGCCGTCTTTTGCATCAAATAAAATCAGCTTTTGGCGTCGATGCGATTTAGCCACCGATACGAAAAATAAAAAATCAAGAGATAAGCACCGATCAATATTCCAAAATTTCCGTAATCTCCTCTGGCAAAATTTATATATATCACAAAGGCCAATATTCCTTTGATTGCCAATAAAATCCAAATAAAAAACCGTTTAGGAAGCATCCTGTTTTGATTCGGGAGGTTGTGCTTTCCCCAAAAAACCGGATGGGTGAATGGTCTCAACAAATCGTTTAACGGTTGAGTCATCGGTGGGTTTCGTTAAAAAGGTCACCGAAATCCAGATCACGGTAACCACAATGGAAAGCAGTATGATTTCTAACGGATACAAGTCTATTTGGCTAGTTTGGCTCATTGAGTGGATCGAAAAATTGAACGCCGGAGAGAATTGCATCAATAAATCAAAAACCGCAGACAGCAAAAGGGCCGAAACCTGCGCCGACAATTGCGACCACGCATTTATTCGCCACCAATACCAACGTAGAATATATACCGGACCAACACCCGCCGTGATTGAGAAAAATATAGCGTGCAATTCCAAAAAGGGAAGAGGAGAAATAGGCAAAAAATCCTGAAACGATGACCAGCATACACATCACAAAGAACCCCGTATTTCTCATATTTCGTTCAGAGGCCTCGGGTTTTGATGTAATATTTATAAAAGTTCTGGACTAACAGGGATCCGCCCCAATTTTTGATTGTTGTGTGCCACCGACAAAAATGCGATTAAAAACATGATTACGGATAAAATCATAAAAGGCATCGAAAGGTAATCGGTAAAAACCGAAAAATACGCCGATTCGGGATTTTTAAATTCAGAAAAGGAACGGTGTATCCAGACAATAAATGGCAAAATGAAGGTGAATAAGCCGATGAAAAAAACGACCAGTTCGGGCAAAATGATGCTTTTCACCAAATCGCCGGCTGAAACGGGTTTGCCATCAGCTTTTGAGCGGTCATATCCGGCATATCTAATATCGATGCGGACCACCAATAGAGACAGATAAATACCAAAAAGTTATTGAAAGCGATGCTTCCTATGGATGGGAACAACTGAAAATTTAGGTTTGTATTGGCAATAGATTCTTGAATGTGGCTTAATCCCCCCGCACCAATAAAAATTTGGGGTAAAATCAGCGCCAATATTACGATAAACACGATAAGCAGCACAAAATCCATCCGGATGCGTTGCGCAAAACGGTTGAAAAAGGTGCCGATTAAGACAATGGCCACGGTTGTGATAATTGACTCCGCTTTGCTCCATTCAAGGATGAATGATACCAGGTTGGAAAATCCTAAAATGCTAAATGCCAGGATGCAAGGAACTACAAAATGCGCCCACATAGATGCTCCGAAAGCCATGCAACCAGCGTGCTCCATTTCCTGAAAAGCGGAATAACAGGAGCTCGTTTTCGGTCTTGATCGGGACATTGCGCCAAAGATGCGCAAAAAACACGACTCCGGCGGCGACTCCAATCACCTCGCTCCAGAGCCATCCACATATCCGATAAACCACCTTTCGCTAAAGCCGAGGAGACAATCTGGGGCTGTACTAAAATCCCGCTCCCCATGATCATGGATATTCCAAGCAACCACCATGGCATTTTTTTGCCATAAAAAAGGGTTTGGATTTTCTTCGATTTTTCCCTTTTTATCACGGATTAATCTTTGAAAAATGGGTGGCCACGGCTTTCGTAATTTCCACAAAATAGGTATAGTTCATCTTTTTGGCGATGGTAGAGGCCTCTTTTAATAGTTGCTTTCGTTGCAAGATGTTTTCAGGGTAAACAGATTGAATCATTTTTGAAAAATATGTTCGCATTAATTGCGAATCCAATCCCTCTTTTGTCATAATCTCATCACTATAAACGAATCCTGTGCGCTCATTGAACTCGATAGAACCATGAACAAACAAATAGCTGATGTGATAATAAAATACAAACTGAATTTCTTCGTAGGATAGAC
>CAUVYH020000007.1:0-133078 GCA_963556065.3 Bacteroidales bacterium
TAAAGCCCAACGAGTCAAGAAAAGTAACATTCAGCTATGAAATCAGCTGGATAAATCGATACCACTGCTAACCGAATAATAAAGCTTCAACAATAAAAAAGAGGAATTTTTCAATTCCTCTTTTTTATTGTTACTTCGCCATCTTTTTAAAATCGGATAGCATAATACCATCCATTGAATGATCTTTTACCTTGTGATAACCGAAATAATAAGGTTTTCCAGTCGCACAATTGATCAGGGTAATAAAGCAAATAGGATCTTTTAATTTGAATTTTCGGGACAATTTTATGGACAAAAACAGCATTTTGATTTCCCTCTTTTATTGCAGTTTCAATATCCGAAATTGTCACCATCTTGACTTTGTAAGGATAAGCTTTCGCAATTTTCTCCAAAGTACCGACTTCTTCGGCCAAATCATCCTTAGTTAGCCATAATTCTACTGTTTTAAGCTCGGAAGTATATGAATCCATCAAATTATCCAAATGATTTATTCGGGTTATCAATGGCCCACCGGATATAAAACTGCATCAACCGCAATATACCGCCCAATTTATATGAATAATCAATCTCTTCGCCTTCATCTTCTTCACCTTTTGGAAATTGGAGCCACATACGATAACGGCAATGAGGCCAGATCCGGCATTTTGTTTACATCCCGGTTTTACTACCTAAAACCAAATTCAACAAATTGTACCTGAACTGATCAATGTTATCAAACAATCCTGTATTTGCCTTAAAAAGCGACGTTTTCGTCTCGTAATTTCTGCCCACGAAATATAAAGAAACGACTTTTTGGGATCGGTTTTCATTTTTTCAAATTCCTGTGCCGATATGATTTTATAAGGAGTTATTTTCCAATATACATTCATTCCTGAAGTGATCGTTGCATTAAAAACCGAGAAACGGATTTTCTCTGAGTACCACGTAAGTTGTTGAACTTAAAATTGATTTATTTCTGCTATAGAAGCCGGTTTAGTTTGTGCTTTTAAGTCCATATTAAGTATAATGCACAACAATAAAAAGAATATTTGGTTTTTTCATATATTTCATGTCTATTAGATTTTTAGCTTGTCCTTTAAAACGATGCCGTTTTCCCTATTTATTTTTTAATCGGATTATTAAAGTTATAAAATTTTAGATTCTGGATAAACTGGAGGTAAGTATCAATTCCCAAAAGATAGCTTTGAATTGGAATCCGTTCGTTTGTATTATGAACCGTTTCCATCAATTCATTATCGACCATAATCGGCGTAATTCCATAAGTAGTAAAACCGGCAGCCCCTAAATGTGTTGTTATCCGAAGAGGCGGGAAAAAGATAGGGTTTCACTTCACTGCGAGGATATATGGAATGAATGGCATTTGCCATCAACTGAAAATAATCGTGGGTTCGGATGGCTTAGCATCTTTTCCAATAAAAATCGGAGTAACCGTTACTTATTTCCCAGACGAAGCCGAAGCTTAAACAAAAACATTTTTATGGAAGTTCCCGGAAGCAATCGACAGTCGATAACCGCATAAGCATCCTGAGGAATGGCATTGGGTGCACTTGTTATGGCGCTGATTTGTGTAATTGTATATGTAATTACTAACTAACGAACTAAAAACACCCCCTTTCGAAACAGTTTTTTAGTAAACGGCCAAAAAAGGTAGGAGGTGGAATGTTTGAGTACAAATCCCTTAAAACCACCTTGAAGTTCTCCAAAATCTTTCAGCATTTTGCGAGTTACTTTGTGAAAGCGTATTTTTGCAGGCTCGTCTTCAATGCGTATAAGCGCCCGCAGCAATTTCTGCTTGCATACAGATCACTAGTTGCGCTATGCCCCTTTGAACGAACTTTAGCCTCTATCATAAGCCACAGTGGAACTTTTTTCAGCAACAGAAATGCCAAAAATGGGAAGATCTGGTTTGGAGGGAATAATGTTTTTCAAGCCGGATCCACCCTCACCAAAAAGCACCACAGGATTCAGCCGTTTTAAATGTTTTTCTACAACAAAATCGGCTCGGTTCCTATAGTCTCTTCCATCGACACAGCCAAAACTCCTACATTAAATGGCAATTCTGCCTGTAAATTATTCTGATGGAATTTTGCAAGAGCTAATAATTGCATTGCCAATGGGCCTCTATCATCAATTGCTCCTCGCCCCCAAATACAATTTTCTGCTATAGTTCCCGAAAACGGCAGATATTTCCATCCCGCAGTATCGGCATACACCACATCGAGATGCGCCGTAAACAAAATCAATGGGTTTATCACTTGGTGGAGCTAAAAGTGCTACAAAATTATATAGAGAATCACTCGAAGACAAATTTTCATAATACAATCCCTGCGATTTTACCCATTCCGACAGATAATCAAAAATAGGTTTTTCCTGACCCGAAATAGTTTTCATAAGTTGTCAATTTACTCAAAAATTGAACTGAATATGCAGAATCAATTGGTCGTACACTCGATTGGGCATTACAATTGACAACACTAATAAGACTACTTATAAAAGAAAGATTTTTAATCTTGCGCTCACAGCTTAGCTTCTATAAATTCATTCTATATACAAAAATACACAAATTTTAAAGTATAAGCCCTAAAATATCTCAAAACACAAATTAATGAACCGAGAAGTCGAAATTCAAAACCTCTTACGCCGACAATCTGTTGTAAAGCTAAATATAAAGAATACCGTCAACCGGAAGGTTTATAAATTTTTGCAGGGGGTAAATGGTATTTTTTTGGCAAACTGAATTATCAAAAGAATCACCGATAAGTCAATTGGCAGAAACCCTAAAACGGAAAAGTTTTTCAGAATTTATAATGATTTTTTATACTTTTGCCTGTATATGAAAAAGTTTTTCAAACGATTTGTCAGAAAACAGCCTGAAAAAATTGAGTCAAAATCGCTCAACAAGGTGGTTTTTCATCATCTTTTCATGATCCGTTGGGGATGACCTCCAATCCTATTTATCATCATTGTATTAATTGTTAGCATATTGGGTTCACTCATTGCTCCTGATCCCACACCAAACGCCAATCGACAAATTTTGGAGATCTCTTTACAAAAACCGGGAACAAAAATCACCATGCTTAAAATTCCGAGGGAAAGCTCTACAAAAAGTGTATCCGTTTTCGAGCAGGCATTATTTGGCCGCCCCGATGAATATAATTATGTCCCCATTACGAAATATGTATTTAATCAAAATACAGTAACGGTTAACCCTCTTTAAAAGCGATTCGCTATATCCTACCCCAAACTTTCCAACTTAACGAACTATTATCGGCAGCAAAAGGCAAAGATTTCACTGGACTTCAGCAACAATTTAAAAGCAAAGCAATTGAAGAGAAAACATACTGGCTGGGAACAGACCGATATGGAAGAGATGTATTAAGCCAGCTTATTCTTGGGTCGAGATGTGAGCATCTCCGTGTGGGTTAATTTCGTGTATTTATTGCCATTGTTATAGGCATTTTATTGGGAGCTATTGCCGGATATTTCCGTGGATGGATTGATGAGTTGATTGTCTGGTTTATCAATGTAGTTTGGTCCATTCCATCTTTACTGTTAGTGATTGCCATTAGTTTCGCCTTAGGCAAAGGGTTTTGGCAAGTTTTTATTGCCATCGGACTTACAATGTGGGTTGATGTAGCACGTGTTGTTCGCGGACAGGTGATGAGCCTTCGTGAAAAGGAATTTGTGGAAGCCGGTAAGGCTTTGGGATACAGCAATTTCAGAATAATATATAAGCACATTTTACCCAACGTTACGGGAACGGTTGCAGTAATTGCAGCGTCAAATTTTGCATCGGCAATATTAATAGAATCAGGATTGAGTTTTTTAGGGTTGGGTGTTCAACCGCCTGTACCATCGTGGGGAACCATGATTAAAGAGAATTATGGGTACATCATCCTGGATTATGCCTACTTAGCTATAATTCCCGGGGTTTCCATTATGTTGTTGGTTTTGGCATTTATGCTCATTGGAAATTCATTGAGAGATGCACTGGATGTGAAAGCTTAAGATGCAGTATATGTTTAGATAAAATGTATAGCTTATCCCAAGAGTGGCGCTAAAACGCAAAAACATTCTACTTCTTTTTATTTCATAAGCTTGTTGTAATGACTTTCCAGCTTTTTACTTTGTAAACTTTATGGACTTTTATGGACTTTCGGCTTAATTCTGGTGTTCGCTTCGTAGCAAATCATTCACTGTTTTAACCGGATTAAAGGTTGCAATGGGAACTTCAACAAAAACTGAAATCCATTTTGCCATAGCCCCATTCCATAAACCGGGAAGCTCCAGTGCTTTAAGATCTTTGCCGTCTTTTGATTTTACCGCAATAAAGCCTGTGCTGGGATCCACAAATTGAGATAAATCAAAGACATCTCCTTTAAAATCGCGAATAGAACAAACGATATCCACGGGATTAAAGTGAGTGGATTGATCAACAATTCGTTTTTGGGTACTCAAATTAAAATCAATTTGTGACGTTTCAACAATTTGCAAAGAATTTCCACTACTGCTTTTAACCCAAAAAGGACCTCCTCCAGGTTCTCCTTCATTCTTTACCATTCCACAAACACGAATTGGCCGATTGAGGATAGAGATCAGTTTTTGCTTTTGATCCGTTTCGGAAAAATTTTCGAACCCTTCGGGTAATTCAATAAACAGCTCATTTTTCACAAAAGAAATGACATCTTCTATTTTTATTTTACTTTGACTTGTGAGCTTTTTTAGAATTTTATCAATATTATGCTTAAATTGAAGAAGCAACGACCCTATGATTTTCTTATAAACGATCGTCGTCTCTCCCTTTCTCTCGGGGACAACATTGTCGATGTTTTTTATAAATATAATATCTCCTTCCAACTGGTTTACATTCCATATTAATGCTCCATGACCGGCAGGGCGAAACAGCAACTTGCCGTCATTTGTTCTGAAGGGTGTATTATCGGGATTTACGGCAATGGTATCGGTTGTGGGTAATTGAATGGAATGAGTAATATTAAATTTTACCTGATATTTTTTCTCGTAAGCCGGGGTAACTTCTGAAATTAATGCTTCAAACAATGAAACATGCTCAGGAGAGAGTGTAAAATGAATATAGGCCACCCCATCTCCCGACTTTCCATATAAGGCACTTTCTACTAAATGCTCTTCCAAAGCGGTTCTCGTTGTATTTTCACTTCGATGAAACTTAATTAAAGCTTTGGGTAAATTAGCATAGTTTAAACCCTTTTCCAATAGCAAATAGTCGAGGACTAAGCGATAGTTCCGAGAATTCAGTTCTTCCTTAAGTGACAAACCATCACGATCCATAACCATATCTAAGTCCTGATAAAAAGCAAACTTATTTATGGATTGGAAAAAAGTGAACCCAAATTCGAGCACCTTAGGATTTGCATTCGGCTTATCAAAGTTTTCTTTAAAGTCGAATAAATCCTTAAACATGCGTGTAGCGGCACCCGATGCAGGAACAAATTTTATAATTTTAGTCGTTTTTGCATAATCATCAAAATCGCCGTTCAACTTGATCTCACCATTTGTGGTTATCAGCTTAATACCGTCATTGATAACGGCAGGGCGAATAAGATTTACGCAAGGGAAGCCGGTAGTAAAATATTTCAATTGATTTTTAACTACTTGTATCGAAAAACCAATTTCCTTGAGTTGTTTTAGATCTTCGGGTGTAAACATATTGTTTAATTAAATACTAACATAGAGCAAAATTACAAAAATATATTGGAAAAATTGTTAATTTTAATTTTCAAAAAAAAGAAGGATTATTTATCGTTTAAGTGAGCTTTTTTTGATAATAAAAGAAACTAAACTAACAGTTTATAACAAAAAAGATTATTTTTGCATAAAATAAAGTGTGTAAATGAAACGACTCTTCACCATATTGGCATTGATGATTTTTCAGGTTTCTGCTTTTGCCACTCACGAGCGAGCAGGTGAAATCACTTATCGTCATTTATATGGACTCACGTATGAGTTTACGGTTACCACATATACATACACACCGAGCCCTGCAGACCGAGACAGCTTAGAAGTTAAGTGGGGAGATGGAGCGATACAGACCATCCCCAGAATTGAGAAAATAAATTATCCTAATGATATATCGAGAAATAAGTATGTTGCAATTCATACATACCCAGCTTCCGCATATTACACCATTTCCATGGAAGACCCCAATAGAAATTATGGTGTAATTAATATTCCCAACTCGGTTAATATCCCATTTTACATCGAAACCTCATTACTTATCAGCCCATTTTTAAATGGAAATAATTCTCCCGTGTTACTCAACCCACCCATTGATAATGGCTGTGTAGGGGTTCCTTTTTACCATAATCCCGGGGCCTATGACCCCGACGGAGACAGCCTGTCGTACAAAATTGTATCTTGCAAAGGACTCTCGGGGGAAGTTATCCCCGGTTACACTATTCCTGCCTATACTTCATCGTTAAGCATTGACCCATATACCGGTGACTTTTATTGGGACAGTCCCATTATTCAGGGGGAATATAATATTGCCATCGTAATAGAAGAATACCGGCAAGGGATAAAAATCGGCAGCATTACACGCGATATGCAAATCAGCATAGGATCGTGTAATAACCAACCGCCACTCATATCAACAATTAACGATACATGTATTGTGGCAGGCACACATCTCAACTTTTTGGTAACTGCAAACGATGTTGACGGGAACCAGATTACATTAACAGGAACAGGAAGTGCATTAAGCACCACGCCCAACCCCGGTTGGTTCACTCAACCCGCTGTAGGAATAGGTTCTGTGCAATCTGATTTTTCGTGGTCCACCGATTGCGATAATGTAAAAAAATATCCGTACCAGGTTTCCTTTAAAGCCAAAGATAATGGAACCCCTATAAATTTAGTATCCATGAAAACAGTACGAATTACCATTGTTGCCCCCTCTCCTACATTGGTTTCTGTAAATCCCATCGGCAATTCAATGAATATTGTATGGAATGTATCGCCATGTCTAAATGCCATCGGCTATAAAATTTACCGTCATGAGGGCCCTTCGGGGTGGGTTCATGGCTATTGCGAAACCGGCGTACCGGCATATACCGGATTTCATTTAATCGGGACCACAAATTCTCTGGGAGACACTACGTTTACCGATACGAACGAAGGAACAGGGTTATTTTATGGCAACGATTATTGCTATGTGGTGGTTGCTACTTTTTCTGATTTTGCTGAAAGCTACGCCTCAAATGAACTTTGTGCTTCGCTCAAAAAAGATGTACCTATTATTACAAATGTAAGCGTAACGGGAACTGCTACCTCAAACGGAATAATGGATTTAGTATGGTCGAAACCTACCGAATTCGACACCGCTCAATTCCCCGGACCTTATGAATATCGGCTATACAAAACAGAATCGACCTCAACAGCTTACACTCAAATAGCCAGTTTTAACAGCATTAACGACACAATGTTTACCGAAACCGGCTTAAATACATTAGCAAAAGCGTGGAAATATAAAATCGAGTTTTATAATAACACGCCTGGAAATACGGTATTTATGGGTACTGCAAATCCGGCGCAAAGTATCTTCTTATCCGCTACATCTACCGATAATCGGGTAAATCTTTCGTGGAACGTAAATGTTCCATGGATTAATGATTATTATGATATTTTTCGACTTAACCCAACAACCTTATTATGGGATTCGATCGGAAGCACCACTGAACTCTATTTTTCCGATTTCGGACTACCCAATGGTGTCGAATTTTGTTATTACGTTAGAAGTGTAGGCCGATATACCATTTCGGGAATTACAGAGCCACTGGTTAATTTATCCGAGCGTGTATGTGCAACACCTGTAGATAACATTCCACCTTGTGCTCCCATACTAAGCGGAACTACCGATTGTGTGAAAAATTCTTTTTCGTGGCACTTTAACAACGACAGCTGCTTTAGTGATGTGGTAAAATACAAACTATATTATGCTTCATCTCAGGATGACGAGCTGGTTTCGTTTGATTCCATCACCAACCCGTTAATTACAAATATTACTTACGTTGGAGCGAACTCAATAGCGGGTTGCTTTATGGTAGAGGCCATAGACTCAAATAATAATGCTTCGCAGAGCAATTTTGTGTGTATTGATATCGACAATTGCAACCTGTATGAGTTACCCAATGTTTTTACACCAAACGGAGATGGCACGAATGACACGTTTCACCCCTTTCCTTACGATTTTGTAGATCATATTAACATTAATATATATAACCGCTGGGGAAATGTTGTTTTCACGAGTAAAGACCCGGATATTAACTGGGATGGAAAAGAAAAAAACACGCATCAATATTGTGCCGACGGCGTTTACTACTATATTTGTGACGTTTATGAATATCGCTTAGGGGGTATTAAAATGCGTACATTACACGGATCAGTATCATTATATCGATAACAAATAAATAAATTATGTTTACAGGAATTATTGAACAAACTGGTAAAATCGTTGACATTCAACGAGATAAAACCAATATCCACTTCTCCATCGAAACACCATTAGCGCAAGAAATGAAAATCGATCAAAGCATGGCTCACGATGGCGTTTGTCTTACAGTTGTAGCTGTTGATTACTCAAAAAACCAATACGTGGTAACGGCAATTCAAGAAACTTTGGATAAAACCAACCTCTCCTCGTGGAAAGTTGGCTACGAAGTAAACCTAGAACGCAGCATGTCGATGGAAAACCGCTTTGACGGACATATCGTACAAGGGCATGTAGATCAGACTGCCGAATGTATAAAGGTAACTGAAGAAGATGGCAGCTGGCGGTTTTATTTTAAGTACGATGCCACATTAAACAACTTTACAGTTTCTAAAGGTTCCATTAGTGTAAATGGAGTAAGTCTTACCGTAGTTGACTCCGAAAAGGAGCTATTTTCAGTGGCAATTATACCTTACACTTACGACCATACCAATTTTCACAACTTTAAACCGGGCACAACTGTAAACATCGAGTTTGATGTATTGGGAAAATATGTTCAACGGTTGATGGAAGAGTATTTCAAAAAATAGTTATAACGTTCAAGCAATAAAAAAACCACGAAAATTTCGTGGTTTTTTTATTGCTTTTGATACGGTATTTTCGACTTCGCTCAAATACCGACTTCGCTCTATTGTCGGACTTATTTTAAAGCGTAAAGCTCCACAATCTTTACGATTACTTCGGTTGCCTTAATCATGGATTCCAAAGGAACGAATTCCAGTTTACCATGAAAATTATGCCCACCGGCAAAGATATTCGGACAAGGTAATCCCATATACGATAATCTGGCACCATCGGTGCCACCTCTAATCGGCATTACATGAGGAACAATATCCAATAACTCCATCGCTTTTTGGGCTGTTTCCACAATGTGTATTTCAGGTTCCACCTTTTCGCGCATGTTATAGTATTGATCTTTGATTTCTGCAGTAACGATGGGTTGACCATGTTTTTGATTGAAAAATTGAACCGCATCACCAATATACTTTTTCATTGCTTCAAATTTAGCACGATCATGATCACGAATAATATACTGTAGCATGGCATTTTCGACTGTTCCTTCCATTTTCACCAAATGGTAGAAGCCTTCGTAACCGGTGGTGTATTCAGGTTTTGCAAACTCAGGAAGCATGGCGTTAAACTCCATGGCCATTAACATGGCATTAATCATTTTACCTTTAGCGTATCCGGGATGAATATTTCTTCCCTGAAAATTTAATTTAAGACCGGCCGCATTAAAGTTCTCATATTCCAACTCTCCTATTGCCCCGCCATCCATGGTATAAGCGAAATTAGCTCCAAATTTTTCCACGTTAAAGAAATCTACTCCTCGACCAATTTCCTCGTCCGGAGTAAACCCCACTCTAATTTTTCCGTGTTTAATTTCGGGATGAGCCATTAGATAAACCATGGCTTCAAAAATTTCCACAATACCTGCTTTATCGTCGGCCCCCAACAAGGTGGTCCCATCGGTTGCAATAATCGTTTGTCCCTTGTAACTAACCAGTTCAGGAAAGTCTTCAATCGACAAAACAATGTTTTTCTCCTTGTTTAAGACAATGCTTGTCCCTTGATAATTTTCAACAATCAATGGGTTGGTTACAGCACCCGGCATGTCCGGACTGGTGTCCATGTGAGCGATAAAGCCAATTACCGGGACTTGTTTGTCTATGTTTGAAGGCAACGTAGCGGAAACATAACTATGTTCATCGATTTCCACTTCCTGCATTCCGATGGATTTAAGTTCTTCCACCAAAAAATTGGCAAAAGTCGTCTCTTTTGCTGCAGAGGGAAATGTCGTTGATGATTCATCAGACTGCGTATCTACGCTGATGTATTTTAAAAAACGGTTTAATATTGCTTGTTTCATTAGTTTTAAATTATTTGTATAACAATGTTCTTGTTACTTATTTTTCAATTTCATTATTCACTTGTCCTTCACTTTGCCCAATCATAGGTTTATCATCCGCTACTTTAGCGCGCATACTATCCCAAACGAAGTAAATAATAATTCCGGCAAAAGCAATCACGGCAAGTAAACCGGGCCAGATATTTCCTTCTTCCCAAATCCAAGCTTTCGCTTCGGCACTATAAACTTGAAATAAATGCAAATTCGGATCTACGTTGAAGAACAACAACATTGCACCAACTACACCAAACAATGCAGCACCTGCAATAAATCCGCTGGCAATAAGTGTTCCTCGTTGCTCTCGGGCCTCTGCCAATTTTTTATTTTTCGTGCTCTTGCTAATATAATTTTGCAACAAACCTCCCACGATTAAAGGGGTATTAAGCTGAAGCGGAATAAACATGCCTAAAGCGAAAGCTAAAGGTGGAATATTTATAAAATTCATCAAAAGCGCAATAATTCCACCTATTGCAAAAAGTATCCATGGAACTTTTGCCCCGGGTTGCATTAACGGTTCAATAATAGAAGCCATCGCATTGGCCTGAGGTGCAATCAACGGATCATCATGGACACCGGGAACTTTTACAAAGCCGTAAGCATCATTTAAAACATATATAACAATACCCACGGTAGCTGCAGATACAAGCGTTCCCAAGAACTTCCAGGTCTGTTGTTTGTATGGAGACGAACCTAACCAGTATCCTATCTTTAAATCGGTAACAAAGCCGCCGGCCATTGAAAGAGCAGTACAAACAATTCCTCCAATAATTAACGCAGCAACCATTCCTGTTGAGCCTTGAAGCCCAACGCCAACCAGAACAACAGAAGATAATATCAAAGTCATTAAAGTCATTCCTGAAACCGGATTACTCCCGACAATTGCAATCGCATTTGCGGCTACAGTGGTAAATAGAAAAGAAATTATAATCAAGGTTGCAAGAGCTACGAGTGCCTGTACTAAAGTAATATGAACCCCAGCTAACAAGAATATAAATATTGCTATAATTGTGAGCAAGATAAATATCAGGACAAAAGGCATTTTTAAATCTTGTTGCGTACGTTCCGTTTTTTCAACAATCTTGTTTTTTGATGAAAATCCGGAAAATGCAAGACCAAAAGAGCGTTTAATAACTCCGGAAGACTTTATAATGCCAATGATACCGGCCATAGCAATAGCGCCGACACCAATGGGGCGGACAAATTCTTTAAAAATTTGTTCTGCCGACATTGCCGCAAACATATTTACGCCACCTGTAGAGGCAGCAATCATGCTTCCCACCTCGTTCACCAAAGGAATCAGCACCAGCCAGGACACCATGGATCCGACTGCGATAATCAGCGCATAACGTAAACCGATCAAGTATCCAAAACTAAATACCAATGCACTGATGTTCATTTTAAATACCATTTTGGCATTGTTTGCCAATTCTGCTCCCCAAGGAATTAACCGAGTAGAAATTTCATCATGAAAAATTTTAAATGAAGAGAACATAAAATCGAACAAACCACCAATAAGTCCGCTTAAAATAAGAATTCCGGCCTGTGCCCCTCCTTTTTCTCCGGTAACCAAGATTTCGGTGGTTGCTTTTGCTTCTGGAAATGGAAATTTACCATGTTGTTCTTTTACAAAATATTTCCGAAACGGTATTAAAAATAAAATACCTAAAACGCCTCCTAAAAGTGAAGAAAGAAATATTTGCAAAAAGTCAACTTGAATTTCCGGATATGTGCTTTGCAAAATATATAATGCCGGTATTGTAAAAATCGTACCGGCAACAATTACTCCGGAGCTGGCTCCGATAGATTGAATAATCACATTTTGTCCCAATGCGTTTTTTCGTCGAGTAGCTGCCGAGGCACCCACTGCGATAATTGAAATAGGAATAGCCGCTTCAAAAACCTGCCCGATTTTAAGACCGGCATACGCTGCTGCCGCAGAAAAAATAACAGCCATTAACAGCCCCATACCCACAGACCAAAATGTAATTTCAGGATATTTTTTTTGAGGTTTCATTAAAGGTGTGTATTCCTCCCCTTCGTTGAGTTCCCGGTAAGCATTTTCGGGAAGTCCGGTAATTTTTTCTTCTTGTTCTTCTAGATTTTGCTCCATAATTATTTGTTTTTGTGATTAGTATCGATTAATTATTTTCATCTTCAAATTTTAATTTTAATTCTATCTCCTCAATTGTTGGCAAGCTACTTTTTAAATCATCGGGTAAAGCTTCGGTAAAACTGAAATCGCTTACTCCTATTGGTTTATTAATATCACGAAGGGCAAATTCGGCCTCTATGCTATTTTTATCTCTGCACAAAAGCAATCCGATACTTGGTTTGTCATCTTCTTGTTTTAACAAACTATCTATTGCAGAAAGATAAAAATTAAGTTTGCCTGCATATTCAGGGATAAACTTAGTGTTTTTTAATTCCACAACAACATAACACTTCAATTTTATATGGTAAAAAAGCAAATCAATATAATAATCATTATTGGCTATTTCTATATGAAATTGCTGACCAACAAATGCAAATCCTTTCCCCAGTTCCAGTAAAAATTTTGTAATATGATTCACCAGTTGATTTTCGATATCCTTCTCTATAAATGGCTTAGACATAGTCATGAAATCAAAAACATAAGGATCTTTAAGCGTTTGCTCTGCCAATTCAGACATTGGCTTTGGCAATGTTGATTTAAAATTGTTTACAGACTTACCTTTACGTTCAAATAATTGAGACTTGATTTGCAAAGCTAAAACATCTCTACTCCAATTGTTTTCGATGGTTTCATTTATATAGAACTTTGCTTCACATAAAGACTTAGATTTACTGAAAATCAAGATATTATGCCCCCATGGAATTTGGGCAACAAGCTGTTGCTCAAATTGGGCAACAGCTTGTTGCCCAATTTGAGCATTGGTGTAGAATAGATAAAATTGTTTGATATATTTCAGATTTCGGGTGGAAAAACCCTGCATCTCTGGAAATTCCGACTTTAAATCAATGGATAGGTTCTCCAGAAATTGAGTTCCCCATTGGGTTTGCTTTTCCGAAATCATTTTACCGAGTTCCCAATAGAATTCAATTAATGCAGAATTTACGGCAACAGCAGCTTTTACCTGTACCGATCTTATTTTGCTTTTAAGCTCCGTAAGCCAGTTTTTATATTCGAAATTATCAATATTTGAGATATCCATCATTAAAATAAAATCGTAATTTATCCGATTAATATCTATTTATCTGCTTTTTGTGACACCAGCCTTAAAAATGTTTTAGGAACCGGACTTTTAAAGGTGAGTGTTGTTTTAAGTACCGGATGAATAAACTCCAAAATATTGGCATGTAGTCCCAATCGCCCGATTGGTGATGCCTTGCCGCCATATTTGCGGTCTCCAATAATGGAATGCCCCATTTCCTGAGCATGTACTCTTATCTGGTTCTTACGCCCTGTTTCCAGTTGAAATTCAACCAGAGAATAATCCTTGTTCTTTTTAATCACCTTGAAGTGAGTTACTGCTTGCCGCCCTACTTGCTCTTCGTGGCTGATTACATTATGAGCTTTATCTTCGGTAAGCCAACTCGAAATCATTCCTTTGTCCTCTTTGATGCATCCTTCGAGCAAAGCCAAATAAGTACGTTTGGTAACATATCCATGCCAATTGCGCTGCATTTTTTCTTGTACTTCCGCCGATTTTGCAAACATCATCACTCCCGATGTGTCTTTATCTAAACGATGAAGTACAAATAATTTATTTTGAGGATTGAGTTGTTTTACGTGAGCGCGTAACTGACTGTATGCGGTCTTTTCCTTTTCGCCGCCAGCAGAAATGGAGAGCAATCCCGAATTCTTGTCAATCACGATAATATAATCGTCTTCATAAATGATTGAGAGACCGAAAAAATTGGTCGAAGTTGGAATTTTCGATGTGGAAATCACCACTTCCTCTCCGGCTTGCAAGGGATAATTAAATTGGGTTACAATTTGGTAGTTGATATACACTTGTTTGTGCACCAAATAGGATTTTACCGCTGTTCTGCTTTTCTCGGGAAACGTCAGTTGCAAAAAATCCATGAGTTCCATCGGTTCCTTCACCAAATATTTCATTCTTCGTTCGGGGGACCTTGCACCTTTGGGCGATGTTCCGTTCTTCTTAATCATAAACTTAAATCTTTCTGATGCTTTTCGGTGAAATTTCAATGAGCCGTTGCTTATATAACGAGCCTATGGCCTGCTTAAATGTCTTTTTACTGATGCCAAACATATCGTAAATATCTTCGGGAGAAGACTTATCGGAAATCATGATTTCGCCTCCTTTTTCTTCCAGTTTATCTAAAATCCGCTGAAGATTGTCTTCCACCTTTCGATATCCATAGCGAAACAAGGTAAGGTCGATTTTTTCATCTTCACGAATTTTTTTAATATAAGCCTTCATGTGCTCTCCTTTATTCAGCGGTTCAAAGACTTCATTTTCGTAAATTACGCCCCAGAAGGTATTCTCTATAATAGCTTTATATCCAATATCGGTCTGATCGGCTACGATGATATCCACTTCGTCGCCGGGTTCATATTCGGGAGGAATATTATCCAAAAACTTATCCAGCTTTGCCGAAGCCACAATGCGTTCGGTTTCATGATCTATATAAATATAAACCAGATACGACCGGCCTACGATCATGTTCATCTTTTGTTCACGAAAGGGCACCAACAAATCTTTATATAGCCCCCAATCTAAAAAAGCACCGATTTTGGTAACATCTACACACCGCAGTAAGGCAAATTCATCTACCATCGCATAGGGCTTTTCAGTGGTGGCAATAATCCGGTCTTCGGAATCTAGATATATAAACACGTCCAGCACATCTCCCACATTGCAGTTTTCGGGAACTGCATTTTGAGGTAAAAGAATTTCCCCTCTATCTTCCCCATCCAAATAGAGTCCAAAATCAACCAGCTTAACTACGGTTAATTGATTTACTCTTCCTAATTCAACCATTTATTTTATTTTGTTGTAAAGGTAGATATTTTGGTCATATTATACAAGTGCGAAAATCAATAGAGAATTGTTTCTCGTGCCAAAAAATAAAAAAACGCTCCTTTTGTTTAAAGAAGCGTTTTTTTTAAAATAAATCCTATCGAGCTATAACTTTTCTAATTCTACACGATACAAATCGTTACCATCTTGCCTTTCGATGAAAAGTTCACTGTTAGACAACCGTTTAATGGCATATTCAAAAGTTGTGGTTACGAAAAGATATGTTCTCGTCATTCTAAGACTATCATCATCGGAAAAGAATTCCCAAGTTCCTGGAGCTGTCGTAGAAGTACTTCCAACAACCCAAGTATAAACCATTGTGCCGTCTTTGTTGATTTTATAACGGTCATTTGCATTGAAACTTAGAGCAACTCCATTGCGAGTTGATTTCGTCATTTTCCACTCCCCGGTGATTCTTTTTACGTTTGAGCGGAAAGTAATAGTTGGACCTTCATCGTACTTTTTACAGCCGCAAAACATTACAGATGCTATAATAGCTACTACAAATAAAATGTTGATTTTTTTCATCTTATACTATTTATTAATTTATAATTTGAAGCAAAGTTAAAATAAAATTCCAATAAATCAATATTTTTAGAAAAAATCTAAAATTTGTATAATAGACACATTCACGCCCATACCTATTTTCTTCGCACCGGCATGGTCATGCAACGGGCTCCTCCTCCACCTCTAGGCAATTCGCTGCCATCGATGGCCACCACGCATTTGGTGTAATCGCGAACATCTGTTTTTCCATTAACGACGTCCATTGCGGGTATAATTTCAAAGTTATGATTATTCAGCTCTTCAAGTGTGTACATGTTTCTGCCGTATCCAAGTACTTTACCCGGGGCAAAAGCAAAAAAGTTTGCGCCGCTATGCCACTGCTCCCGTTCCTGAATCCAAAGATCCTTTCGTCCTCCACAATAGAGCGGTTCCAGATCCATACCCAGCTGCTTGAGGGCGGCAATTAAATTAGGTACATTTTTTATTTCAAGTACTTTGCCGTTTTCGATGGTAATTTGTACCGTCTGATACTTATTGAGTTTCATAATCACAGGCTCGAACATCATACAATAATTATAATCAAGCAATGTAAACACCATGTCGAGGTGAATAAAAGATTCGGGACTATCTGGAAGTTCCTGAACCAAAATATAGCGGCGTGTTTCATCACGCTGAGCCATTAGTCTCGACAATATAAAATCGATACCTTGTGTGGTGGTTCTAGTACTACTCCCCACTATTAAGACATCTTCACGAGCAACTAAAACATCTCCCCCCTCAATGGTTAAATCCGGGGTTGGATTATACCAAGTAGCATTAACCGTAGAAGTTTTAAAAACTCCCGAATAATTAAAAATAGCCTCCATAATCAGTGTTTCACGATAACGAACCCTATTTGCCATTCTTGAAATAAGCACATCGTTATTAATAGAAACCGAAGCGTCTCGGGTAAAATAAAAATTATAAAGCGGGGTTACGGAAAAACGCTCCTTGTTTAAAAATTCGGTTAGTGTCTTTCGCTGAAGCGGCATTCCTTCAATTAATATGCTTGATAAATCTTTCGGATTAATGTCCAATAGCTCCTCCTGAAGGTGGATCAGATTTTCGGTTTTACATACCGTATTCACCAACAGTTCTTTTGCTTTTGGGTTCTCCAGTACTTTTTCAAGTAAATCAGCAACCTCATACGTTTTGCTCACTTTTTTAAGGACACCCGATACCTGAGCATGTTCCCATTTTGCAATGTCGAGATTTAATATATCACTATAGAGAGCTCTTTGAGCATTTATTGGAGTCATATTTTCCACTTCTGCTCCGGGCGTATGAATTATAACACCCTCAAGTTCTCCAACTTCCGACTTTACATTAATCTTCACTGATTGTTTCATGAGTATTGTTTTCAAATATTTTTTTCATTATTGAGGGTGCAAATGTACAAAATTGTTTGCGAAACAAATGTGAAATAAAAAGAAACAGCCTAAAAATAACATTTGAAATTTTTAGGCTGTTTTTGAAAAAAGTGTGTAATAGCAATCTATTCGGCTACTTCAAAATATGCATTTTTATATGCAGCCAAATCGTTCACGTTAAAGTTACGGATAAAGAAAGCCCGTTCTTCAACCGATGATCTGCCTATTTTAATCATGATTTTTGCCGAATCCATATAATCGTCGCTACGCATAGTATCGTTGATGAGCAAATACCCCATGATAATATAACCGGCCATTTCAACAAGCCTGCGAGCTTGAAAATCGAGCAATTCGGCATTGTTTGCATCCTGAACCAATTTTGCAGATTCTTCAAATAAAGCAGTCATTTCCACTAAATTACGCTTTAACAATTGAAGTTCCGGTTTATAGTTAATTGCTTCAAACTCTTTGATCTTTACCAGATAACTACCGCTAACTACGGCACGAATAGCAGCAACCACCTGCAATTGAGAAGTACCTTCGTAAATAGTAGTAATGCGGGCATCACGATAGATTCGTTCGATGGGAAAATCTTTCATGAAGCCGGTTCCCCCATGTACTTGCAGCGATTCATAAGCAATCTGGTTGCAATACTCACTGGAAAAGAGTTTTAACAGAGGAGTGAAGGCATCTGCAGCACGTTGGTAATATTTTAATTCATCTTTTTCCTCTGGTGTCAAAGTACGTGTTTTTGACAGGTTACCCAATGCCTTAAACATATCCACATAACGGGATGTTTCGTATAATAAGCTACGGGTAGCATCGATGCGAGCTTTCATTGAGGCTAACATTTCAAAAACCGGAGAGAATTGAATAATTGCTTTACCGAATTGTTCACGTTCTACAGCATATTTGTATGCTTCGCGATAGGCTGCTTCGGCAATACCCACCGATTGGGCTCCAACACCCAGACGTGCCGAATTCATCAGCGACATCACATATTTAATCAGCCCAAGTTTACGATCTCCAACCAATCGTGCAGGCGCATCTTTAAAAACCAATTCACAAGTTGGAGAGCCTTTAATCCCCATTTTGTTTTCGATACGGCGCACTTTCATTGTTTTTCCATCGCGTTCATATACAAACAGAGATAACCCGCGACCATCTTTAGTCCCCTCTTCGGAACGGGCAAGCACTAAAGAAATATGAGCATCACCGTTGGTAATAAAACGTTTTACCCCATTGAGCAACCATGTTTTACGACCTTCGTCCCAGGTAGCTTTCAGCTGAACGGCTTGTAAATCGGATCCGGCATCCGGCTCGGTTAAATCCATAGCCATAGTTTTACCCAATTGAATTTGTGGCAATAAATCATCATTAATACGATCATCGGCAAATTCATGCAATGTTTCTGCACAGTCCTGCAGCCCCCAAATATTTGAGAAACCGCCATCGGCACGAGAAACCAACTCTGCCGCCATTACATAAGGAACCATGGGAAAATTAAGACCGTTATATTTTCGGGGCAACGACATTCCAAACATGCCGGCTTGCTTAAGTGCGTCTATGTTCTGTTGTGTTCCTTTTGCATAAACCACTGCATTATCTACCAGCTGAGGACCGTCGTGATCAACAGATTCGGCATTTTCTGCAAGGATGGTTCCTGTGATTTCCCCAATAACTTCGAGAATTTTATCATAAGAGTCAATTGCATCTTCATAGTCGAAAGGAGCTTCATCATATTGTTTTGCCTCTTCGTAATTGTTTTCTTTCAGCGCCACAATTTTTTTCATCAGCGGATGAGTGAGATGAAAGAACATATTTTTATTATCGGTGTAAAAGTTTGCCATAATATTTTCTATTAAGCGGTTGAATTATTTAGAATGTTTTTTATAGAATGTTATCATTTTCGGGAGCACTTTGCTTACCTCTCCAATAATCGTGTAATCCGCAATAGCATTTATAGGAGCTTTCGGATCGGTATTAATTGATATTATTTTAGCCGACTGATCCATTCCTGCCCTATGTTGAACAGCACCTGAGATTCCACAAGCAATATATAACTTAGGACGAACGGTAACTCCAGTTTGTCCAACCTGACGTTCATGTTCGATAAATCCGGCATCAACAGCCGCACGAGTAGCAGCTACTTCCCCACCAATGGTATTTGCCAAATCGGCAAGTAATCCGAAATTTTCGCGAGAGCCCACACCATAACCACCGGCAACAATAATCTGTGCTCCTTTGAGATTCACTTTTTGAGACTCTATGTGGCGTTCAATGATTTCAACTACCAGATGTTCCTGTTTAAGCACAGAACCTACATCTACTTTTTTAATTATTGCTTTCTTTGGATTTGCAACGAATTCCATTTTCATCACACCTTCACGAACCGTCGCCATTTGTGGACGGGTTTCGGGATTAACAATAGTTGCAATAATATTTCCTCCAAAAGCAGGACGAATCTGATATAATAAATTTTTATACTCGGTTCCAGACTTATTTTCGGTATGATCGCCAATTTCAAGGCTGGTGCAATCGGCCGTAAGTCCGCAACGTAAAGCGGAAGCAATACGCGGGGCTATATCTCGACCGATACTGGTGGCACCATAAAGTGCGATTTGCGGTTTTTCCTGTTCAAAAATATGGCACACCAATGCGCTATGCGGTAATGTACGATATGGAAATAATTCCTTATGATCGGCCAAATGAATGACATCAACACCATAAGGGAATAATTGTTCTTCAATTTTAGACAAGGAGGAACCGAACACTAAAGCTTCTAATTTAACAGACAATTGATCGGCAAGTTTTCTGCCTTTAGAAATGAGCTCTAAGCTGACATCTGCGATTTTATGTTCTTCGGTAATTTCGCAATAAACAAATATATTATTCACGTTTGTTATAGGTTTAAATCAATAATAAAATAACTACCCAATGATGTGACTTGACAACAAATCAACCATTAACGATTCAACGTCTTTATCCTGATCGGTAAGTACTACCGAATCTTTTTGTGCAAGCACCACGTTGTCGATTTTCTTCACTTTAGTAGGTGAACCGGATAAACCCAACCATTCAGGATCAGCTTGAATAGTATCTACCGACCACTCTTCTATCTGAAGGTATGGACGACGGGTATATAATTCGGTATAATCGCGGCTCTCTTCTTGCAACTCGGTTGCCGTGCGAGCATGTTTAAAACGCAAAACACGGTTGGCATTACGGGCACGACCTTCCGGAGCAGAGCTGTGAACAGTGACCAACGCAGGATAGTTAACTTTTACAACTTCAACCCCATGTTCCAATCTGCGCTTTATGATAATCTCTTTAGTTGTTGCCGAAACCACCTCTTCGGCATAGGTAATCTGAGGAATTCCAAGTTTTTCTGCAACTTGCGGCCCTACTTGAGCAGTATCTCCATCAATTGCCTGGCGGCCGCCAAAGATCAAATCGGGATTAATTTTACGAACAGCCATCGATATGGCATACGAAGTAGCCAGCGTATCCGAGCCTGCAAATTTACGATCGGTGAGTAAATAGCCCTTATCGGCTCCGCGATAGATGGACTCACGGATAATTTCTGCTGCCCGCGACGGCCCCATCGTGATTACGGTTACTTCTACATCGGGTAAAGTATCTTTAATATGTAATGCCATCTCAAGGGCATTCAAATCTTCGGGGTTAAAAATGGCTGGCAAGGCTCCTCTGTTAACAGTTCCATCTGCTTTCATCGCATCTTTCCCTACATTACGCGTGTCGGGGACTTGCTTTGCCAAAACTACAACTTTAAAACTCATACGTTGATATTTTATTACGGTTAAATGTTCTAATTTTTGTCTTAATGTGGCAAATTTACAACTAATATCCTAAACAAAAAACAAAAACTGCTGACACCTTTTCAACAGTTAATGTTTTTTAAGATTTCGAAAAGTGTTGTTTCCCTATAAAATTTGAATGTTTTTCGCCTTAATTATTAGCAATATAAAAATATTGAAATTTATTTATTCAACGAAGATCTGTTTCGATGAATTTTACTTCCGGCATCGATAAAATAGAGGATTTTTAAAGCCAAAACATTGGAAAACGGATTATCGAACGAATAGCGCAGGTAATGCATATAATCCTCATCTGCATTATCAAGCTGATTCACCAATTCATTTTTATAGGTTAATATAAGGCTACTCCCGGGAGCAAAATCCCAGTTAAACGAAAAATCGAAATTAAATGCAGAATATGTAAAATCACAATTTCCAGTAAAATCAACAAGGGCTTTGCCCAATGTTCCGTTTTCCATCAACCGGTAAAACTCGAAATACTTACCCTTAGACCAATAATAACGTGTAACAAAGCTCACGGAAAGGTTGTTTTTAACCACATATTTTACTTGCAATGAATTCTCAACCGTTTGTACCCATCGTTTTCCAAAAATAGAAGTATCGTTTTCGTTACCGGTTGCAAAACCACGTTGCCCCGAATTACTTTGATAAGAAGCCGTATAACGTAAATTCAAATGGTTTCCCAAACGCGCCAGTGGCGACAAATAGAGATAATTATTTATTCCGTTATACTCGTAAACCCAAGTCGTCTGACATGTTGCATCTAGAGCAAATGTATTTCGGTAATCGGTAGATATGTTTGCATTTCCTGTAAAATACCGGGGTGCTTTCCAAAACTGGCCGTTTCGAGGTTCGTAATAATCATACACATTATCGGGACGCCAGCCCAATCCACCCCAATATGAGATATGATCACGGCTTACGGTAGAAAAGCTATAGCTTAGATAGTTTGTTGTAGGCATTCCTGTTGTAAGCCGTGTAGCATACGACCATGTAAGTGTGTTATACATGTTTAAAACTTTCCAAAAAGCATTCGGCTCGCGGTATGTCAACATATAATATGTACTCACTTCATTGTTAATGAAATTCACCCCCATATCGTTCGGATCATAATGCTGGTCTTTTATCCATGCCGAAGCCTGATACTGAAATTTACCATTCACTTTTGCAAAAGTAAAATCATATTTATATCCATCAGCGGCAAATTTCGAGTTTAAATCGGTTCCGATAAACTTGTTGCTCATTCCTCCCAGCATATAAACTTTGTATGCTCCATCATGGAAATAATAACTGCCTCCCAAAGCCAAAACATTGGCATTATCCTGCACTTTTCCACGGTAGGTGTTGGCATTGCAGAAAAACAGATTGGATTTTCCTTTAAGTGCCTTATTAAGAACAATGATATTGTAATTAGTAAGCGGTTGGGTTTCCATACTTCTGCGGTTTCCGGCATCATCTTCGATGTAAGCCACAGCCTTATCGGTAATAGCGTTAAAAAAGCCTACTGCCAAGCCATTTGCAGAGCGTCCATAAAACTTCATTGCATTAATTAGCTGGGTGCTTTGCGGATTTTCGGCAATATGTTCATTGGAATCCAAACTGCTTTCTACATTTGAATAAAACCTTGGAGTTCCTCCTATTCTTCGAGTATATATCAAGTCTCCCGTTTCGAATAACGACATCGATTCATAGAAAAATGGACGATAATCACTGTAAACCGTTTCAAAAGCAGTTAGATTCTTTACTTTGTTATCCGACTGTACCTGACTGAAGTCGGGCAATAAGGTAATATCTAAAGTATGACTCTGGGTTACTCCCCATTTCAAATCCAGTCCGCCATTAATGGTTTTACTCCAGTTGCTTTCGCTAGCCTCTTTTTGGAGTAACCCGTTCAGGTATGGTGTGATGAAAAGACGTAACGGAGGTTTTACGTTTTTTAAATTATCCGAAACCGACCAAAACTGGATGTCGTTGTCTTTTGTTTTGTCTTCCAGTCCTAATTCATCAATTTCCCTATACCGACGAATATTTCGATAAAACTGCACCCGCCATTCCTGAATATCCTTGGATGGAAACGAAAATGCCGAGAAAGGAATAAACATCTCCGCCGACCAACCATTTTTAAGAATTTTGACACTACTTTTCCAAACGGCATTGTAATAGCCGTCGGTTCGCCTCGACTCCGACTGTACTCCAGAAGCGGTAACCTGAAAATAATAAGAATCCTGCATCGTGTTATACGGGTCAAATTCAATAGCAAAATGATCGGCATTTACCGTATTATCGCGCATTCCCATTTCGTACAAAATGCTATCCGGAGCCGAATCGAACATCATCGCTCCAACATATATTCCTTGATTCGTGTAGCAGACTTTTACTTCTGTTTTGTGCGTTGGCGCGACATTCCATTGGGGTTCCCACTGTAAAAAATCATCACTGCTTTTGCATTGACTCCAAACTTCATCGGTAAGCATTCCATCCAAGACCGGAGGCATATTCGTAAATAGGAATTGTAATGACTTGCGTTGCGGATTTTGCGCCTGTGCACTAAAAAAGATGCTGTAAATGAATGCTAGTGCTAATGGAATAAATTTCATAAACTTATAGCAGGTTCGGACGTTTTGAAAAAGTAATTATTAATGCAAACAAACCATGAAAAGTATGAAGATTTGAAAAACGGCTTAATCCATGACCAACAATTTGTAATATCTAATGTTATCATTCTTTCTTCAAAACGTTAAAAAGCTTTTATTAAGCAAAACTATCACTTATATTTGCACTACAAAGAAAGTAAGAAAAGCGACATCTTTGTGTTAACAATTTGAAAAACAGCAAAATTATGATACAACAAGAGACCATTTGTGCCATCGCATCCCCGAATGGAATTGGAGCCATTGCCATTGTAAGACTGTCGGGTATTAATTGTTTTAATATTTTATCTTCGGTTTTCAATACGGCAAAACCGGCCAACCAATGGGTGTCCAAAGAATATCCGCGATCAATTCAATATGGGACTATTGTTTGCGACACCGAAGATATTGACGAAGTGCTGGTGGGGATTTTTGCATCACCACACTCTTTTACCGGAGAAGACAGTGCCGAAATCTACTGTCACGGATCACAATTCATTCAAAAAAGAATTTTGGAGTTACTTATCGAAAACGGGGCTCGCATGGCAAAACCCGGAGAGTTTACCCAACGAGCGTTTTTGAATGGAAAAATGGATCTTTCGCAAGCGGAAGCGGTTGCCGATTTAATTGCTTCGTCGAGTAAAGCCGCTCACCAAGTAGCCTATCACCAAATGCGCGGAGGATTCTCCTCTTTGTTGAAACAACTGCGTGAAAAACTGGTTAATTTTTCCTCGCTCCTCGAATTGGAACTCGATTTCAGTGAAGAAGAGGTGGAATTTGCCGACCGTACCCAACTCAAGGAGTTACTGAAAGAAATTAAAGACGAGATTACCTCACTGATCGAGTCGTTTAAATTGGGAAATGTAATTAAAAATGGAATTCCCGTGGCAATCGTAGGCAAGCCAAATGTCGGTAAGTCAACACTGCTGAATTCCATTTTAAACGAAGAACGAGCCATTGTAAGCGAAATTCCAGGCACTACCCGCGATACCATTGAAGATACATTTATCATCGACGGAATTACATTTAGATTTATTGACACCGCAGGATTGCGTAGCTCCGAAGATGAAATCGAAAACCTGGGCATCGATCGCACTTACCAAACCATCGACCGTGCAGCTATCGTTCTATACGTGGTTGATGTTTCCGAAACCTCTTACGAGGAGATGATAGAGGAGCTCGGCGATTTTAGGGAACATATCGAAAATAAGAATAAAAAATTTATCATTGTCGCAAACAAGATCGATATGCTGATAGAATCACCGCATCACTTCCGAGAATTGCTGGATTTGGATATTATTTTTATATCCGCAAAACGAAAAGAGAATATTAATTTACTGGCCGACAAGCTTTTAGAATCTGCAAACTTACCCGATTTCAACCATAGTGTCGTGCTTTCCAACAGCCGTCATTTCGATGCACTCAGCAAAGCATTCGATGCCATCGAAAATGTAGAACAAGGATTTGAATCGAACCTTCCCTCCGACCTCATTGCCATCGATATCAAAGATGTACTCTTCCATATCGGCAGCATTACAGGAGAAGTAACCAACAATGAAATTTTAGGGAATATTTTCGGGAAATTCTGCGTGGGGAAATAACCAAAAAGCATTTCGTTCAAAATATGAAAAGCAGCCCCATTCTATGGGTTGCTTTTTTTGTTTTCATTCATTTTTTTCGCAATCACACATATATTGCTTAATTTTGGCAAAAAATCAAACCATTGGCCAATACCAAATGAAAAAAACAATCACTATTTCCATTATTGCATTTATCATCCTATCCAGTTGCCAAAGAGCGGGTTATTATTATCGTTGTGGCGTAAGTAAAGGAAAAATTCATGACGATATTGGCGCAAAGGAAAAATTCGATAAATCTATTGAGCTTAACCCAAACTATTGTTTGGCATTTGTTGATAGGGGAATTATAAAACTACGCCTTAATGACACGATTGGAGCATTAAGCGATTTCAATAAAGCACTAGAAATCAACCCTAAATTTTCTCCAGCATATTATTGCAGAGGTAAACTAAACGTTGACGTTCAAGATTCGACCGGAGCAATGAAAGATTTAAACAAGCTTTGTGAATTAGAACCAAAAAGTTTTTATACCTATTTCTTAGTTGGGATTGAAAAAAGAAGGCTTAAAAACTACACTGGGGCGTTAGCTGATATGAATAAAGCAATTGAATTGGGTAAGAAAGACGCTCTTTATTATACGTATTACACCAGAGGACTTATCAAATTAGACCTTTTTGACTATATCGGAGCAATCGCTGACTTTAATAAAACGATTGAATTAAACGAGGATTACGCATTAGCTTATGGTAACCGAGGGGTTGCAAAAGAGAAACTTAAAGACTACAAAGGAGCAATTGCGGATTATACCAAAGCCATAATGTTTAATCCCCAATATGCCAATGCTTATGGCAACAGAGGAATTGTCAAAACCGAACTTAAAGAATACAAAGAGGCCATCGATGACTTTAATTATGCAATAGAATTAACCCCGGAAAATGCAGAACTTTATTTTTTCAGAGCAAATGCAAAGCACCAACTAAACAAAGATGGTTCCTGCATCGACTGGGAAAAGGCATCAGAACTGGGTTTTAAAGATGCAAATGATTCAATCAAAGCATATTGCAACTAAAAAATAAATCTCATTAATATTGAAAATACCAAATGAAAAAACTAATCACCATTTCCATTATTGTGTTTATTCTTCTATCAAGTTGTCAAAAAGCGAGTTTTTATTATAACAGAGGGCTTGATAAATATTATTATCCTGACTACGTTGGAGCGAAAGCCGAATTCGACAAAGCAATTGAGTTGAATTCTAATTATGCAGAAGCATACGACATGAGAGGAAATGCAAAATCACAACTTAATGATACTGCCGGAGCAATGGCTGATTATAATAAATCGATTGAACTTGATCCTAAGGATGCACATGCGTATTACAATAGAGGTCTTATTAAAGGAAAACAAAAAGACTACACCGCAGCAATCGCTGACTTCAGTAAAGCGATGGAACTCAATCCTAAGTATTATAGGTCTTATCTTGTCAGAGGGTATGCTAAAGAAAAGCTTAATGACTACGCCGGGGCAATAGCTGACTTAAATAAAGCAATTGAGCTTTATCCGATTGATGATGATATTTATTCCTATAGAGGAAATGCAAAAACTGAGCTTAAAGATTACACCGGAGCGATCGCTGATTATACTAAAGCAATTGAATTAGCCCCAAGAAATGCAAATCACTATTTTTACAGAGGATATGTATATCATAATTTGAATAATAAAGACAGCGCCTGCATTGACTGGAAAAAAGCATTAGAACTGGGTTCTGAAGATGCAAATGATTCAATCAAAGCATATTGCAAATAACATGAAATCAACAAATTGCATAATAAAAAAAGCGAAGCCACCTACGACTTCGCTTAAAACGAAAAACCAAAACGAGTATCTAAAAAACATAACTGATTCCAATTCCAAACGATACAAAATCCATAGGCAAAGAATATTTCAATTTCTTCTGAGGTTTAGTCATATCGGGAATTCCAGGATTTCCGTGTGTGTAATCTTCTTTATATTCTATCAAAACATCGTGCAATTTTTGGCTATCGTAAACATCTGTTCCTGCATCATTTTTTGCAGCATTCAAATGTTTCTTATCGGGCGACCATGAAGCATTTGAAAATGATAATTCGGAAAACAGTTGCCAATTGGAATTCAATTTATAGTTTACACCCAGTTTGCCAAAAATGCCAAATTGAGCACCGCCACTCGAAGTATAACGGCGAAGATATTCGCTATTGGAGTTGGTGATTTCTTCTGTCAATACATTACTATAGCCGATATGAGCCCCCAACCCTAAATAGGGATTCCATTTTTCGAATCCGGGATTGATTACAAAACATGGATCTATAAATCCGTAATTAATCGATTGTTCCGAACTTTGAGTATATGTTGCTGCAATCGTATAAACCTGATTGTCAACTGTTTGTTTTGAACCAAAGTGATACCCGGTAGAGATTTCAAAAGCAGCATATTTACTTAAAAAATAGCCGATGGTGATTTGGGGATGATAGCCTGAAGAAAGTTTGCTCTTCACCGATTCGTAGGACGTTGTGGTTGCAGTGGCTTCGGAAGTGCGAACACCGACATTGGCCGTAGGTATTTGCAACGAATATGCTGCGCCGCCTTTGATATATAGATTTTGAGCAAACAGGCTTGCATTAGCCATTAGTGCGATGATAATTATAGCTGTTTTTTTCATAATTTTTTCCTTTCCTTAAAAGTTAAAACGAATTCCTGCGTTAATCTTAAAACTGCTTAACGGAAGATTAATTCGCGCAGCTTTATTGGGTTGATCGTTAGAGATATCGGTACTTGACCAGCTGTCTGAAAATTCCGTTTTCTTCGATTTCTCTGTTAATGCCGATAAAACATCATTTCCTTTAGCATCTTTATATTCCTTAATTTCCGATGTTTCGGGAGTGTAATTCATTTGTAGCATCTCCAATTCCCCAAAAACAGAGAAGTTCTTACACAATGGGTAGTTGGTGCCTAAAGCAAGATTAATTCCCCACGGCATTCCTCCGGTAATTTCAGTTTTACGAATGCCTGAATCATCGACATTTTCTAAAGAGATCGTCATTTTTGGAGAAAATCCAAGCACAACTCCTACTCTTCCGTAAGGAGAAAATCCTGTGGTGTTTGGTGTAGCCAATACCAACTGCGGATTTACCCACATCCAGTCGCATTTCATGCGCGTATCGGCTTTATATGTTTTATAAGTCGTAGTATTCAACAAGATATTTTCATTTACGCGGGTAATTCCCATCTGATATCCCAACCCTAGCTCTGCACCGATATATTGGTTAAACATGTATCCTGCAGAAATCATTGGACTGAACCCCAATCCGAAATTAGTATTTTTCGATTGAACTTCGGTTCCTGTTGTGGACATTTCCAATTTGTTATACGATTCGTTTGCAGAATAGGTCCATGGCCAACCTAAAGCCATACTTCCACCTGCTTTCAAATACAATCCCTGAGCGTGAATACTCGCACTGCAAGCAAGAATTGCCAATACAATTATGATTTTATTCTTCATTTTTTTATTTATTTTAATGGTTCGATTCATTTTTTCGTTTTTAGTTCTGTCTTGTCGATAAAAGAAGTACGCTATTGCTCATGATTTGAGATTCCTCACTACGTTCGGAATAACAAAGAAGTGTTCGGTTCCGATAAATATCGGGAAATAAAAGAGGTTTTCATTTACATTAATTATTCGTTTGCAATATTGCATCATCAATTTGTTCTTCAAGATTATTATTTCTTCTTCTCATTTGCCATGTATAAGTAAGACTTGCGGTAAGAAAGTAAAAAGCCGTTTGAATCCACAAGCTCAAATATTCGTAGCTAACTTTATGAATATCGGCTCCCATGCTGTTAATCTTTATATACCCCTGAATTCCATGAGTAGAAGGAAACATCCATGCAAATGCTCTCCAGAATCCGTTAATATTCGACTGGGGCCATGATATTCCGCACAAGAACAAAAGAATCAGCGAAAAAAACAAAAATATAATCATCGCGGTTTCCCGGTTTGGAAAGAACACCGACAATGTCATCGAAAAGAAGATGGTTGCCAACAAAAATGGGATCATAAATTGATAAATATCAATCAAATTTCCAATGTGCGGTAAGTTAAAAATAATGGGAATAAGTGCCAAAATAAAATATACCCAAATCAAATAGATCAGAAAATAACTCATAGCTTTTCCAAACAGCACCCGATATACACCGCCTCTGTTAAATTTGGCACTCACCAACTGATGATCCCGATTCTCTTCTCTGGATGTACCTGCAACCATGGATATTCCAAAAAATAAAGTTTGATGAAGAATCAGGATGAGTATTGCCGGCATTAAAAAACTTGCGAACCCCATGCCTTCATTATAGAGAATATTGCTTTCAAAAGGAATCGGTTCGGCCTGAATCGTCGAATTTTCGCCGGTAACTCCCTGCGCATTCAACCGCTCAATCTGAATTTTTTTAGTCATATCCAGTATGCTGTAATTGCTGGCAAACATCAGTGCACGATAGTACATGAAACTGCTCATATCGCAAAATACGCCAACCGTAGCTTGTTGCTGAGTATTGATTTTTTTATTGAAATCAGCCGGAATATAAACCACTCCTTTTACTTCACGTTTATCGAATGCCACTTTTGCCTCTTCCAGAGAATTAAACCGATATGCAATCTTCACATCCGGAGATGCATCAATATGACGTAACAATTCGTTTGATTTTCTCGAATGTGAAGCATCTACAACTGCAATAGGTACATTTACCAGCGTTTCGTTTCGATAAATCGAGCAGTAAAGCAACGGATAAATTATAGGTGCCAAAAACACAATAATCATGACTCCCCGATCCTTAAAAATAGCCCTAACCTCATTAATGAAAACGAAATAAGACTCTTTGGTATTTGCCATCAGATTTTTAAGTGAGAATAGCTTATTTTTTTGTTTGTTCATATAAAATTTTAAATTTTAAAGTACAATGGATAATATTAATCCAAAAGTTAAGTTCAACCAATCGATTAATTTTCGAATATTTATTATTTACGCAATCGGCATATCTTCACGTATTGCGGCATTCTTTAATCGCTTAAAAATTAGAAGTGGCAAAAGACAAAAAGCGAGAAGTGCCAAATAAGAAACAAAAGAATAACCGATATTGGTTCCATGAAGTGCCTGATCTACATAAATATTAAAATAGTGGCGTATTGGAAATAATGCTTTAAAAATTTGAACGCCTCTCGGCATTTGCTCAATAGGAAACGTAAAGCCGGCATAAGTAAAACCAAGCAAACCGTAAAATGCGACTAATGTAACCCCATCTCTAAGTACCGGCACCACACCAATGATAAGTACACCTATTGCCTGATAAGCCAACACATATAGGAATGTGGCCAAAAACATCCAAATAATGCTTGAGTTCAAAGGGTAATGCATAAAATTATACAATAACATGTTGGCAATCATGCCTAAAATGGTAAATAAGATGGTATAGGGCAATAATTTTCCGGTAAGTGCGGTAAACATTGAATTATTAGCCATTTTAAGCCAAATATGAGAACTCCGTTCTTTTAATTCTACTCCAATTGCAAATACCGTAATCATTAAAATTAAGAGCTGAAGGACACCCGGAAATAGCAAATTCAACAAATAGATACCGTAATTGGCCCATGGATTTCCGATAGAGTGCAAATCGATATTTATGGGTTGAATTATCCCCATAATCCTGCTTTCTTCGACCCCTTTTGCTCTTAACACCTCACGTTGCATGGCCCCGGAGGACAAAGCGCTCATGTAGCTGATATCTTTCAGCAATAGCGATCCGGCCACCAAATAGCTATCATTAACATAAAAGGTAAGTTTGGGGCGACGATTCGATAAGACTTTTTCTGCAAAGCCCTTTTCAATCTCCACAAAAGCATATATTTTTCCTCGTTGCATTTCTTCTCTGGCTTCGGTATGACTATTCAGATGCATGCAAATATTTGCCTGTTGCGTAGCATCCAAATTCCGAGAAAATTGTCTGGATATTGAGGAATGGTCCAAATCTACAATTCCAACAGGCATTTTATTGGGCAACCCCTCTTTGAAGAGGGTGAGAAAAAACACATAACAAAAAGCCATCACCACCACGGTTGATAGAAAGTAGATCGGACGACCAACCATCCTTTTTAATTCCCGGTTAATGGTATTTTTTATGGCTGTATAAAAATTAGATGACATATTTTTAATATTTAAAGAAAATGAAAAAAGTCCGTATTATTTTTTTACTAAAGATAAAAATATAAATCTTTCTCTAAGCACAATCTATTTGACCATTTTCTCAAAAACCGCAGTCATTCCGGGACGCAAATCAGCAACCTTTCCAGTAGGACGAGCGTGAACTTCAAACGTTTTCACATCAAACTGGCCCGTAGTTTTGGTTGCTTTCCATGTAGCATAAGAAGCCAATGCTTTGATATAATCGACTTTAACTTCTACAAGTTGGTTATTTAATGCGGGAACTTTTACTTTAAATACTTTTCCCATTTTAAGGTCACCCAATAAATCTTCACGAACATTAAAGGTGAACCAAATATCGTTTAAGTCCACGATACTCATGATCGGAGCACCGGTTCCAACAAGTTCACCTCGTTTGGGGTAAACTTCAGTAACCTCACCATTGATAGGCGAAACAAGAAATTTTTCCATCATATACGATTTCACTTCGTTTACCGCACCTTTGGCCCGATCGACCAATGCACTGGCAGCTTCTTTGTCCTCCAGTTCCGCACCGTTCATGGCCATGTCGTATTGCGATTTTGCAGCATTGGCCGTAGCAACGGCCGCTTTATACTGAGCTTCCACTTCGTCGCGTTTCTGAGCCGGAATCACTCCTTTTTCAAACAAGCGCTGTACACGATCAAACGATACCTTGGCAATATCTACTCCTACTTTTGCTTTCTGCCACATTTCAAAAGCACTTAAAACCATCTCTTTACGAGCTCCTTTTTGAGCTTTTTTGCTTTGTGCCATAGCAGCATTTTCTGCAGCATTTGCTTGTTCCATCTTAGCAGAAAGTTCGGGGCTGTCGAGAATAACTAACGTATCTCCAACTTTCACCTGAGATCCTTCTTCTGCTAATAACTGATCTATTCGTCCCGGCACTTTGCCCGAAACCCGGACTTCCGTTGCATCTGCTTCTCCCTGAATAATCACCGGTTCTGTTTTATTAATGATCAGTCCTATGATAAAAATAATCACAACTACCACTATTAATGCAATGAGTCCTGTTCTTAAATCATTATTTTTCTTTTTCATTTCCGTATAATATTATTGTTTGTAACTTTTTTTTTGATTGTTGGCTGTAAGCATTCTTTATTCTTTATTCTTTATTCTTTATTCTTTATTCTTTATTCTTTATTCTTTATTCTTTATTCTTACTTCCCAAGTTCCCCAACACTTTTTGCACATTGGTTTCCTGCATTCTGAAATCCGATTTTGCATCAATAAGCTCATTGTATGCTTTTTGCCACAACAACTGGGCTTCTAGCACATCGGTCGATTTTACAATTCCCTCTTGAAAATTCTGATTAGTTTCATCCAAATTTTGCTTGGCCTGCTCAAATGTTATTTCTGCCAAACTGATCTTAAGATGGGCTTCGTTGTATTGATTTATGGCTTGTTGTACTTGCAGGCTAATCATTTCTTGCGCTTCATCAAGTTTTAATTCGCTTATATTTTGAGCATGTTTGGCTGCATTCATCGTGTGAATACGATCGCCCCAATGAAAAATAGGAACTCTAGCAACTACTCCCAAATTCCAATCTCCGCCAAATTCATTTACAAAACCATTATAAGGATTGGGATTCGACATGGTATAATTGGCTGTAAGTGCAATATCGGGTAAAAAACGCGAGCGAGCAATGTTTTTTGCTTCAGCAGTAATTTGAACCGATTTTTTCAACATTTCAATTTCCGGACGTTGTGCAATAGCTTGTTTTCTATAACTATCATTGACAACCATTACCGTATCGGCAACAGGCACATCTTCCACATCAATTTCCTGATCAATAGGCAATCCAATTTGTTGATTCAAAGCCATTTTCGACAGTTTCAATCCGTTTTGGGCTTTTAAACAACATTAAATCGGCTTCGCTCTGCTTTACTTTAGCTTTCAAAACATCATTGGAGGTGATAATTCCCTCATTTTTAATTTCTGTAAGATCAGAAACCAGTTTTATCCAATAATTTTTTATACTCCTGAGCAACCTTTCAGCTTTTCCTTTACGGTAACCACTCTCCAATATGCTTCATCCGATTTGTAAAGAACATCCGTAGTTTCAAGTTTATAATTCAATGAAGAAATCTGCTCATTCAGTTTTGCCGTACGATATAAGCTCTGAAGTTTACCCCCTAGAAAAATAGGCTGTGTTAACCCAAAGTTGAGCAAATAAACATTCTTCGAGCCCATTTTTAATTGGTCGGCAGGAAGATATGCATAATTATTGAACAAAGGATTTCCATCTTCCATCAACACAGGCTGGCCGCCAATCGTAAACAAATCGGGCACTAATGAATTGGTTGCCGGATTAAACTTAAAAATCGGCAAATATTTATCTTCACTCAGCAACTGAATTTGTTTATTTGTCCGTAAGTAAGAACCGGTAAAATCAAAACTGGGTAGAAACTGAGTATAAGCCGATTTTCTCAAGTCTGTTGCCATTGCGGATTGTTCCTGAACCGTTTGCAACTTTTGGTTGTGTTTTAGTGCCATTTCACGACATTGAGTAAGGGACAGCTTTTGCTGAGCGGTGACCGATAAACTTGAAATTCCAAAAAGTAAAGCTAGAGCAAAGGCGATATACCCTCCCGAGACTTTATTTTGCCAAGGAATAACATTTTTTTTCATCTTGTTCATTGTTTTTGTTCATTAAATTCTTTAATTCAGTATTTATTCCAATTAGTATTTTCGACGCTTTTATACTTATAGTCGAATTAAGTGCAGAAAAAAATTATCGAACCGATAATCCGTAAAATAGAATATTTAAAAGTGCTTCAATTTGGTTTTCAATTATATCTGTAGTTTCCTCCGTAACAAAAAAAGGATATTCCAACCCCTTCATTGCCGTAACTATCGCTAATGATGCAATTGTAGTGTCGGGAATTGAAAAGAAACCACGGGTTACTCCATCGTCTAAAACAGATTTAATGATGTTTTGTTCTTCTAAATCATAATTTTTTCGAGCGTTTTCGATAAAAGGAAGATGACTTAAATATTCATTTTTAATGGCATCGTACAAATTTAAAAGTTTTTTAAAACCATTCATACGTATGTTAATGTATGCTTTCAATTTATCTTTAGGATCATCGTACTCGGCTATAGCAGCCAAAATTTCACCCTTCAACATAGAAGTTTCTTGTTCAAGCACTGCTTTAAAAACGTCTTCTTTGCTCGAAAAATAATAATAAAGAGAACTTTTTCCTTTTCGATTGGCATTGGCAATTTGATTCATTGATGTCTTTTGAAACCCATATTTTCCAAAAATATTTCGTGCAATTTGAATGATGGTGTCTCTTGTTTCTTCTTTTGTTATCATTTTACGTTTCGACTCTTTTGTTTGAATGGTCAAAATTACATGTTTTTTCCACTTTGTCAATACATTTAACATAAATATAACATTAAATATTTTTTTAAAATCAATTATTTCACTAATTATCAGAATTTTATATTTTCGACTATTATCATAAACAGTTCAAATAAAAAAGCGAAAAAGACTTTTTGATTGTTTGAAATAATTTAATAATTTTGCCATTGCTCATTATAAGAACAACAGGTTAACCCAAATCAAAAATTATGAAAAGAAAACTTCCCGCTATTTTATTGCTTTTAATCTTTACCGTAAGCATTTCATTCTTTACAGGATGCGAAAAGGACGAAGTAAAAAAAACGTATGTGGTAACTTATAAAGTAAAGTTTACCGGCAATTTAACGGATAATGTTCAAATCACTTATAATGACCATACGGCAAGCGTAAATCCGTCCACTTCTTCCGAATGGTCTAATGCGCTGCAATTTCAGAGCGGGCAGTCTGTAAACCTCAGAGCTATGGTGCAAGACGATGATTGTGGCCGGGTTTCGGTTACGGCGACAATACTGGTGAATGGCTCTGAACTCTGCACCAAAACCGAGTCGGGTGATTGTTTGCAGTCGGCATACGTCATGGGGAGCTTACCAAAAAATTAAAATCGTAGAGCCGTGGACTGTTACTTCAATGTTTTTTTGAATTAAGTTAGCTGGCATTAAGTATTTTTCGTTGCACTAATTTGTAACGTCTTTAAAAAAAGCAGACTCCATTGTTATCAGCCTGCTTTTATTTTGTATCTTTGCAGTTACATAAATCAGCTGTTTTTCAGATAGTTATTTTATCGATATTTCAAATTTTGAGATCTAATATTTTTACAAATGAAAGCATTATCAATCGGAAACCTTAAAATTGCGATCCCTGTTATTCAAGGGGGGATGGGCGTGGGAGTTTCCCTCTCCGGACTCGCTGCTGCCGTTGCAAACCAAGGCGGTGTGGGGGTCATTTCCAGTGCCGGACTGGGGTTGCTATACAAAAAGTTATCGCCGGATTATCTTAAAGCCAGTATTATGGGCTTGACGGAAGAACTACGATTAGCACGTCTGAAATCGAAAAAAGGGATTATCGGCATCAACGTTATGGTTGCCATGTCGAATTATGCCGATATGGTTACAACAGCCATTAAGGAAAAAGCAGATATCATTTTTTCCGGAGCCGGTCTGCCATTAAATCTCCCCTCCTTCCTAAAAAGCGACAGCATCACCAAACTGGTTCCCATCGTCTCTTCGAGCCGTGCGGCTAAGGTGATCATCGAAAAATGGAAAAGTGTTTACAACTATCTTCCCGATGCCATCGTGGTGGAAGGACCCAAAGCGGGCGGACACCTTGGCTTTAAAACGGAACAAATCAACGATGAGGCATTTTCTATTGAAAACCTGATTCGTCAGGTTGTAGAAACCGTTAAAAATTTTGAATTACAATTTAATAAAAAAATTCCGGTGATTGCCGGTGGTGGAATTTACACAGGAGAAGACATGTTTAACATCATGGAAATGGGGGCTTCCGGTGTGCAAATGGGTACCCGTTTCGTAACTACCGATGAATGCGATGCTTCCCCTGAATTCAAGCAAGCCTATATCAACGCCAAAGAAAAAGACATTGAAATCATCAAGAGTCCTGTGGGCATGCCCGGCAGAGCGATTTTCAACAACTTTTTACAAGAGGTAAAAGACGGGATCACCAAACCTCGCCGTTGTCCTTTCCATTGCATCAACACCTGCGAAATCGACAAAAGTCCTTACTGCATCATCTCGGCGTTATACAGCGCTTTTAAAGGAAAGATGAGCTCGGGATATGCTTTTGCCGGCAGCAACGCCTTTAAAGCGACCAAAATAGAAAGTGTTCAAAACATTTTCAACGAACTGGTTAAAGAATACCAATTGATGACGGCGAAAAAATTGGCGCCGTTATTAATCAAAAAATAAATTTCGGGACTTCAGTAAATTTTTCATTTCACGAACTTAAAAATTATAACCAATTGATTATCTGCGAGATCCCTCGCCATGACTCGGAATGACAAAACACTAATAATTAGTATGTTACAAAACATTACTGAAGTATTGAGTATTATAAATAGCTTTATATCAATCAAATACCCGAGTTGAATCAACTCGGGTATTTGATTTTAAGGCCGTCTATGCGTGAGGGATAGCAGCGGAAATCCTTTATTCCTTTCCATTTAAAGTGATCTGATGACTTGGAGTCATCTGATCACTTGCAAGACAAGATTGAAGCGAATAGCCCGACCCGACTCGGAACTTCGGGGATCGTGATCTGAGGACATGAAGTCAACAGATCACTTAAATTGCAACGAGGCGGGGCACGCCCAAATATTTAATCATAAATACACCCCTCTTCTGCACAAAAATGATTAATTTTGCACCGTAAAGCTCAATTGCTTTGAGTATAAATAATGAATAAAAAATACAGGATAGCCTTTCACACGCTGGGCTGCAAGCTTAACTACAGCGAGACCTCTGCAATTTCGAGATCGCTGGATGTTGAAAAATTCGAAATTGTGGACTATAAAGGTCAGGCCGACATCTATATTATTAACACCTGCGCCGTGACGGGCTCGGCGGAGAAAAAATGCCGGACGCTCATCCACTCCGCTCACCGGAGAAATCCGGAGGCTCACATTGGCCTGATCGGCTGTTTTTCGGAGCTGAAACCCGAAGAGCTTTCCATTGTGGAGGGGGTGGATATTGTGCTGGGAAGCGGCAACAAGTTTTCGCTGGCTCAAAAGATTGACGAATTGCTTTTTGTCAAGCACCAACCCATTACCGAAGTGAACCCGGAGGCTCATCTGGAATTTCACGGTTCGTGGTCGTCGGGAGAACGTACCCGCTCGTTCCTGAAAATCCAGGATGGCTGCGACTACCATTGCAGCTACTGCACCGTTTGCATCGCCCGGGGCGACAGCCGTAGCGACAGCATCAGACACGTGATTGAAAATGCCAAACAGATTGTAGCCGACAAGATCAAGGAAATCATCCTGACCGGGGTGAACATCGGCGATTTTGGCCGTAAAACGGGAGAATCGTTTGCCGATTTGCTCCGCGCCTTGGAACAGGTGGAGGGGTTGGAACGGATCCGGATCTCCTCGATTGAGCCCAACCTCCTCACGGACGAGATCATGGAACTGGTCTCTAAATCGAAAGTTTTGATGCCTCATTTTCATATTCCGCTCCAGTCGGGAAGCGACAAAATTCTGAAGTTGATGCAACGCCGCTATTTACGGGAAGTGTTTGCCACCCGGGTGAACAAATCCAAACTGCTGATGCCCGACTGCTTTATTGCCGCAGATGTGATTGTGGGATTTCCGGGAGAGACCGACGAGGATTTCGAAGAGACCTACCAATTTCTCGACGGACTGGATTTGCAGGCACTGCACGTTTTCAGTTACTCCATTCGCCCAAACACCATTGCTGGGGCGATGAAAGCGCAAGTTCCCGAACCGGTGAAGAAAATCCGCAGCAAACGACTGTTGGAACTTTCCTCTCAAAAGACGTTGGATTTCTATCGAAGCCATGTGGGGAAGACACTGCCAATACTGGTGGAAAGCGCCCAACATCACGAAACCATGAGCGGATTCACCTCAAACTACATCAAATGCACTTTGCCATACAATAAAACACTGTCCAATCATATCATTCAAGGAACGATTGAAATGATTGACTCAGAAACAGAATCGGCAATAGTAAAAGTATAAGCATCAACATACAAACTTTAAGTACTTTATGGACTTTATGGACTTTACGAACTTTATAGATCCCGCAAAACAAGAAATCTGCGATTTCATTGTTTCGCGAGGACTCTCGAAAAATCACAAAAATCAAGGATTTTTTATTTTTCGGAGCTTTATAAACTATTAACTCTCAACTATTAACTTTTAACTCTCAACTCCTATGTATTTACAACAAATTTGTTCTTATGTAAAAGATGCCTGCCTCGAAACCGGAACATTTATCCGTGAAGAGCAGCACAAAATAAAGGCTTCCAATATCGAGGTCAAAGGACTGAATGATTTTGTCTCGTACGTTGATAAAACTGCCGAATCGATGCTGGTGGAGCGGCTGGACAAACTCATCTGGGATGCCGGTTACATTGCCGAAGAGGGAACCCGAAGCGAGCAAGTAAAGGAATACACTTGGATTATCGACCCGTTGGACGGCACGACCAATTATCTGCATGGGCTTCCCCCCCACGCCATTAGCATTGCCTTGCAGCACGAAGACAAACTGGTGATGGGCGTGGTCTATGAAATTGTCTCCGGCGAGATGTTTTATGCCTGGAAAGAGGGCGGCGCATATCTGAACGGTAACAAAATCCATGTTTCAAATAAAACCTACCTCAAGGAATCATTGATTGCGACTGGATTCCCCTACAGCAACTTTTCGAAGATGGATTCCTACATGAAACTGTTTAAAAATCTAATGCAGAATACACATGGAATCCGCCGTTTGGGCTCCGCTGCCATAGATTTGGCGTATGTGGCTGCAGGACGGATGGATGCCTTTTACGAATACGGATTAAAATCGTGGGATGTCGCCGCCGGAAGTTTTATTGTAACCGAAGCCGGGGGAACCGTCAACGATTTTTCGGGAGGAGACAATTGGCTGTTCGGACAAGAGATGGTCTGCGGAAGCAAATCGGTTGGTAAGGAATTAACTAAACTGACTACCAAATATTTCTGCCAATAAAATCGATTCATTTTTTAATACCGTACGATTCGAATAGCTGTTGGCTATTGACCTTTCTACTTTTATCCATTCCTTCCTCCACCTCGACGATTGTTTATTCCGTCATTGTGGGACTCGGTTATCGGATTCTACTTTATGAACTAATTTGAAATGTCGGTGCAAAGCACCTTGTTACAAATTCAATTTTTTTACAAACTTTTATGAGCTTTTTCAAAAGGACTGTTGGCCCTTGGCTTTCCACTTCCTCCACCTCGACTGCGCTCGGTTATCGGATTCTACTTTACAAATCCCGTAAAAATAACAATCCGCCATACTAGAATACTCAGTACAGGTCTGGCGAATTTATTTTTCGGGGCTTTATGGACTTTACGAACTTATTATTCTATAACTCATCCTTCGACTTCGCTCAGTCATCGTTATTAACTTTACAAACTTTATAGACTTTATGGATCCCGTAAAACCAGAATCCGCCTAATGGCGGATCACAGTTTTATGAGGATGCACGAATTATTGAAAAATCGAAGATTTTTATAATTCGGCACTTTAGAAACTTCCTTCCCTCTTGCTACAGATTACAAAAAAACGTACTTTTGCAAAAAAACATTTTAATACAATGAAGAAATCACTGCAAATAATCACACTTTTATCTGTCGTTCTTTCAATCACATTACTTTCATGCAAGCCAAAATCGGACAGTGAAAAATACAAAGATTTACCCAAAGAGCTGGCAAACCTCTGCCGTCAAATAGACAAAAACCCCAATAACGCGGAATTATTTGCCAAACGTTCAACGTATTACATCCAACATAAGCAACTTGACAGTGCTTTTGCAGATGCTTTAAAATCGTTAAAATTAGACTCTAATAATAGTAAGCGCTATACTTTTTTATCGGATCTTTATTTTATGAAAGGAGATTTTGAATCATCCGAAGACTTGCTCGAACGAGCATTGGTAAAAAACGAAAAAGATGCCGAAGCATTAATGAAACTTGCAGAACTCAACCTTTACTATAAACGATATACCGATATGAATATCTATATCGACAAAGCGCTAACCATTGATCAAAGAAACCCTAAAGCTCATCTTCTGCGCGGATTTGGTTTTATAGAACAGAAAGATACCGTAAGTGCGGTAAGAGAATATCAACTGGCCGTGGATCAGGATCCAAAATACTACGAAGCATACATCCAATTAGGGCTGATTTTTCACCGCAAGCTGAACAAACTAGCCCTTGATTACTATAATAATGCACTGAATGTACAGCCACAAAGTACTGAAGCAATGTATAACATAGCTATGTTTTATCAAGATACAAAAAACTACGATAGAGCCATTGATGAATACAAAATGATTCTACAGATTGATCCGAAACACGTCAATGCAAATCATAATATTGGATGGATAAATCTGGAAATAAAGCACAATTATGCAGAGGCAGAAAAATATTTTTCACTATCAATAAAAAGTGATACTCTAACTGTAAATGCAATTTATAACAGAGGGCTTACTTACGAACGAATGAAAAAGTTGGATAAAGCCATGGCCGATTATCACCGAGTACTCCGTCTAAATCCATCATACGAACTTGCTAAAGATGGTGTTAGTCGGCTAAAGAAAATCGGAATTAAAGATTAATTTCAATTTATTATCTATTTTCGTTTTTTCAGATTAGACAAGACTGATTGTATTTCCGTAATAATTCTGGTTTTACAAAAATATTTAGTCCGTGTACTTTAAGAAAATAAATAAAAAGCTTGGGCTAAAAATGTAAATAACTAAAAATTAATGTGTTAAAAAATCAAAAAAAATATTTGTTTTATTCAAAATAAATTTCATAACTTTGCCCAAGTTAAGGTAAAATTTCATAGCATAATATCCAAAAAATAAATATGAGAGTAAGCCGAAAATCTCAAAAAGAGTAGGTAAAATATTAAAAAATCAATTTATTATGAAAAAATTACTTTTCGTTGCTGTGTTAGGCGTTATTGCTTTATCATCATGCAAAAAAGACAAAGATTGCACATGTACAACTTCTAGCGACATGACAGGTTATACTCCTGTTTCAACATCTATGACTACTACTGATGGAAAAGATTGTGACGAATACAACACTTCTACTACTTCTGGCACTTACACTGTAACAATGAAATGTGTTGAAAAATAATCATTTTTTTGTATAGTTATAAGGGGTGATATTTGTTAAATACACCCCTTATTTATTATAACACAATTACTTAAATAAAAAACAGTCCAAATGAAAATTTTAATCCATATTTTACGTGTAATATTAGGCCTTGTTTTCATCTTTTCTGCAACTACAAAATTTCTATCCATCGATGAATTTGAAATTTATGTTTTCAGCCATAATCTACTAAGTTTTAATCTCTCTGCACTTGCTGCGCGTTTACTTATCGGATTCGAATTTTTTATCGGGGTTATGCTTATCGTTAAATTCTATTTTCGCCAAGTATGGCTACTGTCTGTACTTATGCTTAGCGGATTTACTATTTATTTAGCAATTATAGCCATTACAGGCTTCTCTGAAAACTGCCACTGTTTTGGCGAAATGCTAAAAATGAATCCCATTCAATCCATGGTGAAAAACGGAATTCTACTCTTGGGATTTATTGCAATCCGAAAATGCACCCCATTCACGTTCAATTACAAGATGTTAACAACCCTCATTCTAGGGTTAACCTGTCTTTCATTGCCCACCATCATCTCTCCTCCCGACTTCTTCTACCCCGAACAATATTCCCAGATAGGGATCATTAATAAAAACGGATTGGACTCATTGGTCATCGACAATAATAAATTTCCAATAAAATGTGATACAGGAAAAAAAGCACTTTGTTTCTACAGTCCCAAATGCAGATTTTGCAAACTATCCGAACGAAAAATCTCTTCTATTGTAAAACGAAATGACTTAGACAGCACAAGTTTTGTAAATATTTTCTGGGGAGATTCCACTGTATCACTCAGCAAATTTTACGATTCAAATTCTATTAAATTTCAAAAAGCATTTTTAAACACTACTGATTTTTTTGCCATTACCGGAGGAGTAATGCCAATTATATTGCTCATTGAAAACAAAAAAATTATAAAAAGATATAATTATCGAACCTTAGACGAATCTGAAATTGTGAATTTTTTCAAATAATTTTTATCAACATACATACTAAAAAACATTGTTTACCAATACGTTATAATATAAACCGTTTCTAAGATTAATATTTCACATCTCATCAACGGTTTATATATAGTTTACAGACAATTTCCACGGAAAAATTAAAATTTTCAAAGTAGGTTACACGATCTTCCAAATTTAGCTCATTTCATAAAAACGGTATCTTTTTTCTCCAGCATTGTATCCGGCACCAATTGCAACTGATCGTCTTCTACAAAACTCTTTTGGTTGATAAACCATTCAATGAAATCATTTTCAGAGTTTAAGCAGGTGATTTTTTGAAAATTGTCTTTAAAAACCATGTTTTTAGTCACCGGACAATAGATAATAACATCAATTGACTGCTGCATCCACACATTACTTTGTTTCCAGTTAAAAAACGGGTTAAACATCAAGGTATCTCCTATTTGAGTAAAGTTATATTCTATAACTTGTGCATTGTTGTGAGCAATCATAAAATCCTTTCCACGGGAATATTTATGGATAACCACCTTGAAAAATTCATTTTCCGACTTTTTGAAGATAAAACGAGGAGCCCCATAGTTGATCTGTTCTTTTTTAAAAAATCGAGTTTTGGAATCAAAATTTGCACAATTTTTAGGAATCCTGAAATTCTGCGGGAAAGAGTCGACGGCCAGATCTAAATACAAGGTGTTGTTTTGAGGTTGGGTCATCGAAATGTTTTCGACTATCGTATCCGACTCCGCGCGGTCGGTAAGAATTTCTGCGGTAACAAGAGCCAGAAGTATTGCTCCGCAAATCCACACCAAAAATGTTGAAATTCCTAGAAATCGAACTCTGTAATGCCAGTTAAAAATCAGCTTTAACCCACTATAGATCAATGCAACCATTGGAATGCCAATAAAAATAATCATCCCTATTGCTGCAAATGTTTTATACAAACCACCCACCATGATAAAATCGAGAAACTGAGGAATGGACATGGTTGGAACTCCGTAGGCGGAGAAATTAATTGCGTGGCTGAACGGGAAAAATGAAATAAACAGGGCAAACGTTACGGATATACCGATAAAGATAAAGAAAACCCCAATTAAGGAAGTAACTAACCGTCCTAAATGGCCAAAGATGTCGCCTAAAATTGCAAGAAAGCGATCCATGCCATTTTTTGCATCCATGTTATGGCGAAGATTGTTCACCCCACCTTTTACTTCATCTTTGTATGTACCAAAACGATTTTTAATATCTTCAAATTCAGTCTTGATTTTTTTTTCAATATTGTCAATATTTATCGGTTCTCCCGACATTTCAAGTTTCTCAGCTGTAGTTCGAGCTTCGGGTATGGCAACCCATAAAATCAGATAAATCCAAAAGCTTGAACCGGCAATTAAAAATGCCAGACAAAAAATCGCTCTGATAATTACCGGATCAATGTTAAAATAGGCTCCAAGTCCACTACAGACTCCACCAAAAATCTTATGCTCCGAATCTCTGTAAAAACGCTTCCGACTTTTCGGCTGGGGCTGGGCAGATGATTCCTTTTGGGTGTTTTCTTGTTCCTGATTCTGATCGTCGTCAAATTCAAAAGGTTGGCCCAACTGTGCAATGATCTCATTGACATCTTCCAAGGTCACCACTTGTTTGGATGCATCCAACTTATCATGCATCAGTTCTGCGATACGCAACTCAATATCGTCGACAATTTCCGCCCCACCCTCTTTCTTTTCAAAATGCTGTTTCAGCGATTGTAAATATTGCTGCAATACATTATATGCATCATCATCAATATGAAATACCTGTCCCGAAACATTAACGCTATATGTCTTTTTCATCACCTTTAATTTTTTGAATGAATATTTCTTATGTTTTTTACCGTTTCTACAAGTTCGTCCCAAATTTCAGCCAGCTCGGCAAGGTATTTCAAACCTTCTTCACTGATTGTATAATATTTTCGGGGAGGGCCCGATTTCGATTCTTCCCATCGATAGGTCAGTAAACCGTCATTTTTCAATCGGGTAAGCAACGGATACAGCGTTCCTTCAACCACAATCAACTTGGCCTGCTTGAGCTTCTGGATGACATCGGAGGCATAAGCATCTTCTTCAGAGATGAGCGTCAGAATGCAAAACTCCAACACTCCCTTTCTCATTTGCGAACTACTCTTTTCTGTTTTCATCTGACAAAGATAATACATTTTATAGTACTATGCAATACATTGTACTATAAATATTAAAAAAGCCCATAAAATGGGCTTTTTATTAAGCAAAATATGTTTTTTGGTTAGTTGTTCAACATCACCGGCATCACAAGCATCAGCACATCCTCCTGTGCATTAGGATTGTCCACAGGGGTAATAATTCCGGCACGATTAGGCTGAGACATTTCTACTTTAACTTCAGGAGTATCAATATTACTTAACATTTCCATGAAAAACTTAGCATTGAATCCTATCTCCATTTCTTCTCCACCATAATTGCAATTCAGTTTTTCGACAGCCAAATTACTCAGCTCTGAATCTTCAGCCGTAAGAATTAATTCGTTTAACGATAATTTGAACCGCACTTGCATGACGGAAGGATTGGAATAAATGGAAACACGGCGTAATGAGTTGAGTAATGTTACCCGTTCGATAAAAAGAATATTGGGGTTATTGGTTGGGATTACCGCTTCGTAGTTTGGATATTTTCCATCGATTAAGCGAGCGTTCAAATTGAAATTCTGGAAGATAAAACGAACGTTAATTTCATCGTATTCAATTCTCACATTAGAATCGTCATCGGGCAGATTATTTTTTAATTGGTTCAAAGGTTTTTTAGGAAAAATAAATGAGAATGCACTATCAGCAGAAACATCAGTGCGACGATAACGAACCAATTTATGTGCATCGGTACCCACAAAGGTCACATTTTCAGGGCTTAATTCGCAAAACACACCGGTCATAGCCATGCGCATTTCATCGTTTCCTGTTGCAAACATTGTCTTGGAAATTGCCGTTTTAACCATCATAGATGGCAATTCGACAACATTCGGATTTTCGATTTCTTTGGGCATTGGAAAATCCTCTGCGTTATAACATGCTAACTTATAAGAACCTTCGTTGGCTTGAATTTCGACGATATTTGTGTCTAAATCAATAATGAAAATAATTGGAATATCGGGTAAACTTTTAATAGTATCCATTAACAGTTTTGACTGGATAACTACAGCACCATCCACATCCGATTTGCTAAGCATAACTGAAGTGGTCATTGTAGTTTCCAAATCGGTAGCCGAAATCGACAACGCTTCACCACTTACTGAAAACAAGAAATTCTGAATAATCGGAACTGCTGCGTTATTGGTTAATACACCACTAATCGACTGCAAACTTTTTGAAAGTTGATGGCTTGATACTATAAATTTCATTGGGCACTATATTTTTGTTGAATAATAAAATTGTAATTAGCAAATATAAAATTTTTTTTCGAGAGTAAAAAAATATTTTTGTTAATGTGATAAATAATAACTCAGCGGCTGTAATAATCGCTCAAACACGAAATATTGGGCAATCTGCATATCTTTGGAATCATTTATTACAATATAAAATTTATCTCTGTTATACGCCATTTCCACTTTATCCATGTGTTCTTGATCACGGATAAGCAGTTCCGGAATTCGATACATATTAACTTTCGTAATTTTACCGGAGTTTTCAGCAAGTGTAATGGTTTGAAAGCGATTAAAACGAAGTATTGAATCTTTTTTCGCTGGTTCCATATCTGTAACAAAAGCCTCGTATTTTAAGCTTCTATAGAGCATCAGCTGATCGATAACTTTAGTTGTATCATATTGGGGGGCAACAGCGTTATCACTCAAACGAACCAAGTTAAACCTCCGGTTGCCCAGCGCAACAATTTTAAACGACTCCTTTGGAATATCCATAAATTCATATTTAACTTCCTTAATTTGAGACAGTTTAGCACTAAACACCGTATGATCGCGCCAATCGGATTCCACAAAGGAGTAACGTGGAGAAACAAATCCTCTAAAACCCGGCAAATTAACAATAAAAATATGCTTTGCCCCTTCCATCATCATAAAATTTCCCGCATTATCCATAGTCGGATCTCCCACGTAATAAGTTCTGGTACATTTTTCGTATGGAAAGTATTTCATTCCCCAGAAATCGATAAAATACACTTTTTGGTAAATTTCTACTTTTGTTGCAGCCGTGGCCATTCGTTTTATAATAGCATCATAAGCAGCTTTTGCTAAAGGGGCCTGTACTTGAATATTTTTTGCAGTACTAAGAAACAAACGAACATTTTCGGCAGTTGCGATATACTTATCATTGAGTTGCCAGTTCCCGGTGGGTTGTTTAACCAACTTAACGCTTTGCCCCATTTTATTTGCAATAAATATTTTTGTAACGGTAGCAGTGTCGTCTATTGCAAATTGTGCTTCCGCTCTATTCAGCGTAGTTTTTCTGCTGTTAATAATCAATACAATGGCCAACAATGCAAAGGCGGAAATTGCAATCAAGATAATTTTATTTTTTTTCATCCACATAATTAGTTACTTTTTAGAATATTTTCTTTTCCTTATGTAGGCAAATGATATGCCCATTAAAATAATCATTACAAGGGGCGTTGCGATATTAAACATTTGCCAGTAAAACTTATCACGATTAATCTTGGTTTCGTCTAACTTCCTGATTATCTGACTTCTTGAACGAACTTGCATCAGCGATTCATCACCACACAGATAATTCATCACATTCATAATAAAATCCTTATTTCCAAAACTCATTTGCGTGTATTTATCATAACCCAACGGCAATGGCCCTTGTTTAGAAAACTGATTTTTAATAATATCACCGTCGGCGACAAAAACCATTTTTGAAGGCTTCTGACTCTTATCAACAAAAGCGATTAATTTATTCGTATCCATATCGCTCTCTAAACGATCCTTAAACAAAGACGTAAAACCGCCTTCGCATAGCACGGCAACTGGCAGACTATTTAATCCGAACTCACGTTTATCCGGTTTATGCTTTAATACATTTAAACTAATAATTGCAGGAACATTTATTAATTTGGTATATCGGGATGTAGTAAGTAAAACAGACTTTTTAATTGCCGGATCGCCAACAGTATCAATACTACTTATAAATTCGGTGCGCAACGAATTTAAGTTTTTAGTTATGGGATGATCTGTAAGCGGAGTTATGATTGGAAAGAAGAACCATGGAATCATTTCCATTTGAGGCTGGTTTGCCATCTTCCCTGTTATAATAGGAATGGGGAGTGCATTTAAGTCCTGCAACAAATTTGTGTTCATCCTCACTCCATAGCGGAAAAACATGTCCGAAAGGTTAAGCTCATTTACTATTCCTATCGTTTCTCCTTTTGTACTTACACTGTCCATTTCTGCGAATACAGGGTCAACAAGCCATAAGATATTTCCACCCCTCATCACGTATTGGTCAATAATAAATTTATCCTTTTGCGAAAAAACCGAATCCGGCTTTGCAATAATTATGGCCTGATATTTATTCTGAATATATGTTTTTCCTGTTGCAGAATCGAGATGAAAATCGCGAAGGCTATTTATCTGCTCATCCAATTTCACACGTTCTACATCGTAAAAAGCAGATAAATCGTTGGTAATTGAAAACACCTGATCGGCATTTAACTCTCCATGTCCTTCAATAAAGGCTATTTTAGGTTTTGTTGTAGTCTTCAATTTCTGAATTACACTGGCTATATTGTATTCCAACGATTGTATAGAGGCATTAAGCACATCTTCGGTTCCAAGATTTACATTACTCATTAGCAATTGCAAAGGCAATTCACGCTGTTTATAAGTTACAAGAGCTCCCGGGAATATCACTTTTGTTTCTACACCATCTGCTGCACGATTTTGAAGTTGGGTAGGTAATAGCCCCTTTTTTACCAGTTGGTTATAGAGCATTCCTGCTTCCCGTTTATCTTTTCCTTCCGAAGGGTTTATAAATTCATACTGGATGTTGTCGGTGTATGCTCTAAATTCATTCAAAATTTCTTTAGTCTCTTTTTGTAGTCGCTTAAATGGTGCCGGAAAATCACCATCTAAATAAATCTTAAAATAAACAATATCATCAAGATTTTTAAGCATATCACGAGTAGCTTTAGAAAGCGTAAACCGTTTTTCTGCAGTTAAGTCAATCCGATAAAAAAGGAAGGAACCTATAATGTTTATTATAATGATGAATAAAAAAGCAATTGCCAATTGAAAGATATTTGCTTTGCGTACGTTTTTTCGACTAAACAGGGATGGTTTTTCAACAGAAGAAATTTCCACCGGTTCGTTATTTTGTGTGTTCATTACCATTTTCTGCTTTGAAGTGAAACTTTAGATAATAAGATAAATAATGTGATGAGGCTAAAAAAATAGATTACATCTCGGGTATCAATAACCCCCCGACTAATTGAAGAATAATGCTGGCTGATTCCTAAAGATTTAACCAGCAAGTCAAATGAGCCGAATAGTTCGAGTGAATAAATAAATTCAAAACCAATAAAAACAGCTCCGCAAAGTAAGAATGAAAGCACAAAAGAAATAATTTGATTATCGGTTATTGAAGAGATAAAAATGCCAATAGAAATAAACACCGCACCAATAAAAAGCAGCCCTAAATAAGACCCCCATATAGCCCCCTGATCGAGATTTCCTTTTGGAAATCCCAACCGATAGACGGAGTAATAATAAATTAGTGTAGGCAAGAGTGAAATAATCAACAACGTAATATCAGCAAAAAATTTCGCCAAAACAATTTCCAAATCGGTAAGCGGCTTAGTTAAGAGCAATTCTATTGTTCCCAAACGTTTTTCTTCAGCAAACGACTTCATTGTAATTGCCGGTACAAGAAATAAAAAAACAAACGGAGCCACCATAAACAATCCGTCCAAGTTGGCATATCCCATATCCAGAATATTAAAATCGAGTGGAAAGACCCATAAAAACAATCCTGTAATAACCAAAAAAACGCTGATGATAATGTACCCGATAAGGGATGTTAAAAAGCTTCGTATTTCGCGAAGGTATAGACTTTTCATAAATTAAATTTTTACTGAATTTTTGCGTTGATAAAAGTTTGGATAATATCATTAACAGAAACCCCTTCGGCTTCTGCTTTATAATTTTTCACCAACCTATGGCGGAGAATAGAAGGAGCCACAACTTTAATATCTTCAATATCAGGAGCGTGTTTTCCCATAATAAGAGCATGACAACGTGCCGCCATGATTAAATTTTGAGACGCACGGGGACCTGCACCCCATGAAAGGTATTGATTGGCAAAAGGATGGGCCATTGGAGTTGACGGGCGAGAGATTGTAGATAAGTTGACAGCATATCGATATACGTTTTCAACAATTGGGATACGCTGCATCAATTGTTGAAAAAACAAAATCTCCTCTGTACTCATTACCGCATTAGGTTCCGGTAGATTTCGAGTAATTGTGCTTTTTACAATATCCATTTCCTGATCAAACGATGGATAGTCTAGCAATATATTGAACATAAATCGATCGAGCTGTGCTTCGGGAAGCGGATAGGTTCCCTCCTGCTCAATCGGATTTTGTGTTGCCAGCACAAAAAACGGATCGGGCAATGCATGCGTTACCCCGGCTATGGAGACGGTCCGCTCCTGCATGGCCTCCAAAAGCGCGGATTGAGTTTTGGGAGGTGTTCGATTAATTTCATCTGCCAGAATAATATTTGAGAACACCGGACCTTTAACAAACTTCAACATTCTATTTTCATCTAATATTTCTGTTCCCATAATATCACTGGGCATCAGGTCGGGCGTAAACTGAATACGGTTAAAAGAGAGTCCTATACTTTTTGCAATTGTTGTAACCATAAGGGTTTTTGCCAACCCGGGTACGCCCACTAACAGCGCGTGACTACGGCTGAAAATAGCAATAAGCACATCCCGAATTACATCATCCTGACCTACAATTACACGAGCAACTTCTTTTTTAACACCGTGATACTTCTCTATAAATGCATCAACGGCTTCAATATCATCTTTGTATATCATAATGTTCTAAGAATTATTTGACCCATGAGTGAGAAAAGGTACATTTCTGATACGAAGAAAAGACATTTACATATATATCTTTAATTTTTTCAGACACCCACTTATCAAGCACCGTTTGTTTTTTGTTTTCTAAGGCCGATTTTTGGATTTTATCATAATCATCAACCATATTAGCCTTATGAGGGAGAATTTTCTTTTTAAGCACAACTATGCGATAGCAGGTTTCCCCATCGTCTGTTTTAGATAAAATAGGCGTTGAAAATTCACCCACCGAAAGTTTTTCAACAGTTGGGGCTATTGATTCATCAAGTTGGCTTTCGGTAAAGGACACTCCCCCCGAATATTGATTTATAAGCATGCCTCCACTTTTTTTGGTTTCCGATTCGGAGTATTTGGCAACAGCTTCATCAACGGTTATCTTTCCATCTTTTAGCATAGTATATACAGAATCGAGCGACAGTTTGCTGTTCTTCATCTCGTCTATGCCGGGTTTTGCACTTATAAGAATGTGACGCACATTAATCGATTGGCCTCTACGTTCAATAAGCTGAATAATGTGATAGCCCGCTTTTGTTTTAATAATAGGCGACACTTCTCCTAGTTTTAACGAAAAAGCAGCTGTTTCAAATTCAGGATAAAGTTCTCCTCGGTTAACAAAACCGATTTCTCCCCCTTTTAAAGCACTTCCGGGATCTTCGGAATACATCACCGCCAAAGTTGCAAAATCTTCGCCGGCCAATACCCTATTTCTGAATCCATTAAGTTTTTCCTTCACCGCATCAATTTGCACCTGCGATACTTTCGGTATTTTAGATATTTCTATCAGCTCATACTCAGAAAGAAATTCAGGCAAACTATCTGCCGGAATTTTTTTAAAATAATTTTTTATCTCGGTTGGTGTTATTGTAATGCTTCGAGTAATTTTATCCTGCATAAATTCGACATAAAGCTGATCACGAACGTTGTCCCGTAAATCTTCTTTTATCTCCGACATTGTTTTCTTATAATACTCTTCCAACTTTTGCTTAGATCCAAACTGGGATATAAAGTAACGCATATTCCGTTCAATTCGTTCTTCTACTTGAGCATCGGTAATTTCCACACTATCCAACTGCGCTTGAGTGATCAGTAGCTTACTGAGCAACAGGTTATCAAGAATCATGCACCTCATGTCGATATTCGGATCTTCTACAGGGTTTTGCATCCGATATTGCAAATATTGGTTTTCCACATCCGACATAAGAATAGCTTTATTGCCTACAATAGCAACGACTTCATCCACAACAGCTTTTTTATCCTGAGCAAATACCCCATTAGCTAAAGCGGCTAAAACTATTAAGATGCTGATTTTTAGTATTTTCATTATTTATTTTATTTTTGAAATATTTCGTAATCTGAATTTTCAACAGCTTTTTTCTTAATATCCACTCGAAGTTTTTCCAATAATGTATTTTTTCGAGTGTTAAGAATAACTGCTTTAATATTTTCGCGCTCGAATATCAACGGCGAAACATCGTCTTTTATTTTAAAGTCCTTGATTACGATTAAAAAATGGTATAAAGAATCTTGTATTTCAATGTTTCTATTTTGCAGCAATTGGGCAGTCTGATAATTTTGAATGGGCAATTCTTTTATAATATCATCATAAAGCAGCCACGAATTATCATCAAAAAAATAATTTTCCGCAATTTTATCGACAAGTTGAGTTAATAATTTTTTGTTCTGACGCGGAGCAAAAAGCAATTGCTTAACTCTAGGAATCGCAGGATGGGCTTTTCGAAACTTCACGAAATTCAATCGGACGATGTTGGACTTAAGTTCAAAATCAGCAATATGAGACTGATAGTATGTTTTTATCTCGTTGTCATTAATTACCGTGTCCAGATGATGATCCAAATAGTATGTTTCGTAAGCCTGAATCATAAGCAACTGTTTATAATTTTTCAGTTGCTTATCAAAATTTTTCTTGTCGGAAGGCAACTCTTCATCTGCTTTTTTTGCTAATAACTGTTGATTGACCCAAACCTCAATATAGTTTTTTACAATCGCTGCACTATCTGCCGGAGAAGTTTCGGGAGAAATTAACCCACAAATATCGCTCTGGTACAAGTAAGAACCTCCTACCTTTGCCAAAGCGACATCATTTTTATGGCTATTGCACGAAGAAGAGCAAAGCCAAACAGCAGTAAAAAACAGTATGAAATAAAAAGAATGTTTCAATGATTATTTAATTGATTTTAGCACTTCCTGATTAACGACAACTGTATATTTTGCTTTAAGTTCTTTAATCCACTCTTTTTCCAAATAGTTCTGATATTCGGAGATTACAATGCCTTTAATTTCCGAAAGCGGTTTTACTGAAGGTTCAAGCACCTTGTCTATCTGTACAATATAGAAGCTGTTTTTCGACGTAATTACATTTGAAACTCCTTGCTTCCATTCAAATTCATCGATAACATTGTTGTCGCCTTTAGCATAAATACCCGTTTCGGAAGTAATAAGAGTTTCTTTAGCATTTATTTTTTTAACAATATCATCGGATTTTGTACCCTTAGCTGTTTCTTTTTTGATTACTTTAAGCGCTTTGTTTGCAGTCTTCTCATCGTTTGCTTTATAGATAACCGCATCAACACGACGAGGGTATTTATAATTTACTTTAAGCTCATCGTAATAATTTTGCAATCCTACAGAATCCTTAATAGCTTTCGACCATACTTTTTTATCCGTTAAATCGAATAACAATATACCATCGCGGTACTCTTTCAGCAACGCTTTAAAATCAGGATATTTTTGAGATAAACGGCTATCTTCATAAGCGATAATTTCGTCTTCCACCCAACTTTTAAACCTGTTTTTTAAAATTGACGAAGACTCTTCCTTGGGACTGTCGCCTTGATGTTTTTCCAAGTAAGCGGCAAATTGCGTTTGATTATATTTATTGCCATCCAAAACAAACATTATTTTATTTAAGTTTGAAGCCTTGGTTGCTTGCCAACTTCCCAAACGGAATGTGGAGTCGAGAAGAGGAACAAATTCATCCATTGTTTTCGGATATGCCACATAGGAATATTCAGATTTAAGTCGTTCGATGAATGAATCCTTACTTTTATTTGAGCGGATATCGCGAGCGATCTTCATTTTTAATTCCGATTTAGCCTCATCAAGCGTCTGTTCCTTACTTTTTTCGAGCAATTTAATAAAATGCCATCCGTACATGGTCAGCACAGGTTCTGAAATTTGATTCGGTTGCATTGTATAAAGCATCGATACAAATTCAGGTACCATTCTGTTTGAGCCGAACCAAGGCAAAAGCCCACCTTTAGGTGCCGAACCCTTATCATCGGAATATTGTTTAACCAGTTCGTCAAAATTTTCACCGTTATTTATTTTAGCCTTAATTTCGTTTACTTTTACCAGCGCTGCAGCCGAATCTGCAGCAGTAGCATTTTCATTTAGCTTTACCAGCAAATGGGCTACATGCACTTTTCCTAATGCCGGTTTTTTGTCAGCAACATAAAGAATATGATAACCGAAATCAGTTCTGATAATTGGAGAAACTTGTCCTACTGGAGTTGTAAAAGCTGCATTTTCAAAAGGATAAACCATGTCGAATACCGAAAAGTAGCCTAAATCGCCCTTGTTCCCTTTATACCCTGGTTTTCCGCCTTCGGCACGTTGGTCTCTAGCTGACGGGTCTTCCGAAGAGGCAACGGCAAGAGATGCAAACGATTCGCCTTTTAAAAAGCGATTGCGAAGAGCTAATATTTTGTTATAAGCATTTAAAGTATCTTTCGGAGCGGCATCTTTATCCACACGAATTAAAATATGGCTGGCTCTGACATCAAACTTTGAGCGGGAATATGCTTCATTTAATAAGGCATCATTTACATCTTTATCCACCAGATATGGTTGCGCCAATTGTTTACGATATCCAGCAAGTTCATTATTAAAAGCACTGGAAGTGTCAAGTTTCAAAAATTCCGCCTCTTTCACTTTAAGCTTGAAATTAATGTAAAGTTCCAAATATTCATTTAAGCTTTTCTCATCAATTGGCGCTTGTTTGTTCGCGTTATTTTTTTGATAAACACTTAGAAATTCCGATTTCGTGATATTCTCGCCATTAATTGTAAGCAAAACAGGATCGACCGGTGTCGCAGGTACAATATTTTTTGCACTTTCCGACTTTACAGCCTCTTTTTTTGCAGGTTTTTTAGCTTTGTTGTTTTCTTTTTTCTGAGCAAAGGCTGAACTGTTGGTGAGAACAAAAGCCAAAACTAATACAGACACTAAATATACTCTTTTCATAAAAAATTATGTGTTTAAAAATAAGTTAGAAAATAATATTAAGAACAAATATAAATTACAGTTTTAAAAATTAACGGGAATAATTGGGTGCTTCACTTGTGATCGTAATATCGTGGGGATGACTTTCCGTCATTCCTGCAGGAGTGATTTTCACAAATTTAGCATGTTTTTTAAGATGTTCAATGTTTGGAGACCCAGTATAGCCCATCCCTGCACGGAGCCCGCCAACCATCTGAAGAATCACTTCGGAAAGGCTTCCTTTATAAGCAACTCGGCCTACAATGCCTTCGGGTACCAGCTTTTTGATATCATCCTCCGCATCTTGAAAGTAACGATCTTTAGAACCTTTTTGCATCGCATCAATAGACCCCATTCCTCGATATGTTTTAAACTTACGACCTTCGAAAATTATGGTTTCACCCGGAGATTCATCCACACCTGCAAATAAGGAACCGGCCATAATGGTATCGGCACCGGCTGCAATAGCTTTAACAATATCTCCGGTATATCTGATTCCCCCATCGGCAATAACAGGAACACCTGTTCCTTTAAGTGCTTGAGACACGGCATAAATAGCCCCTAATTGAGGAACACCAATTCCTGCAATAATTCGTGTAGTACAAATGGAACCGGGGCCAATTCCGACTTTTACCGCATCGGCACCTGCTTTTACTAAATCTAATGCGGCTTCAGCCGTAGCAATATTTCCAACAACCAACTCTATTTGAGGAAAACGTTGTTTTACTTTTTTAACCACTTCAAGCACTCCTTTCGAATGTCCATGTGCAGTATCAATTACCAAAGCATCAACACCGGCATTTACTAGTGCTTCACATCGTTCAAGCGTATCGTGAGTTACTCCAACTCCCGCAGCCACTCGCAAACGTCCCATTTTATCTTTGCACGCATTGGGACGAGCTTTTATTTTAATAATATCTTTATAGGTTATTAACCCAACCAAAACACCCTGTTTATTAACTACCGGAAGTTTTTCAATTTTATACTCCTGCAATATTTCGGCAGCTTTTTCAAAATCGGTAAATTCCGAAGTTGTAATCACATCATGAGTCATTACCGTAGTAATCGGCCTGTTTAAGTCTCTGATAAACCGCAAATCACGATTAGTGACAATCCCTGCCAAATTATTATTTTCGTTTATTACCGGAATTCCACCGATTTTATATTCCGCCATTAACTTAAGTGCATCGGCAACAGTCGCGTTTTCCAAAATGGTAATTGGATTGATTATCATTCCATTTTCGGCCCGTTTGACCCGTTTGACCTCAGTGGCCTGATCTTCTATAGACATATTTTTGTGCAATACTCCTATGCCGCCTTCCTGGGCCATAGCAATTGCCATTTGAGATTCAGTAACCGTATCCATAGCTGCGGAGACAATCGGAATATTAAGTTTTATACTTCTTGTGAAACTTGTTCTTAGTTCTACTTCACGAGGTAATACCTCGCTATATGCCGGAACCAATAAAACGTCATCATAGGTTAACCCCTCACCTACAAATTTATCTTTTGAGAAATCAAATTCCATAGTTTTTTCCTTTGTCGTGCAAAAGTACAAAAAAACATTGTTTTTTTGTACTTCCTTATAATAAAATTCTTAAAAATCAATAATAGCTTATTTGCAATTTTCAATCAATAAAAAAGCGCCAAATTCAGTTCATCACTAAACAACCTCTGCTACGGTAAATGTGCTTCCTCCAACAAAAACCACATCTTCTTCCGAAGCCCGGTTTAACGCATTGGAATATGCTTCGGAAACCGATATATAAAATTCCCCTCTGAGTCCAAATTTATGGGCCTCATTCATTAACAACCGAGCATCCATTCCCCGAGGAATATCCGCTTTGCAAAAATAATAGATTGCATTTTTCGGCAATATCGACAGCACCGTTTGAATATCCTTATCGTTAACCATTCCCAATACAAAATGCAACTCGCGATAGGATAACTGTTCCAGTTGACTAAGTACATACTTCAAACCATGCGGATTGTGCCCCGTATCTGCAATTGCTAACGGTTTATCATTAATTTTTTGCCATCGACCAAGGAGTTGAGTATTTTTAATTACATTTTGAACTCCTCTTTGAACTATTTCCGGTGAAATTGAAAATATTTTATATTGATTAATTATGTCTATAGCTGCATAAAGCGTAGTTATATTTTTCATCTGGTAACTCCCTGCCAATGGGGAATTTAGGACGACATCACGAATTAAAACGGATAATAAAAACGGATCGGCCTGTGCTATAATTTTGGCCTTATAATTCTGATCGGCAAAACATAACGGTGCATTTTCCAATAACGATTTCTGCCTAAATACAGGGTCGGTAAAGGGGTTGGATTCTCCTATGACCACAGGCACCCGATGTTTAATTATTCCCGCTTTTTCGTATGCAATTTTATCTAAAGTATTTCCTAACAATTGTGTGTGGTCATAATCGATATTTGTAATTACGGAAAGTAACGGTGTAATGACATTTGTAGAGTCGAGCCTACCGCCAAGTCCCGTTTCAATAATGGCAATATCCACATTTTCATTGGCAAAATAGTCAAAAGCCAATGCCACCGTCATCTCAAAAAAAGAAGGCTGAATTCGATCAAAATCCGGTTTATATTTTGACACAAAATCCACCACATTGGTTTCCGGAATCATTTTTCCATTGATTTTTATCCGTTCGCGAAAGTCTTTTAAATGAGGAGAGGTATAAAGTCCGGTCTTCAGTCCCATTTCCTGAAAGACGGAAGCTAAAAAGTGCGACACCGAGCCCTTTCCATTCGTACCTGCGATATGAATGCTTTTAAATTTCAGATAGGGATGGTTAGTAAGTTTCATCAGCTGATGAGTATTGTCAAGATTTGCTTTGTAAGCGGCTGCACCTATACGATGAAACATGGGTAAACTTTGAAAGAGGTAATTGAGGGTTTCTGAATAATTCATAAAGTCAGTTTTAAAAAACATGCCCAAGTGTAAAAGGCATGACACTTGAGCACGAATAAGAGAAAAAAAATATTTCTTTATTCAATCACATAGGTAATTGTACCTTGTTGAATTTCAGGAGCATCTGCCTTAGCACTAAATTTTGATTTTAATGCAAACTCTTCGCATTTCTTCCACACCTTTGTGTTTGCAATAGTAGATCCTCTTGATATTGCTTCGGCATCAACAACTCTGCCCGCAGGATCTACTTTAATCCGCACCACAACTTTTCCCTGAACATTACTAAAATCTGGAGCAGGAAGACTTTTTGCCGTGCGGTCTTTTAATGAAAATCCGGGACCTCTTCCTCCGCCATTGCCAGGTCCATGTCCGGAACCATTTCCACCACCGTCTCCGGAACCGCTACCCGGGCCATAGCCAGTGCCATTTCCTGTACCTGTACCGGTTCCTGTGCCGCCAGAATTGGAACCTTTTTTATACAATAATGCCTGATTAACAACCCGTTCCGGCACCTTGGCTTCAGTATTTGTCTTTTTAACTTTATTGTTATTTGTTATCGCATTTGATTCTTCAGTGTTTTGAGTTGCATAATCCTCTTCGGATGAAGAGACTGAATTAACGTTTGCCGGCTCTGATGAGCCGCCACCGCCGCCGCCACCCATATCTATCTCGATTCCCTCTTCGGCAGGAAGAGGCAATGGAGTTTTAAAACCCATAAAGAAAAAGCACAACAACAGCAAGCAATGAAACAATACCGTCCCGATAATTCCTTTATGCTGATTAGTTATTTTTATCATGTTGCACTATGTATTAATTTAATAACGCTTTGTGTAATTTTAAACGTTATTCCTGTGGTTTTGTTGCCAAAATCACCTTATATTTTGTTTTTGCCGCATCATTGATTTTGTTAACCGCATCAATTACGTTTACAATAAGTTGCACCGATGCCTCTTTATCCGCTTTTAAAACGACTGTTGCATCATTTGGCTGCCCTACCAACTTTGCTTGAATCTGCTTAGACAAATCGGATAGATTTACACGATTCTCCTCAATATAATATTCATTCGGTGCTTTCACATATACAGTCATCGTTCGAGGCGACTGAACTTGGCTGTTACTACTAGGTAGTAACAACTTAATTGCATTGGGGCTTACCATTGTTGAGGTAATCATAAAAAAGATTAAGAGCAAAAAAACTAAATCCGACATGGTTGACGAACTGAAATCCTTGCTAATTTTATTTCTTGTTTTTAGTGCCATAATAATGGGTTATTAATGCAATTAATCTACCGGTTCATTTAATAAATCCATAAATTCCGTAGTCCGTGCTTCAAGAACAAACACCACTTTTTCTACTCTGGCCACCAGTATATTGTAGCAGATATAAGCCGTAATTCCAACAATTAAACCGCCAACAGTAGTCACCATTGCTTCGTAAATACCACTCGAAAGTAATTGAATATCGAGATTATTTCCTGCTTTCGACATATCATAAAATGCTTTTACCATACCGGTCACCGTGCCGAGAAATCCAAGCATCGGGGCTGCACCAGCAATAGTAGCCAACGTCGCAATATTTTTCTCAAGGCGATTAATTTCCAATTTTCCAACGTTTTCAATAGTTGCATTAATGTCATTAAGTGGCTTTCCCAAACGAGTGAGCCCTTTTTCTATCATGCGAGCCAATGGTGTTTGGGTACTTTTACACAAAGCCAAAGCAGAATCCAAGCGACCATTATGAATAAAATCACGAATATTATTCATGAAATTCGGATCATCTTTACCCGCTTTGTTGAGGGTCATAAACCGTTCAACAAAAATATAGATAGCAATAATGGACATAATTCCGATTGGAATCATAATCCACCCTCCTTTTACGGTTAAACTCCATATATTTAATGAGTCAAACTTTTGAGGCGCTGCTGCTTTTGCAATAGTATCGACCACTGCAGTACCTGTTTGCGAAATCTGAAGAAGAATTGTACTTAGCATATTTTTTCGGGTTTATAATTTAAGTACAAAAGTAACGTGTTTTATTTTTCAATATTATTTATTCAAATTATTTTCTAACAACATCGTGTTCATTAATCATGGTTGGAGCAATCATCTCACAAAAAACAAAAAAAATTTCAATTAGTATTATACCATAAAATTATTATCGGTATTTTTTTTAATAAAAAAATTATTTGCAGAAATAGAAAAATGTTTATAGTTTTGCAACGCAATTGGTTCTCATGAATAAGTGAGAAGTAAAAGGGAATCCCGTTAAATTCGGGAGCTGTACCCGCAACTGTTAGTTCTTTCGTTTAAAAAACGAAAAGTGCACTACAAGCCACTGTCCGTCAACTGACGAATGGGAAGGCGGCACGAGAGCAAGCCAGGAGACCTGCCAAAAGCAACAGAATTGATAATATTGCTTCGGGAAAAAAGCAATTTGAATCAGAGGATCAGCCTCATTTCAAGTTCCTTTTTCTCGTTCGTAACTGAAAAAAAATCATTATGAACGATAAAGTCGTGTTTGGTCTTCTTATTTTTCTCTCAACGATAACTACAAAAATCTTGGGGCAAATCGATTCTACGCATGTACTTTCGGGAGTGACCGTAAGTGCAAGCAGGGTTACGACTTTTTCTTCCGGGGTGAAACTCATCGAATTTGACTCCACCTCGATGCAGCAGTATAAAAACAAAAACCTATCCGACCTTCTTTCCGACGAAAGCACAATATCCATTAAAACGTACGGACAAGGCGCCCTCGCAACCACCTCATTCCGGGGAGGAAGTGCCTCACAAACGGCAATTTTATGGAATGGATTCAATATCAACAGCGTATCCACTGGTCAAATGGATTTATCACTGATTCCAATCGGTTTTTCCAACAGTGTGGCGGTGCAATATGGCGGTGTAGGAGCACTTTGGGGCAATGGAGCCATCGGAGGAGCCATACACCTGAACAATGTTCCGAAATTCAATTCCGGTTTATCGGTCAGCTATGGGATTTTTGGAGGTGATTTTCACACTTTGGGGCAGAATATCAACATCGAATACGGATCAAAACGCATATCCACCAGCATTACCTTTATGAATAAATATGCGGGCAACGATTTTGAAATACAGCACTCTTCGGAAGAAACTTCAGAAACTATAAAACAGCAACATGCCGAACTGAGAAGTATTGGATTTATAGCCAACAGCGCTATAAAAATCGCCAAAAACCAACAATTGAATTTGTCCCTCTGGAAACAAAAAACCGACCGAAACCTGCCTCCCACCCTACTGGAACAGATCAGCAAAGCGGAGCAGGAAGACAATGCACTTCGACTCTCGGCAGACTGGCAAATCAATGGTAAAAAACTGATTACCCACCTGAGAAACGCTTATTTTGACGAGCAGCTACGTTATCTCGACCCACTGAGCAATACAGATGCTCTTAGTAAATCGAAATCATGGATTATTGAACTGGAATCAAAATACAATTTTCTCAAAAACCACATAATCAACGGTGGAATCAATAATACATACACAACAGCTCAAACCAGCGGTTATCAATGGAATCCCACCCAAAACAGAACTTCATTTTTTGCTTCCTACCAATTCGAAAGCAACTCCAAGAAACTGAATATCAGCACGTCAGCACGTCAGGAAATCATTCCCAACCTCACTGTTCCGTTTACCTATTCGGCCGGAATTCAATATCAGATATTTCCATTTCTGGAGACCAAAGCAAATATGAGCCGATTGTACCGACTTCCAACTTTCAATGATCTGTACTGGACTCCGGGCGGAAATCCTGACCTGTTGCCCGAAGACGGCTATACCGAAGAAATCGGGGTGGCCCTGAATTGGAATAACAAAAAGAACAGCTTTATCCTCAATGAAGAGGTTACCCTTTTCAATCGAACCATAGACAATTGGATTATCTGGATGCCGGGAACTTCTTACTGGACTCCGCAAAACATATACAGTGTTTGGAGTCGAGGCATGGAAACACATTCATTGATAGATATCAAAATCAACAAAATGAACATCCAGCTCTCCGTTAAAACCAGTTACGTACTGTCAACCAACGAAAAATCGAGAAGCGCAAACGATAACTCCGTTGATAAACAAATGATTTATGTGCCGCTTTACAGTGGAAACGGAAGACTGAAAATCAGCTATAAAAACGTTGGAATTACATACCGGCATCAATACACCGGATATCGATATACATCCACAGATAATGCGGAATATCTGGAGCCTTATCAACTGGGATCCGTCATTCTGAATTATCAAAAACAACTCAAAAAAGTGAATTTAAACCTGTTTGTTCAAGCCGATAATTTATGGAATATCACCTACCAAATTATGCCTTACCGTGCAATGCCTTTAAGAAATTATCAAACAGGAATTTCAATTCAATTTAGTAAATCTAACATTAACAATTAAAAAAAATAAAAATGAAAAAAAGAACACTTGTTTTTTTGGTAGCGATAGGGCTGCTTGTTACACAAAGCTTTTCTGCAAAAGCTCAATTCACAATCTCAGATGTAAAATACTGGGTTGGGACAGGTTCTGATACATCAATACTTATTGTTGATTTTCACGATGCAACTTGGGATACATCTTATGCTTGGGGTTATCTGCACAATTCCGGTGCAACAGGTCAAGACATGCTAAATGCTGTTGCAGCAACAGATGTTAATTTTTCTGTGGCTATCGGCAGCGGTTTCCTTAATGATATTGTTTATGGTTCTCATTCAGGCATTGGCGGAACAGGCGGCTTTTATTGGTCAACTTGGAGTGGCAGTAGCATCACAACTATGACTATGAATGGAGGTATATCAGCATCTCTTTCCAACGGTGACTGGTTTGGTTGTGCTTTTACTGACTTTAGTCCTGCGTTAGCGCCCGGCGAGCCAATTCCTGCTTTTAATCCTTTCAATTTTAAAGCTCAAGATGTAACCTTTTGGGTTGGTGCAGGTACTGACACAACTCTGCTTGTAATAGATTTTCTTGATGGTTCGGGGACTTCTTCTTATGCTTGGGGCTACCTGCATTCAGGTACAGTAACCGCACAGCAAATGTTAAATGACATAGATGTTGCCGATCCAAGTCTAACCGTAGCAATCAGTTCTGGCTTTTTGAATGATATTACTTACAAGACACACTCCGGTATTGGTGGAAGTCCTGATAATTGGGGCACGTGGAGTGCAGCTAATTTAGGGAACTGGGATATGAATATGGGAATAAGCACAACCTTGGGAAATGGCGATTTATTCGGATGTTCCTATATGAACTTCACACCTGTGGTACGACCCGGTTATCCAACAGCTGCTTCACTTCCCACAGCAATAATCGATTATCAGCAGTCTGCCAATATCCTTATTTATCCTAATCCTGCAAACGATATCCTCAATATTAATATCCCAAAGGATGAACCGGTAAATATTACGATTATTGATATTGCCGGCAGAACTGTAAGTCAGCAAACCGCAACCGAAAATATTATTTCTATGGATCTCAGAAACCTGGCACCCGGTGTTTATCAGCTTAAAATTCAAGGGAATAGCATTAATACCAATCAAACTTTTATCAAACGATAATGAAGAAACTGCTTTCGATAGTACCAACTGTTTTTTTAATGCCGCTGATTGCAGTAGCCCAATTTGCTCCCCCTGCGGGGCAATTGGGTTCTACGGCATTCTCTGCGGACAGTTCTGCTTTTGTGGGATGGGCCACCGGATGCACCATCACTAGAGGTTATCAGGACATCTCGAATCCAGCCTTAGGTCGTGCTTCTGTCGGAGACAGCACTATGGCATTAGATAAATCCGGAATCAATGGCGTAGTCAGTTTGGGTGATGGAGGTTCGGCTGTTGTCACCTTTGAACGCCCAATTACCAACGGCCCAGGTTGGGATTTCGCTGTTTTCGAAAATTCATTCAGCGATACCTTTCTCGAACTTGCTTTTGTGGAAGTGAGTTCCGACGGAGAAAATTTTTACCGGTTTCCTGCCACATCCAACACTCAATACACCTTGCAAATTGATGGATTCGGGATTATCGACGCCACCAAGATCAACAACTTCGCTGGAAAATACCGGGTCGGATTCGGAACCCCGTTTGATCTGGAAGAATTGAACAACATTCCCCAACTGGATATCAGTGCCATCACACACGTTAAAATCATCGATGTGGTGGGCTGCATTCAAGCTGAATATGCTTCTTACGACATCAACGGTAATAAAATCAACGATCCTTGGTCCACGCCCTTCCCCTCTAGCGGATTCGATTTGGATGCCGTAGGTGTGATTCACCAATTACCACAATCCATTTCAACAAATGATTTTTCAAATCAAATTCACATTTACCCGAATCCGGCTTCCGATTATCTGATTATTGAAAAGAATGGAATTTCAGCGATGGATTTTACCATTTCTTCCATTTCCGGACAAATAATAGCCCAAGCTGAAATTTCGGATAAATATCACCGGTTAAACACCCAACAAATTCCAAATGGAATATATCTGATTACCTTTCAGGAAAATAAAAATAAGGTCACAAAAAAAATTGTCATCAATCATTAATATAGTAATATGCGGAGCTCATTTAATTTAAAAACCACCCTTTTTGCAGGAATCTTTACGGTGTTTACCGCATTCACTTCCTGCCGAAGCGATAAGCCCGAAGTCATTGACCAAGCGCCCATCGTAACCGGATCGAAAAGTGTTTACATTACCAATGAAGGGAATTTTCAGTTTGGCAATGCATCAGTGAGCTACTACAGCCCGGATCAAAACCAGGTGGTGGAAGACATTTTCAAGGCCAACAACAATCAAAATTTAGGAGATGTTTGCCAATCCATAGCTTACTTCAACGAAAAGTTCTATTTGGTCGTAAATAATTCACATAAAATTGAAGTGGTAACTGCCGGTACATTCAAATCTTGCGGCACTATTAGCGGATTAAATTCTCCTCGATATTTTCTCCCAATAAATAATCAAAAAGGTTATGTTACAGATATTTACGATAATAAAATCGCCATTGTAGATTTAAACTCAAACAGTGTAACCGGACATATCCCATGCACCGGCTGGACGGAAGAATTAACCATGATTTCGGGGAAAGTTTTTGTTACAAATCCCTACCGGGATAAAATATATGTCATTAACTCAATTACTGATCAAATAACGGATAGTATTACAATCGGTTATGCATCCAATTCATTGAAAGAAGACAAAAATGGTAAACTCTGGATTTTGTGTGGAGGAAACAGCACAATTCCGGGAGGGTTATATTGCGTTAACCCCACTACAAATATCGTGGAACAATCACTCCCATTCACATCAACTGGCAATCCATGCCGATTATGTATTAATGGGACCAACGACACTTTATACTGGTTAAATAATGGCATTTACCGCATGTCGATTGCGGCAACAGCAATCCCTACGACCCCATTTATTGCTCAATCGGGAGTGCTTTTTTACGGACTTGGAATTGATCCGGCCACCAATGAGATTTATGTCTCCGATGCCATTGATTACGTCCAGAAAGGCGTAATCTACCGCTACCAAGGCAACGGAACATTAATCAATACATTTAGGGCTGGAATTACGCCTGGGGATTTCTATTTCAAATAATTTTATCCTTTATAAACAGCCCCACCAATGGAGTTTTGAGCAGCTCCGGTCACTTCCTTCAGACTGTTGCATGTTTTTTCAATTCTCAACACGCCCAGAAATGCAAAAATCAGCGCCTCTTTAAAATTTATCAACTGTTTATCCGGAACCACGATTTCGTGAACGGAATGCGCCCTGATTCTGGAAATCAGAAACTGATTCATAGCCCCACCGCCGGTCACCAAAACTTTTTTCGGTTTATCGGAATAGATGGCACGTGCCACTTCCATCGAAATATGTTCGCAAATGGTAGCCAGTTTGTCCGCTATTGAAATGTCATGATGATCAATAAGTGGGATGAAATATTTAAAAACATACTCTTTTCCCAGCGATTTGGGATACTCCGTATGGTAATATTCAATATTATTCAGTTGATCCAGCAATATAGGATGAATGGTGCCGCTTTCGGCAATCGTCCCATTATCATCAAAAAGCAGGTTCATCTCAGAGGCGTAGTAATTCAGCAACATGTTTGCCGGCGAAATATCCCAGGCAATGCGATGTCCCTGATAATCGAATGAGATATTGCTGATTCCCCCGATATTTAGGCAATAGGCATAATCGGAAAACAGCAGTTTATCACCAATCGGAACCAGCGGTGCCCCCTGACCACCATAAGCAACATCCATGGAACGAAAGTCACAAATCGTGTCTATTCCACACTCCGCCGCAATGGATGATCCATCACCAATTTGAGCCGTATATCCCAATTCCGGACGATGAAAAATAGTATGCCCGCTTGAACATACAAAATCTACTTTAATACGGTTTTGGATTACAAATTCCTTCACCAGCTTTCCAAAATAGTGTCCCAACTGCACGTGCAAAAGCCACAAGTCGTTCCCCGTCAACGCATCAGCACCCGCAAGTTGTCCCCGCCAGGATGAGTTATAATCGAGGGTGACCGCTTTTTCTATTTCAAAGTGCCAACAATCATTTTCAAAATTGAACTTGCAATAGGCGATATCCAGACCATCTAGTGAAGTCCCCGACATCAAGCCGATTACATGATATTCCCGTTTCATTATAACACCGGTAAAATGGTTTCCATCTTAATACCTCTTGAGCCCTTTAAAAGAATGTAGGCATCGCGAATGGGGTGATTTTTAAAATAAGCCGATGCTTCATCAGAAGTCATAAACGTTTTTAAATCATTACCATTATTTATTTTTGAAAACTCCGGTCCCACAAAATAAGCTTCCACCTGGGGATTTTCGATAAAACGGCTCATTATTTTCTGATGTTCCTGAATACTGAATTCACCCAACTCTTTCATGTCGCCGACAATGGCAACTTTCTTCAACTTATCCATAAATAAAAAATGGGAAATGGCAACATCCATGCTCGATGGGTTGGCATTGTAGGCATCCATAAATACTTCGTTATAATTCGTTTTTATCAGCTGAGAGCGGTTATTTTGAGGAGTATATTCATGAAGTGCCTTTTTAATCAACGAAAAATCGATCTTAAAATAATTTGCGACGGCAATGGCACACAAGATATTAGGAAGATTGTAGTCGCCTACCAACTGCGTATTGATTACTTCATTATGAAATTTTATTTTCACCGAAATTGTGGGTTCAGATCTTTCAATTTCACCTATAATTTTACCTACGATTGTTCCGTATTGTTCCACAACGGTTCCCTGAGACAGTTCCAATAGCAACAGGTCATCACTATTTACAAATAAAATCCCTTTAGACTCAATTACAGAATCGTAAAGAGCTTTTTTTGTTTTAATAATTCCTTCAACTCCTCCAAAACCTTCAAGATGTGCCTTCCCGATATTTGTAATAATTCCATAATTCGGCCGAGCAATTGCACAAAGATCTGTAATTTCTCCCACATGGTTTGCTCCCATTTCCACAATTGCAATTTCGGTATCAGTGCGAATAGAGAGTAACGTAAGCGGCACACCTATGTGATTGTTCAAATTTCCTTTAGTGCAAACCACCTTATACTTAGTTTTCAGCACTGCATTCACCAGTTCCTTAGTGGTTGTTTTGCCGTTGGTCCCAGTAATACCGACAATCGGGATATCCAGCTGTAAGCGATGATAATGCGCCAATTCCTGAAGTGTTTTCAATGCGTCATCTACAATAATAATTTTCGGATTTACAATTGAAAGGTCATCGGCAACGACAAAAGCAGCACCCAATTCCAAAGCCTGTAATGCAAATTTATTCCCATCGAAAGATTCCCCCTTCAAACAAAAGAAGATGGATCCAGGGATACATGCTCGAGTATCCGTGGATATCACGGAATGCGAAAGGTAGATTTGATAAAGTTCCTGAATATTCATAGTCATATCTTGTTTTCGAATACAAACTTAACAATAAAACTATTACAAAAGAAATAAGCCTTCATTTACTCGTGAAATGAAGGCTTATTTCTTAATGGAATTATTACATTATTTTTTTCCTGCAACTGGAGCGCCTAAACGAACCATTGCACAACGGAACCCAATATAATCGGTAGATTCATCTTGATCTAAATAACGGCGATTTCCTGGACTAGCCCAATATTGGATATCTTTCCATGACCCTCCTTTATACACTCGTGTTCTATCGTTAATTAGAGAGTTATTTTCAATATTACTGGCTTTTTTACTGTTATTAACATCTGCACTGTACATTTTGTCAGTAGAATTCGGCTCTTGTCCTGTCCACTTTTGAGAATTGTTATTGCTTGCCCAATCACCATCTAAGAAATTAATGTTATCTGATTTACGGTAATTTCTACGACGGCTGATTTTATAGTCATTTTTATCGGACGCTTCAACCATCGGAATGTTTCCGACAGAATCACGTTCTGCTATTTCGTCATTTTCTACTTTTTTTGTTTTGTAAACATTTCCACGGAAAGGCCTAAATTCGTTTACTTCATCACTGGAAGTAGCACGATAAACATCCATTACCCATTCTGCAACATTTCCACCCATATTATATAAACCATAATCATTGGGCCAATATGAATAAACAGGAGCCGTAATATCGGCAGCATCATTAAGAGCTCCGGAAACGCCCATATAATCACCTTTTCCACGACGAGTGTTTGCCACAAAGTCACCATAAAATTTATTATCGTCTGTACGTGTAATATGCCCATTCCATGGATAGATTCTACGTTCCAAAATTCGTTCTTGAATGGAGTTTCCAATTAAACCGAGAGCAGCAAACTCCCATTCTGCTTCTGTAGGAAGACGATAATTCGGCAATAGAATTCCATCTTCAATTTTAACATTACGAAACTCTCCTGTTACAATATTCTGTAAACGTCTATCCCCATTTCCTTCATATTCCGAATAAGTAAGATATGCATCAGTACTAAAGTAACCTTCAGCAGTTGGTTCGGGAACTAAATTAATAATGCCTTGTTCTACCAGTATCATTTCGTTAACACGATCGGTTCTCCAAGAAGCATATTTAGAAGCTTGTGACCAAGAAACACCAACTACAGGATATTCTCGATAAGCGGGATAACGAAGATAATAGTCCACGTAAGGTTCATTGTATGCCAATTTGTTACGCCAAACGAGCGTATCCGGCAAAGCTTGACGGTAAACCACACCTAAATCGGCAGGCATAAATACGCGATAAATCCAATGAAGATACTCTAAATAATCCAGATTTCTGATTTCCGTTTCATCCATGTAAAATGACGAAACCGTAACTTTTCTAGGATTATTATCCCAATCGCCCATTACATCTTGTTCGGTACGTCCCATTGTGAAAGATCCACCCTCGATAAGGACTAAGCCGGGGCCGGTCATTTGTTCATCGAAGGGGGCAACTTCGAAGCCTCCGTTTGAAGCATTATTGTATTCCCATCCGGTTGTGTTTGATGCCTCATTTTTACGGCATGAAGTGAAAACCGACATAAGAACTACCGAAACTGCCGTTACAATTAATAATTTTGATTTATTCATTGTTGCTCCTATTTTTATTATTTGATTGCAAATATAATACAATTATCTGATATTAACTAAAACGATGGACAATTTATTGCACGAACTCTCCGCTTTTTATCGGGACACTTAAACTGATACATAAATGAGATTTCATGAGCACCACCGGTTACATTTGTTAATTTTGAGACCGTTAAGTCATAAGTATATCCAAATTTAAAGGATTCTTGCTGTACTCCAAATAAAATAATAAACGCATCGCTATTTTGAAAATTTTGGCGAAACCAAAGGCCCGCTACAAATGGATAGCGGTTAAAATAAAACCCATAGTTAAGTTGCTGGAATTTCATTTGCTGTTGGTACATGATATTCGGAGAGATGCTAATATCGCTGATAGAGCGGGTTTTACGACTTTTTCGACGAATATCAAAGATATATCCGGCATGTGCTGTGAATTTTCGGGGAAGTTTACTAATACTGATAAAACCTTCTTCCGGTTCGGTTAAGTGATGAACGGCAATACCCCCAAAGAAATTTTCAGTGTATCCCAGCAAACCTGCTGAAAAATCCGCATAACCTTTTGTAACAGTTCCCGGCCGTTGCTCATTAGTGGCATAGACAAAACCATAACGTTCATCAATCATATCTCCAAAAGTAAGCTTATCCCAATCGAGTGATTTCTGCTGATAAGTAGCCTGTAACGCAGCTCTCATCGAAAACTTGCGGCTTACATCCAGTTTATAAGAATACATTGCGCTCACACTATTGGTATTAATCGTACCTTGCCCGGCTCTATCCCCCATAAAAATCAGTCCTAATCCTCCCGAAAGTTTTTCAAAATGCTGATCGTAAGCAGCACTATAAGTCACAAATGTACCGGTTATAGATGGCCACTGATCACGAAAATTAAGTACCATTCGCGGACATACGGCAGAACCGGCAAAAGCCGGATTCAGATAAATCGGGCTTGCATAAAATTGAGAAAACTGCGGATCTTGAGCCTGCACATTTCCAATTATTAATAATGAAAACATCACCATTACACCCTTACAAAGTTGTTTCCTTGTCATATATTCCCTACGTTTAAGACTACAATAATACACATATTTTTTTTATCCCACAAATTTAACTAAATATTTATCCGTTTTTTTTTATACTTTTTGAATTTCGGTCTAAATATTTTTGCTTAAATTTTCAAAATTGACAGCTTGTTTAGTTTGTTCTTATCGTAACTTGTACGATAATTCTTAAATTAATGTTCCATATTAAATATCTTTTTTATTTTTATCTTTGCAAAACAATAAAACCGATAAAAATTGTGTTATTACAAACAATTAATCTATCAACTCATTACAAAGACGAAAAATGAAATTAGAACATTGGGTACGCAATCTATTTTTTTTGTTATTAATAAGTGTATGCCATCCAATAATTGGTCAATCCGTATTATTTAAGGACACCATTCAATGGAAAGCACCGATAAAAATTAATATATCAAAAGATTTGTCGTTTACTTCGTTACAATTTGAGGACGGAGCATTCCCTTCTGCAAGCAGTGTAAATCCAATATATTCACATAAAAAGGCGATCGCTACCGGCACTAAAATTCAAGACATTAGGATTATTAAATTAAACACGGTTCCCATTTCAGACGAAGAGCGTATCGTTCTTAATGCTGCCAATGCCGACATTGACACATTATCTGTAAATGCTTCGATTTTTGCAGCACAAAAAAAACCGTTTTTAACTCTTAGCTTCAACCCCGTTATTAAAAACAAACAGACTCATAAGTTGGAAAAAGTAATCTCTTTTGAAATAGAAGTTACTCTTGCACCAAAGGCATCCTCCCCAAAAGGGCGAACTTATGCTGCCAACTCTGTATTAGCATCTGGAAAATGGTACAAATTCAGTACAATGAACGAGGGAGTGCATATTATAAGGAAGCAAGATGTGATTTCAATGGGGCTTGATCCTGCCTCTACGGACCCAGGATTAATATCTATTTTCGGAAATGGAGGGAGTCCATTAGCTGAAAACAATGCATATCCCCGAATCGATGACATTGCAGAATGCGCTGTATCAGTAGTTGGCGGAGGTGATGGAAGTTTCGACGACAGCGACTATGTTTTATTCTATGCAAAAAGTCCTGTGGGCTGGACCTACAATGTTTCAACATACCAATACGATTACAAAAAAAATACGTTTAGCGATTACGCTTACTATTTCATAACTTTTGATGCATCTATCGGAACAAAAAAACGAATACAAACAACCCCGACAGTTACTGATCCCATAACTCAAACCGTAACACAATATAATCGCTATTTTGCTTACGAAAAAGAGCATGTTAACTTAGCTAAATCGGGTAGTGACTGGTTAGGGGAAACTTTTGATTATACTACCTCCTACTCATTTCCATTTAGAATTTCCAACATAGATCTCAGCAAACCGATAAAAGCAGAAATAAAAGTTGCCGCAAATGCTTCTGCAAGTTCTACTTTTAATGTAAATATCGGCGGAGCAAACCAATCCATTTCTGTCGGTGCTGTTGCCAGCGGGTCTTTTGACCAAGCAATAGAGGCTTCTAATGTATTCAGCTTTTCTCCAACCTCTTCTATTGTAAATGTAAATATAAGTTATAATAAACCTACGACTTTAGCTGTTGGGTGGCTGAATAGAATTCTAATCAGCGCACAATGTAATTTATCTCAAACCGAGCCTCAATTAGTTATCCGTTACGATAGGGCGATAAACCAAGACGAAGTGCTTGAGTACATAATTAATAACGGTCTATCGTCAACCGTATGGGATATTACCGACATTACAAATATTAAGAAAATACCTACAACAATTAATGGCAATAATATTTCTTTTGTCTCTCGTGCTGATACGCCCCATGAATTTGTGAGCTTTAACGGGCAAAGCTACTATTATTCTCCACAATATGTCGGCACTGTTGAAAATCAGAACTTACATGCTCTTCCTGCAGCTAATATGATCATTATTTCTCATTCTGATTTTATGTCTGAAGCTCTGCGATTAAAACACTTTCATGAAAGTGAACGAGGGCTATCCGTACAAGTTGTTACTCCGAATCAAATTTATAATGAATTTGGCTCAGGCAGCCCTGATATTGTTGCCATTCGCGATTTTGTAAAAATGTGCTACGACAAAAACGGTCCCGACGTATTGAAATATTTACTTCTTTTCGGTGATGCTTCCTACGACTATCGAAATACTTTAGGGCTAGGACAAAATTTTGTACCTACGTATGAAAATGAGAATTCAACCAATCTATCCGAATCTTTTGACAGTGATGACTTCTTCGGACTATTGGACGACAACGAAGGCGGAGGATGTAGCGGGTTATTAGATATTGGGATTGGACGATTTGTGGTAAAAACACCAACCGAAGCCCAGCAAATGGTGGATAAAACCATCCGGTATTGCAGTAAAACAGATCTAACCCGTAATCTTCCTGATGTAATTTCAAATTTTGGTGACTGGAAAAATATGATTACGGTAATAGGCGACGATGAAAACAATAACACCCACTTGGAAACAGCTATGGCCCTGTGCGACAGTGTAGAAAAAAACTATCCCAAGTACAACCTCGAAAAGATCTTTTTAGATGCTTATCCACAAGTATCCAATTCAGGAGGACAACGTTACCCTGATGTGGAAAATGCAATAAACGAACGGATGAGAAAAGGCACTTTGTTAATGGCATACGTTGGGCATGGAGGGGAAGTTGGCTGGGCACACGAACGGATTTTACGCATTTCGGACATCACCGGCTGGCAAAATAAATATAACCTCCCCGTTATGTTTACTGCGACCTGTGAATTTACCCGTTACGATGATCCTGCACGAGTATCTGCAGGAGAAATGGTGCATTTGAATGCCAATGGAGGAGCTGTTGCATTATTTACGACTTCTCGGTTAGCATGGTCGCACACAAATGACAAATTAGGAAAAAACTTTTTTAATAATGCTTTTGCCGAATCAACAAGTAGTCAATATAACACACTGGGAAGTTTAATTCGAATTTCTAAAAACTTAGATCCAAGCGGATGGTCAAGTTTAAGAAATTTTGTACTCATCGGAGATCCTTCAATTCCATTGGCATTTCCAAAATATGAAGTAAAGACCACTTATATCAATCAAAGCCCAATCTCAGCTAAAACGTCAACAGTTCTTGCCAAGGGAAAAAGCATTTCAGAAAAGGGAGATCATAATTCAAAATCACCGTCTGATACCCTTAAAGCCTTATCGGCAGCCTCTATTAAAGGGATTATAACAGATCATACAAACACCAAGTTAACCAACTTTAATGGAGAAATCATGGTTACCGTTTATGATAAACCATCAATACTTCGAACCCTAGGCAATGATCCGGATAGTTATCCTGTTGACTTTACCTATCAAAAAAACATCATTTTTAAAGGAAAAGCAAAGGTAACAAATGGAGATTTCGAAGTATCATTTATTGTTCCAAAAGATATTAGCTATAACTATGGACAAGGAAAAATAAGCTATTATGCAAAATGTGATACCGCTGATGCTAACGGCTATTTTTCAGATTTCATTGTAGGCGGATATAGTGATAATCCGGTAATTGACAATACTCCTCCTACAATTAATCTGTTTTTAAACGACGAACATTTTGTAAACACAGGACTTACCAATGAAAACCCGCAATTTATTGCTCAAGTATCCGATTCCTCCGGTATAAATATCATGGGAAGCACTATTGGACACGATGCGGTAATTACTATTGACGGACAAACTACAAACAGCATTGTTATCAACGACTATTTTGAAACAGAGTTGAACAGCTATCAGAAGGGTACTTTCCATTATCCTCTTAAAGATTTATCGGAGGGGAAGCACACGCTCTCCTTTAAAGTTTGGGATATTCTGAATAATTCCTCCGAAAAAAGCATTGAATTTACTGTAGTAAAGCAAGCTCAATTAACCCTAGATCATGTTCTTAACTATCCAAACCCATTTACCACACAGACTAACTTCTTTTTTGAACATAATCAGGCAGAATCAGTCCTTGACGCTAAAATTCAAATATTTACTATTACCGGAAAACTTGTAAAAACAATTGTTCAAAGTACACAAATGAATGGATTCAGATCGGAAGGAATTCCTTGGAACGGGACTGATGAATATGGCGACAAATTAGCAAAAGGCGTTTATCTGTTTAAATTATCAGTGAAAACAAGCTCGGGTGGTTCTGCCGAAAAAATTGAGAAACTGGTAATTTTATAATTTCTATTTTTTAATACTTTCATTCTATACTCCCTTTATTATGAAGAATTATTTTTCTTCAACAAATGGTTCTCTGCAATAAAAATAAAATAAATTCGTTAACTTTGCACATAAATGCATAATTGATAACTATGAATTATAATTTTTCAACGATCAAAAAGCTTGGTGTTGTGCTCATTATTTTGAGTTCCGCTAAAAGTTTCAGCCAAAGTGGAGATACTTGGCAATTAAATACAATTACTACGGCTGTACCCTTTTTGCAAGTAACTCCAGATGCACGCGGCGGAGCCATGGGAGATATTGGAGCAGCCACAACTCCCGACTATAGTGCTCAATTCTCCAATCCATCAAAATACGTTTTTTCAGAAAAAAAATTTGGGATCGGCGTTTCATACACTCCTTGGTTAAAAAAACTGGTTAACGATATCAGTTTACCCAGTTTAATGGGATATTATAAGATCGACAAAGCGAATGCAGTATCAGGATCCCTGCGCTATTTTTCTCTGGGAAATATTAGTTTTACTGATGAAAACGGAGCTTCAAAAGGAGATTACAAGCCGAATGAGTTTGCAGTAGATGCGACATGGTCGCGATTGCTTACAAAACGAATGTCTATGGCTGTTACAGCCCGATATATATATTCGAACCTCACTTTAGGACAGGAAGTCGGCGGTGTCTCTACCAAAGCAGGGCAATCCGTCGCCGCAGATCTTTCGATGTACTACACCAAACCGCTAAAAATAAATGGGATAGCAAAATCAAATTTTTCTGTCGGGGCAAATATTTCAAACATCGGGGCTAAAATTGCATACACGGAAACAACCCGTAAAGATTTTCTTCCTACCAATTTAAAAATCGGCACCGGACTAAATCTTGATATTGATGAACACAACACGCTCAACATTGGAATTGACTTAAATAAATTATTAGTTCCAACACCACCTATATACAAACTCGATTCATTGGGACATACGGCGTTAGATGCGGCAGGCAACAAAATAATTGAGAGCGGTAAAGATCCTAACGTTTCAATCGTAACCGGCATAATTCAATCGTTTTATGATGCTCCCGGAGGAGCTTCCGAAGAATTTAAAGAAATCAACTGGGGTATTGGAGCCGAATACTGGTACGAAAAACAATTTGCCGTTAGAGTTGGTTATTTCTTTGAAGATAAAACTAAAGGGAATCGTCAATTTTTTACGTTCGGAGCAGGGCTTCGTTATTCTACTTTTGGTTTGGATGTTTCTTATTTGGTCTCTAACCAACAAAATCCGTTGGCAAATACCTTACGCTTTACGTTAAGCTTTGATTTTGATATGCTAAAAGGCGAAGACAGTAAGCCATCGATGAAATAATTATGCGTGTAGGTTTTGGATTCGATACTCACCAGCTTGTTGAAAACCGACCTCTTATAATTGGAGGAATTTCGATTGAACATTACAAAGGTTCTCTCGGGCATTCAGATGGAGATGTGCTTATTCATGCCATTTGCGACGCACTTTTAGGAGCGATGGGACTTGCAGACATCGGTACTTATTTTCCCGATTACAATCCTGAATTAGCCGGAATCGACAGTAAAATACTTCTGAAAAAAGTGGTTGATATTATGGACAGTGAAGGTTATGTAATTAGCAATATCGACACCACAATTGTGTTGCAAAAGCCCAAATTAATGCCCTTTATTCAGAAAATGAAAGAAATATTGTGTCCTCTTCTGTCCATCAATACCAACCAAATGGGTATCAAAGCTAAAACTTCGGAAAAGATGGGGTTTATCGGTCGAGAAGAAGGAGTTTCGGCATACGCCATTGTACTCATTTCAACAAAGACAAATTTATAAACAAGTGTTCTTTACCCCTCCCTTAATATTTTCTATGAAAGGCTAATTTAAGATGGACAGGTCAAAGTTTTCAAATCCATCAATGAGAACGTCAGCAATGCCCAATTTTGCTCTATTCTTTTCATTTGTGAGAGCAATGACTCTCATTCCTGCATTTTTAGCAGCTAAAACTCCCGAGTATGAATCCTCAAAAACTACACATTGTTGGGGTTGAATGGCTAGTTTTTGCGCAGTAGTCAAATATATCGACGGATCAGGCTTTCCTTTTACTTCGTTTTCTGCGGAAGAAATTGCATCAAAAAAATGAGCAATATCTAACTTATTAAAGACCATAGGTATAATGCTGCACGGGGAATTTGTAGCCAACCCTATCTTGTAGCCGCACAATTTAATCTTCTCCAATACAGACTTAGCTCCTCTAATCTCTGCTCCGTCCGTCTCAATTAAACGACCAACATAATTGATAACTTTTTGCTCTACACTTTGTAAAGAAACATTCTTCCAGGGACTTTTCTCATACCAGAATCGGGTTACTTCGCCTGTAGTCATATACTTGGTTATTTCAGCATATTCGGAAGCTACATTTACCCCAAGCGATGAAAATATTTCATACTCCGCCCTTTTCCATAAAGGTTCCGAGTCAATAATTACTCCATCCATATCAAATATTACCGCTTCTGTTACTTTGCTCATTATGTATTATCGTTTTACAGATTTATTAAAACTGATACCATTGCTAATTATCTTTTATTCATTAATTCCAGATAATCCTTTACAAAATAGACCCATTGGTCAAGTCGATCGAAAAGCTGCATTGTGGGAGGATACGGGATGATAACATCCGGTGAAACGCCAATATTATCAATCGGATGTTCGGGTAATCTGCGGGATCGTGTCATAGGAAAGATTAACCGATACTTGTTTGACGGCAAATTTTCTTGGATTGCGTTTGAATAATCCAGAACTCCGGCAGTATTAGAATTTCCAAACAATGTCACTTTGGAACTTTGTTTGGATGAAAGCAAAAATTGCTCTGCCGAAGAAGCATTTCCTTCATTTATGATAATGCCTATTTTTTTGGGGTACGGATAGATGGTGTCTTTTATTATCGTTTTATCGCTTCCCATCATCGGATGAATTACAAAACCTCCAATATTTTTCTTCATTTCCTTCAATAGTGCGTTTGTCCAGCGAAGCCCCTCTTCCCCATTACTGATTTCTCCTTTTTTAATGGCATCTTCATACATCTTAATATTACTTTTGGTTGCATACCACTCTACCCCTTTACGCTCATAAGACTGAGTATAAACCAAATCGGACAGTATCTGATAGTAGTTATCCTGCCCACCCCCATTATTTCTGATGTCAATAATCAAATTGGGCATAGATGTAATCTCCACCCAATGTTTCTTGGCCAACATCTCCGCATCATCATTCATAAAAGAAGGAATACGAAGATAAAATGTACTGTCGGATAGTTTTAGTGCAAGTGGATATACATTCGATCCGTTGGGATATTCGGGAATATACGAATATAACAAAGCATCGTCTGCAACCGAAAAATCTGTTTTTCTTATAAATCGAGTGTCATCATGCAACTCCAGCACTTTTTTTTGAAGCCTTAACGAGGCTTTCCCTTTTTCCGGTTGAAAATCGGAATAGTCAGGATATGAAACCAGTTGGTATTCATCCTCACTGATTTTCGTAAAAGTGTATAGCAATTGATTTTTCACACAGTTTCTATACGAAAGTGAAACCCCTAAATAATTGGATGAATTGATATTTTTTACAATAATAATATCCCCCCCAAATGAGTGCCAAATACCTTCAATAGAAATGCTATCGGGTTTTAAAAGGGCTATGGAATCGACATTCAGAACTACCGTTTTGGGTTTCGCTATTGAGGCGTTTTCCGAGCCCTGAGATAACCATATACGCTGAATCCGAAGATGATGATCCTTAAACCAATCGGCATACGACGAAAGATAAATCCCGCAGGAGTCCGGATGAATTTTGATCTTATTACGGATAGATTGCCCCAATTGGAGTAATTCCAGTTTTGTTTTAGGGGTCACCTTGTCGCGGTATCCGGGATAATCCACTTTGATTTTTTGAACCAGAAAATCGAAGTCTTTGACACAATCGCAGGTTTGTGATTGTAGATTACCCGCTAAGCCAACAAAAAAGGCTAATAGGGCTAAGGTTCTCGCTACCATATAATGAATTTCTGTTTTTAGGGTTTATGATTGGCCTGATTTATTAAATAGTTGCCGTGTACTTCTCCAAAGTGAACAAATTCGTTATTAATGCGGATTATAAGCCTTGATGTAGAACATTATTGTACTTGTTTTTTCTGGAACATTCCAATTATCTCCAACAAATTTAGGAAAATATTCATAGAACCCGAAATAATGGAAACATGTTGAAAAAATCATTTTAATTTTGCAATCTCAACCTTTCAGAAAGCATAGTTTATTGAAACAATATTTAATGGATTTTCCCGAGTGGCGTAATCCGTTGATTTGACATTCACAGCTTCTTTACCATCATAACGATCCGAATAAGTTCCAGTTTCATTTATCCACAGAAACTCCAGACTAGCTTCAACTGTCAATGATAAGTTATGGGTCAAATTCACGCTAAAGCCTACTGCCGGAGCAAATCCATATCCATAATATTCCGAATTGCCCTTCTGGTAAGTTCCCGTATATCCACCTTGAAATTCTCCTTGAGATTTCGAATATATCAACGTGAAATCCGTCGCAACAAATGGCTTAATCCTCTTATTCCCAAATAATCGTTGATAACCGATTCTGAACCTATTTTCCCGATAACTGCTGGTGCCATTCATATCGCCGCCACTGGTTTTATCCCATCTGTCACAAAAGTCATAACCAACCCGAACTGCATTTTTTCCAAAATATCTTTTATAGCTTACCCCGCTAAACTTTGAAAAATAATATTTATTTACATTAAATACCAATCCAAAGTTTTGCTTAAGACTGATTAAGGTTGTTCCGATTTCATTCTTTTTGGAATGGTCATCCGGCACGGGATTCTGTGAATATCCCATCAAGGAAATACCGCATAACGACAGTATTAATAAAAACCTGTTTGAACGTTTAAGGTTTTTCAATTTTTTCATGATTTTTTATTTTAAGACTCTAAATATTGGTTTATACCAATTTATAGACGTAAAGAGCAAGTGATTCATTGGTTCTCAATGAAGATTCACCGCTCTCCAATTATTGGATTATTTTCACGCTACCCAATCAGCTTTTTCAGAAGCAGAATCGCTTTTTCGCATTCTTTTGCGTCTTCAAATGAAATCACATTTATCGAAGCTTCTTTCTTTACATTATTAATAACACCTTTAACAGTTTTGTCTTTCTTCATATAAATCAAAGCGTTATGAAATCCGTCATTATCAATTTTAATTCCATCAACGTCTTTTAGATCAAAGGTAAAAGTGTTCCCATTATTGTCTTTTCGATCGAGAATTCCTTTGTCGTTGACCGTAATCACTGTTTTATACAACGATTGTTCGAGCACGGCATTCAGTTCCTTAACGGTTTCCTGATTGGTTTGAGCACTCAGAAATGAAGTGATGCTCACCAAAATTGCGATTAAAAATGCTTTTAAATAATTCATTAGTTTTGTTTTTAAGGTTTATGATTGGTCTTTATTTTTCACAATACCAATTGATTACAAATCAATGAGTTTTGGAATAATTTTTATCATCTTTATTTTTACTTACAGAATGTCTTGAAAACCCACCCGAATGCAAGCTGATATGTCCATCGACTTCAAGTACGGCCAAATCGATATCACTTATGCTGGTTTCGCCATGTTCCCGTACCGCTTCTTCCAATTCAGCCTTGCTTAACCGAAGTTTGTCCAAGTTCTGTTTCATCAATTTTCCATTATAAATAAGCAATTGTGGATGTCCTTGGATCGTTTTGCTGAATCGTGGAAATTTATACATAATCCATTTAAAGATATAATTCACCGCAAACAAAGTTGTTGCGGCAACCAGCCCACCCATTAAAGTGGCATCGGGACCCACCATGGCATTTTGGACTGAATTGCTGATGAGCAACACAAAGACCAAATCCAACACGGACAACTGAGACAGCTCTTTCTTGCCAAATAGGCGAATGGCCACAATAATAAACAGATAAATGACCAGACAACTCAACATTATCTTTCCACAGCCCAATAATGAAATCATATTCTTCAAATTTAATTTGCAGAGAACGGGTATAAATGCACCAAATACATTTTGTTTTTGTAAAAATAGTGCTTTTTTATGAACTGCCAAATATTAAATAATATGATTGTCCGTTTTAAGTTCTAATTGTGATTTTGGCATAAAAATAGTTTTGCTTCGCAACAATTTTTCCGCCAAAAACTTTATTCATATATATTTTAGGACTACCAACATTTGACACCTACGGCGTCATAAAATTTCATTAATAGACTAGAAAACGGACAGTCATTTTTAATTATTCTCACCCTAAATCCTGTAAAGCCGTAAAAACACAAATTCTCTTTTGTCTCGCTTTGCGCTCTTTTCACGAATAATCTTTTCACGTTTCACTTCCCATGATTTCTCTAATCCGTCAATTTATCGTACTTTTGCAAAAATTTTATTACGTGAAAACAAAAACACCTCAGATAAATATTGTAACCCTTGGTTGTTCTAAGAATAGCGTCGATTCTGAAGTGATTGCCGGCCAACTGAACCGCATGAATATTCAGACCGAGCACGGGTTTAACAACGGCAACATCGTAATCATCAACACTTGTGGTTTTATCAACGATGCCAAAGAGGAATCTATTGATACGATATTGCTCTACAAGGACTTGAAAAAGAGAAAGAAAATCGATAAGCTCTATGTAATGGGCTGCCTGATTGAGCGATATAAAGAAGAACTTTCCAAAGAGATCAGCGGCATCGACGGATGGTATGGGGTGAATGAAATGGCAAAAATCGTATCCGATTTAGGTGCAGAATACCGCACTTCACTCATTGGGGAACGCACGTTGAGCACTCCTCCACACTATGCCTATCTCAAGATTTCGGAAGGTTGCGACCGTAGTTGCTCATTTTGTGCCATTCCGTTGATTCGGGGAAAGCAAATTTCCCGCACCATCGAATCGCTCGTGGATGAAGCCACCAATCTGGCAAGCACAGGTGTAAAAGAGCTAATGCTGATTGCTCAGGATCTCACCATGTACGGCGTGGATTTGTATAAAAGGCGGGCATTGGCCGAACTGCTTGACAAACTCGCCGAAATCAAAGGAATTGAATGGATCCGGCTCCACTATGCCTATCCCGCAAACTTTCCGATGGATGTGATCGAGGTGATGAAAAAACATGCCAACATCTGCAAATATATAGACATTCCTTTTCAGCATATCAACGACACGCTGCTCGATTCCATGAAACGGGCACACACCCAAGAATCGACATACAAACTGATTGAAACACTCCGAAACGAGATTCCGAATATTGCCATCCGCACCACGCTGATTGTCGGCTATCCCGGCGAAACGGAGGCCCAATTTGCTGAACTTAAAACCTTTGTTGAAAAGTGCCGGTTCGATCGCTTAGGCGTTTTCGCATATTCCGAAGAAGAAAACACTTCGGCGGCCGAACTCGAAGACGATGTCCCTGCCGATGTAAAAGAGCAAAGATTGAGCGAAATCATGGAGATGCAACAGAATATCTCTCTGGCCATCAACGAACAGAAAATCGGCAAGACTTATAAAGTCATCATCGACCGTGAAGAAGACGGCTGTTACTTCGGACGTACCGAATTCGATTCTCCTGAAGTGGACAACGAAGTGATTATTCCATCGGAAAAGGTTTTAGCCATCGGGGAATTTTACAACGTAAAGATTGAAGCCGCAAGTTTCTTCGACCTGGAAGGGGTAATAATGTGATAATTTGCTAATGCGTTAATGTGATAATTAAAAACTTCGCAATGCACACAATAAAGAGACCAACAGCCAAAAGCCAAGAGCTAAAAGCTATTCAACATATAAACGAATAAACCTTTAAAATAAATGATCACAGTATCGGACCTCAGCGTTCAATTTGGAAAGCGAATATTATTTCAGGATGTAAACATGAAGTTTTTACCCGGCAATTGTTATGGAATCATTGGAGCCAATGGTGCCGGGAAATCCACTTTTTTAAAAGTCCTTTACGGCGAAGTCGAAAATACCAAGGGAGCGGTTAGTTTCGGCTCCGGCGAACGGCTGTCGGTACTTAAACAGAATCACTTTGAATTCGACGATTGCATCGTCCTCGACACCGTTTTGATGGGTCACTCCGAATTGTGGCGGATCATGAAGGAGAAAGATGCAATCTATTCCAAAACCGAGTTCACCGATGAAGACGGCATCAGATCTTCGGAATTGGAAGAACAGTTTGCCGAAATGGATGGTTGGAATGCCGAGAGTTCAGCAGCTATCCTATTGAGCGGTCTCGGAATAAAAGACGAACACCATCAAAAACTAATGCGCGAACTCAGTGCAAAAGAGAAGGTGAAAGTCCTTCTGGCACAGGCACTATTCGGGAAACCCGACAATCTCCTTCTTGATGAGCCCACCAACGATTTAGACTTGGAAACCGTAACCTGGCTCGAAAACTATCTGACCAATTTTGACAACACTGTTTTGGTGGTTTCACACGACCGTCACTTTTTAGATTCAATCTGCACCCATATCGTCGATATCGACTTTAATAAAATCCAGCAATTCCCCGGCAACTACTCATTCTGGTACGAATCCAGTCAATTAGCACTGAAACAAATGCAGATGCAGAACAAGAAAGCGGAGGAAAAGAAAAAAGAGCTTCAAGATTTTATTGCCCGCTTTAGTGCAAATGCTTCAAAATCGAAACAAACCACCAGCCGCAAAAAAATGATTGAAAAGCTGAACTTTGAAGAGATTAAGCCTTCCACTCGTAAGTATCCGGGGATTGTTTTCACCCCCGAGCGCGATCCCGGAAATAACATTCTCGAAGTCAAAGATTTGCGCAAAACATTAGATGGGAATCTACTTTTCTCGAATCTGAATTTTTCGGTGCAAAAAAACGATAAAATCATCTTTCTATCAAGAGATTCAAGAGCAATGACCCAACTATTTGAAATTCTAAAAGGACATACCAAACCCGATTATGGTTCGTTTGAATGGGGCCAAACCATTACCAAAGCATATTTACCGCTCGAATATGAATCTTTATTTGTGGATCCTGTTCCGCTGACCGATTGGTTGGGACAGTTTTCAAACGACACTACAGAGCTCTATTTACGGGGTTTTTTAGGAAAAATGCTATTCTCGGGAGAAGAGATTTATAAAAAAGCTAATGTCCTTTCGGGAGGGGAAAAAGTTCGATGCATGATTTCGCGCATGATGATCCGCAACGCCAACGTGATGATGCTCGACACCCCGACCAACCATCTGGATTTGGAATCTATCCAAGCCTTTAACAATACCTTAATTAAATTCAAGGGCATTGTGCTGATGTCTTCTCATGACCACGAGTTTATCCAAACCGTTTGCAACAGAGTCATTGAAATCGGCCCCAAAGGCATGATCGACAAGCAAATGGAGTACGATGATTATATCTCAGACGAACGACTAACGGAACAACGAAATAAACTGTACTAAAGAGGTAAAAGGTAAAAAGGTGAAAGGTACAAGGTGCGCATCCCGAATTTTAAAAAATCCATGATTTTTGTAAAAATTCGTGGATCCACGAAAAACGACGGAATCGGAGATTCCTGTTTTTCGGGAAGACGAGTCTAAAGCGATAAATTTTGTGAATTATAAACGATGAGCTACGAGTAAACTACGAAGCGGAACAGGAAAAAGATGCGCGAAGCGAGTCTAAAGTTATCTTCGATGGCTGAGCGCCCCCTGATCGTACAGGATTCTGTATTATATCGACCTGTGCTAATCCTGTCTAATAAAAAAAATGAAAATATATTCAGACCGGATTATGGATGATACAATTTATAAACATTTTCCACAAATCCCCATCCTAATTTTTGAAGAGTAGCTTCGGTACTCATAATCATAATCACATCGTGATTTTTCAGTTCTTCTCTTAAATCAACCTGAGAAGTCTCCTTATCGGACACCTCACTACCAGAAAAAACCTCTTTATTATAGTACCAAAAATGAGTATTAGAAAACACGGATGATATTCCGTACCTATACATTTCTTTGTAAAAGCTATCGGAAATCACTAAAACAGAAGGTTTTCCTTTCAACGAATCAGTTCCGAAATACACTTTGGGATATGCCATCGTCGGGCCTTTTAGATTAACCAGCAAATTCATTCCGTCCCCAATGTCATTATCTATATCTTTGGATTGTTCAATTTTAAATTCGCCGCACATCAAGTGGTTCATCTCGATATTTCTTAGTTTTTCGATATAGTGAATAATTGAATCGGCTACAATTGTGGAACCATAATAGCTCCAGTGAATTCCATATTTTGGGTATAAAAGGTATTTGGAGCTATGCTTTTGATCGATAAAATACTTATTAAAATCGATATAATTAATCTTCATTCTCTGAGCATATTTCAGATAAGTTTCATAATTGGTCGGTCCTTTTTTCAATAAATATTTATCGGGAATATATTCGGGATAAAACGAAGCTTTGCCCGCAGCAAAGACTATAAAGATGGATTTATTCATGCGGCTCAACGTATCCTGAATAAATTTCAATTTCTGCATCCGATCCGCAATGCTGTCTTCACCAACAAAGTCAGTTCCATTGTATGCTTTAATGTATTTTTCTTCGTATAGATAATTTTCTTTGCCGACTATTACTCCATTCGCTTTTGCTTTTTTGAATAAATCGAATGCAATCTGATTATTCAAACGAATAAAAAAGTTTCGAAATCCAAAAGTTTCGTTTAAATATTTTTCTGTATTCTTTTGGTAAGTTCCCGAAAACCAGTCCTTCAATTTTAAATATGATTTCTGTGGAACACGAATCGTCCCATACAGCGGTTTAATCTTAATTACTTTAAACTTGTTCTGAATCATTGGCAGAAAGAGCAACGCCAACACTCCGATTAAAAGCAACTTCCGAAATTTTAGTTTCCAATTTTTCATGTTAAAATCTAAAATAAATAAACGGGTTAAAACCAAACGAAGTTATTGAACTCACCGACAGCATGAACAGCACCATCGACATTGCAACTAGTGCAAAATGTTTTTTTAATGAATAAGCATTGACATAAATCATATCCTGAATTTTTTGTCCTCGGTTAAACGCGGCAAAGAAGGAGAAGAATATCGCGAGTGCGAAAAAGAGACAGAATTCAGAATCCAAAGTAATGGACTTCGAAAAATTGAAGCTAAACATTTTCTTTAGATAAGCAAAGGCATCGGTAACTTTTTCCACCCTGAAAAAAACCCAGCCAACGACGACTATAAAGAACGTAATTATTGTGGATAAGAGCTTCCCAATCCGTTGATAAACCTTTAGCAGAAAACTGCGTTCAAGCACTAGAAAAAGACCATGGTATGCGCCCCAGATAATAAAATTCCACGAAGCGCCATGCCAGAACCCAGAAGCTAGAAAGACAATCCAAAGGTTGAAATAGAGTCTTTTTTTCGATTTCACTCTGTTCCCCCCGAGAGGAATATAAAGATAGTTGCGCATCCAGTTCCCGAGCGAAATGTGCCAGCGTCGCCAGAACTCGGTGATACTCTGGGAAACATAAGGACTGTTGAAATTTTCGAGAAACCGGAAACCCACCATTTTTGCCAAGCCGATCGCCATATCTGAATAGCCAGAAAAATCAAAATAAATTTGAAAGGTATAAGCTAGAATTCCAATCCAAGCCGTAAACGAATCAAGTTGAGCGAAGTTAAGCGAAAAGATCGAATCGGCCTGCAATCCCATCTGATTGGCAATCAGCACTTTTTTAGCCAACCCAATGGCAAAACGGTAAAACCCGATTAACCGATTGTCCACCGTGTCAAATTCCGTGCGATCTTCAATCTGATCGGCCAAATCGTGATAGCGGATAATGGGACCGGCAATAAGTTTGGGAAACAATATTATGTACAACTGATAATCCCAAAACTTATGCAATGGCTTATGAATTCCACGATAAACATCCACCACATAAGTAATGGTTTCAAATGTATAGAATGAAATTCCAATCGGCAAAACCAATTTCGTCCACACGATGTTATTGGCCCCAAATAAAGAGAGCACACCATTTACATTTTCGATAAAGAAATTGGAATATTTAAAATAGATAAGCAATCCTAAATTAATCGAAACCGATAAGGTAAGCAGCGATCTTCGATAGAGTCGTTTCTTCGTCATCGCCATTAACTTCACCAGATGAAAATCGATGAAAGTAGTACCTAAAATAACAAAGATGAATTTAGGAGCGCCCCAGCTGTAGAAAACAATACTTGAAACGAGGAGTACAAGATTTTTATACCTCTTATCCGCAAAGTAATATAGAAACAGAAATATGGGAAAAAAGTATAAAAGAAATACAATGCTGCTAAAAACCATAAATACAGATAAAAACAGATGTTAAATTCGGGGCAATTTACAACATTTTTTAATGTTATTCATTAAAATCGTAGCTGATTTCGTATAAAAACAGGCCTCTGGCAGGCACCGACTCCCCTGCGGAACAACGATTTTTAGAATAAATAATTCGAACAAAATCATCATGCGAAATTTTTCCTAATCCCACGTCCAACAATGTTCCTACAATAGCTCGCACCATATTTCTCAAAAATCGATCGGCCGTAATGGTAAACACCAAGCCCGAAGGAGTTTGTTCCCAATAAGCTTCCGTTACGTTGCAATTATTTGTTTTTGTTTGGGTATGCAGTTTGGAAAAGCTGGTGAAGTCGGTAATTTGCAAAAGCATTGCTGCAGCCCGATTCATGGCTTCCATATCGATATTTCCAAAGCGATACCACGCATAATTCCGAACAAAGGGATCTCGATTTTGAGAGATATAATACTTATACGATCTACTGATGGGCGAAAAACGGGCATGTAAATAGGGAGGCACCCGAAAGAAATCATAAATAGTGATATCTACCGGCAAAAAACGATTAAGTTTATATACAAACTGCTCTAACTCTGTCTGTAAAAAATCGACATCCAGATCGAGGTGGGCATAAAAGGAATGCGCGTGAACACCGGCATCCGTCCGCCCTGCTCCCACAACCGAGACCTCTTGCCGTAGAATCATTTTCAGCGCATAAGTCAGTACTTCCTGAACGGTCGTGCCATTGGGTTGAATCTGCCAACCTTTATAATTCGTGCCGTCATAGGCTAAGTGTATGAAATAACGCACCATTGATTATAGGATTTTATACCGAGTGCTTCTCAGTTCATATTTATGGCCCACCCACTTGTAAATTCGCTGAATTGAAAATGAAAGATTTTTTTTCTTTTCGAGGGCAGCGACAAGCTCTGTCGGCAAGCTATTCAGATCTTCGTTTTCCGTGTATTTATCTTTATCTATTTTGCCTTCGGTAACCAGCATTAGTTCATCTCCTTTGAGACTATCCGCTTTGGTGATTTTTGTATCCCATGAGCACGACTCATCATATTCAAACCCTGCCATATCAAGCAAAAGTAATTCTGTGATTTTTCCATCTATACAATCAAATAATGAATATGATCCCCAAAATGGCCCCCCAAAGCCACCTATATAATTCACCATCTGCAACCCGTGAGCTCCCTTTTTATATTCTACTATCTCCGGTTTTGGCGACATACAAAACATTCCGTAAGTTCCCATTGCTATATTAAAATCAACACTTGACCAGCCATTTTCGTATAATTTCAGCAAAGCTAAGGAAAGAATCCCTGAACAAAATCTTCCCGTCAGAAGAAGATCCGGCTGTGCTTCTGTCGTATTCATTGCAACCCAAGCGTATTTTGAACTTAAGCTGTCCGTATAAGTATCACACATCACAAACCGGGAGTCGTATAAAACGGTGTCAATAAATTTCAGTGTGTCTTCTTCAAAATCATTATTTACCGTCAACTCAGGCTTTGCATCATCACAATACCACAACACAACACTAAAAGTATCGGTATCAAAAAAAGGATATCGATAAAATGCCCCCGGATAAAAACTTTTAAGCAGCGAATCGGGATGAATCGATTTGATTAACTTGGGTTGATTAAAAACTTTCGATTTAATCAATCCTCCTTTAAGATAGGTTGCATTTGAATCGTTCATCATTTCCAATTCCTTTTGAGAATATGCTGAAAATAACGAATAAGAAAACACAAATAACAAAAATGTAAAGCTTTTAGCATTCATAAAATTAATAAATCAGGTTAGAATTGATACAAATCTACAAACTAAAATTGAGATAATATACAACATGAAATGCAATTAAATATTTCTCAAATTAAAATTGAATTATTACGGCATAAAAGTACAAATTATATAGAAAAAATCAGCTGTATTAAAAACCTTTTGAGTTTTTTTTCAAAAATAAAATGTGCCATAATCTTCTCATTTATTGCAGAATAGATTTTTTTAAGAAAAAAAAGCAAAAAAGTTTTTTGAAGTAATCAAAAAAAGGTATAAATTGGCTCTCAAAATAACAACAATAGTCGAAAAAACTAAAAACTGCTAGACAAAATGAATACCAATATTTCAAAAATAGTTATCCTCATTTCCTTATTTTTGATTTCAACTAGTATCAAAGCCGAAGAAGGCGAGAAAAAATTCAATGCCGGCGAAATGATTATCGAACATGTTATTGACCAACATGAATGGCATATCGCTCAAATCGGAGAAACTCATATTACGGTACCCTTACCTATTATTATTATTGATAATGGCAAACCTGTTGTATTTATGTCCAGTAAATTTCATCACGGGTCAGAAACATACAAAGGATACAAATTGGGCACAGAAGCACCTTATAAAGGGAAAATATATAAAGTGAAAGAAGACGGAACTCCCGACGAATCGGCAAGTCTTATCGACTTATCTATTACTAAAAATGTTTTCGCTCTGTTTTTTGGAATTATTATAATTTGCTGGATCATGATTTCTGTTGCCAAAACATACACAAAGCGCGCAGGCATGGCTCCTAAAGGGTTGCAGTCGCTAATAGAACCGCTGATTGTATTTGTCCGTGACGACATTGTAAAACCCGCTATCGGTAAACATTACAAAAAATATTTACCTTTATTACTCACTATTTTCTTTTTTATTCTAATAAACAACCTACTCGGACTGATTCCACTATTTCCAGGCGGTGCAAATCTAACGGGAAATTTAGCAGTAACCGGAGTTCTTGCATTGTTTACATTTTTAACCATTACTTTTAGTGGGAACAAAGCATATTGGACTCATATTATTAATGCACCAGGAGTGCCATGGTGGCTAAAAATCCCCATTCCTTTAATGCCAATCGTTGAAATTGTAGGTGTATTCACAAAGCCGTTCGTCCTCATGGTCCGTTTGTTTGCGAACATCACCGCAGGCCACATTATTGCGCTGGGATTTATCGGATTAATCTTTATCTTTGGAGGTATGAGCGTAGCTGCAGGCTATGGGGTTTCGATTGTTTCCGTAATCTTTTACATATTTATGGGTCTATTGGAACTACTGGTTGCGTTCATTCAGGCTTACGTATTTACGTTGCTATCATCCATTTACATCGGGATGGCCACAGAAGAGCATCATGAAAAAGCGCACTAAAGGTGAGTGATCCGCATAGCGCAACAAATCCGAAGACTGAGCGGAGCCGAAGCTGAAGAAGGAAAAGGCCAAAGGAAAAGAAAAAAATTAAAAAGTCTGAAAAATAAACAAAATAAATCAATAACCTAAAAAACAAAGTTATGTCATTATTATCAGTAATGTTAGAAGCAGCAGGCGATATGGCTATCGCTAAAATGGGTGCCGGTATTGGTGCTGGTATTGCAACAATTGGTGCAGGTATGGGTATTGGTAACATCGGTAAAGGTGCATTGGAATCAATTGCACGTCAACCTGAAGTTGCAGGAGATATTCGTTCGAACATGATTGTAGCAGCCGCACTTATCGAAGGTGTTGCATTTTTTGCTATCGTAGTGTGTATGCTTATACTTTTCGTATAGGTATAATCGGAGAGTAACAGCAACGGTTGGTTGTTGTTACTCTTTATTTTCAATAAAACAACAACCTAAAAATATTACAACATGGAATTGATTACACCAGGAATTGGTTTGGTATTTTGGATGCTCTTGAGTTTCGGATTATTGCTTTTTATCCTCAAGAAGTTTGCTTGGAAGCCAATTATCAACATGTTAGACGAACGCGATAACACAATTAGTGAAGCTTTAGATCAAGCAAAAATTGCCCGCGAAGAGATGAAAACATTACAATCTAATAATGAACTTTTAATCATTCAGGCAAAAGAAGAACGCGACTCAATTATTATTGAAGCCCGTAAAATACGGGAGAAAATGATTGAAGAAGCTAAAATTAAAGCTAACGAAGAATCGCAACGTATTATCGAATCGGCTAAAGAAAGTATTAATTACGAAAAACTAAGGGCTATTACCGATTTAAAAAACCAAGTTGCTCAACTATCCATCGATATCGCAGAAAAGCTCTTAACCAATGAGCTTTCGGATAAAGAGAAGCAAAATAAAATGATTGAAGGAATGTTGGACGAAGTTCGTTTTAACTAATACAACAAAATAAAGAATGAAGACGAGCAAAATTTCCGGCAGATATGCAAAAGCACTCTTCGATTTTGCCTCTGAGCAAAATCTTATTGAGCCATTATATGCCGATATGAATTTGATTAATCAAACTTATGTTACGTCCCCTGATTTTGCTGTTGCTATGCGAAGTCCCATAATTCGTCCCGACAAAAAAATAAAAATTTTCTCCACAGTTTTTAAAGATCGGATTAATACCGTTACCTTAAACTATTTGAATATCATCTTTAAAAAAGGGAGAGAATTGTACATCCATGATATTGTGTACCAATTTGTACAATTATACAAAATTCACCACAATATTCAGGACGTTATCGTAATTACGCCAATGACAATAACGGACGAAATCAGGCAACAACTAATCGTTCGTTTAAGCAGGCAATTGAACAAAACCATCGAATTGGTTGAGAAAATTGACACCTCTTTAGTAGGCGGTATGATTGTAAAAGTAGGAGACCGATTAATAGATACTTCAATCAGCGGTAAAATCAAACGATTGGAACAGGAATTTTCGACGAATATATATAATAAAGCATATTAAAATACATAATTCTGTAAACAACTATGGCAGAAATTAAACCAGCAGAAGTATCGGCAATATTGCGTCAGCAACTTGCCGGATTTCAAACAGAAACCGAATTACAAGAAACCGGAACCATCCTTGAAATTGGTGACGGTATTGCTCGTGTTTACGGACTGACCCAAGCGCAATCGGGCGAGTTAGTTCAGTTTGAAAAATCCAACGTACTTGGAATCGTGCTTAACTTAGAAGAAGACAATGTTGGAGTTGTGCTTTTAGGTGAAGCCAAAACATTAACGGAAGGTGATATTTGCAAAAGAACACGTCAGATTGCTTCTATTAATGTAAGCGAAAAGATGATGGGACGTGTAATTAACACTTTAGGTGAGCCGATCGACGGCAAAGGAGAAATTGAAGGCCCATTATATGAAATGCCACTGGAACGTAAAGCTCCCGGTGTTATTTTCCGTCAGCCTGTAAAAGAACCATTACAAACAGGTATCAAGGCCATTGATGCAATGATTCCTATTGGAAGAGGCCAACGAGAATTGATTATTGGTGACCGCCAAACCGGAAAAACAGCAATTGCAATCGACACTATTATCAATCAGAAAGAATTTTACGATAAAGGAGAGCCTATTTACTGTATTTATGTGGCTATCGGACAAAAGGGATCTACTGTTGCAAATATCGTTAAAACGTTAGAAGAACATGGAGCAATGGCCTACACCGTAATTGTAGCGGCTACTGCTTCCGATTCGGCAGCAATGCAGTTCTACGCTCCATTTGCCGGTGCATCGATTGGCGAATTTTTCCGCGATACCGGTCGTTCCGCTTTAATCATTTACGACGACTTATCGAAACAAGCAGTAGCATATCGTGAAGTTTCGTTGTTACTTCGTCGTCCACCTGGCCGTGAAGCATATCCGGGAGATGTTTTTTACTTACACTCACGATTACTCGAAAGGGCCGCTAAAGTCATCGAATCAAGTGCCGTTGTTAAAGACATGAACGATCTTCCCGAGTCAATCAGACCTTTGGTTAAAGGAGGTGGTTCGCTCACTGCGCTTCCAATTATAGAGACTCAGGCTGGTGATGTGTCGGCATATATTCCAACTAACGTGATTTCAATTACCGATGGACAGATATTCCTCGAAACCAACCTATTCAACTCTGGAGTTCGTCCGGCAATCAACGTTGGTATTTCGGTATCCCGTGTGGGTGGAAATGCACAAATAAAGTCGATGAAGAAGATAGCAGGAACATTAAAAATAGATCAGGCCGGATATCGTGAGTTGGAAGCGTTCTCAAAATTCGGCTCCGACTTGGATGCTGCTACTAAATCCGTTTTGGACAAAGGTGCACGCAATGTTGAAATTTTAAAACAACCTCAGTATTCGCCAATGCCTGTTGAAAAACAAATTGCAATTATTTACTGCGGTACAAAAGGATTGTTGCAAAACATTCCTGCAAATAGGGTTCAAGATTTTGAAATCGAGTATCTACATCATTTGGAGACTCAACATGCCAAAACATTATCCGAACTAAAGGCTGGCATGCTAAATGATGAAATCACCAAGGTATTAGATACCGCTTGTGCCGAAATTTCACGAAAATACGAATAGACGAATATCGGGAACCGGGCAATGCTTAATTGTTCGGTTCCCATTTTGAAAATAACAAATTTTACAACTGAATATGGCAAATTTAAAAGAAGTACGAATTAGAATTGCTTCGGTTCAATCGACACAGAAGATTACCAGCGCCATGAAAATGGTATCTGCTTCGAAGTTGAGAAAAGCTCAGAACGCAATTATTAAACTTCGTCCCTATTCAACAAAACTGAATCAAATACTAGAGAGCATTTCGGAAAATAACGACGAAGGTTCAGCAAATCCTTTTGGAGTTACTCGTCCTGTCCAACACGTTACATTGGTATTAATCTCATCAAACAGAGGTATGTGCGGGAGCTTTAATGCAAATGTGATAAAAATGGGACTCCAGTTGATCCATGAGAAATATGCAAACCTATACAAAAATAACAATTTAAGCATCATTACTATTGGAAAACGCACTACGGAATATTTTACTAAACGCGGATATCCGGTAATCGCTTCTGATATTGCAATTACCGAAAATCCAAATTATAACGATTCCAATACTCTCTCCGCAAAAATCATGGATGCCTTTTTAAATCACAAAACCGATCATGTTGATATCGTATATAACCAATTTAAAAATGCAGCCACTCAGGTATTAGTCAATGAACAATTTCTTCCTATTAAAAGGAAAGAGATATCACAATCTTCCGAAAGCAATTTTGCCGTTGATTATATTTTTGAACCGTCGAAAGAGATTATTATTGAACAGTTGGTACCAAAAATCCTCCGATTGCAGTTTTATAAATCGATACTGGATTCCGTTGCATCCGAACACGGGGCACGTATGACTGCTATGCACAAAGCAACCGACAATGCCGGTGAATTGATAAAATCGCTTAAACTATCGTACAACAAAGCTCGTCAAGCAGCAATTACCAATGAAATTTCGGAGATTGTCTCCGGTGCTAATGCACTTGGATAGGATATTGACCCAAATTCTATACAAAAGGCAGAATGGTCTGCCTTTTTTTATGCAAAAAGAATGTTCATCCAAAAACAAATCAGGTATAATTTTGTTAATAGGTCAAACAACTTAAAAATCTAACATTATGATATCAAAAAAAGTAGAAGATGCGATCAATCTTCAAATCAGAGAAGAAGAAGATTCGTCAAGAATCTATTTAGCCATGGCCTCATGGTGTGATGCAAACGGGTTTCCTGGAGCTGCCTCTTTTTTTTACCGCCAAACACTGGAAGAGCGATTTCATGCTCTTAAATTCATTCAATACGTGAACGAACGTGGCGGGCATGCCGTATTAAAAACATTACCGGAGCCTGCGAATTCGTTCGATACGCTTATTGATCTTTTCAAAGAAACACTAAAGCACGAAGAATATATCACAGGTTGCATCAATAAAGTATATGAAGTAACCATGCAAGAAAAAGATTTCACCACGCAAACTTGGTTGCAATTTTTTATCACCGAACAACTTGAAGAAGAAGCTACTGTCCGTGCAATTTTGGATAAATTTAATATGGTAGGTGACAATAAGAGCGGTTATTACCTTCTCGATCAAGAGCTTGCCGTACTTGGAGCCCGTCCTGTAGGAGTTCCCACAGCATAAAAAATTCATTAAGAAACAGAAAACGGCATTAAAAGTGAATGCCGTTTTCTGTTTCTTAAATCTATAGCTCCCCTTCAAAACTACACCACGAGGAAGGAATTTTCAACGGAGATGGAACCGTATCAAAAATTCCATAACAAGCGGCACCACTACCCGACATCTGGGCATAAACCGCTCCGGCATCATAAAGTTGCTGCTTTAATCGTGCAATGGCAGGATATATTTTAAAAATAGTAGTTTCAAAATCATTTACCACACATTCCTTCCATCTATCAAATGGTTGAACCGTTAGCGCTTCAAGTGAATCACGATTCGAATTGGGGATTATATTTTGGTATGCTTGTGCTGTAGAAATATGGATATCGGGTTTGACGATTAAAAGTTTTTTATTTGACAAATTCAAGTTTATCGGTTTTAGATCATTTCCTCTCCCCTCGCCCAATTGAGGATTATCGTGAAGGAAATAAGCACAATCGCTCCCCAATTCCGAAGCAAAGCTCCATAATTTGTCATATTCAATTTTCAGATCAAACAACTCGTTAATGATCAACAAAGTTGCCGTACCATCTGCCGACCCTCCACCCAGTCCTGCTCCCATGGGAACCATTTTGTGTAAGTAAAGCTCTACAGATGGAAACCGATAGTGTCTGCGAAGTAACTGTACCGCTTTAAAACATAAATTCCCTTCTACCGGTTCGTCTATTTTTATCCCAGTCATAAAATATTGATCGGTCTTGGAATTCGTTTCGATAATTTCCACCGCATCACTTAAAAATTTTACCGGGTAAAATATCGTTTGAATATTGTGAAAATTATCAGTACGACGATTCATAATCTGAAGACCAATGTTAATTTTACAGTTTGAGAATTGTATCATCGTTTTTTTTTTGTAGATTTGACCAACAAAAATACGTGCAACAATTGAAGAAAGCAAATATTAATGTGATAAACCTTTTTAATCTCCGCTCAAAAGCAGCCTATGAAGCTATTTAATACTATTCTAAGAAAATATCTGATTAATCAGTTGCCGGATATTGATAAATATCGTAAGCACGCTATTCCACTGCAACACAAAGTAAGGAAGCAACTTATTGCAAAAGCCGCATCCACTGAATTCGGAAAAAAGTATAATTTTAAAGGAATTAAAAGCTACAATGACTTTAAGAATTGTGTCCCTATTCACACATACGATGATTTGAAGCCATATATAGATCGGATGATTGAAGGGCAGCAGAACGTTTTATGGTCAACCCATGTGAAATGGTTTTCAAAATCTTCGGGAACCACGAATGAACGTAGCAAATATATCCCAGTAAGCAACGAATCCCTTAAATACTGCCATATTCGGGGAGGAAGAGATGTGTTGGCATCATATTGCTGTATGTTTCCCGAAACTTCAATATTCAGAGGGAAAGGGCTGATTTTAGGAGGAAGTATGCGTCCTGCAGAACAAAACAGCAAGGCACAATATGGCGATTTGTCAGCAATATTAATTGATAACATTCCGCGATGGGCAGATTTTATTCGCACCCCCAGCCGAGAAATCGCATTAATGGACGAATGGGAATCGAAGCTCGAAAAGATGAGTGAGTTTACCATTCCGCAAAATGTAACCAGCCTGTCCGGCGTTCCATCCTGGATGCTGTTGCTACTGAAAAAAATATTGGAAAAAACCGGAAAATCGACTATAAAAGAGGTTTGGCCTAATTTAGAACTTTTTATGCATGGTGGTGTAAATTTTGAGCCATACCGGGAACAATACGAAAAAATTATCCCCAAAGGATCGATTTTCTACATGCAAACCTACAATGCTTCAGAAGGATTTTTTGCATTTCAGGATGGTAGAGATCGACAAGATATGTTACTACTCCCCAATAATGGCATCTTTTACGAATTTGTGCCCCTCGATCAAATCGGGATTAACCATCCGCAAAGCTTCCCCCTCGAAGCTGTGGAAACCGGCGTAAATTACGCCATCATCATCTCTACTAATGCCGGATTATGGCGATATATTATCGGCGACACGGTTCAATTTACATCGCTTTATCCCCATCGAATTGTGATTACAGGACGAACGTCAAGTTTTATCAATGCTTTTGGAGAAGAAATCATCATTGAGAATGCGGAAAAAGCCATCGCATTCGCTTGTAAAAGAACCGAGGCAATAGTTTCGGAATTTACCGCAGCACCTATCTATTTCAGCAACGGAAATAGTGCAGCTCACGAATGGATCTTTGAATTTCAAGAACAACCTAATGATTGGAAGCTTTTCTGCAACTCGTTAGATCAAGCCCTGAAAACGGTAAACTCCGATTACGATGCTAAGCGCCACCATGATTTATTATTGCAGTTTCCAATTATTCATAATGCCCCGCAAGGTACATTTATAAATTGGCTCAAACTGAAAGGAAAACTTGGCGGACAAAACAAGATTCCCCGGTTGGCAAACAACCGAAAAGTAATAGATGAGATATTGCCACTTCTAAATACAACTCCATGAGACCGCTAAGAAACTTCTTGGGATTATTTGCCGCAATGCTTTTCATTATCGATTGCGCAACAGCACAACCTACATTCACCTTAAAGAGCAAGTGGCTGTTACCATGCGATTTTTTCGAATGCGATCCCTTTGGGCATATATATACTATTGATAATTATAATATTAAAAAAATTGATAGCCTTGGAAAAATGATTGCCTATTACGATCAAAGTGTATATGGCAAAATTACATCCCTCGATATTTCCAATCCGTTAAAAATCATGGTTTATTACGCATATCGCAATAAGGTGCAGTTTTTAGACCGAAGCCTGTCGCCTGTGGATTCCGAAATCGATTTTTTTTCGCTGTTATCCGAAACCATTTCGGGATGTTGCACGTCTTATTCTAACGGAATATGGGCATTTAGCGAAACCGGCTCAAAATTGTTTCGGTTAAACCAACAAGCTGAAGTCTCTTCGAAATTTGAAAACATGAATCAATGGCTTCCCGAACAATTCAAGGTCACACAATTGCTCGAATACGGAGATTATCTCTATATCGGCGATCCCAATTACGGCATTGTGGTCTTCGACCGTTGGGGATCGCTTATTCATAAAATTCCACTTACCTACACGAGAAGTTTTTCAATAATGTCGAATTTAATCTTCTATCCCCGTAAAAACAACGTTTACTATTACAATCCTAAAAACTTTGAGGAGAACCTGTTTTACCATGCTGCAGACTCCATTAAGCAAGCTGTAGTTACCAAATCAAACCTGTATATTCAAATGCAAAACGATAGCATTTTTAAATATACCATTGACTAAGTCTGCAGGATTTTTTGTACGTTTGCAAAAAAAAGACATGCACGAAATTACAACATACATACTTCAAAACAAATTAGAGATCATTGCTGCACTCTTCGGATTGTTGTACGTCATTATGGCATCAAGAGAAAACTTCTTTTGCTGGTTTGCCGGAATAGCGAATGTATCTATTTACATTTTTATTTTTTCCAATCAAAAAATATTCGCAAATATGTTTTTGCAAATTGTCTATTTACTACTGAGTTTCTATGGCTTATATTGCTGGAAAACCGCAAAAAAAGGACATCAGGCCAAAATATCAAAAATGGACGGTTCTTATCGATATTTTTTAATATTGCTCTTTATTCTATTAATGGGTGGTATTTATTTAGCATTGCAAAACAGCAGTTCAAATTTAATTATGCTTGATACCATTACGACAGCCGCAGGTCTTATTGCCACATGGATGCAAGCCCGAAAATTTATCGAGAATTGGATTATATGGATTCCTACCGACATTATTATTGCAATTATGTTCTTAATTGAAGGGCTTTATGTGAGCATGACCCTCTACCTCATATACACAGCAATAGCAATATTGGCATACTACAGATGGAAACGCGAACTAAATTTGAGAGTTGCTCAAAATGATTAAACGAATTGCTATCACCGGTCCTGAATCTACCGGTAAAAGTTGGCTTACCGAACATTTGGCGCTCCAATTTAATACTGTTTTCGTGGCCGAGTATGCTCGCGAATACATCAATAATTTGAACAGGCCTTATACGTTTGAAGATATTGAGGCGATTGCAAAACATCAGTTAACTCTCGAAGAAAATGCACTGGAAAAAGCAAATGATGTTTTATTTGTGGATACCGATTTTTTTGTCACAAAAATATGGAGCGATTTCGTTTATCACAAGTGCTGTCCGTGGATACTCAATCAGTTGCAAAACCATCATTACGATTTACATTTGCTGTGTAACATCGATTTACCATGGGAGTTTGACCCACAACGCGAACATCCGAACCAGCGCAAGGAGCTGTTCGATATTTATCAACAAGAATTGGTGTTGTCCGGCCGACCATTTGAAATTATCTCAGGAACAGGTGAACTTCGTCTGTTGTCAGCTTTAAATGCCATCTCAAAGCATCTTCATCTATTTTCTATTTTCGAATAAATACAGCCACCCTAAAATCCATTTTGCTAAATATTTTAAATGGCGGATCCGGTAAAAATATTTGAAGCAACTGATAATTCGGATTTTCAAGCATCTTATCGAGAGCTATTTTACTTTCAAACTCACTAAAATGGGTGTCCCATACAATTACTGCGTTTTTTTCAACTCCTACTTCCGGATTATTCGGATCGGAGACGGAAGAAAATAGCTGTTTCCCATCGAACGGATCTTTGTTTAACAATACGGGAATAATGGGATTAAAATAAATAACCTGATTTCGATCGCATCCATGAGACTTCACCCAATCCACAGCCTGCTTTACCACTTTATCTTCTTTTTGTAATGTTACAGGTAATTTATGTCTATCAAAACCACTTAAAATCACCACTCCTGCAACCAAAAGAGTAATGACCGTTCCTATTTTAGGCTTATAAATAAATATAATCGCAGTATTAAAACCCTTAAGTGCCATAATTGACATCAACGGAACTATGGCTGCCATAAAACGGGCATCACCCATCACAGAAAGCCATCCCTGCCACCAGACTACAGAATGAAAAATAAAATATCCAATAGCCGAAAATGAAATTACAAACAGCTCGTTAAACGATACCTCCAAATCTTCCCTACCTGACTTTTTCCACTTGAAATAATGCAAATTTATTACAATAAATCCGATAATTGCGAGCAGGAAAACCATTATTCCAAAAGTAGAAGGAACACCGGTTATATACTGAAATAGGCTTCCATGCCCATAAATACTTCCTACTGCTTTATACGGGTTATCACTAATCAGCCACAGAAAGTTTCCGGCGATAAGCCCGCCTAATACAGAATAAAACAGTACTCCAAAGAGTAAAAACGGAATTGCTTTATACTGCCGTTTAATTAGAAAAAGGATAAAGAACCAGCAAATAAACATAAATCCTTCACTACGCACAAAAGGAATAAGCGAAATCAATATTGCAGTAAAAATATATTTTTTATCCACAAAAAGATAAACCGATGCAATTAATAATAGCGAAAATACAGCCTCCGTTAATCCTGAAAACATAAGGAGGATATAAACCGGAGTAAATACTGTAAAAACGACTATCATCGGTAAGTTATCATAATTCAGCTTACGTACGGTTAACAATGTGATGTACGACGCTGCTGCACAAACCAAAATATTGAAAAGCATCATGGCATGAAAACCAAAATAGGCAAACGGGGATGCCAACAGGGTAAACAAAGGCTTCCCCCAATGATTCAAATAATTTTCGGGATGTGCAAAAGCATATTTTGCAATTAAGTAATGCTGATACGAGTCGCCTCCATACAAACCGCCTTCGGACAGCAGGGAAAGAATCAGAAAGATAACAGAAGCTGCTGCCAATAATCCAACCGCTCCGGTATAACCGCTTATCTTTATCTTAGCATTTCTGCCCATTACTCCTGAAAATAGATTCGTTTCACTCTGCGAGAAATTCCCGTAAGCACTTCATAAGGAATTGTATTTATGGCTGATGACATGTTTTCCACAGGGTAATCATCTCCGAAAACAATCACTTTATCGCCCACATGACAATCAATATCCGTTAAATCAATCATACACATATCCATACAAATAGTTCCAATAATTGGAGCGGCACGTCCGTTTATCAAAACTTTTCCGACTCCGTTTCCATTGGCTCTATTTAAACCGTCTGCATACCCTACGGGGATAATTCCCATCGGGGTATCTTTTGGAGCAACCCAGCGGCGATTGTAACCTACAGAATCTCCTTTCGGAATAATTTTAATTTGTGAAATCGTCGTACGTAAGCGTACACACATTCTGCAGTGCACTTTTATCGGCTTCTACCGACGAAATACCATACATTCCAATGCCTAAGCGAACCATATTGAACTGAGCTTCAGGAAAGCGACTAATTCCGGTACTGTTTAGAATGTGCTGAAGAATCGGATAATGAAAAGTTTCTTGTATCTGGTTGTAAATTGTCGTAAGTTTTTCAATCTGCGAGCGAGTAAATTCATCTTCCGACAAATCTTCCGCTGCCGCTAAGTGAGAAAAAACAGAGCGGATATACAAGTGATCCCTGCATGCCCTGCAATCGTCCCATCAACATTTTAATATCTCCCCGATCAAATCCTAAGCGATGCATTCCCGTATCAATTTTAAGATGAATGCCTATGGGTGAAATATCTTCATATTCCCGTAGTGCCTCTTCGAGCATATCCAGCATAGCAAAACTGGAAATTTCAGGCTCCAGTTCGTACCTAATCATTGCATCAAAACTGTTCGGCTCGGGGTGCATTACCATTATCGGCATGGTGATACTTGCCTTGCGAAGCTCTACTCCTTCATCAACATAAGCTACCGCAAGATAATCGACATGGTGAAACTGAAGTACATTTGCAATTTCGAAACTGCCACTGCCATAAGAAAATGCTTTAACCATAGCCATGATCTTTACCTCCGGGCGCAACTTCGACTTATAATAATTAACATTATGAATTAATGCGTTCAAATTAACCTCAAGTACTGTTTCATGTGACTTCTGCTGCAATGCTTTACTGATTTTTTCGAAATGGAACACACGAGCACCTTTAAGCAATATGATCTCATTGTTAAACTCGGAAAAGTCATATCCCTGAATAAAATCATTCGGAGCAAGGAAGAAATCCGACTGCATGGGAAACAAAGCACTGTTTCTCGAAATTGCGTTGCCAATACCTATTAGTTTTGTAACGTTTTTCAGCACTAGCAACTCCGATATTTCCCGATACAACTCTTTTTCATCGCGCCCACTCTGTAATATATCCGACAAAATAACAGTATATTTTATGAAGGTGTTTCTGATGCTGCATAAAAATCCAATGCGATGCGAAGCGAGTTAACATCGGAATTATAGCTATCGTCGATAATTGAGCAAACCATTAATTCCATCTTTCATTTCAAGGCGCATTCCAATAGGCAGTAACAACATCTAAACGCTTCTGAATAACATCTAAGGGATATCCCATAATCCGTAACGTGCACCAGCAATGAATTGCATTTTCAATAGAAGCATCATCTACAAAAGGAATGATAATTTCAATCGGTTCATTCTCCCCTTCGCAAGCAATTACCTTGGTTATGCGCTGTTCTTTATTGGTAGAGATAATTCTAAGATCCGGTTCATTTTTATGCCCCCAAGTATAGCTTTTAATTTTTTGTTGCAACCCTGAAGCTACAAAGCGCTGCGTAATCTCGTTGTAATCCGAACAATAAATGAGCAAGTCCACCGAAGTAAACAACTTTAATTTTTCACCTGCTTTTTGGGCTATATTTATAAAATTTTCGTCGTGAGCAGTCCCTAAATTGGTAAAAATTCCAATGGTGGGCTTAATAATTTTTTGAAGGGAATCCATTTCGTTGGGTTCGGAAATACCTGCTTCAAAGATTGCCAACTCGTCATGCTCCGTCATTTGCCACACCGACAAAGGCACCCCGATTTGGGAATTATAGCTTTTGGGACTTCTCACCACCCGCTTATCGGAATACAACATTTGGAAGAGCCATTCTTTGACAATCGTTTTACCGTTACTTCCAGTGATTCCGATTACAGGAATGTTAAACTTGGCACGATGCAGGGCAACAATGCGCTGAAACGCTTCGAGACTGTTATTTACTATCAGAAAAACAGCATCCGAAAACACAGAAAATGAGTCCGAATAATTAGATATTAAAAACATGCGAACCCCTTTTTCGTAGAGTTCAGGCACAAATTTATGTCCCATCGTTGCGTTGCGTAATCAGCGCAATAAACATAGTGTGCTCCGGCGCAAGAAGCTTACGGCTATCCAATAAAATATCGTGTACTAAAGCATCATCAATGGGTTTTGTGTGTAATTACCTCAGCTTTAAGCAGATGAACGATTTGAGTAAGATGATCCATAGTTCGGTTTTAAAAGAGCAAACTGTTATTTTTTAGCGATTAAATCCCGGTATTCTTTTCTGTTTTTCAGAATATCGATAGCCAGATAAAGAGCCTGGCGGAATGATTCGGGCGAAGCAATATCTTTACCTGCAATATCGTATGCGGTACCATGTGCAGGAGATGTGCGCACGAAAGGTAATCCCGCAGTAAAGTTCACGCCCTGATCTTGTGAAAGCAATTTAAAAGGAATTAGCCCCTGATCGTGGTACATGGCCAAAACTCCATCAAATTTCCGGAATTGCCCCGAAGCAAAGAATCCATCGGCAGGGTACGGACCGAAAGCCAGTATATCTTCGTCGAAAGCTTGACGAATAGCCGGAAATAACACATCTCCATCTTCGCTGCCGATTAGCCCGTCGTCGCCGGCATGTGGATTAAGACCCAATACGGCAATTTTCGGACGACGAATGTTAAAGTCGATCACCAACGATTTTTGCATTAGCCTGATTTTAGCGAGGATCTTCTCGGGGGTTAATGTTTCTGAAACTTTGCTAATTGGGATATGATCGGTAACCACTCCTACGCGGACTGCAGGACTCACCATAAACATCAGATAATCGGTAACGCCGGCTTTTTTGGCTAAATATTCCGAATGTCCCGGAAAATGAAATGCATCGGATTGGATATTCTTCTTGTTAATAGGAGCTGTAACAATGGCCTGAATGTGATTTTTCAATAAATCGTTCATCGCCATATCAAGTGAAAGCAACGACATTTCTCCGGCTACAGCCGTAGATTGCCCAACATCCACTTTAATTTCGCTATCCACAATATTTATCATGTTGACTTTTTTAGCCACCGCCTGATCGACAGTTTTTATAATATTAAAGCTAAAATCACCCAATTTCAAAAGCTTACGATGATACGATGCAACTTTTGATGAACCATACACCACAGGAGTGCAAATTTCCGACATTCTAGGCATAATCATCGTTTTTAAAATGGCTTCATAGCCTACTCCGTTGATATCGCCATGCGTGATTCCAATTTTAAACAGTTGTTCTCTTTCAGTCATTATTTTTAGAATTCGTTATTTTGATACAAAGATAAGGTTTATTCTAATATTCACTATTTAATATCTTCTCAAAAATTTCAATATTAATATTGTATGCTTGTCTATAAGATTTTAAGTCAAAAAACCGGATAAAAAATATGCAGGCAAATACAGTAAAAGGTACAGGATGCTGTGCCGATGTACCTATATCGTGCACCATGCTCCTGTACCTTTTACCTGTGTTCCGTTCCTATTTCCGCGCTATTTCTTCACAATCTTCCACCCTTGACTTTTTCCGTCTTCAGTGGTAATGGTTAGGTAATAAGTTCCGATTCTTAAGTTGCTGACATCAATTTCAGTCTGCATATCGATGCCGGTGGTTTCAAACACTTGCTTAGCTTCGATATTGAAGATGCGAAGTTCACATTTCGGGCACGATGTCGTGTAGCTTACTACTACCTTGTCGCTGGCAGGGTTAGGATACACGTTAATAATTGCGGACTCCAAAAGCGTGTTATTGGAATCGAGTTCCTGTAGAACCCCGGCAGTAGTTTCATCATTACGATCAATCTCCGCGAGTATGGTATTCATTACTACAGTATCTTTCGGTGTGATGCTGTCGTTCACCGTATTTTGTGCCATTTTTTGCACATCTAAAATTGCTGTGCGCTGCACCCTATTCCCCGATTCATCATACGTATATGATAGGGTGTATTGGGCTTGTACTTTTGCTGCCATGAATACTAGGAGACAGAGCAGCATGATTATTTTTGTTTGTTTCATTATTCTTGGATATTTAAGTTATATAACCTTTTTTTATATTTATAGTCGATTAAAATTCCCAGTTGATTATAAATATACAGGTGCCATTGATATAATTTATTAATATTTTTTCCGAAATTGGTTTCTATTTCAAAACGCTTAATCATATTGTTGCAATTATCTTTTGAATGTAGAATAATATTCTCTTTAAACAGATATATTTTTTTTGAGTTGTTGTTTGAAAAATAGCATCTTAATTTACGGGCATAAAGTTCATAAATATTAAAAATTACTCGATAATAAATAAGTTCATCATCTGTCATATGATCCTTGCTCACTTGCAAAAAATCCTTATTGACATAAGCAAATACATTGTAGTAATTATTATCAAGATATAGATCATTTTGATTGATACTTTTTCTTGTAATTTTTCTAAAAAAAGATTTAGAATTCAAAGAACACGAAGGCTTATTAATATCGACATAAATATCGCAAAGCATTTCAGATTTTTCATCATTAACACCCATGTTGCCCAAACTATCGCAAATTTTAAAACAATCCCAATTCAATTGAAAAGGACTCTCCCAAACAAATAATTGATTAGCTATTAAATTTTCCGATTCAGATAGTTTTAAGTTTGGAACATTTCGATGATTTATATATTGAACAACAACAGAATCCACTGGTTCTACATATATTGTATCCGAAATTACTGGATCCCTATACAATTCAAAGATAAAATAATGCCTATTTGTGGAAACATTTTTTAAAACTGTTGGCAAATTGATTTTGGACTCAACCAATACGTCATAAGTTCCTTTTTGAATAGGTATTTTTATAATAGTTTGACTGTCATTAACGGTTAGTTCTCTCAGAACAAAGTTATCTTTTGATAACACTTTAATGCAAAATCCAAAACAGTTATTTTGACTTGAAGATCTAAAATCGAGGCATAGCGTATCAAGATTGACACCTTTGGATGCAATCAAGAAAAATAACATTAGTAACGTTAAACACTTTTTTTTCATTATGCTTTAGAATTTGAAGATATGAAATGCAGTAGTAGGACTGCACTAATCAATAAAATTTGTTTTTTTGTTTTCAATAAAAAATTAATTCTCATGGTTATTATTTGTGTCAATATCTACACAACAAATATACAAAATCTTCAATATCAGCCAATAAAAAAGGACGACCGAAGCCGTCCTTTTTTTTATCTACTTAATACAATATTTTAACCCAAATAAGAACTGCCGGCTATGATAAGCATAATAAATATCCGTTAAAGGCTCATAATATTCAGGATATCTTGTATTGATCAACCCTTGATTAAATCTTGCTTCAACCTCAAATTTCTTATTGATTTTATACGACAAAAAAACAACTAGACTTAAATCACTTTTTTTCAAATCAGTAAATTCTAAAGTATTATCTTGTAAGATACTATCTCGAGAGTAAGAATAAATTTTACAATCCGCTCGGTTTTTTAGCAATATCGAATATTGAGCTCCAAGGTTTACCCGAAACCGATGAATTTTAAGCTGATATGTTAATGGAATAGATAAGTAGTCTATTTTTCTATTAGAACTTTCTCCTCCAACCTTCACATTTTGGGGAAATTCAACAAAATAATCCCAATATGAATTTATTCTGTTGTATAGCAAATCCAATTCTATTGAAGATTTTCGTGAAAAATTATATTTACCATACAACCCGATCAGCCAATTGGCTCTATATTCAGTAAGGAACATTTCATCTGTTCTTCTAACGATATTATTATACACATTACCCACACCTACAAACCCGGAGACTCCGAAGTTTATTCTTTTAAAAAGAGTATCGCTTTGCGAATAAACGGATTGACAACCAATCAATCCGACAATAATAATGAGTATATTTTTTTTCATAAAACAGACTTTAATGAACCTATTTCTCATGACTAATTGATAGACGCATTTATGGCACTAATTATTGGGGCAATTCGTAAAAAAGGATGGATAAAGCCATCCTTTTTTACGAATTTATTATTGTTTAATTACTTTTTGTTCATATTCATTGTTATCAGAAACAATTCTTATAAGATAGATTCCATTCCCCCAGTTATTTAAATCAATGGATTCTTTATGACTGCCGGCATTTTTTTCAAACAATAACTTTCCTTCAACCGAAAAAAAGTTTAATTTTACAATTTATATCAGACAAGTCAATATAAATAATACCTGTGGTTGGATTAGGATAAATTGCAACAGGAGAAATTGTTTGCAAACTATTTGTGGGATTCTCTTCTTCAGTTAATTTAATTGTTGTTAAATTATTGGTTATTAATTGATTATCTTTATAAGCCGGAAAAGATTGAACCGTATCAGATGGATTTGACTTGCTTGACCCCATTAAAGTAATTGATGAATTATAATATGCTACATGTCCACATCCACTCAGTGTTAATGTCATAAAATAAACACCATCTGCACAAAGTGATCCTGCAGTGGTTCTACCATCCCAAGAAATAGAAGAACATGATATTGGATTAGTCGTAGGATTAGGAGCCTCAAAGGGACAACAAAATGATTCATTCCAAATTCTATGATATACAGTTGATCCAAGTCTATTCTTTATTACCAAATCGAACCCGTTGGCATTAAAAGCACAAAAAGGATGGTTTACATCAGGTAAATACCAAATATCATTTACCCCATTTCCATCTGGGGTAAAAAGGTTTGGTATATAATCAAATGTAAAACCATTCCAGTTACTACAACAATCACAATCATCATCATTAATGCAAGTTCCTTCATCTGCAATTGCAGAAAATCCAGAGCCTGCGGAAAAATCCTGTCTTTAGATCTATCACCGGTGCTCTGAATGTTACAACTGCTGTTCCTGTATTTACAGGACCATCCGTTTGCAAAAGGTCAACACTTGTCCCTGCTACTATACTATGCCCTGCTTTTGTTTCAGATGGCAAAGGATTATTTGAAGGTGTTTCTGTTTTCATAATATACATCAATGTTTACATAAATTACAAACTACTTTTACTTTAAACGTATATTGAGCGCTTAAATTTTGGCAGCTATTATTATCGGCTACTGTGACCGTAAATGTGTGTAATCCTATTTGACTATTATTTGGTGTCCAACAAAATCTTCCTTTTTTATGTTGAGCAACAATATCGCCAGACAATGTATTATCGAAAGAGGCACCACTAATTCCACCATTCCAACTAATACTAACGGATTCATTTTGTGAATCAAACGAAGGAATATCAAATTGTATTTGATGACCTGCTTGTACATAAGCAGTATATTCTCCTGTATTGTTTATGCCATTAACATATGGTGGTAAGTTATTTAATGCGTTGACATTAACATTAACACTTTGTGTAATAGTGCAGCCACTAGAAACTGTTGCGGTAACAGTATATACAGAGGTATTTGCATTTGCCGTGGTTGTTACAGAAGATAAACCTACTCCACTTTGTCCACAACTCCATGAATAATTCCAAGAGCTATTTGCATTTGGAATAGTTAAAGCTAAAGGCTGCCCTTCGCAAACGGGTTGAGGATTAGCTACAATCGGGTTTAAATAATCTGATTTTATGCTTCCTTTTCTCAACAGAACGCCTGAATCTAATGCAGTATCGGAAACATTTGAAATGGCAATTTTTATGTGGTAAGTTTTTTCCGCATTGAACCTGACAATTGGCATTAATAGTTACAGTATATCCACGATAATTCAATGATCCTGGAACAATTGGACAATAATTTAATCTATTGTCAATAAAATAGCTACTATTTCCAGGCTGAAAAATATTATGTACCGTAAGATAATTTGATGTACCAGGAACTAACGCAATGTTTTTTGCCCCATTTAGAAAAATAGGCGTGCCATTACCATCAACTGGACCAACAATGCCGGGGCCACTAATAAAGATTCCAAAAGCATCGTTGAATTGATCATTAATATGCTCTATATATTCTTCTGAGCCAAAAACGAAATCAAAATTCAACTGAGAACCCTCACAAGTAACATCAAATTCCAAAAAAAGCTGGTCCATATAATGAATATGGTGTTAAAGCGTTCAAATCATGTTCGCTTGTTGGCCCTGGCACAGGATTAATTACGTGTCCACTGCCAGGAGCACACGCCCTACACTCTGCTTCATAGTCAGCTCTACCTGTTGTTAAAATTACCCCTTCATTAAAATTCAAAAAATTAAAGTTCCCTTGGTTAAATTTTGCTAATTGAGAGGCATTGCCTGTAAAAGTAGCATTACTAATTATAACGCCATGCCCTGGTTCTATTAAATAATTTGCCGCATCAGAAGCCGTTACATTTTGAATTGACAATTGAGCATTAGCGCCATTACATATTATCGCTAATAATATCATTAATCTTATTTTCATAATTTTATGCTTTTATTTGTGTATCAACTCTTATAAGTTAAAATAACTCATATATTTAAAATATTTAAATTGAATTGCATGCTTGATTCAACTCAAAAATATTCTTAATATGCTTTATAATTAAGATGAAAATATTAGACTAATTTTGTAGTTTTTTTAATTGTTGCATCAACAAGTTAATCATATCTTGTTGTTTTTGTAACAACTCTTTTTGTGCATTTATCTGTTTTTGCTGGTCAATAGTATAGAGTGTCAATTCTTCCACTTTTTGCAATAAAACGGTTTGCATTTCACCAAGATTAATACTATTGCCATTGTTGACAACGTCTTTTGCCGATGGAATACCTGGTAGATGTTTATTTGCATTGATATATTGCTCCAGATCGCTTAAGTTCATAAGCTTGTAGTCTTTTGCAAACACGTAATCCGGGAATGGCGTGCTAGCCAACATAACATTTACTTCAGTAGCATATACTTTTCCATTACCTTTAACTTTGAAAAACAGATAAACTTGAATTTGTGTTGTAAACTGTAAAAGCATCCGCATCACTATCGATTTTTTTTTGTCAGCTTACCTGTAGTTCCATCCAGCACTAAACTTTTATTGTAATCCCATGTAGTTGCATTAATACTGGGTGCAATAGTGAGTGAATTTGCCGTATTCACATCATTAAAGAGGAACTTTTTATAGCTGTTGTTATTATTTACCACAAAGCCAATCGATGTTAAAGCAAATCCGGTAATTCCAGTCGTGTTATTATAGAATTTTAAATTATTTGTTGTGGCTTCATTCATTATATTCCAACTTGAAGTACTATTCAATAGTGTCAGCCCAGAAGTAGCACCTTGTAGTGTCAATTGCGAATTAGGCTCTAAGCCACTTTCGTAGATATGCAATTCGTTTAAAGGGGTCGCCAAACCAATTCCTACTTTGATATATTGCTGTCCTGGACAATTATTTAAGGGACATTGTACTTGAGTAATAATTTTTTCCATCTCCACTAATCCAAGACTGAGCACAAGGATTTAGACAAGCTTTCGTTTGTGACTTAACATTTAAACCAGATAACGTAGCAATAACAGCTACCGCAAAAATAAGCATTCGTTTTTTCATAATTTGTTTTGTTGTTAATGATTAATTTATGGTTGCACAAATCTACAATACTTTTTTTAATTTAATAAAATAAATCAGATTTTTTTACACAAATAAAATCAAAATCAACTATAAGATTATCTGTTACAGACTCTTACTTACTTAGATATAAACTTAGATATAAACAGAATAAGAAATTACCATACAAATAAGTGAGAGGTCTCTTCTCCTTTTGTTTATAAAAAAAGGACGGTCGAAGCCGTCCTTTTTCAAATATATAATCAAACAACTATTTAACAATCAATTTTTGAACAAATTGAGTTTTGTCGTTGTTGATTTTTACAAAGTAAACACCTTTTGCAAAGGCGGTAACGTCAACATTCATGGTCGCATTTGCTTCCAATGAATTGGTATAAACCGATTTTCCGGTTAAGTCAACAATATTTACATTGAATACACCGGTTTGTTTACTGTTTAAGGCAATAGTAACATTATTAGCAGCAGGGTTCGGAGAAACTGTAAGTTTACCGAAATCGTTCTGAGCAACACCAGCACTAGGATCAACGATAAATGAAGCTAAAAGTGCAACATTGCTTGCAGGCATAGTGAAAGTATAGGTGGCATTTGTGCTAACATCTGTTTGATCTGGATAAGAAACCCATTTTTCAAAGACATAGCCGGCTAAAGGAGTAGCAATTAAAGTAACAGAAGCACCACTATTATAATTACCCACACCTGAAACTGTACCAGCATCAACACTCGAAACCTGAAGAGCAGAAGCCACCACAGAAAATCTGGTTGAATTATTTCTTTGGTAACGCAAAATACTGTTTTCGCCACCAAAATAATTATAATTTCCAACCCAGCCATTTGAAGAGTCTGCGAAAGCAACACCTAACATCTGCATGTTAGCAGCTGAATAGTCTTGCAGGAAAGTTGCATCATAAAAATCAGCCCAGTTTAATGCATCATTAGCATAGCCAACTCCCTTGTCACCAGTGGAATAAGGAGAAGTAGCTACTAACATGTTAACAGTTCCAGGAACATAACACATTGCATATTGATAAAAAGTACCAGATGCTGCAGTATAAGCATTCCAAGTGGCACCACCATCTGTAGAATATTTCCAATCCCAAGTAGATGAGGCTTCTACAAAATTGGCAACAACGATAGAATTGCTTGTCAAATAAATTTTTGCACCAGGACAAGCGGTAAAAGGAGCTGTAGCTGTTGCAGCCCAATGTATGCCATAATCAGAGGTAACAATAACACGGCCTTTGTTAGTAATAAAAGCAGCCATGCCGTTTACTCCCTTTGCAGCACAATCTGCTCCATTATAACCATACTCTCCAGACAATGGAGTAGGTAAATCAGCAGCTAAAGTTGGAGACCAAGTAGTACCACCATCTGTAGTATAATAGATATCAAATTTGCTTGAAACCGGGTCACCATAGCAAAAGCCTTTATTAGAATTCCAAAAGACAACGCCATCAGCAAACGTATTACTAGCATTCATTACACCGGTTACCAAACTCCAGTTAGCCCCACCGTCGGTAGTTTTCCAAAAAGAAGCAGGAGCTGACACTCCGTCTGTAGTATCCATGGCAACGCAAAAAGCATTGTTATAAGACGTTGCCGCCAAATACTTTTGCAACTACGGTTGACCCAAAGCCATTATAAAACACCCGAAACCCAGGTTTCGCCACCATCTTGGGTACGAGCACTTGCTTTGATTTGAACACCACTGCCAGTACCATTTGCTCCGTTAACCCATGCAATGTTTGAGTCAACAATAGAAATTTGGTCAACATAAGTACTAGTACCAGTCATGTTGGTGTACTGTTGCCTCCATGCCTGCGCACTAACGCTAAAACTCATAGCAACCAGTGCAATAATAAGTAATCCTTTTGTTTTCATTTGTTGTTTATTTTAATTTAACATGATGCAAATATACATTTTAATTATAAATAGTAAAAATATTTTTCGTAAAAAGTTATGAATAGCACAAAGTTGACAGAAAAATGTAATGGTCTATTTTGCGTTGAGGTCTGCCGGTTTGGAATAATCCGGATTTGTACAAAAATCATTATCCGTGAGGGTAAGCAAAAAAGCCTTTAATTGTGCCTTTTCTATAGGTGTCAGCATCGCTCCTCCTTGATTTATCTTATGCATTAGCGGATTTACATAAGGAGACCCAACGAGTTTGGAACTATAAAATTCAATCACCTCATCCAACGTTGTAAAACGCCCGTCGTGCATATAGGGAGCCGTCTTCTCTATATTTCGGAGCGATGGTGCCCGATATGCCCCATGGTCCTGAGGGTTCTGGGTTACTGCATAACGGTCGCGAGTATCGTTAAAAACCGTGTCTTTGCCGTTGTTGTAGAACAGGTTCGTAGTCATCAATGCGTTACCTCCACCTCCATGGCAATGAAAACAATCGGCCCCCTCTTCGGTTGTAAAAAGGATATAGCCGGACATTTCATCATCAGTCAGATTTACTTCGCCACGCAACCACCGGTCGAACTTTGAATTACTGCTCACCAGCGTTCTTATAAACTGAGCAATAGCTTTTTTAATCCGGTCGATAGTTATATCAGGAGTCCCAAAAGCAGCTTTGAACATGGGCGGATATATCGAAACGGATGCAATTGCAGCCACCGCCCTGTCTGTCGTACTGTTCATTTCGTGTGGTGCCGTAATTCCCATTTCCACAACATCTTCAAGGTTACGTCGATTTGCAGATGGATTGCTTTTATAGATTAGCCCGTTCCAAAAATATCCTTCATTATTGAACACTAAATTTTGCATTGGCAACATTACATGAAGCGTATGAATGCCTGTAACCCCAAAAGGCCGCCCACCAATATATTTGGGGTGATCTATTCCACACTCAAACGCATTTTTCTGAAAGTGGCAAGTCGCACAGCTCATCAGCGAGTCGGAATTACTCCCTGTGTACCCCCGAAGGCGACCATCGTAGAAAAGGTAACGCCCTAGTTTTATACCCTCCACCGTAAGCGGATTATCGGATGGATTATTTATTTGCGTAGGAAAAAATTTGGGAATGGTTAACTGATAAGGAGTTGCAGTAAATTGAGATTCTTTAATTAGCGATTCTTTCTTGCATGAAAAAATCAGAACATTTAATGGAATGACAACCCCAAGCAAAAATACCCCAATCCAAAAACTCCGATTAATCTTAATTTTCATGCAATCCTCTTTTGTAAGAAGAAACAAAAATACACTAATTTTGAATTATTAACGACATTTATTTCAAGCAAGACAATAGATTTTGTACTTTTGTAAAAATTAAAAACCGCCACCAAACAAAGTAAAATTAAACAAAGAAAACGATGAAATTATCAATAGGACAAAAAGTAAAGTTTCTAAACGAAGTAGGCGGAGGTATTGTATCAAAAATCATCAGCCCGACCATGGTGAATGTCACCACCGAAGATGGTTTCGACATGCCCTACCTTGCATGTGATCTTATTCCTGCATTTTCGTCCGACACCGTAGGAAAAATGTTTAATGCCAATGAGGACTCTTATGCTTCAATCGATCGTCCCGATGAAAACACGAGCGAAATTGAATTCGAACGTGAATCAGCATTAGAGCGATTTTCATCTGCAAAAACACGACCCTTCCGGTATTTACTTATGTTTTGTACCTCACGATCAGGTTTGGTTGTTAAAAGACGATCTGGACGTGTACATCGTGAACAACACAGGCCATTTAATCTTATATAATTTCTTACTCGCCCCCAACGAAAATGAATGGGAAGGTATCGATTACGGCTCCGTTAATCCGAATTCAAAAATGCTTATCGACACCATTCAACGTGAAGATTTAAACCGATGGACCAAAGGAATGATGCAAATCATGGTTCATTTTGATAAATTGTCCACATATCCCATTGCTCCAATCAATCACCAATTTGCGATAAAATCTTCGAAATTCTTCAACAAAGAAAGCTATCATTCCACTTCATTCTTAGCCCAAAGAGCCGTCACCCTAAATATTGGGATAATCAGCGAACCTGTTGTTATTAACGCTGAAGAACATAAAAAATATGATGAACTAACCGTCGCCGAAACTTCGAGCAGAAAGATCATGAGTTCCGCCACTATTCTTGAGAACTTCATCACCGAACCCGGTGTTGCCGAAGTGGATTTACATATTGAGGCACTGGTGGACGATCCATCGGAAGTGGATTCCGTTCAAATGCTAACCATTCAAACTTCGACCTTCAACAAGTACTTGGAAGAGGCTATGCGCATAAAACTTCAAAAAATCATCTTTATTCATGGCGTAGGCATCGGACGGTTGAAAAGCGAAATTATAAAAATTCTGAAACAATACCCATCGCTGCATTATTTTGATGCACCTACGTCAAAATACGGTTCCGGGGCAACCGAAGTCTGGATAAAAGAGTAAAAAAGTCTGTAAAGGCGAAAGTCCATAAAGGTTTTAAAGTGCTTAAAGTGCCGAATTATCAAAATCTTTGATTTTATTACATTTTTTGGGCGTGTCCTCGTCTCGTTGTAACTTTTTCAAAGTAGTGATCAGATGACTTGAGGTCATCAGATCACTTGCAAAAACACAAGACGAGGTCGGGCTTTTTGTTCCAAGTCCTCGTCGCTATGCTCCTGCGGGCTTTCCTCTTCTATCCCTCACGCAAAGGAAAGATATTTGGCTCCGTCGGCTTTCGGTTGTCGATCGTAATAGTAGTGATCAGATGACTTGGAGTCATCTGATCACTTGCTTAGATATGCGAAAATCCTCTCAATCAGTGTCACTTGTGCGGCGATGCATTGAGCCTGCCGAAATGAGCAACGCCGAAGCATCTGCGTACTGTTCAATAATTGCCTTAAATTTCACAAAAAAATCGTACCTTTGCAATTGTAACAACGGATGGGTCTGTCGCTGTTTTCGGTAACGAAGAGAGAGGAAAGTCCGGGCAATTCAGAGCACCATGCTTCCTAACGGGAAGGGGCTGTAAACGGGGAGGTTGCAGCTACAGCAAGTGCCACAGAAAATAACCGCCACGCCTTGGTGTGGTAAGGGTGAAAACGCGAGGTAAGAGCTCACGATTAATTTGGGAGACTAAGTTAATGGGTAAACCTCATGGATTGAAAGACCAAATAAACCGGGGGCTTGAGGGCTGCTCGCCCGATCCCGGAGGGTAGGTCGTTCGAGGTGCATGGCAACATGCATCCTAGATAAATGACAGACATCACGCTTCGGCATGATACAGAATCCGGCTTACAAATTCGTTGTTACACCCCCTCCCCTTATTGATTACTCTACATCAGAAATAAAAAAAAGCTTCATCTAAAAACAAGATGAAGCTTTTTCCAACAAAATAAGCCGAGTATCAAATTACAAACAGACGAAACAACAGAAACAATCCGCATGATAATATTACAGTAACCGGAATAGTTACAATCCAAGCAATGGCTATATTTTTTATAGTACCCATCTGAAGATTTTTAACACCGCCTTCTGCCATCATACTTCCCGCAACTCCGGAAGAAAGCACATGAGTGGTGCTCACCGGTAGGCCTAACAACGTAGAAGCTGTGATTGTGCTTGCCGCCACAATTTCGGCACTCGCACCCTGAGCATACGAAAGATGTTGTTTCCCAATTTTCTCCCCGATTGTCGTCACAATTCGCTTCCAGCCAATCATTGTCCCCAAACCTAACGAAACAGATATGAACAAAATTACCCACCATGGTGCAAACTCTCGTGAACGATCGAAGCTCTTTAATATTCGATTTCATGTGAGACAGTTCTTTAGATGATAAATTTGATGTTTTCGCAAATGTTTCATCATTCACCAGCTTTTCCACAGAGCGGCTGATGGTAATAATATCGGTGCGCACCTGAAAACGCTTAGCTTCATCTATTTCCGAAGAAACATCGGATGCTTCTATTATTTGATTAATTTCACTCAAATCACTTTTTACAGAGTTTACTATAGCCAAATGTTTTGTATCGATTTTGGTTGTATCCACTTTATTTATATATGTACTTATCACTCTTGTATTTCCAATCATATTGGTTTGATTCTTACTCGAATCGAGTGCAAATTTAGCCGGTAAAATACTAATTAGAATAATCATTAGCAGCCCCACTCCTTTCTGACCATCGTTAGAACCATGAGAATAGCTAACGCTAGTACACGTGAGCACCAATACCCCGCGAATCCAAAACGGCGGCTTTTTTTCCGGATCTGCAGGTAAAAAAAACTTTTTCTTTTTAACCAGTTTCTTAAAAAGCAACATTAACAAAAGGGATAATCCCAATCCAAACACCGGAGACACTAAAAGAGAAAGCCCTGCATCGATAACTTTTTTCCAATTCAGCGCCACATTGCCGTCGGGATTGATAAACATGAATGCTATTCCCACTCCAAAAATGGATCCGATTAACGTGTGTGAACTTGAACAAGGAATACCGAAATACCAAGTGGCTAAATTCCAAATAATTGCCGTAATAAGCAATGCTAGAATCATCGCAACATTGTGATATACATTCTGATCGACAAGTGCCTCCATGGGCAATAAATTAATAATACCAATAGCTACAGCAATGCCACCAATATTTACTCCTATAAAATTCCACACACCCGACCATATCACAGCCGTATGAGGCTTTAACGATCGGGTATAAATTACCGTGGCCACAGCATTCGCCGTATCGTGAAAACCATTGATAAATTCGAAAGTTCCCACAGCCACAATGCAAAGTATAAGCAAAATTGACAATCCTAAGTCTAATCCAAACATGAGTATGATTTTTAGTTTATTTCACCGCAAATTTACGAAGCCCCTGTCTGTGATAAGTTAACTAAATATTGTTGTTATATTAAGATAATGTTAAGCCTCATTCGATTATATAAACAATGAATTTGATATTATTGTTTACTTTTGATAAATAGTGTTATTCCTTTTAACGCCAAACTCAGTTCATGGTGTGAACGGGCAATGTTTATGCGAATCCACGGTTGAGCATCGTCGGAGAAATGAATACCCGGAACTACCGCTACTTTTTTCTGCAGATACAATTCTTCGGCAAATTCCACTCCACTTATTAATGGCTTAGGCAAACGAGTCCACAAAAAATATCCCCCATCAATCGGTGGAATATAAAAATTAAGGGCTTGCAACCCGGCTTTAAAGTAATTAAAACCTTCTACAATATTATTTCTTAGCAATGATAAATATATATTGCCTGCTTCGGGAACAGACAAAAATTTCTCCAATGCTTCCTGAAGTACCGAAGGCACACATAACCCCGTATAATCATGAAGATTTTTGATGGCCGAAAAATGAGATTCGTGCGAATATAAGAAACCCACTCTCCAGCCTGTAATAGAGAAGCGTTTGGAAAAGCTGTTCACCAAAAAGCAGTAGGGATGAAAATTCTGCAAAGGAAATACAGATGGTTTGCCAAAATAAAGCTCGGAATAAACATCATCGACAATTAGGAAAAAGCGGTGTTTTAGCGACAATTCCAATAATCTGTGGATATCAGCTGAAGAAAAGGTTCGACCATGAGGATTTCCGGGCGAAGAGATGAAAAATATTTTCACATGGTTTTCAACAATCCTCTTTTCTAAAAGATCAAAATCGACGATCGTATCATCAAGATTTCCAAAAGGGATAAACGGTACACGATACAGCTCGGGCAACCTCCGATAGCTTTCGTAAGCCGGGTTAAAAGCCATGACAGAATAAGAGCCATTAATCAACAAATGCAAATAATTAAAAATCAGTGAAATAGCTTCCGTAGCTCCACATGTCATCAATAGTTTAAACGCCGTTAAATCGAGTCGATTGCGATACTCGTTTTTAATCCGTTCCACCAAAGCAAAATTTCCCGTTGCAGGCGAATATTGATGAACCGGCAATAGCGCTACCTCTTGTAAACAGGAAACCAGTTGATCAGGAGGTTCAAAACCGGGCAATCCCTGAGCCAGATTAATTCCTCCAAACTGTTTCACCCTGTTGCTCATAATACTAATGTACGACTCTTGAACTTTTTCCGGCATGATTATTCTTTTAAAAGTCTTCGACAAATGTTAGCAATGCTTTACGAATTGACTCGGTAGGCAAACCGACAACATTTGTATAAGAGCCGTGAATCGCTGATATAAACCCCAGTCCGATCCACTCCTGAATACCATACGAACCCGCTTTGTCAAACGGCTGGTATTCATCAATATAAAACTCAATATCCGCATCCGAAAGCTCTGAAAAACACACCTTCGTGACTTCATAAAAAGAGATGAATTTTGATGTGCTTTTCAAGCAAACTCCCGTAATCACTTCATGTTCACGCCCCGATAACGACTTGAGCATCCGAGTAGCATCGAAATGAGACAACGGCTTTCCAAGAATTAGCCCATCGATTGCGACTACCGTGTCGGCTGTGATAATGATGGTATTTGCAGGGTAATCGTTAATACTGAACGCATCCATTTTTTGAGTTGCAATTTGTTTCGCAACTTCTTCGGGCGCTTGCATAGGTAATGGAGTTTCATCTACCGGTTTCACCTCTACATTAAACAAAAAACCAAGTTGCTCGAGCAACTCTTTCCTGCGCGGTGAAGCGGAAGCTAAAACAAGATTAAAAGGAAAATTGCGATACATTAATATTGAAACTTAAAGATGATTATGTATGATATTACCAAGGTTAAAATACCAAAAAACATCACGATTTTTAAAATCGAAGAGATAAAATGATAATCATCCGGCGTTTGAGCTCTTATCAGCTTAGCCATCATATATATTAACGGTAGCGAAACCGTAATCATGCTGTAATAAGCCACATACTGATAATTATATACGATTAACTGCCACTGTGCGATTGCTAACCCCAATATAAAAAGCACAATTGCAGCATTTGTAACCAACTTCGTTTTTTTAACACCAAACCGAACAGGAAGTGTTTTTTTTCCACCGAACTCGTCACCCACCCGATCTTCCAAATCTTTAACCCACTCACGAACTAAAGTTGTAACAAAAGAAAAGCCCACAAAAAGAAACGTTACTTTTCTGATAATTGCCAAACAACTTATGTGGGTGATAAAATCTTCGGGTTTCGACAATAGTGCAAAAAACTCAAACAACCAAGGCAAAAGAACAACCAAGGCACTGAGGAACGCAACAACAATGTTTCCCCACAACAACAACCTTTTGTACTTCAGAGAGTAATAGTACACCATAAATGAGGCAACAATAAAAATGGAACCTAAATTGACATGTCCGATTTTAAAAGAAACAAAGATACCGATAACAGAGCCGGCTATTGATAAAATCCAAAATAGCAGATTTGCCACACGAGCCGAAATTTTAACGCCTACAATCTGTTTTGACGACTTGTTGATTCCATCGATCACTTGATCAAAATAGTCGTTGATTACGTACCCGGCAGCCGCAATAAACACGGTTGCAATTACAAGCAAATGAAAAAGACTATCCGAAAAGAACGGAAAATCATTGCACACTCTCATCCATGGAACAATCAAAAAATAGCGGATAATGTACATGATGAGCATGATAAAAATCAGATTAGTCCCTCTTAACAAACGATAATACGATAAAATTTTTGATTTCATTTTTTTTAGAATTATGAATATTGAATTATGAAGTAAGAACGTGAAAAGACAATTCGTGAAACGTGTGCCGAAAAATAAAAAATCTATGATTTTTGTAATTTTTCGTGCATCCTCGGGAAAAAATGATCCGCCAGCTGGCGGACTGTTTTCTCGGGAAAAAGAACGCAATGCGAGTCTAAAGAAGAACGAAGACTGAGCGAAGTCGAAGGCTGAGTTGAAGAATTATGAAGTAAGAAATAAGAACGTGAAAAGTGAAAAGAGCGCTTATGAACTTTATAGACTTTATGAACTTTATAAACTTTATAAACTTTCAACTGACTCTACCATTCATGGGCATCTTTATCGAACCACTTTCCATTTACTTTCAACACTTGTTCGATAATGTCTCTCACGCAACCTTCGCCTCCATTATAATGCGAAATATAATGCGAAATATTTTTTATTTCGGAACATGCATTTGCCGGACAAGCTGCAATGCGAGATTTTTTCATAACATAATAATCCGGAATATCATCCCCCATATAAAGCACTTCTTTTGGCGTTAAAAGATGTTCTTTCAAATAGCTTTCAAACACTTCCATCTTATTTGGCACACCCAAAAAAACATCTGTAATTCCAAGTGCTTCAAAACGTTTAGCCATTGATTCCGATTTGCCTCCGGTGATGATCACAATATTAAGTCCCTTCTTTATTGCCAATTGCAAAGCATACCCATCCCGAACATTAGACATGCGGAGCTGTTCTCCATCAGGCAAAACGAGTACTTTACCATCGGTTAAAACACCATCAAAATCAAACATCAAGGTCGTAATGTCTTTTAATGTTTCCTTATAATTAATCATGAATCGTATTTATTTAAAATTTGATTTGATAATAACAAATAAAGTGCTTTTAATTCGGGATCATCAATTAGCAAATGGTGCTTATCTATGATGTTTACATCTCCTCTTTTTGCAGGACCCGTTTGTGCATTTTCGGGTCCCACTTCTATTGCTTTTCGAGCAGTTTCCAATATCAACGGGTGCAGCAATTCGAATGGAAGATTGCTTTTTTGGAGCAATTCTTTAGCGCTACAGTATAAAAAATTCACAAAATTACATCCGAAAACCGCAGCAATATGAATTTGTTGCCGCTGATATGAATTGATTTTATAAACATCTGAAGACAGCCGTATCGCTAATGCTTCCAACTCTGCATAGACATTGTCCGAAGAGGCTTCCAAACACACAGGCACATGATTTAATGAGACTTGTTTTTCTGTAGAAAAAGTCTGCAAGGGATAAAAGACACCAAAATTTTGAACTTTCGATTCAAAAATATTCATCGCTACCGATCCAGAAGTGTGAACAACAATAGGAGTTATGGGTTGGGGCAGTTGAGAAATCACTTCTGAATAAGCGTCGTCGCTAACCGAAATAATGAGTAATTGTGAATTGAAAACACAGTTTCTCAAATTATCGAAAGCTACAGCCTCTACGCTATTGGCTAGCAATCTGGCGCGGGTAATATCCCTACCTACAACCATATCAATATGCACTCCCGCACAATTCAGCAAAGCAGCCAAATGCGCAGCGACATTTCCAGTGCCTATAATAGAAGCCGTTGTAATCATAATTCCTATTTAAAACACAAAAGTATTGAAAATATCATCATCAAGCAACCTTTAAGTTTTGGAAAAATGAAACTCAAGGCTTAATCATTTCTAAGCAACAACATATTTTCTTTTTGATACATAAATTAAAATTTAACCAATTGTTTCAAAAAAAAGATAAAACAAAAGATAAAAAATCAATAATTGTAAAAATCACAAGAAACAAAAATTATTTTTTACAAATAATAAATTTAATGTACATATTATAGATTTTTTTTATATATTTGGAGAATTATTTACATTTTTCAGCAAGTAATACAGCGACGTTATCACAAATAGCAGTAAATCATTGTATTACAAAAGACACAGTTCTATTAAATAAATTAACAAATATCTGGATAATTCCAATTGTTATGCTAGATTATAATGAATTATCAAAAATTAAGATTACTGATTTAATCAGTATAGAAAGATTAAAACAGTTAGAATACCTGTTTGACAAAGCCAACAATATTACTTCAACAAATACTGATGATATATATATTGATATAACTGATCCTGAAAGTTTTATGAATACAAATAAGGCTATAGATAATCCCCAAAAAGAGATTCATGAGCACAACATTGAAATTCCACAGAGCAATTCCAATGCTGCTAATACCGACATCTCTGTTAGGTTAAAAGATAAAATTCGGGACTTATTTGAAGATGAAACAGAAAATAATATTGACAGTCGGCTTATCGACGAGACAAAAAGCGGTAATTTATCCGAAAAAACGATTAAACAGTTGGCATCGGAAATAAATATTTCGGATATAGAATTAAACCGTATTGTGAAAATTATAAGTAATGAAATATCAGAAACTCAATCTCAAAAAATGTATAATCTCCTTTTTGCCTTTGCCAATGAACTATCCGAGAAAACGCATCAAAATATCCAATTAAAAAAGCTTCTTCAGAAAATAAACTTATCCAAGAAAAAACTTATTGAAAAAGAAGCCTTATACCAAGCAATGATTGACTCTTCTCCGGAAAACATCACTATCACCGATTTGTCCGGAGAAATAATCAAAGTTTCCCCTGCAGCCATTACAATGTTCGAATACACTCAATTTAATCCTTCGATAAAAAATACAATCTATGATTTTATCCATCCCAACGACAGTGAACAGCTAAAAGCCGACATTGATTTATTGTTGAAACAAAACATCTGGGAGCCTAGAACATATAGAGCAATAAAAAAAGACAAATCCATAATTTGGGTCGATGTAAACGGGAAAATAGTCACGGATAAACACGGCAAACCAAAGCAGTTAATATTCGTTGTCAGAGATATCACAAATCAAAAAAAGAGAAATGATGCACTCTACGAAAGTGAACGTAATAAATCGGTATTATTGTCGAATCTACCGGGCATGGCTTATCGATGCAAATTTGATAAAAACTGGACGATGTTGTTTGTTTCAGGCCAATGTTATGCACTAACCGGCTATCATAAAGAACAACTTATTGGAAACAACGTAATTAGTTTTAATGAGATCATACTTCCCAAATATCATGATTTTCTTTGGAAAAAATGGTCTGATGGAGTTGAAAACCATGACTATGTCCGTGCCGAATACGAAATAATTACTGCCGACAACAAAATAAAATGGGTTTGGGAACAAGGATTACCCATTTATGACAAAAACGGAAACATCGAAGCATTGGAAGGTTTTATTGTGGATATTACCGACCGAAAGAAATTTGAAGAGGATATTAAAAATAAAAACACCGAATTATCGATGATAAATGCCGAAAAGGACAAGTTTTTTTCAATTATTGCTCACGACCTTCGTAGCCCGTTTAATAGTTTTTTGGGGCTCACTCAAATCATGTCCGATGAATTTTCGAGCCTATCACAACAAGAAATCAGAAGTTTTGTAGAATCGATGAAAAGTTCGGCCACAAATTTATACAGCCTGCTCGAAAACCTTTTAGAATGGGCCTGTATGAAGCGAGGACACATTTCGTTCTTTCCAAAACCTTTAAGCACACAAACCATAATTTATAATGGCATTCAACCATTAATAGAATATGCTAACACTAAGAAAATTTCACTGATTGTAAACCCGGAAAATGTCCCTATTGTTGCCGATGAACACATGTTGTCTTCTGTGGTAAGAAATTTGGTGTCGAATGCACTTAAATTCACGCCGACAGGAGGGAAAATAGTAATTACAGCCCGCAAAAAAGACAGCGACACCGAAATTCAAATAGCGGATAATGGAATTGGAATGAGTGAAGAAATATTAGACAGTCTATTCAGCTTAGACAAACAAACAAAACGCAAAGGAACAAATGGGGAACCAAGTTCGGGATTGGGCCTTGTTCTATGCAAAGAATTTGTCCAATGTCATCAGGGCGAAATTTGGGCAAAAAGCAAAGAGGGAGCTGGAACCACGCTTTACCTTACGATTCCAGACATGCAGCATCTACATTGAAAATAAACCATCTAAAACCTTTGAACATAGAATCAATGAAACAATAAATTTCTTTGAGCGCTATTTTTATATAAAATTGCAACTAACTTTTCTGAAATTCATGTAACTTCGTGAAAAATATCGGTTATGATTAAAATAAACACGCAAAACACTAAAAATTTTTACACTCAACAAGAGTATAAACAAATGAGCGAATGTGCGTTAAAAGCACATCAATTACTGATTTCCGGAACAGGAAAAGGCAATGATTTTCTGGGTTGGTTGGATTTGCCCGTTGAACTGACTTCCGATTTCTTGCAAAAAATCAAGGAGTGTGCCCATAAACTTGCTTCCGTTTCTGAAATCATTGTCGTTACTGGGATCGGGGGATCATATTTGGGTGCCAGAGCCGTAATTGAAGCACTTGGCAACAGTCTGATCTATCTTCAGGACACGAAGAAGCGACCACTCATTATTTATGCGGGCCACAACATCAGCGAAGATTACCTTGCCGATTTATTGCAATTGCTTGATCGGAAAGATTACAGCGTAGTGGTAATTTCAAAATCCGGGACAACGACCGAGCCTGCCTTGGCGTTCAGAATCTTAAAATCGCACTGCGAACGGAAATATGGTAAAAAAGCAGCCGCTTCGCGAATTGTAGCTATCACCGACGAGTCGAAAGGCGCATTGCTGAAACTTGCAAAATCAGAAGGATTTTCTACTTTTATCATCCCCGATAATGTAGGCGGTCGTTTTTCTGTGCTCACTCCTGTGGGCTTGTTACCCATTGCTGCTGCCGGTTTCGATATTGACGCATTGGTTAAAGGAGCACAAGACATGCGTGAGTTATGCCTGAATCCCAAGGTTGACGATAATATCGCCCTGCAATATGCCGTGGTGCGCAATTTGCTTTACAAAAAAGGATTCAACACCGAAATTCTGGCAAATTATCAACCCACATTGGTCTATTTTTCGGAGTGGTGGAAACAGCTTTATGGCGAAAGCGAAGGGAAAGAGCACAAGGGTATTTTCCCCGCCAGCGTTACCTTCAGTTCCGATTTACACTCCATGGGCCAGTATATCCAACAAGGCGAACGTCATCTGTTCGAAACCATGCTATGGGTTGAAAATGCCGGTACAAAAGTAGAAATTCCCAATGATCCGGAAAATCTCGACGGCCTTAACTTTCTGACGGACAAATCCATTCACCAGATTAACCACAAGGCTTTTCTGGGAACAACCTTGGCTCATGTTGACGGCGGAGTTCCGGTAATGCACCTGACCATTCCTCAACTGTCGGCATATTATATCGGCCAGCTGATCTATTTCTACGAATTTGCCTGTGCCATCAGCGGCTATATGATTAATGTAAATCCATTCGATCAGCCCGGCGTGGAAGATTACAAACGGAACATGTTTGCACTTTTGGGAAAACCTGGCTACGAAGAACTGGAAAAAGAGCTTCAAAAAAGATTATAACAACAAAAAAAACTTAACCGCAAAGGACGCGGAGAAAGTGGAGAGAACCGAACCGCTGAGAACGCAAAGAATTACTAATAAACCTCCGAGATCTCTGTGGTTTAATAATCGGAACAATAAATAAACTCTGCACCTCTGGTAAAAAACGAAACAAAAAAAATACTCCGCGGTCTCTGCGGTTAAAAAAATCGATAGGAATGACAGAAAATGAAATATCAGAAAAAATTATCGGTTGCGCTATAAAAGTCCATAAAATACTGGGACCTGGATTGCTTGAAAATGCATATCAGGAATGCCTTAATTATGAATTGCAAAAAAGAGGATTAAAAGTAGAAATGCAAAAGCCGATACCTTTGATTTATTCTGATGTAAAATTGGACATTGGATACCGACTTGATTTACTAGTAAACGACAAGGTGATTATTGAAATAAAATCCGTTGAATCATTAACCGATATTCATACAGCACAAGTGATTACATATTTGAAACTTTCAGACTGCAAACTTGGATTATTAATTAATTTCAACGAACTTCGTGTCGTTGACGGAATAAAAAGAATAGTAAATGGTTTATAAATAATGACTTAACCGCAAAGGACGCCGTGAAAGTGGAGAGAGCCGAACCGCTGTGAAAGCAAAGAAACATTAAAAAAACGCTCTGCGGTAAGATAACAAAAATAAAAAAGCCACGTACTTTGCGATAAAAAACAAAATAAAAAAGAACACTCTGCGGTAAGGTAAACAGAATAATCTCCGCGACCTCTGCGGTTAAAAAAAATATTGAAAAAATGAAATTTATAGAATTAGTAAATCAACGGCAAAGTACCCGGAAATACAGTTCCGCTCCCATTTCCCGTGAAGATTTGGATCTTTGCGTGGAAGCAGCTCGCATGGCTCCTTCAGCCTGTAACGCCCAACCCTATACCTTTATCGTAATTGATGATCAGGAGCTCAAGAATAAAGTTGCCGGCGAAACCTTTGGCTTGCTCGATAAGTTCAACAAATTCACCCTGAATGCTCCGGTAATGGTGGTAATAGTGATGGAAAAGGCCAATATTTCCTCGCAAGTGGGAACTATTCTTAAGAAGATCGAGTTCCCGTTGATTGACGTGGGCATTGCTGCCGAACACTTTTGTTTGCAAGCCACGGAATTGGGCATCGGTACTTGCATGATCGGCTGGTTTAACGAAAAACCCATCAAAAAGCTGTTGAATATCCCCGATAAAAGAAGTATTGGATTGCTTATTTCAGTCGGTTATCCGGAAAACGACCACCTGCGGTTAAAAGTCCGAAAGCAATCCGAAAAATTCACACATTACAACAACTATGAACAGTAACCAACCAATTTTGAATCCCATAAAACCTTCGGGGTTAAAATGGGTGAATTTCTACCAGCTCTATCAATCGGCATTTCCCGAAGCTGAGCGGAGACCGGAGCCGGCTCTTATTTCAATGGCCAGTAACCCTATGCTTTCGCTAAACACCGTCGATATCAACCAGGAGTTTTCGGGACTGTTCAATTACTGGAATTTAGACTCGTTTTTCTATATCGAACATTTTGCTGTTGTTCCTCATAAACGGAACATGGGGATCGGGAACGAGATATTGCAAAATTTTTCAAAGAATAAAACCGTAGTCCTTGAGTGTGAACTTCCCTTTGACGATCTGGCAAAACGGAGAATTCTTTTTTATCAGAAGCTCGGATTTCAAACCTATCCGTTCCCATATACTCAGCCCCCTTATTCTCATGATAAACAGCCGGTTCCCATGCTGTTGCTCACCAACTCAACCGACTTAAGCGAGCATGCTTTTATTAAAATCAGTGCAAAAATTGCTGAATCTGTATATTCACAAACAAAAACAACCGAATGAAAGATAAATGGACTCCATCACCAAAAGTCAGAAAGGCTCCTGAAAAAGCCACACTGCATCCTCGCAACAAGCATCAGGGTCATTACGATTTTGAAACGCTCACTAAAGTTTGCCCCGATCTCGCTCAATATGTATTTGTGAATGAGTATAAAACAAAAACCATCGATTTTGCTAACCCCGTTGCGATTAAATGGTTGAACCGGGCATTGCTAAAAGCTCAATATGGAATCAATTTCTGGAATATCCCCAAGAACTACCTTTGTCCGCCCATTCCCGGAAGAGCCGATTATATCCATTATATGGCCGATTTGCTGGCAGAAACCAACGGCGGCACCATTCCAACCGGCAAAAGTGTTTCGGTGCTGGATCTCGGTGTGGGCGCAAACTGCATTTATCCGATTATCGGCATTTGCGAATACGGTTGGCTATTTACGGGTACCGATATTGATGCGGAAGCGCTGGTCTCCGCCACAAAAATAATCGAAGGGAATCCCCAATTGGCGGGATTGGTGGAACTCAGGCGACAAAAGTCGGCAGATTCCATTTTCAGTGGAATCCTCCGTCCCGACGACCGCTTTGATTTTTGCATCTGCAATCCCCCATTTTTCCGTTCCGAAGACGAAGCCCGGAGTGCAAACCAACGCAAAGTAAGCAATTTAAAAAATGATAAATCAGTGAAGCCTGCACTGAACTTTGGCGGCCAATATGCCGAATTGGTTTGTAAAGGCGGAGAAATGGCCTTTATTCAAAAAATGATTGCCGAAAGTGTGGAATGCAAAGATCAATTCCGGTATTTTTCCACGCTGGTTTCAAAAAGTGATCATTTAAAGCCACTACTTAATTCGTTAAACTATCATAAGACACCGATTATCAAAGCAATAGAGATGTCGCAAGGCAATAAAAAAAGCCGAATTTTGGTTTGGGGATTTTAACTTAAAGAAAGAGAACAGATGTTTGCAGGTCACGTATTGGATATGATCAACCGTATCCGTGAAAACAGGGAGATGCTTCAATCCCATAAGACAAAAAAAGAGCGGTTGCAATCGGTCATGTTTAAACCCCTATCCTCCCATTATCACGAATCGAAGATGAAAGACATCTCTCCGGAGGAAAAGGCTAAGGCAATTCTTAAGATTCGGTCGGAGTACAAAAAATCCCGAAGCCGGCTGTTAATCGTTGAAACCCCTTTTTTCATCATCATTCTAGGCGTTTTTATCTGGATGTTATGGTTTTTATTAAAAACAAGCAGTTAATATTTATGATTCAGAACCAATATCTTGCATTATTACGGGGCATTAATGTCGGCGGAAACAACGTCATTAAAATGGCTGATTTAAAAGCCGGTTTCGAAGCCCTTGGTTTTACCGACGTTGTTACTTACATTCAAAGCGGTAACGTGTTGTTCAAATCCAAAGAACCCGATTTAACCAAGCTTACCACAAACATCGAAACGGAATTATCAAATCGGTTCAACTATCAGTCGAAAATAGTTTTGGTCGCTTTTAATCAGCTTGAAGCGATCATAAAAAACGCTCCAGCCGATTTTGGATCGAAGCCCGATGAGTTTAAATATGACGTTATTTTTCTGAAAGCCCCGCTCACTCCCACCAAAGCAATCGGGTTTGTAACCGTGAGAGCGGGCGTTGATACGGCCTTATCAGGGGATGGAGTTCTTTATTTTTCCCGCCGGGCGGATAAGCTGGGACAAAGTTACCTGAAAAAAATCATCACCATGCCGGTTTATCAAGAGATGACCATCCGGAACTGGAACACAACCACCAAATTGCTGGAACTGATGAAAAGATAAACAGAATAAAAACAAATCGTTAAATCATAGATGATCAATAATATATATAATAACACTTCAATTATAAATTTAATTAAAAAAGTGTCATTGTAAGGCAATAGATTTTGATGGAAAAAAAATCGAACCAAAACCACCTCTTTATTCCAAAATCACACTTAGCCCAAAGGATAGTGCTAGAAATAAAATGATTATTTGCGAAAGAAAAAGAAGCATTTTATGTATTTTACGGAATATCAATATTTTATATCATATTTTCACCAAACTGATCTATAGTTGAAATTTTGGCGAATTTCCTTCAGGATGGAGGTTTGCCCGAAAACCTTGAGCAAGAGAAAATCAGCCTGAAACAAGCCAAAGATTTGATGCGAAGTATTTTAAACACCATTGTAGAAAAAGATATTTTGTGCGATTAAACATCACAAATTAGCACGGTTTTAATAAAATCACTGATTTCGTTTGTCGTTAATTTGCATTCCATAGAAGAAGTTCCGAGCAATTTTTTACAGTGTAACTCACTAAACAATTTTATGTTTTTATTGTTTTCTTTCCGTGAATATTTCACGGAAAGAAAATTATTTATATCTTTGCGACATAACTAATAAAGAATAACATGTTATTAAGATTAAAAATCAAGAACTTCCTTTCTTTTTATGAAGAAACAGTGTTCGATATGTTCCCTAATCCAAAACGAATTTCTTTTCCAAATCATATCTATTCAGATATGAAAGTCCCTTTATTAAAACAAGCTGCTATATTTGGGCCAAATGGTTCCGGTAAGTCAAATTTCATAAAAGCAATATCCTTTTTAAAATCGTTAATAACAAATGAAATTTTTTTAAAAAACATTGATTTGGATGATTATTATTTTCAGTTAGTTTCTAACAATCAATTAAAAATAAGTTTTGAAATTGAATTTTATAATAAAGAAAGGTATTTCATATATAATATTGATATTGATAAAAAAAGCATTAATGAATCATTACATTTATCTGGTCTTGGGAAAACCAGTAACAAGCTATTATTCAAAAGATCAGGAAATGAAATCATATCTGATAGTTTACAAAACAAAGATTCTGCATCTCAATTATTAAAGTTAAACCCATTTTCTTCAATTCTTCCTTTAAATCAGAAATATCCTGTATTACAAAATCCTGAAATCAATAAAGCATTTGATTGGTTTCAAAATAAAGTAGATATTGTGCCAATATATGGCACATTACCAATGTTAATTGATTTGATGGCTAAAAAACCTGATTTATTAAAATTTACAAATGAAGTGTTTGACAATATTGGAGCTGGCATAAATTCAATTAAGGTTGCTGATACTCCTCTTGATGTTTGGATGTCTGATAATAAAAACTCAACAGGTATTCAACAAATTTTGAATAATGAATCATTAAAACCTAACATGGGTTTTACCAGAATTGAAAATAATAGAAATATTTTTTCTGTTTCAATGAAAAAAGGCATCAAAACGGTACAAGAAATTTTATTTGATCAGGCTGGCATTTCAAACTATCATAAAGACATGAAAATCTCTGCCCAATCCGATGGAACTGTGAGACTATTGATTTTGATACCAGCCTTTTTTAATGCTGTTAAAAATCAAAAAGTGGTATTTATTGACGAAATTGACAATAGTATTCACCCAAATCTTATGTTTTCATTGTTGCAATATTTTGCAAATAGTAATTCAAAAGGTCAATTAATTTTCACAACACATACTACAAAGCTAATTAACCAACAAGAATTACTCCGTCCAGATGAAATTTGGTTAACAGAAATGGAAAATGGAAGTTCTAAAATGTATTCAATTAATGATTTTAAAATACATAATACAATCAATTTAGAGAACGGCTATTTGGATGGTCGCTTTGGAGCTATTCCTGAAATTGGAGATTTTAATGTGTCATGACAGAAAATCAAAAATCATATAGTAAGGGGAGTAGAGAAAGAGTACTTCAACCAAAAAGCCAAGTAAAATCAATACGAATTCTACTAATAAACAACCCGTAATTTCAATATCAGATTCAATTTTTCAAAAACCGAGCCTTGAAAAGAAGCAAAAGTATTTTTCTTAATTATTTCAGGTGGGGAGGTGCGAGAAAAAGATTATTTTAAAATTATTTCAAATCATGACAGATTTAAACGTATTAAATCAAATTCATAGCTGACCCTCTTAAACTTTCGCCCAAAGGTATGTTTGAGATAGCAGAATATAAAAAAGCTCAGTTAAAATCAAGTCAAGCTGAGAATATTGATGAACCAGATAAAATATGTCTTATTTCCGATGTAGATCATTTTATTGACGAATTGATAGAAATTAAAACCCAAATGTGATTCTAATAATTTTCATTTGATAATTAGTAATCCATGTTTTGAAGTCTGGTTGTATTATGCATATTGTTCAAGCATTCCTGATTTTAAGATGCCCGAAAATTATTTAAAAATCAGTTGGCAATTTCAAAGGATGGTTAAATACTAAAATTAAAGGTGGAGTTAATCCAAAAACTGCAATATTTAAAATCAAACAGAATATTGAAAATGCAAAAACTAATTATGAAATTGACGAATACAATATGCCAACTTTATTTTCTACAAGCATGTTTGAACTAGCTGAATGTCTATTGCCTTTAATTTCAACAGAGTTGATCGAGCTCAATGAAGAGAATAATAGTAAGAAATTTAAGACGCAAAGAGTAAATCATAGTAATTGAACATCCATAAAGCAAAAGATAGGATTAAGATGTTCGTCTTATTTATCAAAAAAACAGCTATAGTCAAAGTCAGCCATTGTTCTTTATTTTTTTTATCTAAAAGAAAAAATCAAACTTTACAAAGTAGATATTTTTAAAATATAAAAATTTTTAAATGTCTGTGCCAATCAATTATGAACAACTTCCAGAAAAACATCGATCATCAATTAGCCTTCAATGAGGGAAAGAACCTTTTTTATAAAGGGATTCTCCAATCGTTGCGTTTTAGTCCCGAAACCTTAAAGGCAATAGATTGCTATGGCGAAATAAACAGCGAGTCGGAGCACCTGCTGATTGATTATTCAGCAAACCGGGTGCTTGAGGAGTTTTGCAAGGTAAACCAGGTACTACACTTTCGACAAACAAGCCCG
>CAUVYH020000008.1:0-18937 GCA_963556065.3 Bacteroidales bacterium
TAACCGGCATAAATTCATGCATGGTCCCCGTCCGATTTGAATAAACAACCAAATCAGCAAATCCGCCCATTTCGATGAACATTTTTGTCTTTGAGCCCATATTTGCCCTTAATCCCAAGGGGATTGAAACGCAGTTGAGGCTATAAGTGACGTTTGCAGCATTCGCAAAATGCCCATCGTACATAGATTTCTTGAATTGACCGGTCCGGTTATATTCTAATCCCAAAACGATATTTAACTTCTTCGCGGGCAGAAAAGAATGGTAAACGCCCAATCCAAAGCCAAATCGATCCTCGGTGTTCCTGTCTTGAAGTACGGTGCGATTGGCGGAAATTAAAAATTCGTCGAAAATAACATTGTTGGAATCTTGTCCATTGGATATTTTGCTCCAAAAGCAGATCAATCCAAAAATTATCATTTTAAGTTTCATTTTCGTGTTTTTTTATGATTACAACCTCCGAAGGCAGCGTTGGGATAAGCCGACTACAACCCACTGCGCTTTTACGCACCTCAAAGGTATTTATTTTTGTTGAACTTGCACACCGCCAGCCCACTATTTTGCAAAACCACTGTTACCTACCGTGTTTTTTTTCGTTGCTTTTGATTGTAGTTTTCTTTTAAATTTCAACATGTTTTCAGAGAGTTGTTTTAATTCTATCGGTCCATTATTGTCGCACACTGTAATGGATTTAGAAAAATCTCGACAATGAATATTAAAATTATAACTTTCACCATCTAAAACATCATGTGATAAATTAGGCATGTTCAATTTAGTGAAATCAATATCATTTAACCAGTTATTAATTTGATACTTATCTTCTTTCGTAAGTTCACATTTAAAGTCAAGATTATTTCCATGGTATTCTTGTTTTATAGTAATCGTATCTCTATCAGTAATAGTAAATGAAAAAGATGTGTCGAAAAAACAATTATAACTATATTCAAAATTGTCATTTTTAAAAACATTAAAATCATTTTTCGTACAACTATAAAAGGTCACAACAAATATTAACAATGGGTAACTAATCCTAATCTTATTCTTCACTTGATGTTGTATTTCATTTTATAATAACACAGTACTAACGGAGGCGGCCTGAGCATTAGCGACCTCAATCCAACTTCACTTTCACCGCACACCAAAGTTAATTAATTTGTGTAAACTTTCAAAACTTACCTCTTAGGCAACAAAGAGCAAGCTACGAGATAGTTTGTTTGGTTCAAAACTTTTTGCTTTTCAATGATACTTTTCTCTTTTAACCAAAAAAGTATCAGCAACAGAATTTATATGCCACTGATACTTTTTAAGACGTGTAACAGAATAGCTACCCTACCGGAACAATGCTTAATTTTTGGTCGGGTTTTGTTTTAACATCGGAAATGTCTCCCGACTTATCTGCCGCTACCGGAGCCGAACCGTTTATAACTTGCACTTGCGTTCCATCGTTAAAAACCAGGGTGCTCATCTGTGCAAAAATATATGCCGTGGTTGGCAAGTAGCTATACCCGATAATTTCTATATTACCCGATACTTTTACATTCTTCGCTTCCAATTTATTTATTGATTCTACCACCTCTGTCTGCAAATCATCCTGCGTAGTCACATTTAATGTATATTCGTTTTTCCACTCATCCAAAGAGTGATTTCCGGATACGCCATAAGCAAAAATCGCCCACCAGGCACTTGATGTATTTCCTTCTTTCAGATGCGATTCTATTTCCGATTGTTGCTCTTGCGTGTAAGTCGATTTATGTTTATTGTACCATTTACTCGTTTGCTCGTTGGTCACTACTTTCATTAAAATGTCAACGTTTGCCGTAACGGTTGATCCTTTTTGAACGATGGCACCGGCTTTTGTCAGCTGTCCAAACCCCGTTGAATATGTAAATGTTACGCCTGCAACCTCTTCGCTATTTACTGCTGCCGTAATCGGCATTTTTATCAATTTAATCATAACTCCCATATTTAATCTTCTTGTTTCCCCTGTTCCTTTTTCGACCGCTCTGTTTATCTTATGTATAAAGACAGTTTCTGCTTATACAAAGTAATAGCAACTAAGTGATGCTTTTGTAAAGTTTCCTATACCAAAACATCAATCTTCCTCTTTTTCAGTTATTATATCGAACTAGCCGGGAATAGATATCCCATTGCTGCTTAAATTGTTACTTTTAGGCACATCAGGCTGTTTCAGTACAATACTGTTATCCACCGGATTTATAATTTTCAACCCGGCGTTATCCAATAAGCAGAGATTGTTCCCCACTTGTGTGAAATAATAATAGGACATCCCATTACTACTATTTTTTCCGTTTTTTGTTAAATCTTGCATTTTTTTAATTTTAATTTTTCTTACTCGTAACCTTTCGGATATCTTCCCATTTTAAGTGGTTTCCCGATCCACTATCGGATTTTATTTCCATCCGCTTGAGTGCCTAAACCGGACTACGGCATTTGCCCCATCGGGTTCCGCTACGATAAATGCATTTACTTTTTGAAGATCGTTGATGAATTCATCAATAAGTTTTTCCGAGACCAAAGTCATGGCATAAACATGGGCATAATGGCGTTCTTCTTCACCCACCATGAGTGTTTCGCAAGAGAGTGAATACTTGAACACCAAATCATCGCTAGGCTTACGAAAACGGACCGTAAGCGCAAGAGGAGTCCGGGCTATGTACAAATCGAGATTTGGATAATATTCTTTTTGCAATTTATTGAGTTTATCTTCCGCATATTTAACGATGTGCTCGCATTTTAAAACTCGATCAATCTGTTGATCATAGCTGTTTCTGGCCAAAAAGTCCCACATAACTATTGCGGAGAACCCGTTGCGCGATCCGGAAAAAGTGGTGTCGGGAGCGCCAATGTATGCAGGATCATCGGGCGGAAATAATTGATATTTGCTCTTTGTCATAAAAATACCGCAAGGCCAAGGTGCCCCCGGCCATTTATGACCGCTCATTACAATGGAATTGACTTCCGGAAGCCTGAAATCGAAATTTGGTCCTCGTTCCGCTATTTTTTTCTGATTATATGCCATTTCTACAAACGGCATGTACGAAGCACCAAGAGCACCATCTACATGAATCCAATAGCCGTTGCGTATATCCACATGCTGATTTCCTTCACTGTCTTCGTACGTCACTTTTCTGTTAACCAGCTTACATTCCTTAAAAATTGGCATTAACTTGTTTTGCACAGCCTCAACATCATCATACGCACCTTTAAAGGTAGAGCCGAAGTTGCATATTATAAGAATAGGATAACCTTTTTCGGCAAAAAACCGGACGAGCGTTGCCAGTTTTTCCACATCAACGAAACCGGGGCCACCGCTTCCGCTTTTTGAAGGAACTTCTTTGGTTTTCGACCAATCTCCATCTTCTTCAAGTGGGTTTTGTCCTTGATAGTACTTTTCTCCCATTTCGCTAAATGTGGTGATTCCGAGTACCCGCATAAATTTGGTGATCGAATAGTGTGCATCTTCGGAGAAAAAGGCCACCGGAGTGTATGAATTTGTACCGGCATCCGTTGCGGTTAGTTTCGGCTCAAGGTAATTGGTCCGACCGAGTTTTTTGGGATCGGAATCGACCTGTAGCTGACGGCCTGCAAGGTAATCCCGCGCATTCCAAAGCCCGTATATGTTTCCTTCGGAACTGCCCATCGACAAGACATATCCCCAATAACTCTCGGGATCTTGAGGATCATTTTCGTTGCGCAGTTTGGCATGCCAAAGTTTGGCATAATAATCCAAAACTGCCTTTTCCATTATCTTGCTGTTAATGGTAAAATTGCCATTAGTAAACGGATCGCCGATGTTATTGACGTGATAATCGAGAAACCCTGCGGTCTCGGTTCGAAATTCGATATCCTGATTTGCCTGATAACCGAGAAAGTTTTCCTTCTGTGTATCAATGTATTTTCTGAATTTTTCAATCAGATTGTTTCTTTTGTCCAATTCAATCCCTTGTGGCGGTAAATTGTATTCACTGTCGTCGAGAGTTATTTCTTTTTTAGATGATGATGCATTCATTTTTTTTATTTTTAAAGTTTAGGCTATGCAGTATAAGCTTTTCAAAAATTACTTCTTTTTTCTCTCGTAGCTGATCGGTCCGTTATAATAATCTACATCACGAAGCCACCAGTCGGGATAATCGATTTTTTGCATAAAAGCATCTTCAACATAAGCTTTTCCGTAATTCTTATTCTTTATGGGAGATTTCACCCCCTCGGTAGTTATACATCCATTGTTGTACTTTACAATGAGATACCTCGATAATTCCCACCAAGCTTGAACTATTTTTTTGGTATTTTTCTCACAGAAAGCCGTAATATCTTTATCGAGTTTTATGTTATATGCTAAATCAAAGGACTCCTTTTCGAGTTGCTGCTGTAACTCGGCAATATCCTCTATCATATATGAATAATTGAGATTGGCATAATTAGCCACGAAGTTAAAAGCCCACCAAGCACTATCGGTATCAAATTTATTGACGATTACTTGTTGTAGCGATTTCGGAAGGTTCTTAATTCCAACAAAGAATGGCATTTGACAACTTGCAGAAGGCCGATCCAGCCCAATCCATGAAATACCTGCAAGGGCATCGGGCATATTTTGTCGTGCCTGGTTAATCCACGACATGGCACACCGATAAATTGAGATGGGCCGTTCCCATGCGCCACGGGGGCTGTAAACCTGCAATTTGAATGCATCACCCTTATCGGGATTGTTTTCGTAACGGGTAGGATTTCCCCATGGTCCGGCGGCTTTGCCTGCGGTCATGTCAAATTCGGTACCTTCGTAGTGGTCACGGAATATTTCTGTTATGCTGGCAACCGAAAGTTTGTTGTCGGGAACTACTGAAAAAGGATAATCCTTGGTATATCCGTCTTTAACCCACGGGGAAAGGTTAGCCGAAGGCTTTGCTTTGGTAAGCGCCCGCCAAACCCGCCGAAGTGAATAGTACGGATTGCTGTATTCTCCAAAACTAACGGCTGCAAGCCAATCGAGCGGGCCATTTTCCGGATTCCACCAACCCAATTTTTCACATACGCTCTTCAGATTATCCGAATACATCATGTCGTCCGAATCTTTTATTTCACGAATACGAAACTGATTGGCGGCAACGAAAAAGCCATTATCGGGGACACGTTGTGCTATCCATATTCCATCGGTTCCATCCATATCGTAAGCGCACATTTCCATTACCCAGGCTTCTTTGGAATCACCCACCAACAGCGTTTCACCGGTACCATAATAACCGTATTTTTTTATTAAATCGCCCATCAGTAGAACAGCATCTTTCGCTTTTTTACAGCGTTCCAGAGCCACGCGTGAAAGTTCGGCAGCATAAAATAACCGTTTATCCTCTGCCGGATCGGGTTGAACTTTTGCCCCACATGTGCACTCGCCAATCATTAGCTGATGCTCGTTCATAATTCCATAACAGGCATCAAAATAGGCAAAAGTGTGCTTTACCTGAGGGATATGTCCAAGGGGAATGCTTTCGTAATAGTCCTTTGTATCATACTCCGGGCCTCGTGATTGCCCAATGTATCTTCGTAATTCGGTAGCATTATATGTTTTCCCGGGCTTTTTTTTACTGTACATCTCATGTCCAAGGCTGCAATCGTCGTAATAAACCCATCTTATCGATTCGCTTTTGTTGCTAAGATCCCAGTCTTTTGCCGGAACATAAATTACGCGAGGATCCGATACATCATCATCGGAGTGGGCAACAATCACGGAACCATCAGTAGTTGCATCTTTTCCTGCAATCATGGTTGTACATGCAAATGCAGGTTTTCTTGATTTTGCTGAATTTATTTTCATTGTTTTATTATTAATGTTTTGAAATAGCTTTTGCCATCGATATTTGCTCTTTCTATGCCATGGATATCACTTTCATAACCGGGAAATTCCTGTTCAAAATTTTGCCGAGCAGTTAAATAATCGAGAATGGGTGAAGAATTATCTTTTCCCGATTTGGAGAAAATTTCCCCTCCCATCATAATAGGAATCCCCGGAGGATAAGGAACAAGCATTACTGCTATTACTTTTTCTTCCGTGGTTGTTTTCAAGTCTTCCAGCAAGACCGATTCAACCTTCTTGTTTACAATACATCGATAGGCATCGGATGGTTTCATTGCACTTTTAGGAATATTGGAGTATGCTTCGTGCATAGCAGATAATAATTCGTGATCGCGAATGTATGCGTGCATCTCACTGCAATGCTGCATTAATGTTTTCCCCTGATATGCATCGGGATATTGTTCGGTTAAATTTGGAAAGACATCTTCGAGAAGAGCTTGACTATCATAGAGTTCTTTAAATTTGAAAAGTTCTGCCAAAAGACCTCCCTGTTTTCCTTTGGTTGTGCCTAACGAATTCAGTAGCAGCCAAGAATAATAATCGCTTTTTTCGCACACAATTCCCTGATTGATCAAATAGTTGGTTACAATAGCCGCAGGAATACCCGGTTCGTTATCTTTAAAGTTCCCATTGACATCGATTCCCGGGCAAAGAAAGGTTAGTTTTATCGGATCAAGCATAGCGTATGTTTCTTTCACGTCAAATCCGTGCCACTCGTTCTTTTCATCAGGCTTGTTAATCCACCAATGTTTTTGGTTTGTTCTCAGTTCTTCAACCGTTTCTGTTTCTATTGCTTTTGGCTGCCACATATTGAAAAACCAACTTCCTTTATCCGTTTGCTCTTTGTGGATTGATGCTATTTTTTTTCGCATTTCAATGGCTTCCACAATGGTATCGTTCCATGCCACTTTCCCGTTGTCGGCCATCATCTTCGTAGCAATTTCAAGCGAAGCTATCATATTATACTGGGGCGATGTGGACCCGTGCATCATATATGATTCGTTGAAAAGATCGTGAAATGAAACTTCTCCTGTCTCGGATTTTTTGTTTAGTTGAAGGAGCGGAAATCTGACATGAATCATGGATGCCTGCGAGAAGGCCGTAAGCAACTTATGGGTGGATTGCGATGCAAATATCAGTTTGTGGGTAAGTTCCATTGCAAAATGATCCTTGTATAGATTATGGAATTTGGCATAGGCATACCACGCTTCATCAAAGTGATGGATTTCTACATTTTCGAGTTTTTCAGCCACTTTTCTCACATCATAGCACACCCCGTCGTAAGTAGAATTGGTAAGTGCAGACATTTTATAGGATTCATCTTTATTCAACCGGGAGAAATCGACCGGGCCGATAATTCCCAATCCATTTCGCAACGGCACCATGTATGTGGGATCGGCTTGGGTAATCACCATGGCATAATTCAACGATTTATGACAATTTCTGTCCACCAAAGCTTTATCATTGGGCGAAACCTGACTCCGCCAAATAATTTGATTACAAGTGGATGTTCCGTTAAGCACATAATAGGTTTCGTCGGCACCGAATATTTTCGCCGAATATTTCTCAGCTTCACCCGTCAATCCACTATGATCTAACAACGAACCCAACTCGGGTACTGAAATCGATAAGTCGGCACGCAGCACATCCTCGCCAAAGAATTTGTGCAGAGCTGTACCCGAAGGGCTTTTTAGAAATCCCTGCCCGCCCATGTGCCCCGGAGTGTGCCATGCGTATTTGTATTCTTTTACGTAGGTTTGAAGCTCATTGAAAAACGGAGGCATTACCCGGTTGATGTATTCGTTCACATGCCGTTCGATGCGTCCTGAAAGAAATTGTGAAGTATCGGTAAGTTTCCATACCGTATCGTTAATTCGTGTAAAGATTTCATCCGGAATATCTTCCACTGAACCCCGGTCTATCATGAGCAATACAGGTATCTGCTTATTTCTTTCCCGGATAAATGCCAGCAAATCGGCGGCACTTTTGTTTTGGGGATCGGAAGCATTAGCGAAACGGTTATTTCTCATTATTGTTTTCGAGTGCCCTCTACCGATCGACTGTAAGTCCCAATCGATAAGGATAGTGCCTAAATCTTCGCGGGAATAAACAATATCAACCGCATCACTATAAGTAACAGACATGATAATTGAACAATCTTGCTGTGTCTCCAATTGTTTTATTAGTTCCTGCAACCAACAACCTTCATCGCTCAATGCATTTATTTTGTCGGAAACAATTAAAATAGGCCAAGACGATAGATCAAATTTCTTCATACACAAGTATTTGTCGGTTTTATATTTTTTGTTTTTTTATCTGACAACGGCCAGCACGGAATTAAGCTTAATGATCGATGGATTTTCTTTATCAAAAGTTGATTTCATGATTGCTTGAGGAAACGTGAAATGGTTAACAAAGGCCACATCTTTCTGAAAAATCATACAATAGGTAGAACCTCCAAACTGAAAATAACCGATTTCGTCTCCTTTGGCCACATGTTGGCCTATTTTAACGACACTGACACAAGAGGATACTTCGGCCATGCCTACAAAAACACAGGCTATTTTTCCCAAACTGGGATCATCGCAGTCGATAACCATGACCATGCGTGTTGCCACAGCGGTGATATAACCTTCTGAATTGTTAGGGCCGGCAGGGTCCTGACCTTCGGATTCCGATTCGGAATAGTAGGTGCCATCCACCAGATACACATCCGAGACGGTCCCGCTCACGGGGGCATGCCAACGATGGTAGTTATAAGCACTCAGAAATGCCTGATACACGGTTCCGCCTACAAATTTTTCGGCCAGCGTTTCTTTGGATGCTGTAAATATATCTTTCAACGAGTAGGGTTGGGATTTTATCCAAAATGTATCAGACAATTTTACATTTTGTTCTATCGCGTAAGGCGTAGATTCGCAGGCACTTGTAATGACTTTACTATTATTCGGATCGGCTACCGGACGGGCATTGGGGCGGAATCTACGGGTAAAGAAGTCATTCCATGATTTGAATCCCCAGTGAGGCATTTTTTCGTCGTATTGAAATTCGGACATGTGGATATCTTCCAGCGCTTTCGGACAGAACCAGCCCTTGGGAGCCTCAGTATTCAAATAGGTGCAGGATGCCTCACTGCTGAGGAATGTGCTCCATGTTTGCAATACTTTTTTTAATTGGGCATTGAGCATAGGGGAGCGAAACGCAGCGAAACCGGCCGGCATGCACATAATCCAATCTAAAATGGCATTAAGCGGACATCCGACTAATGCCGATGTGTCGAACGAAGGCGACATGGTCATAACTCCATTGATTAACGACAGGAGTTCATCAATATTAGAATAACCCAGTTTATGACCTGCTTTGGTGGCCTGCTGAATCGCTTTGGTAAAATCCATCCGCAGAACGGGATCATTTTTAATTAACATCCCCAGTTTTTCCACTTCGGGGTGTAAAAGTTCGTTTCGGGCTTGTACCCGATTGAGTAATTCCGAACGAAAGATTTCCAGAGCTGATTCATCAATGGGTAGCCAACCACCCAACCGTTTTTTACTAATTTCCTTTTCCATTATTCTTCTTTGTTTTATCCCGTTTGAGTATCTTTTAATATTCGTATTTCTCTCTTCTAAGCCGGACGAAACAGAAGTTGTTTCGTCCGGTAAGATTTTTACTGCAAAAGCTATTTTGACCAGTTTCCGGATCCGCCGCCGATACCCGCAACCGTGGATACAGAACCTGACTGATAACTGCCTAAGCAGTTTGATGCCTTATCAAAAAACACTACACTTGTGTAAGCTAAAGCACAATTAAATTCCATGCTACAAGTGTTTTTAATTAAAGCTTCCAAATTATCCGTGTAAATGTCACCAATAAGCGCTCCACCACCAGGGCTACTAATACCACCACCTTTTCCATTGAAAAAATAGTAGTTATAAGCACCGGCATTTGTATCATTTATCTGAATCTGAAATTGCAGATAAAATATCATACTGACAACACTCCCCGTTGCATGGTAATGTGTTGTAGAATCAGACATCAGGTGTTTTTGTGCTGTTTCTAGCTGTTTCGAATCAAGCTTTCCCGACATTGCAGCTTTAAATTCATTTACAATGGCTTTTTTGTCCACTGCTGTAACTTCATTTTTCATTGTTTCCATAATCTTCAATTTAATATTTTCCTACTCATAAGGCTTTTCGGAATCCGCCTCCGCAAATCAATCAGTACGGAATCTGTTCGTTTTTTTCGAGTGGTTTTTAGTTCATTTCTCTGCGCTCAATCAAACAATAAATCATATTCAATAGATATCTGCAAACACTTGCTGATACAATTCCCTATTTTCGTTATAAAATGTCGAACTCGTTTTTCGGGCTTCTTCCAATAATGCTTTAGCTTCGTCTTTTTGATTGTTATCCATATATATCAATGCCAAATCGAAATAAGGATCCATAAACTGGGGCCCGGTTAACGAAACCGCCTGTCTCAAATAGTCAATTCCTTCTGTTTTTTCACCTTTTTTATAAAGCGTAATGCCCAACCCTTTTAATGAATATACATCGTTAGGATTTACTTCAATTGCTTTTTGATTGGAGCATTGAGCCTGAGTCAGATTCTGCATAAAGAAACTGACAAATCCATGATATTTTAATGCATCCAAATTAGACGGATCAATTTCTATAACCCGCTCAAGAACAATAGCTGCTATCTGATACTCCTGTTCTTCAATGTATCTAAGGGCATCATTCATTAATTGTTTTACATCGGAACGTTGAGCTATAATAGCCCTTGTTTTTTTCATTCCCACATTGTAAGAACAGAACTTGTTTTCAGCCCAAATATCATTTTCCATAGTAAGACGTGTATTCGGACAGCCTCCCAGACACTCGTCGCCAAACTTACATTGGTTGCAATCACCTTTTAGCTGAGCTTTTACAGCAGTTCTATTCCATCGAAAACGATCAGGGCTATTCCATATCTCTTTCAAAGAAGTAATTCGGACATTCCCTTCAATGTATTCTTTATTACGAATAGAGGTGCATCCCATTATATCACCGTTTTGCAATATCCCAAAACCACGCTTACCGGCATTGCATCCCTTCCATAATGGGAACGACGAAGTTTTATGGGCAATCTTTCTGGTTTCGAGTTCTTTCATATTGTAATAACCGATACAATCAGCAGGATAAAGGGTTATTTCTCCCCCTTTGGCTGTCTCATAACAGAAGTCTATGATGTCGTTAATCTGTTCAGGCCTTAGAGCAAATGCTTTTTCTTTTGCAAAATTGCCCATGGGCAAACCGATTTGAACTTGCCAATAAGGCACTTTAAGACCGACGAGTACTTTGCGTAAATCGCGCAATTGATCGATGTTGGCATTTGAAATGGTGGTAACCACCCCGCAAACAATTTCATTCCCGACAAACTGTTGCAATGCACTTATGGTTCGGTCATAAGATCCGGGTTTACGAATATAGTCGTGTGTATCTTTAAGTCCGTCGAGGCTGATGGCTATAGTTCCCACTTTTGCCTCTTTGATTTTCGAAATAATGTCGTCGGTCACAAGCCAACCATTTGATATAATATTCGGAATTACACCTTTGTCGGAAAGCCGTTTGGCGATCAAGTGCCAGTCTTTCCTAGTAAAAGGTTCTCCACCCGAAAGAGTAATCCACGAAAGCCCAAGATCAGCGATCTGATCAACTAAATCGAGTGCTTCTTCGGTAGTTAGCTCGTCGGGGAGCGGATTTTCACAGGATGAACCACAATGTTTGCATCGCATGTTACACCCCATAGTTATTTCCCATACTGCTGTGATTGGTTGATATGTCATAGTCGTAATTTTTAAAAAAACGGGGGCTGTATTCAACATGAAGCACACCCGTTTTAAAAGTCAATTATTCTTTTACAGGAAAACCATATTTTAAAGTGCAGTCTTCTTCTTTATTGGCAATACCTTTCGGTGTGCCGTATTTTACAACACAGTTCCGTGCATCTTCTTTTACCCTAAACTTGTCGCCAGAGGCATTACTCATCGGAAATCCATATTTATAAATCGGAGGATATCCGTATTTCATAGCCGGATACCCATATTTCAAGTTGCATTCGGACTCATCGGTTGCTACACCAAAAGGATTTCCATATTTCAATATACAGTTGTTTTTGCTCTCAATGACTCTCGATCCGCAAAATTCAAGAGGATATCCATATAATAGCGATGGAGGAAAACCGTATAGAGCAATAACATCATCCGAATCGGCAAATCCGTATGGAGGTATCGGCTTAGCATGAACCATTGCCCCGGAACCTTTTAGAAATCTACTCCCTCCGATTTCATTTTTCAGCGCATCGTCTTCATTTTCATCGTGTATATCTATCTTGTAAGTTACATGATCGGCCGTTTCTCTCAAAAGATCATACAAGCAAAGGAGTTCAAATTCAATTAAGCCTTTTTTCAGAGGTTTCACAGCCGCAAAAGTAAAAATCTGTCTGACCGAAGTTATACCTGGTTGCATAGGCATATTACCAGTTGATATTAGTTCTATTCCCTGAGGCATCTGCTTTAAACACCAACCGTATCCGGTTGAACTGACCATCGATTCAAGAATAATATCAAAACTATGACCTACTTGACCTATTATATAGGAATTATTTTTTGAATTTTCCATAAAGATGTGTTTAGTAAAAAATACTTACTCTTTTAAGGATTTTCAGTTTACTCCCTGACTATAGCCAGTCACGCTCTGCACTTGGGCGATAAGGTGTACAAACAACCTTAGGAATAGTTATCTGATGCCGATTATTATTCCTGATTATATAATTGATTTATGATTTGCACCTCCTTTTTTGGTTATTCATTCGTTTACTACTATCGTGTTTTAGACTCCTTACAACTTTATTTATTTTTTCTAACTTAATGATAATGAATTACTAATTTCTTTTCAAAAGCGGGTTATCGAATCGGAACATTATCCGTTTTTACCTCCAAAACTTTCTGAATATCCACAGGTACATTTGAAAGGAAATCGTATCCGGTAAGCTGCTCTATAAAGTCAACCGAAACCCTATAGCTATACCAAGGTTGTTTTGAGCAATCCTGTGTATTGGGCATAAGCACTGCTATCACACGAGTTGAAGCGGTTACCGTTGGGTCTTTCACCGGCAACACGACTATTATCTTCCATGTTTTAGCAGGAACAAGCACTCCGTGTCCTATGGTTGAGGCTGCTCCTTTTGAACCTGTGCCAACCTGTCCGTAAACTCCGCAGATGATGTATAACTCATTACCTTTTATTACAAGGCTGCGGCTGTAGTCTTCAAGGTTCTTCCATGTTATTTGGTTATTTTTAGGAGCTTGTGGAATCATATTAGTCATCAAAAAAGTGGCTGAATTGTTAGCAACACTACTCGTTCTGTCACCCGAAGGACATTGGTGCCCTTTATCGAACCCTGTGTTTTTATAATCCGCAGGAGTTACATGATACCAGCTTACGGGAAGGGTAACATCTGAACGGAAGTCATTTTGACGATCTTTTTTTCCAAAATCTGTAGAATCGACATGCCAACTCACCCCAATTCGGGAGATGTTTGGTATTATTGTAAGAAAGACAATATTGCAATTTTTCAATTAAATAATTTTCGGAAACGGTGGTATCAGCAACAGCATGGCTGGGATTACCCAATGCCATATTGATATTATTCTGGCTATATGCGAATGAAAAAAACGACGATGAAATAATCCCTAAAATGGAGTATAAAAGAAATTTATTTTTCATAATCGCTATATTTTTTATCTCTGAAATTTATTGTATAAAAAGCACACCCCACACTTAGCAGCTTGCCCTATTTTTATTAAATTGACTGGAATAGTTAAAAGGATCCCCGTAAAAAAAGCGATCCTTTGTAGAATTTAACCTCTCATATTCTTTACGAACCGACGATACCCTTTTCATCTTAATTTGACTTATTCTGAACATATTGCAATGATCAATATCCCTAAGAAAAGCCTACTTTAAAAAGAGTTTTCTTCAGGTATTAATATAATACAAATTAACAAGGAATCGGTTATCAATTTCAGAGTAGAAATCGCTAATTTTTATTTTCCGTATTTATACGGTATCAATAGTAGTATTTGGACTCGGGAGTAAACAGTTCCTGTGATATTGCATAAATTACAAGTCCTGCGGTATTCTTGGCCCCAATTTTTTCTAAAATACGCTGTCTATGGCTCTCGACAGTTCGTTTACTAAGATATAGTTTTTCTGCAATCTCTTGATTGGTATATTCAGAACAGATAAGTTGCAACACCTCAACTTCTCTTTCCGTTAAACTTTCGGCAGAGTTAAAATATCGCCTTGGAGAATCGCTTTTCACAAATGAGGCTAACATTTCATGGTCTTGTTCTGTAAAAAAGACCCCGGTTTTTTGAACTTTTTCTATCGCTTCAACAAGCAACTTCTGACTGGCATTCTTTGGTAAAAACGCCGAAACTCCAAGCCGGATCATGTGTCCGAACATGGCATTTTTATAGTGAGAGGAAAGAATAATAATATTCAAGCCGGGGTGGGCTTTTTTCAAATTCTGAACCAATTCAAAACCATCCATTGGTTTCATGCATATATCAATAAGAGCAACTTCAGGAAAACTGTCCGAAGAAATTTTCATCAAACACTCCAGAAACTCATTTCCATCATCAGATGAAATAACCACCTCCAATTTATCATTATTAGACAAAAGGAGCGACAATCCTTCTAAAAACAGACGTTCATCATCAACTAATGCTATTCTAATTTTCTCGTTCATTATTTTGGAATTAATATAATCAGACGACATCCTTTATTAATTACACTCTTCCATTTAAAAACGGCATTCATAGCACCTAGCCTCAATTCTATATTCCGCAGCCCCATACCATTTTTAATGGCATTTAAATTAAACCCTTTCCCATTATCCGACAGCAACATGCAAAAAATATTTGTTGTATCCCGAATACCAATAGTCATTTTGGTAGCCTCCGAGTGCTTAATAACATTGCTTAAAAACTCTTGAATTATTCTATAAAATTGCACTTCCATAGAAACATTTCTGGGCGAATATTTATGAAGAACAAATAGTTCTATTTTCAAAGATGAATCCACACTGTTTATTAATTCTTCAATCGTAAGAATCAAGCCGAAGCGCTCCAAATTAACAGGATATAGCGAGTGCGATATGCTCCTTGTAGCTGAAATTAGTTCAGGGATCTGCCCTATAATAATTTCCTTCGAGCGCTCACTGTTCCAAAGCATTTGGATTATTAAGCCAAACAGAAAGCACGTTCAGCTTATTCCCAATATCATCGTGTAGCATAATTGCAATTCGTTCTCGCTCGCTCTCCTGCACTTTAACACTTTGTTCCAACAAGTCCGCTTGATGCTGAATTTCAAGTTCGTACTGCTGATTTTTCTCTCTGATTATTCGCTGGACAAAAATTCGAAAAAGCAAAAACACAAAAGAGACAATTATGATTATCACCAATATTATAACTATAATAAATTCAATATTTATACTTGTGTTCATGATCGTAAAAAGGTGTAAGACGAAACTCCATAGAGAACACATGACAATGCATTGTTCATTCCCCAAATTACAGAGGCATTACATCTCGACATGGTTGACAACTGGTCCAATAACAAAAAAAGAAAAATTGATGACACATAATACAAGAATAAGCACCCATAAATAAGCAAAGACCTGTTGCGCTTTTCATTCTCAAAGGTTTTAAGAGTATGAATAAAATAATACCCCACCATGCAAACAATAATTAAATGGGATAATATTTTACCTATTCCCGACGAAACATTGTGATGAAACATCCACAAGAAAAATGATTCCGAGAACAGATAAACAGAAATCAATCCACTAAAAACAAACCATTTACGAGAAAGCTTTAGTTCTACAATAAACATGGTTGACAGTAGAATAAATTCTCCACTAATGTAAAAGGGATACAAAAACAAGTTCCCCTGATGAAAGAAAATCAATAATTTGGATATCATTTCAGTGATGAAATCAAACCCTAAATAGTAGAGGAACCATTTTTGCCCCTTACTAAAAGAAAAAAACCTCACCCCACCAATCAACAATGAAATTCCCAGTAAAATCAAGGAAAGCATCGTTGTTACATCATAAAACAACACTCCCCAATCTTTCATCTAGCACTATTTAAAAATTATAAAGTCCGACGCATTGCCGCAAAATGGAGGACAAGGACTCGAAAAGTCAGCCATAATTGTAACTGGATCATTTACTGGGGCTGAATAGTTTTCTTGCAGACTGCTTCCATTCACTGTCACAAAAATCAAATCCGGGACTTGCATATTTTGGATAAGCGATTCCCTGAATCCAAAAAAAGCAATACACTTTGGATACATTTGGATTCCCATTTACCAAATCAGCCGAATTAACGTTGAATGTCTTGAAAATCCTTGCCCCTTCAAAGGTGCTGCATTCATAATAGAACCAGTCAAGACATTGGTTAGACCATAGCCGAATTCTTTCAACCGAATCTGAAATCCCTATCAACGGCTCGCTTATAAATGGCGAGTGAATTTCCTCCCTAACACTCGAAACCGAAAGATTTGCTGAAATCGTAGTTTCCCGTACTTTTTTTATCACTTCCACTTCCCTCAAAACCACATTTTCGGTTAATGGAGACAATGGCACCGCTAAGTACGATAGAAGGTTAACCTCTCTTCCCAACTGATCCAATGGGACAACAATCATCATAAACTCGCTGTTAAACACGCCAAAATAAGCATGAAAATAAGCATTTGCACTATTCTGTATAAACCAGCTAAGTGCATCACTATCAAATTTGAATACAGACTTTGGACTAATCAAACTTTTAACCGTCTGATAATTTTTTTCTGGCAGTTTCCCACTCGTTAATTGCCAAAACACAATCTTTTTTAAAAGCATAACTTTTTATATTTAATGATTATATGGTAGAAACAACATACATTTGAGAATCAACACAATAAATTATTTTGCCGAAAAACGCCCGCTCACAAATTCCATCTCTTCCTTTGAATGCAATCACATACCAAAAAATTAAAAACATGAATACTTGAATTCATTGCAAAAATAACAATTTAATTGATATTTTAACCATGTTTTTCAAAAATCCGAATAATTTAATTAGAATTAAATTATTCAGATTACTTTTCATCGTTGCCTCAAACATGCAATACCCTTATCTTTTAAGAAATTAAAGCATTGTTTCAGAAAGATTACCCCGTTTAAAACAGATAAGCATTCATTGGAAAAATCAAATTCTAATACGAACCCATCGCACACACACCTCGTTGTGAATTAAAGGGTTCAATTTTTCTATTCTCCACCAATTTTATGCAAAAAAATCTTCGAGCCTTAGCAACTATTCGATTTTAAACAAAATTCTTTCTCCATGATTTTTCGGAAGAATCAAACCTGATTTGCAAGATAGTACAACAGACCTCCTTGCTTTATTCAACCATTAAAAAATCAGACAAAACAGGTTATATTTTAGTTGGCATAAATTTTTCAGATCGTCGCTTAAACTTTTGAGACTCCGGCATCACAAAAATATTGTAAGTTTGCAAAAAACAAAAGACATGAATGCTTCTATCTTAAATATCGGGAATGAGCTATTAAACGGACTGGTTGTAAATACAAACGCTTCGTATATCGCACGGCAGCTCGACGGAATCGGGGTTTACGTAAAAAGAATTGATACGGTATCCGATTCTAGAGATGATATCGTGAAGAGCCTTGAATATCACTTACCAGAAAGCGACATTGTAGTCATTACCGGTGGCCTCGGCCCTACCAATGATGACATAACAAAACTTACTCTGGCGGATAAATTCGGAATGAAACTACAATTTCATCAACCCAGTTACGATAACATCAAAAATCTATTAAAAAACCGTGGCATTGAGGTTTCCGAGACCAACCGCCAGCAAGCCATGCTTCCTGATGGTTGCGTGGTCTTAGCCAACACTCAAGGAACAGCTCCGGGAATGTGGTTCAATGTCAATTCAAAAATAGTGGTCTCCCTCCCTGGAGTTCCCTTCGAAATGAAGTATTTAATGGAGGCGGAAGTTCTCCCCCGTTTAAAGAAAAGAGTTCAAAGTAAAACGATTCTCCGAAAATTATTTTTAACTACCGGAATCCCCGAGTCGTACCTGCAAGATATTTTAAGAGACTGGGAATCGGCCCTTGCTGAGAACACCCAACTCGCTTATCTCCCCGAACCCGGAATTGTAAAGCTAAGAATCAGCATCACCGGAGACGATCAAAAAGCCGTATCGGAACAATTGTCGCTATACGAATCTCAACTGAGAAAGATCCTCCCGCACGAGATTTTCGGCACCGACAATGAAACCATCGAAATAGTTGTAGGAAAAATGCTTGCGAATCGGGGAAAAACCATTTCCGTGGCCGAAAGCTGTACCGGAGGCTATCTTTCACACCTAATAACTTCGGTGCCAGGCAGTTCCAACTATTTTATGGAGGAATAGTCTCTTACGCCAATCATGTCAAATCAGAAACATTGAAGATAAATCCGGAACTAATCAAAGAGTATGGTGCCGTGAGCCGGGAAGTTGTTAGCGCGATGGCCGCAAACGTTAAGCAATTCATGAAAACGGACTATGCAATTGCCACCTCCGGTATTGCCGGTCCAGACGGTGGCAGTTTGAATAAGCCAGTCGGCACGGTTTGGATTGCGGTGGCCACGTCCGAAGGTGTGGAAGCGAAATGTTTTACTTTTGGAGAGCACCGGATGCGGAATATCCGAAGAGCGGCAATTGCCGCACTGAATGAACTGAGATTAAAATTATTGGAAAAGTAAAAGTCGCCAGTCTCATAAAGTTAAAGAACTGGTACTTTTTTATGAATTTTCGGAATTATTCCATTTATTTATATGGACGATCCTCTCATTTGCTCTATCTACTCCCGGAACCTTTCGTGTTTTCATCTTTTCTATTTCAACTTTAAGTCTCAATAATTTGTTGTACCTTTGCACAATATTTCACGTTTTAGGTTATACAAACATT
>CAUVYH020000009.1:0-140308 GCA_963556065.3 Bacteroidales bacterium
GTTCCTACTGGAGCTATAATCGTTTTAAATAAATTATTCAGGAACCATTTCTCTCCTTTTTTGGAGTAAAAGTTTATCGATGGAATGATTCATTAATCAACAGACCGTCACCGTTTAGAAGCGTCTGTTTTGAAGAAAGGACGGACTTCCGTTTTAAGAAAAGTTACCCGTTACGATTAAACGAGTTACCGCATAGCGGGGATTCCGCTGCAATTTCATTGAACGGCTTTTCTTAACGCTCCTTAATGCCTTAATGGTTTGTCTTTTCACCATTAAGAAGTTAGGGTTTTTTGAGGCTACGTTTCGGATTTGGGTCGCATCGCGAGAACTCATAAACCTATCAATCCCGAAAAAACAGAAATCGAAGATTTTTTATTTTTCGGGACTCATCAAACTCCTTCCTCATTAATTTGAACACCTCCACGTTGATAAAACATTTTTTATTTCCAAATTCAGGGGTTAAAAAGTATTAGTTTTATCATGTTAAATAGTATATCAATTAAAAATTTATAATAATACTAGAATCATTATGTTGAAAATCAAGAAATTAGCGGCTTATGGAGTCCTCTTGTCTGCAATCTTTTTATCAAGTTGCGTCTCGATGGAAAAGTATCAGGAGATGGAGAAAAAACGCAATGATTGCGAAAGCGAATTCAGTAAAACCAAGACCGAAAACATCGATTTACAGAATAAGATCACGGAATACACCTCCCAACTGGAAATGTTGCGCAAACAGGCGGCATCACTGAAACAGGACACCCTGACAATGGGAGATTTGATGCGTTCGATGACATCCGGTTATGCCCAAATGAAAACCGCGTATGAAGAGATGTTGCTTTCGAATGAAAAGCTGTCGGCTGGGAACAAGGACGAGGTTCAAAAGATTCTCACAAATGTCCAAAAACTTCAAGAAGATTTGCAAAAGCGGAAGATCAGATAAAAATCATTGAAGCGGACTTGGCAAAACGAAAAGCGGATTTTGATAAGGTAAACGATGAGTTGACCCAAAAAGAGGCAAAATTGATAGAATTGCAATCAATCTTGGATCAGAAAGACGCTGCGGTAAAAGCACTGAAGACCAAAGTGGCTAATGCCTTGATGGCTATCAGAATAATGGGCTGAATGTGTACCAAAAAAACGGGAAAGTATATGTTTCAATGGAAGAAAAACTGCTTTTTGCCAGTGGTAGTTTCCAGATCGATCCTCGGGGAGCCGAAGCGCTTAAGGATCTGGCTAAAATTCTGGAACAGGATCCGGATATTAATATCATGATTGAAGGCCACACCGATGATGTTGCATATAAAGATAACGGTCAGCAAATTAAGGACAATTGGGATTTAAGTGTGATGCGAGCTACATCTGTGCTGAAGACATTATTGAAAAGCGGAAAAATCGACCCAATTCGATTAACCGCATCGGAAAAGGGGAGTTTTTACCCCTCGATCCGGCAAAGACCAAAGAAGCCCGGCTAAAAATAGAAGAACTGAAATAATCCTTACTCAAAATTGGGATGAGCTTTTTAAAATATTAGAATAAGATGAAAAAGTGGATTTATTTAAGTGTAATTTTTTTCGGATTTGCAGCTTGCTCAACACCCAAGGAAAAGTTGGAAAAAAAGCTCAAGAAGTCGATTACCGAATATATGGAAGTCAACAAAGGGAAAGAGGACAAAATTGACAGCATTACCATTCAGGATATCGACACCCTGACTCCGGCAAGCTACCTTTTCTTATACCAGCAATCATTGCAAAATCAAGCCGAGATGATTGGGAAAAAATTTGCCGAGGCGATGGAAGAGGGCGATGTTTCCGCTTCCGAATCGTTAGACAAACGAAATGTGAAAACGCTCAACAAACTGGATAGCTGTACGAAGGCCATTGAAAGCCCAACGATAGATAAAGGCACCTTGTGGGGATATTTTGTAATCACGAAAGTTTATGTAAAACATCCCGACAACACCACCGAAGCAATGGACATCGGGTTCCCGATTACCAAGGAGTTCAAGGTTTACGAAATGGATCTATAGTCCGGCGCTATCCGCAGGAAATCAACACACATGAGCAATTCTTTGCGCCATTACCATATTCCGATCTTTATTCCCGATTACGGCTGCCCGTTTCGGTGTGTCTTTTGCAACCAGAAAACCATTACTTCAACGGTTACAATTCCGACCATTTCGGAGGTGCAGGCACATATTGACACTTGGCTAAACACAATTCCACCGGCGGATTCCCACATAGAAATCGCATTTTTCGGGGGAAATTTTACCGGCATTCCGGAGGTCGCGCAACAAGCGTATCTGGAAGCCGCTTTTCCATATATACAGCAAGGGAAAGTCCGTTCCATCCGCCTTTCCACCCGTCCAGACGCCATTTCCGAAGAGACCTTGCTCCGGTTGAAACAATTCGGCGTTCAAGGCATCGAACTGGGTGCGCAATCGATGAGCAACAAGGTGCTTTTGGCGGTTGGGCGGGGACATACGGCCGAAGATACCATTCGCGCTTCTTCCTTGATTTTAAAACATGGATTTACCCTCGGATTGCAAATGATGGTGGGATTGCCCGGTGATGACGCGGAAACGGCATTAAAAACCGCACAGCAAATCATCGATCTGGGAGCGCACGAAACGCGGATCTATCCACTGCTGGTCATCAAAAACACGGAATTGGAAAACCAATATCGTCAAGAACTTTATACTCCGCTTACCCTCGAAGAAGCCGTGAACCAAACCGCGCCGATTTATGAGCTTTTCGAAAAAAACAAGGTCATAATTTTAAAAGTGGGGTTGCATCCTTCCGAAGGGTTCAATTCCGGAGAAGAACTCATTGCCGGCCCTTATCATCCCAATTTCCGCGAGCTGGTGTTGAGTAAAATCTGGAGCAACCGGCTGGAGAAAGAGTTGGAAAAATGTGGTTCAAATCAGAAAATCCAGATTATCGTAAACCCGCAAGACATTAATGCGGCTGTTGGTTTTGGAGGCATCAACAGAAAGGCGCTGCAATCCCGGTTTGGTGTGGTAATGTTTATTCAAGACTCCACTATTCCAAAAGGTGATTATCTAATTATGGAAGATTAGAATCTGCAATACTTCGGTAAATAATTCATTACACGAATTTGAAAAAATTGTAACCAATTGATTATTACTGAGATTCCTCGCTACAACTCGGAATGACAAAACACTGATAATTAGTGCATTACAAAATATTACCGAAGTATAGAGTCTGGTAATAATTTAATATTCGGTTAAAAATTCTATCTTTGTGAAGTGGATTAATCAATTTTTGCACGTATGAAAAAACATATCTTCCTATTATTTCTGCTCGGATTTTCAGCAATATATGCACAAGATACGCTCTCTTCGGGGCGCTTGGTTTATAAAATTGAACATTCGAACAAACCGGCAACCTATGATACCATCTGGTATGCGCCCGGAATTTTCCGTTCGCAATGGGGATTGAATGATTATCAAAAAAGGTTGAATTATTCACGAGAAGGGAAAGATACGGTTGTTACCACGAAAAAGGACTATGAAAATTTCATGAAGCTTCAATTAAAAATAAAGAAAGTAAAGACCGTTTTTAAAGATCAGGATACGCTTACTGTTGCGGGAATTCTATGCCAAAAGGCAATGGTCTCCGTAATTAAACAAAATGATTCCATTGAAGAATATACGGTGTATTATTCTCCCCGTATCGGAGGAAAGCATTGTAATTTTACTTCCTTTTTCGAGGAAATTCCCGGGATTCCACTTTCTGTTATCAGTAAAACCGTTGATAAAAAAGATTATTTAATTGAATATTCTTCGCTCAATTCCAAAGACATCTATATTCCGGATTTTTATCAAACGGGGATGCATAAGCGGATGATGAAAGATTTTAGAGATAAACACAAAGGTAAAAAAGCTTCAATTACTAATTAGTATGTTGATTATCTGTGATTACCGGGCGCCGGAAGAAGCAATTGTAACGTTGTCGAAACAGGGTAAGGTGGTTTTGTTCAATGGAAAATTGCAGCAAAACGCACCTATACAAGGACATCCCGATCTGTTTATGTGCCAAACTCCCGACGGATTGGTGCTCGCTCCGAATATTGAACCCCAATTGTTGCAACAGATTAAAGCGGCTGCGGTTCCCTTTGTGTTTGGAAATCTTTCGGCAGAAGACATGCATCCCACAGTTGCCCGCTACAATGCCGTGGTGACCCGAAAAGTTACGATTTGCAACACCCAAACCGTCGATCGAAAAATATTGGAGCGGAGTGCTCAAAACCGGATTATCGACGTGCGACAAAGTTATTGCAGGTGCAGCACGCTGACTCTTTCCGACGACTCCTTTATCACTTCCGACGCCCCCACCCATGGAAAATTATTGGAAAACAACTGTAAAAGTATTTTGGTCTCCCCAAAAACCATTCGGCTTGAAGGATATAACCATGGGTTGTTTGGCGGTTGCGGGGGAATTTTATCGTCGGAAAAACTGGCATTTTTTATGGGATCACTCTCGGCCTTGCCGAATCATCAGGAAATTGAGCAGGCCCTCAAGGATGCCGGTTTAACTGCTGTAATGCTCACGAATCATTCACTTCAGGATGTGGGCGGAATCTTTTTTCTGGAGGATAAGCGATAACATTACCCAAGGATTGCTGATTTCGAAGACAATAGTACTCAACTTTTTTTAAAAAAAGAAAGATTTGAATAGAAATTAACCTTACATTTGTAGGCTTGTTATTGGGGGCGTTAGCTCAGTTGGTAGAGCGCTAGGTTCGCAATCTAGAGATCGTGGGTTCGATCCCCATACGCTCCACATTCCCCAAACCCGGATTGTTGTAAATCCGGGCTTTTTTGTGGGGAAATTTCAGATCTTTAAATCTTTTTTAATGATTCCAAACTTTTTATTATCTTTGAAAAAAATGTCTGATGCTTATCAGACCCATACCCCCAAATTTGGCTTTATAGGCTTGACGATGTTGGATTTTCATACTAGTTAACCGCTATACCAAATTTTCTACGTATAAATAATCCTTTAAAATGGCTAAAAAGAAAAGCAGAATAAGACAGACTAAAACTGAATGGCAGAAAGCTTTTGAACTGTATAGTAATATTCAGCCCCAATCTTGGCATTTTTGTCTTCCTGAATTATTACACATTTCAATAGCTTTAATAGATAATGATTTTGAAAAAGTAAAATATGACTTTATTGATTTTTGCAACAAGATAAATAAAATTAACAATAACAATGCTTTTTATGGGAATCTTTCTGCAACTATTGATTTTGTTAAAAAACATCAATTAGAGTTTGATCAATTAAAGCAAAATGTGTTTTATTTTTCAATTAAGCAGATACTTATCTTTTATAATAAGCTTTTTGGTATAGAATCACTTCAAGAATCAGAATACAAATCTGGATCGATAATCCAAGGCTTTAATAACTTAATAGAACGAAGAAGTGACTTCACTATAATTTGTAAATTCATTTTTATTAATAATGTATACAAGAATGACACAAGTCCTTTAAGAGCTATAATAACTAACAAAGATGAAGTTTTAGAGGATTATAATCGATCAATTATTAACTCTGCTTGGTTGGTGATTTCTAATTCTAAAAAAATTATAGATTATGGGTTCACTGATTTAATATGGAATTTCAATTATATTTTAATGCCTGTGAAACAAATGGATGATACAAAAAAGGAAGAACTGCGATTTAAGGAGTTCAAAATTGATGAATTGAAAAAAGAATTTTTGTTATATGCAGATGAATTTCGAGAAGTTCAATTATTTGCTGTGATGAATAGACCTATTGCAGAAATAATAATGGGGTTTGTCAATAGGTCAATATATTTAACGATTCAAGTAATTGAATTAGTTGAATCCCATAAAGGTGAAATTGCTGAAGCAGTCTTAAGAATGCTTTATGAGTGTCGATTAAAATTTCTTTGGTTGCTACATAAAAAAGATATAGAATTATTTCAAAGATATAGAGAATATAGTTCTGGTAGAGAAAAGCTATTTTATGACAAATTATTAAAGTTAGGTGATTCAGATATTGCCGCACAATCAGAGATAATGACACAATATAAACAAAATATGGATTTTAAATTAAACCAAGAAGGACTAAGTGCTCATGAAATTGCAACTGAACGTGGTGATGAATTTGAAATTGGTGTTGATAAAATGGCAAATGAACTTGGAGAAGAAGAGAGGAATCTTTATGATTTTGTTTATAAAAGAACATCTGATATTATTCATGGTAATTGGCGAGCTATAGAAAAATATCATTTAACTCGAAGTGATAATCCAATGCATGACAGATTACTTTTTTACAATCTTAATGACAATAAATTTTCAGGACTTTTACCTACTTTTATTGCGTTAATGTTTGGCTCAGAAATGATTTATAAATTAATGGAAAATTTTGATAATATTTTTGAGCATAACACAGATTTGATGAACAATGTTAGAATATATAACGATAAGATTAAAATTATTTTTAAGGATAAATATTACCCTTCGATTAGTGACAAAGAATAACAACGCATAACAAAGCCTTGCTTTCAGCGGGGGTGAACTGGAACTTGAAACGACAAACAAATAATAATCAGGCTCATGGCAGAATAAACCACAAAACCTGTTTTAAAATATAGATATTGACCGTTAGCCAAAATACAATTTTTTCATCAAAAACAATCTCCTCCACCACAAAAAGTCCCCATGACTTTCTGTGTTCAACCACATTTTCGCCCCAACGACTTTTTGTGTATCCAAACATAAAAGTCTAAACTGGCTGGCAAATTAAATTTACGATATTCGGATTCCATCACGCTTGCGCCACTTTACGAACTTTTATAAATTGAATTCAACATTACGGTGTGCTGTACCTTGAAAATCTTTTTGGTAAATTTATGTGCTACAATTATTGCACTGCTCTGCAGCTTTTAAGGTCATTGGATTTCGCTTTTAGACTTTATAGGCTTTTGACTCTTCGACAAGCTAGGGCATCGCTTTATGGACTTTATAGACTTTTAACTTTACAGACTGTTTCACTTTCCCCAATTCTCCCGATCCAAGCTCCGGTAATGGATGGCTTCGGACAGGTGTTCGGTGTTGATTTCGGGTGAATTATCCAAGTCGGCGATAGTGCGGGCCACTTTCAGGATCCGGTCGTAGGCGCGGGCCGAGAGTTTGAGGCGTTCCATGGCGGTTTTCAGCAACGTGTTGCCGGTTTCGTCGATGCAGCAGTGGGTGCGGATCATTTTGCTCGACATTTGGGCGTTGGCATGAACGCCTTTGGCCTTTTCGAACCGCAGTTTTTGGATTTCCCGTGCGGCAATTACGCGTTGCCGGATTTCGATGCTTTTTTCGCTCGATTGCTTGTTCGAAAGCTCTTTAAACGGAACCGGTGTAACTTCGATATGGATGTCGATCCGGTCGAGCAGGGGGCCGGAAATCTTGTTAAGGTAGCGTTGGATGGAACCTGGAGGGCAGGAGCAATCGATTTCGGGATGGTTGTAGTAGCCGCACTGACAAGGATTCATGGCGGCCACAAACATAAACGATGCCGGATATTCCACGGCCATTTTGGAGCGGGCGATCGATACAATCCGGTCTTCGAGCGGTTGTCGCATCACTTCGAGGACGGTGCGCTTGAATTCGGGCAACTCATCGAGAAAAAGCACCCCGTTATGTGCCAGGGAAATCTCTCCGGGTTGCGGATTGGATCCGCCGCCAACCAAGGCCACGTCGGAAATTGTATGATGAGGCGAACGGAATGGGCGCACGGACACGAGCGAGGTTTCGCGACCCATTTTTCCGGCCACGGAATGAATTTTTGTGGTTTCCAAAGCTTCGTTTAGCGTAAGCGGGGGCAAAATCGACGGCAACCGTTTGGCCAGCATGGTCTTGCCCGAACCCGGAGGTCCGATCAAAATCACGTTGTGTCCGCCGGCAGCGGCAATTTCTAAAGCCCGCTTGATGTTTTCCTGCCCTTTTACGTCGGAAAAGTCGAATTCGTACTGGCTGAGGTTCTGATTGAATTCCTGTTCCACGTCCACCATCTCAGGCTCAAGAGAGGTGCAGTTGCTGTTGAAGAACTCGATAACTTCCATCAGGTTTTTCACTCCATATACTTCAATGTTGTTTACAATGGCGGCTTCCTTTGCGTTTTGTTCGGGCAGGATAAACCCTTTGAATCCCTGGTTTCGAGCTTCTATGGCGATAGGTAATGCTCCTTTGATGGGCTGAAGACTTCCGTCGAGCGATAACTCGCCCATTATGATGTACTTATCAAGCATGTCGGAGCTCATTTGCTCGGTGGCCGCCAGAATTCCCATGGCAATGGTGAGATCATAAGCAGAGCCTTCTTTACGAATATCGGCGGGAGCCATATTTACAATGATTTTTTTCCCCGGAATGCGGTAGTTGTTGTATTTCAATGCCGAGTCGATCCGTTGATGGCTCTCTTTTACCGCATTATCGGGTAACCCCACCATTAAAAAGTTAACACCTTGTTCTACATTTACCTCAACGGTAATGGTGATGGCGTTGATTCCATAAATAGCACTGCCATAGGTTTTTACTAACATGGGCTCATTTTTTTGTGAATATTTTCAGTTCATGATGTTTACGAAACCCTATTTTTTGGGTTTGTATTTGGAAAGAGTCAGAATTTTCTGACTGTTGGTTTCATTTAGAAGTTCGGGCAAATTGGCATTCTTATAATTGTTCATGTAAGCTCTAACAATTTGCCATCCAATCCAAGCTCCAACCCTGCCGGGAGAATCGTTGGTGAAAAAAGAGGTAAATGGGGCTTCGTTAATGAATTTCATGATGATTTTTGAGTCGGGGCTATAAAGCATTTTGTTTTCAATGATATATCCCCACATATTAACTTCGTTTTTTTTCGCCCATTCCAGTTTTTTCTGGGGATAACCGATGATGATGGTATCGTTTTCGTTGGGTAACATAGCTTCGGCAAAGTAAAGCCGTTTACCTTCGTTAATCATTTCGTCGAGTAAGGTAATGCGGGAATTGTCGAATTTTATCTGGCTATATGCCATCTCTTTCATGCAATCGGCAACGATAAACTCTTTACTACAACGTTCGCTTTTATAAATAGGGACTCCGATTTGGGGATAATATTTACAATCCTTTCCCAAATACATATCCAATGCAATAATCAATACGGAATCGGCAAATTTTATGGGCATCTCGTAATCGAGGCTTGAAACGTAAGTATATACTTTTGGAATTTTTTGGGTTGGGAAATAATAGTTGTAGTACGAAAAAGCATCATCAAACTGAGTTTTTAGGCCATTTACGTCCGGATATTTCTTCATGGTTTCCCGATAAATTTCTTTCGTGACGGGGTCGGAAATAAATGCATACAATTGTTGCTGGTTTTTATAGTCATGAACATCGCCACTCAGAAAAAAGGAGTATGTGGGTTGAATTCGGGCGAGTCCGTTTTCAAAATTCTTTGGATCCAGATTAAACAAATCTTTTTCGTATCGATAAATGGTGGTATTCACTTTAGCACGAATTTCTTTGATTTTATCGGCTTTCACTGCAAATTTTTTCTCTTTGTCTCTATTACAAGAATTGCATGATGAGAGAAAAAAACCGAGTATTGTAATAAGTAGAAAAAAAATTTGTCGTTTCATAATATCGTAGTGTTTAGAATGAACAAAAGTACCAAATTTTTGCATACGTAAAAAGTTAATTACAAATTAATCGAATAAATTTTTTTGTTTGTTTGTATGTGTTATGGTTTGAAAACCAGAAAATTATAATGTGTTTTGCTGATTCTTCCTTAAATTGCTTAGCAATAAAAAGCAGATGTAATTTAAAATAAAAGGGAATTTTATTTTAAATTAGAAAAAATGGATTAACTTTGTAACAAATATTTTAAACAAGAACTATAAAACCTAAGCGTATGAAAAAAATATCAACACTCCTTATCATTGCCTTGTTTTTTTTCACAAATAGTATTAAGGCTCAGGATGATGCTCAAAAAACATTTGTACTCGGTTTAAGCTTTTCTCCCAGTATCGATTGGATGAGCCCAAGTACGGATAAATATCTTTCCGATGGTGTTACAATCGGTTATGCTTATGGCATTGATATGGATTTTAGTATTGCACATTCTCCCAACTATTTTATTCATACCGGTTTACAACTTAAAAGAACCGGAGGGAAACTGAGTTATCAGGATACGTTGGTGGTTACCTCCGGTCAAAGTGCACAATATGTAGATTTATCCCGTAAATATAAAATTGATTATCTCCGTATTCCGGCTGCATTCAAGCTAAAAACAAATCAATTCGGAAGATTCACTTTTTATGGGATGTTCGGTTTGGATTTCGACATCAAGGTGGGAGCCAAGGCCAATGATGACTATAGAAACCTGACGACGAGCAAGTCGGATATAAAAATCACGGATGATATTCCTCTCTTTAGATCAGGATTGTTGGTTGGTGCAGGTTCCGAATACACGATCAGCGGGAATACGAAAGTTTTTGGTGGAATTCATTTTAGCAATGGATTTACGGATGGACTTTCACGGACAAATATTTATGGTGTTAAGGAAAATGCGACGTCAAAGTATGTTGAATTAACCGTTGGCGTGTTGTTTTAATTCGTGGCACTTACTTTATTGCTAAAAAATATACCGTATAGACAAACCTATACGGTTTTTTTGTTTACTTTTGCTCACAAATTAAGTATGTAATTAACAATGAAAATAGCATTAGTTCAAGCCTCTTTTTCCGAAGGAAATTTTGGCAGTAATACCACGGTTATAATAAACAGTATTCGCAAAGCTGCCTTAAAAGGAGCTGATTTAGTAGTTTTCCCCGAATTGGCACTTTCGGGTGGATATGTGGGTGATATTGCAGATTATGATGATTTTCGCGAATCAAATTTGGATATGTTAAACAATATCGCGTCAGAATGTAGAGATATTGCCGTGGTGGTTGGTTGTTATATTCCAACCGAGCAAATTATGGAAAAACCGTTTTATAACGCCGCTTGTTTTATCGCGGATGGTAAAGTACAACGGATTGTGGCTAAAACAGTGCTCAACGATAATGACATAAACGAAGAATCAAGGCATTTTGAACCGAATAGTACCTTTGAAATCTGTACTTATAATGGGGAAACCTTTGCTATTGTTATTTCCGACGACATTTCGGTTCCCGCACTATCTTCGGAATTTTCTATTAATCCCATGGATGAAATTTCAAAGCAAAATCCGGCTTTTGCTATTTGCATTGGTGCCGTTCCGTTCGATTACAACCAACAGGAGATTCGACGTATGGTAATCTCTGCAAATGCTGTTCGGTACGAAATTCCGTTTGTGTTTGTGAACCATGTTGGAGCTCATGTTAATGTTGTTTACGATGGAGGCTCGATGGTTTCTAATGCTCATGGCGAAATTGTTTACGAAATGGAGTGCTTTAAAAGCGGAATGGCCGTAGTGGATATTAACGAAGTAAAAAACGGATCGCTTAAAGAAATAGAAACTATTAATACGCCCAAGATTGAACGCATTTATCAAGCAATAACGATGGGTTTGCGCGACTATTTTAAACGTTCCGGTTTTTCCAAAGCAGTATTGGGTCTTTCGGGCGGAATAGATTCGGCTGTGGTGGCCACGCTTTCGGTGGACGTTTTGGGAAAGGAAAATGTGATGGGTGTGTTGATGCCTTCGGAGTTTTCCACAGACCATTCAGTTAAAGATGCCGAAGAACTGGCAAAGAATCTTGGCATTGAATATGACATTGTTCCAATTAAATCGGCTTACGATTCGTTTATGAAACTCTTTGAACCGCGATGGAACGGCTTACCTTTTGATGTTACCGAAGAAAATCTTCAGGCGCGGATAAGAGCGGTAACGGTAATGTCATATTCCAATAAATTCAAAGCAATGTTGGTAAACACGTCCAATAAAAGTGAAGCGGCGGTGGGCTATGGCACCATGTACGGCGATCTTTGCGGAGGAATTTCCGCTATTGGAGATCTTTATAAAACGCAGGTATATGAGTTGGCAAATTATCTGAATCGTGACAAGGTTAGAATCCCAATAAACACACTAACCAAAGCTCCATCAGCAGAACTTCGCCCCGGACAAAAAGATGCCGATTCGTTACCCGATTACGATATTTTAGACCAATTGTTATATGCACATCTTGAAGGAAAAAATAATGCGGAACAATTGCTGGCGATGGGATTTGAACAATCATTGGTGAATAAAGTATTACGATTAATCCGTCTAAATGAATACAAACGGTTGCAGTGTCCCCCAATCATCCGGGTTTCCACTTGCGCTTTTGGCCATGGAAGAAGGTTTCCTGCAGTCTGGTAGTTTATATACCGTGCGAAGTTATATATAAAAAAATGAAGAAAGTCAGTTTAATTCTTGTTCTTTTTTTCTGTTTGGGTATTGCTAAAGCTCAGAAGGTAAAATTTAATGAGTATTTTGTTTTTAAAACTTTACGAATCGATTATTTGCATACGGGAAATCAGAAAGTAGATACGATTGAATTTTCAAAAGCTCATTCTTACCCCAACTGGGCCGGGACAATGTTGCAACTTATCGATCCGTTTAATTACGGAGCCAACCGGGTGGAACTTTACGATTCTTTATCAAATACCATGATATACAGCCGGGGCTATTCCAATTTGTTCGAAGAGTGGCGAACCACCGCTGAAGGAAAAATCAAGACCGAATCGTTTGAGGAGACATTGTTGGTTCCCATGCCTAAAAAAACAGTTAAAGTTGCCATTCAGCGAAGAGAACGGGATGGCAAATATTCCTTGTTGTCTGTTTTTTATCTCAATCCATTAAATATCAAGGCTTCGGACATCGTAAAAGAGAAACAAATGGTTTTTCATCGGGGCGGAAAGAGTGATAAATGTGTAGATATCACCTTTATTGCCGATGGATATGCAATTGGTGATTCCGCAAAATTAAAAGAAGACTTTAGTCGATATGCGGATTATCTTTTAAATTGTAAACCATATAACAGCCTAAAGCAATTTATTAATATTACCGGAGTGTTTTCTTATTCCGAAGAATCGGGAATTAACGATCCCATTAGTTCTACCCAAAGAAAGTCTGCTGTTGGTTGTACCTTTAATTCAATAGGTTCCGATCGTTACCTGATGACTACGCAGATGTGGAAACTGCATGATTATGTAGAATCGGCACCCACCGATGCAATTGTCATTATCTGCAACACTCCGAAATACGGTGGTGGAGGTATCTACAATTACTACGCAACGGTGGCTGCCGATTGTCCCCAAGGTGATTTTATTTTGGTTCACGAAACGGGACACAGTATTGCCGGATTGGCCGACGAATATTATACTTCCGAAGTGAGTACCGAGGATTTTTATCCGTTAGACATTGAACCGTGGGAACCCAACATTACCACTAACGTTGATTTTGCAAAGAAATGGAAATGGATGATAGCTAAAGAAACACCGGTTCCAACGCCTTGTGAGAGTGCATACGAAAACACGGTTGGGTTGTATGAAGGGGCTGGGTATATGGCCAAAGGAATCTATCGTCCTTGGCAAAATTGCACGATGAAAAACATTAAATATGATGCTTTTTGTCCGGTATGCCGGAATGCCATTAAAATCATGGTGGAGTATTATGGTGGAGTTTATAAATAAACACTTAATTAGCCGGAATAACAACTTCTTTAACAAAAAGTTCTGCTCATTATTATTTGGGCAGTTTTAAAAAAGGTTTTATATTTGGCAAATCAAAGAAAAAACAACATAAAAAATAACAATACAATGGCAATCACAAAACTAAATCAGTTAATCGACTTAGTAAAAGAAAAAGGGAAAAAGAAACTTGTGGCCGCTTATGCTAACGATGCACATACCATCGAAGCGGTAAATAACGCAGTAGAAATGGGAATCGTGGATGCAATTCTCACGGGCGATGAGGCCACAATTCGTAATGTTTGCAAAGAATTAAACATCGATGCAAACAAATTCGAAATCGTACAGGAAGCCGATGAAACTAAAGCGGCACAATTGGCGGTAAAACTTATCAATGACGGCAAAGGAAACATCTTGATGAAAGGGTTGGTAAGTACCGATAAATACATGCGTGCTTTGTTAAACAAGGAAAAAGGATTAATGAATCCCAATGGGACACTTACCCATATTGGTGTTTTTGAAAATCCGAATTACCACAAATTACTTATTGCAAGTGACTGTGCCATTATTCCACAGCCCGATTTTAAACAAAAAACTATTATTCTTAATCATCTGGTCAACACCGCTCATAAAATAGGAATTGAAAAACCAAAAGTGGCGATTATTGCGGCTACAGAACAAGTATCTCCGGGTATGTCGGCATGTGTTGATGCTGCTGTTCTCTCTAAAATGGCCGATCGTGGTCAGATAAAAGGTGCTTTTGTTGAAGGACCGTTGGCTTTGGATGTTGCTGTTGACAAAGAAAGTGCGGAGATTAAAAAAATCAATTCGCCAGTGGCCGGTGATGCGGATTGCTTGTTATTTCCAAATATTGAAAGCGGCAATGTCTTTTATAAAGCATGTTCAAAATTCGATCATTCTGAAATTGCAGCCAATGTTTTGGGGGCTCGTGTTCCTTGTGTTTTATCATCAAGAGGAGATACGGCTTTAACCAAACTTTATTCCATTGCATTAGCGGCATTATTAGCATAATTAGGTTACGACAGGGGAGCATTAAAGCTCCCGTCTTTCTTTAATACGAACAGTTTATAAATAAAATCGATTTTTTCTCATGAGTACACAAAGGATATTAGCCATTAATCCGGGTTCAACTTCTACCAAAATAGCTGTTTTTGAAGGTGAAACCCAGATTTTTATAAAAACATTAAAGCATGCAACCGAAGATCTTGCGCAGTTTGCTGTTATCACGGATCAGTTTGAGTTCAGAAAAAACATCATTATAAAAGAATTGGAAGAGAATAATATTGATGTAAATTCTTTGAAAATAATTATGGGCAGAGGAGGATTGTCAAATTTTATTCCTTCCGGGGTTTATGAAGTCAATGAAGCGTTGGAACATGATTTGAAAATCGGGAAAAACGGACAACATGCCAGTAATTTGGGTGGACTTATTGCTGCGGATATTGCTCTTTCGATTCCCGGGGCAAAAGCATATATTGCGGATCCGGTAGTGGTTGATGAATTAAGCGACTTAGCAAGGGTTTCAGGACATCCATTATTCGAAAGAACTTCGGTTTTCCACGCCCTTAACCAAAAAGCAATTGCTCGTACTTATGCCAAAGAGATAAATAAAAAATATGAAGAACTCAACATTATTGTTGCCCACCTCGGTGGTGGAATTAGTGTTGGGGCTCATAACAAAGGAAAAGTAATCGATGTGAATCAGGCGTTGGACGGTGATGGACCATTTAGTCCCGAACGTAGTGGAACACTTCCTGTAGGACAACTGGCAGATTTATGTTTTAGTGGAAAATACACTCGTGATGAAGTTCGGAAAATGATTACCGGAAAAGGTGGATACGTTGCCTACTTGGGAACAAATGATGCGTATGAAGTAGAGCAACGCATTGCTGCCGGAGATAAAAAAGCGGAGCTCATAGAAGACGCTATGGCATATCAGGTATCAAAAGAAATCGGAGCAATGGCTACCGTTTTAAAAGGGGATGTGGAAGCTATTTTGCTCACTGGTGGAATTGCTTATGGAAAACCGTTTGTGGCTAAAATATCCGAACGTGTCGGCTTCCTCGCCCCCATTAAAGTATATCCCGGAGAAGATGAAATGAGGGCTCTTGCAATGAATGGACTTATGTTGCTTAATAACGAAATTTCCCCGTCAATTTATAAAAAATAGGGGGGTAAAGTCTTTCCGAAATAATATTTAGCGCCATTGCTTTAAGCAGTGGCGCTTTTTTATATTAAAAAGAAAGATGTTTATCTAAAAAGTTTATTAATTCGAAGATTAATTTATATATTTACACCATAAAATTTTAAATTAAGTAAAAAATGAAAAAAGGGAAGATTACACTTTTTATTTGTTTGCTGTTAACGTCTATGGTTTACGGACAGAAACTTTCCGATATTATCGTTGGCGACCATGGTACATCATGGGTGCAGTTTAAACCAACCGTAACGATTAGGGCTACTCAGCTTTTTAATCAATATAAAAAAGCTTTTGGCCTTGGGCAAAGTGACGAAATGCGTCTTCTAAAAGAAGAAACAGACAACCTCGGATTTACTCATTATCGTTATCAACAATATCATAAGGGCGTTCCTGTTTATGGTGCCATTTATATTCTTCATGAACAAAATAACAGACTGAAAAGCGGTAATGGCAGTATTATTTCCGGCATAGAGAGTAATTCGACCGCATCGATATCTGCAAAAACCGCTGTTGAACGGGCTATAGCTCAAGTGTCTGCAGAACAGTATGCTTGGCAAAACAATGTTTTGGAGCAAGATTTGAAGATCAGTACAAAAAACAGCAAAGCGACACATTATCCTACGGCTTCGTTGATGTATTATGCAAAACCAGGATACAAAAACTACCAATTGGTGTATCGTATGGAAATACTATCAACCAAACCCTTAAAAAGAGTGGCGGTGTTTGTGGATGCCAGTACGGGATTGATTTATTATACGATAAACATAATGATGAATTCCGATAAGCCGACTACTGCTCAAACCCGGTATAACGGAGTGAAAAACATTACTGTGGATTCGGTTGCTCCTACGCAATATTTTTTGAGAGAAACAGGAAGAGGAGGTGGAATTACGACAAAAAATCTCCAAAACCAAGGAGATATGGCCACCGTAAATACTAATTTAGCCGTTGATATCTCTGAAGTAGATACTTTTTTTAACGAAGATTTGGCCGCAAATAGTGCTCATTGGGCTTCGGAAATGACCTATGATTATTATCAGCAAATTCATGGTAGAAACAGTTATGATAATATGGGAGCAGCAATGTTTAGCTACGTTCATTGGGGAAACAACATTGAGAATGCGATGTGGACAGGTACGGCTATGGTCTATGGAGATGGGAGTGGATCGGTTGGTCCTTTTACTACTGCTGAGATTTGCGGACACGAAATCACCCATGCCGTTACCCAATATACGGCAAATTTAGATTATGAAAATGAGTCGGGAGCTATTAACGAGTCCGTGAGTGATATGTTTGGTTGTATGGTAAACTATTTTGCTACCGATACGCTCAACTGGTTAATTGGATTGCAAACAGGTACGGCTTTCCGAAATATGGCAAATCCAAAGCAATATCAGAACCCGGACACATATAAGGGTCAATATTGGGCAACAGGAACTTCTGATAATGGGGGCGTTCATACCAATAGCGGAGTAGGAAATTATTGGTTCTCGCTTATTGTTAAGGGAGACACGGGAACCAATGATTTCGGCTATCATTATAATATTTCACCTATTGGTGTTCAAAAGTCGGAACTTATTATGTTCAGAGCATTAGCTAATTATCTTACCCCAACATCACAATATATCGATGTTTATAATGCAACGATTCAGGCTGCAAATGATCTTTATGGGGACTGTTCTTCCGAAACACAAATCGTTGCTGCAGCTTGGGCTGCCGTTGGAGTTGGCCGCTCATTCGACACGTTGGCCGTTTACGCTACCGAAATACAGAACCCTGTGACAGATTGCGGGCTTACTAACGAACAGCTTACACTACAACTTTTTTATAATGGTTGCAATCGGCAACTAAATACGGGTTCGAAAATTTACATGAAAGCTCTTGTCGATCAAACAACAACATATTACGATACGTTAACACTTACGGCTCCTTTTATTGGGGGAACGACACTCTTACATACTTTTACTCCTTTTATCAACGTTTCATCCGTCGGGAATCATCGTATAGATCTTTGGGTGAAATCGGAAGGCATTTTGGAATATAGCGACAGCCTTAAAAACTATCAGTTTACGAATAGATTATTGCAAAATGTTGATTTTGCACCCACGCAACTGTTAAGTCCTGCTACTTCATGTCACTTAACCACAGAAGAAACGGTTTCGATGACATTTACCTACCTCGGATGCGCTCCGATGCAGGCAGGAGATTCAATCCGTTTGGCTTTTAAGGCAAATGCCACGGATACCGTATTTGAGTACAAACATTTTACACAGCCTATGAACTATGGAGACACGCTCTCCTATACATTCTTAACCAAAGCAGACTGTTCGCTTGCGGGGAATAATACGATTTCCATATTTACGGTTAATCCTTCAGATACGTTTCGTGTTAACAATGTAAAAACGAGTACTATTGTGCGTCCGCTATACGCAAATGATCATGGTCCGTTTACGTTTAGCGAATCGGATCTTAATAGCTATTATTACAAAGAAATTGTGAAGTATGGAAAAGTTAGGATAAAAGTATTTCCGGGAACTTCAAACGGAGTCGTACTCAATTTAACCGGAGGGAATGCTCTTTCTTATTATGATCAATTGGTATTTCCCACATCCGGTCAGGAATGGACGGTTAATGAAATGCTTTCTGCCAAAGCCGATTTTTGTGTTGATGCACGTTCATTGACCCGATTACATCTTAGCTTTGATTTAAAGCAGACCAATGGCGGTGATTTGTACACTTCTTTTATGGGCGAGGGAGACTATTCTTTAGCAAGTGTGATGCGTGTTTTAGTAAACGGACAACAAGTAAATCCCCAGACGTTTAAACCAACGACTACAGGTTCGGATTCTTTCACAAATCATGTTTTGGATTTAACAAGTTTTGTTGGGGATATTTTAGAAGTTTCCTTCGAAACCCGAAATATTGCTTCCGATACGATGGGTTTTACATTAGACAATGCATATCTCGATAACGTCGATTTTAGATTAAACTCGGACAACATTGCGGAAATAAGTAATGGAATAAATGTGACGGTGTATCCGAATCCGGCAACAGATCAGGTTAATTTATGGATTAATGCAAAAGAAATAATGGTTGGAAATTTACAAATAGTTGACTTTTTAGGCAAAGTAGTTGCGGCTAAACCCATTTTAATTAATTCCGGAGAAAATATTGTATCACTAGATTTGAATGGCTTTTCCAATGGAATGTATTTGATTAAAATTAAAACAGCACAAGGAGAAATAAACCGAAAAATGCTTATTTCAAAATAAATCCGAAATATTGTTCAAAAAAGCCACTTTTAAAGTGGCTTTTTTTATTTCAACAAATAATATAAACAGACAAAGGCATCGCGGGAGTATAACTATTAACAATTTTTAATTGCAACTATTTATCATTACTTTGTACTTTCGCATAAAAACATCCAAAATGCATCTAAGTATTAACTAATCTATGTTTAAGTTCCTAAAAAGGCCATATCCGTTCAATGATGATTTAAAACATAATACTAAAATTATTTTTATTATCAGCGTTGCAGTATTTCTTTTCCTTGTGGTGTTTCAACCGTTGGATTTGAATACGCTTTCCTTCGACGACAAGGTGATCTCTCTTGCAGGTGTTGTTATTGTTACTTTTGTTTCTCTTTCAATTAATCTTTTGCTGGTTCCTATTGTTTTTCCTCGCTTTTTAAGTTCCGATGGCTGGGTGATATGGAAAGAGGTACTATGGAATATTTGGATTTTATTTACTATTTCCGGTGGTTTTGTCCTCTATTACAATGTATTGGGATTAAAGTTGTTTGATGTGGGGGTAGGAACAGTAATTAAGCTTTTATTATTAGGAACACTTCCGATAACATTTTTAATATATACAAATCAAGATCATTTGCGGAAAATGTATCGCAAAAAAGCTCAGGAGTTAAACCATCGTATCGAAGAAAAACATGCCTTACCTAATACGGAAGTTGTTTTTGAGTCAGAATATCTAAAAGACACACTTACAGTAAAAGTATCACAAATTATAAATGTGAGTTCTGCCGGAAACTACATTGAAGTTTTTTGGCTTGATGACGATCAGCAGTTGAAAAAACAGATGGTCAGAACCAGCTTGCAAAAAGCCGAGCAGTCGTTAGAAAAATACTCGTTCATATATAAATGCCATCGTTCTCATCTGATTAATATAAATTATGTGGAAAAGGTTGAGGGAAATTCTCAAGGATATCGAGTCTATTTATCTCAATGTAAAATTCCAATTCCAATATCACGTAATTATATTTCAAAGTTTCAGGATTTAATTTAATCGCTTTTGTTTTAATTTTCCATTTTTTTTATTTGTTTTTCGTCCCTAAAATACATAATTATATCCCTAAAGCAGGCGATAAATGCTGCTTTTGCGTGGTTTTAAACCCTATTAATATAATGTTATGGATAGAAATACTATCTTCGCCAAAAATATATAAAAATAAATTTAAGATAATGAATGGATTAACCATTGGCAATTTGCATGTAGATTTACCGATTATTCAGGGAGGAATGGGGGTATGCATATCGTTGTCAGGATTAGCTTCAGCAGTAGCTAATCAGGGTGGAATTGGTGTAATTTCGGCTGTTGGTATAGGCATGACGGAGCCTGATTATAGAAAAAACTTCAGGCAGGCAAATAAAATCGCTCTGGAAAAACAGATAATAAAAGCAAAAGAGAACTCCAAAAATTCTCATGGAGCAATAGGAGCGAACATTATGTCGGCTGTTTCCGATTTTGATGATCTTTTCAGAATTTCAATCGAACAAAAAATAGATATTATTATCGTTGGAGCCGGATTGTTTTTAAAACTTCCCGAGACTGTAAGTTTTGATATGATTGATGATGCCGGTACAAAATTGCTGCCTAAGGTTTCTTCAGGGAAAGCGGCTCGGCTTATTTTCGATTATTGGTTGTCGCACTATGGTCGTACTCCCGATGCCGTGGTTCTCGAAGGCCCTATGGCCGGTGGTCATCTGGGTTTTAAAAAGGCGGATTTGGATAATCCGGATTTTACACTCGAAAAATTGATTGTAGAAACAGTCTCGGAAATTGGCAAATTTGAACAGATTTTAGGAAGAGAAATTCCGGTTATCTGTGGAGGGGGAATATATACCGGTGCCGATATGTATAAAATTATGCAATTAGGAGCAAAAGGTGTTAAGATGGGCTCTCGGTTTGTAACGACCAACGAATGCGATGCTTCGGATGAATTTAAAAATATGTATTTGAATGCTGCCGAAAGCGACACGGTGATTATTCAAAGTCCGGTGGGATTACCCGGAAGAGTCATCAAAAATGCATTTGTTGAAGATATTATGTCTGGACAAACCCGGCCGATTTCTTGTCCGTGGAAATGCCTCAAGACTTGTGACTATAAAAAAGTTCCGTATTGCATTGCTCAGGCATTATTTAATGCGGCACAGGGAAACCTTGATGAGGGATTTGCTTTTTCCGGAACAAAAGGACCAAGAGCAACACAAATTTTGTCGGTAAAAGAGACAATAGATGCAATATTGAGAGAATATCACGACGAAGAAATGAAGTAATATTTTTCACGTTCCACTTATACTATTTTCGTTTTTTAAACAAGGAGCTGTTTTAAATAGAATTCGGAGTAAACAGAAAACAGCTATCTTTGCAAAAAGATTATAACGATGATAGTAATTGATGATACCATAATTAGCGAAGATTTATTCAAAGTACGCTTTGCGTGCGATCTTTCCAAGTGTTTAGGTGCTTGTTGTGTGGAAGGTGATGCGGGTGCTCCACTTGAGGAAGAAGAAATAGGTATAATCGAGGACATTATTGAGAAAGTAAAGCCCTTTATGATTCCGGAAGGGATTGCGGTTGTGGAAGAATCCGGTGTTTTTGACTACGATGCCGATGGAAATTTTGTTACTCCGCTTATTAACGATCGGGATTGTGCATTTATTTATTATGAAGGTGATATTGCCAAATGTGCTATTGAAAAAGCTTATTTAGAAAAGAAAGTTAAATATCGCAAACCGATTTCGTGTCACTTATACCCTGTTCGAATTACAGAATACCCCGATTATGATGCTGTAAATTATCATAAGTGGGAAATTTGCAATTCAGCCTGTAGCAATGGTCAACGATTGCAAGTTCCGTTGTACCAATACCTCGAAGAACCGCTGACTCGTGCTTATGGCAGAGAATGGTTTAAAAAACTGCAAAAGTATGCACAGGACAATCATAAATAAGAGCCTATTCTTATCTCTTTTTCTTTTTTTATCGCAACTTACTTTTGCTCAATATTACGACTTGGGCTTTGAGAGAAATGATAGTGTTATTGTTTTAAAATCGGATGGAAGCAGCTACACGGATCCTTGGGCCGGAGGGTTAAACAGTTGCCAGTTTTTTGAATTGGATCTTGATATGAATGGCACGAAAGATCTCATTGTTTTTGACAAACATGGAAACAAGTGTCTTCCATTTTTGCGATTTAACGATTGTGGGCATACCGGATATTATTTTGCACCTCAATACGTTGATTTATTGCCAAAATTTGCAAGCTGGGTTAATAGCATCGACTATAATCTGGATGGGAAAAAAGATGTTTTTAGCTACACATTAGGCGGAGTAAAGGTTTATAAAAACACCAGTGATTTGACGTTTCGGTTAACTGAAATAAAATCGAGATTAACCAGCGATTACGGTTCGGCTACTCCCATAAATTTGTTTACCAGTGAAGCTGATTATCCCGGTTTTGCCGATGTAAACGGGGATGATGCAATTGATGTAGTTAATTTTTGGGCACTAGGCAAATTTGTTGAATATCACCAAAATACAGGATTAACACTTTTTGGTTCATACGATAGTCTTAATTTTCGAATGAACTCTAGTTGCTGGGGCCATTTTGAAGAAAATGAAAGTTCTAATGTTCTGTTGCTAAATAGTGACTGTGGTAGTAAGTCAGTGACAAAGGACAATACACGCCATAGTGGTTCTACTATGCTCTTGCTCGATTTAAACGGGGACGGGCTTAAAGATATTGTAATCGGCGATGTGGACTATCCCCAGCTGATCAGTCTTATCAATGGAGGCACTTCCGATACGGCGCGTATGACTGTTCAGGACACAATGTTTCCAACGTCAACAAAGCCTGTGCGACTCTATTCTATGCCTGCTGCAAATATTCTTGATGTTGATTTCGACAATGTCCCCGATTTGCTTGTTTCTCCGTTTGATCCTTCGCCCGATAAATCCGAAAATCAACATAGTATATGGCTTTATAAAAATGTTGGAACTTCGCAGATTCCCCAATATAGCTTTATAACTTCAAATTTTCTTCAGGATCGTATGATTGATTTGGGAAGCGGTGCATATCCATCTATCTATGATGTAAATGGAGATGGATTGCTTGATGTTGTAATTGGAAATTGGGGTGTTTACGATTCTTCAAATTATATTGGTTCGTTTTTGCATAGTTATTATAGTGCCTCGTTATCTTTATTCTTAAATGTCGGAACACCGCAAGAACCTAAATTTCAACAAATTGATACTAATTTTGGAAATTTGCGCTCACGATCTCTTAAAGGATTTTATCCGGCATTGGGAGATATTGATGGTGATGGGGATATTGATTTGCTGGTGGGAGATGAAACGGGTAAAATCAGTTTGCTGACAAATATTGCAGGAGCTAATCAGTTGCCTCAGTTTAATTCTCCGATTTTAAATTATCAAAATATAGCGGTTCATTCCTATAGTGCTCCGCAATTGTTTGATATCGACAAAGATGGCAAGTTGGATTTATTAATAGGGGATAGTTTAGGCAGAATTCATTACTATAGAAATACAGGAACTATTTCAAACCCATTGTTCACGCTTATTTCAGACACATTGGGAGGGGTAAATGTGCGTAATGTAAATGTCTCGTATTACGGGTACAGTACTCCTTGTTTTTTTAGTAAAAACGATACTACATTTCTTGCTGTTGGCAGCCAGAGCGGGTTTATTTATATGTATAAAAATATTGATAATAATTTAAGCGGACAATTTCAACTTATCGAAGATTCCGCTTTTTTTGTCAGAAATCAATCTCGGGTACCTATTTATGAAGGCGTTCGAAGTGGAGTTGCCATCGCCGACCTCAATGCGGACGGGTTTCCGGATTTAATTTTGGGCAATTATTCGGGCGGATGTACTTTTTACAAAGGAATTACGCCACCGCCTTTAACTATATCCATAAACGAACAACCGAATATTGAGGATTATTCGCTAACTGTTTTTCCAAATCCATGTAGTGATATCCTTACGATTAGGGCACTGTATAACGAAGAGCCGCTTGAATTCGAGCGTATTGTTATATACAACACACTTATGCAGGAGATTGAGGTCATCGCCGGAGGAAGCAAAGCCATTAATGTAAAAGATTTTAAAACGGGAATATATTTTCTGCAGATATATCCAAAAAAAGGGGGGAGACTTTCCGCAAAGTTTGTTAAAAAATAAGGGCAACCTGATTTTGGATAATTCAATCACGCCTTGAAAAAATTAAAGAGATTCGATTTTCGTTACTAAAAGGTTATAGTTTCCCTTTTCGATAAAGAATTCCCGAAAAGCTTTTCAATGTTGCAGTGCAAAATCTTATAAAAACAATTAAACTTTTTTGCTTCGGAAAGAAACAATAGATTTTGCCGGATAACAATGATTTTGAGATTTAGTATTTTATTCTTTATCGAATTAAACGGAAGTTAATTTTGTTAATTAGCGTTATTTTTCTTTATTATGTGGCTAATTAAAGCTATTTTTGTAACCAATACACCCCCAGTGTATTTAACCCTATATACGTTCTTTTAATTAAATGCCTGCATCCCCCTATAACCCATTTTCTATTAGATTTGCAGGCGTAATCCGAAAAAGGCTACAATTCCCGTTGTAGCCTTTTTTAGTAGTCTGAACCCAGGCCAAGATGTATTATTCATACCGATTTCAGTGTTTGCAGAAAACCGAAATTAGTTCTACTTTTGAAGCATGGAATCAACAGACCCTGATTATTTTAAAAACCTCAATCAAAAATGAAACACAAAAACCGATTTTTAATCCTAATTTTCCTGTTTATTTTCAGTTCATGTAATGATCATGTTGACAGACAGATTTTTAAGGAGGAAATCTCAGGTTCGGTTGTTAAAAAGTATAGAGATAAAATAAATCATGGTTCGCCTTGTGTTGACTTAAAAGATGGTTCTACATTAGGACTAGCTTTATGGTATTCTGACACCACTGATTTATGGGAGTATATTGCCGTGGGGGATAGCGTATATAAACCATCGGGCATCTATTCATTAAAAGTAATCAAACCTTCAGGTGAAACAAAAGAATTTCCATATAATTTTGAATAATTTACATGCAACCAAACATGCAACACAAAACCCAACTAACCCTAGCGCTGCTGTAACGAAAAGTGGAATGGGTGGATTATCATATACAAAAATACATAAAAGATGGAAAAGATAACAAAAAATAAGATTGTAATTGGTGTTTTATTAAGCATAATTGGAATTATTGCAATTAGTCTAATGTTCTATATGCCAAAAGCTATCAAATCAAAATTAGATTCTAATCATCCGCATATAAAATACAATGATGAATTTTTTGGGAAAGTTGAAAAAGTCTTCAACAACAGAGGATCTATTTACTTTGATCTTGAAAACAATCAGAATTTTTGTATTTTTGATACTCGAAATTATGATTATTCACTAATTTGGATAGATGATTTTGTATCTTATGGAGATTCAATTTCAAAACAAAAACACACAGATACAATATTCGTTTTTAAAGACAAAAAAAAGTATTTTTTTATAATAGACAAAGAAATCAATGAAAAGAAAAATAAAGATTAAAAAATGAAATACAAAACCCAACTAGCCTTAGCGCTGCTAATACGAGGACATATTGATTAGTTTATGGCTCAATATCATTAGACTTAATGGATAATAATACTGTAATTGCATTGCCAGACACTTCTAATTTTGATTTAAAACTTCAAAAAGGGATCTTCACTCGGGATGTTTTAACATTATGGGCTGCTGGAATAGCTGGCTATGGTAAAAAATTTCAAATTTATTTTTATAATACTACAACAATAAAGAATTAATTGCTTATGAAATGTATAAAAATTTCAAGTTTATTGGTATTTGTTTTTTTTACCACTAGATGTAATAGTATAGCAGATGACAAAATCGAATTCAAACAAAAACTGGAAATAGAGTTGCAAGTAAAAATTCCAAATGATTTTGAAGTAATTAATAAAAAAAGTAGCAGTGCAATTGGAGATTATACTGAGGATTTTACAATATCCTTTTCGAAAAAAAACTATGATTCAATTTTGAAAACTATGGATACTTCAACTTTAATTCGAATACCAGATCAAAATTGGTATAGTTTTCAAAAAATAAATAAGGAAAATGATTTTATATCCATTACATTTGATTCAGATAAAAGTGAAATTTCTTATTGTAAGGTTAATGAATAAAGAATTCAACAATAATATGAGTAGCCCAACATTTTATAATGTAAAGCCAATAGGAATCATGTCTTATCAAATAAGCTTATTTAAAATCAGACAAATACAAAGAATTAAGAATTATCAATCTATACCAGGCTTAAGCAAATAAAAAATATTTAGCATGAAAAAAATTAGTTATAAAGTTATACTATTATCGATTTGCTTTTTGATAATGGGCATCACATAATCATTTTAAATAATTTGACATGAATTGGTATTTTTATTGGTATTATACTATATATAGTATTTACAAACGTTTTAGTTGGGATGTGCATTTTGATGTTTTTGCGACTAGCATGTTTAGCTTTTTTGTCGCAAGTATATTATTTAGTTTCATTGTTTACCTATCCATTTTATTTGATTTTGTTGATTTTATGAAAATGAGTAGCTTCACTATTATAATTCCTTGTTTATGCGTTTTTGTTGTAAATTATCTTGTTTTTTTACCGAAGCAACGGCAATTAAGAAACTACGACAAATTTTTAGAGATTCAAACAAATACAAAAAACTTCATTTCGATCTTATTAAGTGTTTTTAGTGTATCTGTATTAGTGTTTTCAATAATTTTGGCAAGAAAATTTACATAGATATAATGAATAAATGCTTATTCGCTTTGATTGTTATAACTTAATAACGTAGACATAAGAACAAAAAGTAAAAATGAATAAAATAAAAAATAGCCCTAGCCATCTTGCTGCTGCTGCCATGCATTACTTGGGGGCAAATATACCGTTACAGCATGAGCTACGATGTCCTTTTTAAATAAAAATAAAATTCTAAATTTGCAACATGAACAAGCCATATATTTTCAACGTCCGCAATTCTGGAACACAATTGGCAACCCCCAAAATCACTATATTATTTCAGATAAACTTAAAATAACATTAATTAAAGATGGTCGAAAAAAATAAACCTGCATTCCTAATATTGATTTTACTAATGCTGAATGCCTGTGTATTTGATGAAGTTGATAGCCGAAGAATAATTATAAACAACAACTCTAGTAATAAAATATATGCGTGTTTTTCAAATACAGACACCTTAAATGTAACTGAATTTAATGATACAAATAGATATGCTTTAGAAGTATTAGAAAATTCTAATGGTGAAATTGAACCGCCTAGAACATGGAAAGGGTATTTTAAAAGAAGCGCTGATGAAAAAATTAGAATTATTTTTGTGAAGAAAGATTCTGTTGAAAAATATGGATGGAAAAAGGTTTCAAATGAAAATTTGATAGATACAATTATCAAAGTGGGATTAATTGATTTAGATAGATGCAATTGGGAAATTAAGTATGATCGAAAATAAGAAAAATTCATCTGAAACTCTCTCATCCACCACTTTCAGCCTTTCCACCTTATGGACTTTATGAACTTTCGACTCATTTTTTACAGCTATTCGCATCCATCTGAATGTTTTTCAGCAGGGTCTCCCCGATTCCAATCCGGTAGCCCATGGTGACAAAAAGCAGGTCCATTTTGGCATTAATCAGCATCGTGATCGGGAAATCTTCGTCAATTTTTAGGATCGATTTCATCGAGTTGAACAATTCGTTGTTGTAATCGATCACATAGGTGACTTTTTTTGGCAAACCGGTCGTGTCGGCTACAAAAGCTGGAGTCAACTTGCTTTGTGGAACCACGATGACCACTTCCCCGTCCCAGTAATTGAAATCCTCCTTCAGAATTTTCAGATCACTCAAAACGTGGCGGGTGGGTTCCTTGGCCGGATCGATAAACAACAGCACCATCCCTTTTTGGGCACAACGCTCGTTCAGATTTACAAACCGATTATCGGTGGTGCTCACCGGTTTTACGAAATTCACTTTGGGATGTTCCACTTTTGAAACATCAATGGCTCTGATGGTCACGATCTTACGGACGGTTTCGTTGGGTTTGATCTCGAAGGTTTCGGTTCTCACCAGCACCGACCCATCGTTTTGCCGGTTTCCGGTGGTCAGGCGATAAAACCCCGGTTCCAGATTGAGCGTGACCGGAAAGGTTTTCATCAACGGGCTGTCTTCATAATCGAGGGTGATGAATTCTCCGTTTTGAAAACGAGCCAACGTGAAATTGGGATAATATTCGGGTTTCGCCAGATTGATCGGATCGTTTTCGAGGATGAGCGTGGCGTATGACTGGGCGTTGGCCAACGGCTGATCGAACAGCACATCATTCCATTTTCCCATGGAATAATACTGCGGAATTCGGGTTGCCGGATTTAACTTCGCAGGAACTCCAATCGCACGGCAAACCGCCACAAAAAAGATATTCAGCGAATGCAGATCGGCATACCTCAATCGGAAAACACCTTCGGGCGAAATGGGGCATCGGGAGTAATTTTCATCCAGAATTTTTACCGTTTTCAGCAACAGATCCTTGACCAATTGAGGATTTACCCTGAATTTCAGCTGTTCCGCTTCTGGAAATTTGTTTGCAAAATAACTTCTCCATTCCGTGATCATCTCGTTTCCGATGCGTGTGGGGACAATTCCTTCCTCAAAAATCGTAAAAGGGAACTCTTTCTTAATCAGAATGGCCGTGTTGATGCTTTTCAAATGAGCCGTTAGCGTCTTTGATTTGCAATCGCGCAGGTCCTTGTCGGAAATTCCGGATAAGACATCAAACAGTAACGGATTTGTGGCATTTTCAATCATAAAATGGCTGATTTCACGCCAGTTACCTTCACTTTTCTTGATAAAATACCACACCGAATCCAGCGGAAGGTTCACTCCACGGAACTGGTCATCCAGCTTTTCGCGACGCATAAACGTGTTGGTGTAAACCGTTCGAACCGAGTCCTCGTATTGCAACCGAATGCTGTTCTCTTTGGCTTTTTCGCTCGAAACAGGCGAAAGCTGCTTATTGATGGGTGGAACATTTTCGAACTGCTGGATTTCAATTTTTGGAGTGGTGTTGCTGACTGATATCACCACGGTATCGACTTCGGAAACACTGATTTTTTTGTACCCGAATTTGTTTCCGGCAGTTGCCCAAACCATGAGATCTCCCAGACCGGTGGTGATTTTTGCAATTCCACGGGCATTGGTTTTTTGCTCTGCAATGGTGTAAAACTCAGCATAATTATAAAGTTGGAACTTCACCGTGCTTTGAGGGACAGCTCTCTTTTGAGCATCAATTACTTTTACAAAAATGGTTTTGGTGGTGGCGTAGTTCTCAATCAGGTTGATTTTGGTGTAGTTCTGATCGTAAAGCAGGGTTTCCTCTTTCCCCTTGTATGGGCCGAAAACATTGGTATGCACCATCATGGTCCGCTTCGCCGGTTGTGCAAACCAGCCCATGTTCAGTTCCGGATCGGGCTCGCAGGCACCTAGAAAGTACCATTTCCCGTCCACCCACACTTCCACCCATGCGTGGTTGTCGTCAGTGTGTGCCCAACGCGGAGTATAGCATTGGCGGGCCGGAATTCCAACCGCCCGCATAGCGGTAACTGCAAATGTGGATTCTTCGCCGCAACGCCCCAGTGCCGTGAGCATCGAGGCCAATGGCGAGGAGGTGCGTTCGTCGGCTCCGCGATAGGCCATTTTTTCGTGACACCAGTGATTTACCTCCAGCGCAGCTTGGTACATGGATAGATTGAGAATCCGTGGTTTCAGCTCGTTGAAAAACAAGATTCTGGCGGTGTCCAAATCCTCGTTGTTGACTCTGGGCGGAATTACAAAATGACGAAACAACACTTCGGGAACCGTTTTCCCCCACGAAAATGTTTTCTGCGCTTCGAATGCCACCCGAATTTCTTTCAGGTAATATTCAGGTGATTTATCCACCAAGTCGTTGAGCGACATGTAGGCATACAAAAACTTCAGCGCTTCAACCTCCCGAAGTTCCATTTTCTGAGAAATCGATTTTGCAAAATCAAAACCTACGGAGGTAAACTTAGCTTTCCGCCGTTCAAATTTTTGTTCCACGGATGCTCTGATTTTGGCATCGGAAATAAAGTGCTGTGCGGAAATATTCCCAATAAAAAGGCCTAAAAAAAGGATAATCAGTAGTTTTTGTTTCATAATATTTTGATTTTCTTTAATTTTTTTGCCCATAAAGCAGGCAGTTTGATTGTTTTATTCATTTCGAACGAACGTGAGAAATCTAAGCTAATTGACTGACAAACAGATTCTTCACTACGTTCAGACTGACAAAATAATAAATGCTTTTTATATAATTCCATCAATTATTTCCTTAATCTCCTTTACCATTTCCCCATCAACGCTTGCAATAGCAAATTCGTTGCAAAATTTGCTTCCCATATTGACTCCCGGTTTGCGATAGTTCATGAGGCTTTCCCTGTCCGTTTTTGCGGAGGTATGGACTTCAACTACGCCGGTTTTTTCGATGATTTCTTTTACATTATTGGCTCTCACGCCGGAACCGGCCAAAATTGCAATCCTGCCTTGTGCCTGAATTACCAATTCCCGAATTAATGAAATTCCCTCGAATGCCGTTTGTTTCTGTCCGGAAGTGAGAATCCTATCACACTCTGCTTTAACGATTTGTTCCAAGGCTTCGTATGGGTTTTTGCATACATCGAATGCCCGGTGAAAGGTTACTTTCATGGGAGAAGCAAGTTGACAAACGGTTTTTGTTCTTTCAACATCGATAGTCCCGTCGGCATTCAGAAACCCGATTACAACTCCATCAAGTCCTTGTTTTTTGGCTTCCAAGACATCGTTTACAATGGTTTCAAACTCTGTTTCCGAGTATAAGAAATCTCCGCTTCGAGGACGGATAAGCGCGAATACAGGAATGGAAATGTGCTTTTTAATTTCACATATCAACCCAAAAGACGGGGTTAATCCGCCAAGTTCCAAGGCCGAGCATAACTCAAGACGATCGGCTCCGTTTTTTTGAGCGATCAATGCTCCATCTAGTGATTCTACTGCAATTTCCAATTTTATTCTCATATTAATTAGTTATGAATTATAAGATATAAATTATGAGTTAACGCAAAGCGTGTCTAAAGCGAAATCAGTTGAAAACAGATAAGCCTCAGTGAAACGCTTTTATTAGAGTTTGTTTTGCTTCGTTGTCATTATAGAGCTACGCAACATTTTCAAAAGTTCATTTGCATTATCGTAAAGTTGTGAAAACTCCTTTTCTGTAAGGAACTCTGATTGATGAAGTAATTCTAACCAATACATCGTTTCATCGCACTCTTTCTGAGAAATGGCCAGCTTATGAACAAAATCAGCTTTGCTCTCCGCATTTTGAGCTTCTCTGATATTTGCACCAATCGAAGTCCCGGAACGAAGCAATTGCTTTGCAATGATAAACTCCTTTTTATTTATAGTCAGATGTTTGTAGGTTTTAATTGCCATAAGTGCAAAATCAAACGATTTATCTTTTAATATTGATTTTTTATTTGTCATAGAATTTTATTTTTGTCCCGCTTTGCGCCACTCATAATTCATCACTCATAATTTTCGCATTCCCCAAAAAAAGAAATTTTCAATTTCGTTTTTTTTGTGGATCCTAGAATTTTTAGAAAAATCAAAGATTTTTTAGAATTCGGGACGCGCACTCATAACTCATCGTTCATAACTCATAACTCTTTAAAAATACAAATGTAATGGTTTTTGGAAGAAAACAAATGAATTCGGCGGAAAATGAAAAAGGCGCCTAAATCAATTAAGACCGGCACCTAGTAATTGTAAGATCAAGTCCGTTACTCCGAAATGGCCTCAATCGGTTTCATTTTATAGGGCGTTCCCTCCTGAATGGCTTTTAGCACCGCTCCACCGCCGGTGAAAATGTAGTATTGCGGACTGTCAATCGCTGAAATATATAAACCCGGCAGAAGACGTTTGAGTTCTTGCAAAGTGTCGCCACCGCCATAAAGTTTTACACCATTTGGATTGTCGTCGATCAATTGGTCTAGAGCTATGGTTCCTTCATTAAAGTATGGTGTGAAGCCCATTACGGCATTCACAAAAATGGTGTGTGCTTTATGGAAAACGCTGTGAACCGAAGGATCGTTGAACGACTCTTTGGCAACGTCGAGGACATACTGCAATTCTGTTCCTTCTTCGAGCATCAGGATGTTATGGGTTCTGTATTTGCCTTCAATTCGGCCTTCCATTGTGTCGGATTCCACAATGTATTTCAGTTCAACGATTTTGTTTGGATAATCCTTGGCAAATTCAACAAATTCTTTGGCATATTTGATATCGTCATCTTCAATTCCTTTAATCTTCAATCCATATTTTGCGCATAGGTATGCATTGTACATCACCCCGCCCAAAACCAGAAAATCGGCTTGTTTCAGCAATGCATAAAGCGGTTCGATTTTGGTGTCGAATTTAGAGCCGGCTACCACGGCAACGAATGGGCGCTTGGGTTCGAAAATACGGGAGAGATTAGTGACCTCTTTTTCCATCAGGAAACCGGCATAAGAAGGCAAATATTTTGCAACCCCGACGGTAGAAGCATGTGCCTGCCAGGATCCGAAGGCGTCATTTACAAAAACATCGGCAAGCGAGGCCAGCTCACGGGCAAAAACATCTGCGGATTCATCTTTGGCCTCTTCCCCCTTAAACCAACGGGTATTGGGGAGATAGATTCCGTCGATCTCGCCCTTGCGAAGCTGCTCAACATAAGGCTTTAAAGGAGCTGCAATTTCTACAATGCCGAAATTATCGGGAGCATTCAGTTTTGGAATTACAAAATTTACTTGAAGCTTTTTAAGCAAATACTCAACAATTGGCTCCACCGAAGAATCTTTCGAGATGTTTATTTCGCCGGTTTTCTTGTTTTTGGGACGCCCCACGTGGGTCATCAAGATGAGTTTCCCTCCTCTTGACACGATATTGAACAGGGTGGAAATTGTGGCATCTATGCGGTATGGATCGTGTATCAATCCTTTTTTTACCACGTTGTGGTCGACCCTGACAAGGACTATTTTTCCCCGCACATCGGCACTGTTTAAAGACTTTAGATGTTCCATATATTGATATTTTTTGTTGTCTTGTGCTTATTGTAACAATTGAATTGAAACAATGTTGAAAATTATGATAAGGCAAAGGTATGCAATTTTAAAAAACGGGAACATCAACATTTCTGTTATCTTATTCTTTTGATTGATTATTAAAATCCAAAAACAGCCATGTAAAGAACTATTATTCCTCAAAAAGCATCCTCAAAACAAAAGTTCCGGAAAAATATTCTTCTTGTTTTATTTGGAAATTCTCATAAAAAATGGTACGTTTGCATCAACAAATAATATTAAAAAACAAGGTCATGTATTCAAAATTTCAACAGCATTTAAACACGGAGTTGGAAGCGATAAAAGCCTCCGGAACTTTCAAAAATGAACGTATCATTGTTTCTCCCCAATATTCCAAGATTATATTGGATAATGGCAGTGAAGTCCTAAATTTTTGCGCAAACAATTATTTAGGATTATCTAACAATTCGGAATTGGTAGATGCTGCTATCCAAACCTTAAAAGAACGTGCTTACGGAATGTCCTCCGTTCGCTTTATTTGTGGAACTACCGATTTGCATAAAACGCTGGAAAAAAAGATTGCAGAATTTTTTGGCACCGAAGATACCATTTTGTATGCAGCCTGTTTTGATGCAAACGGTGGTGTATTCGAGCCCCTTTTAAATGAGGAAGATGCTATTATTTCCGATTCACTAAATCACGCTTCGATTATTGATGGTGTGCGTTTGTGCAAAGCGCAACGATTCCGTTACAATAATGGCGACATGGCCGATTTGGAAGTTCAGTTGAAAGCAGCGGCTAACTGTCGTTTTAAACTCATCGCAACCGATGGCGTTTTTTCGATGGATGGCAATGTAGCTCCTGTTGATCAAATATTGGAACTAGCCAATAAATATGATGCGATGGTTATGATTGACGAAAGCCACTCCGCAGGTGTTGTAGGGAAAACCGGTCATGGGGTTACCGAACTTTATAATTGCAAAGGTAAAGCAGAAATCATTACCGGTACTTTAGGAAAAGCTTTTGGCGGTGCAGTGGGTGGATTTACAACGGGTAAAAAAGAAATTATTGACCTGTTGCGCCAACGTTCACGTCCATATCTGTTTTCGAACTCCTTACCCCCGATGGTTGTAGCCGCTGGTATTAAAACTTTCGATATGCTGAAATCCAGCAACGAATTACAAGATAAGCTGCATTCAAACACCGATTATTTTATAGGAAAAATGAAATCGGCCGGGTTCGACATTAAACCGACCAAATCGGCAATTTGTGCAGTGATGTTATACGATGCCAAGTTAGCGGGTTCTATGGCTGAAAAATTATTGGCTGAAGGGATTTATGTAATCGGGTTCAGCTTTCCAGTAGTTCCTCGTGACCAGGCCCGGATTCGAGTACAGATATCAGCTGCTCATAATGTTGAACAATTAGATAAAGCAGTGGCTGCTTTTGTAAAAATCGGCAAAGAATTAGGTGTAATATAAATTCAGGATTTATACAATAAAAAAAGGCGGCCTGTTATGCAGGCCGCCTTTTTTAGCATAATGTTGAATTATTGTGCTACAGGTGTAGTTGCTTCTGCTTTTTTAGTTGTTTTTGCTCCTTTTTTGTGTCCTTTTTTCTTTTGAGTTGTTTTGGCAGGAGTGGCGGCATTAGCAGTCTTGTCGTCTTTTTTTACTTCAGGTTTTTTTTGTTCCGTAGCAGGAGTTTTCTTAACTTCTGTTTTAGGTTTTTGAGCGTTTACAGCAATTGTTCCCATCATGAATACAAATGCTAATGACAATGCAACTTTTTTCATTTTTTTTAATTTAAAATTATTATGATTTTTAGAACGTGCAAAAGTATATTAGTTTAATCTACACCGAATGTTTATTTTGTTAAATAATGTTAATGTAATTTTTTTTATTTTTGACATGAATTACAAGTAGGTTGTTTAAAAAATGACGAAAAACTTAACAAGCTGTATATTAGAATATTTATAAAACGGCATTGAATCTTTTTTGTTTTTTTAATCCTATTTAGTTAGTTTTGACATTTATTTAACATGTGCGTTGATACTTAAGGAGGCACCATATAAAGCATAATCTTGTCTTAAAATATAGGTGCAAAAACAAATTAAAGGGTAAATCAATATTCATTTTTAATTAATAAATTAAGATGAATATTGAATTGTTGTTTTGGGGATACCTTAAGGAATAGAATCAAGCCGAAAACATTGAAAGATTTATGGTTTTCAATGTTTAATAAATTGGCTAAAGGGAAAATATTGTAAACAAAAAGGGAACAGAATGAAACTTATAGGGAATTTTAAAGCGTATCCGCTATTATTGGCTTTAGCGGCAATTATTCTATTTCAAGTAAAAATTCAAGGGCAGAATGTTTCGAGCTACACATTTGCAGCGGTTAGTGGAACATATACTAATATTACGGGAACAACCATTCATGCGGCAGCTGTTGATGAAGCTTGTACGTCTGCAATTCCTATCGGATTTACGTTTAATTATTGTTGTAACAACTTCACGACGGTGTCTGTTTCGAGTAACGGCTGGCTTAGTTTTAATTCAACAACTTCATCTACATTAACTAATAACTTGACAAGCAACACTATAGGAAATGTTGTAGCCCCATTATGGGATGATGAGCAAGTTTATACAGGCGGAACAGTTTCTTATACGACAACAGGAACGTCTCCAAATAGAATTTTTACAGTACAATGGTCAACGATGGAATGGGATTACTCAGCTAGTGGTGATGTAATTTCATTTCAGGCAAAGCTATATGAAACCTCGAACAAAATTGAATTTATTTACAATCGTGGAGCTACAGCTGTAAGTTCCGGATCAGCTTCAATCGGATTAAGTGGTCCGAATAGTGGCGATTTCCTATCTCTTAATGGAGTAGGTGCTTCTCCTACAGCGAGTTCCTCAACAGAAACAACGACATTATCTGCCAAACCGGCTAACGGTCAAGTTTATCGTTGGACTCCACCAACAGTATGTTCCGGAACACCAGTGCCCGGCAACACGGTTGCTTCTGCAAATCCAGCCTGCTCTGGTGTTGCTTTTACGTTGTCAATGTCTGGAACCCTAAGCGGTTGCGGAATAACCTATCAGTGGCAATCTTCGCCAAATAATGCAACATGGACAAACATTTCTGGAGCAACTTCAGCCACATATTTGGCAACGCAAACAGTTTCAACTTATTATCGTTGTTTGGTAACCTGTACAAACAGCGGGTTATCTGCAAGTTCTACATCATTGCAGGTTACGATGAACACCCCTTTAAATTGCTATTGTACAAATACCAATACTACCAATACCACTTATTACATCAGTAGCTTTTCCACTACCGGTGGAACTACAAACATAACGAATAACTCTTCTGGTTTTTCTGCTAATGGCTATGGAAATTTTACGGCAATGACGGTAACACAGCTTCAGAATGGTGTGATAAATTTTTCCATAACAGAGACAGGGGGTACCATGTATTTTGGGATCTGGGTTGATTGGAATAATGATGGAGATTTTACCGATACGGGAGAAAATGTATATATCAACAATAGTTCTTATAGTTCGAGTGTAACAGGAAGTTTTACGGTGCCACTCACGGCAACTCCTGGTAGTCATAGAATGAGGGTTGTGGGAAGCGAATCGGGTACAGTTGCCGTTTGTACAGGTACTGCTTATACCGAATGTGAAGACTACACGTTAATAGTAACAGCCTTGCCGGCTTGTTCGGGAACTCCAGTCGGAGGTACTCCTTCTGCTACCGCAACTTCCGGATGTTCGGGATATACTAGTGTGGTAAGTGTTACCGGTGCTTCTGTTGCTTCGGGATTGACCTATCAATGGGAATCATCTCCAACAGGAAGTGCTCCCTGGACGGCAATTGCAGGAGCTACAGGAGAGACGTATACGGCTACGGTTACGACAGGTTTATATTACAGAAGAGTTACAACATGCACGAGTAGTTCATTATCAGGGACTTCTTCTTCCATAAGTCTTACAGTGAATCCATATTTGAGTTGTTATTGTGCTTCAGCGGCAACAAGCACTAGTGATATGGATATCACAAATATCACATTCGGAACGATTAATAATACATCTGCGACTGTATCATTAACGGGTTCTCAGGGAACAGCTACAGGAACAGCCGGTATGAATAGCATTTGGACTGCATCCACCGTGCCAGTTCCATCTGTACAACAAGGAGCAACAGTATCATTTTCGGTTACAATTGGAGGCACAGCTTATAGTCATCGTGTTGACGTATATTTTGATTTTAACCATGATGGAGATTTTACGGATGCAGGAGAATCTTTTGCTGTATTTGCCTATGCAAACCCTACTTTGCCAAATACAACTACATACAGCATAACTATACCGATTTCTGCAACAATAGGGAATACTGTTATGCGTGTGGTCTGTGTTGAATCGTCTTCATCGTCTCCTTGTGGAACATATACTTGGGGAGAAACTGAAGATTATATGGTTAACATCACCGCTGCGCCGGCTTGTTCGGGAACCCCCACAGGTGGAACCGCAACCGCAACCGTTACCAGTGGTTGTATTAACTACACATCTGTATTAACCGTAACCGGAGGTACTGTTGCCTCCGGACTTACTTATCAGTGGGAATCATCGCCCACAGGAAGTGCTCCTTGGACTCCGATCGCTGGTGCCACAGGCCCTACATATACAGCAACAGCGACAGGAAATTTATATTATAGAAGAGTGGTTACTTGTACAAGTTCTGCGGGGACAGCAAACTCATCCAGCATTCTATTATCAGTTACAGCTCCTTCCAATGATGAATGTGTAAATGCAATATTGATAAATCCGGATGCTACATGTACAGGTGCTGCAATTGTAAATGGAACCATTGCTTGTGCCTCAAATTCTGGGGTAACAGCTCCAACGGGAACGGCTGATGACGATGTTTGGTTTAAATTTGTTGCAGAGGCTACAACTCAATATATTACTATTGGAAATACGGGTGGCTCCGATTTAGTTACTCAACTTTTTACTGGAAGTTGTGGGGCTTTGGTTAGTGCTGCTTATTACGATGCAGATCCTTCAAATCAGATATGGACTGGTCTAACGGTTGGGCAGACTTATTATATTCGGGTATATTCTTATGGTTCAACAGCAATTGCAGGGACAAGTGCAGCTTTTACATTGTGCGTCACAAATCCACCTACTTGTCCTGCTGGACTAGGAACAGGAGTTATTAATATCGGCTCATTACCTTATTCCGTGACCGGTCAAACAACTTGTGGAATGGTAGATGACATAACAAGTTCAAATGTTCCTGTTATTGGGAATTCAAGTTATTATACCGGTGAAGATAAAGTCTATATATTTACACCCGCAACTTCCGGATCTATTACGATAACACTAACTTCAACAGGGACATATACAGGTCTTATGTTATATGACGGATGTCCATTTTCAGGAACGGCTGTTAGTTATATGCAAAGTTCAACAGGAAATAAAAGCTATTGTACTTCTGTTATTGCCGGTCATACATACTATTTGGTTATAGATTCATACGATTCTCCAGATTGTAATCCTTTTGATCTGTCAATCTCATCGGTGAGTGCCGGTTTAGTGAATGATGATCCTTGTGGCGCAATCTCTTTAACGGTTGGCACAACATGTAGCTATACCACATATAATAACAACTGTGCTACAGCTTCAGCAGGAGTGCCCGCACCAGGATGTGGCTCATATAATGGTGGCGATGTTTGGTTCCAAGTTACAGTTCCGGCATCAGGACACTTGGTTTTTGATACTCAGGCAGGGACTATTACAGATGCGGATATTGCTATTTATAGCGGAACGTGTAGTGCCTTGACATTGTTGCAATGTGATGCGACTCATAGTTCTAATGCAAACATGGGGAGAATAGACAGAAATGGATTAACACCCGGTTCAACTATTTGGATAAGAGTATGGGAAAATGGCGGTGATGTAAATGGGACATTCGGGCTTTGTGTTTATGAAGTATTACCTCCTCCTGATATTCCAATTACAACATCAACGATTAGTACTTGTAGCGGAACATTTGTTGATGATGGCGGAAGTGCTGGAAATTACACCAATAACCAACACCGGGTAATGACAATTTGTTCCGGTGTTGCAGGACAACAAATCCGATTTAATTTCACCCAATTTATGTTGGAAAACAACATGGATATCCTTGCGGTTTATGATGGAAATTCAACGGCATCTTTCTTAATGGGGCAATATACAGGAGCAGTAGGGCCTCAAATTATTACTTCGTCTAGTGGATGCTTAACTTTCGAGTTCTCTTCAAATTCGTCTGTAACAAATACAGGTTGGTCGGCTGTTATCTCTTGCGTTGATTCTGCAACTACCAATTGTATTTCATCAGCTCCATTTTGTACAGATATGCCGGCCTATAGTTTTCCTGCCGGAGTCGGTTCGGGTGTTGCTTCTGATATTACCACAGGAGGAACCAACATAGGATGTTTAAGTACTACCCCTAATCCTGCTTGGTATTACATGCAAGTGAGTACGCCTGGCGATATTAACATTTACATTTCAAGTGCTGATGCCGGGGGTAGTTCACATGATGTTGATTTTGCCCTATGGGGACCATTTTCAACCATTGCGGAAACTTGTGGTTCACTATTGGCAGATTGCGGTGGATGTTCAAGTCACCATCCTGAAACAGCTACTCCTGCAGACTTGGGTGGATACCCCGTTGGAAATATGTATGATTGTAGTTATAATGCTGCTGCAACGGAATGGGCTCATATTCGCAATGCAGTGGCTGGTCAATGGTATTTATTATTGATTACCAATTATGCAAATATTGCTAGTAATATTACTTTCCAATCGCAAAGTAGCACTGGTGCCACTAATTGTAATGTAGTAAATCCAGTAGTAAATAATAATGGACCAATTTGTTATGGTGATACATTAAAATTATATTGCAATACTGTTGCAGGAGCCACTTATGCTTGGACCGGACCTAATGGGTTCACTTCATCTTTACAAAATCCTGTTATTCCTAATGCGACAACAGCTAATGCTGGGGATTACACCTGTATTATCACGGTAGGAGGAGTCGCACAAACACCGGCGACAACAACGGTTGTAGTTAATGCTCAACCAACAATTACCGTGAATAGTCCAACTATTTGCTCAGGACAAAGCACAAATTTAACGGCTAGTGGAGGATCTACTTATTTATGGAGTACAGGATCTACGTCAAATCCAATTACTATATCTCCAACGGCTAACTCCTCATATACTGTTACGGGGACTGATGCGAATGGATGCACAAACACAGCGGTCTCAGTAGTTACAGTTAATTCTGGTGTTACTGCTACAGCTAGTAATAATAGTCCTATTTGTGAGGGAACTGTGTTAAATTTAACTTCAACTCCCGACGGAGGTACTAATTATAGTTGGAGTGGTCCGAATAGCTTTTCAAGTGCTGTTCAAAATCCAACGATTACTAATGTTACTGCTGCTGCAAGTGGAACATATACTGTAACCGTTACTTTAACTGGTGGTTGCACGGGAACTGCACAAACAACGGTTACCGTTAATTCTCTTCCAACTATTTCGTGTCCGGGCACATATAATGTCGTTGCTTGCAATGGGTCCATTCCAGCTGGAGCAAATACTACTGCTAATTTTATTACATTAGGCGGAAGTACTACAGGCACAACAATCTCATATTCTGATGGAACTCCTTCTCTGGTCGGTTGCACTGAAACTACAACCAGAACTTATACTGCAACGTTAAATAGTTGCACAAATAGTTGCACACAAAATTTGACCAGAACTTTAGATAATATTCCTCCAACAGCAAATGCGTTACCGGCACTCGGTCCTTATAATTGTTATACAGACATTCCTGCTGCAAATATTAATGATGTTACCGGTGAAACGGACAACTGCGGCGGAGCTGTAACTGTTACATTTGTTTCTGATGGCGCTAATCCAGGGTGTTCTGGAACAGTAATTCGTTCTTACAGATTAACTGATGCTTGTGGAAACACAGCACTAATTAATCAAAATATTATAATTAATTATGCGGGCGGACTGACGCCACCGGCCAGCACGACGGCAACGGTAGCCTGTCCGGCCAACGCGACCGATCCGGGAGCCCCGGCGAGCATCACCGATGCTTGTGGAAGGACTTTGACTCCAGTTCTCGTGGGTTCCGTCTCCACCCCAAGTCCGATCACGTGCAACGGCACTGTGGTGTGGACCTACCGGTACACGGCCTGCGACGGCACTACAGCCGACTGGACACATACCTATACGGTCACGATGGCGGGCGGGCTGACGCCACCGGCCAACACGACGGCAACGGTAGCCTGTCCGGCCAATGCAACCGATCCGGGGGCTCCGGCGAGCATCACGGATGCCTGTGGAAGAAGCTTAACTCCGGTATTGGTCGGCTCAACAGCAACTCCGGATCCGATCACGTGCAACGGCACTGTGGTGTGGACGTATAGATACACGGCCTGCGACGGGACTACGGCAGATTGGACGCACACCTATACGGTCACGATGGCAGGCGGACTGACACCCCCGGCCAACACGACGGCAACGGTGAACTGTCCGGCCAACGCGACCGATCCTGGCGCTCCGGCAACCATCACCGATGCGTGTGGAAGGACTTTGACTCCAGTTCTCGTGGGTTCCGTCTCCACCCCAAGTCCGATCACGTGCAACGGCACTGTGGTTTGGACATATAGATACACGGCTTGCGACGGGACGACGGCTGACTGGACACATACCTATACGGTGACGATGGCAGGCGGACTGACACCCCCGGCCAACACGACGGCAACGGTGAACTGTCCGGCCAACGCGACCGATCCTGGCGCTCCGGCAACCATCACCGATGCGTGTGGAAGGACTTTGACTCCGGTTCTCGTGGGTTCCGTCTCCACCCCAAGTCCGATCACGTGCAACGGCACTGTGGTGTGGACGTATAGATACACGGCTTGCGACGGGATCACCGCCGACTGGACGCATACCTACACGGTGACGATGTCGGGCGGACTGACACCCCCGGCCAACACGACGGCAACGGTGAACTGTCCTGCCAACGCGACCGATCCGGGTGTTCCGGCAACCATCACCGATGCGTGTGGAAGGACTTTGACTCCGGTTCTCGTGGGTTCCGTCTCCACCCCAAGTCCGATCACGTGCAACGGCACTGTGGTGTGGACCTACCGGTACACGGCCTGCGACGGCACTACGGCAGATTGGACGCACACCTATACGGTCACGATGGCGGGCGGGCTGACGCCACCGGCCAACACGACGGCAACGGTAGCCTGTCCGGCCAATGCAACCGATCCGGGCGCTCCGGCAACCATCACCGATGCGTGTGGAAGGACTTTGACTCCAGTATTGATCGGCTCCGTCTCCACCCCAAGTCCGATCACGTGCAACGGCACTGTGGTTTGGACATATAGATACACGGCTTGCGACGGGACGACGGCTGACTGGACACATACCTATACGGTCACGATGGCGGGCGGACTGACACCCCCGGCCAACACGACGGCAACGGTGAACTGTCCGGCCAACGCGACCGATCCGGGGGCTCCGGCGAGCATCACGGATGCCTGTGGAAGAAGCTTAACTCCGGTATTGGTCGGCTCAACAGCAACTCCGGATCCGATCACGTGCAACGGCACTGTGGTGTGGACCTACCGGTACACGGCCTGCGACGGCACTACAGCCGACTGGACACATACCTATACGGTCACGATGGCGGGCGGGCTGACGCCACCGGCCAACACGACGGCAACGGTAGCCTGTCCGGCCAATGCAACCGATCCGGGCGCTCCGGCAACCATCACCGATGCGTGTGGAAGGACTTTGACTCCAGTATTGATCGGCTCCGTCTCCACCCCAAGTCCGATCACGTGCAACGGCACTGTGGTTTGGACATATAGATACACGGCTTGCGACGGGACGACGGCTGACTGGACACATACCTATACGGTCACGATGGCGGGCGGACTGACACCCCCGGCCAACACGACGGCAACGGTGAACTGTCCGGCCAACGCGACCGATCCGGGGGCTCCGGCGAGCATCACGGATGCCTGTGGAAGAAGCTTAACTCCGGTATTGGTCGGCTCAACAGCAACTCCGGATCCGATCACGTGCAACGGCACTGTGGTGTGGACCTACCGGTACACGGCCTGCGACGGCACTACAGCCGACTGGACACATACCTATACGGTCACGATGGCGGGCGGGCTGACGCCACCGGCCAACACGACGGCAACGGTAGCCTGTCCGGCCAATGCAACCGATCCGGGCGCTCCGGCAACCATCACCGATGCGTGTGGAAGGACTTTGACTCCAGTATTGATCGGCTCCGTCTCCACCCCAAGTCCGATCACGTGCAACGGCACTGTGGTGTGGACCTACCGGTACACGGCCTGCGACGGCACTACAGCCGACTGGACACATACCTATACGGTCACGATGGCGGGCGGGCTGACGCCACCGGCCAACACGACGGCAACGGTAGCCTGTCCGGCCAATGCAACCGATCCGGGCGCTCCGGCAACCATCACCGATGCGTGTGGAAGGACTTTGACTCCAGTATTGATCGGCTCCGTCTCCACCCCAAGTCCGATCACGTGCAACGGCACTGTGGTGTGGACCTACCGGTACACGGCCTGCGACGGGACGACGGCTGACTGGACCCATACCTATACGGTGACGATGGCGGGCGGGCTGACACCCCCGGCCAACACGACGGCAACGGTAAGCTGTCCGGCCAACGCGACCGATCCGGGCGCTCCGGCGAGCATCACGGATGCCTGTGGAAGAAGCTTAACTCCGGTATTGGTCGGCTCAACAGCAACTCCGGATCCGATCACGTGCAACGGCACTGTGGTGTGGACCTACCGGTACACGGCCTGCGACGGCACTACAGCCGACTGGACACATACCTATACGGTCACGATGGCGGGCGGGCTGACGCCACCGGCCAACACGACGGCAACGGTAGCCTGTCCGGCCAATGCAACCGATCCGGGCGCTCCGGCAACCATCACCGATGCGTGTGGAAGGACTTTGACTCCAGTATTGATCGGCTCCGTCTCCACCCCAAGTCCGATCACGTGCAACGGCACTGTGGTGTGGACGTATAGATACACGGCTTGCGACGGGACGACGGCTGACTGGACACATACCTATACGGTCACGATGGCGGGCGGGCTGACACCCCCGGCCAACACGACGGCAACGGTGAACTGTCCGGCCAACGCGACCGATCCGGGGGCTCCGGCGAGCATCACGGATGCCTGTGGAAGAAGCTTAACTCCGGTATTGGTCGGCTCAACAGCAACTCCGGATCCGATCACGTGCAACGGCACTGTGGTGTGGACCTACCGGTATACGGCCTGCGACGGGACGACGGCTGACTGGACACATACCTATACGGTCACCATGGCGGGCGGACTGACGCCACCGGCCAACACGACGGCAACGGTGAACTGTCCTGCCAACGCGACCGATCCGGGTGTTCCGGCAACCATCACCGATGCGTGTGGAAGGACTTTGACTCCGGTTCTCGTGGGTTCCGTCTCCACCCCAAGTCCGATCACGTGCAACGGCACTGTGGTCTGGACCTACCGGTATACGGCTTGTGACGGGACGACGGCTGACTGGACCCATACCTATACGGTGACGATGGCGGGCGGACTGACGCCACCGGCCAACACGACGGCAACGGTGAACTGTCCGGCCAACGCGACCGATCCGGGTGTTCCGGCAACCATCACCGATGCGTGTGGAAGGACTTTGACTCCGATTCTCGTGGGTTCCGTCTCCACCCCAAGTCCGATCACGTGCAACGGCACTGTGGTTTGGACATATAGATACACGGCTTGCGACGGGACGACGGCTGACTGGACACATACCTATACGGTCACGATGGCGGGCGGACTGACACCCCCGGCCAACACGACGGCAACGGTGAACTGTCCGGCCAACGCGACCGATCCGGGGGCTCCGGCGAGCATCACGGATGCCTGTGGAAGAAGCTTAACTCCGGTATTGGTCGGCTCAACAGCAACTCCGGATCCGATCACGTGCAACGGCACTGTGGTGTGGACCTACCGGTACACGGCCTGCGACGGCACTACAGCCGACTGGACACATACCTATACGGTCACGATGGCGGGCGGGCTGACGCCACCGGCCAACACGACGGCAACGGTAGCCTGTCCGGCCAATGCAACCGATCCGGGCGCTCCGGCAACCATCACCGATGCGTGTGGAAGGACTTTGACTCCAGTATTGATCGGCTCCGTCTCCACCCCAAGTCCGATCACGTGCAACGGCACTGTGGTTTGGACATATAGATACACGGCTTGCGACGGGACGACGGCTGACTGGACACATACCTATACGGTCACGATGGCGGGCGGACTGACACCCCCGGCCAACACGACGGCAACGGTGAACTGTCCGGCCAACGCGACCGATCCGGGGGCTCCGGCGAGCATCACGGATGCCTGTGGAAGAAGCTTAACTCCGGTATTGGTCGGCTCAACAGCAACTCCGGATCCGATCACGTGCAACGGCACTGTGGTGTGGACCTACCGGTACACGGCCTGCGACGGCACTACAGCCGACTGGACACATACCTATACGGTCACGATGGCGGGCGGGCTGACGCCACCGGCCAACACGACGGCAACGGTAGCCTGTCCGGCCAATGCAACCGATCCGGGCGCTCCGGCAACCATCACCGATGCGTGTGGAAGGACTTTGACTCCAGTATTGATCGGCTCCGTCTCCACCCCAAGTCCGATCACGTGCAACGGCACTGTGGTGTGGACGTATAGATACACGGCTTGCGACGGGACGACGGCTGACTGGACACATACCTATACGGTGACGATGGCAGGCGGACTGACACCCCCGGCCAACACGACGGCAACGGTAAGCTGTCCGGCCAACGCGACCGATCCGGGGGCTCCGGCGAGCATCACGGATGCGTGCGGCAGGACACTGATCCCTGTATTGGTCGGCTCAACAGCAACTCCGGATCCGATCACGTGCAACGGCACTGTGGTGTGGACCTACCGGTACACGGCCTGCGACGGCACTACAGCCGACTGGACACATACCTATACGGTCACGATGGCGGGCGGGCTGACGCCACCGGCCAACACGACGGCAACGGTAGCCTGTCCTGCCAACGCGACCGATCCGGGTGTTCCGGCAACCATCACCGATGCGTGTGGAAGGACCTTGACTCCGATTCTCGTGGGTTCCGTCTCCACCCCAAGTCCGATCACGTGCAACGGCACTGTGGTGTGGACCTACAGATATACGGCTTGCGACGGGACGACCGCCGACTGGACACATACCTATACGGTGACGATGTCGGGCGGGCTGACACCCCCGGCCAACACGACGGCAACGGTGGACTGTCCGGCCAATGCAACCGATCCGGGCGCTCCGGCAACCATTACCGATGCGTGTGGAAGGACTTTGACTCCAGTTCTCGTGGGTTCCGTCTCCACCCCAAGTCCGATCACGTGCAACGGCACTGTGGTGTGGACCTACCGGTACACGGCCTGCGACGGCACTACGGCGGACTGGACCCATACCTATACCGTCACCATGGCGGGCGGGCTGACGCCACCGGCCAACACGACGGCAACGGTAGCCTGTCCGGCCAATGCCACCGATCCGGGTGCCCCGGCAACCATCACGGATGCGTGTGGAAGGACATTGACTCCAGTTCTCGTGGGTTCCGTCTCCACCCCAAGTCCGATCACGTGCAACGGCACTGTGGTGTGGACCTACCGGTACACGGCCTGCGACGGCACTACAGCCGACTGGACCCATACCTACACGGTCACGATGTCGGGCGGGCTGACGCCACCGGCCAACATGACGGCAACGGTGAACTGTCCGGCCAATGCCACCGATCCGGGTGCCCCGGCAACCATCACCGATGCGTGTGGAAGGACTTTGACTCCGGTTCTCGTGGGTTCCGTCTCCACCCCAAGTCCGATCACGTGCAACGGCACTGTGGTCTGGACCTACCGGTATACGGCCTGTGACGGGACGACGGCTGACTGGACCCATACCTATACGGTGACGATGGCGGGCGGGCTGACACCCCCGGCCAACACGACGGCAACGGTAAGCTGTCCGGCCAACGCGACCGACCCGGGGGCTCCGGCGAGCATCACGGATGCGTGCGGCAGGACACTGATCCCTGTATTGGTCGGCTCAACAGCAACTCCGGATCCGATCACGTGCAACGGCACTGTGGTGTGGACCTACAGATATACGGCTTGCGACGGGACGACGGCTGACTGGACGCACACCTATACGGTGACGATGGCAGGCGGACTGACACCCCCGGCCAACACGACGGCAACGGTAGCCTGTCCGGCCAACGCGACCGATCCGGGGGCTCCGGCAACCATCACCGATGCGTGTGGAAGGACTTTGACTCCGGTTCTCGTGGGTTCCGTCTCCACCCCAAGTCCGATCACGTGCAACGGCACTGTGGTGTGGACCTACCGGTATACGGCTTGTGACGGGACGACGGCTGACTGGACCCATACCTATACGGTGACGATGGCGGGCGGGCTGACACCCCCGGCCAACACGACGGCAACGGTAAGCTGTCCGGCCAACGCGACCGATCCGGGCGCTCCGGCGAGCATCACGGATGCCTGTGGAAGAAGCTTAACTCCGGTATTGGTCGGCTCAACAGCAACTCCGGATCCGATCACGTGCAACGGCACTGTGGTGTGGACCTACCGGTACACGGCCTGCGACGGGACGACGGCTGACTGGACCCATACCTATACGGTGACGATGGCGGGCGGGCTGACACCCCCGGCCAACACGACGGCAACGGTAAGCTGTCCGGCCAACGCGACCGATCCGGGCGCTCCGGCGAGCATCACGGATGCCTGTGGAAGAAGCTTAACTCCGGTATTGGTCGGCTCAACAGCAACTCCGGATCCGATCACGTGCAACGGCACTGTGGTGTGGACCTACCGGTACACGGCCTGCGACGGCACTACAGCCGACTGGACACATACCTATACGGTCACGATGGCGGGCGGGCTGACGCCACCGGCCAACACGACGGCAACGGTAGCCTGTCCGGCCAATGCAACCGATCCGGGCGCTCCGGCAACCATCACCGATGCGTGTGGAAGGACTTTGACTCCAGTATTGATCGGCTCCGTCTCCACCCCAAGTCCGATCACGTGCAACGGCACTGTGGTGTGGACGTATAGATACACGGCTTGCGACGGGACGACGGCTGACTGGACACATACCTATACGGTCACGATGGCGGGCGGGCTGACACCCCCGGCCAACACGACGGCAACGGTGAACTGTCCGGCCAACGCGACCGATCCGGGGGCTCCGGCGAGCATCACGGATGCCTGTGGAAGAAGCTTAACTCCGGTATTGGTCGGCTCAACAGCAACTCCGGATCCGATCACGTGCAACGGCACTGTGGTGTGGACCTACCGGTATACGGCCTGCGACGGGACGACGGCTGACTGGACACATACCTATACGGTCACCATGGCGGGCGGACTGACGCCACCGGCCAACACGACGGCAACGGTGAACTGTCCTGCCAACGCGACCGATCCGGGTGTTCCGGCAACCATCACCGATGCGTGTGGAAGGACTTTGACTCCGGTTCTCGTGGGTTCCGTCTCCACCCCAAGTCCGATCACGTGCAACGGCACTGTGGTCTGGACCTACCGGTATACGGCTTGTGACGGGACGACGGCTGACTGGACCCATACCTATACGGTGACGATGGCGGGCGGACTGACGCCACCGGCCAACACGACGGCAACGGTGAACTGTCCGGCCAACGCGACCGATCCGGGTGTTCCGGCAACCATCACCGATGCGTGTGGAAGGACTTTGACTCCGATTCTCGTGGGTTCCGTCTCCACCCCAAGTCCGATCACGTGCAACGGCACTGTGGTGTGGACCTACCGGTACACGGCTTGCGACGGGACGACCGCCGACTGGACACATACCTATACGGTGACGATGTCGGGCGGGCTGACGCCACCGGCCAACATGACGGCAACGGTGAACTGTCCGGCCAACGCGACCGATCCGGGGGCTCCGGCGAGCATCACGGATGCCTGTGGAAGAAGCTTAACTCCGGTATTGGTCGGCTCAACAGCAACTCCGGATCCGATCACGTGCAACGGCACTGTGGTGTGGACGTATAGATACACGGCCTGCGACGGGACTACGGCAGATTGGACGCACACCTATACGGTCACGATGGCAGGCGGACTGACACCCCCGGCCAACACGACGGCAACGGTGAACTGTCCGGCCAACGCGACCGATCCTGGCGCTCCGGCAACCATCACCGATGCGTGTGGAAGGACTTTGACTCCAGTTCTCGTGGGTTCCGTCTCCACCCCAAGTCCGATCACGTGCAACGGCACTGTGGTTTGGACATATAGATACACGGCTTGCGACGGGACGACGGCTGACTGGACACATACCTATACGGTGACGATGGCAGGCGGACTGACACCCCCGGCCAACACGACGGCAACGGTGAACTGTCCGGCCAACGCGACCGATCCTGGCGCTCCGGCAACCATCACCGATGCGTGTGGAAGGACTTTGACTCCGGTTCTCGTGGGTTCCGTCTCCACCCCAAGTCCGATCACGTGCAACGGCACTGTGGTGTGGACGTATAGATACACGGCTTGCGACGGGATCACCGCCGACTGGACGCATACCTACACGGTGACGATGTCGGGCGGACTGACACCCCCGGCCAACACGACGGCAACGGTGAACTGTCCTGCCAACGCGACCGATCCGGGTGTTCCGGCAACCATCACCGATGCGTGTGGAAGGACTTTGACTCCGGTTCTCGTGGGTTCCGTCTCCACCCCAAGTCCGATCACGTGCAACGGCACTGTGGTGTGGACCTACCGGTACACGGCCTGCGACGGCACTACGGCAGATTGGACGCACACCTATACGGTCACGATGGCGGGCGGGCTGACGCCACCGGCCAACACGACGGCAACGGTAGCCTGTCCGGCCAATGCAACCGATCCGGGCGCTCCGGCAACCATCACCGATGCGTGTGGAAGGACTTTGACTCCAGTATTGATCGGCTCCGTCTCCACCCCAAGTCCGATCACGTGCAACGGCACTGTGGTTTGGACATATAGATACACGGCTTGCGACGGGACGACGGCTGACTGGACACATACCTATACGGTCACGATGGCGGGCGGACTGACACCCCCGGCCAACACGACGGCAACGGTGAACTGTCCGGCCAACGCGACCGATCCGGGGGCTCCGGCGAGCATCACGGATGCCTGTGGAAGAAGCTTAACTCCGGTATTGGTCGGCTCAACAGCAACTCCGGATCCGATCACGTGCAACGGCACTGTGGTGTGGACCTACCGGTACACGGCCTGCGACGGCACTACAGCCGACTGGACACATACCTATACGGTCACGATGGCGGGCGGGCTGACGCCACCGGCCAACACGACGGCAACGGTAGCCTGTCCGGCCAATGCAACCGATCCGGGGGCTCCGGCAACCATCACCGATGCGTGTGGAAGGACTTTGACTCCGGTTCTCGTGGGTTCCGTCTCCACCCCAAGTCCGATCACGTGCAACGGCACTGTGGTTTGGACATATAGATACACGGCTTGCGACGGGACGACGGCTGACTGGACACATACCTATACGGTCACGATGGCGGGCGGACTGACACCCCCGGCCAACACGACGGCAACGGTGAACTGTCCGGCCAACGCGACCGATCCGGGGGCTCCGGCGAGCATCACGGATGCCTGTGGAAGAAGCTTAACTCCGGTATTGGTCGGCTCAACAGCAACTCCGGATCCGATCACGTGCAACGGCACTGTGGTGTGGACCTACCGGTACACGGCCTGCGACGGCACTACAGCCGACTGGACACATACCTATACGGTCACGATGGCGGGCGGGCTGACGCCACCGGCCAACACGACGGCAACGGTAGCCTGTCCGGCCAATGCAACCGATCCGGGCGCTCCGGCAACCATCACCGATGCGTGTGGAAGGACTTTGACTCCAGTATTGATCGGCTCCGTCTCCACCCCAAGTCCGATCACGTGCAACGGCACTGTGGTGTGGACGTATAGATACACGGCTTGCGACGGGACGACGGCTGACTGGACACATACCTATACGGTGACGATGGCAGGCGGACTGACACCCCCGGCCAACACGACGGCAACGGTAAGCTGTCCGGCCAACGCGACCGATCCGGGGGCTCCGGCGAGCATCACGGATGCGTGCGGCAGGACACTGATCCCTGTATTGGTCGGCTCAACAGCAACTCCGGATCCGATCACGTGCAACGGCACTGTGGTGTGGACCTACCGGTACACGGCCTGCGACGGCACTACAGCCGACTGGACACATACCTATACGGTCACGATGGCGGGCGGGCTGACGCCACCGGCCAACACGACGGCAACGGTAGCCTGTCCTGCCAACGCGACCGATCCGGGTGTTCCGGCAACCATCACCGATGCGTGTGGAAGGACCTTGACTCCGATTCTCGTGGGTTCCGTCTCCACCCCAAGTCCGATCACGTGCAACGGCACTGTGGTGTGGACCTACAGATATACGGCTTGCGACGGGACGACCGCCGACTGGACACATACCTATACGGTGACGATGTCGGGCGGGCTGACACCCCCGGCCAACACGACGGCAACGGTGGACTGTCCGGCCAATGCAACCGATCCGGGCGCTCCGGCAACCATTACCGATGCGTGTGGAAGGACTTTGACTCCGGTTCTCGTGGGTTCCGTCTCCACCCCAAGTCCGATCACGTGCAACGGCACTGTGGTGTGGACCTACAGATATACGGCTTGCGACGGGACGACCGCCGACTGGACACATACCTATACGGTGACGATGTCGGGCGGGCTGACACCCCCGGCCAACACGACGGCAACGGTGGACTGTCCGGCCAATGCAACCGATCCGGGCGCTCCGGCAACCATTACCGATGCGTGTGGAAGGACATTGACTCCAGTTCTCGTGGGTTCCGTCTCCACCCCAAGTCCGATCACGTGCAACGGCACTGTGGTGTGGACCTACCGGTACACGGCCTGCGACGGGACGACGGCTGACTGGACACATACCTATACGGTGACGATGTCGGGCGGGCTGACACCCCCGGCCAACACGACGGCAACGGTGGACTGTCCGGCCAATGCAACCGATCCGGGCGCTCCGGCAACCATTACCGATGCGTGTGGAAGGACATTGACTCCAGTTCTCGTGGGTTCCGTCTCCACCCCAAGTCCGATCACGTGCAACGGCACTGTGGTGTGGACCTACCGGTACACGGCCTGCGACGGGACGACGGCTGACTGGACACATACCTACACGGTGACGATGGCGGGCGGGCTGACACCCCCGGCCAACACGACGGCAACGGTGAACTGTCCGTCCAACGCGACCGATCCTGGCGCTCCGGCAACCATCACCGATGCGTGTGGAAGGACTTTGACTCCGGTTCTCGTGGGTTCCGTCTCCACCCCAAGTCCGATCACGTGCAACGGCACTGTGGTGTGGACCTACCGGTACACGGCCTGCGACGGGACGACGGCTGACTGGACCCATACCTATACCGTCACGATGGCGGGCGGGCTGACGCCACCGGCCAACACGACGGCAACGGTAGCCTGTCCGGCCAATGCCACCGATCCGGGTGCCCCGGCAACCATCACGGATGCGTGCGGGCGGACATTGACTCCAGTTCTCGTGGGTTCCGTCTCCACCCCAGGTTCGATCACGTGCAACGGCACTGTGGTGTGGACCTACCGGTACACGGCCTGCGACGGCACTACAGCCGACTGGACCCATACCTACACGGTCACGATGTCGGGCGGGCTGACGCCACCGGCCAACATGACGGCAACGGTGGACTGTCCGGCCAATGCCACCGATCCGGGTGCCCCGGCAACCATCACCGATGCGTGTGGAAGGACATTGACTCCAGTTCTCGTGGGTTCCGTCTCCACCCCAAGTCCGATCACGTGCAACGGCACTGTGGTGTGGACCTACCGGTACACGGCCTGCGACGGGACGACGGCTGACTGGACACATACCTATACGGTGAGTGACAACATTGCCCCCACAATCACGATATGTCCTGCAAATCAGACATTCTGTAGTATTCCGTCCGGGAACTATACAATACCTCAAATTGCTGCAACAGATAACTGTATTGGAGCTTTAACGTATTCTTATACAATCACAGGTGCAACCAACAGGACAGGAATTGGTGTTGATGCCAGCGGTTCATTTGGTATAGGATTATCAACAATTACATGGACTGTTACTGATATTTGTGGAAATGATTCTGCCAATTGCATTACAACAGTAACTATAAATGAAACACCGACGATAACACTTGTTTCTACCACATGTGCTCCGAGTTTGCTCACTTATGATGTTTCCTTTACTTCAACAGCAGGTTCTATCATCATAACAGCAGGTATGCTTTCGGGAAATATAATTACAGGAATTCCTACAGGAACAAATGTTACCATAGAAGCAGACAATTATGGATGTACATCTACACTAAATGTGACATCTCCTGTTTGTTCATGCCCGACAATTGCAGTTGCAACCAATCCGAATAATCCAACAATCTGTTTTGGAAACCCAACACCAGCATTAACCGTAAATAATCCGGGCATTGGATTACAAGCGAATTGGTTTAGTTCTGCAACTGGGGGAACAGCTCTTGCAACCAATACAACCAGCTTTACTCCAACGAATACAGCCGTTGGGACATATACCTATTATGTAGAAATTATGCAAACAGCATCCGGATGTTTAAGTAGTAGAATTCCTGTTGTTTTAAAGATAAATCCGACAAGTACAAGTTCAACAAATGCAACTGTTTGTGCTTTAGATTTACCATATAGCTGGAATAATATATCGTGCTCTGCAGCAGGAAATTATACATTCCATACTACAAACTATTTAGGGTGCGATTCTGCTGCTACTTTACATTTGACGGTAACTCCTGCAATTGATCCGGTATTTACCATTGTAAATTCAATCTGTAGTGGAGCCACAACTCCATCATTACCGTTGGTTTCCAACAATGGCATAGCCGGAACATGGTCTCCATCTGTGGTTAGTAATACAGCAACAGGAACTTACGTCTTTTCTCCTTCCCAATGTGCCAATACTGTTCAAATTACAGTTACGGTACACAATAATCCTGTGCCGAGTATTAGTGGGGACACTCTAATCTGTTTAGGGCAGAGTACAACATTAACGGCAAATGGTGGAACAACTTATGTATGGGGATCTAATTCAGGTCCTTCTATTACGGTGTCTCCAAATACTGCAACCATTTATCAAGTTGTGGCTACAACTGCTCAAGGATGTACAGGAACAGCATCGGTAATGGTTGATGTGAGTAATCTTATTATGAATTCCATTAATTCAATAAGTGATACATGTTCCGAAAGCAATGGCAGTATAACCATAAACGTAGGCAACGGCATTGGCGCATATACTTACCAATGGAGTAATTCAGGATCAACCGACAATACAATCAGTGGCCTTTCCACGGGAGATTATATTGTAACGGTTACCGACGAAGCTCATTGTCAGTTAATTGATACCATAAATGTGGGAAACTTTCCGTTGCCGATATTGTCGATTGCCAATTCAATGGACGATCATTGTTCACTAGGAATCGGCTCTGCAACTGTTGTTGCTAGCGGAGGAACAGGCAACTATTACTATCAGTGGAACACGAATCCCATGCAAAACAGTGCATCTGTAACAAATTTAACAACAGGGAGTTATGTTGTTCAGGTAAACGACGAACATTGTTCCAATTCCATAGTTGTTAACGTAGGGAATATTCCTGGACCAACAGCAGCTGCAGGCTATCATTTAAATCAAAATGGAACGGCAAACTTTATCGATTTGTCTTCAGGAGCTACTGATTGGTTATGGAGTTTTGGTGGAAACAATAGTTCAACAGACCAGAATCCGACTTATCACTATAGCGAAAAGGGAGACTATACGGTAGTGCTGTTGGTTACAGATAGCTTTGGTTGTGTTGACAGCACTAGTATTTTATTTACTATAAATGGAGATATGGATATTTGGATTCCGAATACATTTACACCAAATGGTGATGGCGTTAATGATGTGTTTAAACCTTCAGGAACCGGTTATAGCACAGAGGGATACAAAATGGCGATTTATAATCGTTGGGGACAACAAATATTTTTCTCTAACCGATTTGATTTTGGTTGGAATGGTCGTATAAAAGGTGAAGAACCAGAAGTTAATGCAGTATATACGTATCGGATATTAATTCGAGATATTAATGGGAAAGATCATATATATGTTGGACGAATTACCACTTTAGGTTCAAAAACGTTTTAATACCGATAATAATTCTATAAACTATAAAAATAGGTTGTTTTCTAAACAACCTATTTTTATGATACGGTATAAAACGATACTGGATACGGTACAAAAAGATAGATACTGTACAAAAAAGTGTGTAAAGCTCAAAAAAATCGATTTTTGTAGTGGAAACAAAAAAAATTGAAAAATATGAACTTTACACAAACACAAATTACGGAAATTCTAGATGAAATTGCAAATAATAGCCTAAGTGCAAAATGGGTTTGACAGGAGCAAGAGACAGATATAGGAGAGCAAGCCCTCATTAGATTATGCCCGTTTGCAAGAATAATATTAATCTTCTTTATTTCCGAAAACCTGCACCCAAATCAGTTGTCCATTTTTAGCAAGAACAACGGCCGCACCAAACTCAGTGTAGTTCTCGCTCATAATATTCCGACAGTGGCCGGGACTGTTCATCCAAGACTTCATAACTTCTTCCGGTGATTCCTGCCCTTTCGCGATATTTTCTCCAACATAACTCCAACGATAACCATGTTTTTTTGCTCTTGATGCCGGAGTTGAGCCATGAGCACCCTTGTGGGAGATAGACCGTTTTTTAATTAAATATTCCGCTTGTTCCTGAGCAGCGGCAGCCAAATTGTTATTCCAAGTAAGGAATCCTACCGTTTTTTGCTTTTTTCCGGCACATTTACAATCTTTTGCCCGTTGAATATTCGTTAGGTCAAGCAAATCTTTGGCATCTATAGTGCCGGTCTGTGAAAAGCACATGTTAAGAGACAGCAAGGCAAATGCCAGCAGAAGCAATCTTTTCATAATTAAAAAATAAATTTCATTGCGTTATTTTCAACTTTTTTTTTGAAAAAGCCATACAGCATCGTTAAAAACGGATTTTCGAAGTGAGATATTGTTGTTTTTTGCTTTTTCTTTACACCCGTTAAGTTGCTCTGCATTATTGTATATCTGATTTTCAATCAAAGTAATACAGAAATATTTATATACTGTTTTATCAGGATTTTGCTCTACACTTGCAAGAAAATGTGATATCCGGTTAACAACACTACTGAATGGCTTGTGATAATTATTGCAGTAAAACAGTATCTGTTTATAGATTCCATCGTCGTTTACCAGTTTTTGAGCAATTTCGAACCATCTTGGTGACTTATATTCTGGAATTTCATTTGCAATAATTGTATCTGTAAATCCCCAAAAACTTTTATATAGGTTCATCTCTGTAATCATAAATAGAATTACTTTGTTGCTTTTGATTTCTTGCATTACATTTAGGTTTTTCACCCATTTAGCATCATCGCCCCAGATGTGTGGATAAATAGTAGCATTGTAGTACCAAAAATCGCTGTTTGCAAACGCTTGCTGAGGAATTTTGTTATCAAAAAAGCTCCAGTAATAACTATCTGCAATCGTTAGTACCCTTGGTTTTGATCGAGTTTCGGGGTCAAAAGTGATCTGTGGATATGCAAGTTTCTCATGAGGCAATTCATAGTATAAATTCATGGTCTTTTCCAAATCAAAATCCACATCTTTTAATTTATCTGTTGTACGAATCCCTTGCCATTGAATTTGTGGAATATTACAACCCGTTTTGTCTTTTATAAATTTCAGTAGTGTATCGGCGGCGAGCCACATCCCATAAGTGCTCCAATGCACTCCATACTTTGGATAAAGCGGATATTTAGAAGTATCTTTTAGTGCCGTAAAATAAGATTGTAAATCTAAGCAAGGAATAGCCATCTCTTTTGCAAGTCTTTTATATGTTTCATAATTCGATGTAGTCTTGTGTTCGGGTTGGTATTGCATGGGGATTTTCTCGGGGTAAGTACTTGCTTTTCCCGGCTCAAATACCAATAATAATTGAATATTGTATCGTTTTTCGAGTACGTTTTGAGCAATTTTAAATCGATTCATGTTTTCCCTAAGGTAATCAATCCCCATGTAATTTTTTCCTAAATAATCGATAATATAACCCTCTTCAAAAAGATAATTGTCTTTTCCTAAAATGGCTTTATCCGCATGTACATTTTTCAATAATGCAAAATCAAGAGAGTTGGCAATTCTTATAAGTGTATTGCGAAAGCCTGTTTTTTGAGAAGCTCCTTTTTCCATTCCTTGTTGAAACCGATCATCAAACCAACGACTCCATGTAAAGTATTTTAAGGTATATCTTTTTTCTTTTACTATCGCACCCTCCAACGGAGTCTCATTAATCAATGAAAACAAGCCCACAACCAAGGGAATGAACAGCAACAGAATTACAAATGTGAATACAACTTTTTTCATTAGTAATAGCTTGCTTTTACAATATCCAAATCTAACGATCGCAATGCTGAAATATAAATCTCTTTTGCAAGTGTGGTTTTGTTTTTTTCTGCTAAATCTTCGAGTTGTCCCATTAGTCCCTTGTCTTTGAATATTATATTTGTAAAAAAATTACTCCAAAATACTTTTACCCAATCACTTTGGGGACAATGTTTAGCTAAAATAACCATTTGTGCCATGTTCTCTAGCGAAATTTCGAATGGAACCTTATATAGATTTGAAAACGACAGCAACTTTGGAAATAAGGTTTTATTATTTAAAATAAAGTTTTTCGCCTTATAGTTCTCATCCATCAATGAATCCAACCCGTATGCCTGCATTGCTTTTTCGACAAAGTTCCAGTACATCCTGTAATAGTTGAGTTCATTCGCCATTAAAAAGATGACCGGGTATTTTTCAATTTCTTCCTTAAAGTTTAGATTTTTTATCCAAACCGCATTGGGTCCTTCGTTAAAGGGATGAACGGTAGTATTATAATACCAAAAGGTGTAACCACTTAAAAGATTTGCCGTAATCTTGATATCATCGTACATAAAGAAATAACTGTCGGCGACAAAAAGAACATTGGGACGATATTTCCCCGCAGTATCAAACCGGAGGGCAACATGGCTAAAATTAATGGATGGAAGCGTCGATAACAAATTCATCGATTTTTCAATTTCATTTTCCGAACCGGTAGGCGTCTGCGAAATGATCACAGAATCTAGAATAATTGGGGAAAACGGCTTGTTCATTATTACGGAGGTAAATTTAAAAAGAGTGTCTGCCGCCAGATAACATCCGTATTGCCCCCAATGCAGGCTCCTTTTGGGAAATATCTGATACGGTGAAGGCTTGATTTGATTGCTAAAGTAATCTTCCAAATCAATTATTTTCACCTCCGATCTTTTAATCGTTTCTTTTAATGCCTTGTAATTTGTTTGACCATCTGCACGGGGAATTGCACTCATGGGAAGATAATCACGGTTGTAAGAAACGATTCCTGGTTCTAATACGGGAATCAGGTAAATTCCTTTTTCTTTCAGCAAAAGATCCTGAACGATTTTCAGGTATTTAATTTTTTTATTCAGAAAATCTTGACCGCAAAAAATTCTTCCGGTAAACTCATCCAGATAATTATTATCGAACAGATAGCCCGATTTGCCCGGGACGATAGCATTCGCTCTGGGCTGGAGTAACATCCTGTAGTTCAACTCATTCGAGACTCTGATCAATGAATTGTGATATCCTGTATTATAGACTGCGGCCTCCTCGACTCTCTTCTGAATGATATCGTTCAACCATCGCGAAAAGGTGAACTTATGAATGGTTTGCCCCATCGTCATCCGTTCGCCAAAAACCGAAGGCTCTTTATCCACCTTGAGCCATCCCAGAAAAAACGGCAAGGAAATCACCAAAATGCAAAATATCAGGAGTCCTCTTTTCATGACTAAAATCTAAAATAAATAAACGGATTATAATCGGAGGTTAGAATGTTTCCCAAGGAGACGAAGAACAGCACCAGCGCAATCAGGATAAAACCCACGTGAGCGATACTACGCTTTTGATTTCCATAAATATAGTCCTGGATTTTTTGGGTGAATCCCGAAAAAGCGAAAAAGGAAAAAAATACCGCTATCGCCAAAATCACAAAAAACCGTATTTCCAAGAACTTGTAACTTACCTCGAAGTTGAAACTGAAAAGGCTCTTCCAGATTGCAATTGCATGATCGAGAGTATTCGCTCTAAACAATACCCAGCCAGTCATGGTGACTAAAAAGGTGAACGGGATGGCTACAATTTTTCCTAATCTTATTAGCCAATTTTTTAAGAATAACCGATCGAGGACTAGAAAAAAGCCATGATAGGCACCCCAGGCGATAAAGGTCCAAGAAGCTCCATGCCATAGTCCTGAGAGTAAAAACACCAACCACAAGTTAAAGTAGAGGCGTGGTTTCGGCACTCGATTTCCACCCAATGGAATATAAAGATAATTGCGCATCCAATTTCCCAGCGAAATATGCCACCGTCGCCAAAATTCAGTGATACTCTGGGAAACATACGGATTGTTAAAGTTTTCCGGAAAACGGAAGCCAAGCATTAATCCAAGGCCAATGGCCATATCGGAGTATCCAGAGAAATCGAAGTATATTTGAAATGTATAAGCGAGTGTACCCAACCATGCTGAGGCGGTATCGACTGTTTCCAAAGGCATTGAAAACAACGTGTCGGCATACACGCCCATGGTATTGGCGATAAGCACTTTTTTCCCTAGGCCTAAACAAAATCTAAAAAAGCCGGTAAGCTTTTCATCGATAGTCTCGGTTTCAAAACGTCCGGTGATTTGATCCGAAATTTCATGATACCGGATAATTGGGCCGGCAATTAACTTTGGAAATAGTATAATATAGAGTTGGTAATTCCAGAAATGGTTGAGCGGTTTATGCACTTTTCGGTAAACATCCACCACATAAGTGAGGGTTTCGAACGTGTAAAACGAGATCCCAATAGGCATGATAATATTTAACAGGGGCATGGGTTTCCCTCCAAGCGATCCAACCAGTGCATTCACATTATCGATGAAAAAGTTGGCATATTTGAAGTAAAAAAGCAACCCGACATTAATAAACAGCGGAATGAGCAAGAACAGCCGTCGCTTCCTTCGATCATCGATCGAATCCATGTATTTTACTACGTGAAAATCAATAAAGGTGGTTCCCAACAGGACAAAAATAAATTTTGGAGCGCCCCACGCATAGAAGAAAATACTAAAAGCAAGAAGTACAATGTTTTTATAATTCTTGGGGGTAAGATAATATGTAATTAATAAAATTGGAAAGAAAAAGACTAAAAACAGCGCACTGCTAAAAACCATAAGACTACTTCTAATTATTTAATAATTGTAATTTTCCCGTGATATAAGCTATCACCTACTTTTAGCTGGTAAAGATACAAACCTTTTGTCGAATTGCCCTCACTAACCGAGGAAATATCGAACATCAGTGTTTTTAAATCAGATCCAAAATCGATGTTTTGTTCTTGATAAAATGCAGATCTTCCCAACATGTCAAAAAGCGTTAAAGAAGCCGTTTTTGCATCACTACTGATAAAATCAAACGAAACCTTATCCATTGCAGGGTTGGGGTAAACCAAGACCGAACCCGCTACAGGAGGGTGGTAGTCTTCAATTACCTCCAAGGAAACCTTCACCGGTGTGTAAAAACTATTGTCGTAAAAACGAATATATGAGGTATAAATGCCCGACGATAATCCCTGCGAACTGGCAGAAAAATCAATTTCTCGGGTTTGATTTTCCGAGAGAACCACAACACCACTTTTACTCAGCCATTCACATTTCTGTGATACAGAGGAAACAATCTGATAATCCAGCGTCGTAGCTGGAAGATCATACCCTGTAAGTTCAAGATTGAACTTTAATGTGGTATCGGGCTTGCATTTCAATTTTACTTCGGGTAAATCTATTTGATAGTGATAGTCCGATGAAGAAGTACATCCCGGAACTACAAGATTATCGATAAAAATGGAGTCACTATTTGAAAGAAGATCTAATTCTATTTTGAATGAGTGAACACCTTTTGAAATCGGAATTTCAAAAGGTTTCCAGTCCATCGAGGAATCAATTGATTTTGCAACATTATCAAATGTAAGTTTCATTCTTTTAATAGACAACGCTGCCTTGTTTTTATTCAGATAGTCAAATTTAATGGCTGAATTTACAGTCGAATTAATGCAAAATTCTCTTTTAAAAAAATATTTACCCGTTGAACCTACTGGTCGGGCTATGAGCCAAGATTTTTGACTATCGAATCCCCTGCCCGCAATTTGTATCGGAAGTGTATCTGTATATATTGAGGGAATAATAAACGGTTGTTGCATATTTTCGTAACTCTCCATCACCGTGCTGTTAAACAAATAGGTTTTTGCAAAAGGAACATTCATTCCTTTCTCATCAGACAGTATTCCATTGAAGGAAATGAGCATGTCTGGGCTGTTCAGATTCTGTGTGCTGATCACGAATTTTAAAGTATCGTTTGAAAATGCTCCTATCGAATCAATCGTGAATGTCCCGTTTTGCAAGGTCGCTTCGGGAGTACTTGAGGTCAAGGCTATATTTAACGAATAAACCGGGAATCTGTTTTTGTTTAAAACCGGAATCAGCAGGGTATGTGTGCTGTTTGGACGAATGATATTACTCTGCGCAGAATCCACAATCATTTCTCCCACTTCAATTGGGATAAATGGAGTAAGGTTTGTTTTAATTGCACCGATTGATTGGTTGTTTTCTGAGATTGTATTGTTGTATTCCGGCAACTCACTTTCAAGCAACGAATTGGGCTTAAAGATAAATGCATTCGAAACAGTCACCGTTGAGTTGGAACCAATCTCGGAAATTAATGCCACGGACTTCATCAGATCAAGATATGGAACTGTTTGCATGGATAATCGGACATTCTGTTTTAGTGCATTACTATTGTTCCTGACGGTAACGGTTGCATAGATGGTGTCCCGGGGCGAAAACCATTGCTGATTCCCGTTGGGAAACGAATAGGATGCTAAAATCAGGTCTGATCCTTCGGTAGAACTTAACGTGATGGCACCCTTGGTTTCTATATCATTGTTATCCAACAGGGTGATATTCAGGTTTTTGTTTGTAAAGCCTGCTTCTGGAAGAAAAGAAATCAAACCATCTGAACTGATGCAAACGGATGTATCTGTGGATATTTTCTCAAATTTATAATCTGTATTTGAACTTAGGACATAATCGCTGCCAATCTTGGTCAACTCTACGCCGTTTCCTTTGCTTATCCCCCTGACCCAAGAACTATAACACGAAAACCGCATGGTATCGTAGGCAAAGGTTATATTTCCATTTCTATCAATATTCGTTGAAAAATCCAGCACCGAATTTGAATCACATTCAAATCGGCCTTTCCATCGGACATAAAGCGAATCTGGGGTGGATTTGTACCAAACACCAAAATCCGGTTTATCGAAGAAAAGAGAACTCATCAGAGGGGCAATGGTTGTGTGTCCTTTAAGTTGAGTATAATCTAAATTATTAAAGGGCCAATGGTATTCATACTTATGCAACTGAATATATCCATGCGGATTGATGTAAACAGCTCCTGTATGAATTGAATCGTACACCTGAATTGGGAACTGAGTGTTAACGGCAATGCTTGTATTACTTCCAGAGGGGAAGACAACCTGAGTTAGCCCATTATTGTCTGATACAGTGTGTGAACCGGTCGAAACCAGATAACCATCGCTTTGCTTAAATCGATATGGAGGGGTTCCGTGGGTGGCTGTTAGCTGATATTGATAAGGTGCTCCGACCGTCACCTTGGGTGGTTGATTTTCAATCAGCTGCGGTTTTGAAAAATCGGGGGTAATATTCACAAACAATGTTGTGAGCCCATTATTCACAATTCTTACGGGTTGCGAATTGGAGAGTACCTCTTTGGCTCCATGCGTATAATCAATAATTGAAAAGCTTTTTACACTCCCGCTGTATTTATTATCCGGATCAACTTCGAGTATCTGAAGAAAAAAACGTGCATTTGAGTTTGGGTTTAAATAATTCAGAAACGGAGTTACATCAAAACCAAATTCTATCGGGGTGCTTATTCCTGTGGTGTCGGCAGAAATCGAACTATTGTATTGAATATTCTTTAAAAAAGGAATTTCCACTGCAAAATCAGGAGAGGTGCTGTTCGGGTTTTGGCTCACTCCGGCATAAACAGCAATTTTCCATTTATTCTGATGTTCCATGGAAAATCGGAAAGAGACCTTTGGTTTTGACGGCAATTTTGGCTTTACCACATACATCGAAGAGTTCCAGATTCCATTTTGAGGAGTTTGAAATGCCAAAGTCCTATACATAGCATACACAAATCCATTATTTGCCCAATCATCACCATAAGAATTGGCAAGAATTACCGCACCCTTTTCCCAATCCCGAACATCCACAATTCCATCGCCGGTAATATCGATATCGTTTGTGATCTGACCGTCTTGGTTATAATCCCACTCGATTCGATCGTCGTATCCCACGATGGCAAGGCTGTGACTGGGATATGTTGTAAATTCCGTAAGCACTGTTTTTCCAGTATCATAACCGGTAGAAATCACTGTCAATGGAAAGTGCATTCCCACATAAATAATTCCTATTCCACCCACGGAATCGCCTTCCAAATGGTCGTGCAACCAATGTTTCATAGTTAATATTCCCTCTTCGGAATTCAAAGGAATTGAAAAATAATCATCCACCTGATTTTGCATAGCTTTGTAGTACCAATCGTAACCATTCAGATATTTTGAATCCCCGTTATCCATTGCATATTTATTCCCTAGTTCTTGAGGTAAATCGGTTTCAGTTAAGCATCCGATGGATTTCATATTTTCCCATGTTTTCAAAGTGTTTTCTGCATAACCATGTGCAGTAGAAATTACATTAAAAGTAGTGGAAAAAATATTCTGTTCTGTTTTTGCGGTTCTTTTTAATAGCCTGTTCAATTCATAAGAATAGGCATTTCTTACTCCCGAAAATTGGCCACAATTCGCTATTGATTGTGGCGTTTTCAAAATATCCGGAAAATAGCTGTTGGTTGAATTATCCAATCGTTCCGGAAGCGACTTGGTGTCTTTGGTTTTATCGTACATCAGTTGCGGGATATTGCTCCACCTCAACGAATCACTTTTGCGGATCTCAGGGAATTTTTGATTGACAAAATTGGGTTGCTGCCCGAATAGGTGGATACTGCAAAACAGACCAATCAACAATTGTAGTTTTTTCATTATAACTATGGCATTAAGGTTATCTTTCCCCGATGTGTGCAATTTCCTGCCGTTACTTGATAGAAATAAACTCCAGCAGACAATCCAACAGGGCTCCATGTAAATTCTTGACTATTGTCCGAATAGATTGAATTATTTAATTTCTCTATTAATTTTCCGGTAAATGCATAGATCGAAATTGACATTTTTTCACCACTATTCGATGGCACTTGAAAGACAACTCTATCTTTTGCAGGATTCGGATATACTTTTACGGTTTCACTGTTCTTCGCTTCCGGCACCCCTTCGTTGAATAATACCGTAAGCTTAATAGGAATGTTATATTGCGATCCATTACTGAATGAGGCATTCAGCGTAGCTTCGTAGTCGCCGTAAGCCATGTTATGCGGATTTACGTCGATGGTTATGCTGTCGCTTTCACTGCTGTTGACGGAACCGTTTAAATATTCCGCTTGAGCCCAAGACACATTGTAGCCTTCGGTATCATGAATTTGTATTTGATATGTTGCAATTCCCGCAGCAGTATTCATCAAATGTACTTCAAACTGACTTGTTTCGGTTGGATAGAGATAGAGATGAATGCTATCGGGAGCAACACTACAAACAGGACTGGAAGAAGCGAGCATCGGAAGCCGGATATAATCCACCCAAGCGGCATCAAAACCTGCATTAACCGATACATCCTTGTTGTATAGCCATTTAAACGTATGATTCCCGGCAGTAACAGGGTATGAATTTTGAGACCAATCCACTTCTCCATCCCAACGCCCTTGTTCTATTCCATCAATATAGAAAGCCAGATAATCCCAATTGTTATTTTGATCATTTTCGCAGGATACTTTTTTGTAGAACGATACGAATCCACCCACTAAAATATCTTCTGTTAAACTCATTGTAGATGTTTGGTTATGGGTGATCATTCCCGAACGGGCAACATGTGTTCCTTCGAAAACCGAATCCGTGCGGATTGTCCATGCGGTATCCGAAAGTATCCATGGATATTGTGTAAGACTTCCGGATTCAAAATCCTCGATATTTCCTCCCGAACAGAGAGAAAACGAAAGAGCCTTACTGAAGTTTTCACCGGTCAGCATTAGCTGAAAATCGTTCATTCTTCCATCTTCGAACGATGAATTAAGAAAAACCACATAGTGCAATGTAACGGAAGAAAGTGCAGCCAATGAGGAAACTGTGTCTATATTGTTGATAAAAGCGATATTGGGTTCAAAAGTATTTAACATTCCATGAAGATGAGCAATTGCAGAACCTCCGGGGTTATTAATTGTAATTGCGATGGTGTCTGTTTCATTGTGATTTAAGGTATTATCGTTGTCATCAAAAACTTCTACGGTTCCCAAGGTTGCATTCGACGCATAAGCAACAATAACAATATTTGTTGATGAAGGCATTCCATCGCATTGGGTTTGAACGTTAATATGAATCGGATGCTCGTTGGGAATATCCTGACTCACTTGAAACTTAAAGGCATTCGCTAAAGAATATGTATTTCCGGCCCCGATATAGCCAAAGTATTCGGTATTATCGGTAAATGTAATATATGGATCGGTACTGCTTGCTATTAGTTGCCCATTGGTAACGGCAGCAGTGTCAATATTTTTAATGGATATATCAATGTTTACCAATTCTCCGTTATTTACGATATTATCGCTTCCACCATGCTCGGTATGCGATAAAACGACAATCCTATTATTGAAAGATGTAGAAAACAGAAGTGTTTTTTCGTTCACTAATTCATTGTTATCAATCACTTGAATTCGCAGAGGCGCATTATTATAATATTCCGTTGGAGTACCACTTAATAACCCGTCATCGCTTAACGAGAGTACCGTGGGAGTTTCGTATTTGTCGAAAAATACTTTTTTTTCAGTCGTGTTCGTGGTAAAAGTACTTGAAATCGGAGGAATACAATAATCTTTGGCGTTTCCTCTGCTTACACCGGCTCGCCACGTGCTCGTTGTGGGAACATTGATATTTCCATAATAAAAGGTGATATCTCCGTTTGGATAAAGTCTTGCCGCTACATTTACCTGTGTAGAAGATTGTCCGTAAACCGACATTTTCCAACGAATAGTTACATAATCAGGCATGCTTTCAAACCAGATTCCATCTCCGGAATTCATTACCAAATCCGCTTTAAATGGAGCAATTTGTTCATGGCTTCTGAACAACAAATCTTCGCTTACTAAAAACGGCCATGTATAAAGATTATTTCTAAATTCGATGTATCCACCTGTGTAAATTACTATCTGGTTGTATTTTTTTCCATAAAACGGAAATTCAAAAGGTAATGTTTTTGTGGCATAACCATCGCGGGAAGCTGTCATTGTAACTTGCTGTTGTGTTACAGATGGAAAAATATCGGCTTGTTCCGTTACATCATACCCCATTTTAAAACGCCAATGATATGGTGCCGCTCCACCGGTTGCATTCAGTTGTTCTTGATAAGACTCAAAAGCCTCGGCAACGGGCAGCGTAATATTTGAGATTACAGGCTTCTGATGATTTACGGTTGTTGTAAGTGATAGCGTTGTGGTGGTATTATTTGCAATATCCACATTCGTTTGAGCACAAAGTGTTTCAATTGCAGTTCCTGAAGTATAGTCCATCAATGAAAAACTATTAATTTGACCCGAATAAGTTCCTGAGGCATCGTTTTCCATTACTTGTAAAAAATATTTTGTGGGCGAACCTGGAGTAACATCGTTGAGTAATGGAGAAATATCCAGACCAAACTCAATGGTTTGCGCTGTTGTCGAGTCGTTCCCTTGCATATAAAGATCACCCCCTTCGTAATTGAAAACCGAAAATTCCATGGTTTTTTCAGGAGTTGTAGCTGTCGTATTAGTTGCTATTCCGGCTACGACTTTAATTCTTCCACGTGCCGGATGAGTAATGGTGGCTTTATATGTGGCCAATGGATTGTAATTTTCTTTGACCCCAATCACAAAAACCTGATTATTCCAAATTCCTCCGTTTGCAGAAGTTTCAGCCAATACTTTATACATCATATAGCAAAAGCCGTTATTGGCAAAATCGGTTCCAAACGAATTGGTGAACTTTACGCCTCCGATTTCCCAATCACGCATATCTACAATTCCATCATTATTAATGTCAACATCATTGGTATAAAGACCATCTCCATTATAATCGTATCGGATAGAATCGTTAAAGCCGACAATCGTCTGGCAGTGGTTTACATAAGAACCGAACTGTGTAATTACTTTCATTCCAGCCTCCGGAGTACCTGTGGGTAAAGTAACAAAAGTAGATCCGTTACTTACATACGTGGAATAAAAGTTTGCAATTCCACCTTCAGGAGAGCCTTCCAAATGATCGTAGAGCCAGTATTTCAGGGTCTGAAGACCTTCGGGCGTATTTACAGGAATAGCATGAGTTTCATAAATTCTGTTTTTCATGGCTTCGTAATAGTTGTCATATCCCGAAAACCAGCGGGAAGAGCCACCGTAGCTGTTGGTGCCACCCCATTGCACTTTGTTGGGAGAGCCGGCCATACGCAATACATCCCAGGTTTCCAAACAGTTTACACCACTGCCGGAGCCTCCGTTTTTAAAATTCCAAGCAAAATGTGTAGGGTATTGATTTTCGAGAACATTGGAAGGTAAATTGCGCAACCGGTTCATTTCGTACGTAAATGTATATGCAATACCCGCTGCTTGTCCGCATTCTAAGGCTACCTGATAAAAAACCGGCTGCAAATATTGCGACGAAGAGTGGTCGACGGCCGATGGAATTGATTTTGCTCCATTACGATAGTTTTCCGGTAACTGCAACTCCGACAATTGTAATAAAAACGAACTGTCTCGCTGGTTTAACCGACTGATAGGGCTTTCGTAATATTGCTCGATTGCCGTTTTTGAAGCATTTTGAGCAAAAAGATTAGAGATGGTAATAATTGCAAATAAAAAAAGTAATCCTCGTTTCATAAATTTTCCTTTTAATGTGTATCCACGTTTTGTCAAAATATAAAAAACAAAATCCTTAAAAATAACAGTATTAAAAAAATATTCAACAGATATTATAAACAAAAGACATATTTCATTCTGGTATTTAATTCTAATTTTGTTGTAGCAATAATGCAAAAGAGCAAAGAAGCCATCAATTTATCTCGATTTTTTATAATTTCATTAAGCTAGGAAGTTATAAGACTTTATTCTAATTAAACTTCGTCCCCACCGTAATCGCCTTTTTGAACTTTTTCACGGTGCCGTCCAGTTTCCAGATTTCGATATAATAGAGATAAATTCCGGTCGTTACCTTTACGTTATCTTCACTGGTTCCATCCCAGGTATAGGTGCCTTCAACGGCGGCCAAATCATTGTTCACCAGTTGCTTTATCCTGAATCCGGCAGCATTGTAAACCCAGATCGAAATGCGGTATCCCGGTTCGGTGAACTTATAGATAATGTTGGAGACATCGTCCATTCCGTCCATGTCGGGAGTGAATATTTCGGGGGCGATGGTGATCTCGTTATCCGCAGGGGCGGTTTCCAACCATTCCGAATTTTTATATCCCGGAGTGGCATATCCCACCGTGGAAGCGGCCGAATGCCAGTTGGAGTTATCCGTCGAGAGACGTTCGGGCGATAAACGCTCCAGCGAAACGCCATCCGTTGACTTCAGCATTCCATAATGCATGCTCACATTGTAAGTGACCCTGTCGATATCCAACGAGTTTAAATCGGTCAGAATCACTACTCCATCATCATTGTTATAGGTGGGGAATGAGCTCATCTGAACAAAATTAGTTGCCGAATAAGTGGTATATTGCTGGCGAACCGCATCGGTGTTCGACGAAAGCACCACATAAGCTCCGGGGAAGAGTAAATAACCTTCGGTGGTGATGGTCTTCATTGCCGGGGTTCCATTGCTAAGGGTTCCCAGCAACAACTGCTTCAGGTCGATGATTTTATTCGAACGATTGTAAAGCTCCACAAAATCAGCGCCACCTTCACGTGGATTGGATAGGATTTCGTTAATTACTACATCGCCGGCTGAAGGAGGATAAGCAATGGCAAACTGGGCACTGCTGTTTAACACAATCATGTTCCCCGAGCAATCGGTCAATGTATCGGAAATGCTGATGGTGTAAGTTTGTCCCACCACGATGGTATCGACAAACATTAGTACGACCGATTTATAGGCCGGTGCGGTAGGCGTTGCGGTGATGGGATGTCCCAAATTTCCGGATGCGGTATAACGGGACAATTCATTCATACGGTTTGAGTTCATGCTCTCCGAAAAATAGAGGGTAAGGGTTCGGTTATCATTCACCACAGCTCTGAGTAAAATCGGGGCTGTTAAGTCCGGATTCGGTGCATAAATGGAGTTTTTTCTTCCCGGTGTTCCGCCTGAGAGATCGGTGGAAGCACTCCAGTTCGAAGCTTCTCCGCAGTAATTTTGAGGATCAATTTGCTCAAGTGACCATCCTCCGTTTATTTTAAAATTATCGTTGTACCAGTTGTCTGAAAAGTTAACATAATGCATTAATAACTGTGTGGGAGTATATAACGAAATCTCCTGACCGGAATTTGAGATTGAAAGACTCGAAACTCCGATTATGGGAACATTGGCACCAAAATCACCGGCAGAAGCTGCGGAAGCAATCACCACAAAACTGTCGGGCAACAAGTTGTAGTCAGGTAAAATTTTAGTGGATGAACCTACTTTTAAGGTCCACCCATTCAGGTTTACAGGCAGTGGTGTATTGTTCTTCAATTCGATATATTCAGCGTTTGGTAAGCCGACGACCGGATCGGGATCTGCCATAATTTCATTAATAACAACATCCCACTGTTGGGGAACATAGTAAGCAAAATTTACATTTTGTGTTGTGATAATATTCCCTGCAAGGTCCGTAATGCCCGATACCGCTAACAGATATGCAGTGTTTTGAGTAAATGAACCGGCAAATGTGAGTCGCACAATAGATCTGTTAACAGCATCTACTTCTGCTGAAGAAGGAGATCCCAACCCGGGATTTGCGAAATAATTGGCAACATTGGTGGCAGAAGTCGCTTCTACTGTTTCGGAAAACTGTAACTCCAGTTGTGTGTCACTGATTACTGTAGCACGAGTAACCGTAGGTGCTGTGATATCTCTGACAATAGGTCCTATATAAAAATCATCAAAGTAGAAATTTGTTTTATTGGACGACGTGTATTTACAATAGACTCCGGTGTAATTGCAGAAAGTATAAGTCACATCTGCGGCTTCGCCTTCAAGTTGATAGTTTGTGCCACCAGTGGTATCGGAATACAATTTCCAGTTGCCTGAATTATCTCGAAGCACTTTTATGCTGATATTTTTCGATGATGTTATATTTCCTATTGTTCCGTTAATTATTTTAGTCATTCCCGTACCTGTTTGTCTCCACAAAGTAATATTATCGGAGGTTGAACTGGCATCATCACCAAACATTACATAATAGCCATTGAGCGGTCCTAGCAAATTGGCAGAGTCGGAAGTCAGGTAAACGCGGGCGTTATTTGTAGTAGAAGTGCCGCTACTTAGGCTTAATCGCACCCAAAAGCGCCATTCTGTACTATCAATGTTTACAATTGGGTTCGGGAATCGAAGATGTGCAGTTCCTGCCTGTGTGGCATTCAGTTGTAGGCGAGGTTGCTCGCTCCATGTAGAACTCGAATAGGTAGAAATTTTAAATAATGAGTCGTCTCCGGTCCATGTGGGGTTGTTGATGAAGTCTCCATCGGAAAAATTTTCATTGATTTGGGCTTGTATAGTCAAGCTAAACATCATTATAAATAACGCAAAATAAAGAGCTCTATTTATTTTCATTGTATTTATTTTTAAATCTATAATTAAGGAGAGTGTAAATATACTATTTTTGCATGATAAATCAAATTTTATTCATTGTATTTTCTTGAAATACAAGTTTTGTTTAAAAAAGTTAGAAGATGAAAATTGCTGTAATTGGAGCTACCGGCTTAGTAGGCTCGGTAATGCTCAAAGTAATAGGAGAGGAAGGGCTTTCTCATCATGAAATAATTCCGGTGGCATCCTCAAAATCAATCGGAAAGTTAGTCTTTCTGGGGAACAAGCAACTCCCAGTCGTTTCAATAGAGGAAGCGATGTCTCAAAATCCGCAGATTGCTGTTTTTTCTGCAGGGTCCTCGTTGTCTAAAATATGGGCACCCAAATTTGCTGCAGCCGGTACTTATGTCATTGACAATTCGTCCGCATGGCGTATGTTTGATGATGTTCCATTGGTTGTGCCCGAAATCAATGCTCATGAGATTACCCAAACCACTAAAATAATTGCAAACCCCAATTGTTCAACGATACAGATGGTGCTTGCCTTAGCTCCGTTGCATCAAAGATATAAAATCCGTCGGCTGGTGATTTCCACTTACCAATCGGTAACCGGGACGGGAGTAAAAGCTGTTGCCCAGCTCGAAAACGAACGTAAAAACCTTCCTGCGGATATGGCTTATCCTTATCCGATTGACTTAAATGTAATTCCACATGGAGGAGATTTCTTGGAAAACGGATATACTTCCGAAGAGGAAAAATTGGTGAATGAAACCCGTAAGATATTATCCGACTCTTCGCTGCAAATTACAGCTACCGTCGTGCGTGTTCCTGTATATGGGGGACACTCGGAGGCTGTAAATGTAGAATTCTTAAACGACTACAACCTTGAGGATGTTGTTGATTTATTGTCGGAAACATCCGGTATCGTCGTTAAAAATAATCCGGGTACTTTCGATTACCCGATGCCTCTTTATTCGCAAAACAAAAATGAAGTATTTGTAGGAAGAATACGTCGTGACTTTTCTCAGCCAAAGACACTTAACCTATGGATCGTTGCGGATAACCTCAGAAAAGGAGCTGCAACCAATGCTATCCAGATAGTAAAATATATTATTCAGTCGAAATTGGTGTGATTTGAAAAACAACAGCATAAAAAAAGAGATTGCAATTTGCAATCTCTTTTTTTATAAATTTTATCGTCGTTTATTTTGCCGACAGTAGGTTGAGTTTTTGGTTGGCTTCTTTGTGTCCTAAAGATGCGGCTTTTTCAAAATCGTCGCGAGCATCTGTGTTATATGCCAATTCAACTTCAATGTTTGCGCGGACAAAATAATATTCTGCATTGTTTTTATCAAGTTCAATGGCCTTATTCATGTCGCGGTAAGCAATTTTAAAATCTTCCTGATCTGCAAGAGCAATTGCTTTTTGAAAGAAAAAATCGGCGTTTTTAGGGTTTAAAGCAATCGCAACGGTAAAATCGTTAATGGCTTCTTCATTTTTACCGAGTTGAAAAAAAGCTTTCCCTCTAAAATAAAAAGAAGTTGCATCGGTTGCATCTAACGAAATTGCTTTTGTGAGATCTTTAACGGCTCCTTTAAAATCATTTTGTTCGAATTTGGCTTTACCACTGTTGAATGCCATGGCGGCTTCTTTAGAATTTGAGGCATTCAGACTGATGATGCTCATCGTGAGAATGGCTACAAATACTAATGTGATCTTTTTCATTTTTTTCGTTTCCCTTTGTTTTTATTAATTATTACCCTTTAATTAACTCGGCAAAGGTACACACTTTTTTTTAATTGACAAAATTATTAGTTAAATATGAGTTAATTAATTGACTTTCGAAATTACCTGATTTTCAATTGTTTGGATTTTATGGTTTTTGTATCCCTTATTTATCTAAGAATAATTATTTTGTTAATGTATTTTATTAACATTTTATCGAAATAAAATCTAAACTCAACTAATGCTTTATATATTTGTATATCATATAAATATATCATAAAATAGTAATTTATCTAAACGATATAAAAAAATGAAAACAATTTAATTTGCATGTTTTTATTCGAATAAACATAAATAATATGTTATTTTTTAGTGACGAGTATGATGTAAAAAGTTGTTTTTATCAATATAATTACATTAAGCAGTGGGGGTAAATTTAAATCAATGATAGATTAATTTGTCTAGTGTGGCTTTTTATCCATTGCCGACCTAATATTGTGTTGCTGGCAATAAGCAATAATAGATTGTAGAAAGTGAGTTCCGTACTTTTCAATTTTATATACCCCAAAACCTGAAATACGGCTTAATTCCGTCGGTGTTTGCGGATAATAAGAGCACAACTCATAAAGGGTGTTGTCCGAAAGAATAACAAAAGGCGGGACCCCCTGGCTATTAGCTATTTGCATTCTCAATAATCGTAGATTTGCGAAAAGTTGCTTGTCGTAATTTTCATTTTTAATCTTGGAAATAATATTTTCTGATGATTTCAAGCGAACCAACATTACCTTCCGCATATTCTTTAGTACTAAAACAGCTTTGGATGTAATTTTCAATTTAGGATACTGGTCTTCGGTTTGAACTAAAATTTCCTGCTGAATAAGTTGTTGTATTACCGATTTCCAAAAAAAATCGGGCTTATCCGAGCCAATGCCGAATGTTTTCAAAGTTCTCATTTCGGGTGTAATCTTTGCGATGTTTGCCCCCCTTAAAAAATCGACGATCAAGCTTGCTCCAAACCGCTCTTCGAGCCGAACAACAGCGGATAGAACTTTTTGTGCTTCGATGGTCCCATCGTATTCATCTACTGTAGAGAGACAAAAATCGCACGATTTACAATTTCCGCTATGCTTTTCATTAAAATAGTTCATTAAAAATTTCCGTCGGCACGATGCAATTTCGGCATAAGCGGCCATTTTCCCTAATTTTTGATGCAATATGGCATTTGTTTCAATATCCTCTCCCTCGTCAATCATCCTTCGCCATTTAGCAACGTCCCCTTTTGAGTAAAAAAGAAAAGCTTCGGCATGTGCTCCATCACGACCGGCTCGTCCAGTTTCTTGATAATATCCTTCTATATTTTTGGGTAAATCCGCATGAATTACGAAACGAACATTCGATTTGTCTATTCCCATTCCAAAAGCAATGGTGGCCACTACAATCTTAATATTATCTCTGGAAAATTCCGACTGTACTTGAGATCGTAATTCAGAATCCATTCCTGCATGATAAAATGCCACGGAATAACCCAGCGAGCTGATATATGCCGCCATCTTTTCGGTTGATTTGCGCGATAGGCAATAAATGATTCCTGAGTTTTGGCTGTTTTTGCGCAAATACTCGGGTAAAAACTCCGTCAACTCCCGCTTTGGCTTTACATAATAATAGATATTTTCACGGTTGAATGAGGATCTGAAAACGATAACATCCCGTAATTCAAGCATCTTTATAATATCGACTTGGGTGGTATTATCGGCACTTGCCGTTAACGCCATCATCGGTACCGAAGGAAAGGATCTTCGCAGTGAACTTAGGTTTAGGTACTCGGGACGAAAATCATGGCCCCAGTGCGAAATACAATGTGCTTCGTCAATGGCAAAAAGAGAAATATTCATCTTTTTCAAAAAGTCGAACATAAATCCCGATTCTTGCAAACGCTCCGGTGAAACATACAATAACTTCGGTTGGCTATGGTAAAGCTGACTCAAAATTTCTTGCTGCTGTTCAAACGATTGCACCGAATTCAGGCTTACAGCGGGAACACCATTGGCAACCAAGCCATCCACCTGATCTTTCATTAGTGAAATGAGCGGAGAAATAACCACGGTAAGTCCTTCCATCATCAGCGCCGGAATTTGAAAACACAATGATTTTCCTCCACCTGTGGGCATTAGCACAAGCGTATCCCGGCCATTTAATGTTGCATTGATAATTTCTTCTTGTCGATCGCGAAAACCGGTATATCCGAAATACTTCAACAACACCGCTTTCGGCTCAATCGAACTCAGGCCAGTGGGTGTTTCCATTAATGTTTTTTTATGATAATTTCGGGGGATGATATTTTATTGCTCAGGTGTAAAGCCCGGTCACAGATTTGACAATCGAAGCGAATGGTGTCGTAATTTGAGGTAATATTGTTAATTGGAATCTGAATGGATATTGTCCCTTTTAACGGTTGATCTTCCGTTGAAGTGTTCAGAATAGGGATCCGGGCATTGAATGTTTCGTACAGTGTGGGTTTCACAAAAACGCCATGCTGCTTTTCGTAATACTCGATAAAAAAATTATAGTAATAAATCGAGGAGGTATCGTAGGGAGCATAAGTATCAGTTTCACTCAGCCCAATATCGCCATCGCCGTCGGTAAAATCAATCATCAGCAATCCGTAGTTGTCGATGCCCGTTCCATTGTCTATTTTGCTTATATTGTTGAATGTAATCTTAGGTTCTACAGGGTATTCCTCCATTTTTTTGCACGACGACCCTCCGAGAATAAAACCCGCAGCAATGAAAAAAATGATAAAAAATCGACTATGCATACAAAACCTGTTATCTTTGCAAAAAATAATAATTATAAAAGACAAAAGTACTTTAAAATGACTGATTTTGTCTCTTCTTTTGCAAAAAAAATTTTCAACATCTCTTCATTTGACGATTTTTCGATGCGGACCATTGAGTTGTTCCATTACCAATATAGCCATTGCAGCATTTATAAAACCTATACCGAAGGATTGATGATAGATCCCGAGAAGGTAGATTCTATCGAAAAAATTCCATTCCTTCCTATTCAGTTTTTTAAGCGGCATTTGATTCTTTCTTCAAATAAAAATCCGAAAATTTGTTTTGAAAGTAGTGCTACCACGAGCACTAATGTATCTAAGCATTATTTATGTTCACCGGAAATTTACGTCGAAAGTTTTACTCGGAGTTTTTCGTCGGTATTCGGAGATCCCTCGAATTCTGCAATTCTGGCTTTGCTACCTTCTTATCTCGAACGCTCCGGCTCCTCTCTGGTTTACATGGCTGATCGGTTAATACAGTTGTCAAAACACAAAGAATCCGGATTCTTTCTCTCTAATTTTGAAGAGTTGTATTATACACTAACTCAATTGTCGCAACAAAAAATCAAAACAATTCTTTTGGGAGTAACTTTTGGTTTGTTGGATTTTATTGAAAAGTATCACCTTGTTTTTCCTGAGTTAACCATTATAGAAACAGGAGGAATGAAAGGCCGTCGCGAAGAGATCACGCGGTTGCAGCTGCACGAATTACTTTGCAATGGGTTCGGGGTGAAAAAAGTATATTCGGAATATGGTATGACCGAGCTTCTCTCTCAGGCTTATACTCACGGAGAAATGCAGTTTTTTTGTCCTCCATGGATGAAAGTCCTCGTCAGAGAAACCAACGACCCGTTGTCGGTGAGCCTGCAGGGAAAAAATGGCGGATTAAATATTATTGATCTGGCGAATATCGAGAGTTGTGCATTTATTGCCACGCAAGATTTGGGAACCGTTTATGCAGATGGCTCGTTCGAGGTATTGGGTCGCTTTGATGACAGCGATATCCGGGGATGTAACTTAATGGTAGCGGAAGGGTAAGGAGACGAACGCATCATGAAAAAATCATAGATTTTTATAATTTTTCTTGAATCGTTGATCAAAGGAAAGACTTAAGATTTTTGTTTTCTCAAAAAAGCGAGTTTAAAGAGATTTGCACCAATTTTATTTTAGGTAAATCGAAACCGTTGTAAAACGTCACCCTTTTGTGTATGTAATGTTTTAGTCTTTAAAAATAGTAATTAAAAATTTATCCAGCTCTTCTCCCCTGAGATTTTTTGCTACTACTTTTCCTTCCGGATCGAGAATTACTGTAGCCGGAATACTTTTAACACCGAACATTTTTGCCGGTTCCGAATCCCAATATTTTAGGTCACTTACCTGAGTCCATCTCAACCCATCGCTTACGATCGCTTGTTTCCAATTGGCTTCCATCTTATCAAGAGAAACACCAAAAATTTCAAGACCTTTACTATTGTATTTGTTGTAAACTTGAACCATGTGGGGGTTTTCCATGCGGCACGGACGACACCATGAAGCCCAGAAATCGATAATTACCCATTTGCCCCTGAATTCGCTGAGTTTTCTGATGTTGCCCGCAGAATCTTTTTGAATGATGTCGGGGGCTACACTTCCTGTTATTGTTGCTTTCGAAGAGACGATTCTCGTGTTGAACTCTTTAGCAAAAACATTATCGGGAAATTTCTTGATTAACGATTGAGCGACTAAGTCAAATAAATCGGGAAATGATGCTTGTGGAAGATTGTCTATAATTGCTAAATTCGATAAAAGCCCCGGTTCTTTTTGAAGAATAGAAGCAATCTCTTCTTTGCGGAAGGTGTCATTTTTATACCAGGAAGCTTGTAGTGCAACATTATCGGAGGTGTTTCCATTTTGGTTATTTGCCTTAAAAACATTTTGAATACTGTCTGATTTTGCTCGGTATTTTTCATCGAGAAGTCGAAATTTCATCAACTGTTTATTTTCATTAGAAGTGCTTTCTACCTTTGCAAACTGATAATTTTTTGACGGATCAATGATGAGGGCTGTTTTTTCGCCCGGAACGAGAATTAAAAGCGTGTTATTTCCACTAAAAAATAATCGATAAAAATCATATTTGGGCAATTTTGTATTCAACTGAAATTTTCCGTTCTCGTCCACAACAGCGGAATCTATTATTGGATTTTTAGCGTTGTCAAAGTGCTGAAGCATCACCTTGTTTCCTGTAAACTTAACCCCCGGCACAGCTAGATAGGTGCCTTTAATCGTTGTGATTTCTGATTTTTGTGCGGAAATTGCAAGAGGAAGTATTAACATAATTGAAATGAGAAGGTGTTTCATTATATCACGTTTTAAATTAATTAGGATGTAAAAATACGAAGAAAATCGAATATCTTCAATTAATGACGAAAAAAACATCTGAAACAGACAGGGATCGCATTCCAATGCAATTTGTTTAACGGTGATAGGGCTATAACTCAAGCGGGGGAATTAAATTTCACCAAACTCATCAAATGTTGATAACTATTTTAAGGTTTATTCAGATTCTAATGTCAACTATTAGGGTAATTCATCTTATCTTTGAAAAAATTTTCACTCAATGGCAGAAGTTACTCGAAAAACAAAAAAGCAAGAATCCGCAATTCCTGATTTATCGCAATATGGCAAGGTTCCGCCTCAGGCAATGGACATAGAAGAAGCCGTGTTAGGGTCGATGATGCTAAATCAGAATGCACTTAACATCATTATTGATCAGCTTACCCCTCCAATGTTTTACAAAGAGATTCATGCTCGCATATTTAGTGCAATTCAACGATTATTTGCCACCAGCTCGCCGATTGACATTCTTACGGTAACCAATGAATTAAAAAAGACCGGGGATCTTGATATTGTAGGCGGTCCATTTTATATTGCATCCCTTACCAATAGGGTCTCTTCTGCAGCTAATATTGAGTTTCATACCCGAATTTTAGCAGAAAAATTTATTCAGCGCGAGCTTATTCGTGTATCCAACAATATCCTCACAGATGCTTATAAAGATTCTACCGATGCTATTGAATTACTGGACAAAGCCGCTCAAGAAATGTTTGATATTGCAGAATCGAATTTTAAGAAAAAGATACAGGACATGCCTAGTTTGGTTCGTGAAGCAGTAAAAAATATCGAAAATGCCAAAGATCACGAAGACCAGTTGAGCGGAATTCCCAGCGGTTTTGTAGAACTGGATCGAATCACTTCGGGCTGGCAGCGATCGGATTTGGTAATTATTGCAGCTCGTCCCGGGATGGGTAAAACCGCTTTTGTTCTCTCTATGGCTCGAAATATGGCCGTTACATATCATAAACCCATTGCTATCTTTTCACTTGAAATGTCCTCGATTCAACTCATTACTCGTCTAATCTCTTCCGAATCGAGAATTCCTAATGATAAGTTAAAGTCCGGGAGACTGGATGGGCACGAGTGGCAACAGTTACTCGATAAAATTACCCCGATTACCGAAGCCAAGATGATGATTGATGATACTCCCGGATTATCGGTATTCGAACTTCGTGCAAAAGCCCGTAGGTTTAAACAACAATATGATATTCAGTGTATAGTGATCGACTACTTGCAGTTGATGACTGCGGGTGGTGATGCTAAAGGGAATCGAGAACAGGAAATCAGTACGATCTCTCGATCGCTTAAGAATTTGGCCAAAGAATTGGATATTCCAATCATTGCTCTTTCCCAGTTAAATCGTGGGGTAGAAACCAGAACGGGGAGCAAAAAACCTCAACTTGCCGACCTTCGCGAATCGGGAGCTATCGAACAGGATGCAGATATGGTAATGTTTATTTATCGCCCGGAATATTATCATCTCGACACGTTTGAAGATCAGACCCCGACTCAGGGAATGGCTGAAATTATTATCGCAAAACACCGTAACGGAGCTTTAGCCGATGTGCGATTGCGCTTTATTTCGCAGTTTGCCCAATTTGACAATCTTGACAGTGATGCAGAAGATATGTTTTTGATGCCGAATAATAATTTTGATAACACGATGCCGTTTACCACCAAAACGATGCAGTCTAAAATGAATGATGACTCTGACGAGGAATCCCCTTTTTAACATTTTGTAATCAGATATGAAAACACATCTCATTCGTTCGCTTTTGTTGTCTTTTTTCATTGTTGTTGGGCCTTTCTCAATGATCGCTAGCCGTTTGTTGATCCCGATGGATAAAGCACAGAAAAATCATTTAAAGGCTTATGGAATCACATATTGGTGTTTACAGCATGAGGTTGAAGTTGATTGGTTGCTGAACTATCGCGGGGGCAGTTTCATGTGTACCTATAATAAAACGATTGAAGATGAATGTAAAGTCAGAGGTGTATCGGCAGAAATTATTGCCGATGTTCAGGCGGAAACCATTCTTCAGGAAATTGCCTCCAGCGATGTAAACATGAACGACGTAAAACTCAATAAGGCTCCGAAAATTGCAGTTTATTCTCCTAAAAATAAGCTTCCCTGGGACGATGCCGTCACGCTCGTGCTTACTTATGCGGAAATTCCTTACGATCTAATCTACGATGAAGAGGTAATCTCGGGGGTATTACCCACGTATGACTGGTTGCATCTTCATCATGAGGATTTTACCGGACAATATGGCAAGTTTTGGGCAAATTTTCGAAATATCCAGTGGTATGTCGAGGACGTGAACACGAATCAAGCTATGGCTCACAAACTCGGGTACGACAAAGTCTCGAAAATGAAGCTCGCTGCGGCTAAAAAAATCCGTGACTTTGTAGCTGGCGGAGGTTATCTCTTTTCCATGTGTTCAGCTCCCGATAGTTTTGATATTGCATTGGCCGCTGAAAATACTGATATTTGTGATGTAATGTTTGATGGAGATCCCATGGATCCTAATGCTCAGCAAAAGCTGGATTTTTCTAAAACTTTTGCTTTCACCAATTTTAATATATCTACAAATCCTTACGAATATGAGGTTTCGGATATTGATATAAACTCCAATAAACACCTTTTGAACCAAAGCAATGATTATTTTTCCTTGTTTGAATTTTCTGCAAAATGGGATCCGGTTCCCACAATGCTTTGCCAGAATCATGAGCAATTGATTAAGGGCTTTATGGGGCAAACGACAGCGTTCAATAAATCGAAACTCAAGCCGAATGTGCTTATTATGGGCGAAAGCAAGCAGTTTAACGAAGTGCGCTATATTCATGGTGAATTTGGAAAAGGCACTTGGACTTTTTACGGAGGGCATGATCCCGAAGATTATCAACATTTTGTCGGAGACCCAGCTACACAATTGGATCTTTTCCCCAATTCCCCAGGATATCGATTGATATTAAACAATGTATTGTTTCCCGCCGCCAAGAAAGAGAAACAGAAAACATAGATTAATACTCGAAATGAGCTATAGTCTTAGCATATTAGTACGTTTTGTTAATCTGAATTATGATTTTATCTCCATTAAAAAGTTCCAGAGGCTTTCAATTTTCAGCAATTGGTTTTTGAGGAAAAGCAAGGCCTCATTTGAAACAGTTCTTTCTTCGGCCATCGCTTTTAAAAGTTCTGCTTTTAGAAACTCTTCGTGGCTGATTTTTCCATTGGAATTGCTAAATTGAGCTTTAGGTAAACAGGTGCTTACAACATGGCTTAATTCATAGTTTCCCATGATGCCGGGATGATAAAAACGTTTTTCTTTTACCCATTCCAATAAGTCAACCGGAGCTTTTTCAACATTAAAAATTGAGGAATAATCCCCGACATCATACGATACCATATTATTTTCAGCAACGATTTTTTTGACTTGGGCGATAAATTCGGTATAGTTTTCATCTTTTTTTAAAAAGAGGAATTCTATGGAATTGGGGCGGTTGAGTTTTTTGATGGCAACCCCTAGTAACATCGACATATATGGTGTGTGATTTTCGATAATGGGCATTGCCGGAGATTCCCATATCCAATAAGCAGCGGTATTCGGAACTATATTACTCATTTCGGGCAAATCCAGATGTATTTGTTTGTCTTTATGCGTAAAAAGTTGAATTTTTGCACTGGCTGATTTCAAATCGTCGTCGGAAATTTGATCCAACGAAACTTTTTGCTGCGAATATAGCGCATACTGGTCGGCTGCAGGAATATCGGTTAGAGAAAATACGTTCGGCTGAGGTAATTTTTTTCGGCAAAAACCCACAAAATCACATTTATAAGGAGTCTCACAATGCAGCCCCAATTCGATTATAGGCGAATTGGACAGATTGATTGTGTGCTTAGCCTCTTTCACTCGTTCACTAATTAACGGCTGGAGAGCAACGACTTGCTCCGTGATGTCTTTCGTGACAAAATAGTCAGTTGCTTTAAAATCAGGGCTGTACAAGTAATCCTTGTTTACAATGATTAGTGAAAATCGCTTTGGTGCATATCCGGAACCTTGCATTACGTAATATTGAAAAGCAGCATCCATCAGGTAGGTTTCGGTAATGGACAAACTGCTTTTTACTTCATAAGCTTCAAGTTTGCCGCCGTGGTTGGTGAGAATATCCAGAATAGACAAACACTGATTGAATCGGAACGAAGCCTCATAAATGATCGGATATTTTTGAAATATAAGTTGTTGTGTCAGTGCTAAGGCTTTTTCATATTGCATTGATGACTTAGGAGCGGCATTAATTCCATTGGGAAAAAGTTCCCATGCCCGTTTGCCTACAGAATGTCCTCGACTGAAAATAGCTAATTGTTTAGGGGTAAGCCGATCTCTCAGAAAATAGTGTTTTTTGTAAAGGTAGAGCTGTTTCTGGCACTGTAAACTTTTGATAAAAGAGGTCTTTGACAGCACATGTCGTTCTCCGCTACTCGATTTGGTTTTTGCCATTTGAATGTAATTATTTACAGATAAAACGAATGAAAGTTTAGTATCTATATTCGGATTAAACGGTAAAAGATGGGGCAGGGCACCCCATAGCCAGATACATCAACAACTTTCCACATCTATATATCGTTTTCTTATTTTTTGTTTGCCAGCTGGCCACAAGCTGCAGCAATATCATTACCCCGGCTGCGACGGATATTAACAATCAAATTTTTATTTTCCAAAAAGGAGCCAAAATCGGTAACGATTTCAGGAGATGGTTTTTTATAAGGAATTCCGACCACCTCGTTGTATTGAATCAAGTTAATTTTTACCGGGAAGTTCTTACAGAATGCAGCTAACTCCTGCGCATCGTTAAGTGTATCGTTTATGCCTTCCATAAGCAAATATTCCAAAGTAATACGCTCTGAGGTCTTTTCGTGGTAGTATTTTAATGCTTTAATCAATTCGGTAAGCGGATATTTTTTTGCAATCGGCATGATTGATTCACGGAACTGCTGATTAGCGCTATGTAATGAAATTGCCAATTGAACTCCGCAATCTTCATCGGCAAAACGCATGATTTCGGGAATTAATCCGGATGTTGACAGGGTAATCCGTTTCGGCGAAATGTTCATCAGCTCGGGAGAAGTAATTTTTTGAATTGCACCCATTACCGCTTCATAATTCAAGAAGGGTTCTCCCATGCCCATTATTACGATATTTGACAATGACTTTTGAAACTGTGTGTTTGATAGATTGTTTAATATGTTCACTTGGTCAAAAATTTCACCTACGGATAGATTTCGTTGGTATCCGAATTTGCCCGTTGCACAAAATTTACAACCTAAAGGGCATCCCGATTGCGTTGAAATGCAGGCAGTAGTTCTGGAAGAACTAGGAATTAATACTCCTTCAATTTTTTGTCCATCGAATAACTCAAAGCGCAATTTTGTAGTTTTGTCCTCTGATTTAAAGATTGTATCTATCGAAACCACATTGAAAAGATATTTTTCGGAGAGCTTATCCCGAAGAGAAACAGGCAGAATAGTCATTTCTTCGAAACTTCGAGCTCCTTTTTTCCAAAGCCATTCCCATATTTGCTTGGTTCTAAACGCTTTTTCTCCAAAACCGATGATTGCATCGTTTAGTTCACTCTTTGTCAAATCTCTGATATCTCTTTTCATCCCTGAATATTTTTTGCAAAGATACGCCAATTAATCATGTGTCATCTATCTGCACAACACTAAATAACGAATAACAAAGCCATCGTCAAGTTATGGCATTTTCATGTACAAGACCTCTGAATAGAATTAAATAAATAAAATTCTTAATTTTAGGTTAAAACTGTACTTGTAAAATTCTTATTTTTTATCTTTACAAACATATTTATTCACAAGTAAAATTTAGTATAATCATTAAAAACATCTTATGACAAAAGGTTTCAAAGTTTTCACCGTTTTATTTACGGTCATTATGCTGTTTGTAGGCGGTTTTTCTGCCGATGCCGTACCGGCTTATCCTGGCTTAATCAGTTTTGTACAACCCGATGGTTCAACAATACGTATTTACCTTAAAGGTGACGAAAAGGTAAAATGGGCGGAAACAGAAGACGGTTATTCAATCTTGTTCAATGCTCAGGGATATTACGAATATGCTGCCACTGACACAAAAGGAGATATGATTCCTTCAGGAGTCATTGCAAAAAACAATGAAGATCGTACACCTGCGAACTTATCATTTTTATCAACCGTTTCAAAACATAAAAAATACAGTGCCACTCAAATTTCAATGGCTAAACAAATTTGGAATGCTACATCCTTGGAAAAAAACGGACCCAAATCTTTTCCAACCACAGGCAATCGAAAGCTCCTATTAATTCTGGCAAACTTTAACAATACCACAACCACTTTTACTCAAACACAGTTTAATAATTACATGAATCAAACGAACTATAATGGAACAGGTAGTTTTAAAGACTTTTTTCTTGAATGTTCTTATGGCACACTCACGATGACAACAACCGTTACGGCTTGGGTTACATTGCCAAACACGCATGATTATTATGGACCGAATGCCAATTGGGGAACGTTTGCTCACGATGCTATCGTTGCGGCTAATTCAACCGTAGATTATTCACAATTTGATAATGATGGGGATGGAATTGTTGATGGAGTGGCTATTATTCACCAAGGTCCCGGACAAGAGTCAACATCAAGTACGGATGATATTTGGTCGCATAGTTACGATTTGACTTCGGCAGGCTATTCTGTAGCTCAGCGTACATTTGATGGGGTTAAAGTAAATTCATATACAGTTCAACCGGAGCTTATTGACGGAAACATGACGACGATTGGAGTGATGTGCCATGAGTTTGGTCATAACTTAGGTGCACCGGATTTTTATGATACCGATTATGAAACGAGTGGGCAGTATGAGGGAACAGGTGAATGGGATTTACAAGCCGGTGGTTCTTGGAATGGTACAGGTTACACTTCTGCGCTTATGGGAAATAAGCCCGCACAACCGAATGCTTATACAAAATGTTATATTTATAATTGGGCAACGCCAACAATTTTAACCACAGGGACAACAGTAACACTGAATAACTCTGCTCAAAATGCCGGTAGCTTTTACCGATTCAACACCAACACCTCCAATGAGTTTTTCCTGCTCGAAAATAGACAAAAAGTTGGCTTTGATGCTTATGTTCCCGGACATGGTTTATTAATTTACCATGTTGACGGTTCTTATGTTTCTTCGCATAGTTCCTCGAACGATATCAACAATACAAGTCATCAAGGAATGTTTATTATCCCAGCAAACGCTACTGTTGCTAATGGGATTGCTGTTAGCTCTTCTACTACCTTGAATACAACAGGAGCTACATATCCGGGCACGGGAAATAAAACAACTTTTACAGATGCAACCACTCCAAATTCAAAATCATGGGCAAATGCAAACACAGCTAAACCAATTACTTCAATTACTGAAAATACTACAAATAAAACGGTAACACTCAATTTTATGGGTGGGGGATCCGGTTGTGCTCCGGTTGCGATTACCACCCAACCGGCGACGACTCAGAGTGCTTGTGCTCACGGTGGTGCTTCGTTTACGGTTGCCGCTACTACCGGAACAGCTCCTATTACGTATCAATGGAAATATTATAACGGAAGCACATGGAACAATGTTACCAACGGGACTCCGGCAGGAGCGACTTATACCAACGGAACGGCTGCTACGATGTCCGTTACCGGAATTACGACAGCGGGTACCTATCAATACAGATGCTATCTGACCAATTGCAGTGGAGCTAATAACGCCACGTCAACAACGGCTTCGCTTACAATAAAAGCATTACCGACAGCTCAATTCACATACAGTGCTTCCGGATTAACGGTTACATTTAACAACACTTCAACCAACGCAAGTTCTTACAGCTGGAATTTTGGAAGCGGAACATCAACGACTGCAAGTCCTGTATATACGTTTCCTTCTAGTGGGCAATACACGGTAACGCTAACGGCTAATAATCAGGGATGCACCGCTACTGCTACTCAAACAATAAATGTAACAGGAACCGGGATAGCTTCAAATAACAATCAGAATTTAACCATCTATCCCAATCCGGCACATGGTGTAATTACGATTCAACTTGATGTAGAATCGAACAATAAATTATTGTCAATATTTGATATTACCGGCAGGCTCGTTTGCCAAAAAGCACTGCAATCACTAAAAGAAGATATTGATCTCTCTTATCTGAATTATGGAGTTTATGAAGTTAAAATTAATCTTGATACCCGAGTTTTGCATCGGCGACTGATCCTAAAATAGGCAAATAATACACTTGAGAAAAGGAAGTTCTTGAAGAAGGATTTCCTTTTTTTAAGTACAGATATTTAAAAACAATAAGGAATATAGCATTCTATAAATTTGAATTTTATGATAAGATTTAATTGGAGGGTATTGTTTACACTAATAGGAATTCCTAGTTTTTTAAATGCCCAGAACCAACCGATTACGGTTACGGATATTGATGGAAACGTTTATAAAACAGTTCAAATCGGCAACCAGCTGTGGATGGCTGAAAATTTAAGAACCACAAAATTCAGCAATGGCAAACCCATCCCCAAAACCAATGACAAAGCCAACTGGAAAGGCCTGATGAGCGGCGGAGTTTGCTTCTACGACGATCAATCCGCTAATGGGAAAACTTACGGAGCCTTGTATAATTGGCATGCTGTTCGAGCCCAAAAATTATGTCCTACAGGGTGGCATGTTCCTAGCGATGGAGAATGGGATACTTTGGCGATTGCTTTAGGTGGAACAAAAATTGGAGCAACTCATCGCGAAGAAATAGAGTTGTTGGATATTGGTGGCAAACTAAAAGCGGATACTACTCTTTGGCAAAATCCAAACACCGGAGCCACTAACGAGACGGGATTTTCGGCGTTACCGGGCGGATACCGGACCAGCGGAGGAGCATACGACCTAAAAGGAAGTTTTGGTTATTGGTGGAGCTCCTCAATCAGCAACTCCTATGGCTCATTTTGTCGATTTATGAATTACAATACATCTTCGTTTTACAAAATAAACCTCAGTAAAACGTATGGATTTTCGGTGAGATGTATAAAAGATTATCTAAACAAATAATGTCATTTCTCTAGAAAGTCAATATTTTAAACTGATTTTCTACAAATCTGTACTATATTTGTAAAAAAACGATTGCATGAAATACTACAGATTTTTATTGTTTCTGACTCTAATTTTTTTCTATTCGTCTGTTTCCGCTCAAAAATATGCAGCGGGTGGTTCTGTGATGTATAATCTCCAAACGGAAAGTTTCGGATTCGGTGCCCGGGGAATTCTCAATCCCAACCGCAACTGGAGTTACTCGCTCCAAGTCTCCTACTATCCTTCATTCAACCAAGTGCATGAGTATAACCTCGGGTTAGGGGCGGAATACAAGTTTATGCGGCAACGTAAAGTCTTCTTCTACCTCCTCGGACATGGCGGGTATAACGGATGGGTAAATTACGAAGAGTCGCCGATGAAAGACCCAAAATACAACAACTGGAATCTCGAAGGTGGCGTCGGGGTGTCGATGTGGACCTGCTTGCGGCCTTTTATTGAGTGGAGATATAACACCAACTTTAGGGAAGCGCATTTTCAGGTGGGCTTGATTTATGTTTTCGGATGTCGCTGCAATACAAACCCCGGCACAAATACCGGATTTTTCGGCATTGGCAGTCCCCGAAGCAAAGGATGCCCTGGTTACGGGAATTACTAGCCATTTTTAAGAAACCTTTTAAATGATGTTTAAGCTATTGCACAAAAGACACAAAGAAAGATGAAAAAAAACAAATTATAAAGAGTAAAACATAAACACATGCAATTCCTTTGTGAAACTTTGTGCCTCCTTTGTGATGCTTTGTGACACAGCAAAAACAACTCTTCAAATTAATCTTAATACTATTTCACAAAAGACACGAAGAAGACACTAAAGACACAAAGAGTATCAAAAAATGAATCATATGACTGAAAATGAATTATCAAATAAAATTATTGGCTGTGCAATTGAAGTTCACAAACAATTAGGGCCTGGATTGCTTGAATCTGCATATCAGGAATGTTTGTATTATGAATTGAGGTTGTTAGGTTTTGACGTAAAAAAAGAGAAACCGATGCCTGTTATTTATAAAGATGTGAAGCTTGAACATGGATACAGAATTGATCTACTTGTGGAGAATAAAGTAGTTGTTGAAGTTAAAACAGTTGAAACCCTTAATGATGTTCATACTGCTCAAGTACTGACATACTTAAAACTAGGGAATTACAAACTCGGACTACTATTGAATTTTCAAGTCACAACATTAAAAAATGGAATAAAAAGAGTCGCAAATTAAATACGCATTATTCCTTTGTGGCACTTTGTGTCTCCTTTGTGGCACTTTGTGACACAGCATAAAACAAAAAGCTACAAAAAAATAAAACAATTGATTATGAACAGATTATCAAAATCGGCCCTCCTTATAATATTTGTTTCTGCGATACTATTTTCCGTGTCGTGCAAGAAAGATCGGGTTGAAAAAACAATGAACTCGTACGAAAGCATCAACAGTTATCTGGATTCAAAAAAGCAAGCTGAACAAGTTTTTGTGATCGATTCAAACGGTCAGGGACCAATTGTCGGGAATCAGGGTACCCGGATTTGGATATCGAAACATTGTCTGCAGAAACCCAACGGCGACACCATCACCTGGCCTTACACCGTAAGATTGGTGGAACTTTATACTCCCAAAGACATCATTTATTATCAAATGCCAACCGTCTCTTCGCAGGGCTTTTTGGAAAATGACGGAGAAATTCGTTTGAGAGCCTTTAAAGATGAAACCGAACTCGTTTTTAAGCCCTACCCTTGCGGCTGCGGTATCGAGATGCCCAACCAAGCTCCAAAAAGCTATATGCGGGTGTTTTATGGCATTGAATCGGCGATTACAGACTGGTCGAGCAACGGCTCACAATTTGGCATCAACAGTTTGGCCAATCCATTTTTTGCACATACCGATTCGAGTTATCAGGCCATGATTTACCGTTTGGGATGGATTGGATGCGATTCTCTGGCTGGTAACAACACCGGTGGAAAAATCACGTTCCAGTCGAGTACCGATGAACTCCAGAATCTCGGAATCTTTGTCTATATGCCGGCTACCCGCACGGTAATGCAGGCATACAGCGCGTTGTCCGGGTTTATCCCCAACGGAACTTCCGTAAAAATCATCTGCATCGGGATCGACAGCAGCGGAACGCTCTACACCTATTACCAGAGCATGACCATGAGCGGGGATGCTTCCGTGGAAGTGACCATGAATGCCATTTCCGATGCTGATTTAACCACGTTGCTCAACAGCTTATAACTTATTGAATGAAAGCCTTTAGCGCAGACTACCTCTTTTGCGGGAATGATCATGTAATTGAAAATGGTGTAATTGTCCTGGATGATTCCGGGAATATTACAGAGATTCTGAATTCGACCCAAAAGAGCAGTTTCGTGAGCAAAAGTGAGATTATTCCCCTCAAAGGCATTCTTGCTCCCGGCTTTGTAAACACCCATTGTCACCTCGAACTTTCGGCCTATTACAATAAAATCCGCACTGGATGTTCGGTGGATGGATTTATCCGAGCTTTGGAAGTGGAAAAAAGAACGGTTCCGAGCAGTCCCAACGACATTGCCGTTGCCGATAAAGCAATGTGGGACGAAGGCATCGTGGCCGTGGCCGACATTTGCAATACTGCTGAAACAATTGAGGCAAAGAGCCAGAGCAAAATTTACTATCACAACTTCGTGGAGGTCTTTGGCTCGAATGCCCGATCGGCGGAGAAAATCTTCCTACATGCGGAAAAAATTGCCGAACAGTTTTCGGACGCCCGACTCCCCGTGTCCATCACGCCGCATTCGTTGTATGCTTGTAGCGAGCCCTTGATGAAGTTGATACAGCAGAACAAAAGCCACAGTCTTACGCTGCACTTTATGGAATCGGAAGAGGAAAACGACTTTTTCGAATTCCGGAAAGGGAAAATCATTGAACGGGCGGAACTTTTCGGGGTCACGCCGGATCATTATTGCAACACCCGTAAACGTCCTTCGGAAATTGCCATATTGGCCTTGAAGCCAAATCGAAAATTGCTTTTCGTTCACAACACCATGGCCACCAGCGAGGATTTAAAGCATTTGTGCAACACCTTTTCCAACAATGCCTGGTTTTGCCTCTGCCCGAACTCCAATCTATACATCGAAAACAGGTTGCCCAACATTGAACTGATGCTTCAACACACCCAAAACATCACCATCGGTACCGATAGTCTGGCTTCAAATCATAAACTATCCATACTGAAAGAGCTGATCACCATTGCCCACCATTTCCCGAAAATACCCACGGCTACACTCTTGCAATGGGCAACCCGAAACGGCGCAAGGTTTCTGGACATTGAAGACCAATTCGGCTCCCTCGAAGTGGGCAAAGCCCCCGGTCTGAACCATATCATTTGCGACAACTTTGATTTGAGAAGTGCGGAAAAGGTGGTGAAAATTTTCTGATTTTCAAAGTTTTAAATCTTCACAATCTTAGAATTATAAACGGCATTTTTATTTGTTATAATTCTAATGAAATAAATCCCTTTTTCTAATATATTTTGACATTAAAGTCCTTCGAGCTATATCACTTTAAGTATATTATGAACAAAGTTTGGAAAGTATGGTTTTGATTAATATCTTTGATAAAAAATAACCAGATGAAATATATCGGAGCGCACGTCAGTGCATCGGGCGGTGTTGAAAATGCACCCGTAAACGCTCACCAGATCGGTGCTACCGCGTTTGCCTTGTTTACCAAAAACCAACGTCAGTGGGCCTCCGCACCGCTGACCCTAAAGAGCATTAATGCCTTTAAGGAAAATTGCCTGAAATATGGCTACACAGCATCCCAAATACTACCTCACGACAGCTATCTGATCAATCTGGGGCATCCCGAAGCGGAACCTCTGCAAAAATCGCGGGAAGCATTTCTCGACGAGATGCAGCGGTGCGAACAATTGGGTCTCGACCGGCTCAACTTTCATCCGGGGAGTCATCTGGGTAAAACGGATGAGGAAACCTGCCTGAAAACCATTGCCGAATCGATAAACATTGCTCTTGGAAAGACGTCGGGCATTACGGCCGTCATTGAAAACACCGCCGGACAAGGCACCAATATGGGATTCCGTTTCGAGCAGATTGCCACCATCATTCACCATGTGGAGGATAAATCCCGCGTGGGCGTGTGCATCGACACCTGTCATGCCTATTCTGCCGGTTACGACTTGAAGACCAAAGAGGGCTTCAGCCAAACGTTTGCCGACTTCGATAAAATAATCGGAATCAACTATCTGAAAGGCATGCACATCAACGATTCCAAAAAGGAATTCGGCTCCCGAGTTGACCGTCACGACAGCCTCGGGATCGGCACCTTGGGCCTTGAACCGTTTAAGTTTATCATGACCGACTCCCGTTTTGACAACATTCCATTGATTCTGGAAACGCCCAATGATGAAATCTGGGCGGAAGAAATTGCGTTGCTGAAGAAGATGATGAATGGTTGATGAGTCCCGAAAAATAAAAAATCTTCGATTTTTCAATTTTTCGTGGATCTTTTAACCCTCGTTTACGGGGCTCGAAAAAAAATGAAATCGAAGATTTCTGTTTTTTCGGGATTGATAGGTTTATCGCAAAGTGACTTTTGTTAAGTTCGTTTTTTACTTTCAACTTTCTGACTTTTAACTTTTAACTGATTTCGGGTTTCCATATCAACATATAACTCCATAAACTTATAAACAAAACTCCAATAAACTATTTAACCACTACAATCTTCATCATTTCTTTCTGCTGGCCGATTTCAGAAGTAAAGCGGACAAAATAGCATCCGTTATCCAAAGAGATTGCATTCACTTCCTGATTTACCATAGAAACAGCTTGTTTGAAGACGATTTTTCCACATAAATCAATAATTTCAAGGGTACTTAAATCATCAGAACCTAGTTGAACCGTAAAAGTCCCGTTGCATGGATTTGGAAAAATATTGATTTCCGGATTTTCCAAAGTTAGTTGATTGTCAATGCCTACCACTTGAGTATTCGACAATTCCGAAGTATTCCCGGTGATATCCGTGGCCGTGACAAATTCTGTGGGCAAAAGACCGGTGGTGATATAACTCCATTCTCCGGCACTGTTGGTCGTTGTTCTTCCTACATATCGTTGGGCATGGCTTCCTGTAGAAATATTGCTTGCAAACAATTCGATGGTAATTCCCTGATTTCCGCCATCACAAGTGTGGTCAATCGTGCCATGAATGGTCGTAGAACCTGAATTATAATCGGAGGAAGCAATCACTGGAGCGTTCATCAGGTTGTTCGGTCCTGAATCGCAATCCCCGGCATCGTTTGCCGTCGCTCCGATGGGATACAAATCAATTCCGATGCTTCCATTACTGAAAATTTTGTTTTCAGTAAACCGGTTGTATTTGGAGGAATCGGTCATCACACTAATTCCGCTAGTGCCATTAAACGCAATCGTGTTCCCTTTCCCTTCCAACCCGATTTGGTTGTATTTGGGACCTTCCGCAATCCGAACCCCGTCAAAGTTGTTCCCGAAATTCGAAACCCCGGAAAAATCGGTGCCGATATAATTCCGGATAATGATGTTGCTGTCGGTACCTCCGATATGAAGATCAATCCCGTTTTGCGAATTTCCTGAAATTACGTTGCTGTCGATAAAATGACGATAAGTTGGGCCATCAATTACAATTCCATTGGCATTGGCCAATTTAGCGGTACAATTGAAATTTAGCCCGATGATGTTACCGATAATCGAGTCAAATTGAGTCTGTGGGTTATACAAAAAGATTCCATAGCCGGAATTTCCGGAAATCAAGTTTTGAGCCCCCGAAGCATAACCGCCAACCATATTGCCATGGGCGCCGTCATCGCAAAGAACGCCATAAGTGTTCGGAATAGCAATGTTCCCGGTGATATCCGTGCCGATATAGTTTCCAACCACCCGATTCTGGGCGCAACCGGCTCCGAAAATCGGGATACCATAAGCATCGTTCCCCGACACATAATTTCGCGATGCCGAATTATATCCGCCAATCAAATTGTTGCAGGAAGTGCCTTCAATGCTGACCCCGTCGTAATTTTTAACCGCACCGTTCCCGGCTCGGTTTAGCCCCACATAATTGCCTTTTACGATATTGTTGTTGGAATTCACGATCCGGATTCCGCAGTGCGTATTGCCTGAAAAAATATTCCGTTCCGCAACGGTTTCCCCTCCGATAATGTTATCATGAGGTCCGCTTAAAAGCTCTATTCCATGCGTGTTCGACAACGTATCGGTCGCATTGAAATTGCAGCCGATGTAATTGCCCACAATGATGTTATTTGCCGAACCTGATCCTGAAATTTCGATACCCACGGTAAAGCCCCCGATAATAAAACCTTTAATCACATTATTTGAAGCATTGTAAAGATGAAAGGCAAAATCGGAACCGTAGAGATGTTTCCCATCTATGCAAATTTCCGGGCCATTGACATTCGTGTTGCCCCCAAAAGTGGTTTGGGTGGTCCCATCGATGGTGATACTGCTTTGTGTGATGAATGGCAACGTGCTTTGAGGTGTAATCGTCCAAATTCCTTTTCCGCTATCGTAATTTGGATCCGAAGCGGGAATGTTAAAAACGATGGAATTCGGCCCAGGCATGGCGTTCGCGTATGTTAAAGCATCCCTAAGAGAGCCCGATCCGCTGTCCCCAGTATTTATCACGGTAAAAACAGTAGCGTTAACACCCGTACTCAAAAGCATTAATAATATAAATAGTTTTACTGATTTCATATCTTGGCTGTACTTAGTTTTTAATAAATTTCAAAGTCTTTTCCATCCGCTGATCCCGGGCGATTTTCACATAGTACATTCCCTGTTTCAGATGCAAGTAATCCACGTTAAAGGTAAACCGATTTTCGCCCTGCATTGCTGTTTGATCATACAAATCGGCAACCTTCTTCCCATCTACGGAATAGATTGAAATAAGCAGATCAGAAGGTTTGTCAAGTGCGTATGATAATGTAAATGTGTTGTTTACCGGCATTGGATAGATATTGAAGTCGTCTGACTGAGAAATAGTCGGAACTCCAACCGTGATCGATTGAATTGTATTAAATTCGGAAGTATTTCCCATTGTGTCGGTTGCCGTTGCCGTAATCACATCGGCAGAAGAGATCAGATTCGTACTGAAACTCCACGTTCCATTAGGATTTACAAGCGTGGAACCGATGTATTCAATTGCCCCGCCATGATGTAAGAAATTATTATTGTTGGATTTGAAAATCTCCACTTTTACATTTGCCGGGTTCAAAAAATCCAATGTTCCGTTGATTTGGGTAGTTTGTCCCACATTAACAGCACTGATAATTGTCGGATAATTCATCAGATTGTTGGCTCCATTATCTGCATCGTTGGCATCGTTGACATTGACTCCGTATGGATACAAATCGATATCCAGAATCTGGTTGTTGTAAATTCTGTTCTCGGAAATCCTATTCCAGCGACAATCGGCATCATTAACCACAACGCCTGCAGTATCATGATTTGCAATGATATTTCCCAAACCAACGCCCCCGATATTATTGTGGCACGAACCTACGGTGATCACAATTCCGGCATTTCCACTTGGAACTGGAGATGAAGCATCAGCGTTCACGCCCATTTTGTTTCTGGTGATCGAATTGTTATTACTGTGTTCGAAAACGACAATTCCAAATGAATTATTTCCGCTGATTAGATTTGTGTCAATGATGTTGTTCCCCGATTTGGTAGAGATTCCAATTCCAATGTCATTAGGAATCGGATTGTTTCCGGTATTGTCTGTGCCGATATAGTTTCCAATGATCTGATTGTACATGGTGCCGGTATCCGCCAGTAAAATTCCATCAAAGGTGTTTCCCGAGAAGATGTTTTTATCCGCAGAATTTTCACCACCAATGATGTTGTATTTTGTTCCGCCACCTAACAAGATCCCGCTTTGATTGGGCACGGCAACTGTTCCGGTGGCATTGGTGCCGAAATAATTTCCAGCAACCACGTTGGAGTCGCTTCCCGTGGTTACGATGAACATCCCGTAAGCTTTATTCCCCGAAAGCACATTGTTGATAAACGGATTGTGGTTCGACCCGCCATCCACGCATATTCCGGTGGCATTAGGCATGGACGTGTTCCCGGTGGCATCCACCCCGATATAATTGCCAATTGTAGCGTTGTACGACGAATTGCCATAAAGATCGTGGCCATAGACGCGGTTTCCCGAAATCACATTCCGATCTCCGGCATTATAACCTCCGGCCACATTATGTTTTGCATTGGAGTTGAAATAAAGTCCATTGGCTTGAACCAACGAGTCATTAGGATATTTTAATGGCAACAATCCGGTGGCATCCGGCCCGATATAATTCCCTTTGATGGTATTGCTGTCCGAAGATTCGATACAAAGTCCCATTTCTAAATTCCCGGAAATCACATTCCTTTCTGCAGTCGTAGAACCCCCGATAATGTTGCTATTGGAATTACTTTTCAGATAAACTCCGGTATAATTACTTAATATTTTATTCCCATTTGCACCAATTCCAATGTAATTCCCCTTAATGGTGTTGTTTCGGGTTCCGGAATAAGCCAAGGCAATACCCGCCAACCGATTCCCTGAAATGATATTCCGTTCTCCGGCGACACTTCCTCCAATCACCGTTAACGAGGATCCGCTAATTAAAATTCCATTCCCGTTTGGAATCGTGTCATCGGCTAAATTATTGGTGCCGATATAATTTCCTTTGATGGTGTTTTGGGTGGCATCGGCTCCCATAATTGCAATTCCACTTTCCTTGTTACCGGAGATGATATTGCGTTCCGCCACAGTTGAGCCGCCGATGGTATTGTTGTGAGAATAATTCAGGGCAATTCCATAAAAATTCGGCACCGAATCCGTTGAAACGAGTCCGTTTTGGTTTATCCCGATATAATTCCCTTTAATGATATTGCTGTACGAAACGGCAGAATTAATGGCGATTCCGGCATATTTATTTCCCGAAATCAGGTTTCTCGTGGCCACTACAGTTCCGCCGATGGTATTGCTATACGAAGAATCGATGGCAATGCCGTTGTAGTTTGGAATCGCAACCAAACCAGTTCTGTCCACTCCTATTTTATTTCCGATGATCGTATTCAACGCTGAATTTTTTATGGCAATTCCTGCAATATAATTCCCGGATATGATATTGTCCCGGATGATATTTCCCGTTAATTCGGTTAGAATTGCAACTCCATAACTATTCGAATCAGCAGCCGTGGCATTGTAGTTTGTACCGAGATAACAATCAGAAACGATACAACTACCACTTGGATAGGTCTCATACTTGGTTATTGCAACACCAGCCTGAAAACCGTTGATAATAAACCCTTTCGCCACACCACCCGAAAGTGGAAAGCACAATCCATATACCAGATTTGTGGTCGAGCGGATGCAAATTTCAGGACCATCCGGATTCGTGTTCCCCGGTTGCGAAGTACCGTCAATCACCACAGAAAGACTTTGCACCAAAGGCAATGCAGTGGCCAGGGTGATTGTAAAAACTCCGGTCGTCGCATTATAATTTGGGTCGGAAATGGGTATGTTGAATTTAATGGAATCCGCATCCATCGGATTGGAATTCGCAGAATTAATGGCCTCCCTCAATGAACCGGCTCCGGAATCGGCCGTATTGGTAACTGTAAACACGGCAGAAAAGGAAAATTGCACCAATAAAATGGCTAATAACAACAATGTAAACTTCTTCATAACTTTTGCTTTTGTGAATAGTATGAGACAAATATAACTATTTATTTATAAACTGTTGGAAATATATAGAAGAGGGGGGATAGGTGATAGGTCCCGAAAAATAAAAATCTTTGATTTTTCAATTTTTCGTGGATCCTCGAAAAAAGATGAAATCGAAGATTTCTGTTTTTTCGGGATTGATGAGTTGATCGCAATGCGACTTATGTCTAGTTCGTTTTTCACTTTTTACTTTCGGGCTTTTAACTTTTAACTGATCTCGGGTTTCCCCATAAACTTATAAACCCGAAATTAATTAAAATATGTATCTTTGCCTCATAATGATTGCTACTTCAAAATCAATAAATACATGAAAAAATTAATTACGATACTATTCCTTTTTACTACAACAATCGGGTTTTCGCAGGAGAGCTATTTTGTATTCTTTAAGGACAAATCGGGCTCGCAATTTGATCCGATCTCCTATTTCGATGCAAAAGCTTTGGAACGGAAAGTCATGTTTGGAATTTTCATTTCGGACAGCACCGACTACCCTGTAAACACATTTTATGTAAGAGAAGTGCAAAATCGAGTAAAATCATTGGATATGGTAAGTCGTTGGTTCAACTGCGCTTCAGTGGTTGCAACAACGGCTCAAATCGAAACAGTTAGTCAGTTCCCTTTTGTAAGCAAAGTCATGTTGATCAACACTCAAGGCCAAATGACTCATTTCCCAATGAAAAACAAAGAAGAGGAGGGCGAAGAAAACAACAATTTAGCTAAAAGACAATGGATGCGAATGCAGGGAGACCTGTTTATCCAAAAAGGAATTACCGGTAAAGGGATTCGTATTGCCATTTTCGATGGCGGGTTCCCAGAAGTGGATACACATCCTGCATTTGAACATGTCCGTAAGGAAAATAGAATTCTCAAGACCTTTGATTTCACCCAGAAAAAAGAGTTCGTTTATGCGTATAACAGCCATGGACTTGCCACTTTTTCAGATATAGCAGGCATTGTAGACAGTGTGAATTTTGGTTTGGGCACCGGCGCCGAGTTTTTGTTGGCCCGCACCGAAGTGAATACCGAACCTTTCGCCGAAGAGCAATACTGGCTGGCTGCCGCAGAATGGGCCGACAAAAACGGAGCCCATATCATCAGCAGTTCATTGGGGTATACGAAGGATCGATATTTTCCCGAACAGATGGACGGACAACATAGTTTGGTGTCTAAAGCGGCAAATATGGCCGCTTCAAAAGGGATGCTGGTGATAAACGCCATGGGAAATGACGGGGATAGCAAATGGAAAGCCCTGAGCACTCCCGCCGATGCCGATAGTATTTTATCAGTGGGAGGTATTGATCCCCAAACAGACATACACATCAATTTCAGTTCATTTGGTCCCACAAAGGATGGCAGACTAAAGCCGAATGTGTGTGCGTATGGAGTTGCTTATGTAGCTACACCGAGTGGGCAAACATCCATAGAATCGGGGACTTCTTTTTCGACGCCGCTGGTTGCGGGATTTGCAGCATGTGCTTGGCAAACCAGAATGGGAACAAACAATATGGAAATGAAATCCGCAATCGAGCACTCTGGTGACCTGTTCCCCTATTACGATTATGCGCATGGATATGGAGTTCCCCAAGCATCCTACTTTACAGGCAATAACAAGTCGGAAAATAAAAATGACGCTTATACTTTTAAAATCGAGGATGATGAAGTAAAAGTCATTTATTTAACTCCGATAGACAGCACTCAAAGCAGTGTGTTGAAAGCGAAGGCTCCCATTTACAATAATGAACGTGCTGAATCTTATGTGGATAAAAAACCGACCCATTATCTATATTATCACATAGCGAAACCCGATGGAAAACTGGCTAGATATGGCGTTATTTATGTGTATTCCAAAAATCCACTATCCATTCCGTTGTCTGAAATCCCGGCAGGATATACTTTAAGAATTGCTTATCAGAATGATTTTCAGGAATGGAAACGACCTTAAATAATGATTAATCAAACAAAAAATATGAATATAAAAAAATACCTATTCGTTTTTATTGCACTATTGTTTTCGTCTGCACTTTTTTCGCAGGAAGTACTAATAAATGAGACTCCGGACAGCTTATATTCGGTAAAAAAATGGGGCCCAAACCGGTCTAACTATATCCATTTTTACGTTGCTTATGGCATGGCTGCGGGATTGCCCGAAGGGAATGCCTTCGACCTCAAATACGGACTTTCGCGGGAATGGCGGTTTGGATTACGCTACAAACGGAGAATATGCAACCATTATGCGATGGGGCTCGACCTTTCCATAGCCAGCTATCGATATCGTTTTGCGCAATACAGCTCGAAACAGTTCCCCGACTCCCTGCTCCACGATAAGGAATATCTGCAGTTGCCAACCGTTGGACTGGAATATTATAACCGGATCAATTTTGGCAGAAGGGGTGACAAAATCGGAAACTATTTGGACTTTGGCGCTTATGCAACTTATACTTACAGCGCTTCGCTCACCTACAATGACAAATTAACGACCCCATTTCAGGGGGCTTCAAAAGTAAAAACAGAACTGAGCGAATTGGATTATATCACGGACACCCAATGGGGTTTTAAAGCCCGGTTGGGAAATAACAGATATGTTTTGTGGGCTTCCTACCGGATGTCCGACTGGCTTAAAACGACCGGTAATCATGTCGATTTGCCCCGCACTACGATTGGTTTGGAAATCGGTCTGTTTTAATATATTGGAAATCGATTCTAAATGGAACGCGGATGCTTCGGCACAGCTCAGCACAAGTGACGCAAAAGGTTATGATTCCCGCAGCAAAATAAAGGACTGAAGAAGTTTTATTTTTAGATGAACTTTAATCACTACTCCTATTTACAGTAATTATTTATACAGAGACTATCAAATACGAGCCTATAACAATTAAGTTCCACATCCATACCTAAAATACTATCCTTTTGTAATAAGTCTTCTTTTGTAAAGAATATCATTTCTCCGCTTAAATAAACATTAGCATCCTTAGTGGAATTAATTGTTCTATTTATTTTTCTACTTCTAAATGCACCTAACCGTTTTAATTTATAATATGAAGATTCATAATAATTTGAGCTACCAACTATAGCCCGCCCTTCTTTGTTATAGATGCTACTTATATAAATGCCATCCCTAATGTAATATATAGCTTTAGATGTGTTATTTCTTATTGTTACTGTTAAATTAATAGTGTCTTTACTTTGCCTGACACAAGAAAATTTAGCACTTACTCCCTTTATATCAATTTTATATTCTACTTTATTTTGTGAGTAAGCACAAAAATTATTTATGAAAAAAACCACAATTACCGAGATCAATAATTTTTTCATTTGCTAAATTGAAGCTTTAAATGCAACTTTACTTATGCAAATGTAACGACAAAATTTCATTTAAAGTCACGGATTTCAATCTTTTTCTTGGGCTATGGTTCAACTTCCCATACTTAGGTGAATTTTTCATTTCACGAACTTATATAATTGTAACAAATTGATTATCAATAAGATTCCTCGCTGTGGCTCGGAATGACAAAACACTGACAATTAGCATGTTACAAAAATATAACGAAGTATTGTAATAGACAAGATTAATAAAGAGCTACGCAATCTTATTTTTGCAGGATGCATGGTTAGTAAATATTCACTTGCAACCATAAGACAAGAGCCAAAGCGTTGGCTCCGGCCCTTCTCGTTGGGATTAAAACTTATGGTAAGGTAGATCTGCTTCTATTTGTATATTGCTTCCGCATTTTTCACCATCGAGAGGAATTGAATCCTATTCTCGTCGTTTTCGGATGCGTTTTTGGCCATTGAAAGGATGGTTTTAAATGTAGTATTTCCTTTGAATTTCGAATCTCTCAGCAACATTCCAAATGAAGCAACAGCCGATGCAAATTTCAGATTATTGGAACTGTTCTCAAACGCATTGCTGTTATTGAGCATTGTTGTTTCGATGAGTTTGCTCGTGTTTTCATTGGGTTTTTTGTAACGGATCTTCAGCATTCCCAACTCTTTGTTCACGACCGAGTCTTTAACGACCAGCACTTGTTGATATTTAAGGCTTTGGGCAGTGCTGTCGCGCAATTCAGAATTGGCGGGAATAATTTCATAAATAGCGGTGACCGAAGCTCCGGATCCAATTTCCCCGGCATCTTTTGCATCATTGTTGAAGTCTTCCGTTTCGAGCATACGATCCTCATAACCCAGCAAACGATATTGCATCACACTGGTCGGATTAAATTCAATCTGGATTTTCACGTCTTTTGCAATGGTTAATAATGTGGCTGACAATTGATCACAAAGTACTTTTCGTGCTTCGCCGATATCATCGATATATGCATAGTTCCCATTCCCTTTGTCGGCCAGTTTTTCCATTTTGGAATCCTTGTAATTTCCCATTCCATAGCCTAAGATGGAGAGAAAAATGCCTTTATTCCTTTTTTCTTCAATCATCCGAACCAACTCGTCGTCGCTCGAAATTCCCACGTTAAAATCACCGTCTGTGCAAAGGATAATGCGGTTGTTGCCTTCCTTCATCAGATTATCTGAAGCTATTTTATATGCAAGATCGATTCCCGAGGCACCAGCCGTTGATCCGCCGGAAGTCAAATTCTCAATTGAATTGATGATCTTATGTTTATTGTCCGGAGTGCAATAGGTGGATTCAAGGGCGACCCCGGTTTCTCCGGCATAAATCACGATGGCGATTTTATCCTGTGGACGCATTTGTTTAACCAACATCTCCAACGACTTTTTAACCAACGGAAGTTTGTTGTAATCGCCCATCGAACCCGAAACATCGATTAAAAACGTTAGACTGATTGGAGGCAAATTTTCAACCGGGATAATCTTTCCCTGAACCCCGACCAACAACAATTTATGAGTGCTGTTCCATGGACAATCGGCATACTCGGTCGTGATTGAAAAAGCTTCATCATTTTTTGGTTGTGGATACGAATAGGTGAAATAGTTGATCATCTCTTCGAGACGCACGCTATTTTTCGGGGCCCGGTTTCCGTTATCCAGGAAGCGACGCACATTGCTGTATGCAGCTTGGTCCACATCGATGCTAAAGGTCGATTGGGGCTCGGTGCGGGTGTTTAAAAATTCATTTTCAATGATTTTCGCATATTCTTCGGTGTTTTCGTAACTGTAGTTGTACTGAACCGGAGCGGGGGCAGGTGCCGGCGTTGGAACAGATACTGGAGCGGGTGCCGGAAAGTTGACTGTAGGCGGTTCGTATTTGCCATTTTTCATATCTTTGCCGTCTTCGTACTTTGCAGGAACACCGCCCGGCATCACAGACACTTCTTGTATTGCCGATTTCGGCAACGAAGTGGTTCCGGCAACCTTCACCCCGTCAATATAAGTTACCGTTCCATCGGTGCGGGAACCGCGAACACTGCCCATGGTCCCTTCATTTAACTGAACGCTGGCCATAGATGTAGCAATACCCTGTGCAGAACGTCCGGGGATCCGCTTAATTTCTTGGGAACTCATAGACTCGCCACTAGCAGTATTTGATATATTACCGGTTCTTCCGTGCCTGCCCGAGAAGCTTACACTTTCTCCCGATTGCGTGTTGTCTTTACTGATAAGTGGCTTCGTATAACAAACTTCTACGGCTTGCAATTCATTGGTGGATGACACCATCTTAAAATCAAGGAATGTTATCTTATCTGCACTGATAATGACTCCGGTGACAACACTAGTCTTGTAACCCACGTAAGAAGCCTTCACATCGTATTTGCCGGGAGGAATTGGTTTGATGGTGTAATTGCCATTGAGGTCGGTCTGTGCTCCTCCAAATTGCCTTCCGTTTTGGACGATAATAACATTTGCATACGGAATCGGATCTTTCCCGTCCGTAACTTTTCCCTTAAGTGTACCTTGTCCGCAAACCTGGACAACGCAACTGAGAATAAGGAGTGCTAAAAGAGTAATTTTTGTTTTCATAATCGTTGAATTTAGTGAGTATATATTTTTGTTTTATTTCTTGAAAATCAGGCAATACAATTTTACATCGTGTTCATACACAATTAATTATATTAAATAAAAATTCGGATTAATTAACGTGAATTTGATTATTGAAAAAACTGTGCCAAAAAATAAGCATCGAAAAACGTTTTAAAAAAAGTTTCCTGAATTTTCAAACTTAACAATGGTTTTCGATCATTAATCTTATAAGTAGATTTTAGGCATCGATATTCTTTGCAAGAAAATGTTATGAATTAACAATAGCCGATTATAATATTTATTAAATTGGCTTGATTTTTTCATGTAAAATAATCTTTTCATTTTTTAAATCAGGCGAAAAACAAATTCCATTCATTATTAAAATCTATCAAAAATCAATATTATGAAACACTTGTTGAGTACAATTACCCTTCTTGCGATTTTCTGTTTCTCTTCGGTGGCCCAACAGCAGCCCAAGCCGTTTAACTATGCCGAGAAATGGACGCAGGTGGAAAAGCAACGAGACAACGGTTTGCCGAAAGAAGCGTTAAAATTGGTTGCTGAAATTTACAAACAGGCAAAATTGGATCAGCAACACGGCCATTTTTTACGTGCCATCATCTATCAAATCGGGTTGACCAGCACCTACGAAGAAAACAGCACGGAAAAAGCCATCGAAAAAATTGATGCCGAAATCAAGGGAACCAGCGAACCCCAAACACAAATTCTCCACTCGGCAAAAGCGGAAATTCTCTGGAATTATTATGAACAGAACCGCTACGTGTTCATGAACCGGACCGCTACCGTGAACTTCAAAAAAGAAGATCTCGCCACCTGGGATTTACGCAGCATTGTAGAAGCCGTATTTAAAGAATATCAGCTTTCGCTGAAAAACGAAAAACTACTCAAACAGACGAATCTTGCAAAATATGATCAAATTCTCAGCAAAACCGATAATGGAAGGCCTTATCGACCCACTTTGTATGATTTCTTAGCACATCGTGCCATCGATTTCTTTATGGGGGAAGAACCTTCAATTGTAAAGCCCGCCGTTACTTTTTATATCAACAATTCGCAATATATCAGCAATTCCAACACTTTCTCCACGTTAAAACTCACCACGCCCGACTCGTTGTCGATGAAGTTTTTTGCGTTGCAACTTCTGCAACAGGTAATTCAGTTTCACCTCAACGATGCCGACCCCGCCGCCCTGATTGATGCGGATTTGAAACGACTGGATTTCGTGAGACAAAACGGACTTTTTGAAAGCATCGATAGCCTTTACCTCAATTCGCTGATTTCGCTTTACCAAAAGCACCAGCAACACGCCGAATCAGCGGCAATTTGCTATAAGGTCGGCCAGTATTATCATGCATCGGCCTCCAAATACGATTCACTTACCAATCCATCGGTACAATTTGATGATATCAACGCGTTGAAATATATCGACCTCGCCATTGAAAAATACCCAAACACCCTCGGTGCGAACAACTGCAAGTATTTGAAAAACCAGATCACCTATCCCCAACTCAGTACTTCCCTAGAGAACTACAGTGTTCCGAATCAGCCGTTCCGGGTGCTGGTGAACCACAAAAACAGCCCCAAGGTTTATGTTCGTATTTTACCGTTTGATGTGGATGACTACAAAAAATACCGTTCGGAACTAAGCAGCGACAAGTTGCTCAACAAACTGACCACATTGCCATATACCAGCCAAACGGAATATAATTTACCTGGGGAAAAAGATTACCAATATCGCAAAACGGAAATCAAAATTAATGCGCTTAAAAAAGGGTATTATCTCATCCTTACTTCGAACAGTCCGACTTTTAATGTTTCTAAAGATCAGCTCTCGTATGCCGATTTTTTCGTCAGCGATTTATCCTATATCGAACGGACACTCAACAGCGGAGGATCTGAAATCGCTGTTTCCAACCGATTGACGGGAAAGCCCATTGCAAATGCAGTTGTAGAAGCAAAATTCCAAACCTACAATTACACGCTTCGAAAATATGAATGGAGTTTGTTAAGAAAAGGGAATACCGATCAGGATGGGCACTTTGTCATTCCTCCCGTATCGGCCCGCGAAAACAGCAGAAACATCGAGTTTTCGATCTCTTATAACAAAGATGTAATCTATTCAACTAATTATTTGTATCAGTATTATCGCGATACGACTGAACGCACCTCAATTCAAACCTATTTCTTTACCGATCGGGCCATTTATCGTCCCGGACAAACCATCTATTTTAAAGGAATCATGGTGGAGTATACCGGTAAAAAATCAAAAATTCTGACCGGTAAAAAATCAAAAGTGGATTTGTATGATGCCAATTGGCAGGAAAAAAGCACCCTGAATTTAACCACCAATGAATTCGGCTCATTTCAGGGCTCATTTGTGGCTCCAACCGGAGGCTTGAACGGACAGATGCAGATCCGAGACCCGCATGGAGCCGTTTATTTCAGGGTGGAAGACTATAAACGTCCGAAATTTGAAACCACGTTTAATCCGATCAAAGGAAGCTATCGCCTGAATGACAAAGTGACGGTAACCGGAACGGCAAAAGCCTATTCGGGAAACGCCTTGGATGGGGCGAAAGTAAAATACCGCGTCACCCGTCGGGCCTCATACCCATGGTGGCGTTGGGGATGGGGATATCAGCCTACGACCACGGCCATGGAAATTCTGAACGGAGAAACCGTAACCAACGAAAAAGGAGAATACACGATTGTGTTTGATGCAATTCCCGACTTCAACAGCAAAAAACAGTTTTTGCCGATCTTTAATTACACCGTTTCGGTGGATGTCTCGGATATCAACGGAGAAACACACCCGGCAACCACTTCCGTATCCGTGGGTTATGTGTCGATGTATGCCAGCGTTTCGCTTCCTTCGGTGATAAATATGGTTGATACTGGTTCCAAATATGACATTCGCACCACGAACCTCAACTATCAACTGGAACCCGCTTCGATTTCGGTAAAAGTTTCCCGATTGGAACAACCTTCGGAAATTTACAACACCAAATATTGGCAAAAACCGACCTCGTACCTCTATTCCAAGGAAGAGTTCAGCAAATATTTCCCCTACGAAGAATACCAGGATGAACTGAACATCAACAACTGGAAAAAACTCGAAGTCACTTATAATAAAACCCACAACACCGCCACCGATACCGTTTTGACCTTTGCCGACATCCGCAATTGGAAAACCGGAAACTACATTATTGAAATCAGCGGTAAGGATAACTTCGGAGTGGCTTTTGAAAAGAGCCAAAACTTCACTGTAATCAATTCCGATATTCTGGAAAATTCCACATACAGCCATTTGGAAGCGAGAGCAAACGAATATTCGACGGAACCCGGCAAGACGGTGAAAATCACCATCGAAAGCCGCCATACCAATGCCCAAGTTTATGTTGAGGTGATGAAAGAGGATCTCGTCCTTCAAAAACAATGGATCACGCTGGAAAAGAACGCCAAGACCTTCGATCTTCCGATTACGGAAAAAGATTATGGCAATCTCCGGGTGAATGTGGTATTAACCATCAACAATCGTTCATATTCCAACCCAATCGATATTCAGGTGAAGAAAAAGAATGAATATTTGGTGGCAAAATTCGCCACTTTCCGCGATAAGCTTGAACCCGGACAGAACGAGGAGTGGAAAATCACCATCAAGGGCAGCGACGGCGAAAAAGTTGCTTCGGAATTGCTGGCCACCATGTATGATGCTTCGCTGGATGCTTTTGTAAAACATTATTGGTCGTTCTACCTGAATTCGCACGACTCTTACAGTCCTTATTGGAACATCAACACCATTAATAATGGGGATAATGCTTACACCTATTTCTACAATCCAAGCAAACTTTACATAAAGAGAATTGAATATGAGCAGTTAAACATGTATGGTTTCTATTTTACAAAATATTATGGACGAAACAGTCTTAAATATAAACGAGATACTAGAGCGGTTCTCTCTGAATCCAGTGGCGGTGAAGAAGGTTATGCTGAAACTGCTGCCGTTTACGACGCTGTAGATGAGAAAAATTTGGAACAACCGGCATCCGGTGAAGCCACCGTGACAAAAACCACTGCTGATAAGCGTGAAAGTGGCAAAAAAGATGGAGGCGGTAGATCGATCATCGACGGGGATAATGAACAAGATGACAGAAGTGAAGGAGAAAGTTTATCACGACCCATCCAGATCCGCTCTAATTTCAATGAAACCGCCTTCTTTATGCCTCAAATGGCCACCGATGCCGAAGGAAATATTGTGCTGAAATTCAAAGTCCCGGAATCACTGACCCGATGGAACATCATGGGACTGGCACATACTAAAGACTTGCGTATCGGACAGTTTAACAAAGAATTGGTCACTCAGAAGAGTTTGATGGTGGTTCCCAACCCGCCCCGTTTCTTCCGCGAAGGCGACCGGATGGAGTTTGCCGTAAAAATATCCAACATTTCCGAAAGCGACCTCAACGGAATCGCGAAAGTGGAATTTTTAGATGCCATCACCATGAAACCTGTGAATTCAGAATTGGGTTTGACCAATCTGGAGATTCCATTCTCGGCACTGAAAGGACAAAGCACTTCGGTGGCTTGGAAAATCGCGATACCACAGGGAATCATGGCCATCACCTATCGGGTTACCGCACAAGCCGGCAATTTCTCCGATGGCGAAGAGATGACCTTACCCGTGCTGACCAACCGTATGCTGGTGACCGAATCGTTGCCCTTGCCGATCAACGGCAATCAAACCAAAACGTTCTCGTTCGACAAGCTGAAAAACAACACCTCGACCACGCTCAAGAACTTTAAATACACCTTGGAATTCACTTCAAACCCGGCTTGGTATGCCATTCAGGCATTGCCTTACTTGATGGAATATCCATACGAATGTTCGGAACAGACATTCAGTCGTTTTTACGCCAACAGCATTGCCACACATATCGCCAACTCAAGCCCGAAGATCAAAGCCGTGTTTGAAAGTTGGAAAATCAACTCGCCCGAAGCGCTGATGTCGAATCTGGAGAAAAATCAGGAGTTGAAATCGCTTTTACTCGAAGAAACCCCTTGGGTGATGGATGCCAAAAGCGAATCGGATCAGAAAAAAAGAGTTGGTTTACTTTTCGATCTCATCAACATGTCGAACCAATTGGATGCAACTTTATTAAAGCTCACAAAAATGCAGACTTCCAATGGCGGATGGCCTTGGTTTGCCGGTATGCCCGATAATGAATACATCACGCAGTATATTGTTACAGGTTTTGGTCATTTGAAGGCATTAGGAATCGCCAACTTAACTTCGGAACCTAGAACATTGGCAATGATAACCAGAGCCGTAAGGTACACAGATGACCGGATTCGTGAAAATTACGAAGATCTGATCAAATGGAAAGTTGATATGAGCAAGGATCATATTGGCTGGACGGAAATACAATATTTATATGCCCGCACCTTCTTCTGGAAAGATGTGGAAATTGCACCCAAAAATAAGGAAGCGGTAAACTATTTCCTCAATCAATCGAAGAAATACTGGCTTACCAAGGGCATCTACCTGCAAGGCATGATGGCTCTAGCCAACGAGCGTTCCGGCGACGATGCCACGGCTAAAAAAATCATGGCTTCCGTTAAGGATAATGCACTTTACAGCGAAGAGATGGGCATGTACTGGCGTAACGAAGGCTTCGGATATTACTGGTACGAAGCGCCGATTGAACGTCAGGCCTTGTTGATAGAGGCATTTGATGTAGTGAATAATGATTTGGAATCGGTGGAAAAGATGAAAATCTGGTTGCTGAAACAGAAACAGACCCAAAGTTGGAGCACTACCAAATCTACGGCTGAAGCCTGCTATGCACTGCTGCTGAAAGGCACCAACCAACTTACGGATGATCAATTGGTGGAAATTAAAATTGCCGATAAAATCATCGATCCCAAAAAGATGGACAACGTGAAGGTGGAAGCCGGAACCGGATATTTTAAAACGGCCTGGAACGGCACCGAAATCACTCCCGAAATGGGCAACATCACGGTGGCCAAATCCACAGCCGGCGTGGCTTGGGGCTCGGTCTATTGGCAATATTTCGAAAATCTGGATAAAATCACTCCGGCCGCTACTCCGCTGAGCATGAAGAAGGAACTGTTTGTGGTTCGGGTAACTCCCACGGGAGAAGTGATTGAACCGATTGCCTCCGGAGCCAGAATCAAGGTCGGCGATAAAATCAAGGTGCGAATCGTGCTCCGCTCCGACCGCGACATGGAATACGTGCACATGAAGGACATGCGGGCATCCGCTTTCGAACCGGTCAACGTGCTATCGAACTACAAGTACCAGGACGGGCTGGGCTATTACGAAAGCACCCGCGATGCCGCCACCAACTTCTTCTTCGACTATCTCCGCAAGGGAACCTACGTGTTTGAGTACACGATGTTCGCCACCCAAAAGGGAGATTTCTCCAACGGCATCACCACCATCCAATGCATGTATGCTCCCGAATTCACCTCCCATTCGGAAGGGATACGGGTGACGGTGGAATAAGTTTTTTATTCGGTGACCCGTCGGGTTTCTAAAACCCGACGGGTCACCGAATAAAAGCGCAGAAAGGGGAACTTTTTTCCAGTTAATTTATTTTTTATTATCTTTAACGTATAAACAGCCTAATTAAATAATCCGAACCGATATACATCAAAATTATAAAGGAAAACAAGCCTTTAACTCGGACTATTGAGAAGGAGCTAAAAACAAAAAACCATGACATACTTGTTGGCGACTATTGAATTCAAAGATTTTATTGCACCAATTGCTACAATTATCGCAGCATTGTTAGCTGTTTGTACATATTTGCTTGCTCAAAATTTTTCAAAGAAAAAAATGAGGCAAGACATAACGCTTGAGTGTATTAAGGAATATCGAGCAATTTTTGAAAGCAATAACATTAATGAGCAAAATGTAAAGCGGTTTATTAATTTAATCAATGAAGAGTTGTTCTATATTAAGAAAGACCTAATTGTAAAAGATATTCGGGAAGAGTGGATTGAAAGTTGGTTAAACTTTCTGCCAATATTCTTCAAAGATGAGGCTGGAAAAATTAAGGTCTTTAACCAAAATACTTTATGTATAACAAATAGCTTTTTTAAGCATCAAAAAAATTGGAAATATCTATTTGCTTATCCCCGGCTAAGAAGAGTGTTTTTTATTGACATTATAAAAGAAAATATTGATTATTTCATGGTGAGTGATTCTTATTTGGATGGTTTTTGCAATTATGACTACAATCATAAAATCAGGAAAAAAGTTGTAGAAAGAATAATGGAAAATCTTCTAAAAAAGCGATTAAGATACTCTATCTTTGAGCTATTCCGTCAGATATTTGAATTTATCGGTCATATAAAAAAAATATTCAGTTGGGAAAAACAAATTATCTACTTTCAAGATGCTTCTAGTATAGAGTCGTATAATAAATGTAAAGCGCAATCAAAAGAAAAGGAATTTTCTTTCGGACTAGAGAATGAATGTGTCAATTTTTCAGACTGTATGTGTGAGTGTTGCTTTTTTAAAGATAAACCTGACCTATGCACAATTCAGAATAATAAGAAAACTTTAATTAGAAACTGCTAAAAAAAGATTTAGAATACTTTTATTGTTTTATTTCATATTTAAATTCAGAGATTTATCATGGTACGGTAAATAAGCCTTTTACATAACACATTCTCTTTTATTAGTAGTATAAATCGTGTTCAAATGACAAATCGTAGGGTAAAAAATGAAATTTTTCCGTGCGTGTATTTGTTTGAAAGCAATCCCTAAAGATGTTAAATAATTAACTTTTAAAAAATTAAACCCCAAAAATCTGATGTTTTTGGAACGGTTCTCATTTTTTAACAACCTGAAAACAGCCCGATTTTTTTTCATCAGCTAACTTTGCAACCAAATATAATTATATGAAAAGGCATCGTTTTGCTCTAATATTCCTGTTTTTACTACCATTTATTCTTAAGGCTCAAATCAGCCTGCTCCCTTTGGTGGGAGTTCAAATTCCAACCGGTGGCTTTTCAAGCGATAATTATTTGGGGACCGATTTTGGTGGAACTTTAGCTCTGAAATATGAAATTACGGAATCGTTTGACATGGGATTATCTGTGGGTTACCACAGATTTAGTTATTCCATGGAAAAACAAACGAATGCGATGGTTCCAATAACGGCTACTTTCGAAAATAGATTCGGAGACTATGCTTTTAAACCGATGATTGGATTTGATGCAGGTATTTACAACTTTTACCATACGGAAAAAACAACAAATGATGCGTATTCTCTAAACACTACAAAAACCGATACAAAAATGGGAATTGCTCCATCAGTGGGGTTTTATGTTGATTTATCCGATGCGTATTCATTATGTGCCATTGCAAAATATCATTACGCTTGTGATGATTCAAATCCATATACATACGTGAGTTTGAACATCGGATTAAACATCCGGTTTTTACCAAGCAATCCCGGATATACCCGATTTTAACAAATTTGCACCAAAACTGTAATAAACGTTGTATTGTGTAAAAGGAAAAGCCAAGTGAGAACCTGGCTTTTTCTTTCTGATAAGATGTTCCTACATGTGCACACATTCATTGTATGCCAGAGCTACGGCTTCCATTAGTGCTTCCGACATTGTTGGATGAGGATGGACGGCATCAATGATGTCTCTGCCGGTGGCACCAAGTTTGCGGGCAGCCACGACTTCGGCGATCATTTCGGTTACATTGTCGCCCACCATGTGGCATCCGAGCCATTTATTGTCTTTAGCATTAAAAATCACTTTGATAAAACCATCTTTGTTTCCACTTGCGGCCGCTTTTCCCGATGCTGTATAGGGGAACTTTCCTACAACCACTTCGTATCCTGCTTCACGAGCCTTAGCTTCCGTCATCCCAACCGATGCCACTTCCGGTGAAGTGTATGTACATCCCGGAATATTGTTGTAATCGAGGATGCCGGGATGGTGTCCTGCAATCTTCTCAACGCAGATCAACGCTTCGTGTGAAGCCACATGAGCAAGAGCAGGTCCTTTCACGATATCGCCAATGGCATAAACACCTTCAACGTTCGTGCGATAGTAATCATCCACGATAACTTTCCCCTTTTCAAAAGCTACACCTGTTTCTTCCAACCCGATATTTTCGAGGTTGGTAGTAACTCCGACAGCTGAAAGCACAATTTCGGCTTCTATTAGTTCAATTCCTTTTTTAGTTTGAATAGATACTTTGCAAAGCTCCCCGGTTTTATCAACAGATTCCACGCTTGCGCCGGTAATCACTTTCATCCCCTGTTTTTTAAAGGAGCGCTCGAGTTGCTTTGAGGAGTCCTCATCTTCGTTGGGGACAATGTTTGGCAAATACTCGACTAAAGTAACTTTGGTTCCGATAGAGTTATAAAAATATGCGAATTCGGAACCAATGGCACCGGATCCGACAACGACCATTGATACAGGTTGTTTTTGTAAAGTAAGTGCCTCTCGATATCCGATTATTTTTTTACCATCCTGAGGTAAATTCGGCAGTTCACGAGAGCGGGTGCCGGTAGCCAATATGATATGACTTGCGGAATATTCGGTTTTGTTGCCTTCAACATCAAGTACTTCTACAATTTTACCGGGTTTTATTTTTCCCAATCCCGCAAGATGTTCCACATTGTATTTTTTGAAAAGAAATTGAATCCCTTTGCTCATACTTTCAGCAACGCCTCTGCTTCGCGCAACCATGGCTTCGATATCAGGAGTTGCTGTTCCTTCGATTTTAACGCCATAAGTTTCGGCATGTTTCAAATAATTGAACACCTGCGCACTTTTGAGTAGTGCTTTGGTTGGGATGCAGCCCCAATTCAGACAAATTCCACCCAGTTCGGCACGTTCTACCACGGCAACTTTCATCCCGAGTTGAGAGGCACGAATTGCTGCCACATAGCCTCCCGGACCGCTTCCAATTACAATAAGATCGTATTGCATTTGCTCTGTATTTTAATGATTAATATTTAATTTTGATTCCCAAAAGTTGGTTTTTTGTTAACTTTCAGGCTAAATTAATAAGAAAAGTAAAACGAACTAAAAAAAAACTATTTTTGCACATAGAAATCAACAAAGAAGTTCAACATAAAAAGAAAAATTATTATGAAATTTGATCCAGCTACTAAAATTCAGGAATTAAAACAATTCGGCGAATTTGGTGGAGTAAATCCATCCATCACCGATTCGGCAACTTATACGTTTATGGAGGCCGAAACTATGTTAGACACTTTTCACGGAGAATCGGAAGGTTGTTTTTTGTATTCGCGTCATTGGAACCCAAGCAACAAGTACTTAGCTGATGCTATGGCTGCAATGGAAGGCACCGAATCTGCATGGGTCACAGGATCGGGAATGGCTGCAATTACTTGTGCTATTTTACAAATCTGTAGTGCCGGAGACCATATCGTTTCAAGTGAAACCATTTATGGCGGATCTTTTGCATTTATGAAAAACTATCTTCCAAAATTCAACATTGATGTTACTTTTGTAAATACATCGAATTTAGATGCGGTAAAAGCAGCGATGCGTCCGAATACAAAGATGGTTTATACCGAAGTAATGTCAAATCCGTTGCTGCGTATTGCAAATATTCCCGAATTAGCAAAAATTGCACATGCCGGCAATGCGAAGCTGGTTATAGACAATACATTTACTCCAATGATGGTAACACCCGTAAAACATGGGGCTGATATTGTAGTTTATAGCATGACAAAGTATGTTAATGGAAAAAATGATTGCGTTGCCGGAGCTATATGTGCTTCTGCCGAGTTTGTTAACTCGCTTTCAAGTGTTATAGACGGGACGGCGATGTTGCTGGGGCCTGTTTTGGATCCATTGCGTTCTTCAAATATTTTAAAGAATTTACATACTTTACACATTCGCATGAAACAGCATAGTTATAATGCAATGTATCTGGCAAAACGATTTAAAGAAATCGGGTTAAAAGCAAATTATCCCGGAATGGAAGAGCATATTGATCATCAAACGTTTAGCACTATTATAAATCCTGAATTTGGCTACGGCGGAATGATATCAATTGATATGGGTACCGCAGAAGTCGCTAATGAGCTAATGGAAAGAATGCAGCTTGCCGGTGTAGGATATTTGGCTGTGAGCTTAGGATATTTTAAAACTCTATTTAGCAACTCTGGAAAATCGACATCCTCGGAAGTTCCTGAAGAAATTCAACGAGAAATGGGAATGTCTGAAGGCTTAATCCGCTTTTCCGTTGGTTTGGATAATGATATTGAACATACCTTTGAGTTAATAAAAGGATGTCTGAAAGAGATGAAGCTTTTGTAAATCGAAGCAAAATAAAAGTAAAAAAATCCCTATAAAGCAGGGATTTTTTTACTTTTATTTTGCAATACATTTCATAAAATAACATTCATGTTTTATAAAATGTATTAACTTTGCAGATAATCATAAAAATGTAATGCTTTGCAAATCACGAGATATCAAAACTTTAATTTAAAATTCAGATTAATATTATTCGGTATTCTGGTTTTTGGCGTATCATCATGTAATATACTCAATCCCAGCAGAATGTTACGCACCCCAAAAGATTTTAAATTCGATACTTTTGCCGATTCTTTGCAAACTTACGAATATCGGATTGCTCCCAACGATGAACTATCGTTTAAAATATTTACCCACAACGGGGAGAAGATGGTGGAACTGATGTCAACATCAGGAGGGATGGGGCAACAAGCAGGTCAAAGTCCCGGGTTGGAATATCTGGTGGAACATGATGGAATGGTGAAACTTCCAATTATTCAACGGGTTAAAGTAAGTGGACTGACAATTCGTGAGGCGGAAAGTTTTTTGGAAGGACAATATTCCAGCTATTTAAACAAACCTTTTGTACAGTTAAAAGTTACCAACAATCGGGTGATTGTTTTTCCCGGTGGTGATGGTGGCTCTGCGAAGGTGGTTTCACTAAAGAACACCAATACAACACTCTTCGAAGCCTTAGCTATGTCAGGTGGTATTGTTGACGGAAAAGCATATAACATTAAATTAATTCGTGGCGATTTAAAAAATCCGAAAGTATATAAAATCGATTTATCCACAATTGATGGAGTAAAGCAAGCTAATTTGTTGTTGCAAGCCAACGATATTATCTATGTTGAGCCAAGGGCACGGATTACTCAACGATTATTAGCAGAAATAACCCCCTATATTAGCTTAATTACCGCAGGATTAGTGGTTTACGGACTCTTTAAATAATAGGCATGTCAAATAAAAAAATTTCCAAAATAAATGATGAGTTTGATTTTCTTTTGTTATTGAAAATTATAAAACGCTATTGGTATGTTGTTATCCTTGTTTTTGGTTTTATGCTTTTCGGGTCATGGTTATACCTTCGGTACACCCCTAATGTATATGAGGCTAGAGCCATTATTCAGGTAGAAGACGAAAATACGGCTCAATTTTTTGATCAGGAAAAAACGACTTCTTTAGGGAATAATGATTTGGCAAAAAAAATAGATTTTCTGCGTTCATCTGCATTCTTAAACATCGCTTTGTCAAAACTCCCACTCCAGACCGGATATTTTTACGATGGTACGATCCTTAGCATGGAATTATATAAAAACTCACCGTTTACAGCACAAGTTTTAAAAATCGACTCAGGATTTTACAACAATCCTATTGAGATAAAATTTGAAGACAAAGAGAATCTGACGATAAAATACCGGGTTAACAAAAAAAACCACACTACTTCAAGCAGAGCTATAAACGGCACGTTTTATATCAATACCAACATATTTAACTTACGAATAGATATTACAAAACCCGGTAGTTTACGATTTAAAGATAACTACAGTGTTGTTTTTTACAATCCGCAATCAATTGTTTCGATGTATCTTCCAAAACTAAGCGTAAATGTTTTGAATGACGCAGCAAAGACCATTAGAATCTTGGTAAAAGAAAATAATGCCCAAAAAGCGGCAGACATTGCAAATACGATTGCCTCTGAATTTAGAGAATATGATAAGTTTAAAAAGCAGGAGAGTGCCAACAACATTATTGAATATATTGATGAACAACTTTCGTTTATTGAAGATTCATTGTACTCTTCGGAAGACAAAATAGATACGTATAAGAAAGCACATGGCATTGAAACCGTTGAATTGAAGCCGTTAACAACACTTCAACAAAAGATATCCGAATTGGACAACAGCATTAACAAGCTGAATTATGATGAACGATTATTGGCGGATATTATGAAATCGGTAAATGCAGAAAAAAACATTGATATTTATCAGTTTTTAGCTCAAATAATTGGTAGCGAATATCAAGGATCACTATCTGTTTTACTCACTCAAATACAAAGTTTGCTTCTTCAAAAGGAACAACTTATGTATGATTATACTGCTAACAGCGGACAAATTAAGCAATTAAATTACCAGATTGAAATACAGAAGAAAATACTATCGGAAGCTATTCGAAACTTCAAAGCCAATATTATCACAAAAAGAGGGCAAATTAAAGCGGAATTGGTGGCTTTAACTAATGAGATTTTGATGAAAGAGGATAACACGAAGACCATCGAATTAAAAAAACTAAAACGGGTCTCAAGTATCAACGAAACTTTTTATAATCAACTTATTGAGGCAAAAACCAAATATTCCATTTTAAAAGCCGGATATACTTCTCAAAATATTATCCTTGAAGAATCTAAAAAGGATGTAGAACCTACTTCTCCCAAGCGAATGCAGACATATTCCATTGCACTTTTTTTGGGATTATTGATTAGTTTGGGATTTATTGCTGTTAAATATTTGTTTTACAATGAAATTTCGACCATGTCTGATATTTCTAAGCATACAGATGTTCCTGCTTTAGGAATGGTTCCTCTTTACCCGACGGTACTCCCCTTTTTCACAACTTATTGTAGATAAAGAGCCCAAATCTCAGCTAGCCGAAGGAATGCGTGCAATACGGACTAATTTGCAATTTATAGATAACAGCGAAGGGCCTAAGGTAATATCTATTACATCAACAATTTCTGGAGAAGGAAAGACATTTGTAGGGATTAATTTAGCCGGAATTATTGCTTATTCGGGAAAAAAAGTTGTTGTGCTTGACTTGGACATGCGTAAGCCCAAAATACACAAGGCATTTTCCGAACCCAATAACATCATCTCCAACAGTAAAGGAATGAGTGAAATACTTTCGGGAATAGAATCATATAAATTATGCATTCAAAAAAGTCGTGTTGACAATATTGACTTTATTACGGCAGGAACCATACCCCCTAATCCCAGCGAGTTAATTCTGTCGGATGCTATGGATATACTCCTTGATGAATTAAAGAAAGAATATGACTATATCATCATCGATAACCCACCTATCGGATTGGTTACCGATGCTATGAAAAACCTTCAGCGTGCCGATTTTCCAATATATGTTTTCAAATCAAATTATTCCAAACGATTCTATATTGCCAATTTAGACTTCCTATACAATGACTGTAACATCAAAAAAATGTCACTTGTGCTGAATGGGTTTGATTTTTCGAACATCTATGGCGACAAGTACGGCAGCAAAAAAGGATATGGAAAATATAGCACGTATGGTTACGGCTATGGTTACGGTTATGGCTATTATGAAGATTCGGAAAACGAATCGGACCGCAGAATAAAAAATAAATTCTCATTATTTTCAAAAAAACAGAAATGATTTTTAAGCAAACGGCAATTGACGGTATTATTGAAGTTCAGCCTACAATATTCGGTGATGAACGTGGATATTTTTTTGAATCGTATCATCGGCAATTATTCAACGATCATGGAATTGCAGTTGAATTTGTTCAGGACAATCAATCCCTTTCACATTATGGGGTGCTACGAGGTCTTCACTTTCAGAAACCCCCTTATACTCAAGGAAAATTAGTAAGTGTGGTTAAGGGGTCGGTGCTCGATGTTGCTGTTGACCTTCGTTCAAAATCCCCAACTTATGGACAACACATCTCCATCGTAATATCCGAAAAAAAGCAAAACAAACTATGGATTCCAGAAGGCTTTGCACATGGGTTTCTTACACTGGAAGACAATACCATTTTTCAATATAAATGCACTAATTATTATCACAAAGATTCCGAAGCAACGTTACTATGGAACGATTCCGCTTTGAATATAAACTGGGGTGTTGAAAACCCGTTAATCTCGGAAAAAGATATCTCAGGAACTCGTTTGACTAAATTGGAACAATACTTTTAACAACAATGACATTAACGAACATTCAGGAACCATATTTATATCTGGCTATTACCTTTTTATCCGCTCTTGCTTTATCGTTTGGGGTAAATATTTTTTTACTCCGCTATGCCAGTCATTTATTTCGCAAAAATTTGCCCGAAAATACAATTCGCTTCGATAGAGAGCGAAAACCGGCAATGGGAGGAATTTCCTTTTTTGTCTGCTTTTTATTCGGAATTATTGCGTATTTGCTTTTCTTTATGGGAGACCATCAACCCGACAAACTTTCAATCGTTGCTATTATAACGGTCGTCTCCATGGGCTTTGTTCTGGGGTTATACGATGATCTTAGAAATTCTCCGGTTTGGATTAAATTGGCATCACAGATTTTAACCGCAATAATTCTTATCTCTTCGGGAATATCCATTCATCTTTTTAAGGTTGCTTGGGCAGACGATCTTTTAACTGTATTTTGGGTCGTTGGAATCATGAATTCCATTAACATGCTTGATAATATGGATGGAGTTACGACAATCGTTTCCTCTTTTATTCTTCTGACCATTCTTCTTCTAAACATAATCCATAATACGCTAATAACCCCTGAGTTTGTAATCATACTCTCTGTTTTTGCTGCACTAATCGGATTTTTAAGATTCAATATCAGTCCTGCAAAAATTTATATGGGCGACGTTGGTAGTCAATTTTTAGGAATAGTGCTTGCGGTTTTAGGCATTCTCTATTTTTGGAATTGTAAGGATTTTAATTCCGAAGTGGTTTTTACAAAACAAATAGCGGTTACTTTAGTCGCCTTTGTATTGCCGATTACCGATACAACCACAGTGTTTTTTAAGCGAATTCGGCGGGGACAGTCTCCGTTTGTTGGAGGGCGCGATCACACCACGCACCATCTATCGTACCTCGGTCTTAGTGTGAGACAAATCAATTTACTATTTATTATTCTTGGAGCTATTTCCACGCTTCTAATTATTATTATCCTCGAAGTGATTAAGCGCTGGGAATTATGGCATTTTTTCCTATTTATAGCTTATTTCCTAATTGTTTTTATTACTCTTTTTTACATTGCTAACTTAAATAAAAATGAAGATATTAAACAATAGTACGGTTTTTCGGCATGTTCAAAGTATTTCGCTGTTAATTATTGCTGTCGCCCTACTGATAATCTCTTTAAAATACCGCAGCCCGGAGAAAAGTTCTGATGAACCCTATCAAAAGGCGTTTATGCAACATTACCGTATTTTTACGCCACAAATTCCGTCCGGCATTTCTTTTGCAGGGGAGTCTGTTCCTATCGATGAATTTTATGTTCGGGAAGCCATCGACCGGGAGCTGCTTACAAATGTGTTTTGGCAATCGAACTTAATGCTTTTAATTAAACGTTCATATCGCTACTTCCCGATTATTGAACCCATCTTAAAAAGTGAAAACGTTCCCGACGATTTTAAGTATTTATCGTTAATAGAAAGTAGTTTCATTAATGTAACTTCTCCTGCCGGAGCAGCTGGATTCTGGCAATTCATGAAGCCTGCCGGACTGAAATACGGGCTGGAAATTACGGATGAAGTTGATGAGCGATATAATCTCGAAAAAGCCACACATGCCGCTTGTTCCTATTTAAAGACATCATATAAGAACTTTAACAGCTGGACTAGTGCCGCTGCCGCTTATAATATGGGTGATGGCGGATTGCGGGGGCAGATGAAAAAACAAAAGCAGACCAACTACTGGGAACTTTTGTTAAATTCGGAAACGGCACGTTATTTATCCCGCATTATTGCCGTAAAAATTATTCTCGAACGCCCCGCGTTTTATGGCATTAATCTCCGTCTAAAGGATCTTTATCAACCTATTCCAACACGCGACGTGCCCATTGATTCTTCCGTTACGGATTTTGTTGATTTTGCCATTGCTCAAAAAACAACGTATCGAATACTTAAGGAATTTAATCCATGGATAAAAGGAATCTCATTGACTAACAAAAGCAGAAAAACATACCATATTCTTTTACCACAAGAGGGATACATCTCATATCAAAAACAAATTTCGAATTTACCCAACGATTTTATTCTTTATAAAGATACCATCGGCATAAATGATATTCGCTAATTTATTATGCAAAAAAAATCCATACAAGAAGAGGTTCAGCCTATCGATTATTCAGAAAACGAACTTATCGTTACGGGAGCTCGTGAACATAATTTACAAAACATCGATGTGGTAATTCCCCGTAATAAATTAGTTGTAATTACAGGATTAAGTGGTAGTGGAAAATCTTCGCTGGCATTTGACACGATATATGCAGAAGGACAACGTCGTTATATGGAAACCTTTTCAGCGTATGCTCGTCAGTTTATAGGGAATATGGAGCGTCCAGATGTGGATAAAATCGTTGGATTGAGTCCGGTTATTTCCATTGAACAAAAAACTACGAATAAAAACCCGCGATCTACCGTGGGTACTATTACCGAAATATACGATTTTCTAAGGCTTCTCTATGCCCGTATTGCCGATGCATATTCCTATAATACGGGAGAACTTATGGTTCGATATTCCGAAAAACAGATCATAGAGCTTTTGCTTGAGAACTACACATCCAAATCGGTGATAATATTGGCCCCCTTGATTAAGGGAAGGAAAGGGCATTACCGGGAACTTTTCGAGCAAATTAGAAAGCAGGGATTTATTAAAGTTCGAGTGGATGGAGAAATCAAGGAGATATCTTTGCGAATGCAGCTGGATCGATATAAGGTACACGACATTGAAGTTGTGGTTGATAAGATTGTTGTTGATGAAAAATCAAAAAACAGAATTGCGTCTTCACTGCAAACAGCCATGAAAATCAGCAAGGGAATGATGATGGTTTACAATGAAGAGGATGGCAGTGTTCGGAATTTCAGTAAATATCTGATGTGTTCGACCACCGGTATTTCCTACAACGAGCCCGAGCCCAACTCTTTTTCGTTCAACTCGCCCTATGGTGCATGTGAAGAGTGTAACGGACTGGGATCGGTAACCAATATTGCCCTGGATAAAATTATTCCAGACCCGAAAAAAAGTATTAAGGCTGGCGGTTTAGCGCCATTGGGGCCACATAAAAACAACTGGATTTTTAAACAGTTGGAGGCCATTTGCGAAAAATATCATACTACACTATCCACGCCTATTGAAGAGTTTGAGCCCGAATTGCTAAATACCATTCTTTACGGAAGCGACGAAATCTTTAAGATTAAAAATGAAATTGCGGGAACCTCATACTCTGCTCCGTTTCAGGGAATTATCAGTTTCATCGAATCACAGGATGCAGATCAGTCTTCTACCTCGATTAAAAAATGGATTGAGGGATTTATGGAGCACCGCACTTGTCCTTCGTGCAACGGACAGCGCCTAAAAAAAGAAAGTCTGCATTTTAAAATTGACGGGAAAAATATCTCCGAAGTCGCCAACATGGATATTGTGTCGCTGAATATATGGATGAATCACCTCGAAGAGGTTCTCTCCGATAGGAAAAAAGCGATCGGATTTGAAATACTTCGGGAAATAAAAACCCGATTATCATTCTTGTTGGATGTCGGCATCGATTATCTTTCATTAAACCGCCAAGCCAGTTCGCTATCGGGCGGAGAATCGCAGCGCATTCGTTTGGCCACACAAATCGGTTCACAATTGGTTAACGTTCTTTACATTTTGGACGAACCGAGTATTGGTTTACACCAGCGTGACAATCATCGATTGATAGAGTCCTTAAAAATACTCAGAGATGCCGGTAATTCAATTATTGTGGTGGAACACGATAAAGATATGATATTATCTGCCGATTATGTGATAGATATGGGGCCCGGCGCTGGAATCAATGGCGGGTTGATTGTAGCTGAAGGTTCGCCCGAGGAGCTGTTAAAATATAATTCTATTACCTGCGAATATTTAAGCGGCACCAAAAATATTGAAGTCCCCTCAGTGAGAAGGCCTGCTACGGATCAGTTCATTTCGCTTCATGGAGCTAAAGGCAATAATCTGAAAAATGTAAACGTTTCGTTTCCTTTGGGGAATTTCATTTGTATTACCGGTGTTTCGGGGAGTGGAAAGTCAACCTTGATCAATGAAACGCTCTATCCGATATTAAAGCACCATTTTTATCGTTCCGACAGCCAACCGTTACCCTATAAATCAATTTTCGGATTGGGGTTAATAGACAAGGTTATAGAAATTGATCAAGCACCCATCGGGCGGACCCCGCGGTCGAATCCGGCAACTTATGTGGGCGTTTTTGACGATATCCGGAAACTTTTTGCTTCACTTCCCGAATCAAAAATAAGAGGCTATCAGCCGGGAAGATTTTCGTTTAATGTGTCGGGAGGACGTTGCGAAACCTGTAAAGGTGCCGGAGTAAAGACCATTGAGATGAATTTTTTGCCTGATGTGTACGTGGAATGCGACGATTGTGGGGGAAAACGATATAACAGGGAGACTCTCGAAATTAGGTACCGGGGAAAATCCATCAACGATGTGCTCAACATGAACATTGATCAGGCACTGGAGTTTTTTGAAAACATTCCGTCCATTACACAGAAAATTAGAACCATCAAAGAGGTCGGATTGGGTTATATTACGCTGGGACAACAATCTACAACACTGTCTGGGGGAGAGGCCCAGCGCGTGAAATTAGCGACCGAGCTTTCGAAAAAAGACACCGGAAAGACATTGTATATCTTGGATGAACCGACTACCGGATTGCATTTTGAAGATGTGCGAATTTTAATAGATGTGCTTCAAAAACTAGTAGAAAAAGGGAACACCGTTATTGTCATAGAACATAATTTAGATGTGGTTAAGGTTGCAGACTGGATTATTGATATTGGTCCGGAAGGGGGACTTAAAGGTGGTGAAATTGTAGCTCAGGGGACTCCGGAGCAAATTGTAAGTCAACAAATCGGATATACAGCCAAATACCTGAAAGAATATCTAAATCTTTAAAAATCATGAGAATTCGAATCCCGTTTAATTTGGTTTCAATGCAGGAAGATGGCTATCACTGTATAATAGAAGGTGCAGTAAATGGCAATCCGTTATTGATGGTGCTGGATACCGGAGCTTCCAGAAGTTGTTTTGATATTGCCTTTTTACAGCAATTTTTAGAAGAACAGTCTATTCAAACGAACGATTCGATGACCAGTGGTATTGGCACTAATTCGTTAAATAGTTTTATTACCGTGTTGGATGAGTTTTCGATGGGCGGCTCATTTGTTCTTGAAAAATATCAGGCTGTAGGATTGGATTTAACGCATATTCACGAAGCGTATAAGCAGGTTGGATTACCGGAGGTGAATGGAATTATCGGTGCAGATATTTTGGTCCGGCATCATGCAATCATCGATTATCGCAAACGGGAAATTACTCTGAATAGCAAACCAAGCAGGAAAAAGATTTGGTAGGTGGGTATTTTCTCGGCGGGATTATAGAATCGATATCAGTCCTCTCATTTTAAGCCTTTTTTCTTCTTTCCATATCTCCCATGCTTCCTCGGCCTGAATCTGCAGCATTTCCAACCCATTTTTCACGGTGCATCCCTGAACCAGCCCGTTTTTCATAAATTGGGTCACTTCAGGATTATAAACCAAATCGTAGAGGAGATGGTTGGAATTCAGCCATTGATAAGGAATGGATGGGGCGTTTTCGATATTGGGATGCATTCCCAGCGGGGTGGTGTTTATGATAATCGAATATTCGTCCAAAAGTTCACGAGTGAGGTCGGAGTAGCCGAGGACTTTATTCGAGAGGTTGCGGGAAACGGATAAATATTGAATTTGAAGCCGCTTCAACACAAAAGCCACTGCGGATGCCGCACCTCCGGTTCCCAAAACGAGGGCTTTATTTCTTCCCGAAAGAAGCGGCTTTAGGGAATATTCAAATCCGAGGATATCGGTGTTGAACCCGTGCAATTCCACGTTGTTTTCTTTGCGAATGACTTTCACCGTGTTTACGGCTCCAACTTCAGCGGCAATCCGATCGATATGGGTGAGGAATTGAAAAATCTCCTTTTTATAAGGAATGGTGACATTGAATCCTAAAAGATTCGGGTTCTCGTTAAGAATCGTGGTTAATTCGGAGATCTCTGGAATAGGGAACAAACGGTAATCGCAATCGGAAATATGTTCTTTAGCAAACTTGTTTTTGAAATAAATTGCCGAAAACGAATGCGAAAGCGGATAGCCGATCAGCCCATATAGTTTCATGACTATTCGGCTTTTGCTTTCTTGCGTGATTTGTAAATTTTAAAACCATAATAGAAGATAACAATTACAAAAAGTACAAGCACAACAATATCAATCGTATGGCTGTATTTCATTACTTCTGCCCAGTTGTTTTTTAGGATTATGCCCAAGTATGTCAAAAAAGAATTCCACATTGCGGCACCGGCAATGGTATAGATACAAAATTTGGTAAGATTCATTTTTCCCATTCCGGCAGGGATACTGATCAGATGGCGAATGATGGGGATAAATCGGGCAATAAATATGGTTAAGGATCCGCGTTTTTGGAAAAAACGTACCGTTACATCCAAATCATGGTTATCGATTAAAAGATATTTCCCGAATTTATTAATAAAGGGTTTTCCGCCGTAATAACCCATGGCATAAGAGATTAGAGAGCCGATTATACTCCCTAATGTTGCTGCAACAGCAACTCCGAAAAAGGATAGATGCCCGTCGGCAATTAAAAATCCGGCAAAAGGCAATACAGCTTCGCTTGGAACAGGAAAAACCATGCTTTCAAGCATCATTAAAAATACAATTCCGGGATAAGAAGTGGCGGCTATTATTGCTACGGCTAAGTTTGCAATCCATTGTGTAATTCCCATAGTCGTTGATTCAGTTATTGATTTTTGGTTGTGTTATTTTTGTTTTAAAAGTTCCATTAATTTACAAAAGTTGGGGTTTTCCGCCAACGTTTCATCATAGTTGAGCATTTTTTCTTCGTAGTTAAAGTTTTTGTCGGCAATCGAAAGCAAAAGTTGCTCGGCTGTTTGTGTATCGCCTGTAAGCAATGCATAAATACTCATCCGGGTGATTACTTCGTCGCTACCTTTGGGGTTTGCGTAAAGGCATTCTTTAAGCACGAGCGTAGCCATATCGGGGTCTTGCATTTCGGTAAAATAGAGTTCTGCCAAGTCGATCCACGAATCGATGTTTTCGGGAAGCATTTTTATCGCTTTATTGTAAAAAATTATGGCTTTATCTATTTGATCGGTAATGTGATATATCCGGGCAATGTATTCAAAGTAATTCCACATTGTCGGGATCAAGCTCAATGGCTTTTTTTAGGCAAGATATTGCCGGGTCGAACTGGGACTTTTCTTCATAAACCGTAGCAAGGCTTACCCATGCATCGGGCAGTAAGTCGCTGATTTGTGTCGATTTTAAGAGATAACTTTCGGCAAGATCCAATTCTGCCAAATCGAGGTAGCTTTCGCCGATGCAGTATAATATGTAGCTATTGTCGGGATCAATGGCGAGTGCTTCCAAGTAGGTGTCAATGGCTTCTTTATAGTTGCAGAGTGCATTTTGTGCATTGCTTTTGTTGAGGTATGCCGACAGAAAAAAATTCATTGAGAACGATACAGTAATCAAATGCCAGAATTGATTTTTCGTATAAGCCGAGGTTTGAAAAAGCCATTCCCAAACAAAACCAAGCAATATGATTCATCGGGTTTTTATCGGCGAATTCAGTAAAATATGCGGCTGCTTCTTCCGGTTTTTCGGAAAGTTCATAAACCATCGATAGCTCAAAAAGGGCAGACTCATTTTCGGCATTTGTCTGCAGCGATTTTTTTAAATATTCAATGGACTTATCGGTTTGCCCTAACATTTTGGTATTCCTGAGCAATGCTGTAAAAAACCTCATCGAGTTCATCATAATCTTTAAGGGCTTTTTTATACTCCTCAATGGCTTTTTCGTATCGTTTAAGTTGACTGTAAATGGCTCCTTTGGTTAGGAGAATATCGGGGTTTTCCGGCTCCAATGTCTCAATTTCGGTTAAAATATCCAGTGCTTTTTGTTCGCGGTTGGAAGAGGCATAGCAAATTGCACGGCGTAATTGAAAGGGTACTTTTTGATGAGGAAACTGCACCAACGCTTCATTAATGGCTTTTTCGGCTTTTGTTAATGAGTTTTCCGCAATAAAAAAATCGACCACCATTTCGTACTCTTCACTGTCCAAAAAGTGGAACTTTCCTTCGAAAGTCATCTCACGGTATTTTTTTAATGCTTCGCGAATAGCGCTTTCCTCGTTGGCATCAAAATCTTCATTCAAATTATCAAAATCGTCAAGCATCTATACCTCTTAGTTTTATTGTGCAAAGATAATCAATATTTGCTTAACATCCATTGTCATATAAATTATTTGGCTTACGGCAATAGTTAACAAGCGTATTTGCAGAAGCAAAACTAAGAGGACGACATATTAACGATTTATGTGTATAAAAAGTTGTGAATGAGGACATTATTAACGTTTTCAACATTTTTTTGTTCATTAATCAAAATAAATCCCCAAAAAAGTTGGTGGGTAAAAATAAAATGAGTAATTTTGCAGTCCAAAAAGAAAAGAAAAGTCGGAATGCAAATCCTTGATCAATACAAGATACAATTCAGCGGATTGAAAAACGGACACTATCATTTTGATTTTGAAATTACGAATTCGTTCTTTGAATTAACAGCGTTTCCTGATGTTCAAAGTGGAGAATTATCGGTAAGTATTAACTTGGACAAGCAGGAAAACATGATGATTTTTCAGTTTCACATTGAAGGTGCCGTGGAATTAGTGTGCGATCGTTGCCTGGAGCACTTTAGCTATCCGATAACGATTGATGAACAACTTATTGTAAAGCAGGTGGTTGAAATTAAAGAATCGGATGATGATGCGTTAATGTATATTGATATGCAGGAACACACGCTGAACTTTGCTCATACCCTTTACGAATATATCAGTGTATCGATTCCAATCAGGCACATTCATCCGGATCTTGAATCTGGGGTTTCAGGATGTGATCCGGAAATGATCAAGAAATTGGAGGATTATTCAAAACCGCAATTCAATTCGCAATGGGACGCTTTAAAAGGCTTAACAGCCGAAGATAATAATTAGAAATGTTGAATATTTAAAAATATAGAATCATGCCAAATCCTAAACACAGACACTCCTCAACCCGAAGAGATAAACGCAGAACTCATGACAAAGCAATTGCTCCGCAACTAAGCACTTGTTCAAACTGTGGTGCTTCTGTTATGTATCACACCGTATGTCCCGAATGCGGATATTACAGAGGAAAACTAGCAATAGACAAAGCAGTAACTGCATAGTTTTGCTTTTTATAGATATCTGTTTAGCACATTAATTTAATTAATGTGCTAAATTAGTTTATACATGTACCGACCATTCCTGCACAGACTTTCTTGTGTTTAACATTTTTTTGCAAAAACCAAACAATTAATAAAGTAACTTTGCACCCGCTATTAACGAAAATTAAGTGAAATAATACAAAATAAAAGATTCTACAGCTAATCATTAAAGTGTTTTTCAATGAAAAAAATAACAGCAGCTATTACTGGAATTCATGGTGCTTTACCGGAATATATTCTTACAAATGAAGAACTAAGTAGAATGGTTGACACTTCCGATGAATGGATTATGTCACGTATTGGGATAAAAGAACGTCATATCATCAGAGAACAGGGTAAGGCTACTTCCGATGTTGGAGCAGAAGCCGTTAGAGGATTATTGGAAAAGACAGGAACTAAACCCGAAGATATTGATTTGCTGATTTGTGCTACAGTAACCCCAGATATGCAATTTCCTGCTACCGCTAATATTATATCCGATAAAGTAGGGATTAAGAATGCATTTAGTTTCGATATTAATGCCGGTTGTTCCGGATTTTTGTTTACTTTGGTTACGGCATCAAAATATATAGAATCGGGCGAATTTAAAAAAGTAATTGTCGTAGGGGCTGAAAAAATGTCGTCTATTGTTGATTATACCGATCGCGCTACTTGTCCGATTTTTGGAGATGGAGCCGGTGCTGTGTTGCTGGAGCCTAATCAGGAAGGATTAGGAGTTATTGATTCTATGTTACATACTGATGGTGTAGGGAGAATTCATCTTCACCAAAAAGCCGGAGGTTCGTTAAAACCCGCTTCACATGAAACGGTTGATGCTCGTGAGCATTTTATTTATCAAGAAGGGCAACCTGTTTTTAAGTGGGCTGTTTCTAAAATGGCAGATGTTTCCGTAGATATGATGAAAAAGCATGACCTTACTTCTGACAATCTTGCTTATTTAGTTCCTCATCAGGCGAACAAACGAATTATTGAAGCGGTTGCTAAAAGAATGGACTTAGACCCAAGTAAAGTGATGGTTAATATTGAAAGATATGGAAACACAACTTCTGCAACCTTGCCTTTATGCATGTGGGAATGGGAAAAGAAACTGAAAAAGGGAGATAATTTGATTCTCTCTGCGTTTGGTGCTGGTTTTACATGGGGTGCTATTTACTTAAAATGGGCTTATGATTCAAAATAATTTATATTCGTTTTAAATTATACCAAAATATTTTAGAAAGAGGGCTTTTTTAGTCCTCTTTTTGTTTTTATCCCATCTAAAACGCGGAAAATTAACATTTTTTCAGTTTTAAACCAAAATAAACTTTATATTTGCACCCAAAAAATATTTATTTATGAAACCTTCACATATTGAACACATTGGAATTGCTGTACGCAATTTGGCAGAATCCGTCAAATATTATGAAAACGTTTTAGGTTTGAAGTGTTATGCCATGGAAGAAGTCGTTGACCAAAAGGTGAAAACGGCTTTTTTTATGATTGGCCAAACCAAAATTGAACTTTTGGAATCTACGGATCCGGAGGGTTCAATTGGAAAATTTATCGAGAAAAAAGGAGAAGGAATACACCATATTGCGTATGCTGTTAAGAACTTATCGGAAGTTCTTTCTGAAGTCGAATCAAAAGGGGTTCAGTTAATCGACAAAACACCTCGTAAGGGTGCGGAAGGATTAAATATTGCTTTTTTACACCCAAAGTCAACAGGCGGCGTATTGACTGAGTTGTGTGAAAATCCCAACGAAAAATAAGAGTAATTAAATTAAAATATCATTTCAATTATGACAATGCAGGAGAAAGTAAAAGAATTACTTGACCTTAGGGCACAAGCTCGCTTGGGTGGAGGACAAAAACGGATCGACAAACAACACAGTCAGGGGAAAATGACTGCTCGAGAACGAATTACCATGCTTCTTGACGAAGGTAGTTTCGAAGAGTTTGATATGTTTGTGACTCATCGTTGTACAAATTTCGGTCTAGATAAAGAATCATATTTATCGGATGGTGTAGTTACCGGCTATGGAACTATTGATGGAAGATTGGTATATGTTTTCTCACAAGACTTTACTGTATTTGGCGGTTCGCTTTCGGAGACTTATGCAAATAAAATTTGTAAAATTATGGATCAGGCCATGAAAGTTGGTGCTCCTGTAATTGGAATTAACGACTCGGGTGGTGCACGTATTCAAGAGGGAGTTACCAGTTTATCGGGTTATACCGAAATATTTCAACGAAATATTTTAGCATCTGGCGTTATTCCTCAAATATCTGCTATTTTTGGACCTTGTGCCGGTGGTGCGGTTTATTCTCCGGCACTAACCGATTTTATCATGATGTCAAAAAACACCAGTTACATGTTTGTAACCGGGCCTAAAGTTGTAAAAACGGTTACTAACGAAGATGTGACTACAGAGCAACTGGGTGGAGCCAGCATTCATAGTACCAAATCGGGTGTTTCTCACTTTGCTGTTGACAGTGAAGAAGAAGGTTTGATGTTGCTTCGTAAATTGATGAGTTATTTACCATCAAACAATTTGGAAGAGGCTCCATTGCTAAAAACCAATGATCCGATTAATCGTTTGGAAGATTCATTAAACAGTATTATTCCGGATAACCCAAACAAGCCTTATGATGTTAAGGATGTGATTCATGCAATAGTTGACAACAACGAGTTTTTGGAAATTCAGGGTGCGTATGCTCCCAACATTGTGATTGGTTTTGCTCGTTTCGATGGCATTTCGGTGGGCATTGTGGCAAATCAACCCAAATATTTGGCAGGAGTATTAGATATCAATGCTTCGCGTAAAGCCGCTCGTTTTGTCCGTTTTTGCGATGCGTTCAATATTCCGATTGTAACGTTGGAAGATGTTCCGGGATTTTTACCGGGAACAGCTCAAGAATATGGTGGCATTATCCTTCACGGAGCAAAATTATTATATGCTTACGGTGAAGCTACCGTTCCAAAAATAACCATCATTTTACGCAAGGCTTATGGTGGTGCTTATTGTGTGATGAGTTCGAAGCATTTGCGTGGCGATATCAATTATGCTTGGCCAACAGCAGAAATTGCCGTAATGGGAGCAAAAGGGGCTATTGAGGTATTGATGAGCAAAGAAATTCAAGCACTTGATTCCGAAGAAAAACGTGCTGAATTTATCGACGAAAAAGAAAACGATTATCGCGAGAAATTTGCAAATCCTTATGTGGCTGCAAAATATGGTTATATCGATGATGTAATTGAACCGCGCAATACTCGTTTTCGTGTAATCAGAGCACTTCAATCGTTAGCAAACAAACGCTTGGAAAATCCGGCTAAAAAACACGATAATTTACCATTATAATTAAGCAAACGACAATGAGAAAAATTAAAATTCTGATATTATTGGCGGTTGCGTTCTCTTTTAATGTTGCATTCGGCCAAAGTTCATCATTCATTAAGTTTAATGAGATCATGGTCAAAAACGATTCTACCTATCAGGATGAATTTGGATATCGCAGTGGCTGGATAGAGCTATTCAACTCTGCTTTCAATAGCATCAATATAGGGGGGATGTACTTGACTAATGATACTACGAACCCAAAGAAATATTACATTCCGAGAAACGATGCAGCTACGAATATGTCTTTTCGCAGTTATGTGGTTTTCTTTGCAGACAATCATCCTTCAAGAGGAACATTTCACTTAAATTTTACATTAGAAGAATCTAAATATGTTGCTATTTACGAACCAGATGGAAAAACAAGATTGGATATCGTTTTTATTCCGGACGATTTAAAAATAAAATCAAACGTATCGTATGGCAAAGATTTAGATCAATCGATTACAAGACAAAGTGATGATAATTCCCAATGGATCTACGAAAGTCGTTTTACTCCCAATCAAACCAATGAATGGCAAGATAAAATCACAAAATCCGATCAGATTAAGGATTTGGATTCCACAGGTTTGGGAATGGCTATTGTGGCAATGGCTGTTGTGTTTGTAGCTTTGATTTTCATTTTCTTCTTATTAAAGAGTTTTACGATTGCCGATAAAATCAACACGAAGAAAAAACTTAAATTAGAAGAGGGTAAAGGCATAGAAAGCATAACAGAAACGCCAAAACGCAACGGTACTGAAGAAACAGGTGAAGTATGTGCTGCTATAGCCATGGCTTTACATCTTCTGGCTTCACAATACCATGATGAGGAAAGTGAAGTGGTTACCATCAATAAAACCATTCGTCCCTATTCTCCATGGAGCCAAAAACACTTGATCCTTAAAAGAAAACAACATTAATAAAATAATTGTATATATAATGAAACAGTTCAAATTTACGATAAACGGCAATGAGTACGAAGTAGATGTGCTTAATGTTGAAGATAATATTGCAGAAGTTGAGGTCAACGGAACAAAATATAGTGTTTCTGTAGATAAGGAGATGCAAAAGGTGAAAACACCGAAATTAGTTCGTCCTATCGAGGTTCCGACTACGGATGTAACACCGGCAACGGCAAAAACGGCAAATCCGTCAGCTCCAAAGGGTGGAGGAACCATAAAATCGCCGCTACCAGGGGTTATCCTTGATGTATATGTGAAGGTTGGAGATATTGTTAAAGTTGGCCAACATTTGATTATGCTTGAAGCGATGAAAATGGAAAACAATATTGATTCCGATAAAGATGGAAAAATAACCGAAATTAAAGTTCATCGTAGCGATAGCGTGATGGAAGGTGATGTATTAATTGTAATTGAATAAGCTGATTATGGAAAAATTAAGTCTGTTTTTTACCAATGGTTTGTCTCAATTCTTTGAATATACGGCATTTGCCAATTTCACAATCGGACATATCATTATGATGCTTGTTGGGTTGGTTTTTATTTATTTGGCCATTGCCAAAGAATACGAACCCATGCTTCTTATCCCCATTGGATTTGGGATTATTGTGGGAAATGTTCCCTTTTTCCCAGGTTTAAAAGTGGGAATTTATGAGTCCGGATCCGTAATGAATTATCTCTATTTCGGCGTTATTCAAGGGGTTTACCCGCCATTGATTTTTCTAGGTATTGGGGCAATGACTGATTTTTCAGCATTAATTTCCAATCCTAAACTGATTTTGGTTGGTGCTGCCGCTCAATTAGGAATTTTTGGTGCTTATGCTATTGCTTTAGCACTTGGGTTTCCGCCAAATGAAGCCGGAGCAATCGGAATTATTGGTGGCGCTGATGGCCCCACTGCCATTTTCCTTGCATCTAAATTGGCCCCGCAGTTAATTGGAGCTATCGCCATTTCAGCATACTCGTATATGGCGTTAGTGCCGGTAATTCAGCCACCGGTAATGCGTTTGTTAACCACTAAGAAAGAACGTGTAATCCGTATGCGTCCTCCACGTGCTGTATCAAAGCGTGAAAAAGCAATATTTCCGATCATCGGGCTTTTACTCACCACGCTTATTGTGCCGAGTGGCATGCCTCTTCTGGGAATGCTTTTCTTCGGTAATTTGTTGAAAGAGAGTGGTGTAACCCGTCGTTTAGCTCAAACGGCAGCGGGTCCAATGATCGATATTGTGACTATATTGATTGGGTTAACCGTTGGAGCATCAACACAAGCAACAACATTCCTAACAACTAAATCTGTAGGTATTTTTATATTAGGTGCTGCCTCCTTTGTGATTGCTACTTTTGGAGGAGTAATGTTTTGTAAAATCATCAATCTTTTTCTTAAAGAAGGAAATAAACTTAACCCACTTATTGGAAACGCAGGAGTTTCTGCTGTTCCCGATAGTGCTCGTGTTTCTCAGGTTATCGGATTGGAATACGACAAAACCAACCACTTATTAATGCATGCCATGGGACCAAATGTTGCCGGGGTAATTGGAAGTGCTGTAGCTGCAGGTGTTTTACTCAGTTTCTTATACTAATTAAGCTATTTATATTTTTAAAAGAGCTACTCGTAAGGGTAGCTCTTTTAATTTTTAATATGAAATAAACTATTTTATCATTCAATAGTTACTATATTTGCATCACAAGTTCCTAATTGTGTTAAAAACTAAATATGACTACAACAATAATTATCACTCTTTGCATTTTATTGCTCATCGCATACGTTTTTGATATAACCTCATCAAAAACAAAAATCCCTTCGGTAATATTATTGTTGGTGTTGGGTTGGTGTGTCAGACAGATAACAATATTTACCGAGACTTCGATTCCAAATCTTACGCCTGTTTTGCCTATTTTGGGAACAATAGGGTTGATATTAATTGTCTTAGAAGGTTCATTGGAATTAGAACTGGACCGATCTAAGTATAAGCTAATAGGGAAATCATCAATTCTTGCATTATCTCCAATGCTCATTTTAAGTTTTGGGCTTGCATTTGTTTTTCAATATTTTGGAGAAACTACGTATCGTTTAGGATTGGCAAATGCAATTCCACTTGCAATTATCAGTAGTGCAATAGCCATTCCAAGTGCAAAGAGTTTGATGCGGAAAGAACGGGAATTTATTACTTATGAAAGTAGCCTTTCAGATATTTTTGGTGTTATCTTTTTTAATTTCGTGGTGCTAAATGAAGATCTCGGGCAAAACTCATTTTGGATGTTTATTTTAGAACTTATTGCAATTGTTGTAATCTCATTTGTCGCTACCGCCGGATTGGCTTTCTTATTAAGTAAATTAAAGCATCATGTCAAGTTTGCTCCGATTATTCTTTTGGTTATCCTGATATATGGAATGTCAAAAATATATCATTTGCCGGGGCTGATTTTTATTCTCTTTTTCGGTCTTTTTCTTGGCAATATCGATAAGTTTAAACAGTATAAATTTATCGATAAATTGCAACCGGAAACTCTTGAGCATGAGATACATCGGTTTAAGGAAATTCTCACGGAAATGACTTTTTTAATACGATCATTGTTTTTCTTGTTGTTTGGGTATTTAATTGAAACCCCCGAAATTTTGAATTTATATACTCTGATCTGGGCGGTACTAATTACGGTAGGGATTTTTGGTGTTCGGGCAATTCATTTAAAAATATTCAAACTTCCGTTTTCTCCGCTTCTGTTTTTTGCTCCCAGAGGGTTGATCACCATTTTATTGTTTCTCTCAATTCCTTATGAATACACTGTTGATCTTGTGAATAAATCGTTAATAATTCAGGTGATTATTCTTACCTCTTTTGTGATGATGTACGGACTGATAAAAATAAAAGATAAGCAAGAATTTGTCAATTAGAAGTTCCCTATAATTGCTTTTTCTCCGGAATAATAACCGAAGCAAGAATACTAACTGCTAAAATAACGAAGATTATAATTAATGAGTGGATGGTTTCAAACCCCCATTGCTCGAGCCAGTGAACCGCTAACATCTTTACTCCGATAAACGTAAGCAATACTGCTAATCCAACTTTTAAGTAACGAAACATGTTCATAATATTGTTTACTAAAAAGAACAATGAACGGAGCCCGAGAATGGCAAAAATGTTTGAAAAGAATACAATATAAGGATCTTTTGTTACGGAAAAAATGGCTGGAATACTATCTACGGCGAAGATCAAATCGGTAAATTCAATTACGATCAGGCAAATAAACAACGGTGTGAGGTGTATTTTTTTGTCCAGTTTTACCAGAAATTTTTGCCCATGTAGCTCTTTAGTGACGGGGAATCGTTTTGACAGCCATTTTACAAGAGGGTTTTTTTCGGGATGAACCTCCTGTATTTTGTTGCGCTCTAAAAACATTTTGATACCGGTAAAAAGCAAAAAGGCTCCGAATACGTATAAGATCCATGAATATCGAGCGATAAGTGCCGAGCTTGCAAAGATAAAGATGAATCGCATGATGAATGCTCCAATAATGCCCCAAAATAAAATTCGTTTAAAGTGCTTTTGAGGAACTCCAAAGGAAGCAAAAACCAGAATAATCACAAAAATATTATCAATAGATAAGGAATATTCAATCACATAGCCGGTGATAAATTCCAGCGACATGTTTTTTTGATATGTAGAAATGGCTTCTTGCAACGACAATCCATTTGTGGATATTTTTTCATAATATTTTCCGGTAACGGCGTTGAGGTCTTCCATGGAATTGATTCCATGAATCAAATGCCCATAATATCTTATAAATACGAAAAAAACAAGAGCTAAGGAAACCCAAACGGTAGTCCAAATGATTGATTCACGAAAAGAAATATTATGACTTTTTTTATCGAAGATGCCTAAATCTAAAAATAAAAAAAAGCAAATAAAAAGGGTAAATGCCCCAAAGAAAAGAATTTCGTAAGTGTTCATGTTTGTCTTTTTTACAAATTTACAATAATTCTATGAATTCTCGGGTTCTACATAATCGCGTTATGTTTTTTATTGAAAAAAGAGAACCGGTGTAATTTATTTTTCTTCCTTAAAGACATAGGTTTCCATTCGATTGTTTTCACCTTTTCCAACCGGTTTAATATCGTATCCTCTGAAATATTTGCTGTATAATATTCCGCTCATGCAAATAATGATTAAGCCGATGGCTGAAATAACGAGATAATAAAATATTTCTGCTATCATCTTTTCATGTATAATTAAATTTTGGATACTCATATACATTGAGATTATGGACAGGAGAATGGCAGCACTATAGCTTAATTTATAATACGCGTATATGCCGAAAGCAACGGCTGCATAAGTTAGCATTAAAAAAATATTAGAAGGTAATGTCTGGAGATCTGCTTTTTCTGGAAATAAAATAGAGGAGGTGCTCTGGATTATTCCGGCCAAAAGAATCATTACAATAAGAAGATAGTTTTGCTTTTTATATTTTTGTTTGTAATAATTGCTGGCAGTATCTCTAACGGCATTAGCAACATCATGTATTCGGATAACATTTAATGAAACGATCAAGTCAAAAGTTTCTTGCTTCGTCATTCCAGTATTCAGTTTTTCTTTTACCAAAGCTTTTAATTCTCTAATTTTCATTTTGCCGTATAAATTTATTTAGCACAAAAGTAATTAAAAACAGAATGTATAACGAACGTTCTAACGATTATAATTATCAACAAAATAGCTCAAATTATTATTTTTTTTATATATTTGAGGGATGAAAAAAGTTTTTATTAAAAAAGTCCCGTTTTAATGGGATGGCTTCCGTATAAATTTAAAATCGAATAAATTATTTACGTATGAAAAAAAGTTTATTACTTCTGTGTCTCCTGCCATTTCTTTTTTCTTATATAACAATTAAAGCGCAACAAAAATCCATATATGACGAGGGTTTAAAGCAGTACCATGATAAGCAGTATGATAATGCCATAAAATCATTTACAAAGGTGATTTTAGATAATCCAAATACTACAGAAGCATGGTACAATCGTGGGTTGTCGTATTATGCTCTGAAAAATTACGGAAAAGCAATTGACGATTTCACGATGGTGTTGTCTCGTAATTCAGACGACAAAGATGCGCTCAATTATCGTGGCTTTTGCTATCAGGAGAATCAAAAATATGAAATGGCTATAACCGATTATTCCAAGTTGCTCAGCTTAAGCCCGGAGCTGGTTAATGTTATATATAATCGCGGGATATGTAGATATAATCAAAAAAAGTATTACGAAGCCATCGAGGACTTTATAAAAGTGATTGAAAAATCGCCTAAAGATAAAGATGCCTGGGTGTTTAAAGGGCTCTGCTATTATGCACTGCTAAATGATGAAAAGGCGATAGAATGCTATGATGCGGCGATCAAAATTTCTGCTACGGATTATCTCTCTTTTTATAACAGGGGGCTGGCGTATTATGATTTAAAAAACTATAACTTAGCCTTGACGGATTTTATCAAAACGACAGAACTGAATCCCAATCACGCTAAAAGCTATTTTTATATCGGATATATTTATTATGGAAAAGAAGAGTTTTCATTGGCTTTGGAAAAGTACAACAAGGCAATAGCTCTGAATCCAAAATATGATATGGCTTACTATTATCGTGGTTTTGCATATCGAAAAATGGGCAAAACCCAGCAAGGTTGCGACGATTGGAAAAAAGCACGAGATCTGGGTTATAAAGAAGCAATAAAAACAATTGCAGATTATTGTAATTAGTTTTTATCCGATAATTCCTTCAAATAATCTTCTTTAATATACGCCAACAAGCGGTCTGCTGCTTCCGATTGAGGAATGTTCTTAATAATCGGCGCTTTTCCCTTGTAGAGCCATAACTTGCCCTCTCTGGCACCAACCAATCCGTAATCGGCATCCGACATTTCTCCCGGACCATTCACCACGCAACCCATTACGGCAATTTTCAACCCCTCGAAACCGCTAAGCCGTTGTTTTACTTGTTGGAGCAATCCCTCAATGTCGTAATTGGTCCGCCCGCAAGATGGGCATGAAATGATTTCTGTTTTGTAACAGCGCAAGCCACATGCCTGTAAAATATCAAGCGACAGATTGTAACATTCTTCTCCTGAAATAGAATCGTTCTGAATATAAATTCCGTTGATCAGACCATCTGCAGCCAATGCACCCATGTCTGCTGCTGCATATATGGCTGTATGAGCGGCTGAGTAGGAGGAATAATCCCGTTTAAAAATCAGCGGTTGAGCACTTCCAAAAAGATGTGTTCTGACATAATCTTTTACTTGTTGAATCGGAATTTCAGAATTAGAGGAAAGAATCAATGGTGTAGTTGTTTTTCCTTCCTTCAAAACGCCTTCAACATCTGAGTTGATCTCAATTTTTGAAAAATTGTGAATTGCCTCCGGCGATAGATCTTCATTACGAATGAGCGTATTATTCGATACAATAACGGCTCGTCCGGAGAAAAGATGGGATGTTCGGAGCGAATATTCAAACGGGTTGTGATTGGAATAGATCGGTTTGACAAATAGGGGTGTGTCCACAAATTTAGAGACCTCCAAAGAAAATGGAAGAATGATTTGCTGTGCCACCGGAATTTCAGAAATAGGGTTTTCGGTAAGCGAAACGCGGATAGTGTCGCCAATTCCTTCGGAGAGAAGTGCCCCAATGCCTGCGGCGGAACGAATTCGTCCGTCTGCCCCGGCTCCCGCTTCGGTAACGCCGATATGGATAGGGAAATTCATCCCTTTTTGATGAAACAGGTTCACCAACAGACGGGTGGAATAAATCATCACCTTTACATCACTCGATTTCATGGAAAAGACGAGGTTATCGTATCCTAACGATAGGCAAACTTCGGCATATTCGAGTGCCGACATGGCCATTCCCATCGGAGTGTCGCCGTATCGGCTGATAATCCGGTCGGATAAAGAACCATGGTTGACCCCAATTCTCATCGCTGTTCCTTCCTGCTTGCAAATCTCAATCAACGGTTTGATTCGTTCCGAAATCCGCTCCAGTTCGAAGTTATATTCCAAATCGGTGTAATCAAGTTGCTTAAACTGTTTTTTATCGGCGTAATTGCCCGGATTGATTCGCACCTTTTCCACATATCGGGCAGCTATCTCAGCGGCCTTGGCACTGAAATGGATATCGGCGATCAACGGAACAGGATAACCCATCGAACGCAATTTCTTTTTAATCGTTTTCAGATTTTCAGCTTCTGCAATTCCGGGAGCCGTAATTCGAACCAATTCACACTCCGCGTTGACCAGCTCGATGGTTTGTTTAACTACGGCATCGGTGTTGAGTGTGTTCACATTAGTCATCGACTGGACTCGGATCGGGTTTTTGCCTCCGATACCCAGATCTCCAACCTTGACTTCTTTGGTAATTAAACGGTGATGAATCCAATTCATATCTGATAATTTTTATGCAAACTTACAAAAAACAGTGGTATAAATGCGTTGTGCAAAATACAATAAGCTAATAAAGCAGGGGTTTTTTCATTTCGAGCGAACGCGAGAAATCCCATTATTTTAAGGCTTTGGCCATTAGATTTTCACAAAGAAGTATTATTTCAACAGTTCCAGTACCTGAAAACAGATTAAGCTGCCCTTTCAGGGCGCAATACGATATTCGGGTTAAAA